>NZ_CP040753.1:0-1227500 GCF_006064855.1 Sulfitobacter sp. BSw21498
CACCATGGCTAAGGCAAAGTTTGAACGTAATAAACCACACGTTAACATCGGTACCATTGGTCACGTTGACCACGGTAAAACGACGTTGACCGCTGCGATCACGAAATACTTCGGCGACTTCCGCGCCTATGACCAAATCGACGGCGCGCCCGAAGAAAAAGCACGCGGTATCACCATTTCGACCGCGCACGTTGAATATGAAACCGAAGCACGTCACTACGCACACGTCGACTGCCCCGGCCACGCTGACTATGTGAAAAACATGATCACCGGTGCGGCACAGATGGACGGCGCGATCTTGGTTGTGAACGCGGCTGATGGCCCCATGCCACAAACCCGCGAGCACATCCTGCTCGGTCGCCAGGTTGGTATCCCGACCATGGTTGTCTACATGAACAAAGTTGACCAGGTTGACGACGAAGAGCTGCTGGAATTGGTGGAAATGGAAATCCGCGAATTGCTGTCTTCCTACGACTACCCAGGCGACGACATGCCTGTGATTCCTGGTTCGGCTCTGCACGCAATGAACGGCACTCAGCCCGAAATTGGTGAGGAATCCATCCGCAAGTTGATGGCCGCTGTTGACGAATATATCCCGACACCAGCACGCGCTGTTGACCAGCCGTTCCTGATGCCAGTGGAAGACGTATTCTCGATCTCCGGTCGTGGTACTGTTGTGACCGGCCGTATCGAGCGTGGCGTGATCAACGTTGGCGACAGCATTGAAATCGTTGGTATCCGTGACACGAAGACAACCACTTGTACCGGCGTTGAAATGTTCCGCAAGCTGCTGGATCGTGGGGAAGCTGGCGATAACGTTGGTGTTCTTCTGCGCGGTATCGAGCGTGAAGGCGTTGAGCGCGGTCAGGTTTTGTGTAAGCCTAAGTCGGTTAACCCACACACAAAGTTCACTGCCGAGGCGTATATCCTCACCAAAGAAGAGGGTGGCCGTCACACGCCGTTCTTCGCGAACTACCGTCCACAGTTCTACTTCCGTACAACCGATGTAACCGGCACCGTTAACCTTCCCGAAGGTACGGAAATGGTTATGCCAGGTGACAACCTTCAGTTCGACGTTGAACTGATCGCACCCGTTGCAATGGAAGACGGTCTGCGCTTCGCGATCCGCGAAGGCGGTCGTACCGTTGGCGCGGGCGTTGTTTCCAAGATCAACGAATAAGCCGCTGGCGGGTCACCCCGCTGACAGCTGACAAAACGAAGGCCGCTCCTGTAAGGGGGCGGCCTTTTTTGCGGGCGAAGGGGTTCAAAGCCGTATAGGGCCGCATAGCAATATTTATCCCACGAAAAGGCGAATCGATGACACCCCCCTCCGATGCCGGCAGCGCTGCGCACCGCCGGCAGTATTTTCAGATCGCGCTGGAAGAGGCGCAGGCCACCGTGCGGGGCTATGATACAAAGGCTCAAATTGTCGGTATCGGATATACGTTTACCCTGAACATCGTTGCGGCGGTTGTGGGTGGCTTGCCCGGTGCTGCACAGTCCGGGATCGTGTTCGTACTGGTCTTCTGGTCCGTGGTGATGGCCCCGCTGTTCCTATTTGGCTATGTGCTTTATCCATCGCGTCGGTCCGTCTCGAAGGTTCCGGACGGAGGGGCAGCCGGCGTGCGACGCGCGCTTTATGTGCAGACCTCGCGCTATCCCACGGTCGAAGCGCTTAAAGCCGCCGTGGCGGAGGTGGATTGGGAAGACGAGCTGGCCTATGAGCTGTTGATGGTGTCCAAACTACGCGAGCAAAAACGCGCGCGTTTTATCCTGGCACTCGCTGCAACAGTCCTGTCATTTATCGTGCTCGCGCTGCGTCATATCTGGGCTTTTTTGCCGTTTTGACGATCGCCAAGCGGCGGTCCACAAGGCGGATTTGCGCGAAACAACGGATTCACCCCTTGCCTCATGGCGTGACCTGACCTATAGAGCGAAAGTCTCAGCGGGGTGCGTTTTTACGCGCCCCGTTTGATTTACGACAAAACGCAATGAAGGGCCGTGATGAGGCGTCTCTTCCTCTTCGTTTCTACCCCCAATGAGGGATGATGACATATGGCACAAAGCCAAAACATCCGCATCCGTTTGAAGGCGTTCGATTACCGCGTGCTGGATGCGTCCACACAAGAAATCGTCAACACCGCCAAGCGTACCGGTGCATCTGTTCGCGGCCCAATCCCGCTGCCGAACAAGATTGAGAAATTCACTGTTCTGCGTGGCCCACACGTTGACAAGAAATCCCGTGACCAGTTCGAAATCCGCACGCACAAGCGCCTGCTGGATATCGTTGATCCGACCCCCCAGACCGTGGACGCGCTGATGAAGCTCGACCTGGCCGCTGGTGTGGACGTCGAGATCAAGCTGCAGTCATAAGCGTAGGAGGGTAATATTATGTTGCGCTCAGGCGTTATTGCAAAAAAGATGGGCATGACCCGTTTGTTCATGGAAGACGGCAAGCAGATCCCTGTGACCGTTCTTCAGCTCGACAAACTTCAGGTTGTTGCTCAGCGTACCATCGAACGGGACGGCTACACAGCTGTTCAGCTCGGCGCAGGTACAGCCAAGGTTAAACGGACGTCGCAAGCCATGCGCGGTCACTTTGCAGCAGCAAAGGTTGAACCAAAGCGTAAGGTCGCGGAATTCCGCATCGACCCAGAAGCCATGTTGAACGTCGGCGAAGAAATCATCGCCGATCATTACTTTGCTGGTCAGTATGTTGACGTTGCAGGCACTTCCATCGGTAAGGGCTTTCAGGGCGCGATGAAGCGTCACAACTTTGGTGGTCTGCGCGCGACACACGGTGTTTCCGTATCTCACCGTTCGCACGGTTCCACCGGTCAGTGTCAGGATCCGGGCAAGGTTTTCAAAGGCAAGAAAATGGCCGGTCACATGGGTTCTGCTCGTGTTACCACTCAGAACCTTGAAGTTGTCAAAACTGACAGCGTACGTGGTCTGATCATGGTCAAAGGCGCCGTTCCAGGCTCCAAAGGTGGTTGGGTGACTGTTAAGGATGCGGTGAAAAAGCCGTTCCCCGAAGATGCAATCCTACCTGCCGCTTTGAAATCTGCTGCAGACGAAGCCGCTAAAGCAGCTGAAGAAGCCGCCGCAGCAGCAGCCGCAGAAGCCGAAGCCGAAGCAGCACGCTTGGCTGAAGAGCAAGCAGCAACCGAAGCTGCCGCCCTTGCCGAAGCCGAAGCATCCATTGAGTCGGACAAGAAGGAAGGTGACGAATGAAACTTGATGTCATCAAACTCGACGGCGGCGCAGCCGGTTCGGTAGACTTGGACGAGGCCCTGTTCGGTCTTGAGCCACGCGCCGACATTCTGCACCGTGTTGTCCGCTGGCAGCGTAACAACGCGCAGCAGGGTACGCACAAGGTCAAGACACGGTCCGAGGTTAGCTATTCGACCAAGAAGATCTATCGTCAGAAAGGCACCGGCGGCGCACGCCACGGCGCACGTTCTGCACCGATCTTCCGTAAGGGTGGTATCTACAAGGGTCCAACCCCGCGTAGCCACGGCCACGAACTGACCAAGAAGTTCCGCAAACTGGGTCTGCGCCACGCTTTGTCTGCCAAGGCAAAAACAGGCAGCCTGGTTATCATCGACGATGTAAACTCGGATGGGAAAACCGCAGCTTTGGCCAAACAGGTTAAGAACCTGGGCTGGAAACGCGCGTTGATCATCGATGGTGCCTCGGTAAATGAGAACTTCTTGCAAGCCGCGCGCAACATCGAAGGTCTGGATATCCTGCCGACGATGGGTGCAAACGTCTATGACATCCTTAAGCGTGATACACTCGTGATCACCAAAGCAGGGATCGAAGCACTGGAGGCCCGTTTGAAATGAGCGCCAAGCACGAACATTACGATGTGATCCGCAAGCCGATCATCACTGAAAAAGCGACGATGGCTTCCGAGCACAACGCCGTCGTTTTCGAAGTCGCGATCGACAGCAACAAGCCAATGATCAAAGAAGCTGTTGAAGCTCTCTTTGGTGTCAAAGTGAAGGCCGTGAACACGTCCATCACCAAAGGCAAGGCAAAGCGTTTCCGCGGCCAGATGGGTCGCCGGAAGGACGTTAAGAAGGCTTACGTTATGCTCGAAGAGGGTAACACCATCGACGTATCCACCGGTCTGTAAGTCAGACTGGACGCGAAAAATGAAAGGCCCCTCACCGCAAGGTGGGGGGCCTTTTCCTATTTGGCGATTGCGTTTGGAGTGACGCTGCCTGTTTAGGCCCATTCGCGGGAACTTGCCGACCGGCGGTGCGTTGTTGTCCCACACGTCATCAAAGTAGGGGCCCCGCTTTCCGGTGCCGGCTTTGCGCGAAGGGATATCGTCACTATGTCAGCCAACAGCCATCAATCCACCCGATCGGAAATTCTATCTCACATCGACCCCGATGACTTCTCCTGGGCCGTGCCGATCATGCGAACCGGCTATGCCGGACGCGGGTTGGTTTATCTGGTGGTCGCTGGGCTATCCTTGTGGTCCGTACTGTCGGGTGGGCAGGCTGAGGGCACAAAATCTACACTGCAATCGTTGGACGGAGCGACCGGCTTTGCCGTGATTTTTGCAATTGCTACGGGTATGTTTGCCTATGCGATCTGGCGCGCTGTTGATAGTTTTTGGGATCTTGAGGCTTACGGGTCGGGGGCAAAAGGTATTGTCGCGCGGCTGGGGATGCTGGTGACTGGCGTCATCCATGGCGCAATCGGTGCCTTGGCCGTCACCGTGCTGGGAGTGTCGTCATCGGGGTCTAGCAGCAAAGAGCTCTTGAACCAGTTCCTTCAAACGCCAGCCGGCGTGTGGGTTGTCGGCGGCGTCGGACTGGTCACCATGGGAACGGGATTTTACTATTTCTACAAAGCAGCCTCGCAGTCATATCGCGAACATCTGGAGGCTAACCACTTTACCATGCACTGGAACCCGGTTTTGCGCATCGGTGTCGCCGCGCAGGGGGTTGTTGTGGTGATCATCGGCGGTCTGATCGTCTACGCCGCGATGAGCGCGAATGCATCAGATGCTGGCGGCATTGATGCGGCTTTTGAATGGTTGCACCAGCAGGCCTATGGGCGCATTCTGGTGGGGCTTCTCTGCGCAGGGTTGCTGATGTTCTCTCTGTTTTGCTTTGTGAACGCAGTGTACCGGATTGTACCGAAGGCGGCTGATCCGTCCGTGCAAAGCGTGGCGCGCAAGATCAAGTCGATGGCGCAATAAGACGCGTTATTGTCAGGTCAGTGGGCTTTTGCCGACTATTCCCCGACGCTCCCTTGACCCTCGGGTGATCCTACCCTAAACGACCCCATCGGCAGTGCCCCGGATTCGTCCGGGGCTGTGTCGTTTTGCGCGTTGGTAGGTTCTAGCCGCACGCAACGTCCGGCAAAGGGGTTCTTTGTCTGGCACTATAAATTGGGGACCTTCGGGGCCCTACAACCATCTCGGCACCATCACGACGGGGCCGGGGACAAGCAAAACGGAAGACAGAGAACATGGCACTCAAGTCGTACAAACCGACGACGCCAGGCCAGCGTGGGCTGGTACTGATCGACCGTTCGGAGCTTTGGAAAGGCCGCCCGGTCAAATCCCTTACTCAGGGTTTGACCAAATCAGGCGGTCGGAACAACACCGGACGGATCACAATGCGTCGCACAGGCGGTGGGGCAAAGCGCCTTTACCGTATCGTCGATTTCAAACGCAACAAGCTGGACATGTCCGCTGTTGTCGCACGGATCGAATATGACCCTAACCGGACCGCATTCATCGCACTGATCCAGTACGAAGACGGCGAACAGGCTTACATCCTGGCACCACAGCGTATCGCTGTCGGCGACAAGGTGATTTCCTCGGCCAAGGCCGACATCAAGCCTGGTAACGCTATGCCATTTTCGGGCATGCCTATCGGTACAATCGTTCACAACATCGAAATGAAGCCAGGCAAAGGCGGCCAGATCGCACGCGCCGCCGGTACCTACGCACAATTCGTAGGCCGTGATGGTGGATACGCTCAGATCCGTTTGTCCTCGGGCGAACTGCGTCTGGTGCGTCAGGAATGCATGGCCACCGTTGGTGCCGTGTCCAACCCTGACAACTCCAACCAGAACTTCGGTAAAGCGGGCCGCATGCGTCACAAGGGTATCCGCCCTTCGGTACGTGGTGTTGTTATGAACCCGATCGACCACCCTCACGGTGGTGGTGAAGGCCGTACATCGGGTGGTCGTCACCCTGTTACGCCTTGGGGCAAGCCCACAAAGGGTGCAAAAACCCGCAACAAGAACAAAGCGTCCAGCAAGCTTATCCTACGCTCGCGCCACGCCAAGAAGAAGGGGCGTTAATAGATGTCTCGTTCAGTATGGAAAGGTCCTTTTGTTGACTCTTATGTCCTCAAAAAGGCCGAAGCCTCCCGCGAAAGCGGTCGCAGCGAAGTGATCAAGATTTGGTCGCGCCGTTCCACGATCTTGCCACAGTTTGTTGGCCTGACGTTCGGTGTGTACAACGGTCACAAGCACATCCCTGTAAACGTCAGCGAAGAGATGATTGGTCAGAAGTTTGGTGAGTATTCGCCAACTCGCACCTATTATGGTCACGCAGCCGACAAAAAAGCGAAGCGGAAATAAGCCATGAGCAAGGATAAGAATCCCCGCCGCGTGGCTGATAACGAAGCCCGTGCAAAACTGCGCATGCTTCGCACAAGCCCGCAGAAACTGAACCTCGTCGCCGCGATGATCCGTGGCAAGAAGGTAGACAAGGCCCTTACGGACCTGACCTTCTCCAAAAAGCGGATCGCACTGGACGTGAAGAAATGCCTTCAGTCCGCCATCGCGAACGGCGAAAACAACCACAACCTTGACGTGGATGAACTGGTCGTTGCCGAAGCATATGTCGGCAAAAACCTGATCATGAAACGTGGTCGTCCGCGTGCGCGTGGCCGTTTCGGCAAGATTATCAAGCCGTTTTCGGAAATCACGATCGTCGTGCGTCAAGTTGAGGAGCAAGCCTGATGGGTAACAAAGTAAATCCGATCGGTATGCGTCTTCAGGTCAACCGCACCTGGGACAGCCGCTGGTACGCCGATACGAAGGACTATGGTGATCTTCTGCTCGAAGACCTTGCCATCCGTGACTTCATCAAGAAAGAATGTGCACAGGCTGGTATCGCCCGTGTGATCATCGAACGCCCACACAAGAAGTGCCGCGTTACGATCCACACAGCGCGCCCCGGTGTGATCATCGGCAAGAAAGGTGCAGACATCGAAGGTCTGCGCCAGAAAATCGCCAAGATCACTAAATCTGACCTGCACCTCAACATCGTTGAAGTTCGCAAGCCAGAGCTGGACGCAGCCCTTGTTGGTGAATCCATCGCACAACAGCTGGAACGCCGGGTTTCTTTCCGTCGTGCCATGAAGCGTGCGGTACAGAACGCCATGCGTATGGGTGCCCTGGGTATCCGCGTGAACGTTGCTGGTCGTCTGGGTGGTGCAGAAATCGCGCGTACCGAATGGTATCGTGAAGGCCGCGTGCCGCTCCACACTCTGCGTGCAGACATCGATTACGCACATGTCGAAGCGATGACTGCCTATGGCATCATCGGGATCAAGACCTGGATCTTCAAAGGCGAGATCATGGAACATGACCCGGCAGCGCGTGACCGTAAGGCACAAGAAATGCAAGACGGCCCAGCACCTCGCGGTGCCGGCGGTCGTCGCTAAGGGGGAATGAGAGATGCTACAACCAAAGCGTACTAAATTCCGCAAGCAGCACAAAGGTCGGATCAAAGGTCTGGCAAAGGGCGGGTCTGACCTGAACTTTGGCACCTACGGTCTGAAGGCTCTCGAGCCCGAGCGGGTAACCGCACGCCAGATCGAAGCTGCTCGTCGTGCCATGACGCGTCACATGAAACGTCAAGGCCGTGTCTGGATCCGTATTTTCCCGGATGTACCTGTCACCGCAAAGCCCATCGAAGTTCGTATGGGTAAAGGTAAAGGTTCCGTGGATCGTTGGGTCTGCAAGGTCAAGCCAGGCCGTGTAATGTTCGAGATCGACGGTGTCTCCGAGGACGTTGCACAAGAAGCTCTGCGTCTTGCCGCGATGAAGCTGCCGATCAAAACGCGCGTCGTTGTTCGCGAAGATTGGTAAAACCAGCGCTCCGGCACGCGCCGGAGATGTTGCTTTAAAATGGAAAACCCCCGCTGAGTAATCAGCGGGGGTTTTTTCGTTAAAGTGGGTTTGCCTCCGTCGTCTTCAGGCCGAGGGACCCGCGGTTTGGTTCAGTAGTTTTTTCCATACCAGTGCGATCACGATTGTCATGCCGACATGTCCGACAAATGAAGACTGCGTATAGCTGCCGAACCCCATCATAAAGCTGCGCCCCATTAGCGGTGCCAGCACACCCTGGGCCACAAACCACAACACAATACCCGCAAGGACGCCTGAGCCAAGAAATCCAAGCTTCGTGACCCGCTTGGTCAGGAAAACCACGGCGGCAAATCCCAATGCCCCGATCAGAAAGTGGATGGCAAAGGCGGCGGCATAGGGCAGGTTGACGCTCCCCAGTTTTTTGCTGAGACCAATGACAAGATTGGCCGGCTCTAGCTTGACGCCGAACAGGATCGGGGACGCGAGCCATGCATAGGCTTCGAAGGTGAGTTCACCAATCAGCCCGGCAAGGGCAAGAGCGGGCAGGGGGCTTGGGTTCGTAGTATTCACGTGGGGCTTCCTTATGTGCGCATCTGCGTGGTTATCGGGCCCGAGATGGCACCACGGCACAGCTATTCCCAGTCACATTAGGGCAACCGCGCGGTGACGTGATCCGCGGCGTTGTTTCTGAAACATTGATGTCTCGTGAATAAGCGGTTGCAGGGCCTAGTCAGCGCCGCATATGGCGCATAGGCTTGGCGTAGCCTGCCTAAAGGAACTGATAATGAAACACGTGCCCAAGCCCACCACCGACGCAGACCTCATCAAAGAGTTTTTGAATAAAGGTGGTACGATCAAGAAGGGTAAGACAAAGCCGATGCCGGACGATTTGGGGCTTAGCAACAATCAGTGGGGCAACAAGCTGACCAAAGAAGAGAAGGCGGCCGTGAAAGAGCAAGAGGCGGCGCGCAAAGCGGCACCGCCCAAGCGTGGTTAACCCCAGGCGTAGTTGAATGAGACCGAAATACGGTCTTCTTCGGACATGTTCATCGGCACCTCGTGGCGCAGCCAGCTTTCCCAGAGCAGCACGTCACCGACGACGGGCTTTGCATAAACGAACTGGCGCAGCTCTTGGGGTGCGTCTTTTTGGCGACCGGGGGCTGCCATCATCATTGGCAGACGCGGATCTTCGAGCTTGAGCGCACTGGTCCCTTCGGGCATCGCCACATAGGTTGTGCCAGAGATGACCGAATGCGGGTGGATATGCGCCGTATGGATGCCGCCCTCGGGCAGGATATTGATCCAGATGTCTTCAAGCTTGAGCTTGCGCCCGTCCAGATCAAACGCCAGATCCTTGGCAAAGGCTTTGACGTGTTTATCCAGCGCTTTTCTGACCGTCTTAAAGATCGGGAACCGCCATGGCAGATCCGTCAACGACGCATAGCTGGTGTAGCCGGGGAAATCATGTTCCTCGCACCACTCCTGGCCGGCCTCGTCATCCTCGGCGATGGACAGGCACGCGGCCTCAAGCTCGGACGGGTCGACGGGTTGACCGTGCTCTGACAAAGCGGCGCGGTAAAGGCGGGTGACGAAAAGGGATTCTATCTGTGACATAGGGCCGTTCTACATCAGCCAGCGCAGGGTGGCGATACGGTTTTGCAGAAACCTCGCTTGCCAAAGTAGGGTAGGGCATGTAGAGGAAGCTTTCACATGAACTCCACCAGAATCATGGTCACCCATAAGGGGCCTACTGGTGATGTCGAAAGGATGAGGCGATGAACGCCAAAGAACTACACGACAAGACGCCGGACCAGCTCCGGGATGAGCTTGTTAACCTCAAGAAAGAATCCTTCAACCTGCGTTTTCAGCAAGCCACTGGCCAGCTGGAAAATGCCGCACGTTTGAAGACCGTTAAGCGTGACGTCGCACGTGTCAAAACCGTTCTTAACCAGAAAGCCGCTGCCGCGGCATCTGCAGAATAATAGGAGCCTGAGAGTATGCCCAAACGTATCCTAACAGGCACCGTGACAAGCGATGCCAACGAACAGACAGTAACCGTATCCGTAGAGCGTCGCTTTACACACCCGGTTCTGAAGAAAACCATCCGTAAGTCCAAAAAGTACCGGGCTCACGATGAGAACAACACATTCAAAGTGGGCGACAGCGTTCGCATCATCGAATGTGCACCAAAGTCGAAAACCAAACGTTGGGAAGTGCTGCAAGCCGCTGAGGCTTAAGGCGCTGCTCGCTCGGGTCTGAACGTCTTGTTCCCTTGACACTGAGGGCAGCAAGGCGCAAAGGCACGAGCGAGATGCCCATTTCGGGCGGACCAACTTAATCGAAACCCTGGGGATAGGGCACGCATCGCCCCCCAGAAGGTCGGGAGAAACCAAATGATCCAGATGCAGACCAACCTGGATGTTGCTGACAACAGCGGCGCTCGCCGTGTTCAGTGCATCAAGGTATTGGGTGGTTCCAAGCGTAAATACGCATCCGTCGGCGACATCATTGTCGTGTCGGTCAAGGAAGCCATCCCTCGCGGTCGTGTGAAAAAGGGTGACGTGCGTAAAGCCGTCGTCGTTCGCACAGCCAAAGAAGTTCGTCGTGACGATGGCACAGCCATCCGTTTCGATCGTAACGCCGCCGTCATTCTGAACAACTCGAACGAGCCCGTAGGTACACGTATCTTCGGCCCAGTTGTTCGCGAACTGCGCGCCAAAAACTTCATGAAGATTATCTCGCTTGCGCCGGAGGTGCTGTAATGGCTGCTAAACTTCGCAAAGGTGACAAAGTCATCGTGCTTGCTGGCAAGGACAAGGGCAAGACGGGTTCCATCTCGTCTGTTGACCCGAAGGCCAACAAAGCAATCGTAGATGGTATCAACATGGCAATCCGCGCCACGCGTCAGTCCCAGACGTCACAAGGCGGCCGTATTCCCAAAGCGATGCCAGTCGACCTGAGCAACCTGTCGTTGGTTGATGCCAACGGCAAGGCCACGCGCGTTGGGTTCAAAATCGAAGGCGACAAGAAAGTGCGCTTTGCAAAAACCACGGGGGACGTGATCGATGCTTGATAACGCAACATACACACCCCGCCTGAAGGTCGAGTACAAGGACAAGATCCGTGCGACGCTGAAGGAAGAGTTCGGTTACAAGAACGAAATGCAGATCCCGCGTCTGGATAAAATCGTTCTGAACATCGGCTGTGGTGCTGAAGCTGTTCGTGACAGCAAGAAAGCAAAATCCGCACAGGAAGATCTGACAACGATTGCCGGCCAAAAAGCGCTGACAACAGTTGCCAAAAAATCCATCGCTGGTTTCCGCGTACGTGAAGACATGCCGTTGGGTGCGAAAGTTACCCTGCGTGGCGAACGTATGTACGAATTCCTGGATCGTCTGATCACGATCGCAATGCCTCGTATCCGCGACTTCCGCGGCATCAACGGCAAGAGCTTTGACGGCCGTGGCAACTACGCCATGGGCTTGAAAGAGCACATCGTGTTCCCCGAAATCGACTTTGATAAAGTCGACGAGACTTGGGGAATGGACATCGTGATCGCCACCACGGCGAAAACCGACGCTGAAGCGAAGGCACTGTTGAAAGCATTCAACATGCCCTTCACATCGTAAGCGCGGGGAGGATTTAGATATGGCTAAGAAATCCATGATCGAGCGTGAAAAGAAGCGCGAAGCACTGGTCAAGAAGTACGCTGAAAAGCGCGCTGCCTTGAAAGAGATCGTAAGCGACGAATCCAAGCCAATGGAAGAGCGTTTTCGCGCTTCCCTGAAGCTGGCGAAACTGCCTCGCAACTCCAGCGCTGTGCGTCTGCACAACCGCTGCCAGCTGACAGGCCGTCCACACGCTTATTACCGTAAACTGAAAATTTCGCGGATCGCGCTGCGGGATCTTGGCTCGAGCGGCCAAATCCCCGGCATGGTCAAGTCGAGCTGGTAAGGAGCGCATCAGATGAACGATCCTATCGCAGATATGCTGACACGCATCCGTAACTCTTCGATGCGCGGCAAATCCACCGTCATGACACCTGCTTCCAAGCTGCGTGCATGGGTTCTGGACGTGCTTGCGGACGAAGGCTACATCCGTGGTTACGAAGCAAAAACTGGTGCCGATGGCCATCCCGCCATCGAAATCAGCCTCAAGTATTACGAGGGCGAACCTGTTATTCGCGAACTGAAGCGGGTCTCCAAACCCGGTCGTCGCGTCTACATGGGCGTCAATGACATCCCCGTTGTCCGTCAGGGCCTTGGTGTGTCGATTGTCTCCACCCCCAAGGGTGTGATGTCGGATCAGAATGCACGCAGCCACAATGTTGGCGGCGAAGTGCTCTGCACCGTATTCTAAGGAGAACAAAATGTCTCGTATTGGTAAAAAACCGGTCGACCTGCCAAGCGGTGTTTCAGCATCCGTGAGCGGGCAGACCATCGAAGTCAAAGGCCCAAAGGGAACCCGTTCCTTCAAGGCGACTGACGACGTTACATTGACTGTCGAAGACAACGTGGTCACCATCACACCACGCGGCAAATCCAAGCGCGCGCGCCAGCAGTGGGGCATGAGCCGCACAATGGTCGAAAACCTTGTTACCGGTGTTACCGCCGGCTTCAAGAAAGAGCTTGAGATCCAGGGTGTTGGTTATCGTGCTGCCATGAATGGCAACACGCTGCGCCTGAACCTGGGCCTGTCGCATGATGTTGACTACGTGGCACCTGAAGGTGTGACAGTCACAGCCCCGAAACAGACCGAGATTGTGGTAGAAGGCATTGACGAACAGCTTGTTGGTCAAGTCGCTGCGAACATTCGCGCTTGGCGCAAGCCCGAGCCCTACAAGGGCAAAGGCATCCGCTATAAGGGTGAGTTCGTCTTCCGCAAAGAAGGCAAGAAGAAGTAAGGATAGCTCAGATGGCAAACAGCAAAAGACAACTGTTTCTGAAACGCCGCCTGCGCGTTCGGAACAAACTTCGCCGGGTCAACGCGGGGCGTCTTCGTCTCTCCGTTCACCGCTCGAACAAGAACATCAGCGCCCAGCTGATCGACGACGTAAACGGGGTCACACTGGCCTCCGCGTCCTCGATGGAAAAAGACCTGGGTGTTGTTGGCAAAAACAACATCGACGCAGCGACCAAGGTTGGTTCGGCAATCGCCGAGCGTGCTCAAAAGGCCGGTGTGAAGGAAGCATATTTTGACCGTGGTGGTTTCCTGTTCCACGGCAAAATCAAAGCTTTGGCCGATGCAGCCCGCGAAGCCGGTCTGAAAATCTAAGCCAACGTAGGCGGCACGGTTCACGTGCCGCCTCGATGATCCGGGGGCTTGGCCCACTTGGATTGACATTATGACGCGCGCAAGCGCAGCACCAAAAGGATGATGCCGCATGGCAAGAGATGACAACCGGGGTGGCAACCGCCGCAACCAACGCGACGAGACACCCGAATTCGCCGACCGCCTAGTGGCGATCAACCGCGTTTCCAAAACCGTTAAGGGTGGTAAGCGCTTTGGCTTCGCTGCACTTGTCGTTGTTGGCGACCAAAAGGGCCGTGTAGGCTTCGGCAAAGGTAAAGCGAAAGAGGTTCCAGAAGCCATTCGCAAAGCCACCGAGCAAGCCAAGCGCCAAATGATTCGCGTTCAACTGCGCGAAGGCCGTACATTGCACCACGACATGGAAGGCCGTCACGGCGCCGGTCGCGTTGTAATGCGGACAGCACCAGAAGGTACCGGGATCATCGCCGGTGGTCCAATGCGTGCCGTATTCGAAATGTTGGGCATCAAGGACGTTGTGTCCAAGTCCATCGGGACGCAGAACCCTTACAACATGATCCGTGCCACCATGGACGGTCTGAAAAAAGAATCCTCGCCACGTGCTGTTGCTCAGCGTCGCGGCAAGAAAGTTGCAGACATTCTGCCCAAGCGTGAGGACAATGTTGAATCGTCCGCACAAGTGGCTGAGGAGGCATAAGCATGGCTAAGACAATCGTAATCAAGCAGGTTGGTTCGCCAATCCGCCGCCCCGCCGACCAGCGCGCTACGTTGATTGGTTTGGGCCTTAACAAAATGCACCGTGTACGTGAACTGGAAGACACACCTTCCGTTCGCGGCATGATCCGCAAGATCTCTCACATGGTAGAGATCATCGAAGAAAAAGGCTGAACGCTTTCACCTGAAAGTGAAGGGTTCCGATGAAGCCCTTTTGCCAATCTATAACGCCTCGCAGGACACTGCGGGGCGTTTTTCGTTAAGCCGGGTTGTGCCGGTAAGGGCAGGGGGCTTGAATGCCCCGTCTCTCCCGTTTATACGCCGCCCAGTGGCCACCAATCCGCCACGAGAATCATATGAAACGCCGCGTTTGGCCACTCCCGTCGCTGGGGGCCACATCCGGCAAAAGGAGAAGCGACATGAAACTTCATGAACTGTCTGATAACGAAGGTGCCAACAAGAAACGCAAGCGCGTTGGCCGTGGTCCTGGTTCCGGCACCGGTAAAATGGGTGGCCGTGGTATCAAAGGTCAAAAATCCCGTTCGGGTGTAGCGATCAAAGGTTTCGAAGGCGGTCAAATGCCTTTGTACCAACGTCTTCCTAAGCGTGGCTTTACCAAACCGAACCGGAAGTCCTATGCGGTTGTGAACCTGGGCCTGATCCAGAAATTCATCGACGCGAAAAAGATCGACGCTTCTGCTGCGATCACCGAAGATGCACTGATCTCTTCGGGTCTGGTACGTCGCAAACTAGACGGCATCCGTGTTCTGGCCAAAGGCGACTTCAACGCCAAGGTTGATCTTCAGGTATACGGCGCGTCCAAATCCGCGGTTGAAGCGGTCGAAAAAGCGGGCGGCAAACTGACCGTCACAGCACCTTCCGCGGCAAACGCAGACGCGTAACCCGACCTTTTGCCTTGTGAGCGGGACGCGTCCCGCTTACATAGTCAATCGAGTTTTCCCAAATGCCGCCCGCCGGAAAACGGCCTGGGCGGCGTTTTTGCAAAGAAAGAGCCCTATATCATGGTATCAGCCGTCGAAAGCATGGCCGCCAACACCAGTTGGTCCGCGTTGGGCAAGGCGACAGACCTGCGCAACCGGATTCTATTCACTCTGGGGTTGTTGATCGTTTATCGCCTTGGCACGTTCATTCCGGTTCCCGGGATCGACGGCACTGCCCTGCGCCAATTTATGGAAAGCGCGGGTCAAGGGATCGGCGGCATGGTGTCCATGTTCACCGGCGGCGCTCTTGGCCGTATGGGTATCTTCGCTTTGGGTATCATGCCCTATATCTCCGCATCGATCATCGTTCAGTTGATGACTTCGATGGTCCCCGCGCTTGAGCAGCTTAAAAAAGAGGGCGAGCAGGGGCGTAAGAAGATCAACCAATACACACGCTTCGGCACCGTCGCACTGGCGACACTGCAGGCCTATGGCCTTGCGGTATCGCTAGAAGCTGGTGATATCGCCGCCGATCCGGGCATGTATTTCCGCATTGCGTGCATGATTACGCTGGTCGGCGGGACCATGTTCCTGATGTGGCTGGGCGAGCAGATCACCGCACGCGGCATCGGCAACGGTATCTCATTGATTATCTTCGTCGGCATCATCGCCGAGGTGCCAGCCGCAATCGCTCAGTTCTTTTCGTCTGGCCGGTCCGGTGCGATCAGCCCGGCGGTGATCGTCGGTGTTCTTGTCATGGTGATCGTGACGATCATGTTCGTCGTCTTCATGGAGCGCGCCTTGCGTAAAATCCACATCCAATATCCGCGCCGTCAGGTCGGCCAGAAGATGTACGATGGCGGATCTTCGCATCTTCCGGTCAAGGTGAACCCGGCGGGCGTTATCCCGGCGATTTTCGCAAGCTCGCTTCTGTTGCTTCCGATCACGATCAGCACGTTCTCTGGGAATTCCACCGGCCCGGTAATGTCGGTCCTCTTGGCAAATTTCGGACCAGGGCAACCTCTATACCTGTTATTCTTCGTCTTGATGATTGTCTTTTTTGCTTATTTTTATACCTTCAATGTCAGCTTTAAACCTGATGATGTCGCGGATAACCTGAAAAACCAGAACGGCTTCGTTCCCGGTATCCGCCCCGGCAAGAAAACAGCCGAATATCTTGAATATGTGGTTAACCGCGTCTTGGTACTTGGGTCTGCATATCTGGTTGCGGTGATGCTGCTGCCCGAAATTCTGCGGGGTCAGTTCGCAATCCCGTTCTATTTCGGCGGTACATCGGTGCTGATCGTTGTGTCGGTCACCATGGATACCATCCAACAAGTGCAAAGCCATTTGCTGGCACATCAGTATGAAGGTCTGCTTGAACGTTCCCAACTGCGTGGTAAGTCTGGCAAACCACGGAAAAAACGGAGCCCGTTACGTCGATGAACATTATTCTCTTAGGACCACCCGGAGCGGGTAAAGGTACACAAGCGCGTCACTTGGTAGAGACACGTAACATGGTTCAGCTCTCCACCGGCGACATGCTGCGCGAAGCCAAAGACAGCGGGACCGAGATGGGCAATATGGTTGCCGATGTCATGGCCCGCGGCGATTTGGTCACCGACGAGATTGTGATCGGCCTCATCCGCGAAAAACTCGAAGACACGACCGACCACGGTGGTTTCATCTTTGACGGGTTCCCGCGGACATTGGCGCAGGCCACAGCGCTTGGTGAGCTGCTGGAAGCGACAGGCAAGCCATTGGACCACGTGATCCAGCTGGGCGTCGACGACGAAGCGCTGGTCGCACGGATCTCCGGGCGCTCCACCTGTGGCAACTGTGGTGAAGTCTATCACGACGTCACCAAGCCACAGCCAGTCGACGGCAAATGCGAGAAATGCGGCGCATCCGACTTCAAACGCCGTGCAGACGATAACGAGGAAAGCCTCCGGAACCGTTTGATGGAATACTACAAGAAAACCTCTCCGCTGTTGGGGTACTATTACGCGCATAATATGCTCACGCGCGTTGATGGTCTGGCCGATATCAAAGAGGTTCAGGACAGCATCACGAAGGTTTTGGACGCATAATCCAAGCATCAAGCAATGGTAGGCAACGGCGCGTTTTCCGACGCGCCGTTTTGCCGTTTCTTAGGGCAGGGCAGGCGGGCATTCGATCGCTATGCCAATCCATACGCTCTGCCGTCGCTATGGGTTGACGCGCCGGTTAATTCCCCATAACCAGCCGTATCTCGTATGAGAATCGAATTGCAACGGGCACCGATCATACCCTGCGCATGAACACCTGATCAGCTGGAGCCCGACGGCACAAACGCCTCGGGCTTCACGTTGTGAAAAAAGGGTCTGGTATGACGGACCCGCAACGAAAAGGAAGCACCCACGTGGCACGTATTGCCGGCGTAAACATCCCGACTGCAAAGCGGGTTCCAATCGCCCTGACATATATCACCGGTATCGGTAACTCCTCCGCAGCTGCAATCTGCGAAGCTGTTGGCATCGATTCCACCCGTCGTATCAACGAACTTTCGGATGCCGAAATCCTGAAGATCCGCGAATTCATCGACGAAAACCACACCGTTGAAGGTGACCTGCGTCGTGATACGCAGATGAACATCAAGCGTCTGATGGACCTTGGCTGCTACCGTGGTTTGCGCCACCGTCGCAACCTCCCGGTTCGTGGTCAGCGTACTCACACCAACGCTCGTACGCGCAAAGGCCCTGCAAAGGCCATTGCTGGTAAGAAGAAGTAAGGGAGGGTCTGATCAATGGCACGCGAAAAGACAAAGACGAAGCGTAAGGTTTCCAAGAACATCGCCGCAGGTGTGGCGCATGTGAACTCCAGCTTTAACAACACAAAAATCCTGATCTCCGACGTTCAGGGTAACGCAATTGCATGGTCCTCCGCTGGCACCATGGGCTTCAAAGGGTCGCGTAAATCGACACCTTATGCGGCTCAGATGGCTGCTGAAGATGTAGGCAAAAAAGCTCAAGATCACGGCGTAAAAACGCTGGAAGTCGAAGTGCAAGGCCCCGGTTCGGGCCGTGAAAGCGCCCTGCGCGCTCTGGCTGCTGCCGGGTTCAACATCACATCCATCCGTGACGTGACCCCAATGGCACACAACGGCTGCCGCCCTCCGAAACGCCGCCGCGTTTAAGAGTTTAAGTTACAAAAGGGGCCGCGCGTTCGCGCTCGGCCTCTTACTGCTTTGTTGAAACCTCGGGAGTTCTTCGCCATTTGGACATGGGGCGCAGGACAGGAATGGAGGGACGTATGATCCACAAAAATTGGGCTGAATTGATTAAGCCACAGCAGTTGGACGTGAAGCCGGGCAATGACCCCGCACGTCAAGCGACTGTCATTGCCGAGCCGCTCGAGCGTGGCTTTGGTTTGACAATGGGCAACGCGCTGCGTCGCGTTTTGATGTCGTCGCTGCAAGGCGCTGCCATTACTTCCGTACAAATTGATAATGTTTTGCACGAATTTTCGAGCGTTACTGGCGTTCGTGAAGATGTCACCGACATCGTTCTGAACCTCAAAGGCGTTTCCCTGCGCATGGAAGTCGAAGGGCCCAAGCGCCTGTCGATCTCTGCTAAAGGCCCAGGTGTTGTCACTGCCGGTGACATCTCTGAGAGCGCCGGTATCGAAATTCTGAACCGCGATCACGTCATCTGCCACTTGGATGACAATGCTGACGTTTACATGGAACTGACGGTTAACACCGGCAAGGGCTATGTTGCGGCAGATAAGAACAAGCCAGAGGATGCGCCTATCGGCCTGATCCCGATCGACGCGATCTATTCGCCGGTCAAAAAAGTGTCTTATGACGTGCAACCGACCCGCGAAGGTCAGGTGCTTGATTATGACAAACTGACGATGAAGGTCGAAACCGACGGCTCCATCTCGCCTGACGATGCCGTGGCATTTGCCGCGCGTATCCTGCAGGACCAGCTGGGCATTTTCGTCAACTTCGACGAGCCCGAATCCGCATCGCGTCAAGACGACGACGACGGTCTGGAATTCAACCCGCTGCTGCTGAAGAAAGTAGATGAGCTGGAATTGTCTGTCCGTTCGGCAAACTGCTTGAAGAACGACAACATCGTCTACATCGGCGATTTGATCCAGAAGACCGAAGCAGAAATGCTGCGCACACCGAACTTTGGCCGCAAATCCTTGAACGAAATCAAGGAAGTGTTGTCGGGCATGGGTCTGCACCTTGGCATGGACGTCGAGGACTGGCCGCCGGACAACATCGAAGACCTCGCGAAGAAGTTCGAGGATTCGTTCTAAGAGATTTGACGGGTGGGGTTGGTCCCGCCCGTCAATACGACTGGGCACCTGCCCCAAGGAGAGTTGGCGCTACGCACGCCAACCAGACAAAGTAAAACCGCCCGTAGAGGGCATCAAATTGGAGACTAGAAAATGCGTCACGCACGTGGTTACCGCCGTCTGAATCGTACACATGAACACCGCAAAGCGTTGTTCTCGAACATGGCGGGCTCGCTCATCGAGCATGAGCAAATCAAAACAACATTGCCTAAAGCAAAAGAATTGAAGCCAATCATCGAAAAGATGATCACATTGGCAAAGCGCGGCGACCTGCACGCGCGTCGTCAGGCTGCAAGCAAGCTGAAGCAAGACCAGTATGTCGCCAAACTGTTCGACATCCTGGGCCCACGCTACAAAGACCGTCAGGGTGGCTATGTCCGCGTCCTGAAGGCCGGCTTCCGTTATGGCGACATGGCACCTATGGCCATCATCGAGTTCGTAGATCGCGACCGCGACGCGAAGGGTGCAAACGATAAGGCACGCGTAGCGGCCTATGAGGTTGCGGAAGACTAAAGCCATCAGCTTTTGTCGCGAATTTTAGAAGCCCCTGCCTGCGCAGGGGCTTTTTGCTTTTATGCCTGCGGCGAGGATTTAGACCCATTTGGAACATGGGTGTTGCGCAAGCGCGAAGGGCTGCGCATATCTGAGGGTATGAGAATACTCCTGATCCTGTTGACCGTGTTGTCCTTTCCCGTCGCCGCGCAGACTGTGCCAAGTTCCCCCGCGCAGATACAGTTGAGCTTTGCGCCGCTGGTGCACGAAGCGGCCCCGGCTGTGGTGAACATCTATGCACGTACCATCGTAGAACAAAGCCGAACGCCGCTGCAGGCGGATCCGTTTTTTGAACGGTTTTTCCGCCGACCTGATTCGGGGAGACCGCGTGTCCAGAACTCTCTTGGGTCCGGTGTGATCTTGTCTGAGGACGGGGTTGTCGTGTCGAACTATCATGTCGTTGGTATGGCCACCGACATCCGTATCGTACTGGCCGACCGACGCGAGTTCTCGGCCCGTGTGTTGCTGAGTGATGCTGAAAGCGATTTGGCGATCCTGAAGATTGATGACGTGGCCGGGCTTGCCCATCTGCCGTTGCGCGACAGTGACACGGTAGAGGTAGGGGAGCTTACGCTTGCAATCGGGAACCCTTTCGGGGTCGGGCAAACCGTAAGTAGTGGCATTGTGTCTGGCCTTGCGCGATCGGGCGGGATGAACGGCGGCGGGCAGGGGTATTTCATCCAGACCGATGCGCCGATCAATCCGGGCAATTCGGGCGGTGCTTTGATAGATGTGCAGGGGCGGTTGATCGGGATCAATACGTCTATTCTGACCCGGTCGGGCGGGTCCAACGGGATCGGCTTTGCTATTCCGGCGAATCTGATCGCGGCGTTCATGACGCAGGCGCGCGAAGGGGCGGCTGAATTTACCCGTCCGTGGGCGGGGATGAGCGGGCAGCCAGTCGATGCGGATATGGCTGGCCCCTTGGGGTTGGATCGCCCCGGTGGCATCATCGTGTCGGGAATGCATCCGGCAAGCCCGTTTTTGCAGGCAGGTGTGGCTGTGGGCGATGTGATCACCGCCGTTGACAGTCAAGAAGTCCATACCCCCGCCGAGATGATCTATCGCATGAGCGTGGCGGGCATGGGCGCGCAGGCGAGCGTTACCCGACTTCGGGATGGCAAAACGGCTGAGGTCGCTGTGGCCTTGATCGCAGCACCAGATGAACCGCCGCGACAGACGCTGGCGCTGGATAAAAGTAGCCTTTTGCCGGGGTTAACGCTCGCGCGGATCAACCCTGCGGTGATGGCTGAATTGAACCTGCCGCTTGAGGTGACCGGTGTTGCAGTTATGGATAGCGGGCCCTATGGCGCGCGCGTCGGCTTGCGACAGGGTGACGTGATCCTCGCGGTAAATGGTGCAACGGTCGCAACGCCTGCGGACGTGAGCGACCAGATGGCAGGAAGCCGTCAGGTGTCGATGGTCGTACAGCGCGGCGTGCAGCGACTGTCGCTGCAGTTCCGAGTGTAGCACAATGGCGGATCTATTCGGCTCTGACGCGCCTGTTGTAGAAAGCGGGCACCGCCCACTGGCGGACAGGTTGCGGCCACGAAGCTTGGCCGAGGTGATCGGCCAGTCGCAGGTGTTGGGCCCGGACGCGCCGTTGACCGTGATGCTGGATTCGGGGTCGCTGGGATCGTTGATTTTCTGGGGGCCGCCTGGCGTCGGCAAGACGACGATCGCACGGTTGCTTGCGGATGAGACAGACCTGCATTTTGTCCAGATCAGCGCGATATTCAGCGGCGTGCCCGAGCTACGCAAAGTCTTTGATGCTGCGAAAATCCGGCGGCAAAACGGGCAGGGCACCTTGTTGTTCGTCGACGAGATCCATCGTTTCAATAAGGCGCAGCAAGACGGGTTTCTGCCTCATATGGAGGACGGGACGATCTTGCTCGTGGGGGCCACGACTGAGAATCCGTCCTTCGAGCTGAACGCCGCTGTACTGAGCAGGTCGCAGGTTCTGGTGCTTGAGCGTTTACCCCTGTCTGATCTGGAACGTATGGCCCAAAGGGCTGAGAAAGAGCTCGGGCGGACGCTGCCCCTGGACGGCCCTGCGCGGGAAAACCTGCTGGAGATGGCAGATGGCGACGGGCGTGCCTTGCTCAACCTGATTGAACAGGTCGTCGCGTGGAAGGTGGACGGAAAGCTTGACGGTAAGGCGCTGTCGGCGCGGCTGATGCGGCGGGCGGCGCAGTATGACAAAGGGGGCGATGCGCATTATAACCTCATCTCTGCGCTGCATAAATCCGTTCGGGGTTCCGATCCGGATGCCGCGCTTTATTGGCTGGCGCGTATGCTGGAAGGTGGCGAAGACCCGCGGTATCTGATGCGTCGCATCACGCGCATGGCCGTCGAGGACATCGGGCTCGCTGATCCGCAAGCGCAGTCTGTATGTTTGCAGTCGTGGGAAACCTACGAGCGGCTTGGATCCCCCGAGGGGGAATTGGCGATCGCGCAGGCGCTGACCTATCTGGCGCTGGCCCCGAAATCGAACGCCGCTTATGTGGCCTATAAGGCGGCGCGGCGGGCAGCGAAGCAGACGGGGTCCTCTCCGCCGCCAAAACATATCATGAATGCGCCCACCAAGATGATGAAAGAGCAGGGCTATGGCGCGGGTTACGCCTATGACCATGACGCCGAGGACGGGTTCTCGGGGCAGAACTATTTTCCTGACGGGATGGAGCGGCCGCAGCTTTACCAACCTGTCGAACGCGGCTTTGAACGGGATCTGAAAAAACGGGTCGATTATTTCGAAAAGCTGCGGGCAACGCGGAAAACTTGACATTCGGGGCGTGAACCGTGAGAGACCGCAGATGATTTCAACCCTGTCACTTGTAGCCATGGGTGGCGCGATCGGCGCCTCCCTGCGGTATCTGTTCGGTGTCGCAGCGATGCGGCTGACCGGGCCGTCCGATTTTCCGCTGGCGGTCTTGACGGTCAACATCATCGGGTCGTTTATTATGGGCCTGTTTGTAGTGTTTGCTGCACACAAAGGGCTCACGCAGTTTAGCCCTTTTGTGATGACCGGTGTGCTTGGCGGCTTTACGACCTTTTCGTCGTTTTCGCTTGAGACGGTAACGTTGATCGAGCGCGGCCAGATCGGGGCGGCAGGGATATATATGGCACTGTCCGTCGGGCTATCAGTGCTGGGATTAATGCTGGGCCTTATGATGGCCAGAGGGGTATTTGCATGAGCCGGGTTCAACATCTGGACGTAGAAGAAGGCGACGGGGATCAGCGGTTGGACCGCTGGTTCAAACGGACGTTTCCGCTGATTGGCCAAGGGCTGATTGAAAAGATGTGCCGCAAGGGCGATATTCGCGTTGATGGTGGGCGGGTCAAAGCCTCCTCCCGGCTAGAAGTGGGGCAAACCGTGCGCATCCCACCGCTGCCCGACGCAGAGGCACCACCGCCGCCCAAGCGGACACGTATTTCTGACGCGGACACCAAATTTATCCGGTCCTGCGTCATATATCGCGACGATCATATCATTGCCTTGAACAAGCCGCCCGGATTGCCCGTGCAAGGCGGGTCTGGCCAGTCAGACCGCCATGTTGACGCGCTCGCCGATGCGCTGATGTTCGAGCTTGATGAAAAGCCGCGCCTTGTGCACCGCTTGGACAAGGATACCTCGGGCGTCTTGATCATGGCGCGGACAAGGTCGATTGCTGCGTCCCTGACGTCATCGTTCCGTCACCGCGAGACCCGCAAAATCTACTGGGCCGCCGTCGCAGGCGTGCCGCATCCGAGGAACGGAACGATCAAATTCGGTTTGGTCAAAGCCTTTGGTCACGGGGCCCGGGGCGAGGGTGAAAAGATGTACTGCGTGCATCCGAAAGACATGGAAACCACCGAAGGTGCCAAACGTGCCACCACCGATTATGCGACCCTCGCGCAGGCTGGCAAACGGACCTGCTGGATGGCGCTGATCCCGGTAACGGGCCGGACGCACCAGCTGCGTGCGCATATGGCGGAAATTGGGCATCCCATTGTTGGGGATGGAAAATATGGCGGATCCGGTCAGGAAAACATGGGCGATGGCTGGGGCGCGCAACTGGGGGGCGACATCTCTAAGAAGCTGCACCTGCACGCACGGTCTTTGACGCTAGAGCATCCGGTAACGAAGGCCCGTTTGAACCTGACTGCGCCGTTGCCTGATCATATGGCGCGTACCTGGGACACCTTCCAGTGGGTGCCTTCTGATGTGCCCGCCGACCCGTTCGAGGAGGATTGGGGGTGAGCGACTGGAAGGTCAAACGCTTCTGGCAAGACGCTGCCGTCCTCGAAGCTGACGGTGGCTTTACCGTCGAATTGGACGGGCGCGGGATCAAGACACCGGCGAAGCGTTTGCTGGTGATCCCGACCCGTGCCATGGCAGAGAAGATCGCTGACGAATGGCAGGCGCAAGACGGGGTGATCAAACCTGATACCATGCCGGCGACGAAAACCGCCAATGCCGCGATCGATAAGGTCGCGGCCCAACACGCTGAAGTGGCGGATATGTTGGCGGCATATGGGGACTGTGACCTGCTGTGCTATCGTGCGGATAGTCCGGCCGAACTCGCGACGCGTCAGGCCGAACGATGGGACCCGATGCTAGGTTGGGCGCAGGATGTTTTAGGCGTGCGCTTGCAGACCCGAATAGGAATTATGCACGCGCCGCAGTCACCATCAGATGTGGCGAGCCTGTCTAAACGGACCCATTCGCTCGACAATTTCCAATTGGCGGCGTTTCATGATCTTGTCAGCCTTTCAGGATCGCTGATCTTGGGGTTTGCAGCAGCGCTTGACGCAAGGGAAGCGGAATCAATTTGGGACCTTTCGCGCCTGGACGAGCTTTGGCAGGCCGAACAATGGGGCAATGACGACGAAGCCGACGCGTTGGCCGCAGTGAAAAAGGCTAGTTTTCTACACGCCAAGTTGATGTTTGACCTGAGCTTGCCCGAATAGGTTTCACGGTGACCCCAATCCGAACGGTTGTGAGCGTTTTTTAGGCGCAGCGGCTTGACGTTCCGGCGTAACATCGCCCAAACTCTCTTCCACTGACGGGGATAACCCCGCCAAAATATCTCCGGACCGAAAAGGTGCCGGTTGAGCCGCCCTAAAACGTGGCGGAAAATCAGGAAGAGGTTAAAATGAATAAATCCGTATTTTTTGGTGCGCTAACAGTAGCCGGCCTTGCGGCTGGCGCTGCTGCTGCGTCAACGCTTGACGATGTCAAAGCGCGCGGCAAGCTGAACTGCGGCGTTACCACAGGTCTGGCGGGCTTTGCCGCTCCCAACGCCAATGGCGAGTGGGAAGGCTTTGACGTCGCAATTTGCCGCGCGGTTGCCGCCGCTGTACTGGGTGACCCGAACGCTGTCGAATTCGTCCCCACAACCGGTAAAACCCGTTTCACCGCGCTGGCCTCGGGCGAGATCGATTTCCTTGCGCGTAACACCACCTGGACCTTCAGCCGCGACGTCGACCTCAAGTTCGACTTCATCGGCGTTAACTACTATGACGGTCAAGGCTTCATGGTACCGAAAGAGCTTGGCGTTTCTTCCGCCAAGGATCTGGATGGCGCGACTGTCTGTATCCAGACCGGCACCACGACCGAGCTGAACCTCGCGGACTTCTTCCGCAACAACAACATCAGCTACGAGCCTGTACCTGTCGAGACAAACGCCGAAGGCCAGCAGCAATATCTGGCCGGTGCTTGCGATTCCTATACAACCGACGCGTCAGGTCTGGCCGCGACACGCGCGACCTTCGAGAACCCAGGCGAGCACATCATCCTCCCCGAGATCATCTCCAAAGAGCCTCTGGGCCCATTGGTGCGTCACGGTGACAACGATTGGGGCGACGTCACCCGTTGGGTACTGTATGCTCTGATCGCGGCGGAAGAACTGGGCGTCACATCGGCAAACGTCGAAGAGATGACCACAAACACCACCAACCCAGAGGTTGCTCGTCTTCTTGGCACCGAAGGTACGTTAGGTGAGATGCTGGGTCTTGAGGCTGACTTTGCGAAGAAAGCTATCGCTTCCCAGGGTAACTATGGTGAAATCTTTGCCAAGAACATCGGCGAAGAAACCCCAATCGGTCTGGCACGTGGCCTGAACGCTCAGTGGACAGATGGCGGCCTGATGTACGCGCCTCCTTTCCGCTAAACACATTCGTCAGAGGGCGCGGAGCATTTCCGCGCCCTCTGCGCCTCTAAGACGCCAAAAATAAACCCGGCCCGCGACATCGAATGATGCGTGAATAACAGGTCCGGCACACAGGGAAAATCTGATGACGACAATGTCCGACCCTCAACGGGGCTCGTTCCGGCTGTCGATGTTGCTAAACGACACCCGCTATAGATCCTATACTTTTCAGTTTATCGCGCTGATCTTGCTTATCGCGTTGATGGCTTTTCTGGGCATTAACCTGGTGCGAAATCTTGCTGAAGCTGGATTGAACATCTCTTACGGGTTTTTGAATGTACCTGCCGGGTATGACATCAACCAATCATTAATCGACTATAACAGCCAATCGTCGAACCTGCGTGCGGCGATGGTCGGTATCATCAACACCCTTCTTGTGGCGTTTCTGGCCTGCATAACCGCGACAATTCTCGGCGTGATCGCCGGTGTGGCGCGTTTGTCCAAGAACTGGCTCGTTTCAAAATTGATGTCGGTTTACGTTGAGATTTTCCGTAATATCCCGGTGCTGATCTGGATTCTGATGATCTACACTTTGATGACCGCCGTTTTGCCTGCGCCAAATCAATTCCGCGGCGATAACGCCACTTCAAGCATGCTGTTTGACGCCTTCGCCTTTACCAACCGCGGTATCTACATCCCCGCGCCCGTTTGGGGGCCTGGATCAATGATCGTCGTGGCGACCTTTGTCCTCTCGTTCATTGCTATGGTTATTTACCGCCGCTACGCCGTCAGCCTTCTATTCCGGACAGGCAAGCTATTGCCGACGGGCTGGCCAACAATCGCCATCCTACTCGTCCCAACTATCTTAATGTTCTTCGTGATGGGTAGCCCTATTGCGTTAGATTACCCCGAGCTTAAAGGGTTCAACTTTCGCGGCGGTTTGCAGATCGGCGCACCGCTGATCGCATTGTGGTTGGCTTTGTCGGTCTACACTGGTGCATTCATCGCCGAAAACGTGCGCGCCGGTATTCAGGCAATTTCTAAAGGTCAGACTGAGGCTGCGTCTTCACTCGGGCTACGTCCAAAGCGTGTCATGAACCTCGTGGTTTTGCCTCAGGCGCTTCGGGTAATTATCCCACCGCTGATCTCCCAGTACCTCAATATCACCAAAAATTCGTCCTTGGCGATCGCTGTTGGGTATGCCGATATCACTGCGACGTTGGGGGGGATCACCCTTAACCAGACGGGTCGCGCGATCGAATGCGTGCTTTTGCTGATGCTCTTCTACCTCACGATTTCGCTGTCGATCTCGGCAATAATGAACGTTTACAACAATTCTGTCAGCTTGAAGGAACGGTAGGATGTCAGATACACACGCCGCCTCTGTCCCTTATGTGCGGGACACTATGTTGCCACAGAACGCGCCCCCTTCGACCGCACAGGGGCCTGTCAAATGGGTTCGAGAAAGTCTGTTTTCTTCGATTCCTTATACAATCCTGACGCTCGCAGCGCTTTATGTCATCTATCTGATCCTTTCCGGCTTCCTGCCCTGGTTGCTGGGGGGCGTTTGGACGACCTCCAATATCCGGGAATGTCGCGAAGTGTTGGATGGGGCGCAGGCAGGGTGCTTCTCCGTCCTGACTGAGCGCTGGAACCAACTGCTTTTCGGGATTGCCTATCCCCAAGACGGGTACTGGCGCCCGACGGCGGCCTTTGTGCTGTTGTTTGTCGCCGTGGCACCGGTGCTGTTTGGCAATTTGCCGCGCGGGCTTATCCTCTTTACCGTTCTATATCCTTTCATCGCATTCTGGCTGATATGGGGCGGATCCCTTTTCGTGCCGCTGTCAGCGCTGTTGGCGGTTCTTATCGGGTATGTGATCTACAGCAGAATCGTTAAGAAAAGCTTTGCTGGCGCATTTTTTGCCGGTCTTCTTGCGGGCGGCGTGGCGTGGGTGGTCTTCAGCTTCATCACGCCACAACTCTCGGGGGTGCTGGCACTCGAACCGGTCGCCTCGCGGAACATGGGGGGCTTTATGCTCAACATGATACTGGGCGTGATTTGTGTATCCCTTTCATTGCCTTTGGGAATCCTGCTGGCGCTTGGACGTCAATCGAGCCTTCCTATTATCAAGCTGATCTGCGTTGTTTTCATCGAGTTTATCCGTGGCGTGCCACTGATCACGCTCCTCTTTGTTGCTAACGTGGTCTTGGCCTACTTCCTGCCACCGGGCACAAACTTTGACTTGATCCTTCGTGTTATCATCATGATCACGATGTTCGCGTCGGCCTATATTGCCGAGGTGATCCGGGGCGGGTTGGCAGCGTTGCCACGGGGACAATACGAAGCCGCGGATAGCCTGGGGCTCGACTATGCTCAGGCGATGCGCCTGATCATCTTGCCGCAAGCACTGAAAATCTCGATCCCGGGTATCGTGAACGTGGCCGTCGGACTGTTCAAGGATACCACGCTGGTCTCGATCATTTCGATGTTCGATCTCGTGGGGATGATCCGCGGTCCTATCCTAGCCTCTACGGATTGGAACGGCGTTTATTGGGAACTTTGGGGATTTGCTGCCCTTCTGTTCTTCGTCGTTTGCTACGGCATCTCGCAATATTCACAATGGCTGGAACGTCAACTCCAGACCGACCACCATTAAGGAAAGACTTTAATCATGGCTGAACAAGCACAAGCGCTGAATGTCTCGAACGAGGTCGCGATCAGCATCGAAAACATGAATAAATGGTATGGTACGTTTCACGTACTGCGGGATATCGACCTGACCGTTTATCGTGGGGAACGCATTGTTATCGCTGGGCCGTCGGGGTCGGGGAAATCAACGTTGATCCGATGCATCAACGCATTGGAAGAACACCAAAAAGGCCGAATTGAAGTGGATGGCACCGTGCTGTCTTCTGATGTCAAGAATATCGATAAAATCCGGTCCGAAGTGGGGATGTGCTTCCAGCACTTTAACCTGTTTCCCCATCTGACAATTCTCGAAAACTGTACATTGGCACCCATTTGGGTCCGAAAGACCCCAAAAAAGGAAGCCGAGGAAATCGCAATGCATTTCCTCGAAAAGGTTAAAATTCCTGATCAGGCAGACAAATACCCCGGTCAGCTGTCCGGCGGCCAACAGCAGCGGGTCGCCATTGCACGTAGCTTGTGCATGCGTCCCCGCATCATGCTATTTGATGAGCCGACGTCTGCCCTGGATCCTGAGATGATTAAGGAAGTGCTCGATACGATGGTCGAACTTGCCGAAGAAGGTATGACCATGCTGTGCGTGACGCACGAAATGGGTTTCGCGCGACAGGTCGCCAATCGGGTCATCTTTATGGATGAGGGCCAAATCGTTGAGCAGAATGAACCTGAAGAGTTCTTTAACAACCCTCAAAGCCCGAGGACCAAGCTGTTTCTTAGCCAGATTCTAGGGCACTAAGCTAGAAGGGCGGGATTTCCCCCGCCCATTCTGTATTTACCGTGCAAGTATACGGGGCGTGATGTGCGCCTCTATCTCGCCGCTATGCCAATGCACATCCTTCCAATCGCCCACGTCGAACGTTAACACCAGCGTAGCACCAGGAGGAGTGGCACCCGAATGTTGCGCTGTAAGGCCCTCACGGGGCAGCAGGTTCGCCATCTCGGCCACGCCGGGGTTGTGCGCGACCAGCAACACTGTGGTTCCCTTAGCGCCCTGTATGGACGCCATCAAACGTTCCGTATGTGCGAGATAAAGGCGGTCTGTGAGGATTCGCTTAACATCAGTCGGGATGTCCAAAAGAGAGAGCGTTTCCGACGTACGCCGAGATGCTGAGCAAAGCGCAAGATCTGGCCTGTAGCCCTCTGCAACGAGCCACTGGCCAACTGCTACGGCGTCTTGTCGCCCTTTATCATCCAAAGGGCGATCAAAATCAGTGGATACCCCTGCCGGCCAGCCAGCTTTAGCGTGGCGCATTAAAATAAGCCGTCGCATCAACGTTTCCTTAATTTATCGGTCGCATAAACAAGGGGGCAGAGTGTCTACAGCAGGGGAGACAGCGATATGTAACACACTGATAAATGGTCCGCTATTGACCGCGGATAATACTCCCAGCACCATGTTCGGTGAACAGCTCAAGCAAGCAGGCGTTCGGGGCTCGCCCGTCCAGAATGACGGCTGCCCGTACGCCACCGTCGATTGCGTCAAGCGCGGTTTGTGTCTTGGGAATCATGCCGCCAGCAATAGTGCCGTCTGAAACCATCTGACGGATTTGCGTCGCAGTGAGCTCTGTCAGTACGTCCCCGTCGGCATTTTTCACGCCTGCAACGTCTGTGAGAAGAAGCAACCGATCTGCTTTTAGCGCAGCGGCGATAGCGCCAGCAGCGGTATCGCCGTTAATGTTAAACGTTTCGCCATTCCGGCCCATACCAAGGGGGGCAATCACTGGAATAATACCTTTATCCGCCAGATCGCGCAGCAAGCGTGGGTTCACTTCAGTCGGTGCTCCGACCAAACCAAGCTCGGGGTCTTCTTGGTCACAAATGATAAGCCCGCTATCCTTACCCGATACACCCACACAGCGCCCGCCTTGCGCTGTAATTGCCTGAACGATACGGGCGTTGACCAATCCCGACAAAACCATTTCGACGACTTCCATCGTCGCTGCGTCGGTGACGCGTTTACCGTTGATAAACTCGGATGTGATATTCAGCCGACCCAGCATATCATTGATCATGGGCCCACCACCATGAATGATAACAGGGTTCACGCCGACCTGGCGCATAAGGGCGACATCACGCGCGAACTCTTCCATGGCGTCATCGCTGCCCATGGCGTGGCCGCCAAGCTTGATGACAACAGTGGCGTCAGCGTAACGTTGCAAATAAGGGAGCGCTTGGCTCAGGGTGCGCGCGGTGGCGATCCAATCGCGGTTCATTTCTCGTTTTCTCATTCTCTGCCTCGGTAAACGCGGAGATACCGTTACTCCAACGTAGCGATAATGGCACGGAGCGTAGGAATGCCCCAGCCCTTTTCAGACGAGGTTACTACGATTTCAGGGTAAGCCGCTGGATGTTTGGCAAGCGCGCCGCGCACCTGCTCTAGAATTTTTTCTCGTTCGACTTCTTTAACTTTGTCCGCTTTCGTCAGCACGCATTGAAATGTTACGGCCGAGCTATCCAGCAATGACATGATTTCGTCATCAACCTTTTTAACGCCGTGGCGTGCATCAATCAGCACGAAGGCACGTCGCAAAGTCTGGCGACCGGATAAATACTGCTTTAGCAATCGCTGCCATTTCTCAACAATGGGCAGAGGCGCATTTGCATAGCCATAACCAGGTAGGTCGACGAGGTAATGCTCCTCGGCAGCTGTAAAAAAGTTGATTTCTTGTGTGCGACCGGGGGTATTCGATGCGCGTGCCAAAGCTTTCATACCGGTTAACGCATTTATAAGTGTAGATTTCCCGACGTTAGAGCGGCCTGCAAAACAAACCTCCATTCGGTCAGCAGGTGGTAGACCGTCCATGGCGACAACGCCCTTTACGAACAAGGTTTCGCCTGCGAACAGCATGCGCCCTTTTTCGAGCGCGTGCGCATCAGGCTCTTCGGCGATGCTGAACTGAACTTGCATATGTTAAAGTACCTTTACCTGGTCACCGATAAATACGGGACCCGTTTCAATAACCTCGGCATATACGCCGAAATCCTGGTGACCCCAAGTCTTCAATATGCGTAACATTTCAATATCGCGTTCCCCAGTCTGTGGATTCGCGGTTGTAGCCCGACATCTTTCCGTGCGTTCGCGGATACGTAGTACCACGCTGCCGATCGCGACCTCTTTACCGACCCAATCTAGTTCTTCCCACGGGGTTCCCGTGTCAAACCAGACGTTGCCGCGCCAGCGATGGGGCGAAACCGGTGTTCCTACCGTATCCGACACAGCGCGCAAGGACGCGTAATTACATAGGCTTACGGACGGGTAGGGGGTGTCGGTAAACCCGCGCCCATCCAACCTGAAAATTGCACTTGGTTGTGCTCTGTTTTCGGGGACAAGCGGCGCAACCCATTCCAGAAATCTGCTGGTTTCATGATCGGGATGGAAGGTAAGTGAGGGGCGGTCTGGGTGGTGCAACGTAAGCAGTTCGCTCGCGCTGTCAAAGACCGCTGTTATTGCCATCAGTGCTGGCGCTTTGGACCCGGTGCTGAAATTGACGCAATGCGCCCACTCGGTTCCGTCGGTGTGTGCGGCGTCGTGCGCGACGGCCCAGGTCCGGTCCCATGGCATAGACTGCCCCGCGGTGAGGGTCGTGTGGCCCAGCTCTTCGCGACCATGGCTCTTGAGCGGGTAGCGATAAAGCCGGGCAACCGCCGTCATTATTTCGGGTCGCCTTTACGTCCGACCTTCATGCTACCTTTAATATTGCCAAGAATATCAGGCTTATATCCTTGGCTTCGCATGATCAGATATTGTTGCGTAAAGGTGATCGTGTTGTTTGCTATCCAGTAAACAACAAGACCGGACGCAAACCCGCCGAGCATGAACATAAACACCCAAGGCATCCAGGCGAAGATCATCTGTTGAGTGGGATCGGTGGGGGCCGGGTTAAGTTTTTGCTGCAAGAACATTGAAATACCGAGCAACAGTGGAAGAATGCCGATAAAGACAAGTGCCAGAACTGTCCCAGCTTCGGGAGCGCCCCATGGCAAAAGGCCGTACAGGTTGTAGATCGATGTCGGGTCGGGTGCACTTAGATCTTGAAAGGGGCCGAAGAAGGGCGCGTGGCGCAGCTCTAGCGTCACAAAGATTACTTTGTAGAGAGAGAAGAAGATCGGGATCTGCATTAGGATCGGGAGACACCCTGCGGCGGGGTTTACCTTCTCCCTCTTATAAAGCTCCATCATGCCCTGCTGAAGCTTCTGGCGATCGTCACCGGCATCCTTTTTTAGTTTCTCCATCTGCGGCTGAAGTTCTTTCATCTTAGCCATCGACACATATGATTTATACGCCAGCGGGAAGAGCAGAGCCTTGATCAAAAGCGTCAACCCGATGATCGCGATGCCCATATTTCCGATCAACAAGTTGAGGTGGTGCAGAACCCAGAAGATCGGTTTTGTCAGGAAGAAAAACCAACCCCAGTCGATGGAGTCGATAAATTTATAAACACCCTGAGCTTCATAGGCGCGCAGGATCTCCCATTCTTTGGCACCGGCGAAAAGTTGCGTTGAAACAGTGGCAGATTGGCCGCTGCCAACAACTTGTGCAGGCATCACAGCTTCGGTCTGGAAAATTTCAGTTCGCGGCAGGTATTTAACCGTCAGACGTGTTGGCTGGGCCGGATCGGGAATGAGATTGGTCATGAAATAGTGACCTGTGAAGCCGATCCAACCATTGGTAACACCGTCAATGCGTTTGGAGGGCACGCCATTTACAACATCTAGATCGGGTATGTCGTCCCAAGCGGTTTCAATCAGTTCACCATTATTCATGGTGACTAGACCTTCATGCAGAATGAAGAAGTTCTGCGCGTCGCTAGGGATACCATGACGTGCGATGAGGCCGTAGGGTGCAAGCGAAACCGATTTTTCGGATGAGTTAGTAATGGTTTGGTCGATCTTGAACATATAGTTTTCATCGATCGAAATCGTGCGCGAAAAGACCTGGCCGGCTTTATTATCCCAAGTTAGCGTAACGGGGGCGTCGACCGACAGCGTTTCACCGTCGCTGTGAGACCAGAGGGTGTTCGGGCCAGGGACTTGCTCGGGTGAGATACCCGCGCCAGGAGCCCAACCATAGAGCGCGTAATAGGCGTCAGTGGAGCCTGCAGGAGATAGCAACCTGACGGTAGGCGCGTCTTCCTCAATCGTTGTGTTATAATCCTTTAGGTACAGATCATCCACCCGACCCCCAAGCAACGATATAGAGCCAGCGATACGGGCCGTCTCGACAGCAATACGCGGCGCTGTATCGAGGGCCTTTGTGGTAGACGCGCTGTCTTCGGCAGGTATGCTCGCCGACCCAGCGTTCGCTGGAACAACAGCCTCTGACGCGTTTGCATCACTGGTTTGCAGCGGAGGCTCGGAGAGGGTTTCGGTTTCCTGAGGCGGGAATAAAACGAACCACCCTAGGATGACTATGAAACTGAGAACCGTCGCAAAAATGAGATTCTTGTTTTGATCGTCCATTTGACCGTCACCTGATGCCTGTAATATCAGCGTGGGTTCAACAGAGTAAGGTACCAAAGGTCAAGTAAATTCGGCCCCTGCATCCAAGCGCTTCCCGTAAAGTGGATCTTATTGTCAGGCAATGTCACCGAAGGCCCGTGGCAGATAATCGAGTTTTTCAATGTGCGTATGCATCCAGCCGACGACCTGTTCGGGGGGCATAGGTTGCGCGATTCCGGGACCTTGAACGTTGTCGCAACCAAGTTGCGACAACAGTTCATGTTCTCCTGAGGTCTGCACACCGCAAGCAAGAGTTTCGGTGCCCAGATCTTGTGCCATTGCGAGGACAGTGGACAAAATGAGTCGACGGTTGGTGCTTAAGTTCGCTCCGTTCGTTAGCGATGGATCGATCGCTACGACGTTTATACCATATCTCTGAACGATCTCTACACAACGGGGGCCGCTGCCGAATCCATTTAATCCGGTTTGGCTGCCCAGCTCATGAAGCTTCCGAAGAAGCATGATCACCGGTGGCCCGGGTTGGCGCTGACAAAGATATGATGGGAGCGCGATGCGCAAAAAGCGGGGAGGGAGATTGAGCCGCTCAAGTTCCCATTCTACCTTCTGTAATAGTAGTGGATCATCCATCTGTGAAGGCGCGAGGTTGTAGATTATCTGAACTGAAGAACGACAGGTGCGCGACAGCTTCTTTGCTTCCAAAAGAATTGTGGAGAGGGATAAAAGTGGCTCGCTATCCGTCTCACTTGGTGCCCCCATCGACGTGCCATGTTGTTGATGAGGTATGATCGAATCGACACATGAAGCGCGTATTGCGCAAAAACCACTTACCTCACCCGAGTGCGTCGAAATTTGTGGTTGGAATAGCATTGGATCATGCTGGTGCCGGGCCGGACGTGAACGTGATATGCTATTGATCACAGGCGCTGCGACGGGCCTCACTGCATCTTGCCGCGAGGCATAGGTTGATTGAGCGACAGCGCGGGACCGTCCTAAGAATAGATATATTAGCGGGAGCAAGACCGCGCCAACAAAGGCGAACCCCTGCCACCCGAACCACAGGATTGCCAATGCAAAGGCAGTCCCGATTGTGAAGCCTGCGGGCGCGAAAACGTGCCTGCCTTTGTGCAGAAAAGATTTGGCGAACCCATTGTTATCGTCTTGTTTCAAAGCAGCCCCCGACTGACGGATTACCGGTGAAAGCAATAGGAGGCATGTCTAACGAAAAGGTTAATGTTCGCCTTTTGGTCTATACAATCTGTTTAAAATTCCGAAGAGTTTCAGGGTTTACTTGCCCCGTTCGAGTCCCGCAAAATCAAATAACTTCGGATCCAAAAGATGCGAGGGGCGCGTATTCATAAGTGCGCGAAACATCACCTGACGGCGCCCGGGGCTGTTTGCTTCCCAGCCGTCCAAAATCGCTTTTACCTGCTGGCGTTGTAAACCGTCTTGCGAGCCACATAGATCACACGGAATGATTGGATAATTCATGGCAGTAGAGAATTTTTCGCAATCGGCTTCGGCGACAAGAGCCAGCGGACGATATAGGAACAAGTCGCCTTCTTCGTTTAGGAGTTTTGGTGGCATGGTCGCCAAGCGCCCGCCGTGAAACAAATTCATGAAGAAGGTTTCTAGGATGTCATCACGGTGATGGCCAAGAACCACGGCGGTGCAGCCTTCCTCGCGTGCGATTCGATAAAGATGCCCTCGGCGGAGCCTGCTGCACAACGCGCAGAATGTGCGGCCTGCGGGGATCTTGTCCATAACGATGGAGTAGGTGTCTTGATATTCAATACGGTGCTTCACCCCCATATTCTCGAGGAACGCAGGCAGGACCGTAGCTGGAAAATTGGGCTGACCTTGGTCGAGGTTGCACGCGATAAGCTCTACTGGGAGGAGCCCACGCCATTGTAGCTCGTGTAGAATGGCCAAAAGTGTATAGCTGTCTTTCCCGCCAGACATGCAAACCAGCCATTTACCGCCGGGTTCGACCATCCCATATTGTTCAATTGCCTCGCGGGTTAGCCGCACGAGCCGTTTACGCAGTTTTCGGAACTCGGTGCCTTGCGGTGCACCATGGAAAAGCGGGTGAATATCTTCGGGATGATCAAGCATATAGGTGCCTTAGTGCAACTGTGTTGGCCGATCAAGCGTCGGTGCATTGCTATCGATACTACAACGCCGAGCAGGGCGAACTTTAGTGCTAGGCGATAGTACAGTGGCCAGCTCAGTCAGGTACGTTATCGATGCCACTGTCCCCCCATGGGTGACAGCGAGCGATGCGCCTTAGGGTAAGCCAGCCCCCTTTGGCGGCGCCGTGTCTCGAAAGGGCTTCTAGTGCGTAGGCGCTGCACGTGGGGTGGTATCGGCAGTTATGGCCGACCCACGGGCTGAAAACTAGGCGGTACCCCTTTATAGGCAGTGCCAATAGACGTGCCAATGGGGTCACTTTTGAGGTCCGGTGCGCTGCTTGCCATGCAGAATACCCAAAGCTTTGACGAAATCCGATTGCAGCTTATCGAAGGGAAGCGATGCAGTGGCACCGCCGCGGCCCACGAGCACATAATCCATACCGTCGCGCCCCTGATGCGGGAGCGTCAGACGGGCAAGCTCGCGCAGGCGCCTTTTAGCGCGATTGCGGGCGACGGCGTTTCCGACTTTCTTGGAGCACGTAAAGCCCACGCGTATGCCCTCTGCTTCGCCCTCTGCGCGTCTGCGCATCTGAAGGATAAAGCCGGGCATCGCTGCCCGAGGGGCGCGGGAAGCGCGCTGGAAGTCCGGTCTGTTTTTCAGCGTTTCCAAACGCAAAGAAACCGTCGGAAGCGTTTCCTCTGGTGTGGCGCTTCTGCCATCCATAGGTGCCTCCGACGGTGTCATATCTTTTAAAAACCGAAGTCGCGTATTACGCGCTCAGTTCCTTCCGGCCTTGTGCACGGCGCGAGTTGATGATCTTACGACCCGCTTTGGTTGCCATGCGTGCGCGGAAACCGTGGCGCCGTTTGCGCACAAGGTTTGAAGGTTGATAGGTGCGTTTCATCGCTCCGACTCCACTTTATACTTTAGCACGCCACCAGATTCGGCGCGTCACCGTCATTTCAAGCCCTGCTCCTAAAGCTGCAGCACAGGCAAGTCAAACCCTTGGAGCCGTTATTTCGACCTTTGCAACAAATTAAGCCAGCTTATCTGCCCAATGTTACAGTTTTCTTGGGAATTGCCGTGACATGGTCATAAAAGCCGGCTTCACATCAACCACCCGTGAGCACCCTATCTGACTGGCAATATTTGACCCATCTAATAGGGAGCAGCTTATAATGTTTTGAAAGTGACCCGACAATATGCCCGCACAAGCCTCTGAAAAACCTTCATGGTTTCGCTACCTACCTTTTGTAGGCATCGTGGCGGTCGCAGTGTTCGGATTCTTTGCCCTGCGCGACTATCTCTCTTTCGAGACGTTGCGCGACAATCGCGAGGCGCTGATCGCATTTCGCGACTCGCACTATGGGCTTACGGTTCTCGTTTTTCTGGGCATTTATATTGCGATTGTCGGGTTCTCTCTTCCGGGGGCTAGCATCGCAACGATCACCGGCGGTTTTCTTTTTGGGACAGTGTTCGGGGTTCTGGTTAATGTGACCGGCGCGACATTGGGAGCTGTTGTGATCTTCCTTGCCGCGCGCATGGGGCTGGGGGCGACATTAAAGGCGCGAATGGACGCATCTGACGGGCTGGTGCGCAAGATCAAGGCGGGTATCGACGACAACCAATGGTCGATGCTGTTCTTTTTGAGGCTGGTCCCTGTGGTGCCGTTCTTCGTGGCGAATCTTATTCCTGCATTCCTCGGCGTGCCGATCCATCGCTTTGTAATTTCTACGTTTTTGGGTATTATCCCAGGCTCGCTAGTGTTCACCTCGATCGGGGCAGGGCTGGGGGCGGTGTTTGCACAGGGTGCAACGCCGGACTTTGGTATTATCTTTGAACCCCATATTCTACTTCCTATTCTAGGGCTTTGCGCTTTGTCGGTGCTGCCCGTCGTGTTGAAAGCTGTCACCGGCAAAAAGGAACTTTTGAAATGAATCGCATTAAGACCGACCTATTGATCATCGGCGCAGGCTCTGGTGGACTGTCCGTCGCGGCGGGGGCCTCGCAAATGGGGGCCGACGTTGTCCTGCTCGAAGGGCATAAGATGGGCGGCGACTGTCTGAACTTTGGCTGCGTGCCGTCAAAGGCGTTGATCGCCACGGGCAAGGCAGCATATGGCCAGCAAAATAGTGCGCAATTTGGCGTGACCAACGCGAGCGGCGAGGTCGATTATGCCGCGGCCAAGGACCATGTGGCAGATGTGATCGCGCAGATCGCGCCAGTTGACAGCCAAGAGCGGTTCGAAGGCTTTGGCGTTAAGGTCATCCGTGAATACGGGCGTTTCATTTCGGATGATGAGGTGCAGGCCGGTGATACGATCATCAAAGCGCGACGCATCGTCGTTGCGACGGGGTCTTCGCCACTAGTACCACCAATTCCGGGCTTGGACAAAACGCCGTATGAAACGAACGAGACGCTGTTCAATTTGCGCGAAAAGCCCGATCATCTGCTGATCATCGGTGGCGGTCCCATCGGCATGGAGATGGCGCAGGCGCATATTCGCATGGGTGTTAAAGTCACCGTGATCGAAGGCGACAAAGCTCTGTCCAAGGATGATCCGGAACTCGCGGCGATCGTGTTGCAAACCCTTAAGGATGAGGGCGTAGAGATTGCCGAGGGCGCACAGGCCGCCGAAATCCGGGGCGACATCGGCGCGATCGAGGTCGAAGCCAAGGACGGGCGCGTTTTCAAAGGGTCGCATCTTTTGGTCGCTGTTGGCCGCAAAGCGAACACGGATCGGCTCGACCTGGATAAAGCAGGCATCGAGCCAATCAAAAACGGGATCAAGGTGGACGATTCCCTGCGCACCACCAATCGCAAGGTCTATGCGATTGGCGACGTTGCCGGTGGGATGCAGTTTACGCATGTTGCTGGCTACCACGGGGGGGTCGTGATCCGCTCGCTAATGTTCGCGCTGCCGGCCAAGGCGAAAACGGCGCATATCCCTTGGGCCACTTACACTGATCCTGAATTGTCGCAGGTCGGCCTGAGCGAGGCGCAAGCCAAGGAAAAGCACGGCGACAAGCTTGAGGTCGTCCGGTTTCACTATAACCACAACGACCGCGCTATTGCTGAACGCAAAACCAAGGGGCTGATCAAGGTCATGGTGGTCAAGGGGCGTCCCGTGGGCGCAAGCATTGTGGGCTACCAAGCAGGGGAGTTGATCAACCTATGGGCTTTGGCGCTGGCAAATAACATGAAAATGAGCCAGATTGCCTCTATGGTTGCACCTTACCCTACCATCGGCGAAATCAACAAACGTGCGGCAGGGGCATATTTCAGCCCGCGGCTGTTCGAAAGCGATTTGGTCAAGACTGTCGTTCGGTTGGTGCAGCGGTTCATCCCATAAAGCGCGCATTAATGCTGAAATCTCTCTCTGGCCGGCTTCTTATTCTGACCACCATCTTTGTGATGCTGGCTGAAGTGTTGATCTTTGTGCCTTCTATCGCGCGGTTTCGCGAAGAATACATGATGAACCGGCTGGAGCGGGCGCAAATCGCATCGCTCACCGTGCTGGCTAGCGATATGATCGACCCCGAGCTCGAGGCAGAATTGCTGCGTACTGCGCAGGTTTTTAACGTGGTGCTGCGGCGGGACCGGATTCGCCAATTAGCGCTGTCATCCCCGATGTCACAGACGATTAAAGAGACTTACGATCTGCGCGACGCCTCTGCCTGGGTGCTGATTCGCGACGCCTTTCGCCAGTTGGCGGAACCAGAGCCGGGGGTGATCCGGGTGATCGGTGCCCCTGTGCAAGATGCAGGCTTGCTGATCGAAATCACGATGGAGGCAGCGTCTCTGCGTACTGCCATGATCGACTATGGCATCCGGATTCTCGTTCTGTCGGCGGCGATCTCTATGATGACTGCCTTTTTGCTGTTCTTGACGATGCGGGCTTTCCTTCTAAAGCCGATCAAGGGCGTGGTGGGGCACATGCAGAATTACGCGCTCGCCCCCGAAGACGCGCGGCGGATCATTACACCCTCTGCCGGCGTCACAGAGGTGCGCGAGGCCGAGGAAGCGTTGATGAAGCTGGAAACCGAATTGACCCAAGCCCTGCGGCAAAAGGAACGTTTGGCGCAGCTGGGTCAGGCGGTCAGCAAGATCAGCCATGATCTACGCAATATTCTCACATCAGCGCAGCTGTTTACGGATCGCATCGAAATGTCCGAGGATCCGACGGTCAAACGTATGGCTCCCAAGCTTGTTAGCTCCATCACCCGCGCCGTGCATCTATGCGAATCCACATTGGCATTCGGGCGCGCTGAAGAACCAAGCCCGACGCTGACAGTGACGCCGCTTCTGCGTATTGTAGATGATGTCGTTGATAGCGAACGGTTGGCTGTTAACGGGGCGGATCTGACATTCACCTGTGACGTGCCGCCTGATCTGCATGTGCGTGCCGACCCAGAGCATTTGTTCAGGGTTCTTGCGAACCTCGTGCGCAATGCACGTCAGGCAATAATCGGCACCGGGCAGCAGGGCGAAATTCTGATCACCGCAAGGGACGAAGTTAGCGATTGGATCATCCGCATCAGTGACAACGGCCCGGGGTTGCCTCCTAAGGCGCGTGAACATCTGTTTACAGCATTCAAAGGCGGTGCACGCAAAGGCGGATCGGGTCTGGGGCTCGCCATCGCGGCAGAGCTGGTGCGCGGTCACGGCGGCACGTTGGAGCTGTCAGAGACGGGCGGCTCGGGCACCGTGTTTACCCTGACATTGCCCAAGGGCGATGGCTCTTTCAAATTTGTTTAAAGAAAATTCGCGTTCGGCAAAAGAAGGGGTTGCAAACCCCCGCGGCCAGAACTAAACCCCGCCTTAACGGACCGATAGCTCAGCTGGATAGAGTACCTGACTACGAATCAGGGGGTCGGGGGTTCGAATCCTCCTCGGTCCGCCACTTTCAAATATCACTAAATTTTGAGATTGGCGGGGACACAAGGTTGAACTTGTGCCGTCAATTAATACACCCCAGTCGCATTTTGCGTGCTGGGATTTTTTTCGTTTAAATAATTGATCTCATGCGGATTTATCGCCTTGCGAGGCGGGATGACCCGCACTGTGCCTATGGCACGCGCGGGTCATTATTCTAAGTGCCTTACTTCGGCTCAGGCGATGGCTTCGTCCCAGCCTGTGTCTTGATCGGCCAGCTTTACACGCGTGGGCAGGCCAATGGTGTCGAGCAGGGCAAACAGCGGTTTGGGGTCCAGTTCTTCGACGTTAACCATCGTGCCGGTGTCATAGGTGCCATCCGCAATCAGCATCGCCATCGCCACGGGCGGGACGCCGGCAGTATAAGAAATGCCCTGACTGCCGACCTCATTAAACGCGTCTTTGTGATCGGCGACGTTGTAGACGAACACCTCTACATCTTTGCCGTCCTTGGTGCCTTTGACCAAGTCGCCGATACAGGTCTTGCCGGTATAGTTCGGCGCGAGGGTCGACGGGTCGGGCAGCACGGCTTTGACGACCTTCAGTGGCACGACCTCAAGCCCTTCGGCGGTGACCACGGGCTGTTCGGACAATAGGCCAAGGTTTTGCAGCACGGTGAAGACATTGATGTAGTGATCGCCAAAGCCCATCCAGAAGCGCACGTCTGCCTGCGGGTAATTCGCAGCGAGCGAATGCACCTCGTCGTGGCCAGACATGTAGGCCTTTTGTTTTCCGACGACGGGTAAGTCCCATTCGCGTCCGACCTCGAACATCTTGTTCTCTTGCCACGCGCCTTCCTGCCAGCTGTAGACCGTGCCGGTGAACTCGCGAAAGTTGATCTCGGGGTCGAAGTTGGTCGAGAAATACTTGCCATGATTGCCTGCGTTAATGTCGACGATGTCGATGGATTTTACGTCGTCCATGAACTCGTCCACGGCGAAACGGGCAAATGCATTAACCATACCAGGATCAAAGCCCGCGCCCAGAATTGCGGTGGTGTTGGCCTTGGCGCAATCCTCGCGGCGCTTCCATTCATAGTTTCCGTACCAAGGCGGCGTTTCGCAAATCTTGGTCGGGTCTTCGTGAATGGCCGTGTCGATATAGGCGACGCCGGTGCGAATGCAGGCTTCAAGCACGGTCATGTTCACAAAGGGCGAACCGACATTGATCACGATCTGCACGCCAAGCTTGTTGATCAGCGCCTCTACCGCGTCGCTATCCATACCATCAACCGCATGGGCATCAAAAACGCCGTCCTGTTTCATCGCGCTTTTGGCATGCACGCTTTCAATAATCGCTTCGCATTTTGAAACTGTGCGGCTGGCGATATGCAGGTCACCCAACACGTCATTATTTTGCGCGCATTTATGCGCCACGACCTGCGCGACGCCACCGGCACCGATGATAAGAACATTGCGTTTCATGTATTCATTACACCTCTTGTAAGGAAAGGGTTAGGAGAGGGCGGATTTGAAATCCTCATAGTCGAATGACCGGACCGATGTGATCGTTCCATCAAGTTCACGAATGGCGATGCCGGGCATCTTGACGCCGTTGAACCAGTTCTTCTTGACCATAGTATAGCCCGCAGCGTCCTGAAACGAAATGCGGTCACCGGGTTTTAACGGGACGTCGAATTTGAACTCGCCGAAAATATCGCCCGCAAGGCAGGATTTGCCGCAGATCATCCAGTCGTGGGCACCGGTGTTCGGGGCCACCTTGGCGGGCTCGCGGTAGATCAATAGATCCAGCATATGCGCCTCGATAGAGCTGTCGACGATGGCAAGGTTCTTGCCGTTATGCAGGGTATCAAGCACGGTCGTCTCTAACGTCGCAGCGCCGGTGATCGCGGCCTCTCCGGGTTCAAGGTAGACCTGAACGCCATAGGTGTCGGACAGGGTTTTCAGTCGCGCGGCCAGACGGTCCAACGGGTAGCCTTCGCCGGTGAAATGGATGCCGCCGCCAAGGCTGATCCAGTCCATCCGGTGGATCGTGTCGCCAAAGCGGTCTTCGATCAACGTCAGCATATCCGCGAACCGGTCGAAGTCGCCATTCTCGCAATTGTTGTGAAACATCAGACCCGTAATGCGGTCGGACACAGCGGCGATCTGCGCCGGATCATGTTCGCCCAAACGGCTGAAGGGGCGGGCGGGATCGGCCAGATCGAACTCGGATGTCGACACACCGGGGTTCACCCGCAGCCCGCGGGTATGGCCTGACGATGCGGCATCAAAACGGTCCAGCTGCCCGATGGAGTTGAAGATGATCTTGTCGCTGTTGGCCAGAACCTCGGCGATTTCATCATCGGCGTAGGCGACCGAATAAGCGTGTGTTTCGCCGCCGAATTTCTCGAAGCCCAGCTTGACCTCATAAAGCGACGAAGACGTGGACCCGTCCATATATTGCGCCATGAAATCAAAGACTGACCATGTGGCAAAACATTTCAGCGCCAGCAGGGATTTAGCGCCCGAAGCCTCGCGCAGCCAGGCGATTTTTTCCATGTTGGTCTGAAGACGGGCTTTGTCGATCAGATAATACGGGGTCTTCATGGCAAAATCCTTTGCTAGAGTGCGCAGACGCGGTGCGCGTTCCGATTAGGGGATGTTGCCGTCCAACGCAAACTCTGATGTGTCGCGCGACTATCACGAAAGGACCGTGATCGGCCCTACTTCAGCGCCAGATCAATTGCTGCGGAAGATACGGGATTCGCCAATCATCTGTTCAAGCGCTGCAATCCGCTCTGCGCTTTGGTCAGAGCTGCGCGATTGCACATCGGCGACCAGCGCTTCGATCAAAAAGTTGATCGCCAGCGTTGAATCCCAGCTCGACGGGACCTCTACCATGGCGCGGAAACAGTGGCGGGCGTGTTTTTCGATGGGCGATCCCCATGCGTCTGTGAACAGCACGATGGTCGCCCCCTGCTTCACCGCGAGATCCGCCAGCTTTTCGAGCTCTTTCTCGTAGCGGCGGATGTCGAACACGATCAGCACCGCGCCTGCGTCCATATCGAGCAAGGATTGCGGCCATGCACTGGGGGAAGAATCAAGCAGCGTAACCTGCGGTCGAATGATCTGCAGGTGATTGAAAAAATAATGCGCGTTGGACCGCGTGATGCGTCCACCCAAGAGGAAAAGCCGGTGCGAGGGATCAGAGAGCAGCGCAGCAACCTCGTCAAACTCGGCCAGATCAAGCCGTTCCAGTGTACGGTTCACATTGCCTGACACAGCCTGAATAAAGCGTGACACCATGTGATCGCTGCTGTCGCTGGGGGTCTCGAGCTTGGCCAGTGGTTTTTTCATCCGTGCGCCGATTTCACCGCGGATGGCGTCTTGCATATCAGAGTACCCGTCGAACCCAAGCTTGCGTGCAAGCCTAACGATCGTTGGCGATGATACCTCGGCCAACTCAGCGAGACGGTTGATAGATTGCAGCCCCGTAAGCAGCTGGTCGTCCAGTAAAACGGCCGACAGTTTTCGTTCTGCCGCCGTCAGCTCGGCCTGCTTTTCTTTCAGCAGGTCGCGGACCAGTACTTTTTTATGCAAGTCATGTTCCTTTCGGTACAGCGCGTGGAGGCGTGAAGCAAAGATTACAGAAAAAATCTTGACAGGCTAGAAAATTCTGTAGTGATTGTGAGGCAACAAATTGACAGGGTCACCGTGACTGACACCGATTGGAATGCCGTAAACATCGTAAACCCGCAGGGGCAGGGGGGCTGGTTGCTGGTGTGTGAACACGCCTCGCGCCGGATCCCTGATGCGTTGGGCGGGTTGGGGCTGTCATCTGCGGCGGGCGGGTCGCATGCGGCTTGGGACATCGGCGCGCTAGACGTGGCCTATGGGCTGTCGGATGCGCTGGACGCGCCTTTGGTCGCGGGCGATATTTCGCGGCTGGTCTATGATTGCAACCGCCCGCTAACAGCCCCCGACTGCATTCCGGCGCGCAGCGAAGTCTATGATATCCCCGGTAATGCGGGGCTGGATGATGCTGGCCGGCAGCAGCGCTATGTTCAGGTGCATACGCCGTTCCATGATGCGGTCACCGAGGTGCGCACCAGTTGGCAGCCGACCCAAGCAGCACCAGTGTTGGTCACGATCCACAGTTTTACGCCGGTCTATAACGGCGCGACCCGCGCCGTCGAACTGGGGTTTCTATACCACACTCAACCTGCCGCGGCGCAGGCGTTGCTGGCGGTCGAACAGGCGCGCGGGCGCTATGCCTCAGCGCTGAACGAACCCTATGCAGCGACAGACGGCGTGACCTATACTCTGGAAAAACATGGCGAAACGCAGGGTCTTCCGGCCGTGATGATCGAGATCCGCAATGATCTGATTGATACGCCAGAAAAGGCGCAGGCCATGGCAGGGCATCTGGCCGAGAGCCTGACCCGAGCCTTTCCCGTCCCCGACAGCGAGGCCACCAAATGAACGCGATGCGCAGATACATTCGGGTAGTGGACGGCTTTAACTATGGCCTTGGCCGGATCATGATGTACGGGATTTTCGTCCTGATGGGGATCCTGCTGTGGTCGTCGTATAACAAAACCTTTGCATCGCCACAGCTTTGGACGCTGGAAATGGCGCAGTTTGTGATGGTGGGGTATTACATCCTTGGCGGGCCCTATGCGCTGCAGATGGGCGCGAATGTGCGGATGGATCTGTTCTATGCCGAGCTGACCCCGCGCAAAAAGGCGTGGACCGATTGCATCACTGTATTGTTCCTGCTGGTCTATCTGGTGATCCTGCTGTGGGGCGGTATCGAATCCACGATGTATTCCTTTAAATACGGGGGCGAGCGCAGCCCGACCGCGTGGCGGCCCTATATGTGGCCGGTCAAAGTGACCATGTGCATCGGCATCACCTTAATGCTGCTTCAAGCTGTCTCTGAACTGTTCAAGGACATCCTTTTCCTCAAATCCGCAGAGGACACACGCGATGCCCTATGAGCTGATCGCCATTCTAATGTTTTCGACCATGATGCTGATGTTGCTGACGGGGCAGCGTGTGTTCGGGGCGATCGGCTTTGTCGCGGTGATGGCCGCCCTATTTTTGTGGGGCGACCGGGGTGGCTATGACATCGGGTTTTCTGCCGCGATCAAGCTGATGCGCTGGTACCCGTTGCTGACCCTGCCGATGTTTATCTTCATGGGATATGTGCTGTCGGAAAGTAAAATTGCCGACGATCTATATAAAATGTTTCACGTGTGGATGGGCGGATTGCGTGGCGGGCTGGCCATCGGGACGATCGGGCTGATGGTGTTGATTTCCGCCATGAACGGCCTGTCGGTGGCGGGCATGGCGATCGGTGCAACAATTGCGCTGCCCGAGCTGTTGAAGCGAAACTATGACAAGTTGATGGTGACCGGGGTCATTCAGGCAGGGTCGAGCCTTGGCATCCTCGTGCCGCCCTCGGTCGTGCTGGTGCTGTATGCGATGATCGCGCGACAGCCCGTGGGTCAGCTGTGGCTGGCGGGCGCGATTCCGGGGCTGATGATGGCCACGATGTTCATCATCTATATTGCCATCCGCTGCCGGATGAACCCTGAGCTGGGGCCGGCGCTATCTGCCGAGGAACGCGATGTGGGCTGGCCTGAAAAGCTGCGTCTGCTGCGTGCGGGCCTGCTGCCTGTGGTGATCTTTGCCGTGATGATGGTGCCGTTTGTGAATGGATGGACCTCGCTCGTCGAAAGCTCTGCCATTGGGGCTATCGCCGCCTTTGTTGCGGCTGTGCTGAAAGGGCGGATGACGCGCACCGTCTTTGAAAACTCGGTGCGCCAGACCCTTGCGATCACCTGTATGTTCATGTGGATCATCCTCGCGGCCTTGGCTTTTGGCGCGGTGTTTGACGGGCTGGGGGCGGTCAAAGCAATTGAAAGCCTGTTTACCGAACAATGGGGCCTGAACCCTTGGGTGATTTTGATCCTCATGCAGCTGTCGTTTCTGGTTATGGGGACGTTTCTGGATGACACGGCCATGCTGGTGATTGTGGCCCCGCTCTATGTGCCGTTGGTTGGCGCACTCGGTTTTGATCTGGTGTGGTATGGTGTGCTTTATACGATCACTTGCCAGATCGCCTATATGACGCCGCCCTTCGGCTATAACCTGTTTCTGATGCGCGCCATGGCCCCGCCAGAGATCACGATTCGCGACATTTACCGGTCGATCATTCCTTTTGTCGGCGTGATGGTACTGGCGCTCGCGGTCGTCATGATCTTTCCGCAGATCGCGCTTTGGCTGCCGAACTATGTCTACGCGAAATAAGCATTACCAACCAAGTGGTCAGAGCAACTGGCCCGTTTCAACCCAACCCCAACAAGGAGTATGAGACATGACAACGAGACGTAAGTTCCTGAAAGGTGCCGCCATTGCCGGCCCTGCGACCCTTGCCGCCCCGTCGATCCTGCACGCCCAAGAGCCGATCCGCTGGCGTTTCCAGACCTATGCGGGGTCTGCGCTCGGGGAAGAGGTGACCAAACCCGCCATCGACGCGATCAACGCCGCGGCACAAGGCGAGCTTGAGATCGAATTGTTCTATGCGGACCAGATCGTCCCCACGGGCGAGCTTTTCCAAGCATTGCAACGCGGTACCATCGACGGCGTGCATTCGGATGACGACTCCATGGCGTCGCCGACACCTGTGCGGTCTTTCGGCGGGTATTTCCCGTTGGCCACGAAACACGCGCTCGACGTGCCGGTGCTATTCAATCAATACGGTCTGGCAGACATCTGGCGCGAGGAATACGCCAAGGTCGGCGTGCATTGGCTATCCGCGGCGGGGCAGGACCCTTGTAACTTCAACACCGTCAAGCCGATCAAATCGCTGGCCGATATGGACGGGCTCAAGCTTTATACCTTCCCGACAGCGGGCCGCTTTTTATCGCAATTTGGTGTCGTGCCGGTCAACATCCCGTACGAAGACGCCGAAGTCGCGGTTCAGACAGGCGAGCTGGACGGCATGGCGTGGTCAGGCATCACCGAAGACTACACCGTGGGCTGGGCTGATGTGACCAACTACTTCTGTACCAATAACATCTCTGGTGCGTGGATCGGGTCGTTCTTTGTCAACGCCGAAAAATGGGCAGAGTTGCCAGATCACCTCAAGCAGATCGTGAACTCCGCAATCGAGGCCAGCCACACCTATCGCAACCAGTGGTACTGGGGCGGCGAGGCCCGCTTGCGCGCGTCCGGTGAAAAGCTGGAACTGACATCCGTGCCGCAAGAAGAATGGAAAGTGGTCGAGGAAGCCGCCGTGAAATTCTGGGACGAGATGGCGGAAGAAGGCGAAACAGCTGCCAAAATCGTGCAGATTTTCCGCGACTATAACAACGTCATCTCGAAAGCGGGCCCGCCCTATATTTTCGGCTGAGCCTAGTTTGACATCATGAACATCGGGGCGGCGCATCTGTGCCGCCCCCTCACATCAAAAGGGACGTTTGCAGATGGGCAACCTTACTTTCGACACGCTCAAGGACCTGGCCGCTAAGGGCGAGGTGGACACCGTGCTGGTGGCACTGGTGGACATGCAGGGCCGCCTCATGGGCAAGCGTTTTCACGTCATGAATTTTATCGACCATTCCCACGCGGAAACACACTGCTGCAACTATCTGCTGGCGACCGATCTGGTGATGTCCACGCCCGAGGGCTTTGCCTCGACCAGCTGGGAAACCGGCTATGGCGATTATGTGCTGCGCCCCGATCTGTCGACCATGCGCCATGTGCCGTGGCTGGACAAAACCGTGCTGGTGCTTGGCGATGTGCTGGATCACCACACCCATGAACCCGTGCCCCATTCGCCGCGCGCCATGCTGCAAAAGCAGATCGCCCGTCTGGATGCGATGGGCTTTGACGCGATGATGGCGACCGAGCTTGAGTTCTTTTTGTTCGAAGGCGACTACCGCACCCTGCAAAAAGAGAAATACGCCAACCTCGTGCCGCTGAACGGTCACAACGAAGACTACTGCCTGTTCCAGACCACCAAGGAGGAAAGCTTCCTGCAGCCGCTGCGCAACAATCTGGTGGGCGCTGGCATCCCGATTGAATGTACCAAGGGCGAGGCCGAAGTCGGCCAGCAAGAGCTGAACATCCGCTACGCCGACGCGCTGGCCTGTGCCGATCACCACACAATCTCCAAGCAGGCCGTGAAAGAGATCGCCTATCAGCAGGGGTTCTCTGCGTCCTTCCTGCCCAAGTGGTCGGCGGATAAGGTCGGCTCGTCCAGCCATGTGCATATGTCGCTTTGGAAAGACGGCGCACCGGCGTTCTATGACAAGGAGGCCAAGCTGGGGATGTCGCAAATGATGCAGCATTTCATGGCGGGACTGATCGCCTACGCCCCTGATATCACATATTTCTTCGCCCCGTACATCAACAGCTACAAGCGTTTTGCCAAAGGCACCTTTGCCCCGACCAAGACCGTCTGGTCCGTTGATAATCGCACCGCGGGGTTCCGTCTGTGTGGCGATGGCACCAAGGGTATTCGCGTCGAATGTCGCATCGGTGGCTCTGATCTGAACCCCTATCTGGCGCAGGCTGTGCTGTTGGCGGCGGGCCTCAAGGGCATTGAGGAAAAGCTGCCCTTGCAAGAGCCGACAAAAGGCGACGCCTATGAGGATTCTAACGTCACTGAAATCCCCCGCACCCTGCGCGCCGCGACCCAAACACTGCGCAACTCTGCCATGCTGCGCGAGGCCCTTGGCGACGACGTGGTTGACCACTACACCCGCGCAGCCGAATGGGAGCAGGAGGAATACGACAAGGTCGTGACCGACTGGGAAATCAACCGCGGATTTGAGCGAGCATAAACCATGACAAACACTCTGAAATGTATCTCACCGATCGACGGATCGGTTTACCTTGAACGTCCGGTCCTGTCGCTGGATGCGGCACGCGCTGTCTGCGCCCGCGCCAAGGCGGCACAGTCCGCATGGGCCGCTCGACCTTTGGCTGACCGTATCCAACTGGTCCGCGCGGCCATTGCGGAAGTGGGCAAAACCACTGACCGCATGGCGCAGGAACTGGCACATCAAATGGGTCGTCCCGTCCGCTATGGCGGCGAATTTAACGGCTTTGCCGAACGCGGGAACTACATGGCCGACATCGCGGAAAAGGCGCTGGCCCCCACGATCGTTGAAGACAGCGGCAAAGCCACCCGCAAGATCACCCGCGAGGCGCGCGGTGTCGTGCTAGTCATTGCCCCGTGGAACTATCCCTATATGACGGCGATCAACACTGTCGCGCCAGCCTTGATTGCGGGTAACGCCGTGGTGCTGAAACATGCCACGCAAACCCTGCAAGTCGGCGAGCGACTAGCAGAGGCTTTCTACGCGGCCGGCATCCCCGACGATGTTTTCCAGAACGTTTTTCTGGATCACGACACGACCTCGGCCCTGATCGCTGAACGGCAGTTCGGCTTTGTGAACTTCACCGGCTCTGTCGGGGGCGGCAAAGCGATGGAGATCGCAGCCGCAGGCACCTTCACCCCCGTCGCGACTGAACTGGGGGGCAAAGACCCCGGCTATGTGCGTGCTGACGCAGATGTCGATGCTGCCGTTGACGGGTTGATGGACGGGGCGATGTTTAACGCAGGGCAATGCTGCTGCGGGATCGAACGGATTTATGTGCACGAAAGCCTGTATGATGCGTTTGTCGAAAAAGCCGTGGCTTGGGTCAACGCGCTGAAGCTCGGGAATCCGCTCGATACGACCACAGACATCGGCCCCATGGCCAACGTGCGTTTCGCCGCCGAAGTCCGTGCCCAGATTTCCGAGGCCGTCGCCGCCGGTGCCACCACGCTAATCGACACGTTTGATGCCGATGACGGCGGGGCGTACCTCACGCCGCAGATTCTGACAAACGTCACCCATGATATGCGCGTGATGCGCGACGAAAGCTTTGGCCCTGTCGTTGGCATCATGCCCGTCAAGGGCGACGCCGAAGCAATCGCGCTGATGAATGATTGCCAGTTCGGCCTGACCGCCGCGATCTTTACCAAGGACGCGGACGCTGCTGACGCCATCGGTGCGCAGCTGGAAACCGGTACCGTGTTCATGAACCGCTGCGATTACCTGGATCCGGCCCTGTGCTGGACGGGCTGCAAAGACACCGGGCAGGGCGCGGGCCTCTCTGAGCTTGGCTATCAGGCGCTTACGCGTCCCAAATCTTACCACCTGAAAAAGGCTTGATCTTTATGGCACTGCAAAACAACTGGTCCTACCCCACCGCCATCCGCTTTGGCGCAGGCCGCATTTCCGAGATCGGAGAGGCCTGCGTGGCCGCAGGGGTGAAAAACCCGCTGCTGGTGACGGACAAGGGGCTGGCATCGATGGAGATCACGACCCGCACGCTGGACCTCATGGACCGCGCTGGCTTTGGTCGCGCAATGTTTTCCGAAGTGGACGCTAACCCGACCGAGATCAATCTAGAGGCGGGCCTGAAGGTCTACCGCGAGGGCGGGCATGACGGCGTGATCGCCTTTGGCGGCGGATCGGGTCTGGATTTGGGCAAGATGGTCGCCTTTATGGCAGGGCAGTCGCGCGGCGTATGGGATTACGAGGATGTGGGCGATTGGTGGACGCGTGCCGACGCGGACGCCATCGCGCCGATCATCGCCGTACCCACAACCGCCGGTACAGGGTCCGAAGTGGGCCGCGCGTCGGTGCTGACCAATTCGAAAACCCACGTCAAAAAGATCATCTTCCACCCCAAAGTGCTGCCCAGTGTCGTGATTTGCGACCCCGAGCTGACGGTGGGCATGCCCAAACATATCACCGCAGGCACGGGACTTGATGCCTTTGCCCACTGCGTCGAGGCGTTTAGCAGCCCGCATTTTCACCCCATGTCGCAGGGCATCGCGCTAGAAGGCATGCGGCTGGTCATCGATTATCTGCCACGCGCCTATGCGGATGGCACCGACATCGAAGCGCGTGCGCAGTTGATGGCGGCGGCGGCGATGGGGGCGACTGCTTTCCAGAAAGGTCTGGGTGCGATCCACGCCATGAGCCACCCGATTGGCGCGGTGTTCAACACGCACCACGGCACCACCAACGCGGTCTGCATGCCCGCTGTGCTGGACCTGAACGAGCCTGAGATTCGCGAACGGTTCGACCGCGCGGCGGGGTATCTGGGGATCGACGGCGGCTATGACGGGTTCCGTGTCTTTGTGCAGGAATTCAACGACAGCTTCGGTATCCCGCGCAAACTGTCCGACATGGGCGTGTCTGCAGACCGCATCGACGATATGGTCGCAATGGCGTTGGAAGACCCGTCTTGCGGCGGCAATCCCGTTACCCTGACGTCCGACAATCTGCGGGCGCTGTTCGAGGCGACGATCTAAGCCGGTTCGGGCATTAACTAAACGAAAACCACCCCCGACGGTTCGCCGTCGGGGGTGGTCTGCCGCACCATGGGGACGTGTGGTGCGCACCCGCCGCGTTGGGGCACGCGGGCGGGTAGATCCAGCAAGGAACGAGGTAAGCTTGCTGGAAAAGGTTTACGCCTTTTGATCCGCGAGCGTGCCGATGGTGACAGCGCGTGTCACTTCTTTGCCCTTATGCAAGACAACCACATCGGCTTTTGCATCGGGATCGGTCTCGGCGACCGCACGGGTCAGGTCCCGCAGCTCTTTGATCTCTGTGCCGTTGAAGGACAGGATGATATCGCCTTTCTCAAGACCTGCTTTCTTAGCGGGGCTGTCATCGCCGATGGCTTCGATCACGGCACCTTTCGGTGCGTCATAGCCCAACACCTGCGCGACCTCTGCCGTCATCGGGCGGATCTGCACGCCAAGCCAGCCACGGGTGATCTCGCCGTCGTCGGACAGGTCGGCCACGATGGCTTGCACCAGATCGGAAGGCACAGAAAAGCCGATGCCCACGGATCCGCCATCAGGTGACAGGATCGCTGTGTTCACGCCAATCACTTCGCCGGCGTTGTTGAACAGCGGCCCACCCGAGTTGCCTCGGTTGATTGCGGCATCCGTCTGGATGAAGTCGTCATAGGGGCCCGCGTTGATATTGCGCGATTTGGCCGAGATGATGCCAGTGGTGACAGTGCCGCCCAGACCAAAGGGGTTGCCCATAGCGACGACCTCGTCGCCGACGCGCATGTCATCAGACGACCCGAATTTGACAGCGGGCAGGTCCACGTCTGCTTCGACCTTGAGCACGGCGATATCGGTCAGCACGTCGCTGCCGACAACTTTGGCATCAAAGCTGCGCCCGTCGGCGAGTTTGACCTTAACGGTATCGGCCCCTGCAACAACGTGGTTGTTCGTCACGATGGCCCCGTCCTTGGACACGATGAAACCGGACCCAAGCCCGTGCATCGGCTGCGCACTGGCCGGCCCTTGCGGCATCAGTTGTTCAAACCGTTTGCGAAGTTCTTCGGGCATGCCTTCGGGTAGTTGCACTTGCGCGTTGGCTTGTTCCGCGGTGCCTGTCACTTCGATGAATACGACGGCGGGCGAGATTTCTTCGACCAGATCGGCATAGCCGCCAGCGGGTACGGCCAACGCGGCTGTGGGTGCAAGCGTCACCGCCGAGGTTGAGGCAAGGGCCGCCGCCAGTACAAACGGTGCGGCACGGCGGGGGGAGGAAAAGAGAGATGTCATTTGGGGTTCCTTCGTCTTCAGGGATGACACCCAAATGGCAGCCCATTCTAACAGCGCGTTTCTGTCAGCTATACAAATGTGTTAACTTGCCTCTCGCGGGTGGCAGCGCGCCCTATATCAGGTATCCAAGGATCAACGCTGCAATGGACCCCTGCTTATGAAACTGCTTGTCGTCGAAGATGATGCCACCACCGGATCCTATATCGCACGGGGTCTGCGCGAAGAGGGGCATACCGTCGACCTTGTCGCCGAAGGGCGTGAAGGGCTGATACAGGCGACCTCCGGCAGCTATGACGTGCTGATTGTTGACCGGATGCTCCCCGAGATCGACGGGCTGACGTTGGTCAAGACCTTGCGCGGTGCGGGGAACCTGACACCGGTGCTGTTTCTGACTGCGATGGGCAGCGTTGACGATCGCATCAGCGGGCTGAACGCGGGAGGGGACGATTATCTGGTCAAGCCCTTTGCCTTTGGCGAGCTTTCTGCCCGTGTCACCGCTCTTGCCCGCCGTCCGCAGGCAATGGAGCAGGAAACCGTGCTGCGTGCAGGCGACCTTGAAATGCATTTGATCACCCGCAAGGTGACCCGTGCCGGACAGGAAATCGACCTGCTGCCGCGGGAATTCGCCTTGCTGGAACATTTACTGCGCCGCAAGGGCAGGGTGCAGACCCGCACCATGCTGCTGGAAGCGGTATGGGACATCAGCTTTGACCCGATGACCAACGTTGTCGAAACCCACATCAGCCGGCTGCGTGCCAAGGTTGACAAACCATTTGACCGCGAGCTGATCCAGACCGTGCGCGGTGCTGGCTACCGGATTGACGGATGAGGTCGCGGCTGGCGCAGCTCTGGCGGTCTATGCCGGTGCGGCTGGCGCTGCTGCTGGTGTTGCTGTTCTCGACCGTCAGTCTGATGGGATTGGCGGCCAGCTATGCGGTGACGCAGAATTCGTTTGAAGCCGCAATCCGTGCGGATCTCGAACAGGATATCGCGGGGTTTCGCGCCGCCCCCAATGCCCGCGCGGTGGCCCTGCTGGTCGACGCTGAATCGCGTGATGCGGATCCTAGCCGCGTGGTGCTGAGCTATATCACCCCCTCCGGTCGCATCTATGGCAACGGGGCCATCGCCCGTGATGACGAAGGCTATCACATCGTGTCGTTGGCCGAAGGGCGGGCGGAATATGACGGGGTCTATCTGTCGCTGACCACGCCGCTGTATGGGGGCCAGCTGACGGTTGCGCGTAGCCGCGCCCAAATCGAAGGGTTGCGCGTGGTGTTTCTGAACATCCTGCTGATCAGCCTGCTGCCCACGGTGCTGGTCGCCTTGTCGGGGGGGCTCTATCTGGCGCGGCGCAGCAAGCGGCATGTGGATGTCATCGGGCGTACGCTTGATGATCTGACGACCGGCGACCTTGCGGCACGCGTGGCCGTGTCGTCGGGGTGGGCGGATGATTTGCAGCGCATCGGCAGCAAGGTGAACCAGATGGCGGGCGCGCAAGAGGCGCAGACCCAGATGCTGCGACAGGTGTCCTCGGACATCGCCCATGACCTAAAGACCCCGATCCAGCGGGTGGCTGTGCATCTGCATGATCTGGCCCGTACCCTGCCCGAAGACACGGACGAAGGGGCCTTGCTGGCCAAAGCGCAGGACGAGGTCGCGGGGATCGCTTCGGTATTCCAGTCGCTGCTTCAGATTGCCTCGGTCGAGGCAGGGTCGCCCAAGACGCATTTTGCCCCCGTTGATCTGAACCGGCTCTGCCTGACCCTGACTGAGGTTTATGAACCTGCCGCCGCTGCAAAAGAGCAGACATTAGACAGTGTTGTGCCCGCCGCGCAGCTGACCGTGGAGGGGGACAAGAACCTGTTGGGGCAGATGATGTCGAACTTGCTGGAAAACGCTATGCGCCACACCCCTGCGGGCAGCGAGATTACCTTATCGCTTTACCGCGCCAACGACCGGCCGGTGATCGAAGTCGCTGACAATGGCCCCGGCATCCCCGAACACGCCCGCACCAAGGTGCTGCAGCGGTTGTACCGTCTGGACGCCAGCCGCCACACGCCGGGCAACGGCTTGGGGCTGAGCCTTGTTGAAGGCGTGGTCAAGCTGCACGGCGGACAGATTGCGCTGCTCGATAATGCGCCGGGGCTGCGTGTGCGCATCACGCTTTAACCCCTCGTCCTTGTGCGGCGATTTGAGCATGTGACTTATGCCCGGTGCAGCGCTATCTAGGGTGTAAGGGCCAAACCCCTTGTTTTTGGCCATACATTACGAGGTACGACATGCTTGATGGGTTTTCCGCCGAGGTTCTGGCACGGGTCCAATTCGCCTTTACCGTTTCGTTTCACATTATTTTTCCGGCATTCTCGATCGGGTTGGCCAGCTTTCTGGCTGTCGTGAACGCGCTTTGGCTTTGGACCAAGGACGAGACCTATCGGGTGCTGTTCGACTACTGGAAAAAGATCTTTGCGGTCGCCTTTGGGATGGGCGTCGTGTCAGGCATTGTCATGTCGTATCAGTTCGGGACCAACTGGTCGGTCTTCTCGGACAAGGCGGGGCCGGTGGTCGGACCGTTGATGGCGTATGAAGTGTTGTCCGCCTTCTTCCTCGAGGCCGGTTTTCTGGGGATCATGCTGTTTGGCCTGAAACGCGTCGGACCGGGGTTGCACATGTTTGCCACAGCGATGGTCGCCTTTGGCACCTTGCTGTCGGCCACGTGGATCCTGTCGGTGAACAGCTGGATGCAGACCCCCGCGGGCTATGGGATCAATGATGTGGGGCAGTTCATTCCGCTGGATTGGTGGAAGATCGTGTTCAACCCGTCCTTCCCCTACCGTTTGCTGCACATGGTGCTGGCGGCCTATCTAACCACGGCGCTGGTCGTGGGGGCCGTGGGCGCGTGGCATTTGCTCAAGGACAATCAGGGGCCGGCGTCGCGGCGTATGTTCTCTATGGCGATGTGGATGCTGCTGTTGGTCACGCCCTTGCAGATTGTGGCGGGGGATTTTCACGGCATCAACACGCTAGAGCATCAGCCTGCCAAGGTCATGGCGATGGAGGGGCACTTTGACAGCCACCCCGACGGTGCCCCACTGATCCTGTTTGGCATCCCCAATCAGGCAGAAAAACGGGTCGATTATGCGATCGAAGTGCCGAAGCTGTCGTCTTTAATCCTCAAACACGACTTGAACGCACCGCTGGACGGCTTGGACACGATCCCCGACGAGGACGAACCTCCCGTCGCAATCGTCTTCTTTTCGTTCCGTGTAATGGTGGGCTTGGGCTTTGCCATGCTGGGGTTGGGCCTTTGGGGCGGATTCGCGCGCTGGCGCGGCAAACTGCATAGCGCGCGGATGTTGCATCGTGCGGCGATTGTCATGGGGCCGATGGGCTTTGTTGCGGTGCTGGCTGGATGGATCACAACCGAAGTCGGTCGCCAGCCCTTTACCGTCTATGGTCTGCTGCGCACCAGCGACAGCCTTGCGCCAGTCAGCGCACCTGCGGTTGGCGCGTCGCTGATCGCTTTCATCGTGGTCTATTTCTTCGTCTTCGGGGCGGGGGTGTTCTATATTCTCGGTTTGATGCGCAAACGTCCTCATGTGGGTGCCAAGGGAGAGATCACCGACGGCCCCGTTCGGGCTGCGGGTACCACCACTGTGGCGCAGGACAAGACCCAAGATATGGCAACGTCAGAGTAGGAGACAGCAGATGTTTGGATTAGAACTTTCGTTTATCTGGGCCGGCATCATCGCGCTTGCGGTGCTGATTTATGTCATCCTCGACGGGTTCGACCTTGGGGTCGGGCTGCTGTTCCCGCTGTCCAAGGACGAGGGCGAGCGTGACGTGATGATGAACTCTGTCGCGCCGATCTGGGACGGGAACGAGACGTGGCTGGTTTTGGGGGGGGGCGGCTTGTTCGCCGTGTTCCCGCTGGCCTATGCCACCGTGATGCCCGCGCTTTATATGCCGATTATCCTGATGCTATTGGGGCTGGTCTTTCGCGGCGTCGCCTTTGAATATCGCTGGCGTACCATCAGGGGTAAACCGTTATGGGATATCTCGTTTTTCGGCGGATCGCTGGTGGCCTCCATGTGTCAGGGGATCGCGCTTGGGGCTTTGGTCCAGGGGATAGAGATCGAAAACCGGGCCTATGCGGGCGGTTGGTGGGACTGGCTGACGCCGTTTTCCGTGCTGACCGGTTTCGCCGTGACCGTGGGCTACGCGATGCTGGGTGCCACATGGCTGAACATGAAGCTTGAAGGGCGTATTCAGGCGCATATGCGGCGGTTGGCCTGGCCGTTTGCCATCGCAACGCTGGTGTTCATGGGGCTGGTCAGCCTTTGGACGCCCTTCTTGAATGACGCGTTCTTTGGCCGCTGGTTCGCCTTTCCGACGGCGATCTTCAGCATTCTGGTGCCCGGTCTCGTAGCCGCGGCGATCTATGGCCTGTTTCACGGGTTGCAACGCCATTGGGATGTGACGCCGTTTCTGTGTGCGCTAGCGCTGTTCGTGCTGGGCTTTATCGGGATCGGGATCAGCTTTTACCCTTATATCGTGCCCTCTTCGCTGACCATCGTCGAAGCCGCTGCCCCCGACAGCAGCCTAAAATTCGCGTTGGTGGGCACGTTGGTTCTGCTGCCGATGATACTGTCTTATACGATCTATACCTACTGGGTCTTTCGCGGGAAAATCGACCCCGAAGAGGGATACCACTGATGCGACGCAGTTGGATGGCACGCACAGGCTGGTTTGTACTGATCTGGGTGCTGAGCGTCGCAGCGCTTGGGGTTGTGGCTTACGGTATCAGGTTGATGGTCATCCCCTGAGGGGCTGAAGACGGGGCGCATTTGCCGTTGGGTAATTTCGCGAGGGCCGGAGCAGGGGGTTGCAAAGCCGCCGACGCTCTGGCCCTTTTGCGTTGAATAACCCAAGGAGCCCCCCATGCGTGCCATGCAAGTCACCGCTTATGATCAGCCTTTGTCAGAGCAAGAGCTGGAAATGCCCGTGCCCGCCGCTGGCGAGGTGCTGATCAAGGTCGAAACCTGCGGCCTTAACTTTGGCGATCTGTTGATGATCAAAGGCACATACCAGCAAAAGCCCGATCTGCCCTTTACACTGGGGATGGAACTGGCGGGCAGCGTTGCCGCCGTGGGCGAAGGGGTTACCGATCTTGCCGTCGGTCAGCGTATCGCGGCGTATAGTGGTCTGCTGGGGCTGGCGGAGTATGCGGCCATTCCCGCCAATGTTTGCGTGCCGATTCCCAATGACATGCCCGCAGAGGATGCCGCTGCCTTTCTTGTGGCCTATGGCACCAGCCATGTGGCGCTGGACTATAAGGCGCGGCTGAGACCTGGTGAACGACTGCTGGTGCTGGGGGCCTCGGGCGGGGTGGGTCTGACCGCGGTTGAGCTGGGCAAGCTGATGGGGGCAGAGGTCATCGCCTGCGCCCGTGGGGCCGCCAAGCTAGAGATTTGCCGCGCCGCCGGTGCGGATCATCTGATTGATTCAGAAACGGATGACATCCGCGAGGTGGTCAAATCCTTGGGGGGGGCGGATGTGGTCTATGATCCTATCGGGGGCGACCAGTTCAAAGCCGCCCTGCGTGCCTGCAACCCCGAAGCACGTATTCTGCCGCTTGGGTTTGCCTCGGGCGAGGTGCCGCAGATCCCCGCCAATATCCTGTTGGTTAAAAACATCGATGTGCTGGGGTTTTTCTGGGGCGGGTACAAGAACTTTAAACCGCAGGTGCTGACCGACAGCTTCAAGGTGCTGATCGACTGGTATAGCGCGGGCAAGATAAAGCCCCATGTCAGCCATGTATTGCCGTTGGATCAGGCGAACGAAGCGCTGGATTTGCTGCGCACGCGCAAGGCGACGGGCAAGGTTATCGTGCAGGTCAGCTAGTGGCGCCGCCCCGTCGGTGACTTGACCGCGACCTTGGCTTTCTGCCGTTCGCGCAGGAACACGAACAGACCAGATCCGAGGATCAGGCCGATGCCAACCCAGACCTCCCACACGGGCAAGTCGCCGAAAATCACCAGCCCCCAGAACACGGCCAGCGGCAGACCGATATATTCAAACGGCGCGACTGTGGCGGCGTCGGCGATGCGGTACGCTTGGCTTAGGCAGTATCCGATGACCGCCGCATTGCACCCGAGGGCGAGGAAAATCCATGCGTCACCTGCGGCAGGCCAAACCCAAGCGCGCAGCAGAAACACCATCGACGGCGTACTGTCGGTCGTGACAAAGCTGCCATCCCCCGCGAGCAAGAAAAAGCCGAGCGACATGCACAAGAAGACCCCCTGAATATAGACCGACAGGGCCGAGGCCTTGCTATGCACCCCCAGCTTGCGCGTCATCAGTTGGTTCAGCGCATAGGTCAACGCCGACACCACGGGCAACAACAGCACCAACCGCGAGGCCTGTAGTGACTGCGCATCGGCCCAAGGGCGCTGCATGATGATCACGCCGACGAATCCGACGGCCACCGCGCTTAGCCGCATGACGCCGACCTTTTCGCCAAGGATCGGGATCGACAACAGCGTGATAAACAGCGGGGCAACAAAGAACAGCGCCGTGGCATCCGCCAAGGGCAGGGCGGCGAGGGCAAGAAAGAAGGTCATATTGGCGATCACCACCAGCAATCCGCGCCGCACGTGCCAATGGGCCTGACGGGTTTTCAAGATGCGCCAGCCGCCCTCGACCTGCACCAAAGCCAACCCAACGATGATGCCGATCAGGGCCCGCGCAAAGACGATTTCATGCAGGGGATAGCCCCCTGACAGTTGCTTGATCAGCATGTCGTTGATCGAAATCGCAAATACCCCCGCAAGGACAAAAGCGATCGCGGCACCGGCGCGGTTTTGTACGTGTACTTCCATTTCACCGCTCTACCATGTCGCGAAATCCTGTCCAGCGCGTTTCGCCTTGGCGTCGTCAATTGAACTGCGCTAGGCTGTGGCAGAACCATCAACGGAGCGCGCCCCATGAAAATGTCAGAGACCCGCCAGATCGCAGCCAGCCCGGCCGAGGTATACGCCGCGCTGCTGGACCCTGACATGTTGATCAAATGCGTGCCGGGGGCGACCGAAGTCACGGGCTCCCCCGAGGAAGGGTTCGAGGCGACGGTTGTGCAAAAGGTCGGCCCCGTCAAAGCGACGTTCAAGGGGCAGGTCACCATGACCGATATGGTGCCCGACCAGTCGATCAAGATCAGCGGCGAAGGTAAGGGCGGGGCCGCGGGCTTTGCCAAGGGCGCGGCGGACGTGTCGCTTGCCCCTGTCGATGGCGGCACCGCGCTGACCTATGACGTCGAAGCCAAGGTGGGTGGCAAACTGGCGCAGCTTGGCAGCCGGATCATTGACGGGTTTGCCAAAAAAATGGCGGATCAGTTTTTTAATAACCTGCAAGAGACACTTGAAGGCCCCGCGGAGGCGGTATCTGCCGAGGCCGTTGAAGGGGCGGAGGCACCTGCAGAGAAAAAGGGCTGGTTCGGTCGCAGCAAAAGCTGACGGGTTGGGCCTGTTCACTCTGCCGTAATCAGTCTAGTTTCCGGCCAACAACACCGGAGACGCCAATGCCTGACATCGTAAAGATTACCGACCTGCGCAAGGCTTATGCAGATGGGTTCGAGGCGCTGAAAGGCGTGTCGCTGAACATCCGTGAGGGCGAGATTCTTGCCTTGCTTGGCCCCAATGGCGCAGGCAAAACGACCCTGATTTCAACGGTTTGTGGAATTACAACCGGCACAGGCGGCAGCGTTACGGTGGGCGGTTTTGACACGGTCACCGAATACCGTGGCGCACGCTCGATGATCGGGCTGGTCCCGCAGGAGATCAACCTTGAACCCTTCGAGAAAGTCATCAGCACTGTGCGTTTCTCGCGCGGGTTGTTTGGCAAGCCCAAAGATGATGCTGCGATTGAAAAGATCCTGCGGCAGCTGTCGCTGTGGGACAAAAAAGACAGTCAGATCCGTGCCTTGTCCGGTGGGATGAAGCGGCGCGTCCTGATCGCCAAAGCATTGGCGCATGAACCCCGCGTCTTGTTCCTTGATGAACCCACCGCCGGTGTCGACGTCGAGCTGCGCCGCGATATGTGGAACATCGTCGCCGACTTGAAGGCCAGTGGCGTCACCATCATTCTGACAACCCACTACATCGAAGAAGCCGAGGCGATTGCCGACCGGATCGGCGTGATTGCCCACGGCGAGCTGCTGTTGGTCGAGGATAAAGACAAGCTGATGTCGCGCATGGGCAAAAAGCAACTGGTCGTCCAGCTGACCCAGCCGATTGACGCAATTCCCGCAAGCCTTGCGTCTGATGCGCTGACCCTGTCCGACGACGGGCACGCATTGATCTATTCCTATGACACGCGGGCAGAGCGGACGGGGATTACGAAGCTCCTATCTGACGTGGCGGCTGCGGGCTTGGTTCTGTCAGATCTAGAGACCTCGCAAAGCAGTCTCGAGGATATTTTCGTCGATCTGGTAAAGGAGGACGCGGCATGAACTGGATCGCAGTCAAATCCATCTATGCATTTGAAATGGCGCGCTTCTTTCGCACCATCACGCAAAGCTTGATCTCGCCCGTGCTGTCCACATCGCTGTATTTCGTGGTGTTTGGTGCCGCCATCGGCAGCCGTATCCAAGAGGTTGAGGGCATCAGCTATGGTGCATTTATCGTGCCCGGTTTGATCATGCTGAGCGTCATCACGCAGTCGATCTCAAACGCGTCCTTTGGGATCTATTTCCCCAAGTTTATCGGCACGGTGTTCGAGCTTTTATCTGCGCCAGTTAACTTTATCGAAATTGTTTGCGGATATGTCGGGGCAGCGGCGACCAAGGCGTTGTTTATCGGGGTGATCATTCTGATCACAGCGTTTTTCTTTGTAGATATCACCATTCAGCATCCATTCTGGATGGTGACCTTTCTGGTGCTGACCTGCATCAGCTTTTCGTTGATGGGATTCATCATCGGTATTTGGGCAGGCAACTTTGAACAGTTGCAGCTTGTCCCGTTGCTGATCGTGACGCCTTTGGTTTTCCTTGGGGGGTCATTCTATTCGATCTCCATGCTGCCGCCGGTCTGGCAGGTGATCTCGCATTTCAACCCCGTGGTCTATCTGATCTCGGGCTTTCGCTGGGCATTCTTCGGATCGGCAGATGTGCCGATTGTGACCAGCTTGTTTGCCATTGCAGGCTTTACGGCGCTGTGTTTGGCGGTGATTGGCTGGATTTTCCGGACCGGTTGGCGGATTAGGCAGTAAGTCTCGCGTGGCCTCCTTGTTTGCCGGCAGGGTGCACTCTACATGGGAAGGTATGAGAAAATACCTTCCCTTTTTGACGTCCCGCCCGACGGTTTCCGTGGTGCGGTTGTCTGGTGTGATTGGTGGCCACACGCGCGGTGGCCTCAACGACAGCGGCATCGGCCCTGCAATCGATAAAGCATTCAATCGTGGTAAGCCCGCTGCTGTCGTGCTTGAGATCAGCAGCCCCGGTGGCAGCCCTGTCCAATCTTCGTTGATAGGCGCACGTATCCGTCGCTTGGCCGAGGAAAAGAACATCCCTGTCATCGCCTTTGTCGAAGATGTCGCGGCATCTGGCGGATATTGGTTGGCTGCGGCGGCAGATGAAATCTATGCCGACCCCAGCTCGGTTTTGGGGTCGATCGGTGTCATTTCGGCATCCTTTGGCGCAGACGAGCTGATCCAGCGGCATGGTATTGAACGGCGGGTTTACACCGCTGGTCAGTCTAAATCGATGCTGGACCCTTTCCGCCCCGAAAAGCCCGAGGACGTCGTGCGGCTGAAACAACTGCTGGACGACATCCACGAGAATTTCATTGGTCACGTAAAATCACGTCGCGGCGCAAAACTGGCCCCTGATACCGACCTTTTCACTGGCGAGGTATGGCTGGCGAAGCGTGCAACCGAACTGGGGTTGATCGATGGCATCGGGCATCTTCGGCCGATGATAAAACAACGCTTTGGCGACAAGGTGAAATTCAACCGCTACGGCACGAAGAAGGGGCTGTTGTCCCGCTTTGGCGCGCAGATCATCGGCGACGCACTAGACAGTATCGAAGAACGCGCGACCTATGCGCGGTTTGGACTCTGACACATGATTTTTAAAATTGTCTTATTGTTTCTGGTCGCCATGGGCACGCTTGCATGGTTCGGAAAAATGCACTGGCTGGGCGGCAAGCGTCTGAGCCAGACGAAATGTAACAATTGTGGTCGCTATCGCATTGGGAAATCCCCCTGCGGATGCGGGGGTAAACGCGGATGATTATGCCTTGGGTTCTAAGTGTTTTGGGGCTGGTGATTTTGTTGCTGGCCGGGGATGCGCTGGTAAAAGGGGCAGTGAACCTGTCCTTGCGCCTTGGCGTGCCCGCTTTAATCGTCAGCCTGACGATTGTCGCTTTCGGGACGTCTGCGCCTGAACTGCTGGTGTCGATAAAAGCGGTGTTGGATAACGCTCCGGGGATCGCTCTGGGCAACGTTGTTGGGTCGAACACGGCGAACATTCTGTTGGTGCTGGGCGTGCCGGCCTTGTTGGCGACGATGCACACATCTGAATGCAACACCCGCAAAACCTTCAACATGATGATCCTCGCCTCGCTGATGTTTATCGCACTTGCCATGCGCGGTGTGTTTGATCTGTGGGCCGGTTTCATCCTGCTGGGGGCGTTGGTCTTTGTCCTGTTCGATATGTACCGTGACAGCAGAAAGCACCGCCAAGCTTGCAAGGGCGCTGACGCCGGTGATCTGGAAGAGCCCGAGGGGGCAGACCCTGACATGCCGGGCTGGCGTATCGCTGTGTTTCTGGTGCTCGGGCTTGTGGGGCTGCCGCTTGGTGCAGGGCTGCTGGTCGACAATGCGTCGATCATCGCACGGGCGTATGGTGTGAGCGATACGGTCATCGGTCTGACTCTCGTGGCCATCGGTACCTCTATGCCAGAGCTTGCGACGACCGTGATGGCCGCGCTCCGGCGTCAGGCTGATATCGCTTTGGGGAACGTGATCGGGTCGAACCTTTTCAATCTTCTCGGCATCATCGGAGTCGCCAGCCTGGTGGGGCCGATCACTGTTGATCCGGAATTCCTGCGGATTGATCTGTGGGTGATGTTGGGTGCGTCCCTTATGTTGATCCCCTTTGTTTATCTGGGGCGTGATATCACCCGCCTCTGGGGCATCCTGCTTTGTGCGATTTATGCAGGGTATATGGCGGCGATTCTGCTCTAAAGAGGTGCGATATGAAACATGCGTTGGTAACCGGAGCAGGTGCGCGCCTTGGACGTGCGATGGCGCTGTATCTGGGCGATCGCGGATATGATGTCGCGGTGCACTACAACAGTTCATCCGTAGCTGCGGATGAGGTCGTAGCTGAGCTGAAAGCCAAAGGCCAACGCGCCGTGGCCTTGCAGGCTGATCTGCTGGATGAAGCAGCCACGCAGGCGCTGCTTCCCAGTGCGGCAGAGGTGCTTGGCGGACCGATTACCTGCCTTGTGAACAACGCGTCGATCTTTGAATATGACAATATCTCGACCGCGACCGAGGAAAGTTGGCACCGGCATATCGGGAGCAATCTGCGTGCGCCCTTTGTCCTGACCCAAGCCATGGCCGCCCAACACCTAGAGGCCAAGACCGATGCGCAAGGTGAACCTTTCGCGGCGGGTTTGATCGTTAACATGTTGGACCAACGGGTGCGCAAGCTCACGCCAGAGTTCATGACCTATACCATCGGCAAAATGGGGCTGTGGGCGTTGACGCAGACATCTGCGCAAGCACTTGCACCAGTGATACGGGTGAACGCCATTGGTCCGGGGCCAACCCTGAAAGGGGCCAAGCAGACTGACGCTCATTTCGCCGGTCAGCGCGCGAAGGTGATTCTTGAACGCGGGGCAAATCCCGCGGATATCACCGCTGCCTTAGGCTATTTCCTTGATGCACCTTCGGTAACGGGGCAGTTAATTTGCACCGACGGGGGGCAGCACCTAGGCTGGAAAACACCCGACGTGCAAGGGCTCGAATAGGCTTTCCGGTAAAGTTTTGCACTGTCGCGACAGCCGAAGCGAAACTGTTACAAAAAGGAACGCGTTATCAGTGGGTTGCAAAGTGTTAATTATAATATCCATATATTTCAATGCCTTGCAGGTGTGCCTAAATTTTAGGCAAACACCGGAAGGCCCAATGATACATGGGGATTTCGGATTTCTATGAAAGTTATATGCAAGGTTATCCACAAGAGTGGTGGGTATGTTTAACCTTGTTTCGCCGTTAACACTGTTGCAGCCAAAAGTTCCGGACACTCGAATCAATGTCAGACGCTAACGAAAACCCGAAGACCGGCCATCAGGTGATTCAATCGTACCTCAAAACGATTGATGGATCGCCCGGCGTGTACCGCATGCTCGATTCGGAAAGCCGTGTGCTCTATGTGGGCAAGGCGCGGAACCTGCGCGCACGGGTGAGCAATTACGCGCGTCCTTCGGGGCATTCGGGGCGGATCGCGCGGATGATCTCGAACACCGCTTCGATGATGTTTCTAACCACGAAAACAGAAACTGAAGCGCTGCTGCTTGAACAGAATCTGATCAAGCAGCTCAAGCCGAAGTTCAACGTGCTGCTGCGCGACGACAAAAGCTTTCCCAATATTCTGGTGACGGCGACCCATGATTATCCGCAGATCAAAAAGCACCGCGGGGCCAAGAAGGAAAAAGGCAATTACTATGGCCCCTTTGCCAGCGCCGGTGCAGTCAACCGGACGCTTAATCAGCTGCAACGGGTGTTTCTGCTGCGCGATTGTTCCGACGCGATGTTCGAAAGCCGTTCGCGCCCCTGTCTGCAGCACCAGATCAAACGCTGTTCTGCCCCTTGCGTGGGTAAGATTTCGCCCGACGAATATCGCAAAACCGTGCAGGACGCCGAGAAATTCCTGAACGGCAAATCGACTGATATTCAGGGGCGGCTTGCTTCTGAAATGTCGCAGGCCTCTGAGGCGATGGAGTTTGAACGCGCCGCCGCATTGCGGGACCGCATCAAAGCCTTGACGCAAGTACAGACAGCCCAAGGTATCAACCCGCAAGGGGTGGCCGAAGCCGATATAATCGCGCTGCATCTGGATCAGGGGCAGGCGTGCGTTCAGGTCTTCTTTATCCGTGCCAACCAGAACTGGGGGAATCGCGACTACTACCCCCGCGTCGGGCCCGACGTGGATGCCGCCGAAGTGCTGGAGGCCTTTATCGGCCAGTTTTACGACACCCGAGAGCCGCCGCGGCAGCTGATCTTGTCGAATGAGATCGAAAGCCCTGACCTGATGGTCGAGGCGCTGTCGGGCAAGCTGGGGCGCAAGGTTGATATCGTGGTGCCACAACGCGGCGAGAAGGCGGAACTGGTGGACGGGGCACTGCGCAATGCCCGCGAATCCCTTGCGCGCAAATTGGCAGAGACGGCGACCCAGACGAACCTTCTGAAAGGCATTGCCGACGCCTTTACTCTGCCGGGACCGCCCCAGCGGATCGAAGTCTACGATAACTCGCACATTCAGGGCACAAACGCCGTCGGGGGCATGATCGTCGCCGGCCCCGAAGGGATGATGAAAAACCAGTACCGCAAGTTCAATATCCGCGGCGATGACCTGACGCCGGGGGACGACTTTGGCATGATGAAAGAGGTGCTGACCCGCCGGTTCAAACGGCTGTTGAAGGAGGATCCAGACCGCAGCCTTGGCATGTGGCCAGACCTGCTGCTGATCGACGGCGGGGCAGGGCAGGTGAGCGCAGTCGCATCGATCATGCGCGAATACGGGGTCGAGGATATTCCGATGGTGGGTGTCGCCAAGGGCGTGGACCGCGACGCGGGCAAAGAGGAATTCTACCGTGTGGGACAACGGCCCATGGCGCTGCGGCACAACGATCCGGTGCTGTATTTCATTCAACGGTTGCGCGATGAGGCCCACCGGTTCGCCATCGGCACACACCGCGCGAAACGCGCGAAAGCCGTTGGCGCAACGCCACTGGACGATGTGCCTGGTGTCGGTGCCGCGCGCAAGCGGGCCTTGCTGGCACATTTCGGGTCTGCCAAGGCGGTGGGGCGCGCCAACCTGAGCGACTTGAAGGCTGTCGATGGCGTGTCAGTGGCTTTGGCTGAACGAATTTATGCGTTTTTCCATGAACGCGGGTAGTTTGGGGTTTCGGCCTGCGGGTGGCGGTAAGGGCGGGACGCTCCGCGGGGAGTTTATTTTGCAAAATGAAGGCGATGTCTTGGCACTTTCCCCTGTCGTCTTGGCGCTGTAGGGTGACAGAATGAAGTGGAATATCCCAAATATCCTGACGCTGATGCGTCTTGTCGCAGCCCCGAGCGTGGCTGTGATGTTCTTGTATTTTACGCGACCCTATGCGGACGCTTTGGCGATGTTCCTGTTCATCGCCGCAGCGGTGACCGATTGGTTTGACGGCTATCTGGCGCGCGCTTGGGGGCAAGAGACCAAGCTTGGCACGATGCTGGACCCGATTGCAGACAAAGCGATGGTGGTGATCGCGCTGATGGTGATCGTCGCCTTCTCAAGCTGGTCGCCGTGGTTGGTTTTGCCCGCCACCGTGATCCTGTTCCGCGAAGTGTTCGTTTCCGGCCTGCGCGAGTTTCTAGGTGATGTGTCGGGCACATTGAAAGTGACGGCCTTGGCCAAATGGAAGACCACCGCACAGATGGTTGCGATTGCGGTTTTGTTTGGACAGGGACTGTTTGAACACTACTTTGGCATGTCGATCTTCGGCATGGATAACGCGATGGTCAGCGCTATTCTTTCGGGCGAGGAAGAAGACGTTCTGGGGCTGACGTGGAAGTTCCACGGAATGATCTGGGCCGGCCGTGTGGGGCTTGTCCTGTTGTGGATTGCGGCGGCTCTGACGGCGATCACCGGCTATGATTACCTTCGCAAATCCCTGCCCCATCTGGTGGAGCCCCGCTGATGAATATCTTGTACTTTGCGTGGGTGCGCGAACGCATCGGTCTTCCCCGCGAGAAGGTAGAGACAACTGCCCGCACTGTCGCGGAGTTGGTCGACGAATTGCGCGCCCGCGAGGAACGCTATGCTGTCGCGTTTTCCGATCTTGCTGGCCTTCGGGTGGCAGTGGATCAGCAGCTGACCGATTTTGACGCGTCGTTGGAAGGTGTTCGCGAAGTGGCCTTTTTTCCGCCGATGACAGGGGGCTAGGATGAAAATCTCGGTTCAGGACGCCCCGTTCGATCTGGGACAAGAATCGCAGGCGTTCGCCGCCGGTCACCGTGATATGGGCGCGATTGTGACGTTTACGGGAATCGTGCGGGATCTGCCCGATGATCCGTTAAAGGCGATGGAGATCGAACATTACCCCGGCATGACCGAAGCGGCCCTGACCGAGATGGCAGAGACCGCGATGGCCCGTTTTTCGCTAGGGGATGCACTGGTCATTCATCGGTTCGGTCGGTTGCTGCCCGGCGAGACGATCATGATGGTCGCCACTGCTGCGCGGCACCGCAAGGATGCGTTTGAGGCCGCAGAGTTTCTGATGGACTACCTGAAATCGCGCGCGCCGTTCTGGAAGCGCGAGATTACCGAAAAGGGTGCGGATTGGGTGGCGTCCAAATCAGAGGACGAAGACGCGCTGGCCCGCTGGTAGCTGGCCCGCCGAGTGCTTAGCTGGCCTGTTGGCGATCAATATAGGCGCGCATTTCTTCCGCCTCGTGGCGTGCATCGCGTAACCCGTCCATGGCGGCACGCAGTTCTGCTTCGGTCTGGTTAAGCTGGTTGGTCAGCTCGGCCTCGCGCTGTTGCAGATAGGTGATCGCCTGATCCCGTGTCTCTTCTGCCTCGTGCAATTCCTGGCTCATCCGGTCAAGCTGCGCGACATCGTCTGCGGCAACTCGGGTGAATCGGTGCAGCAGCCAATTGGCGAACCATCCAAGGCAGAAGGCGACGAATAGGATAATCGCTGTTGCGATGACAAATTCGGTTCTGCTCATGTTAGTTGCCTTCTTGGGTCTGGTCGGATGGTGTGCCTGTATCGCCTGTATCCGCGCCGTTTTCCAGCGCTGTTTCATCAGAATCCCCAGTCGTTTGTTCACTGATCAATTTAAATTCGATGCGGCGGTTCGCTTCGCGGCCCTCTTCGCTGTCATTAGGGGCGACAGGGGCGTCTTCGCCATAGCCTTTGGCCACGAATGAGCCGGTAATCACGCGACGGGCACGCAGTTCGTTCAACACCGATTGCGCGCGCGACTGGCTGAGCGCAAGGTTCATTTCCTCGCGGCCCTGGCTGTCGGTATAGCCCTGCACCTCAAGTGCGATGTCGCGGCAATCTTTCAGGATTTCAGCAATCTTATCCATCGTCCCAAGGGCCGACGAATCAATCGTGGCACTGCCGGGTTCAAAGTTAATCTTGCCTTGGGCGACGACCTTGGCGATCTCGGCCTCGCATTCCTGCGGCGTGGGCAGGCCCAGAACAGGGTCCAGCTTTTCCTGATAGACGACTTTGACGTCGTAGTCCTTGCCTTCGCCCAGTTTGCCCGCCAGCAGCGTTGCAATTTGTGTGCTGGCATCAGGGTTGCCGGTGTTGCCGGTGACGCTGACACTGTCGGGGGTGGCGATCACGGTGCCGTTCGCCAGCTTGGACAGCGCATCCAGCGAGGACAGGACGCGGGTCGGCCAATCGGCGGGCAGATCATCCACGATGCGGGCGGCGGTATAGACCTTGTCGGAGCCAAAGCTTGCCTTGGCGTAGCTGTCGGCCAGTTCGCGCAGCGCGTCGTCACTGAGGCGGCCGCGCAGCTGCACCTGACCTTCGGGCGACAAGGTGGCGACGAATTCAGGCGGTCCCGCATCGGGGTCTACGGCCTGGGGCAGGCGTGCATTCAGCGCGAAGACGTCTGGCAGGGCGTTCTCCAGCTCTCCGACGATGCGGTCGAATACGGCGCGTTCGGTGCCTTCGGCGGCAATCAGGCTAATGTCGGCATCGGCAAAGCTGACCGATCCGCCGCCGATCTTGGCAAGGCTGCCAATCGCTTTCTCTACCGCTTCAGCCCAACGTGGGCTTGGGACACCAAGCCCCACGGTACAACGGGCAGAACCGGGGGCCCCGGCTGCGACGGCTGCTTTGAGGATGCGGGCGCTGGCCTGTTCGGTGTCCGCGCTGCAGGCGTCAAACCCGGCGCTGTCTTCGTCAATCTGAAAGCGCAGGGTAAAGGGTGTGATCACCGGGCGGGGGGCGGCGATGTCCAGCGTGACCACGACCCCCGAAGGGGCCGCGCGGTTTAGCTGGTTTTCAAGACGCGCCTTGGCCTCGGCGCTGTCGGAGATGGCGGTGATCGCCACGCGACCTGCCGCGGCAGAAACTTTGGCACGGGGCAGCTTCTCCATCGCGGAGATGGCAAAATCAAAGGCGTCCTCCCAGCCGTCGGGGGCGGGGTAGTTCGCTGATTCCAGCAGGTCAGCCACATGGTCCTGACCAGCGATAGATTTGAAACGGTCAATGGCAGCGTCGCGGTCCGTGGTGGTGGGAATCAACCCGATGATGGACACGCCGGAATCGTTGCGCAGAATCTCGACCGAGAATTTCGGCGCGGCGATGGCGGCCTGAGCCGTCACGTCCATCTGGTCAATGACACGCGCGGCGTCAACAATCGTGCCAGCCGTGCTTAGCGCATTAAAGCGGGCGACTTCGTTCGGTGCAGTGCCCGACAGCGTGACCTGAAGCCCGTCTGCCTCAACCTCCGCCCATGTCATCTCCTTTACATCAAGGGCATCGCGAACACCGATCTCGGAGTTCTCCTCGATCAATGTGACTGAAAAGCTTGCCGCCACCAGAGAGACGGATGCGGCAGCGGTAAAGGTCATCGCAATGATCAGGAGTACAGATAGGCGCATAAACTCGTTTCTGAGACCGTTGATATTGAAGGCTTTGATACGCCTGCGAGGGCACGGGTGCAATCAGGCCAAAAGGGCGGCGGCGAAAAATACCAGCGGGATCATGCCGGTATCGCGGTTAACGCGAAACAACCGCAGAAGTTTGTCGTTATCGTTGATGTCGATGCTGCGCAGCTGCCATGCCATGTGCCAGCCCATTGCCCACGGACCGCAAAGCGCGATGATCAGCGCCAGAAACGATGCAGAATCACGCAGCGCAAAGATGACCGCCAGACCCATCAGGCCCACGGTGCCCATCAAAAACCGGCGCAGCCATTGGGCAGTGTTGTCACCGAACAGGCGGGCGGTGGATTTCACACCGATCAGCGCGTCGTCTTCCTTGTCTTGATGGGCATAGATCGTGTCATAGAAAAGCGTCCACGCGATACCAGCGACATAAAGCACAACCGCAGGTGCGCCGAGGCTACCGGTATGGGCGGTCCAAGCCAGCAAGGCCCCCCAGTTAAAGGCGATGCCCAAAAAGACCTGGGGCCACCACGTAAAGCGCTTTGCAAAGGGATAGATTGCGACCGGCAGCAGGGCCAGCACCCCAAGTGCAATCGCAGCCCCGTTGAAGGACAGCAGGATACACAGCGCGATCAGCATTTGCGCGATCATCCAGGCCAGCGCGCCTTTGACGCTGACCTGCCCCGATGGGATCGGCCGCGACCGGGTGCGTGCAACCTTGCCATCGATATGGCGGTCGGTGATGTCGTTCCATGTGCAACCCGCGCCGCGCATCAACCATGCACCCGCACCGCAGCCGATAAAAATCCACAGATCGAACCAGCGCGGCTGCTGGTCAAACAGCATCGCAAGCGTCAGTCCCCACCAACACGGCAGCAGCAAAAGCCACGTCCCGATGGGGCGATCCGCGCGGCTGAGCCGCAAGAAAGGTCGGGTGAAACGCGGGGCAGAGCGGTCGACCCAATTGTCCGCAGGGGCATCGACGACGCGTGCCGCATCATTGCCATCTGGTGTCGGCGAGGTGTCGTGCATATATCTAAGCCCATGAACGCTAAAATCAGACTTTATGTAGATCATCCACTGGGGCAGGGGCAATCCGTTCCTTTGGATAAGGCGCAGGCGCATTACCTCTTTGGCGTGATGCGCCAGGCGGTCGGTGCGTCTATCTTGCTGTTTAACGGCACCGATGGCGAATGGCGTGCCGAGGTCGCCGAGGCAGGCAAGCGCGGTGGCGTGCTGGTCTGTGCCGAGCAGACCAAACCGCTGCAATTGCCACCTGACCTGTGGCTGATCTTTGCGCCCATCAAAAAGGCGCGCACTGATTTCATCGTCGAGAAAGCCGCTGAAATGGGCGCACGTCGTATCGTGCCGGTACAAAGCGCGTTTACCAATGCAGGCCGTGTGCAGCGCGACCGGTTGCAGGCCCATGCGGTAGAAGCAGCAGAGCAATGCGGCGGTACTTTCGTGCCCGAGGTTGCTGAAATGGTCCGTCTGGATCGGTTGATCGACAGCTGGGAGCCTGAGCGGTCCTTGATGTTCTGTGACGAAGCACTGGCCGGCGAAGAGGGCGATCTGGCATCCGCGCAGCCTGGTCCCTGGGCCATTCTGATCGGGCCGGAGGGCGGATTTTCAGACACTGAGCGCAAACGCTTGCGCGGGGTAGAATGGTCCCGTCCCGTGGCGTTGGGACCTCGGATTTTGCGGGCGGATACCGCTGCGGTGGCGGCGATGACTTTGTGGCAGAAAACCTTGGGGGATTGGACGTGAGTGCCGTGTATGTGTCGCGTGTCGAAGTGGGGGTTTCACACCCCCACGCCCCCGTGGAGTTTAGCGGGCAAAATGAAGCTGGTATCGGGAGAGAACGATGAGTTTTTTGCGACCTGAGGCAAAGGCAGAACTTTGGCGCTGGCGTGAGGTTCTGGGCGGCATCACGGTTGCGCTGGTCGGGCTTTGGCTGGTGATGGGGCCGGGGCTGCTGCTGGCGATACCGGGGTATGCGTTGATCCTGGCCGGGGTGGTCTTTGTCTGGATTGGCGGCCAGCGGGTAAGGTTTCGCAAAACTGGGCTTGGCGCGGGCGCAGTGCAGGTGGACGAGGGGCAGATCGCCTATTTCGGACCGTTGACAGGCGGGGTCATCGCCCTGCGCGAGATGGATCGGCTGAGCCTTGAGCGCGGTGCCTATCCGGCCCATTGGAAACTGGAACAACCCGGACAAAATCCCGTGATGATCCCCGTGGATGCGGCGGGCGCAGACGCGCTGTTTGACGCTTTTGCCGCGCTGCCGGGACTGCGCACCGAACGCATGTTGGCGGAATTGGCAGACGACAAGACCCTGTCGGTGGTGATTTGGGAACGTCGGTCGATGCGCCCGGTTTCGACCCTGCTGCATTGACACCCCGCAGAAATCGCACCATCCCTAAGACCACAGAAATTGAATTCGGAGCCACCCCACATGTCCATCCCTCAATCCGGCGGCGGCCCGATCGAAAGTTACGACCAACTGGTCAATTACCTCGCAGACGGGTGCAAGCCGAAAGAAGATTGGCGCATCGGTACCGAGCACGAGAAATTCGGCTATAACAAAGAGACGCTGTTGCCGTTGCCCTATGAGGGCGACTGTTCCATCCGCGCCATGCTCGAAGGCCTGCGCGACGGTCACGGCTGGGACCCTGTCGAAGAAGGCGGCAAGCTGATTGGTTTGGTCAAGGACGGGGCCAATGTCTCGCTTGAGCCGGGCGGCCAGCTGGAACTGTCGGGTGCCCCTGTCGAAACCATCCACGAGACTTGCGACGAGGTGAATGCGCACCTGCGCGAAGTGCGCGATGTAGCAGACCGCATCGGGGCCGGTTTCATTGGTCTGGGCGCTGCGCCTGAATGGTCACATGACCAGATGGATCTGATGCCCAAGGGGCGTTATAAACTAATGAACGAATACATGACCAAAGTCGGTACGATGGGCCGGGTCATGATGCGTCGGACCTGCACCGTGCAGGTGAACCTCGACTTCGGGTCAGAGGCCGACATGGTCAAGAAACTACGTGTGGCGCTGGCGTTGCAGCCAGTGGCGACGGCCTTGTTTGCGAACTCCCCCTTCTTCGAGGGCAAGCCCAATGGTCATAAATCCTGGCGTAGCCGTGTGTGGCGCGACCTGGATGCGGCGCGTACTGGCACGTTGCCATGGGTATTCGAAGACGGCATGGGATTCGAGCGTTGGGTGGAATATGCGCTCGATGTGCCGATGTATTTTGTCTACCGCGACGGCAAATACATTGATGCTTTGGGGCAATCATTCCGTGATTTCATGAAGGGCAAGCTGCCCGCACTGCCGGGTGAGATCCCGACCTTGAGCGATTGGGCGGACCACTTGACCACGGCCTTCCCCGAGGCGCGGATCAAGAAGTTTATCGAAATGCGCGGTGCCGATGGTGGCCCGTGGCGCCGGCTTTGCGCGCTGCCCGCGTTTTGGGTGGGTCTGACCTATGACCAGCAGGCGCTGGACGGTGCTTGGGATCTGGTCAAAGACTGGGATGCCGAAACCCGCGAAGCATTACGCGTGGCGGCGTCTGTTGACGGGTTGCAGGCCAAGGTTGGCGGCGTGAACATGCACGATATTGCGCGCGAAGCCGTGGCCTTGTCAGAGCACGGCCTGAAAGCACGCGCACGCAGCGGCGCAGGTGGCATGGTTCCGGACGAAACCCATTTCCTGAACACTCTGAAGGAAAGCATCGAGACGGGCAAAGTACCTGCCGACGAGCTTTTGGATGACTATAACGGCAAATGGAATGGCGATCTCAGCCGGATATACGCCGACTATTCCTACTAGTCTTCGATGATAAGCCCGCGGATAAAGGCAGTGACCTTGGCCGCGGGCATCTCGCACGGGTAAAGCCGTGTACCGCTGGCGAGGGCATAAAGGTTCAGACTGATATAGTCCGAACCGCCCAACTCCTCGGCAACCAATTTCCAGCTTTTACCTGTATTGAAACTGCTTTTTGACCAGACATAGCGGCGGGTTCGATATCTGCCGGTGTGGGTGCCGTCGGGCAGCGCGTGGAACGCGGCCAAAAAGCGCGCGTCTACGGTGGCCGTCACCGGGTCAGTCTTTCTTGGCACCGATCTTGGGCTCTGTGCCCGCACGGATGCGTTTGATGTTTTCACGGTGCCGCCAGAACACCAGCAGGGTGAGCACGATGCCCAACAGCAGGGCGCTGCCGTACCCCAGGAATATCATAAAGAAGGTCGATGCCGCCGCCGAGGCAAGCCCGCCGATGGAGGACGTACGTGTCACGGCCATAGCGATCAGCCATGCCAGACAGCTCGCGATGCCGACGGGCCATGCCAATGCCAACAGCACGCCAAGGAAGGTCGCTACGCCTTTGCCGCCCTTGAACCCCAGCCATACCGGGTAGCAATGCCCCAGCATCGCGGCCAGTGCTGCGATCTGTGCGGCGTCTTCGCCTGCAAAGAGCCGCGCCAGCAACACCGCGACGGCCCCTTTGCCGCCATCCAGTATCAGGGTCAGCGCGGCCGCTTTCTTGGAGCCCGTGCGCAGCACGTTCGTGGCGCCGATATTGCCCGACCCGATACTGCGCAGATCCCCTAGGTTCATCGCACGGGTCAGCACCATGCCAAAGGGGATAGACCCGACCAGATAGGCCGCAATAGCCCAGAACAAGAGCACGAATAGGGTGGAATCGATCAGGGGCATAATCAGGAGGCCTTATAGATGCAGGTGCCAGAAACGTAAGTTTCCAAGACCTTACCTTGCATGCGCATCCCATCAAAGGGGGTGTTGCGCGATTTCGACTGCAATGTCTCGCGGTTCATGACAAAGGGCGCACCGTCGTCGAACAGCACCAGATCGGCAGGGGCACCCACCGACATGCGCCCACCGGGCAGGCCCAGACGTTTCGCCGGATTGAACGACAGCGCCCGCCACAGCGTCGCGATGTCGATCATCTCTGAGTGGACCAGTCGCAGGGCCGCAGGCAGCAGCGTTTCCAGTGCTACGGCCCCCGATGCGGCTTCTTCGAACGGCAGGCGTTTGGATTCCTCATCCTGCGGCGTGTGCATGGAGCAGATGATGTCGATCAACCCCGAGGCCACGGCCTCTACCACGGCGATGCGGTCCTCTTCGTCGCGCAACGGTGGCTTGAGCTTGAAGAAGGTGCGGTAGTCGGCCACATCCAGCGCGTTCAGCGTCAGGTGGTGAATGCCGACACCTGCGGTGATATCCAGCCCGTTGTTCTTGGCGCGCTCCAGTGCGGGCAGGGCGCGGGCGGTGGTGATCTGGTCCGCGTGGTACCGCGCACCTGTCATTTCGACCAGCGCGATGTCACGGTCCAGCCCCATGCGCTCGGCCATGGGCGACACGGCGGGCAGCCCGCGCAACGACGCGAATTTGCCAGAGGTCACCGCCGCCCCTTTGCTCAGGATCGGTTCTTGCGGGTGGGCGATGACCAGCGCACCAAGGCTGCGGGCATAGGTCAGCGCACGGGAAAACACCTTGGTGTCCGTCACGACACGGTCGCAATCGGTAAAGCCCACGGCACCGGCATCCATCAGAAACCCGATCTCGGTCATCTCGCGGCCTTCGCGACCTTTGGTCAGGGCGGCCATGGGCACGACGTTGACCGGCGCGGCCTCGTTGGCGCGACGGGTGACAAACTCCAGCACTTCGGGGCTGTCGATGGTGGGGTTGGTGTCAGGGCGCGTGACCATTGTCGTGACCCCGCCTGCTGCCGCCGCCAATCCTGCGGACCGAAAGCTTTCCTTGTGCCGTTCGCCGGGTTCGCAGACCTTGACCCCAAGATCGACAATCCCGGGGGCAAGGTACTTGCCACGACAATCCACAATCTGCGCATCGCTCGGTATCGAAGCGTTCGCGTCCAGTATCGCCGCGATCTTGCCATTCTCGACCTTGAGCGTGCCGTGGGTGACGGTGCCTGCTTCGGGGTCGATCAGCTGCGCGTTGATAAAATGCAGGGTCATGGAGAGGCTTTCGTAGTTAAGGAAACAGAGGCGCAGCAGCGGCGGCAGGTCGGATCAGGACCCGATCCACACCATCATGCCTGCCACACCAAAGGCGACAAGCAAGGCGATCATGGCGATACGGCCAGACATTTTGGGATCAGGTTTGGGTTCTTTCACAGCAGCCACCACAGAATAAGACCGATCAGCACGATAACTGCCAGCAGCACCATCATACCACCAGCCCCGCCCTCGGGCGGGGATTTCGGAGTCATGTCCGCAGCACCCGTGTAGGGTTGCGCGGATTCAGCCTCGAGCGGGATAACGGACATATCCGGTTGGGTCTCGCCGTATGTGCCGATCATGGTCAGGTCGGGTCCAAGCTTTAGCGCCGTCTCGTGCCCCTCAAAGGCCGAGGAAAACAGCAACAGCACATAGCCGTCCAGCGCATCCAAACGGGCGCGGTCGCGGCTGATCTGGTCAGGGGGCACGGCGTAGCCATCATTCAGATAGCGCGCCAGCCCCACGCCCGTTAGGTCGGAGACGGGAAAAAGCTCGGCCGAGCCTTCGAGTACTGAACGGCCGAGCAGATCGGCGATCAACGCTTCCTTGCTGCCATCGCGCAGATCGCGGGCCAGTTCGTCAATCGGGCGGTTTACGGCAAACAGACGGATCTGGCCGATTTCGCCATTGGGGATCTCAAGTTGTGTCATCGGGGTGCACCTTTGTAAGCAGTTACCGTCAATGCACTTAATCTGTCGCTGTCTTCGATATATTCAAACCCTAGATGCGCGGTGCGGGCGGGATTGTCGGCTTGTTCATGCCGGATAAAGAAAACGGAGGGCGGGCTGGTCGGACGCAGATCGGGCTTTGTCTCGGCGCTGCGGGGGAAAGCTTTGGCGCGGGTGCCGTCGCGGGTCAGCTTGAAAAACAAGGCGCGGTGGTTGGTCAGCGCATAGCGGGTGCGGCGCAGATCGGTCAGGCGGGTCATCCCGCGCAAGAGCGACAGGGCCACCAGGGCGACGATCACCGCGACGACCACCGATTGCGACACAGGCAAGCTGTTGCCTTGCAGCACAAAGGCACCTGCGATAACGGTACCGATTGCGCCGACAAAGGGACCGAGCAACTGAAAATTGCGCAGTGAAAGCTTTGGCTTGGGGCGACCTGTCCACAACAGATCTTCGTCCGGCTCCAGCAGGTCTTGCCAAAATTTGTCGGTCATCGCGTGGCCTCTATCGCTTGGACAAGACGCGCCTTGGTCTCGCGCAGCTGCGGCACCAGCGGCAGGGTGACGCGCTGGCCGTCCGGCAAGCCAAGGGTGATCGACCACAGCGACAGTTTCCCGATCGACCGGATATCGGTCAGCGGCAGTACCAGCGGCTCTGCGGTGTCGGGGGTGTTGATGTGGATTGCGCGGTCGGTGAGACGCCAAACCGTCTTGCGGTTGCTGTACCAGATCTGGAATTCGTCAAACACCCACATGTAGAAAACCGCGATCAGAACCGAGGCGAGCAGCCACGTAATCGGGTCCAGCCAGATCAGCAGCGGCAGACAGAACAGCATGGTCAGCACAGCCAATGCCATGCACCGCCGAAAGAACGCCCGCGGCGAAATACGCCAGTGTAGCAGGTCGTGTTCTTCGGGCGGGAGTGCGGTCATGCGTTTGCCTTGCGGCTGTCGATCAGGTTGCGCGCGAGCAGGTCCATCGCCGCCATGCGCACGGCCACGCCCATCTCTACCTGGTCCTGAATAACGCTGCGATTGATGTCATCTGCCAACGTTCCGTCAATTTCTACGCCGCGGTTCATCGGGCCGGGGTGCATGACAATCGCGTCGGGCTTGGCGTGGGCCAGTTTTTCAGCATCCAGACCATATCTGTGATAATATTCACGTTCGCTGGGGATAAAGCCGCCATCCATGCGTTCTTTTTGCAAGCGGAGCATCATCACGACATCGACGTCTTTCAGCCCTTCTTTCATATCGTCGAACACCTCGACGCCAAATTCGCCGATCTGCGCCGGCATCAGGGTCGGGGGGGCGATCAGGCGAATGCGGTTTTCCATCTTGCCAAGAAGCATGATGTTGGACCGTGCCACGCGGCTGTGTGCGATGTCGCCGCAGATGGCAATGGACAGGCGGTGCAGACGCCCCTTGGCGCGGCGGATCGTCAACGCGTCCAGCAAGGCTTGGGTTGGGTGTTCATGACGCCCGTCGCCCGCGTTCAACACGGCGCAGTTCACCTTCTGCGCCAGCAGATCGACAGCACCAGATTGGGGATGGCGCACAACCAGAAGATCGGGGTGCATCGCGTTTAGTGTCATCGCCGTATCAATCAGCGTCTCGCCCTTTTTGATCGACGACGCCTGCATTGCCATGTTCATGACATCCGCGCCAAGCCGCTTGCCCGCGATCTCAAAGCTCGCCTGCGTGCGGGTCGAGTTTTCGAAGAACATGTTGATCTGCGTCAGCCCGTTCAGCGCATCACTGTGTTTATGAGGCTGGCGGTTCAAATCGACGTATGTGTCCGCCAGATCAAGAAGGGTGGTAATGTCGTCTTGGGACAGGTGTTCAATGCCCAGAAGATGGCGGTGTGCGAAACTCATGACGGCGGACCCCACGTTATTTTTGGCGTTATAGGCGGCAGCGCAGGGCGGGGCAAGTCGTCGGGGGGCGTCATCCCGAGGCGGGGGTGGAGTTGGATTTAAGGCCATTTGGAACTTGGCATTTTTATTGCCCGCGTCAGCGCGTAAGTTGGGCACATGGAATCAGTGGATTATCATCAGGCGCTTGCACTTTTGCACTGGCAGATTGAACTTGGCGCGACCGAGGCGATTTGTGACGCGCCGGTGAACCGCTACGAAGTGCCCGCAGCGGTCGAGAAACCGAAGGCGCAAAAGGGCAAGACGGGGCCTGTGCCGCTTGCGTCCTCTGGCCCTGATGGGGTCGCGGAAGCCACACGTGCCGCAGCGGCAGCAACCACGCTAGATGAATTGCGCACCGCGATGACGGCGTTCGAGCATTGCGAGCTCAAGCGTGGGGCCCGCAACCTGGTATTTTCGGACGGCACGCCGGGGGCCCGCGTCATGATTGTTGGCGAGGCTCCGGGCCGCGACGAAGACCGCGAGGGGCGACCCTTTGTCGGGCGCGCCGGCGGGCTGTTGGACAAGATGTTGGCGGCGATCGATATGGGGCGGCATCATGAGACTGCGCCGGTATATATCACCAATGTGCTGCCTTGGCGGCCGCCGCAGAACCGCGACCCTAAGCCTGATGAAATCGCGATGATGAAGCCGTTTCTTGCACGGCATATCGCCTTGGCCAAGCCAGAGGTTCTGGTGATCGTTGGTAATTGGTCAGCGCAGGCGTTGCTGGGCAAACGTGGAATCACCCGATTGCGCGGGCAGTGGACGCAGGCCGAGGGTCTGCCCGCACTGCCCATGTTCCACCCCGCCTATCTGTTGCGAAGCCCCGAGTTCAAACGCGAGGCCTGGGCCGATTTGCTGTCACTGAAAGCGAAATTAAAGAATGGTTGATCCGATTACGGTGCTGGCCTTTGTACCCGCTGCGCTGGCGCTGAACCTCACGCCCGGTGCGGATATGATGTTCTGTCTGGGGCAGGGCGTGCGCTTTGGTCCGCGGGCGTCGGTCGCGGCCAGTGCCGGGGTCGCGCTTGGCGGGATGGTACATGTCACGCTGGCCGGTCTGGGCTTGGGTGCGGTGGTCGCTGCGCTGCCTTGGGCCTTTGACGTGATCCGCTGGATCGGGGTCTGCTATCTGCTGTGGCTGGCTGTGCAGACCTGGCGCAGTAGCGGGGTGGCACCTGCGGTCTCGCTTGCGCCGAAATCGGCGTTTCGCAGCGGTTTGATCGTGAACCTGACCAACCCTAAGGTGATCTTGTTCGTATTGGCCTTTGTGCCGCAATTCGTGGTCCCAGAGGCGGGACCGGTGCTGCTGCAGTTCTTGATGTTCGGCTCGGTGCTGTCGCTGGGCGGGTTTATCATCAACGCTTTGGTCGGTGTGTTTGCCAGCGGTTTGGGCCGCCGGATGGTCGGGGGCGGGCAAACTCTGCGCTGGATCAGTAGCGGTATTTTCATAGCCCTCGCCGCACGGCTAGCAGTATTGGAGCGGACATGAGCCGGATCGACGACAAGCTTGATTTTATTCCTGTGCGCATTGCCGTGCTGACGGTGTCAGACACGCGCAGCCTGGCCGAGGATCGGTCAGGTGATGTGCTGGTTGCGCGCATTGCCGATGCAGGTCACGCGCTTGCCGCACGCACCATCATACGGGACGAACAGGCCGAGATAGCAGCGCAACTGCGCGACTGGTGTGCCGACCCCGAGATTGATGTGGTGATCAGTACCGGTGGCACGGGGCTGACAGGCCGCGATGTCACCGTAGAGGCGCATCGGGATGTCTACGAGAAAGAGATCGACGCCTTCGGTACGGTATTCACCATCGTCTCGATGCAAAAGATCGGCACCTCTGCGGTGCAAAGCCGCGCCACTGCCGGGGTCGCGCAAGGCACCTATCTGTTCGCGCTGCCCGGATCGCCGGGTGCCTGCAAGGATGCGTGGGACGAGATTTTAGTCAAGCAGCTCGATTACCGCCATAGGCCCTGTAATTTTGTCGAAATCATGCCCCGGCTAGACGAACACCAGCGCCGGAAATAGCGGCCTTTGCGATTTCTAGGACGAAGAACGATGGAAACCGCCTGGGCCTGCGTATGATAGGCCGTGCGTGGTTGTCTCAACTGTGATTTTGTTCTTTGTGGGCGTGCGGGGTAAACTGCTGCCACAGATGGATAAGATCGGGGCAAGATGCGATTTCTACGGCAAAGCATGATTGGGCTGTTTCTGGCGGCCGCGACGTTAGGGTTCTTGCTGCTGGCAGCGGACCTTATCGGCGGGGCTGTCCAGCAACGGCTGACCGACGCGCCGCCTGACCGCGCCCCGCGTGAACGGGTGTTTTCGGTCAATGTTGTGCGCGCCGTGTCAGGCACCGAAGTGCCTATCTTGCAAAGCTTTGGGGCCGTGCAAAGCCGCCGGACACTTGAGCTGCGCGCCGCCGTCGGGGGGCGCGTGGTCGAGCTTGCGCCTGAATTCGAGGTCGGCGGCCGGGTTGTCGCGGGGCAGGTTCTCGTCCGTCTTGATCGATCGGACGCTTTGGCCGAAGTCGCACGGGCACAAAGCGCTGTGCGCAATGCAGAGGCAGAGGGGCCTGATGCCGACCGTGCGCTGGCCTTGGGGCGGGACGAACTGGCTGTCGCCGAAGAACAGGCCGCCTTGCGCATCGGTGCCTTTGAACGCCAACGCGATTTGGGTGAACGGGGTGTCGGGACCGCGACGGCGACAGAGACAGCAGAGCTTGCGGCATCAAGCGCCCGCCAAGCCGTTCTGGCGCGACGTCAGGTGGTGACCCAAACCGAGGCCCGCGTGGATCAGGCTGTGCGCTTGTTGTCCAATGCGCAGATCGCGTTGGCCGATGCACAGCGCGCGTTAGAGGAAACCACGATCACCGCGCCTTTCGATGGGGCGCTGAGCGAGACTTCAGTTGTTGAGGGGCGCCTTGTCTCACCGAACGAACGGCTGGCGGAGTTGATTGCCCCGGATGATCTCGAGATTTCTTTTCGCATTTCCACCACACAATACGCGCGCTTGCTGGATGCGCAGGGCCGGTTGATCAAGGCGGATGTTACGGCAAGCCTTGACGTTGCGGGGGCCGACCTTGACGCACATGGACAGATTACCCGTGCAGGTGCTGCGGCGGGTGAGGGGGCCAGTGGCCGGTTGATCTTTGCTACGCTGACGCAAGCACCGGGGTTCAAGCCGGGGGATTTCGCGATGGTACGGGTGGGCGAACCGGCATTGGACGACGTCATTCGGCTGCCCAGCTCGGCGCTGGATGCGCAGGGGGCGGTGTTGGTGCTGGATCCGGAAAACCGGCTTGAAAGCGTTCAGGTCTCTGTGTTGCGTCGCGTGGGGGATGAGGTCTTGGTGCGGGGACCAATCGAGGGCCGCGATGTCGTCGAGGCCCGTTCGCCACTGCTGGGGGCCGGTATTGCGGTAAAGCCGTTGCGCTCGGGGGCTCGGGACACGGCGCAGGTAGATGCGCCCGCAATGATCGCGCTGACAAAGGAACGTCGGGCAAAGCTTGTCGCCTTTGTCGAGGGGAACACGCGGATGCCGCAGGATGCTAAAGCACGGGTTCTGGCGCAACTGGCTGAGCCACAGGTCCCTGCGCGGGTGATCGAACGCATCGAAAGCCGGATGGGGGGCTGATCTATGGCCCGTAGCATGTCCGGCCCCGCAGGCGGAATCCTGTCGTATTTCACGCGTCACCGGACGGCGGCGAACCTGTTGCTCGTGGTGCTGCTTGTGTGCGGGGCGGCTGCTGCGCCCAACATGCGGGCGCAATTCTTTCCCGATGTGGTTATCGACAGTGTCTCGGTTTCGACCGTTTGGGAGGGGGCCGGCGCGGATGATGTCGACAACGCCATCGTTCAGGTGCTTGAACCTGTCTTGCTGGCTGTGGAAGGGGTGGAGAGTTCTACCGCCGCGTCGCGTGAGGGCAGTGCCACCATTTCGCTGGAGTTCGAGCCGAACTGGGATATGGCCCGCGCTGCGACCGATGTGCAAACCGCCGTGGATACCGTCACCACACTACCCGAAGATGCCGAAGACCCTGTGGTGCGCCGTGGCATCTGGCGTGACCGCGTCACCGATGTCGTGATCACCGGCCCGATCAGTGCGGAACAGCTGGGCCGTTTTGCAGATGAATTTGTCACGCGTCTTTTCGCGGCGGGGGTCACCCGCAGCACCATTCAGGGGGTCGCTGCGCCGCAGACCTTGATCGAGGTCCCCTCGCTCCGGTTGATCCGTTATAATATCACCATGGCCGAGATCGCGGCGGCGATCGCTGCTGAGGTCGATGCCAGCCCCGCTGGTGACGTAACAGGTGCCAATGCCCGCGTGCGCACCGGGACCGCCAAGCGCAGTGCCGACGCCTTGTCGCGTGTCGTCTTGCGCAGCAATGCCGATGGATCGTCACTGTTGGTGGGCGATGTGGCGCGGGTGATCGAACAGGGCTCTGACCGCGAGGTGGGGTATTTTGTCGGCGACGATCCGGCAATATCGGTGCGCATTGACCGCTCTGACGGGGGGGATGCCATTGGTATTCAGCAAAGCGTCGAAGGGGTCGCTGCCGATATGGCGGTGATGCTGCCCAAGGGGGTGGCGATCAACCTGATCCGCACGCGCGCCGAGGCAATTACCGGCAGGCTGGATTTGCTGATTGATAACGGTTTGATGGGCCTCGCGCTTGTGGTGGGGTTGCTGTTCCTGTTCCTGAACGCGCGCACGGCCTTTTGGGTGGCCGCGGGTATTCCGGCGTCGATGGCCGCGGCAATTGCACTGATGTATGCGGGTGGGATCACGATTAACATGATCTCTTTGTTCGGTCTGATTATCACGCTTGGGATCGTTGTAGATGACGCGATCGTTGTGGGGGAACATGCCGACTACCGGCATAACGAACTGGGCGAGCCACCGATGCAAGCGGCAGAGAACGCCGCGCGGCGCATGGCGATGCCAGTTTTTGCCGCAACCCTGACGACGATCATTGCGTTCTTCGGCCTGCTGGCCGTTGGCGGGCGCTTTGGCAGCCTGATCGGAGATATTCCCCTGACCGTCATTGCAGTGCTGGCGGCGTCACTGGTCGAATGCTTTTTGATCCTGCCAAACCACATGGCGCATGCGATGGCCGCAGGGGCAAAGAAACGGTGGTATGATCTGCCCAGCCGTGTGGTCAATCGCGGGTTCCTTTGGGGGCGCGAGCGGCTGTTCCGCCCTTTCATAGCAGGAGTTATCCGCGCGCGCTATGTGGTGCTGGCGGGCGTTGTCGCAGTGCTGGCGTCTCAGGTGGCGCTGTTCATTCAGGGCGACGTTCAATGGCGCTTTTTCAACGCGCCCGAACGTGGGTCGGTAACGGGTAACTTCGCCATGGTCGATGGGGCCACCCGTGCCGATACGCTGGCGATGATGCGCGAAATGCAACGCGCGACAGAAGCGCTGGGCGCGGAATATGCCGAGGAGCATGGCACCAATCCGATCGATTATGTCATTGCGCAGGTCGGGGGCAACGCGGGTCGCGGGCTCGACGGGGCTGACAGCAAGGACGGTGATCTGCTGGGCGGTATCTCGATCGAGCTGATCGACGCGGACCTGCGGCCCTATTCCAGCTTTGCCTTCGTGGCGGCGTTGCAGGATGCCGTGGTCCACCATCCGCTTGCAGAAACCGTAAGCTTTCGCGGCTGGCGTTCCGGTCCTGGCGGCGATGCGCTGGATGTGCAGTTCTATGGGGCCGACACACAGGTGTTGAAAACCGCCTCGCAGGATTTGCAGGATGCGCTACGGCAATATCCCGAAGTCAGCGCTGTGCAGGACAATCTAGCCTATGACAAAGAAGAGCTGATCCTCGATCTGACACCGCAGGGCCAAGCGCTCGGGTTCACGATTGATATGTTGGGGCGGGTGTTGCGACACCGTCTTGGCGGGATCGAGGCCGCGACCTATCCCGATGGCCCTCGATCGGCCACCATTCGCGTGGAACTACCCGAGGGCGAGCTGACGGCGGATTTCCTTGAGCGTACCCAGATGCGTACGCCGGGCGGGCAATATGTGCCGCTGGCCGATATCGTCAGCGTGGACCGGCGTACGGGGTTCAGCACGGTACGGCGCGAGAACGGTATCCGGCTGATATCCGTAACCGGCGACATTTCAGAAGATGACCCCGTCCGCGCGACCGAGATCACGACGGCCCTGCGCGAGGATATCCTGCCGCGCATCGCCTCTGAACGTCAGGTTGATTTCCGCATCGGCGGATTGAGCGAGCAGGAAAACACATTCCTGTCGGATGCGCTGACCGGGCTGATCCTTGTGCTGACGGGTATTTATCTTGTGCTGGCTTGGGTGTTCGGCAGCTGGACGCGCCCCATGGTGGTGATGGCGGTGATCCCGTTCGGCTTGGTGGGCACGATCTATGGCCACGCCCTGTGGGAGGTCCCGTTGAGCATGTTCACAGTTGTTGGCCTGCTAGGGATGACGGGGATCATCATCAACGATTCCATCGTGCTGGTGGGGACAATCGACGAATATGGTGCCACGCGCGGGGTGATCCCGTCGATCATCGACGGCGCTGCGGATCGGTTGCGTCCGGTGATGCTGACCACGTTGACGACGGTCCTTGGGATGGCGCCGCTGCTATATGAACAAAGCCAGCAGGCGCAATTTTTGAAACCCACTGTGATCACGCTGGTCTATGGTCTGGGCTTTGGCATGTTCCTGGTGCTGCTGGTCGTGCCTGCGCTGGTCGCGGCACAGCATGATATCGGCCGTCAAATCCGTGCGATGCGCCGCGCCATGCGGGCGCGGGCTGGGGGGCTGAGGACCGGTATTTTGGGGCTATGGCTACTGATGCTGCTCTGGGGCGGGGCTACGCTGGGGTGGGTCGCGGTGACTGGTGGCTTGCATCCCGCGCTGGCTAAGATGTTGCCCACGATGGGGGCGCTGTCACAACGAAGCGCAGCACTGCTGCTGTTTCTGGCAGGTGCCGCAGCGATCGCGCTGGCGGGCTATGCCATGGGGGCCGTGATCTATGCGCTGTCGCGCAGGAAAGCAGCGGGCTGATCAGCCCGCGTTACACCCGACGATATCGATGGCCTGATTGCGGCCTAAAACCGTCATTCGGATATGCGACCGGTTCAGCGCCACAGGGCCGCCGCTGACATGGCCTACGTCCACGCGCGCGTGCAGCGTGTTGCCTTTGCGCGTCGTATCGGCCTCGCTGACCCATAGATCGGGGTTGCCGGTTTCAATCACCACCAGCTCTTGCCCACCCGAGGGCGGCACCGTGATAGCAGCGTCCAGTGTCAGGTCTTCGCCGGTTCTGCCAATGGTGCAGGTCACATCCGATACGCGGGCCTCTTTCGCCGAATACGGGCGCTGCGCAAGCGAGGCCGCGATGGCAGGATCGGCGCGGGTCGTGGTTGTGCTGATAACGCCGCTGAGCTCAAGCGAGGCGGGCACACAGATGTCGCTGCACACGCCCAGATCAATCGTGGTGTTCATGGTCACAGGGGCACCTTTTTCCGGCACCGTAATCCGCAACGGCAATACCACCTGATCCTTGTACCCGATGGTCGTCAGGTTGGTTTCGCGAAACACCGTAGGCGCGGGCCATTCAACGTCCACCGCCGACAGGTTGCGTGAACCGGACCAGTCAAAGCTGGGCGGGATGCCCATATCACCGGGCGCGCGCCAATAGGTCTTCCACCCCGGTTTAACTGTCATGCGGATCGCGGCCATGCGGTTGCCATCGGGCAGCACCCAACCTTGCAGGATTTCCCCGTGGATTACCTCCATCGCAAAAGCAGGCAACGGGGCGAGAAGGGCAGCGGCCATCAGGCCAAGGAGTTTTCTGGTCATGGTGCTTTCATGGGCCAACTGCCCCCCGTTTGCCAAGTCACGTTTGCATTATGAAACGTTGCAGCCGCAGGGGTTGTAAGCGGCAGGGGCGCACGCCATGCTATGGGGATGACGCAAAAGAACGACAGCATGACAATGGATCTTACCGGCCAGCTTTTGGTGGCCATGCCCGGCATGGGCGATCCTCGGTTCGATCATTCGGTGATCTTTATCTGTGCGCATGACGACGAGGGCGCGATGGGGTTGATCGTCAACAAACCTGCCGCTGATCTCAAGCTGGGCGACGTGCTTGACCGGCTCAGTGATGTGGACATGGACGACATCACCGGTCTGGGGGTGCATGTCGGTGGTCCCGTCGAGACAGAGCGTGGCTTTGTGCTGCACAGCGCCGAATACCGGTCAGTGATGAAGACGACCGATATCGCGCAGGGCGTGGCGATGACTGTAACGCTTGATATTCTCGAAGACATCGCCCGCGGCAAGGGCCCGCGACAGGCGATGATGATGCTGGGCTATGCCGGTTGGGACGCAGGCCAGCTGGAAGGCGAAATCGCGCAGAACGGCTGGCTGACCTGCCCCTGCGATACCGACATCCTGTTCACCTTGCCCGATGCACGCAAATGGGAAGCGGCGCTGACCTCTATCGGGGTGGACCCATTGGGGCTGAGCGCGACAGCGGGGCGGGCCTGACAAACGCAAGATGGATCAACGCGGAGCGGCTGCGCGACGCAGACGGTCGTTGATGGCGCGGCCAAGCCCCGTTTCAGGGATCGAGGCCACTGCGATGGGTTTGCGCAGCCGGTCAAGCGCGTGCAGCTGGTCGAATAGCTGCGCCGCGGCCTCTACCAGATCGCCGCTGGCCGACAGGGTTAGATCATCCGCGCCAGTCCCCTTCGCCGCGCCAAACCCAAGATAGACCTCGCCATCCATTGCCGCTTGGGCGTTCAACCGCACGCTGGCATGGGGCGCGTAGTGGGACGCCAACTGGCCGGGGGCGATAATTTCTGCGCCGTCGGCCACATCCAGCGGCCCCCCAAGCGCCGCCTCTATCGCTTCGGACGGCAGACCGCCTGCGCGCAGGAGGGTAGGGCGTGGCTGGTTCAGCCCGATGATCGTGCTTTCCAGCCCGACCGTGCAGGGCCCGTCATCGACAACGGCCGCAATACGCCCTTGCAGCCCCGACAGGACATGCTGCGCCGTGGTGGCGCTGATCTTGCCCGAGGGGTTGGCCGACGGGGCCGCCACCGGCCCGCCAAACGCCCGCAATATGGCGCGGGCCGTGGAATGTGCGGGGATGCGGATGGCGATGCTGTCCAGCCCCGCTGTCACCAAGGACGATAACCCGTGCCCCTCGGCCAATGGCAGCACGAGGGTCATTGGACCGGGCCAGAATGCGCTGGCCAGAACCTCTGCTGTGTCGGACCAGCGCCCATATTGGCGTGCCTGATCGACATCGGCGACATGGATAATGAGCGGGTTAAAGCTGGGCCGTCCCTTGGCCGTGTAAATCCCTGCCACTGCGGTCCCGTTGCGCGCATCCGCGCCCAAGCCATAGACCGTTTCAGTTGGCAAAGCGACCAGTGCACCTTGCTGCAGCAGGGCGGCGGCGCGGGAAATGCCTAAGGGGTCGGGAAGTAGAATGTCGGTCATGGGCTTCTCTTATGGGGATGACGCCGCGTTTTGGGTTGCGGTGCGCAGACTTGAGCGACATTCTCGCCGCAACAGCCCGAAGTATCGTCTTGGGCTTATCAGGTCGCTGTTCGGTTTGCCAAGCAGACGAACGCGTTAACGGAGGAAAACTATGCCCTATCGCGCCCCTGTCGAAGATTTTGCCTTTCTGTTTGATCATGTCGTAGGTTTGGACGCTGTGCGTCAGACCGAACGTTTTGAAGATGCCAGCGAAGACGTCACCCGCGCGATCCTCGAAGAAGCGGGCAAGATGACAAATGATGTTCTGGCCCCGCTGCAACGCGCAGGCGACCAGACGCCCGCCAAGCTTGAGAACGGTGTTGTGCGCACGTCGCCCGGTTTCGCTGACGGGTTCAAGGCCGTGGCCGAAGGTGGCTGGATCGGCATGTCCGCCGACCCTGAATACGGTGGCATGGGCCTGCCGATGACCCTGACGACTGCCGTGAATGAAATGATGAGCGGGGCTTGCCTGTCCTTGCAGCTTGCGCCTTTGATGAGCCAAGGCCAGATCGAAGCGCTTGAACATCACGCCAGCGACGCGATCAAGGAACTGTATCTGCCCAAGCTGATCAGCGGCGAATGGACCGGCACGATGAACCTGACCGAACCGCAAGCGGGCTCGGACGTGGGTGCGCTGGCAAGCAAGGCCGAAGACAACGGCGACGGCACCTATGCGATTTCGGGCCAGAAGGTCTATATTACATGGGGTGACAATGATTTTGGCGGCAATGTCTGCCATCTGGTTCTCGCGCGTCTGCCCGGTGCGCCCGCCGGCACGAAAGGCATTAGCCTGTTCCTCGTTCCGAAATTCCTGCCCAATGAGGACGGCAGCCTTGGGAATGCCAACACGCTGAACGTCGTCAGTCTGGAACACAAACTGGGGATTCATGGGTCTCCGACGTGCGTGATGCAGTATGACAGGGCGACGGGCTGGCTGGTTGGGGCCGAACAGGGCGGTATGGCAGCCATGTTCACAATGATGAACAACGCACGGCTTGGTGTGGGCGGGCAGGGCATCGGCATCGCCGAAGCGGCCTATCAACACGCGCTGGCCTATGCGCTGGACCGCAAACAGGGCAAAACATCGCGCCCCGATGGCACCGGCACGATTGTGGATCACGCTGATGTGCGCCGTATGTTGATGACGATGAAGGCCGAAACCTTTGCCGCCCGCGCCATTGCGCTGTGCTGTGCCAAGGCGATCGACATGACGAGCGCCACCGGTCAGTCCGAATGGAAAGCCCGGGCGGCCTTCTTGACTCCGATCGCCAAGGCCTTTGGAACCGACACAGGTATGGCCGTCGCCGAAATGGGTGTTCAGGTGCATGGCGGCATGGGCTTTATCGAGGAAACAGGGGCCGCGCAGTACAGCCGTGACGTGCGGGTGACCGCGATCTACGAAGGCACCAATGGCATTCAGGCAATGGATCTGGTGGCGCGCAAGATGATGGACGGCGGCGAGGCAGCGAACCGTCTGCTGGATGAAATCGAAGCCGATGCCGAAGCGGCCCGCGAGACGTTCCCGAATATGGCGGACTCCCTGTGGCAGGCGTCCGAGACGCTGCGCGAAGCGACCGATTGGCTGAACGAGCAATCGAACATGGACACGCGCTTTGCCGGAGCGGTGCCTTACCTGCGGGCCTTTGCGCGGGTGCTTGGGGCGCATCTGCACCTCAAGGCCGCTTTGGCCGACAAAGGCGGCGCGCGTGAAAAGCTGGCGCGTTTCTATATCCTGCGGTTGCTGCCAGAACACATCGGTCTGCTGGCCCATGCCCAAGCGGGCGAGGCCGATCTTTTCGCGCTTTCCGCTGACGAACTGGCCGCCTGATGCCGGATACCGCACCCACCGGTTTGCGTTTCCCTTGGGAAACGCCGCCCGCCCATGATGCAGCGATTGAGGTCGCCCCCGGCGTTCTTTGGTTGCGTTTGCCGCTGCCGATGAAGCTGGATCACGTCAACGTCTATGCGTTCGACGAAGGCGACAGCTGGACGATCATCGACACCGGCTTTGCGTCGAAAAAGTCCAAGGCGCTGTGGACGGACCTGATCGCGGGGCCGTTGGGCGGCAAGCCGGTGTCGCGGGTGATCGTGACCCACCACCACCCCGATCACATCGGATTGGCGGGTTGGTTCCAGACCGAACACGGGGCAGAGCTGGTGACGACGCGCACCGCATGGCTTACCGCGCGGATGCTGACGCTGGACCCGCAAGAGACACCGTCGGCCGAAGCGCTGGCGTTCTACAAGCTGTCGGGTATGGACGCCGCGCTGTATGAAAAACGCGCCTCCGAGCGGCCCTTCAACTTTGCCGACATCGTCTCGCCGCTGCCTTTGGGCTTCACGCGGATCAAGCAGGGCGACGAGATCACCATCGGTGGCCGCGTCTTTGATGTACATATGGGCAACGGTCACGCCCCCGAACACGCTACCTTCTGGAGCCGTGACGACAACCTCGTGATTGCGGGCGATCAGATCCTGTCATCGATCAGCCCCAACGTCGGGGTCTATGCCACCGAACCCATGGCCGATCCCATTGGCGAATGGATCGAGGCATGCGACCGGCTGTCACTGCTATCACGCGAAGATCACCTGGTATTGGGGGGGCACAAGCTGCCGTTTACCGGTCTGCCCACCCGCATGCGCCAGCTGATCGAGAACCACCACAGCGCCCTGCGCCGTCTGGAAAAAGCGATTGCAGAGCCCAAATCTGCTTCCGAATGTTTTTCGACCCTGTTCAAACGCAACATCGGCGAGGGCGAATACGGTCTGGCGTTGGTCGAAGCGGTGGCGCATCTTAGCCATCTGTACCAGACGGGCCGCGCCACGCGCAGCTTGCGTGCGCAGGACGGGGCGTGGGTATATCAGTCAAAGGATTGAGCGATGGATAACGAGATCAAGACTGCTGCCGAAGCCATCGAAGCAGACGCGTTGCCACGGCTTTACGAGGTGCATTCGGACCCCTCTAGCCGCAACGCCTCGGACCAGCCTGTGCCCAAAGGGATCACTCAGAAACCTGCCGCGCAGAAATCAGCTGCGCAATGGGCCTACGAGCGTGTTGTGCTGTACCTCAAGAACTTCGAAGAACAGCTCGACGGTGATCACGAGGTCGCTATGGGTTTTGCAGGCGGTGACGCCGGCGTGCTGCGGATCGAGGGGATGGGCTATTTCGATCCTGATATCGTGACCTTTTATGGCAAGGACAACACCGGCGCGCGGATGCAGCTTGTGCAGCATGTCACACAGTTGAACGTGGCCCTGAGGGCGCTGCCCAAAGCGGTGCAAGAAGCCCCCGCGAATCGCATCGGTTTTCGTCTGATCGAAGACCTCGAGACACAAGAGCAGCCTCCCGCAGGCGAAAACACCTGACCACGCGCATTTTGATGCCGTGACATAGGCAAATGAATACAGTATTCCCCAGACCAAATCATACGCACGTTAAGACAAGGATCGCGCAAATGGCCAAACATGAACACGGCTCGATGGACACCAGCACGCACGAGAAGACTTTTGACAGCTTCATGAACTTCGTCAAATGGTCGTGCATCGTGATTATTGCCATTCTGGTCTTTATGGCGATCTTCGCGCGCTAAGGCACGCACACTTAACCGACAGGATATTTCTATGCGCGTTTGGATGGCTCTGGCCTGCGTCGGGCTGCTTGCGGCCTGTGCGAATGATACCGGTATCGACAATACCCCCGCAGAGGTCGCGGCGGCTGCCTATGTGGCACCGGGACCAAAATCCATCACGTTGGTGACGATGATCAACAACCGCACCGGCAGCGGCGGCCATACGGCACTGGTGGTCAACGGGTCGCAGCAGGTGATCTTTGACCCCGCCGGATCGTTCCGCGACCCTCGTGTGATCGAACGCGGTGATGTGCTTTACGGCATGACGCCCCAGTGGATACAGGGGTACAAATCCTCTCATGCGCGCAGCACCTACCATGTCGTCAGCCAGGAATTGCAGGTCAGCGACGCACAGGCAGAACAGATATTGCAGCTTGTGATGTCAAACGGTCAGGTAGCGGGGGCGTTCTGCGCCAATGCGACCTCTGATATCCTGACGCAGGTTCAGGGCTTTGAGAGCATCTCGAAGACGTTCTACCCTGCCAAGCTCAGCGAACAATTCGCCAGCCTGCCCGGCGTGAAGACGACGAAATACTATGAAAACGACGAAGGCGACGTGATTGATGCCGTACAGGCTTCGCTTCTAGCCCAGTAACCAAAGCAAACCATAAAGCGTTGCTGCGCCGCTGATAATCGCGAGCAGCACGTTTTTGGTGAGCACCCCCACAGTCAGTGCTGCTGCCGCAGCTGCCATACGCGGTAAATCAAGCTGCCCGTCCGTGGCCGCGGGCCAGATCACTTGCGGGGCCACAAGGGCGGGCAGGATCGCCACCGCCGTATAGCGCAGGTGTCGCAACAGCCACGCGGGCATTTCGCGGTCCCCCACCAGTCCGGTAAAGACAAAGCGCAGCCCAAAGCTGCCAAGACCAAGGGCGATGATCACGAACCAAAGCGTGCCGGTGTCGATATCATTCATTATGCCGCGTCCTGTTCAGGGTGGTGGGGCTGGCGTCGTTCCAGCCAAAGTTCGGTTTGGGCACCGGCGATCATGCCCGCCAGCCCCGCCAGGATCAGCCCCAGCGAATAGGGCACACCCGCCGTCAACAGCGCCGCGAGGGATGCCACCAGCGCCGCGACGATATGTGCCGAGGTGCGGAACATCGGCGCGATCATTGCGAGAAAGGTGATGGGTAGGGCAAAATCCAACGCCCAGCTGTCAGGAATTTGTGCCCCGACCATCGCGCCAACCAGGGTGAAAAGATACCACAACGGCACAATCGGGGTCACACAGCCAAAGAAATAGGCCATCCGCTGCGGGATGGTCATATCCGGCTCTTTCTCATATTGCGCCATCGCGCAGACGTAGGATTGGTCAACTGTCAGATAGGCGGCCAGCGCGCGCTGCCACAAAGGCGCGGACCCGATGTAGGGTGTCAGCGACGCCGAATACATCGCCATCCGCAGGTTTACCGCCAGCGCAGAGGCCAGCACGATCGCCGTCGGCGCATGTTCCTGCATCAGTTGCAGCGCTGTAAACTGCGCAGCGCCCGCAATGACCACGACCGAAAAGGCGAGAGTTTCGAACACGTTCAGCCCTGCTTCGGTGGCAAGAATGCCGAACAGCGATGCAAACGGGATCATCACCAGAATAAAGGGTGCTGCGTCGGCAAGACCTTTGCGAAAGGCCGATTTCGTGGTGGTGATGGCCATGCGTTCCCCCTAGATTGCCGGGACATGCTTAACTGCCGCTTTGGGGGGATGCAATTGTCCGTCAAGACAGACACCGATGCTTATTTGATCGCACCGCAGCCGGGATTGGCGCGGCTGACACGCGCCGTCGTCGGACGGGATCATTCGGGGACCGAGACAACGATCAACGTCGTCGAGGAACGCCCGCTGACGATCTTTTTGAATGCGCAGGAAATCGTCACCGCGATGACGATTGGCGATTACCCCGAATACCTCGCGCTCGGGTTCTTGCGCAATCAGGGTATGCTGCGCGACGGCGAGGATATCACCAGCGTCGACTATGACGAAGAGCTTGAAGTCGTCATCGTCCGCACCGCCCGCAAAACCGACTACGAAGACAAAATGCGCAAGAAGACCCGCACCAGTGGCTGCGCTGTGGGCACTGTCTTTGGCGATATGATGGAGGGTCTTGAGGGCGTGACCCTGCCGTCGACCCCGCTGCGGACCTCGTGGATCTATGACCTAAGTGCACAGATCAACCGCACGCCGAGCCTGTACCTAGAGGCGGGGGCGATCCACGGCACGGTGCTGTGTCAGGGCAACCGTCCGCTGGTCTATATGGAGGACGTGGGGCGTCATAACGCGGTGGACAAGATCGCCGGCTGGATGCTCTCGGAAGGGGTCTCTGCCGAGGATAAGTTACTGTATACCACTGGGCGGCTGACCTCTGAGATGGTGATCAAGACCGCGATGATGGGGATCCCCGCGCTGGTGTCACGTTCCGGCTTTACCGCGTGGGGGGTAGAGATCGCGCAGCAGGTCGGGCTGACGTTGATCGGGCGGATGAAGGGCAAACGCTTTATCTGCCTTGCGGGCGAAGACCGGCTGATCCGCGATGCAGACCCCGACCAGATCAGGGATGAACCTAAACGATCAGGCCGAAAGGGCAGCGCATGAAACAGCCACTTGGGGTGATCCTTGCAGGGGGGCAGGCGACGCGGATGGGCGGCGGCGACAAGGGGCTGCTGCAGCTTGGCGGTCAAAGCGTGCTGGACCATGTGATCGAACGGCTAACGCCGCAGGTGGCGCGTGTGGCGTTGAATGCCAATGGCGATGCCGCGCGGTTTGCGGGGCTGAAACTGCCGGTGTTGCCCGACAGTATCGACGGCTTTGCCGGACCGCTGGCGGGGGTGTTGGCTGGGCTGGATTGGGCTGCCGCACATGGCGCTGATACGATTGTGACTGCTGCCGCCGATACGCCGTTCTTCCCCGGTGATCTGGTCCCGCAACTGTTGCTGGCAAGCGAGGGAATGACCCACCCGCTGGTGTTGGCCGCCACGCCCGATGCCAAGCGCGGCACCGCGCGGCATCCGACCTTTGGCCTTTGGCCTGTGGCCTTGCGTGACGATCTGCGTGCCGCCTTGCAGGGCGGGTTGCGCAAGGTCGTGATGTGGACACAGATCCATGATGGCCGCGAGGCGTTGTTCCCCCACGAAGACGCGTTCTTTAACATCAACACCCCCGAGGATCTGGCCCGTGCACAGGAGATGCTATGAGAGTTTACGGCGTTGTCGGCTGGAAGAACGCAGGCAAAACAGGGTTGATGGAACGCCTTGTGACCGAAATCACGGGGCGCGGATTTTCAGTGTCTACCGTGAAACATGCGCATCACAGTTTCGACGTCGATCATCCGGGCAAGGACAGCCACCGTCACCGTGTCGCGGGTGCCCGCGAAGTCCTGCTGGCATCGCGTAACCGCTTTGCCCTGATGCACGAATTGCACGGCGAGGACGAACCGTCCCTCGACGCGCTGCTAGCCAAGCTGGCCCCTGTCGATCTGGTCTTGGTCGAGGGATACAAGCGTGACGGTCACGCCAAGGTCGAAGCGCATCGGGCGGAAACGGGCAACGCGTTGATCGCGCCGGAGGATCCGACGATCAAGGCCATTGCCAGCGATACACCAATGACACTGGATCGCCCCGTGTTCGATCTGAATGACACAGGCACCATCGCCGATTTCATCCTGTCCGAGGTCGGGCTGTGAGCGCATTTGACACCATCGTCATGGTCGATTGGTCCGGCGGCAACGACACCGGCCCGACCCCGCGCAAGGACGCGATCTGGTTGGGTGTGTCGCGGGGGGGCGTATCAGATGCCCCCGTCTATCTGCGCAACCGGTCAGAGGCAGAGGCTTGGATCGCCACGCTGATCGACGCAGAGCTGGCGCAGGGCCATCGTGTGATGGTCGGGTTCGATTTTCCTTTTGGCTACCCCGCAGGCTTTGCCGAAGCGCTGACGGGCAGTACCGATCCATTCGCTGTGTGGGAATGGTTCGAGGCGCGGGTTGAAGACGCGCCAAAAGCCAACAACCGTTTCGATCTGGCCGGAGAGATTAATCTGGGTCTGGGCGACGGTCTGGGGCCGTTTTGGGCCAATGGCCTGCCGAACCGTGACGTCACGGGACTGCCCCGTACCAAGGCCGATTATACAAATCCCTTTGCCGAGAAACGTGCAGCTGAAGTGCAGGCCAAGGGCAGCTTTACCTGCTGGCAACTGGCGGGGGCAGGGGCTGTCGGGTCGCAGGTGGTCATGGGTCTGCCTGTCCTTTCGCGCCTGCGTGCCCGTTTTGCCGGGCGCGTCGCGGTCTGGCCGTTCGAGAAGCCTGATGCCCCGGTTGCGTTTGTTGAAGTCTGGCCGTCACTGACCGTCGGGCCTGCCCCGGACGAGATGATCAAGGATGCGTGGCAGGTGCAGGAACTTGCGCGGCAGGTCTCGGCTTTGGCCCCTGCTGAACTGGCGCAGGTGCTTGACGTGCAGGCACCGGAAGAAGGGTGGATCTTGGGGATGGGGGTCGAACACCTGCTCAAGGCACCACCGCCGCTGCGCAATGATTGTTTTGCCCTGCCGCCGGGCGTGCATTGGACGCCCGTGGACGATGCGCTGGAACAGCTACGCGCGCGTCTGCATCCGGTGCTACCTGCCGAAGAGGTGCGCCTTGGCGATGCGTTGGGGCGGATTGCAGCAGCCGACGTGCTGGCGCAGCGTGCGAACCCGCCACTGCCGAATACCGCAGTAGACGGCTACGGGTTCGCGGGCGGACGTGCTGCCGGTGCGCATGCGCTGCCGCTGGCCGAAGGCCGCGCAGCCGCGGGGGATGCGCCGGGGAGATTGCCCGCCGGTTATGCGATACGTGTGCTGACGGGGGCCGCGCTGCCCGCAGGTGTCGATACCGTGGTGCTGCAAGAGGACGTGACGATTGTTGGTGACACGCTGCGGTTCAATGGACCGGTCAAGCAAGGCGCTAACACACGCAAAGCAGGCGAGGACGTCACGGCAGGCGCGGTGACGCTTGCCGCAGGGCGGCGGATCACGGCGGCGGATATTGCCTTGTTGGCGGCCACCGGCACCGCATCTGTGTTGGTTCATAAACAGTTGCGGGTTGGCGTGCTGTCGACAGGCGACGAGATCGTCGAGGCGGGGCAAACCGCGGCGGAGGGGCAGATATTCGATGCGAACCGCCCGATGCTGTTGGGGTTGCTGGCGCAGTTCGGGCATCGGGGCGTCGATCTGGGCCATGTAGGCGACGACCGTGAGGCGCTGCGCGCACGGCTTGATGCGGCGCAGGGCGAGGTCGATGCGATCCTGACCAGCGGTGGTGCGTCGGCGGGCGACGAGGATCACGTGTCCGCCTTGCTTTCAGAAGCCGGAGCACTGGATCTGTGGCGTATCGCGGTCAAACCGGGGCGGCCATTGGCGCTTGGCATGTGGCAGGGCACGCCTGTTTTTGGCTTGCCGGGTAACCCCGTGGCCGCAATGGTCTGCACATTGATATTCGCGCGCCCTGCGTTGGCGCGGTTGGCGGGGCAGGACTGGCCTGTGCCACAAGGCTTTGACGTGCCCGCAGATTTCAGCAAACGCAAGAAACCGGGCCGACGCGAGTATCTGCGCGCGCGGATGCGCGACGGTCGGGTACAGGTGTTTGCCTCTGAAGGGTCGGGCCGGATCAGCGGGCTGTCTTGGGCCGAGGGTCTGATAGAATTACCAGACGCCGCAGCCGACGTTCAGCCGGGCGATCTGGTGCGCTATATCCCCTATGGATCCTTCGGGGTCACCTAGGCCCTAGTCGAACGTCCCTGCCACACGCCCGAGCAACATAAAGGCCCGCACTGTGCGTGTGTCTGTCAGCGCAGAGATGTCCGCGTCAGATGCTTCTGCTTCAAAGGCAGCAAAGGCGCGGTCAAAGCGGCGCAGGAAGTGATGCGCAACATCGCGAAAGATCGGGTCTTGTTTCATACGCGCACTTGTCAGCGCCAGCGAAGACCGGTCACGGATGCCACCCAATGCCGCAATTGGACGGCCGCGTGCACCTTGCGCAAACTGACGCCAGATTTCGGGGCGGGCGCGGTCGGGGGCGAGGTCATCCATATAGATGCCGTCCTGGCTCAGCAGCGTCAGCACATCTTGGGACGCCTGAACCAGCTGGGATGCATTGCGGTCCTTCAACGCCTTGCGCAACGCAGAAAAGCCTTCGGTATCGTCTGCCGTTTCGGGGAAGTTCAAAGCGCGGATGAAATCCTCGTGCGAGAGCGGCTGCGTCATATCCGCTGCCGACGTGCCAAGCGCCAAAACAGGCTGATCGTCAACGACGACGGGCTTAAGAGGCGCAAGACGGGTGGTTGCGTCGCGGCGGCTTTGGAAGGTGGCCAGCGTGCTTTCGGTCTTGCGCGCGGCGGCGGCAATTTCATCGAGCTTGCGCGCGACGGTCGCATCGGCACCAGGGCTTTGCCCCTGCTGCTGCGAAATGTAGGCCTGTCGGATCGCATCAATTGCAGTCTGCAACCGTTTGCTTTCCTCGCGCATGACGCGGCTGGAGCGGGCAGCGATGGCGGCAACCCAGATCATGCCCACGGGCATGACGACCGCAAGCATGGTCATCAATACGCGCAAACCGGCCCCACTGTCAGAAGCCTCGTCCGACGGCAGCACCATGAAGAAAATCACGGAGCCTAGTAGCCAGACCACTGTGAGCGCGGCTGCGATGATCTCGATGTTAAAGCCACCGCCGTCGCTGGGGCGCGAATAAACGCCGAACGGGGTCGACCGCGCGGATTGGCGCGGTGCGTTCGGGTTCAGCTGCAGTTTTTCGGTCATCAGTTTGTCCCCGGCTTATGCGTAGACGATTTTGAGAACCTCATAGGATTTGTCCCCCCCCGGCGTCCGCACTTCGACGCTGTCGCCTTCTTCCTTGCCGATCAGGGCACGGGCGATGGGGGATCTAATATTCAGCAGGCCTTTTTCAATATTGGCCTCGTATTCACCGACAATCTGATAGGTCTTTTCTTCGTCGGTGTCCTCGTCAACCAAAGTCACCCTCGCGCCGAACTTGATCGCGCCGGACATCTTTTTAGGGTCGATCACGTCAGCAAGGGAAATCGCACCCTCAAGCTCTTTGATGCGGCCTTCGATGAACGACTGCTTTTCCTTGGCAGAGTGGTATTCTGCGTTTTCGGACAGATCGCCGTGCTCGCGGGCTTCGGCGATGGCCTTGATGATGGTAGGGCGTTCAACCGACTTCAGGTGCTTCAGTTCGGTTTCCAAAGCCGTGTGACCGGCGCGGGTCATGGGGATTTTTTCCATCGGGGGGCGTCCACGCAATGAGGGTCACAGCCCGCGAATTGATGTCCGAGGGTGCAACCGATTTGAATTGATCCTTACCTGACCCAAACTGCCCTGCGAATGCAAGGGGGTGTCTGCCGGAGCGCGGCAATCCGCACGTCCATATTGGCAAGCCGTTGGGAAGCGCTATTTTACGTGGCGAAACAATATTGCTGCACCTGCAATATATATGATGCAAACTGTCGTGGGTGCGCTAATTTACGCTGTGTTGCGATTGCAATACCTACTGTGCTGGTTTAGCGAAATCCAAACCGTTTTCTGCCCGAAGAGGAGCCCCAAATGGCCGAAGTTGAACGCGAAGCAATGGAATATGACGTCGTTATCGTCGGTGCGGGCCCTGCCGGGCTGTCCGCCGCGATCCGTCTGAAGCAACTGGACGCCGACTGCAATGTGGTCGTGCTGGAAAAAGGCTCCGAAGTGGGCGCGCATATTCTGTCCGGCGCGGTTCTGGATCCGGTCGGTCTGGACGCTTTGATGCCGGATTGGAAAGAAAAAGGCGCGCCGATCAAGACCAAGGTCGAAGAAGACAACTTCTATATGCTGGGCGAGGCGGGCAAGATCCGCGTGCCGAACTTCCCCATGCCGCCGCTGATGCATAACCACGGCAACTATATCGTTTCCATGGGCAACGTCTGTCGTTGGATGGCCGAGCAGGCTGAAGCCTTGGGCGTAGAGATCTTCCCCGGGATGGCGTGCTCTGAACTGGTGTATGGTGACAACGGCGAGATCAAAGGCGTCGTGGCCGGTGAATTCGGCATCAGCGCTGATGGCACCAAGGGCGACGGCTATGAACCCGGTATGGAGCTTCACGGTAAGTATGTGTTCCTCTCTGAAGGCGTCCGCGGGAGCCTGTCGAAACAGGTGATCGCGAAATACGATCTGGATGCCGGAAAAGAGCCGCAGAAATACGGCCTTGGCATGAAAGAAATCTGGGAGATCGACCCCGCCAAGCACAAAGAGGGCACCGTCACGCACACGATGGGCTGGCCCTTGGGCAAGAACGCGGGCGGCGGGTCGTTCATCTATCACATCGAAAACAATCAGGTGTATGTCGGTTTCGTTGTTCACCTCGGCTATAAGAACCCGCATGTCTTCCCTTACATGGAATTTCAGCGGTTCAAGCATCACCCCATGGTAGCCGAGCTGCTGAAAGGCGGCAAACGTATCGCTTATGGCGCGCGTGCGATCACCGAGGGCGGCTATCAGTCCATGCCCAAAATGGTTGCACCGGGTGTGGCGTTGCTGGGCTGCTCTGTCGGCATGGTCAACGTGCCGCGCATCAAGGGCAACCACAATGCGATGCTGTCGGGCAAAGCCGCAGCCGAACGCGCCTATGAAGCCATTCAGGCAGGCCGCGCAGGCGACGAGCTGACCGCCTACGAGGACGATGTACGCAACGGCGAAATCGGCCAAGACCTGAAAAAGGTCCGTAACGTCAAACCATTGTGGAGCAAATACGGCCTCATGACGTCGCTCGCCGTGGGTGGGTTCGACATGTGGACCAACACATTCGGCTTCTCGCTGTTGGGGACGTTGGGGCATGGGAAATCTGATGCCGAGGCGACCGAAAAGGCCGCCAAGCACAAAAAGATCGATTACCCCAAGCCCGATGGCAAGCTGAGCTTTGACCGTCTGACCAACGTGGCGTTCTCGTTCACCAACCACGATGAAAACCAGCCTGCGCATTTGACGCTCAAGGACCCATCGGTGCCGGTGAACATCAACCTGCCAGAATACGCGGGCCCTTCGGCGCGATATTGCCCTGCGGGGGTGTATGAATTCGTCGAGGAAGACGGCAAGGACCCGCGCTTTGTCATCAACTTCCAGAATTGCGTGCATTGCAAAACCTGCGACATCAAGGACCCGACGCAGAATATCGTCTGGACCACGCCGCAGGGTGGGGATGGCCCGAACTACCCCAACATGTAAGCGTCGCTTACGGGACGAATTCGATCAAAGGCGTGCTTCGGCGCGCCTTTTTTCATGCGAGGTTCCGCCGATAGAGGGTAAGCGGTATGCTCCTTTGGATAGGCGGCATTGCGCTTGGACGCGAACCTGTTAGCCTTGCGCCTAAATATAAATGAGGCGTGCCAGTATGATCCGTAACCTATTGTTGACCGCTAGCGTTTTGGCGCTGACCGGTGCTGTTTCGATGCCCGCACAGGCGCAATCGGCAGCCGGTGCCTATCTCGCGGGGAGACATGCTGCGGTACGTAGCGATTTTGCGGAATCCGCGAGATACTATGGCGAGGCATTGGCGCTTGATCCCAAAAACCCTGAATTCCTTGAAAGCACGGTACTGGCGCTTTTGTCGCTCGGAAATATCGAACGCGCTTTGCCCTTGGCGCGGGTCATGGCGGCGTCGGATCAACCCGGGCAAATTGCCTATCTGGTAACCACCGCAGGCATGGCACAAGAAGAAGACTATGCCGGCCTGATCGCGCAATCGGCAGACGAAGGTGGGATTGGCCCTTGGGTCGACGGGCTGGTCAAAGCCTGGGCACAAATGGGCGTCGGCGATATGACCGCCGCCCTTGCCCAATTCGATGCCCTGAGCACAGAGGCTGGGATGCAGGGGTTTGTGATGTACCACAAGGCTTTGGCGTTGGCGTCTGTCGGCGATTATGAGGGGGCAGAGGCAATCTTTGCCGCGAGCCAAGCGGGGTCCGCCGGGCAGACCCGACGCGGGGTGATCGCGCGGGTCGAAATTCTGGGCCAGTTGGGGCGGAACGAACAAGCGCTCGCGCTGCTGACCGACAGTTTCGGTGCCAACAGTGACCCTGAACTTGATGATCTGGTCGCGGCCTTGCAAGGGGACGGGCAGGTTGCCTTTACCCAGATCCCCGATGCTAAGGCCGGAATCGCCGAAGTGTTTTTTACCTTCGCAGCTGTGCTGCGCAACGAAAGCGCCGGTGACTACTATGTGCTGCTGTATTCGCGCATCGCGCGCTACCTGCGCCCCGATCACATCGACGATCTGTTGCTGACGGCGGACCTGCTGGAAAACATCGGCCAGTACGAGCTGGCAATTCAGGAACTGCAAGACGTGCCCGCCGACAACCCCGCTTACCATGCGGCTGAACTGGGCCGCGCGGCGGCGTTGCGGCGGTCTAACAAGCCTGAGCAGGCGATCGAGGTGCTGCAACAACTGACGCGTAGCCATGGGACGCTCCCGTCGGTCCATTCCGCTTTGGGCGATGCGCTGCGGGCACAGGACGATTTCAAGGCCGCGATAAAATCCTACGACAAGGCGATTGAACTGACACCTGACAGCAACCCGCAACGCTGGGTATTGTATTATGCGCGTGGCATCGCCGAAGAACGCCTGGGCAACGGCGAAGCATCCGAACGCGATTTCCGCACCGCGCTCGAGATCAATCCCGACCAACCGCAAGTACTGAACTACCTAGGGTATTCGTTGGTTGAACAAGGTCGCAATCTGGACGAGGCGCTGAACATGATTGAGCGCGCCGTCGCAGCCAGCCCGGACTCCGGCTATATCGTCGATTCTCTTGGTTGGGTGCTTTACCGGCTGGGACGCTACGAAGAGGCCGTAGACCAGATGGAACGCGCGGTAGAGCTCGTTGCGGTGGATCCGGTGCTGAACGACCACTTGGGTGATGTCTATTGGTCCGTGGGTCGTCAACGCGAGGCCGAATTCCAATGGCGCCGCGCCCTGTCTTTCGTCGATCCCGAAGATCAGGACAGCGAGGCGGACCCGAAACGCATGCGGCGCAAGCTCGAGGTCGGACTGGATGCTGTATTGGCCGAAGAAGGGGCCGAACCGCTTAGCAAAGCCTCCGCTGAAAAATGACCGCCAAGGCCGCATCCCTCGGGGTTGCCAGCAACCGGAGCGCTTGGGCCAAGGTGAACCTGACGCTGCACGTCACAGGGCAGCGCGGTGACGGGTATCACTTGCTCGACAGCCTTGTGGTACGGGCCGGCGTCGGTGATCGGATCACGGTAACGCCGTCCGACCAGCTTGAGCTGTTCATCGATGGCCCATATGGTGCCGCTGCCCCCAATGATGACCGCAACCTCGTCGTGCGTGCTGCGCGCCTGCTCGACGCTGGCGCTGGCAGAGGGGCGCGGCTGCACCTGACGAAAAATCTGCCTGCTGCGGCGGGGATCGGCGGTGGATCAGCAGACGCCGCCGCGATGCTCCATTTACTATCGGCCCACTGGGGGCTGCCCGTACCCGATGATATCGCCCGGCTTGGGGCGGATGTGCCGGTCTGCCTGTATGACACGCCCCAGCGGATGGAGGGGATCGGCGAGGTTTTGACACCTGCGCCCAAGTTGCCGCCCTGTTGGCTGGTGTTGATCAACCCGAATAAATCTGCCGCCACACCCGAAGTATTCTCGCGACTCGAAGCCCGCGCCAATGCGCCGATGCCGAAAGAGCTGCCCGAATTCGCCAGTGCCACCGCATTCGCCGCATGGCTGGCGACGCAGCGCAATGACCTCGAGGCTCCAGCGGTCCAACTGGTGCCAGAGGTGGCGACGTGCCTACACAGCCTTCAGGATGCGTTGCTGGCCCGTATGTCTGGATCCGGAGCCACCTGTTTCGGCCTGTACGAGACCCAAGCGTTTGCACAACGCGCCGCCGCCCGTGTCGCGGACAAGCATCCCGGTTGGTGGGTGGTCGCCGCGCCGGTGCTAGGCTAGTTGATACGCGCCACGACGTAATCGGCCAGATCGCGCAGCATCCGGGTCAGGTCGTGATCGGGCAGGGTGTCGAGCGCGGTCTTGGCCTTCTCCGCCCACGCCAGCGCCTCTGATTTGGTCTCGTCCAGCGTGCCATGTTTGTGCAGCAGCGACAGGGCGTGGTCCAGATCGCCTTCCTCCTGCCGCCCCTTTTCGATGGTGCGGGCCCAGAAGGCGCGCTCTTCGGCATCGCTTTTGGCAATCGCTTTGATCACCGGCAGGGTCAGCTTGCGCTCGCGGAAATCGTCACCGATGTTTTTGCCGGTCGCATTCGGATCGCCTTGGTAATCCAGCAAATCGTCGACAATCTGGAACGCGATGCCCAAGGCGTCACCGTAGTTGAACAGCGCTTGGACCTGCGCGTCGGGGGCTGAGGCGATGACCCCGCCCACCTGCGTCGCCGCCGAGAACAGCGCCGCGGTTTTTCCGCGCACGACCTGCAGGTAGATACCTTCGTCCGTCGCCAAATTCTGGGCCGCCGTCAGTTGCAGCACTTCGCCTTCGGCAATCGTGGCAGAGGCATTCGCAAGGATCGCCAGCACGCGCATATTGTCGGTTTCGGTCATCAGCTGGAAACTGCGCGCAAACAGGTAGTCGCCCACCAGCACCGAAGATTTGTTATCCCAAAGCAGGTTCGCCGTCGGTCGTCCGCGCCGCTGCGCGCTTTCATCGACCACGTCATCGTGCAGCAACGTTGCCGTGTGAATAAACTCTACCGTGGCTGCCAGATGCACATGGTAAGGGCCGTCATAGCCACACAGCCGCGCCGCCGCGAGCGTGAGCATCGGGCGCAACCGTTTGCCGCCTGCTTCGACCAGGTGGGCGGTGACCTCCGGGATGCGCGGTGCATGTTCAGACGCCATGCGGTCGCGGATCAGGTCATTCACGGCAGTCATATCTGCGCTCAGATAGGCCGCCATTTGATCATGCGGTTTCTGGGTGTTTTCGCTCGTCATCTACACGACCTTAATTGGAAGGCTCGACAATCAACGTCGATTGCCCTTACATCTCTGTTATGAAGGAACTTTTACGCACAACCGATCCGACAATAATCGCCTTTGCCAGCGCCCTTCTTCAGGGCGAGGATATAGACTGCTTTCCGCTCGACGTAAACATGAGCGTGCTTGAGGGCGGGATCGGTATTTTCCCCCGTCGTTTGATGGTGCATGACGATGATCACGGTGCCGCGACACGGGTGCTGCGCGATAATGACATCCCCACCGGACTGCCCGACTAACGACGATGGATAGCTTCGGCCCAGACACGCTGACGCGGGATGCTTTCCTTGGCGGGAAATTGCGCTTGTGGCAGCCACGCAAAGGATATCGCGCGGGTGTGGACCCTGTTTTATTGGCTGCAACCATCCCTGCGCGGGCAGGCCAGCGCGTGCTGGAGCTTGGGTGCGGGGTGGGGGCTGCGTCGCTTTGTTTGGGCGCGCGTGTATCGGGGTTGCAGCTGACAGGAGTCGAGATCCAGCCGGCCTATGCCGCGCTCGCACGGCTGAACGATCCTACATTCGAAGTGGTCGAAGCCGACATCGACGCCATGCCCTTGGCGCTGCGGCAGCGACAATTTGACCACGTGCTTGCCAACCCGCCGTATTTCGATCGTCACGCTTCTATTGCTGCGACGAATTTAGGTCGCGAGACGGCACTGGGCGAGGCTACTCCGCTGGAAACATGGGTCAAGATTGCGGCCAAACGCCTGGCCCCCAAGGGGCAGGCACATTTCATCCATCGCGCCGAACGGCTGCCCGATCTTATCCGCGCGTTACCTCATGATATGGGCAGTATCGAAGTGCTGCCGATCGCGCCGCGCATCGGACGGCTGGCCGAGCTGGTGATCTTACGGGCACGCAAAAGCGGGCGGGGTGCATTTCGGTTGAATGCGCCGCTCGTGATGCACGAGGGTCCTCGGCATATGGCGGATGGCGACAGCTATGTGCTGCAAATCCGGGCGGTCCTGCGCGAGGGCGCGGCGCTGCCGTTCTAAGCAACCTCCCGCCGATATCTCAACTTGTCGATAGTTTTGCTGCGGTGCCGCGTGACAGGTGAAATATTTCGTGCTTCACTCCTCCTACGCAACATAACCTAAGGAGAGTTACATGTCTTTTGACGCACATCTGGATGCTCTGAAACGCAAGCATTTGGCAATGAGTAACGCTGTAGAACAGGCTCAACGATCGCCGAGTATCGACGGCCTGAAGGTTGCGAATATGAAAAAAGAAAAGCTGCGTTTGAAAGAGGAAATTACCCGGCTTTCCAGCTGATATAATTATACGTTTGACCGGCGTGCCCGATGGGCCGACGGCAGAAAGGCCAGTGCTGAATGCACTGGTCTTTCGCGTTTCTACGACGGGTACCTAGACCAGGTGCTGGGCACCATTCGCGGTAATTGTCGACCCGTTGATAAAGCCCGCGTCATCGCTGACAAGGAATACAACAGCGCGCGCGATCTCCTCCGGTTCGCCCAAGCGGCCTGTCGGAATTTGCGCCACGATGGAATCGCGCACTTTTTCCGGCACGGCCATCACCATATCCGTTGCGATATAGCCGGGGCAGATTGCGTTCGCAGTGATATTGGCGCGCGCGCCTTCCTGAGCCAAGGATTTCACAATGCCGAGGTCACCCGCTTTGGTCGCCGCATAGTTTACCTGTGCGAATTGGCCTTTTTGCCCGTTGATCGAGCTTATGACCACGATCCGACCAAATTTCCGGTCGCGCATACCGGGCCAAACTGGGTGAATGGTATTGAAAACGCCGGTCAAATTTGTGCCAACGACTTCGTTCCATTGGTCGGGTGTCATTTTGTGGAAAGGCGCGTCGCGTGTGATGCCCGCGTTCGCAACAACCACCTCAACGGGGCCTAGATCTTCTTCGACTTTGGCGATTCCGGCTTTGGAATCCTCGTAGTCTGCGACGTTCCACTTATAGGTTTTGATCCCGGTTGATTCTGTGAATTGCGCGGCAGCATCGTCGTTGCCGGCATAAGTCGCCGCTACAGTATATCCGGCGTCTTTCAATGCTGTGGAAATAGCCGCCCCGATCCCGCGGCTCCCTCCGGTTACAAGTGCAACACGTGACATAAAACTCTCCCTAGTGGCAATGTTGTTTCGTTTGCCGTAGTAAATTCGTAATTAAATTACGTGAGGAATTTGTAGTCACGCTTGGATTTCTTTGCAACAGTTTACGCAAGGAAAGAGCATTTGTTTTTCTCGTGGCGCGTGAAGTCGCTTAGCGCGCGCCACGAGAGCTTGATTATGGAGCGTTATGGGCGCTCAAGGCACATCGCGACGCCCATGCCGCCACCAATGCACAAAGTGGCGAGCCCTTTCTTCGCGCCGCGACGCTGCATTTCAAACAAAAGCGTATTGAGAATGCGCGCGCCGGATGCGCCGATCGGGTGACCGATAGCAATTGCGCCGCCGTTGACGTTCACGATCGAAGGATCCCAGCCCATGTCTTTGTTAACTGCACAGGCCTGAGCGGCAAAAGCTTCGTTGGCTTCGACGAGGTCCAGATCTTCTGCTTTCCAGCCGGCTTTTTCCAATGCTTTGCGCGACGCGTAAATCGGACCGGCCCCCATGATCGTTGGGTCTAGGCCGACGGTGGCATAGGATGCGATGCGCGCCAACGGGGTGATACCCCGTTTTTCAGCATTATCTGCCGACATTAGCAACGCGCCTGCCGCCCCATCGTTTAGACCCGACGCGTTGGCCGCTGTGACAGATCCGTCTTTGGCGAAAGCGGGGCGCAGCTTTTGCATGGCTTCCATGGTGGCACCATGGCGGATGTATTCGTCTTGATCGACGATAATCTCGCCCTTTCGAGTTTTGACGGTGAAAGGCACGATCTCGTCTTGGAACTTACCGGCTTTTTGCGCAGCCTCGGCCTTGTTTTGCGAGGCGACTGCAAACTCGTCTTGGGCGTCGCGGCTGATTTCCCATTTTGCTGCAACATTTTCTGCGGTTTGGCCCATATGGTAGCCATGGAACGCATCCCACAGGCCGTCGCGGATCATCGTATCAATCAGCTGCATGTCGCCCATTTTTTGACCCGGACGCAGGTTTTGCGCGTGGGGGCTCATCGACATGTTTTCCTGCCCACCTGCGGCCACGATATCAGCATCGCCCAGTTGGATATGCTGGGCCGCCAGCGCCACGGCGCGCAAGCCCGAACCGCACACTTGGTTGATCGACCATGCCGCGCTTTCGATGGGCAGGCCCGCGTTGATATGTGCTTGGCGTGCAGGGTTTTGCCCTTGGGCTGCGGTCAAAACTTGGCCCAAAATAGTTTCGTTCACCTCGGAAGGGTCAATACCCGCGCGTGTGACGATCTCTTTCAGGACTGCGGCACCTAGATCATGTGCAGGCGTGTTTGCAAAAGATCCGCTGAAACTGCCTACGGCCGTGCGGGCTGCGGATGCGATGACGACGTTGGTCATATGTGTTCTTCCCCTGAACTGCTGACGTAGGGTATTAACGCGGTGGTTGCCCGCTCCCCAGTCTTCTATGCTTTGGGACATATCCTATAGCTACACATGCGGCAATCACGCCCTGTCGGCCTACGCGTTTTTACGCAATTCGGTCGATTTATGCCAAAAAGGTTGAGTGGTTGGTGCACCGTATAGAAACCCCTGTTGGCAGTCGACGCCAAGAGAATGCAGAAGCGACGAATCCTCTTGATTTTCGACCTGTTCGGCAACGCATACCATATCAAAGTTACGCGCGATTGAGACCATGATCGATACAATCGCACGGTTGTCGGGGTGGAGGGTGATACCACGCGAAAATTGCCCGTCAATCTTCAAGATATCAAAAAACATATCTTTAAGGTAGCGGATAGCGATGTAGTCGGCCCCGAAGTTATCGAGGGCAAAGCAAACGCCCCGTGTCTGCATTTGGTCCATAAAACTGCTGACAAGCTCTGGCATTTGCATCGCGGATTTTTCGCTGATTTCTAGAATCAGCCGTTCGCCAATGGTGCCGTCGCGCGAGAGCCAACGATTCAGCACGTTCGTCCATCCCGCATAGCCGATAGAGCGGGCTGACATGTTGACAGATAGCCGCAAGTTCTTGTTATCGCTCAGCGCCGTTAGCCCCGCCTGAAGCGACAGCACGTCTATCTCGCGGCCAAGCTGCGTCTTTTCGATGAGGTGCATAAATTCACGAGCTGGGAGGGCCCGCCCCGTTGGGTCCAAAATCCGGATAAAGCCCTCGTAAAAGGCAACTTTCGGATCTTCTACATCGCGCATGACGGGCTGGTAGGCCATCAAGGTCTGCTTGTGCGCGACTGCGTCTTTGACAATCGCGATTGTGCTGCTGTCGCGTTGGTTAACGGCATAATCCAGCGGATTTCGCGTGCCTTCGGGCAGATCAGCGAGCGGGTGTTGTGACATCTCTTCCAAGGGGTGCTTCCATCTATCGCGTTTCTTGTGTCACCTTGGCCCCAATACTTATAACGCGGGGTTAACGCGGCAATGCAGCACAAATTTTAACTATTCTGCCAATGAGCGCGGAGAAGGGGAGCCGATGCACCGATGTGACTGGGCGGGACCAGAGCAGATTTATCTGGATTATCATGACACTGACTGGGGTGTGCCCGAGTATGACAGCCGTGCTCTTTGGGAAAAGCTTATCCTTGACGGCTTTCAGGCGGGGCTCAGCTGGATCACGATACTTAAAAAGCGAGAGAATTTTCGCGAGGCATTTGCCGGTTTTGACCCTAACGTCATCGCTACGTGGGGTGAGCCAGACGTTGAACGGCTGCTGGCCAACCCCGGTATAATCCGCCACCGCGGAAAGATCGCGGCGGCGATCACCAATGCCCGCGTGTGGCAGCAGATTGAGCAGAGGGAGGGGTTCGACAGATATCTATGGAAGTATGTGGATTTCGAACCGCAGCAGAACCGGTTCGAGCGTCAGGCGGACGTTCCGGCCTGGACGCCGCTTTCAAAGCAAATATCCACCGATTTGAAAAAACAGGGATTTAAGTTTTGCGGCCCGACAATTGTGTACGCGTTTATGGAGGCGGTCGGGATGGTGAATGATCATTTAACCTGCTGCCACCGCCATACCATCGTCGCGCAGATGCCCAAGCACGATTGGGCGCTGCGATAACCGGTCGGTGCCTAGTTGACCTGGGTCGCCTTACGCGGTGACAGCGCCAAGGGAGCTTGCCAGTTGGTCCAGCATCACGATCGTGTCGCTGCTGGTCGAAAACGCTTTGGTGCGGCAATAGTCAACCTTGACCGTGATGCCGGATAACGAAAGGTCCTCTGTCGCAGTTTGAACCGCTGCGGTGGCTACGTCCGCGATGTTCAAGTTCGCTTGCGTCTTGAGCGCGGGAGACAGCGCGGCAAATGCCCCGTTGGACCGATAGGTCACGATCAGGTTAAGGCTGCTGAGCGCATCGGTCAGTTTGCGGGCGAGGCTGACAGAGAAATTGACCCGTTGGCCCTCGGGTATGCTAGACAGGACCTTCGCAAAATCCTGCAGCACGATAACGGCAACTTGCATGCCACCGCCAAATTCGGATTGCATCCGCATAATGTAATTCTCGAACGCATCTTGGGGCACAAGCCCGCTTGCCAAAAGCTCGGATGGTGCCATTGCTCGGTCGAGCGCGAGTTCTTTCAGAACGTCAAAATTTTCTTGGTTCGGTGATTCATGGGGACGTCTGAGGTGACGAACATATTCTGCATTTCGCATCTCTGCGCCGTGGATGCGCGCTTCGAGATCGAAAAACTCGAACGGTTTGACGATATAGTCCCACGCGCCAGCAACAAAAGCTTTCGCTATGCTTTCGTTGTTCTTAACGCCGGTCAGCATAATGATCGGTACAAATTCGTAGCCCTTAATTTGGCGGATATGAGAGATCAGCTCTATGCCGGTCATTTCCGGCATCTGGATGTCTAGAAGCAAGCAGTCGAATATAATCGGTGCACTGTGAATGACTTCAAGGGCTTCTTTACCGGACGCGGCCGTCCGGACATACTCGTGATCCTGCGTCCGAAGATATTCTTCCAACAAGCTGCGCAGATCTTGATTGTCCTCAACGGCAAGTATCCTCATACCAAATACTCGGCAGTTTTAGTCTCCGTTATCGGGGCGATGCGGACTGAATGCAGATTGATCTTGCGGCGATCGTGCAGGTTTTCCATCACACTAGCCCCCCTTGTTTACTCATCAACATGCTGATGGTGAGCGACAAATTTACTGATTTCAACTTAAAATTAGCCGCGTTAACCATTTGTTAATGAATTAAGAGATTTTAAGGCGCTGCGACTCTCAAAAGTGTGGATGCCAAGCGGGTGAATAGATTTGATCAGCGGGCCAATTGCACAGCAATGGGGGGCTGCGGAAGTGTGCGTCTTGATTTGTAGCAAATTCATCCGAGTTCCATCATTGACTCCGCGCCGCAGCGCCGTATAAGCGCCGCTTGATTGGTGTTGGTGGACCCCGCAAGGGGAACCCTGTCAGGCTTCGGCCAAAGGACAACGCCCTTTACCGCCCGCCGCAATTCTGCAGGGCTTCAAAAAGGAGAACAGCCGTGACTAAGCGTACAGCTGCCAAGCACAAAATTGACCGCCGTATGGGCGAAAACATCTGGGGCCGTCCAAAGTCCCCAGTGAACCGTCGTGAATACGGCCCCGGCCAGCACGGTCAGCGCCGCAAGGGCAAACTGTCCGACTTTGGTATCCAGCTGCGCGCAAAGCAAAAGCTGAAAGGCTACTACGGCGATCTGACCGAGAAGCAATTCCGCCGCATCTACGGTGAAGCTGAGCGTGTAAAAGGCGACACAGGTGAAAACCTGATTGGTCTGCTGGAGCGTCGTCTGGACGCCGTTGTATACCGCGCGAAGTTCGTCGCGACCGTTTTTGCTGCGCGCCAGTTCGTAAACCACGGCCACGTCAAAGTGAACGGCAAGAAGGTTAACATTCCTTCCTACCGCGTCAAAGAAGGCGACGTGATCGAAGTGCGTGATCGTTCCAAGCAAATGGTTGCCCTGCTGGAAGCCACTCAGCTGGCAGAGCGTGACGTGCCTGACTACATCGAAGCAGATCACTCCAAGATGACAGCGACTTTCGTGCGCACCCCCGCTTTGGGCGACGTGCCATACCCTGTCATGATGGAACCGAACCTCGTGGTCGAATTCTACGCGAAGAACTAAGGTTCCTCGCATATCAATGCCGAAGGGGCCACGCTGGAAAGACCGGCGTGGCCCTTTTTGCGTTTGGTGTCGCGACTTTAGCGTCGGGCAAAGTGACGCCGGGACAAGATCGTAGTGGCGTTGGACCCGGTGCGCGTTTATGGTCCGCCCGACAGGAGATATGACAGATGACAACCGCTATTCGCCCGCAACCCGGCATTATGGACATCGCGCTGTATCAAGGCGGGGCATCCCATGTGGCGGGGCTTGAAAATGTGATCAAGCTTAGCTCGAACGAGAACCCGCTTGGCCCGTCCGACGTCGCCATCAAAGCGTTCCGGGATGCGTCATATGACCTGCATCGTTACCCGTCATCCGATCACACAGCATTGCGTCAAGCCATTGCGCAGGTGCACGGGCTCGACGCCGATCGCATCATTTGTGGGGCCGGTTCAGACGAGGTTATTGCATTTCTGTGCCAAGCGTTTTCGGGCGAGGGTACCGAGGTGCTGCACACGGTGCACGGCTTTGGCATGTACCGGATTTCCGCACTGGCCAATGGGGCTACCCCGGTCGAGGTGCCCGAAAATGAACGGGTGACGGATGTGGACGCGTTGCTTGCGGGCTGCACCGACAAGACACGGCTGGTGTTTATCGCGAACCCGAATAACCCCACAGGCACAATGATCGGGCTAAGTGAAATTGAACGGCTGGCCGCAGGTATCCCCGAAAAGGCCATTCTGGTTCTGGACGGGGCCTATGCTGAATATGTCGAAGGATATGACGGCGGCGCTGCTTTGGTCGATAGTCACGATAATATCGTGATGACGCGGACCTTCTCAAAGCTCTATGGCCTGGGTGGCTTGCGCATCGGCTGGGGCTATGCGCCGGCCCATATCATCGACGTCCTGAACCGCGTGCGGGGGCCGTTTAACCTCTCGCAAGCCGCATTGAACGCGGCGACAGCGGCGATCAAGGACACAGGGTATGCTGCTCATTGCCGCAGCGAAAATGCGAAATGGCGCACCTGGATGGCTGATGCCTTGGCCGAGATTGGCGTTCCATCGGATGTGTCCTGCGCGAATTTTATTCTCGCGCGGTTCAAGTCGCAGGCCGAGGCCGAGGCTTGTGATGAACACCTCAAGACCCAAGGCTTGATCGTGCGGCGCGTTGCCGGATACCAGCTGCCCAATTGCCTGCGCATTACCGTGGGCGATGAAAGCGCATGCCGTCGCGTGGTTCATGCGGTCCGACAGTTTAAAGGCGACTAATATGCCCGTAATTTATGAAAAAGTAGCGTTAATCGGGCTGGGCTTGATCGCCTCTTCGATGTTCTGGGCGATGAAGCGCGGCGGGCTTGCGGGTCATGTGTCGGGCTTCGCGCGCAGTGCGGACACCCGCGACACCGCCCGCGAAATCGGCCTGTGCGACGAGGTCTGCGATTCCATTGCCAAAACCGTGAAAGATGCGGATCTGGTGGTTCTTTGCGTTCCCGTGGGCGTCATGGGCTCGGTTGCTGCGGAAATGGCCGGATATCTGAAGCCGGGCTGCACGGTCACGGATGTGGGGTCGGTTAAGGCAGATGTGATCGCGCAGGTTGGACCGCTCCTACCCGAGGGCGTCCATTTTATTCCTGCGCATCCGTTGGCGGGGACCGAACATTCCGGCCCACGCAGCGGTTTCGCAGAGCTGTTCGACAACCGCTGGTGCCTGCTGGTGCCCGTGCCCGACACCAACGCCAATGCGATTTCACGGTTGCGCAACCTGTGGGACGGCATGGGGGCCAACGTCGAGGAAATGGACGCGGAGCATCACGATCTGGTGCTTGCGGTGACCAGCCATGCCCCCCACCTGATCGCCTATACGATGGTCGGGGTGGCCGATGATTTGCGCCGCGTGACCGACAGCGAAGTCATCAAATACTCGGCCGCCGGCTTTCGTGACTTCACCCGTATCGCTGCCAGCGATCCGACCATGTGGCGGGATGTTTTCCTGACCAACAAGGACGCCACACTCGAGATACTGGGTCGCTTCACCGAGGAACTTTTTGCGTTGCAGCGGGCGATCCGCATGGGGGACGGCGATCATCTTCATGATTACTTTACCCGCACCCGTGCCATCCGCCGTGGTATTATCGAGGCGGGTCAGGACACGGATGCGCCGAACTTTGGGCGCCAACCGGGCAACAAATAATCCGGGCCGCGCGGCTTGTGGCGCTGTCTCGCCTCAGCGCAAGATAATCTTGGGCGCACGGCCTAAGGGGATGAACCCCATCGACATTTTCCCGTCCTTCACGCTGATGTCCAGATCCAGCCCATTCGTGTTGCCAGACATTTGAGCCAGCCCCTTGAGCATTTGTTCCGCTTGGGGGCGAAAGTTGGGCGGGATAAAACCGGCGTTTTCCGCCATGGTCAGCATCATTGGCCAATCTTGCGCTTTTACCGACAGCGTCCCTGTCGCCAGCCCGTCCTCGGCAACGGCCATCGTCCCTTTTAGCGTCAGCGCCACATCCCCCCACGCCAGTTCCGCATGGCGCAGGTCGATGACGCGCGGCTGTGGGCGGGTCCGGCCAAGCGCGCTGCGGTCCCACAGGCGGTCGAAGGTGATGGTCGCCTTGGCCGTTACCGTTTCAAAGGCATCCGTCCAGTCGTCAGGCAGGCCGAACATGCTACGCAGCGCCGTACTAGGGGTGACGTTCTGCGCATCGAGCGCCAGATCATAAATCGGTTGCCCTACGGTCTGCTGCACGGCGCTGACGTTCAGGCTGCGCCCTTCGACGGGGCCTGTTGCCGGAAGGTCAAGCACCCAAGCGCCACCGTCTAACGTCAGCCGGTCCAGTTGGCCAGAAACGCTTGGCCGCAGGCGCAAATTGGTGGTGACGTCCTCTGCGGTCAGCACGGCACGCAGGTTGGGGCCGGACAGGCCGAGTTCAACATAGGGGGTGGATACGGTCATATAGCCCGGCCAATAGGCGGGGGTGGAGATATCGATACGCTTGGCAGCCACGGCGCTGGCGACGCCCTGCTGCGCACTTGCGGCAGGCGGTGTCAGGGACACATCTGTCAGGCGGGTTTGCAGCCGCACAGGGAAGCCTTGTTTTTTCATCTCGCCCACGTCGGCCTGCCATCCGGCGGCACGGCGCGTTTCGATCAGTTTGGCGATGCCCCGCTGCAACCCCGAAGACGCGGCGAACCACCATCCGCACCAAACCGCCGCTAGGACGACGATAATCAACACGAGCTTGCCCATTTTTCTTAAAACCTTATTAACGCCTGCGATAGCGCAGCTTTAAACAAGCCAACGATAAAGGACCAGAGACATGGCGATGTGGGTGTTCGGCTACGGCAGCTTATTGTGGAAACCGGGGTTTGACGTCGCGGAAAGTGTGATCGGGCGGTTGCCCGGTTACGCGCGGTCGTTCTGTATGCGGTCGATCCACCATCGCGGATCGGTTGATCGTCCGGGGCTGGTGCTGGCACTTGATGCCGATACAGGCACGGCCTGCGATGGTATGGCGCTGCGTGTTGCGCCGGGAACCGAAGACGCCACGCTAACCTATTTGCGCGAACGCGAGCTGGTGTCATCGGCCTATGTTGAAAAGACGCTTGAGGTGCAGCTAGAGGATGGCCGCACCGTCGAGGCATTGGTCTATGTGATCGACGCCGCCCACGAGCAATATTGCGGCGGCTTGCCGCTGGAAGAGCAGGCGCAGATCATCTCGGGCGCGGTAGGCGGGATGGGGCCGAACACCGAATATCTGTTTAACACGGCATCCCATTTGACCCAGATTGGGCTGCATGATCCGTCGCTTGCATGGCTTCATGACCGTGTGAAGTCTCTTGGCGCATAAACCCGTGGCATAACAGTCGGGATTAAGTGTAGGCTGCGGCGATAGAAGCACAAAAGTGTCGGGAGCCACGAGGCATGGCGCAGTCAGACCGCGAATCCAAACCACAGTTTTCCCAGCCGGTGCGGCAGATCACGCTGATGCTGATCGCCCTTGCGCTTACCGGCATCGGGGCTTTTCTGGCGCTGCCGAGCGTATTGCCTATTTTTGCGGCAAATCCCTATCTGAATGGCGTGATTATTTTCGTCTTCTTTATCGGCGTTATCGCCTGTTTTTATCAGGTGTTGCAGCTGATCGGCTCTGTCCGGTGGATCGAAAACTTTGCCTCCGACGAGCCGAATGCCGATGCCGTAGCACCGCAGCTTTTGGCACCGCTTGCATCGTTGTTGCGCACACGCGGGGCGCGCATGCAGGTGAACGCGACCTCGACCCGCTCTATTCTGGATTCCGTCGCAACCCGCATCGACGAAGCACGCGAGATTACGCGTTATATCGTCAACATGCTGATTTTCCTTGGACTTTTGGGCACTTTCTATGGGCTTGCCACGACTGTTCCGGCGGTTGTCGAAACGATCCGCAGCCTCGCGCCACAAGAAGGCGACGGCAGCACCGATATGTTCGCGCGGTTGATGACCGGACTGGAATCGCAGCTTGGCGGCATGGGTGTGGCCTTTGGGTCCTCCCTCTTGGGGCTGGCGGGGTCGCTGGTTGTGGGGCTGCTTGAACTCTTTGCAGGCCATGGCCAAAACCGCTTTTATCAAGAATTGGAAGACTGGCTCAGCTCGATCACCCGCGTTGGCTTTTCCTCGGGCGAGGACGGCGCGTCGGAGCAGGCTGCTGTGGCGGGCGTGCTGGATCATATGGCCGAACAAATGGACAGCCTGCGCCAGTTGATCGGGCAATCCACCGAGAGCCAGACTGTGCTAAACCGCGAGATCGGTGCGCTTGCCACCACGATGGAGGAGCTGTCTGCACGGGCCGCCCAAACCGATACAGCTGCGGAAAGTCTGGACCGGATCGCCAAGGGGCAAGAACGCATGGTCGCCGTACTCGAAGGGCAGGGCGACCATGAACGGGCGGATGCGGAAAGCCGGATGCGCCTGCGGTCGATCGATGTACAGATGCTGCGTATCCTCGAGGAAATCTCTGCAGGGCGGCAGGAAACCATGGCCGAAATTCGCAAGGATATTTCGTTGCTGGCAAAGGCGCTTTCCGCGCCACGCGGTGCCGAACCCCGCCGTTTGCGCACCCCTGACCGTTCCGACACCGAGGAAAGCTGACGATGGCGCTTTCCCGACGTACAGGGTCACGCTTTCAGGGCTCTATCTGGCCAGGGTTCGTGGATGCGATGACGGGCCTGTTGCTGGTTCTGATGTTCGTACTGACCATCTTCATGGTGCTGCAAGCGGTGCAGACGCAACGGATCAATGGGCAGGAAAGCGAGCTGAATTCCCTGTCTGGCGAAGTTGCTGCATTGGCGCAAGCGCTTGGGATGGAACGGCAAAACACTGCAGATCTTGAAACCCAACTGGGGTCAATCACCACGTCGTTGACGGCGGCACGTGATAAGGCGGCAGAACAGGCGGCGATGATTGCGTCATTGTCGGCCACACGCGATGCGCAAGCCGTGCAGTTGAACGCAGCCGAGGCCAAGATAACCGGTTTCGAGACGCAGGTCGCCAATCTGTTGTCCCAACGCGATGCAGCCGTCGCGCGTGGTGAAACGCTTGTGGCACGGCAAAATGAACTGTTGAGCGCACAAGACGCGTTGAACCTCGCGTTGACGCAGGCCCGATCCGAAACGGATGCACAGGTCGAAGCTGCGCGGCTCGCGGCAGCCCGTCGCGATGCGTTGACGGCACTTGTCGATGATCTACGCGCCAAGAACCAGGAAACCCAGGCCGCATTGCAAAGCGCTGCCGACGCAAATGCTGCGGCGCTTTCGGACGCCGAAGCTGCCCGACTGGCCGAAGCCGCCGCGGCAGAGCAGTTGCGTGAAAAGCTGCAAAACGCGGATGCAGAACTGACAGCGATGACCCTTGCGCTTGAGACGCAGCGCCAAGACGCAGAGGATACGCTGACCTTGCTGGCTGCCGCACGTGCCGCCAAGGAAACCTTGGATGCTGAACTCGCTGCCGCCCTTACAGAGACAGAAACCCTTGAGGCCGCGCAGGCAGACGGTGCCGCGCTGCGTGCCAAGCTAGCCAACGCGCTTGCAGCAAAGCTGGCGGCAGAAAGCCGCGCTGACGACACGCGTTCGGATGCGGAAAAACGAGCAGCCTTGCTGGATGCGGCGCGTGCCGATCTGGCGCAGGAGGAGGCCGCCACCGCTGCGGCACAGCGTCAGACAGAGCTATTGAACCAGCAGATTGCAGCGCTGCGCGGCCAGCTAGGGGAACTCCAGTCCTTGCTGGATGATGCCGTCGCACAGGATGCCGTGAAAGAGGTGCAGCTGCAATCGCTTGGGTCCGATCTGAACACCGCGCTTGCGCGGGTCGCCGCCGAAGAACGCCGTCGCGCCGAGTTGGAAGCGGCAGAGCGTGCGCGGCTTGAGGCGGAGACCAAGAACCTTGAACAATACCGTTCCGAGTTCTTTGGCCGGTTGAGAGAGCTTTTGGGGAATCAAGAAGGGGTCCGCATCGAGGGCGACCGGTTTGTCTTCTCTTCCGAAGTGCTCTTCCCACCCGGTGCCGCGACGCTTTCAACGGATGGTCGTAAAGAGATCGCGAAAGTCGCCGGTATTCTACGCAATATTGCCGCCGACATCCCGCCTGAAATCGACTGGGTCATTCGCGTTGACGGGCATACGGACAACCAGCCTTTGTCGGGCTTGGGCGCGTTCGCCGACAATTGGGAGCTGAGCCAAGCGCGGGCATTGTCAGTGGTCAAGTATATGATCAACTTCCTTGGCATCGCGCCAGAGCGTCTGGCGGCGAATGGGTTTGGCCAGTACCAGCCTGTCGCCAACGGGAACACAGAAACGGCCCGTGCCCAGAACCGCCGGATCGAGCTGAAGCTGACCGAAAAGTAACGCTATTTTATTTCAATGTCTGTGCTGCGCTGGCTGATGATCTGCAAACCGCGGATCATCGTCACAGTGCCGGTATAGGTGCCCGCTGGCCAGTCCACGCGGCCCCGTTTGCCGATTGCGCGAAAGGCCTGCGCCTGGGTTTTCGTCAGTGTCACATCATCAGAGATCACCATGCCGTCAGGGCCGGTGATCGACAGGTTGATAATATCATCGGCCCGCGTGCCGAACATATGGCCCCAGATCACCAGCGCATCGGCCTCCACCGACAAAGAGGGCGCTGCGGCTTCGCCGTGCTTGATCGCGTCATAGGCGGGCACGGCATCCGAGAAACCGATGCTGATCAACCCGCCACCGCGATATTCAGGGCGCTGCGACCATAGGCTGCTGTCACCCGGGGTGTCGCAGGTGGGGGCACCGTCTGGATCAAAGGGGTCGATGACCGCCCCGTCTTTGCGCACGGACAGATGAACATGGGGGAAAGCGGCCTTGCCCGACTGCCCGACAAAGCCAAGCGTTTCTCCCAATGCCACTTCTTGTCCCGTCTTAACGCTGATGGAGCCCTGTTTCAGGTGGCAATACTGCGTTTCCCAGCCGTTCCCGTGGTCCAGCACGACGCCATTGCCGCATTCTTTGCCGTCGATATCGTCGGCAGTTGCGCTGCTATAGCCGCTATCGGGCATGCCGTCGCGCATACCGCTGACGCGGCCCGCGGCACTGGCAAGCACGGGGATATTGTCGTTGATGCGCGCACGGTCGGGGAGCGCGAAGTCGGTGCCCTTGTGACCGTCATAGCTAAGCGCGCCGCAGGTAAAATCCATCGCATTGGATGACGGGTCGCTATCGACATACTGTTGGATATAGCAGTCTGTTGCGAGGTCACATTTAAGGGGTGGGGAAATAAGAAAACCCTCTGCCAGCACGGGGCTGGCAAAGGGCAGGGTAAGCGCAAATACGGCGCTGCGTGGTATCATTCAGCTGTCAGCAACGGTGGCTTGTTGCCCGTCAGTTTAGGGTTTTCCGAGCTGAGGATCGTCAGATCCAGTTCGCCCTTCTTAACGTCGATCTTGACCACGCCACCCTTGGCAAGCTTGCCGAACAACAGTTCCTCGGCGAGGGGCTTTTTGATGTGCTCTTGAATAACACGGCCAAGAGGTCGTGCACCCATCCGCGCATCATAGCCCTTTTCACCCAGCCATTCGGCGGCTTTTGTCGACAATTCGATGGTCACGTTGCGGTCCATAAGTTGCGCTTCGAGTTGCAGTACAAACTTTTCGACCACGCGCAGGATCACTTCTTTCGGCAGCGGTGCAAAGCTGATCACCGCATCAAGACGGTTGCGGAATTCGGGCGTGAATGTCCGTTCAATCGCTGCTGTGTCTTCGCCGGTGCGACGGTCACGACCAAAGCCGATTGCCTCTTTCGCTTGCTCGGACGCGCCTGCGTTCGAGGTCATGATCAGCACGACATTGCGGAAATCCACCGTGCGGCCATTGTGATCGGTCAGCTTGCCGTGGTCCATAACCTGCAACAGAATGTTGTAGACGTCTGGGTGCGCTTTCTCCATCTCGTCGAGCAGCAGAACACAGTGCGGATGCTGGTCCACGCCGTCGGTCAGCATGCCGCCTTGGTCAAACCCGACATAGCCGGGAGGGGCGCCAATCAGGCGGGAAACGGCGTGCTTCTCCATATACTCCGACATATCAAAGCGCAGCAGTTCCACGCCAAGCGTATCCGCCAGCTGTTTCGCCACCTCGGTCTTACCCACACCTGTCGGCCCTGCGAACAGGTAGTTGCCGATGGGTTTTTCAGGTTCACGCAGACCGGCACGGGCCAGTTTGATCGCCGAGGACAGCGCCTCGATTGCTTTGTCCTGACCAAAGACCACACGTTTCAACGACGCCTCAAGATCCTTGAGCACAATCACATCGTCCTTCGACACGTTCTTGGGCGGGATGCGCGCGATTTTGGCGACCACGGCTTCGACTTCTTTGGTGCCGATGGTCTTGCGCCGCTTGGACGCAGACAGCAGATGCTGTGCAGCACCGGCTTCATCGATCACGTCGATCGCCGAATCCGGCAGCTTGCGGTCGTTGATATAGCGGTGCGCCAGTTCAACCGAGGTGCGGATCGCGTCGGCCGTGTATTTGACCGAGTGGTGATCCTCGAAATACGGTTTGATCCCGCGCAGAATTTTCACCGCATCTTCGACCGAAGGTTCGTTAACGTCGATCTTTTGGAAACGACGGGCAAGGGCACGGTCTTTTTCAAAGTGCTGGCGGAATTCTTTGTAAGTCGTAGACCCCATTGTCCGCAGCTTGCCCCCGGCCAACGCAGGTTTCAGCAGGTTGGACGCATCCATGGCCCCACCGGAAGTTGCACCCGCACCGATGACGGTGTGAATCTCGTCGATGAACAACACGGCGTCTTTATGGGCTTCCAGCTCCGTCACGACGGCCTTGAGGCGCTCTTCGAAGTCGCCGCGGTAGCGGGTGCCGGCCAGCAACGCGCCCATGTCGAGCGAATAGATGGTGGTATTGGCCAGTACTTCGGGTGTTTCACCGGCGACGATTTTGCGTGCCAGCCCTTCGGCGATGGCGGTTTTACCAACACCGGGATCACCCACCAGCAGGGGGTTGTTCTTACGCCGGCGGCACAGCACCTGAATGCAACGTTCCACCTCGTCCGAGCGGCCGATCAGCGGATCGACATCACCCTCGCGGGATTTGGCATTCAGATCGACAGTGTACTTTGCCAGCGCGGATTCTTTTTTGTCGCCGTCCGTGACGCCTTGGGCTTCTTCCTCGTGGTCGGGGGCACCTGAGACAGAGCGTGGTTCGCCAAAAGCAGGGTCCTTGGCGACGCCATGCGCGATATAGTTCACCGCATCATAACGCGTCATATCCTGCTCTTGCAGGAAATAGGCCGCGTTGCTTTCGCGTTCGGCAAAGATGGCGACCAGCACATTGGCACCCGTCACCTCGGTCCGGCCCGACGATTGCACGTGGATCGCCGCGCGCTGGATCACCCGCTGGAAGGCTGCCGTGGGCACCGCTTCGGAACCGTCAACGTCGGTGACCAGATTATTCAGGTCTTCATCAACGAATTCGACCAGCGTCTCGCGCAGTTCGGTCATATCGACAGAGCAGGCTTTCATCACCTGCACGGCGTCGGGTTCGTCGATCAGGGCCAGTAAAAGATGCTCAAGCGTGGCGAATTCGTGCTTGCGAGCATTCGCAAGCGCCAACGCCGAGTGGATAGCTTGTTCTAGGGTAGACGAGAATGAAGGCACAGGCGTGCTCCTTTTCGATCTGTGTCGGAAGGGGCGTCAGAAACAAGACGCGCCACAACCAAGCATGGCCTCATAGTATTAGAGTTTGGTTGATCACGGCGCAGCTTCAAGGTTTTTCTGCAATATCATTGTCACATTTATCGTGAACGTCGATTTTTAACCATGATTGCGGCGGTCAGAAACGGTCTTTGCGCGCGCGAATTTCGGCAAACACATCGGTGTCGGTGGCGTTGACCATCCCCAGTTGCGCGCGAATGCCCGGATCGGACGGGCGCAAAAACGGGTTGGTTTCAAGTTCCGTTGAAAGCGTCGAGGGAACTGTCGGCACGCCATCTGCACGGGCCTGATCGATCTCTCTTGTACGAGATATAAGCGCGGCGTTTTCGGGATCAACCGTCAGGGCAAATTTTGCGTTCGACTGGGTGTATTCGTGGCCCGAACATACGGTGGTGTCGGCTGGAAGTTGCATCAGCTTTTGCAGGCTGTCCCACATCTGCGCCGGTGACCCTTCAAACAGGCGGCCACAGCCAAGAGCCATCAGGCTGTCCGCGGTAAAGACGCATTTGGCAGCGGGCACGTGAAAAGCGATATGGCCTACGGTATGGCCCGACACGTCGATCACATCGACAGTATGGTCGCCGAAGGTAAAGGACTGCCCGTCGTCATACGCCTCGTCCAGCGGCGGCAAACGCTGTTCATCAGCTTTGGCCCCAATCACGCGGGCGGGATGGTCAGCGATCAGCTCGGGCACGCCTTGAATGTGGTCCGGGTGGTGGTGGGTCAGCCAGATTTCTGTCAGCGTCCAGCCCAATTCATCCAGCTTGGCCGCAATCGGCGCGGCTTCGGGCACGTCGATCAGGGCGACCTTGCCGCTGGTCTGGTCGCGCAGCAAGTAGGCATAGTTGTCGGACAGGCAGGGGATGGTCACAAGATCAAAGGGCATGGCAGCGGCTCCGGTCGGGGTTTCTGGATGCGGATCACCACGCTAGCGCGGGCAGGGCGGTGCTGCAATTGGGTTTCGCGCAGTCCGCTCTTTTGCGGCGCGGTGCTTTGGGCTAGGATCGTGGGCAATCCAGCCAACAGGGCCGATACCTCATGCACCTTGATGTCCAAGACCTGCGCAATTTTTACTACCGCAGCGCCCTTGGTCGCGCGGCGCAGCATTCCCTGCGGACCCGCATGCTAGAGCTTTGGCCCGAGGCCAAGGGGCAGACCGTCGTGGGTTTCGGTTTCGCCGCCCCCTTGCTGCGTCCCTATCTTGCGGATGCGCGGCGGGTGATGACGTTGATGCCGGGGCCGCAAGGGGTGATGCCGTGGCCCGCCGGGATGCCCAATACTTCTGTCCTGACCGAGGAAACGCTGTGGCCGATTGAAACGGGACACGTTGACCGGCTGGTGCTGATGCACGGGTTAGAGACCTCGGACCGGCAGGGTGATCTGCTTGAGGAATGCTGGCGCGTGTTGGGGCCGGGTGGCAGGGCGCTGTTTATCGTGCCCAATCGCGCTGGCTTTTGGGCGCGCAGTGATATCACGCCGTTCGGCTATGGGCGGCCCTATTCGCTGGGGCAGTTGGAAACGCAGCTGCGCAAACACCAGTTTTTGCCAGAACGCCAGTTGGGTGCGCTTTATCTGATGCCCTCGACGCGGCGGGCCTTTCGCCGCTCTGGCCCGCTGTTTGAAAAGGTCGGACGGCACATGCCGACGATCATGGCGGGGGGCGTCTTTATGGTCGAGGTGACCAAGCTTGTGTATCCGCCCAAGGGCAAGGTCGCGCGGACGCCTGCGCGCCGGTCTATCCGCGTTCTTGAGGGGGTCGGCGCGGTAACGCCCGCAATGGTTTGAGCGCTGCTGTCGCAGCCGATGTGATCGCCGTGCCACGGTGCCAAGAATCGCTATCTTGCCCGAGAAAGCCGGATGTCCATTGATTTTTAGGCACGTCGATCAGGTCAAAGCGTCGCAGCGGTGCTTTACGTTAAGAATAAGGGGCGCTTTCGTGAGGCAAGCACACTATACTGTGTTGCGGGATGCGGGTCCGTCTGCTACATCCGCCCTGATTTAGACGTCTTGGGTAATTTCAAGTCGCGCCAACACCCCGGTGACGCGATGTATTCGCTTATCCGGCCCTGACGTATGAGAGGATGGACGTGTCCGAAACAGCATCAATCTCTACAGGTATCGCAAAACGCTATGCGACCGCCGTGTACGAGCTGGCCCAAGAGGCCAAAGCCCTTCCCCAGATCGAGAAAGATCTTGATGCGCTGCAAGCCGCATTGGCCGAAAGCGAAGATTTCCGCGATCTGATCCATTCGCCGATCTACACGCGCGAACAGCAAGCTGCGTCGATCAGTGCCATCGCCAAAAAGATGGACCTGTCCCAAACGCTGGCAAGCACGCTGGAACTGATGGCCAACAAGCGCCGTCTGTTCGTCCTGCCGCAGCTGGTCCAGAACCTGCGCGACATCATCGCCGTCGAAAAGGGCGAAGTAACTGCTGATGTGATTTCGGCCAAGGCGCTGACCAAGGCGCAGTCCGAAAAATTGTCCAAGTCGCTCGCCGCGACCACAGGCAAAAAAGTAACGTTGAATGCGACCGTTGATGACTCCCTCATTGGCGGTCTTATCGTAAAAGTGGGCTCTAAGATGATCGACACGTCGATCCGCGCAAAGCTCAATTCCCTCCAGAATGTAATGAAAGAGGTCGGATAAATGGGTATCCAAGCTGCAGAGATTTCTGCGATCCTGAAAGACCAGATCAAGAACTTTGGTCAAGAAGCAGAAGTTGCCGAAGTTGGCCGCGTTCTGTCCGTTGGTGATGGTATCGCTCGCGTGTATGGTCTGGACAACGTCCAAGCCGGCGAGATGGTCGAATTCCCCGGCGGCATCATGGGCATGGCCTTGAACCTCGAGACAGACAACGTCGGTGTTGTTATCTTCGGTTCCGACCGTGACATCAAAGAAGGCGACACGGTCAAGCGCACGAACTCCATCGTGGACGTGCCAATCGGCAACGGCCTGCTGGGTCGTGTTGTTGACGGTCTGGGTAACCCCATCGACGGCAAAGGCCCCATCGAGTCCACAGAGCGTGGCCTTGCGGACGTCAAAGCCCCCGGCATTATCCCGCGGAAATCGGTTCACGAGCCAATGGCGACTGGTCTGAAATCCGTTGATGCGATGATCCCCGTCGGCCGTGGCCAGCGCGAATTGATTATTGGTGACCGTCAAACTGGTAAAACTGCCGTTGCTCTGGACGCGATCCTGAACCAACAGCAGATCAACGACGCCGCAGGCGACGACGAGAGCAAGAAAATGTACTGCGTGTACGTTGCGATCGGCCAAAAGCGTTCGACTGTTGCTCAGCTGGTTAAAAAGCTCGAAGAAACAGGCGCGATCGACTATTCCATCGTTGTTGCTGCGACTGCGTCCGAGCCTGCGCCTATGCAGTACCTCGCACCATATTCCGCAACAGCTATGGCCGAATTCTTCCGCGACAACGGCCGTCACGCGCTGATCATCTATGATGACCTTTCCAAGCAAGCCGTGTCCTACCGCCAGATGTCCCTGCTGCTGCGTCGTCCGCCCGGGCGTGAAGCGTACCCAGGTGACGTTTTCTATCTCCACTCCCGTCTGCTCGAGCGTTCGGCGAAATTGGGCGATGCTGCAGGCAACGGCTCTTTGACAGCTCTGCCGATCATCGAAACCCAAGGTGGCGACGTTTCCGCGTTTATTCCAACCAACGTGATCTCGATCACCGATGGTCAGATCTTCTTGGAAACCGAATTGTTCTACCAAGGTATCCGTCCTGCTGTGAACACCGGTCTGTCGGTTTCGCGGGTTGGTTCGTCTGCTCAGACCAAAGCGATGTCGTCTGTTGCTGGTCCGGTTAAACTGTCCTTGGCTCAGTACCGCGAAATGGCGGCCTTTGCTCAGTTCGGTTCCGACCTTGACGCCTCCACACAGCAGTTGCTGAACCGTGGTGCGCGCCTGACAGAGCTGATGAAGCAGCCTCAGTATTCCCCACTGACCAACGCGGAAATCGTCTGCGTGATCTATGCGGGTACAAACGGCTACCTTGACAAAGTTGCCGTCAAGGAAGTTGGCCGTTTCGAAGCAGGCCTGCTGGCACATCTGCGCAGCAAGCACGCTGACCTGATGGATGACATCACCAACAACGACCGCAAGGTGAAGGGTGAGCTGGAAGACAAGATCAAAGCTGCCATCGATTCTTTCGCCGCTGACTTCGCTTAAGGGAGGGAGGGCAGATGCCAAACCTCAAGGATCTAAAAAACCGGATCGCGTCGGTCAAATCGACCCGCAAGATCACGAAAGCCATGCAAATGGTTGCCGCGGCGAAACTTCGCCGCGCGCAGGACGCTGCCGAGCAGTCCCGCCCCTACACAGAGCGTTTTAACGCTGTGATGTCGCGGTTGGCTGCTTCGGTAGGTGGGTCTGACACCGCCCCCAAGCTGCTGAGCGGCACGGGGTCGGATCAGGTTCATCTGTTGGTTGTCATGACCGCTGAACGTGGCCTGTGCGGTGGCTTTAACGCCAACATCGCCAAGCTTGCCAAAGCCCATGCCCGTGGCCTGATCGCCAAGGGTAAGGAGGTCAAAATCTTGACCGTTGGCAAGAAGGGCCGCGACAGCATCCGTCGTGACTTTGCAGGCCTATTGGTCGGTCACGTTGACCTCAGCGACGTCAAGCGCCTTGGCTATGCCGATGCGCAGGGGATCGCCAAGGACGTACTTGGCCGTTTTGACGCGGGTGAATATGACATCGCCACGATCTTCTATTCAAAGTTCGTGAACGTTGTCAGCCAGATCCCGACGGCACAGCAGATCATCCCGGCGACCTTCGAAGAGACCGAAGGCGCGGACGAGGCGGCGACACTGTTCGACTACGAGCCCAGCGAAGAAGCCATTTTGGCCGACCTGCTGCCGCGCGGCGTTGCAACGGCGATCTTCTCGGCTCTGCTGGAAAACGCGGCCTCTGAACAGGGGGCCCGGATGTCGGCAATGGACAACGCGACACGGAACGCGGGTGAGATGATCGATGATCTGACCATCGAGTATAACCGTTCGCGTCAGGCCGTCATCACCAACGAGCTGATCGAAATCATTTCCGGCGCGGAAGCGCTGTAGAACAAATCGGAGAAACGACATGGCAAATGCAGTCGGCAAAATCACACAAGTCATCGGCGCCGTCGTCGATGTGCAGTTCGAGGATCACCTGCCAGAGATCCTCAACGCTGTTGTAACTGAAAACCACGGCAAGAAACTGATCCTCGAAGTGGCTCAGCACCTTGGCGAGAACACCGTGCGTACCATCGCGATGGATGCGACCGAAGGTCTTGTTCGCGGTCAAAAAGTAACAGACACGGGCGACCAAATCCGCGTTCCCGTTGGCACGGCCACACTTGGCCGTATTATGAATGTTACCGGCGATGCCGTTGACGAAAAGGGCCCCGTTGCCACGTCAGAAACCCGTGCGATCCACGGCCAAGCGCCTAGCTTTTCCGAGCAATCAACCGCGACGGAAATTCTTGTGACAGGCATCAAGGTTATCGACCTGATGGCACCATACACTAAGGGCGGCAAGATCGGCCTGTTCGGCGGTGCTGGTGTTGGCAAAACGGTTCTGATCATGGAACTGATCAACAACATCGCCAAAGTGCACTCTGGTCTGTCCGTTTTCGCGGGCGTGGGCGAACGTACGCGTGAGGGTAACGATCTTTATCACGAGATGATCGAATCCGGCGTTATTGTTCCGGACGATCTGGAAAAATCCAAAATTGCGCTGGTCTACGGCCAGATGAACGAACCTCCCGGTGCGCGTATGCGTGTTGCTTTGTCCGGCCTGACACTGGCCGAACAATTCCGCGATGAATCCGGCAGCGACGTTTTGTTCTTTGTCGATAACATCTTCCGCTTCACGCAAGCGGGCTCCGAGGTTTCGGCTTTGCTTGGCCGTATCCCTTCTGCTGTTGGCTACCAGCCAACACTCGCAACCGACATGGGTGCGATGCAAGAGCGTATTGCTTCGACAAAAGCGGGTTCTATTACGTCGGTTCAGGCCGTTTACGTTCCTGCGGATGACCTTACCGACCCTGCGCCTGCAACATCGTTTGCGCACCTCGATGCGACAACCGTGCTGGATCGTGCGATCTCGGAAAAGGGTATTTACCCTGCCGTTGATCCGCTCGGCTCCACATCGCGTTTGATGGACCCGTCCATCGTTGGCGAAGAGCACTATAACGTTGCACGTGACGTTCAGGGTATCCTTCAGCGGTATAAGTCGCTTCAGGATATCATCGCGATCTTGGGTATGGACGAATTGTCAGAAGACGACAAAATGACCGTGACCCGTGCGCGTAAAATCGAACGTTTCCTTAGCCAGCCTTTCGACGTAGCCAAGGTGTTCACCGGTGCTGACGGTAAGCAGGTTCCATTGGAAGAAACCATTCAATCGTTCAAGGCGGTTGTCGCTGGTGAGTATGATCACTTGCCTGAAGGTGCCTTCTATATGGTTGGTGGCATCGAAGACGTTAAAGCGAAAGCTGAAAAAATGGCGGCTGACGCCGCTTAAGGAGCGCTGAAAATGGCAGACACAATGCAATTCGACCTCGTTTCGCCCGAGCGGCGGCTGGCCTCGATGCAGGTGACGGCCGTTCAGATTCCGGGTGCGGACGGGGATATGACAGCAATGCCTGATCATGCCCCCACCATCACCACGCTGCGCCCCGGTGTGCTGCGTGTTGATGGCCCGGAAGGCACTGCTGAGTATGTGGTAACCGGCGGCTTCGCTGAAATTTCGTTTGATGGGGTGTCGGTTCTGGCCGAACGCGCCGTGCCTAAGGGTGACATGACCCAAGAGCATCTGGACGAAATGATCGCCGAAGCAAAAGCCATGTACACAACGGCAAAAGAAGGTTTCGTGAATGAACCTGGCCCCGTAGATGACGCAGCTAAACTGCTGTCTGATATGGTTGCCATGGGGGACGAAATCGGCTTGTCGAGCAAGCAACCCAGCCTCTGACGTTTCCTTGCCCGTTTTGATGAGAAGGCCCTGCATTCGCGGGGCCTTTTCTATTTGTGAACCTTAACATAAGGTTGTCGGATTGTTTGGGTAGGACAGGGTAGGGCAGATCATCTCGATGAAACGAATGAATGCAAGTAGTGTAGGTGTCGACAGCGGAGAGGCTGTTTTGTTTTCCGACTTTCAAGATGGCGGCGAAATGTGGACAGGGAAGGGCCAGCGCGAGCGGCGCAACTCGATCAGCTTTTCTACACCGTACCGCGATATCCCAACTGTACACACGTCCCTCGCGTTGTGGGACGTGGATAACGCGACAGTTATGCGCGCAGATCTACGAGCAGAGAATTTGACAAACGAGGGATTTGAACTGGTGTTCCGCACCTGGGGCGATACGCGTATCGCGCGCGTTAGGGCGTCTTGGATGGCCATTGGGCCATTGTCACCGCAAGACGACTGGGAGCTGTAATACAAGCCCCCAGCCGCTGTTTCAGGGGCGCTTAGCCCGGCTTGTACATGCCGTCATAGATCGGTTCGAGCGTGTCGGCGTCGAACAGCGACGAGACAGACGTGCCGTTCCAGATATTCAGGATCGCTTGCGCAAAGATCGGTGCCGTGGGCACGATCCGAATGTTAGCGGCCTGCTTTACCGCCGGTGTGGGGGCGATGCTGTCAGTGATGACCAGCGACTTCATCACGGAATTGCTGATACGTTCAACCGCAGGGCCGGACATCACGCCGTGGCTGATGTAGGAGTGCACTTCCTTCGCGCCATTCTCGAGCAATACTTCGGCCGCTTTGCACAGGGTGCCGGCGGTGTCGCAAATATCGTCCACAATCAGGCAAACCTTGTCGGTCACATCGCCGATCACGGTCATTTCCGCAATCTCGCCTGCCTTCTCGCGGCGCTTGTCCACGATAGCGAGAGGGGAGTTGATGCGTTTGGCCAATTCACGCGCGCGGGCAACGCCGCCCACATCGGGGGAAATGACCATCAGGTCATCCATGCGACCCTTGAATTCGTTCTGGATGTCCAGCGCAAACACGGGCGACGCATAAAGGTTGTCGACGGGAATATCGAAAAATCCCTGAATCTGTGCGGCGTGCAGATCCATTGTCAGGATGCGTTCAATGCCACTGCCTACCATCATATTCGCGACCATCTTGGCCGTGATCGGTGTGCGCGCTTTGGTGCGACGGTCCTGACGAGCGTAGCCGAAATAGGGTAGAACCGCTGTGACACGCGCGGCGGATGACCGGCGCAGCGCGTCGGCCATGATCAGCAGTTCCATCAGGTTGTCGTTGGCGGGGTTCGACGTCGGCTGGATGATGAACATATCCTCGCCGCGGACGTTTTCGTAAACTTCGACAAAGATTTCGCCGTCATTGAACCGTTCGACACGTGCGTCGACCAGCCCTACGTTGACCCCCCGATGCAGCGACATCCGCCGTGCGATGGCTTTGGCCAACGGCATGTTCGCGTTACCTGAGATCAGTTTGGGTTCGGTGGTTTGAGCCATGTGCAAAGGGTCCCTGGATGCAGAACATGTGACAGAATCGTGACGTTGACACCGCTTAGCATGGCCTTACGGTCTGGCAAAGCTGCACAGCCTTGATCGGAGACCTCAAATGGCCCATATCGACTATTTTTTTGCGACACTTTCACCATATGCCTATTTGGCAGGAAACCGGCTGGAAGAAATTGCCGCCAAACACGGGGCGACGATTACCTATAAACCTTTCGATTTGATTACCGCTTTTGGGCGGACTGGTGGGCAACCGCCCAAGGACCGGCACCCGTCGCGGCAGGAATACCGCGCGATTGAACTGCCGCGTCAGGCCAAGAAACTGGGATTGCCGTTCAACCTCAAGCCCGCGCATTGGCCAACCAACGGCGCGCCTTCATCCTATGCGATCATCGCTGCACAGAACGAAGGCGGCGATGTGGGTAAGCTGTGCCAGCTCTTCATGACCGCCGTTTGGGCCGAGGAACGTGATATTGCCGAAGACGAAGTCGTCCGCGATTGCCTTGAAAAGGCGGGCTTTGATCCCGCGCTGGCCGACAAAGGGTTGCTACAAGGCGCCGATACCTATGCCCGAAATCTGGAGGAAGCCGTCGAAAAGGGCGTCTTTGGTGCGCCTTTCTATATCCTCGATGACACCCACAAGTTCTGGGGGCAGGACCGGTTGGACGACCTTGACCTCGTGATGGCGGGCAAACTGTGAGTTCAGCCTTGTTTACCCGCCGTTTCGGTCATGGCCCACGTCAGGCGCTGGCGATCCATTGCACATTGGCCCATTCCGGCGCTTGGCGCGGCGTGGGCGAAGCGCTGGCAGACGATCTGACACTTTTGTGCTGCGATCTACCGTCACACGGTAAATCCGATGACTGGGACGGGCAGGGCGACATACATCAACGCTCGACCGATATGGTGCGGGATTCGCTGACCGAACCTACTGACATCATTGGCCATTCCTTCGGTGCGACGATCGGTCTGCGGATTGCGATCGAAAACCCTGAACTGGTGCGCAGCCTGACGATGATCGAACCGGTTTATTTCGCCGCAGCACTTGCCGATGATCCGGCGCGGGTGGCCGCGGGGGATCGTAACTCCGGCGGGTTCGACGCAGCGTTTGACGCAGGCGACCGGATGGAGGCGGCGCGCATCTTTAACACCGGCTGGGGTGACGGCAGCGGATGGGAAAAGACGCCCGAAAAGCTGCGTCAGTATATGGCGGACCGTATCCACTATGTGCCCGCCAGCCAGCCGTTCTTGCGTGATGACAATGCCGGGCTGCTTCAGCCTGGCAGGTTCGCACGCGCCACGATGCCGGTGCTGTTGATCGACGGCGGTGCGTCGGGCGATATGGTTGACGCGATCAGCACATCCATTGCACGACGTCTGCCGAATGTGACACGCAAGGCGATTGACGGGGCAGGGCACATGGCCCCGATCACCCACCCGCAGGCTGTTTCATCTGAAATCCGTCGCTTTTTGGCGACTGTTTAGGGCTTAGAAATGCGATAGAAACTGGTCGATGGCCTTTGTGCCGATCGACCAGTCACAGACCAGCCGCGCAGACAAAGGCGCGTCTGGATCACCACTGTCCAGCGGGCCGTCCATGACATAGTATTTGGCTCCCGCAGCTTGCAACTTTTGGTGAATGCGGCGAGGCCATTTGGCAAAGATCATGTTGGCGTCGGGTTCATGCAACATTGTCGCGCCCGCAGCGCGCAGTCCGTCCGCCAGATAGCGCGCATTGTCATTGGCTTGCGTGGCGGTCGCCCTCCACAGATCGTCCTGCAGATAGCCCGCCATCTGTGCTGACAGGAAACGGTGCTTGGAAAACAGATGCGCACCGCGTTTGCGCCGCAGCTCGAATTCCCACGCTTTGGCGGGGTCAAAGAAGATCACTGCCTCGACACCCATGCAGCCGTTCTTGGTGCCGCCAAAGCTGACGACATCGACGCCCGCTTTCCACGTCATCTCTGCCGGGGTGCAGCCCAAGGCAACCAGCGCATTGGCAAACCGCGCCCCGTCCAGATGCACCGGCAGGTCATAGCGTTTGGCAACGGCGGTCAACGCGTTCAACTCCTCTAGCGAATGAACGGAACCGCGTTCTGTCACTTGGGTGATCGACACCGGGCCGCGCTGCGCGCCATGCACATTGCCGTTTGGGTGCTTTTCGATGGCCCGTATCAGCGCCTCGGGGGTCATCTTATCGTCTGTTTCAACCACGGTCAGTTTTGCAGCGCCGGCATAGAATTCGGGCGCGTTACATTCGTCTTCGTGGATATGCGAGGTCACAGAGCAAAAGATTGTCTGCCACGGCTGGGTATAGCAGGCTAGAGCCAAGGCGTTGGCAGCGGTACCGGTGGCGACCAGATAGACGGCAGCTTCGGGGGCCTCGAATGCCGTGCGGATCGCGTCGCGAACCTCGTCCATGATCGCATCATTGCCATAGGGCATCGCGTGGCCGCTGTTCGCCTGCGCCAGACGGTTCATGATGTGGGGATGGACAGGGCCCGCGTTGTCAGAGGCAAAAAACATCAGGTGGGCTCCTCGATGATGTGGTCTTCCCATTCTTCGAACGGGGTGTCGAATTCCGAGACAGTCTTGTTTTGCACAGAAATACCGGCGCGATGCACACTGTCGGGATCACCGCTGATCAACGGGTGCCAATCATACAGTGGTTTACCCTGCCACAGCAGCCGGTAGGCGCAGGTCAGGGGCATCCAATAGGCGTGGGTATCAAGGTTTTCGGGCTTGAGCACGATGCAGTCAGGCACGAACTGGTGCCGGTTTTCGTAGTGGCTGCAGCGGCAGGTCGCGTCATCCAGCAAACGACACGCCACACGGGTCAGGGCGACCTCCTCTGTGTCCTCGTCTTCGAGCTTGTTCAGGCAGCATTTACCGCAGCCGTCACACAAGGCTTCCCATTCGTCTTTTGACATCTTGGTCAGCGGTTTCTTTTCCCAAAACCGTTTGGCGAGGCCTTTGGTTGCAATCGGATCAGTCATAGCGTTGCCAATATGCTGCGGGCTTGCGCGCTGTCAGCATCCATTTGGGTGATCAGCGCTTCGAGGCTGTCAAATCTCTCTTCGCCGCGCAGGTGATCGACAAGCGCGACCGAGACATGCTTGCCGTATAAATCGCCCTTGAAGTCAAAAATGAACGTCTCGAGGTTGGCTTTGTTCTCGCCGAACATCGGGCGCACGCCAAGGCTGGCGACCCCGTGGTACCGACCAGCTTGCGGCCCCTCAAGCACATCAACCAGCACAGCGTAGACGCCAAAAGCCGGCGGGTGCAGCCCGTCGATTGACATATTCGCAGTGGGATACCCGAGTTCACGGCCGCGCTTTTCGCCGTGTAGAATGGGGCCTTCGACGCGGTGCCAGTGGCCCAGCATCGCAGCAGCGTCGCGGGGACGGGCTTGGGTCAACGCGTTGCGGATCGCGGTCGAGGATACCGTATCGGGGCCCTTCGCCATCAGCGGGGCAATCGTCACGCCGAACCCCATCTCGACACCGAAGGCCTGCAGGTGTTCAGCCGTGCCAGCGCGCGCCTTGCCAAAGCGAAAGTCAGCGCCCACGACCACATGGCGCAGGCCCAACCCGTCGACGATCACCTCTTGTGCAAAGGCGCGGGGGCTCAGGCTGGACAAGGTGGCATCGAACCCCAGCTCATACAGCCTGTCGACGCCGATCTTTTGCAGCTGGTGTGCGCGGGCCTCTGCCCCCATCAGGCGGAAAGGGGGGGCGTCTGGGGCGAAATATTCACGCGGGTGCGGCTCGAATGTGACCACACCCAAAGGTGCTTCGGGCAGGGCAGCACGGGCCATGTCGATGACCGACAGATGCCCCAGATGTACGCCGTCAAAGTTGCCAATAGCGGCAGTTGCCCCCTGATCGGAAGCCGTTACAAATTGATAGTCGCGAATGATTTCCATGCGCTAGGTGGTAGCCCCGTCTGCCCCCGCTTACAAGCAGCGGGGCGGCACAGGATGCTGAAAAACCACAGCGTCGCCGGTAGCGCAGGTATCACAGATGCGGGGTCAGTCGAACTTGCGTGACGGGGCCAGAACAGTTGCCTCGCCAATCAGGACCTTTTTGCCGTCAATCGCACAGTGACAATCCAGTTTCACACGGCGTTTGTCGAATTCGATATTGGTGACCTTCACCTCTGCATAGACCAGATCGCCGGGGCGCACGGGGGCCAGAAACTTGAGAGACTGTGCCATATAAACGGTACCATGCCCGGGCAGTTGCTCTCCGATTACAGCAGAAATCAGGCCGGCGGTCAGCATCCCATGGGCAATCCGCCCTTCAAATATGGTGTCCTGCGCATAGGCGTCGTCCAGGTGCACCGGATTACGGTCGGTGGACACCTGGGCGAACATCTCGATGTCTTCGTCGGTGACGACCTTACGCAGATAGCGCGTCATGCCGATTTCGATATCTTCGATACAGATCGTTCCGCGGGGCAGATTATCCAACATGCCAGCCCTTTCAGTAATAAAGTGACGCTATTTATAGGTGGTGTGAAACTTAATTACTTTGCAGGCGCAGAAACGCAAGGAAAAAGTGGGTCAGCGTAGGTGCCCAATCGTGTAAGTCGGGGCCGATGTTTCCTTTTCCAGATAGCGGGTCAGCGCATCGGGATCGGGTTGGGTTTCGGTTTCCGTTTCCCGCGCGGCAAGCCCGCCGGAGATGAAAAGCGAATCGATATCTTCGCCCATGGCTCCTTTGATGTCGGTATGAATACCGTCACCGATTGCCAGAATGCCACTGTCAGAGATGTCTTTGTCCAACGCATAAAGCTTGCGGCGGGCCAGATCATAGATCGGTGGGTGCGGCTTGCCGAAATACAGGCTTTCACCGCCCATTTCGGTATAAAGCGCCGCCACAGCCCCCGCGCACCATTCGCGCACATCGCCACGGTCCACCACGATATCAGGGTTCGCGCACAGCAGCTTGAGCCCCTTTTGCTTGGCATAAAGCAGTTGCGGGCGCAGCACAGAGGGGTCTTCGGACGGGTCGAAGGGACCGGTGCACACGATGCCTTCGGCGTCCTCCAGCGCGACACGCTGGATGTCGGCGGGGGCGTCGAGCACATCGCTAGGATCAAAGAAATGTTTGTCGCTGGGCGGGCCAAGGTGCCAGACCTGTGTACCCACCATGCCGCTATACATCGCCGTGCGCGCAGAGTCGCCCGAGGTGGCAATGTCGTCCCATGCGTCGTCCGGTACGCCAAAATGCGCCAGTTGTTTGATCACGCCGTCGCGGGGGCGGGGGGAGTTTGTGACGAGTACCACCTTGCCCCCGCCGTTGCGGTAGGCTTGCAGTGCGGTCACCGCGTCTGGCAGCGCCTTGACGCCGTCATGGACACAGCCCCAAAGGTCGACGAATAACGCGTCATAGCGGTCAGAGATTTCGAAAAGGTTACTGATAATTTGGGTCATGAGCCGCTTTCCAATCTGCAAGAGCTTTGCACCGCAGAAAGCACACATCCCCCCGCGGGGCAACTGGGCAGCGAAATACGCAAACACACCCGCGCCAAATGTCAGAGCCGCGCCAGTCCGTCCGCGATTTCACCTGCGATGGCTGCCGCATCCACGCCCTCACGTTCCGCAGAAACGCGCAACCCCAACACGTCAGACTGATAGCGCCGCGCCAGACTGCGCGGGTTGTGACCGGCGCTGATATCGCCCGCGGCTTGGGCTTGGGCAAACAGCTCCGCGAACATCTGCTCCATCTTTAGCAAGTGCGTGTTTGCCTTCTGCGCCAGCGGATGACGGTGGGCCTGAAGTTCCAGCAGAGTCTTCGACAACATGCAGGCCTTGGCGGGGGCGGTGTCGTTTGAAATGACCATACATGGGAATTTTTGCAGCGCGGGGAGGGGCCCTTCGTTGCGGGCAAGCGTCTTCATCCGCTCTGTCCCGTCGGCGGCGTATCTATCCAGTGCAAGCTCGAACAACGCGTCCTTAGACCCGAAGGCGGCGTAAAAACTGCCCGGCTTCATCTGCAGGCTCGCTTCCAGATCCTTAAGCGAGGTGCCAGCCCAACCGCGCTGCCAGAACAGATCGCGGGCGCGTTCGATAAGATCGTCACGGTCATAGTTGGGCTTGCGGGGCATGGGATCACCTTTTCTTGAATGATTGCTCAATTATATACTTGAGTGATCGCTCAATAAACCCTAAATGTACCTCAGCGAAACATTTACAGGAGCTTTTCCATGTCCTTCCCGTCCCACGATCTTGATACCGCCCCCGAAGCCTCCAAGCCGTTGCTTGAGCAGTCGCAGAAAGCCTTTGGCCGTTTGCCCGGTCTGCACAAGGTTCTGGCCGAGAGCCCGCAGGCCTATGAAGGCTATCAGGTGCTGCACAAATTGTTCACCGAAACCGATTTCGACGCAGAAGAGCTGACGGTTGTCTGGCAGGCGATCAACGTTGAAAACGAATGCCACTACTGTGTGCCCGCACACACCGGTATTGCCAAAATGATGAAGGTATCGGACGAAATTTCCGATGCTCTGCGCAACGAAACCGCGCTGCCGACACCCAAGCTGGAGGCACTGCGTACATTCACCGTTCAGATGTTCCGCCAGCGTGGCAACGTCTCTGACGATCAGATGAAAGCGTTCTTTGACGCGGGCTATGGCCACCGTGCCGTGCTGGATGTGATCCTTGGGATGGCGCAGAAAACCATGTCCAACTACGTGAACCACGTCGCACAAACGCCCGTCGACGACGTGTTCAAGCCGCTGGCATGGGAGCGTGGCGACACGCCTTTGAAGGTATAAGTCTCTACGCTACGGCGTAGGGCTGAAATGACAAAAGGCCCCCTGAGTTTCAGGGGGCCTTTTTTGCGTCTGTGACCCCTTGGCGGGGGATGGCGATTTAGGTCAGATTAAACTTTGATGTTCGGAATAATCTGCTTTTTGCGGCTCATCACGCCGGGTAGAACAACGCTATCACCGGTAACCGTTGCGCCAAAGCTTTTCTCGGCTACGGACTTGGTAAATTCGTTGGGGATCAGCATGGTGGCTTCTTCGTTCAGGATGTCGACAACGAACAGCAGCACCTGATCGGCACCGTCTTCTGTGGCAACGCCGGGCATCGCAGCCATCAGCGCATCCTTGCGGTTCAGCACCGTGGCAGGCGACGTGGTTTCCAGAACAGAGACGCGGAATTTCTTGCCGTCGACTTCGTATTCCTTGCTGTCCATCCGCAGCAGTTCCGCTTCGGAGAAAGAGGACACGTCGGATTTGGCAGCAAACATCTGTGCCGCATATGCGGGAATGTCGACGCCCAGATCTTTGGCCAGCGCGTGGGCGATGGCGGTGTCTTCTTGCGTGGTGGTCGGGCTGCGGAATTCCAGCGTGTCGGACAGGATGCAGGTCAGCATCGCGCCTTTGATGTTCTCGGGCATCTGCGCCATGTCATCACCGATCATTTTGTACATGATCGTCGCCGTGCAGGCGAGCGTTTCCATCACGATGTTGACGGGGCCTTTGGTTTCAAGCCCGCCTACCAGACGGTGGTGGTCGATGATCGCGGTGATGTTCGCGTCATTGATGCTGGCAGGCAGTTCCGCAGGGTTGTTGGTGTCAACGATCACGACGGGCTGGTCGGCTTGCACGTCGTCAATGATCTGTGGCTTGTCCAGTTTCCAGTGGTCCAACATGAACAGCGCTTCGGTGTTGGGTTCGCCCAGCAGGGCGGGGGAGGCGGCGACGCCTTTGATTTCGTTCAGGTACCATGCCCAGATGATCGGGCTGCCGGTGCTATCGGTGTCGGGGGATTTATGGCCAAAAACAAGCGTTGTCATAGGGGATATCCTGCAGTGGGAGAGTGTTGATTTGCGCGCCTTATATGGCTGGTTGTAGCACTTGTCACCACCTGCCTGATACGCGCAGCTTTGGGGTTCTCAGCGGCGGGGCAAAGCTGGTAGCACTGCGTTTATGACAAAACCGCGCGAAACCGACCTTTACCCGCCGATCAAATCCTTTCTGGAGGATCAGGGTTATGTCGTTAAATCCGAGGTGGGCGCGGCGGATGTCGTGGCCGTACGGGGGGCAGAGCCGCCGGTGGTGGTAGAACTGAAGCTCGGCTTTAGCCTGACGCTGTTTCATCAATGTATCGCGCGCCTGTCCGTCAGTGATGACGTCTATCTGGCTGTCGCGCGTCAGCCCGGTAAACGGTTTGCGAAGGCGACAAAGGACAACACGGCGCTGGCGCGGCGTTTGGGGTTAGGGCTGATCACCGTGCGGCTGAACGACGGGTTGGTCGAAGTGCACTGCGATCCGGGGCCTTATGCGCCGCGCAAGAACGCGAAACAGCAGGCACGGCTGCTACGCGAATTCGCGCGCCGGCAGGGCGACCCGAATGACGGGGGGCAAACGCGGGCAGGGCTGGTCACCGCCTACCGCCAAGATGCGCTGAAGCTCGCGATGTATCTGTTCGAGGCAGGGGCCAGCAAGGGCGCGCATGTCGCCCGCGAAGCCGGGGTTCAGCGGGCAACCGCCATGATGCGCGACAATCATTATGGGTGGTTTGAAAAGATCGAGACAGGCGTATACGGCCTGACCCCAACAGGTGCCGACGCCGTTTCAGCTGCAGGCCGTGTGTTGGGCGCTGACTAGCGTTGCTTTGCAAGGCGCGGGTTGCTTAAAATTTTTCAAATTACCGTGGTTGACTAGTGTCGATGACGCGCTTAGCTATCCCTCGTTAGCACTCGGCGGGCCTGAGTGCTAATAGCCAGATCCCTCGACCGGAGGGACGGCTTGGGAGAATAACTTTGAGCCTTAAGGAGCTGAAAGATGGCATTAAAACCGCTACACGACCGCGTGTTGGTGCGTCGCACCGAAAGCGAAGAAAAAACCAAGGGTGGCTTGATCATCCCTGATTCCGCAAAAGAAAAGCCCGCCGAGGGCGAAATCGTTGCTTGTGGCGAAGGCGCACGCAAGGACAGCGGTGAGTTGATCGAAATGGCTGTAAAAGTCGGTGACAAAGTATTGTTCGGCAAGTGGTCCGGTACAGAAGTCACGCTCGACGACGAAGAGCTTCTGATGATGAAAGAAAGCGACATCATGGGGATCTTGTCCTGATTTCAGGACAGACGGGGCCATGCGCCCCACCCACGACACGCTGACATCAAAACAAGAATTTAGGAGAAGACACTATGTCTGCTAAGGACGTAAAATTCGGGACCGACGCCCGAAACAAGATGCTTAAGGGTGTGAACATCCTTGCTGATGCCGTCAAAGTCACACTGGGCCCCAAAGGCCGCAACGTTGTGCTCGACAAATCCTTTGGCGCACCACGCATCACCAAAGACGGTGTATCCGTAGCCAAAGAGATCGAACTGGAAGACAAGTTCGAAAACATGGGCGCACAGATGGTTAAGGAAGTTGCTTCCCGGACCAACGACGAAGCGGGTGACGGTACAACAACCGCAACCGTTCTGGCCCAAGCCATCGTTAAAGAAGGCATGAAATCGGTTGCCGCTGGCATGAACCCGATGGACCTGAAGCGCGGCATCGATTTGGCCACGTTGAAAGTCGTCGAAGCGATTAAAGCAGCGGCGCGCCCTGTCAACGACAGCGACGAAGTGGCCCAAGTCGGCACCATCTCTGCAAACGGCGAGAAAGAAATCGGCCGTCAGATCGCAGACGCGATGCAGAAAGTCGGCAACGAAGGTGTGATCACCGTCGAAGAAAACAAAGGTCTGGAAACAGAAACCGATGTTGTTGAAGGCATGCAGTTCGACCGCGGTTACCTGTCCCCTTACTTCGTCACCAACTCCGACAAAATGACTGTCGAACTGGAAGACGCGATCATCCTGCTGCACGAGAAAAAACTCTCCTCGCTGCAGCCAATGGTTCCCCTGCTGGAGCAAGTGATCCAGTCGCAAAAACCACTGCTGATCATCTCAGAAGATGTTGAAGGCGAAGCGCTGGCAACTTTGGTTGTTAACAAACTGCGCGGCGGCCTGAAAATCGCAGCGGTCAAAGCACCTGGTTTCGGCGATCGCCGCAAAGCCATGCTGCAAGACCTTGCCATCCTGACAGGCGGTCAAGTGATCTCCGAAGATCTGGGCATGAAGCTTGAGTCCGTGACCATGGACATGCTGGGTTCTGCCAAGAAAGTCACCATCACCAAAGATCTCACAACGATCATTGATGGCGCTGGCGAGAAGGCCGAGATCGAAGCACGCGTTGCTCAGATCCGTAACCAGATCGAAGAAACCACATCCGACTACGACAAAGAAAAACTGCAAGAACGCGTTGCCAAACTGGCAGGCGGTGTTGCTGTTATCCGCGTCGGCGGCATGTCCGAAGTTGAAGTAAAAGAGCGCAAAGACCGCGTTGACGATGCCCTGAACGCGACACGTGCCGCTGTTCAAGAAGGTATCGTTGTTGGTGGTGGTGTTGCACTGGTTCAAGCGGGCAAAAAGCTCGAAGGACTGACAGGCGACAACGCAGACCAAAACGTTGGTATCAGCATCGTTCGCAAAGCGCTCGAAGCGCCTCTGCGTCAGATTGCTGAAAACGCTGGTGTTGACGGTTCCGTAGTGGCCGGCAAAATCCGCGAAAGCGACGACCTGAAGTTCGGCTTTAACGCTCAGACCGAAGAATATGGCGACATGTTCAAGTTTGGTGTTATCGACCCTGCCAAAGTTGTGCGTACAGCTCTGCAAGACGCGGCATCCGTTGCCGGTCTGCTGATCACAACCGAAGCCATGGTTGCCGACAAACCGTCGAAAGACGGCGGTGCAGGCGGCATGCCCGATATGGGTGGCATGGGCGGCATGGGCGGCATGATGTAAATCACGCTGCGGGGGCGTTCACGCCCTTGTGCTAGCAGAATTAAGGGGCGCATCACCAGATGCGCCCCTTTTTCGTGGTGCGTCGTGCAACGGTAGCCTAAGCAAACGCCATGCGTATTCTTTCCCTCACCGCCCTTGTGATGGTCGCCTTTGCGGCCAATTCCATTCTGACCCGTTTTGCCATTGCAGGGGGGCATATAGACCCCACTGGTTTTGCCGTCGTGCGGGTGCTGTCCGGCGCGGTGCTGCTTGCCATGCTGGTGCTGATACGCGGCGGGCGGGTGCCGCTGATACGACGTCAGCAGGGGCTTGGGGCGATCACGCTTGCGATCTATATCATCGGCTTTTCCCTCGCCTATCTCACGCTGGACGCAGGGCTGGGTGCGCTGATCCTTTTCGGCGTGGTGCAAATCGCCATGTTCACCCATGGCGCGCTGTTCGGCGTGACCCCGACACCGCGCAAGTTGCTGGGGGCTGCGGTGGCCTTTGCAGGATTGGTGCTGGTGCTCTGGCCATCTCAAGAAGTTTCAGTCGATCCGCTGGGTGCAGCCCTGATGATCGCGGCGGGGCTAGGGTGGGCGGCCTACACGATCATCGGCAGGGGCGCATCCGACCCGCTGGCAGGTAGCGCGGGTAACTTTGTGATGTGCACCCCGCTGGTTGCGGTGCTGCTGCTTGTGCAGCCAACCTTCTACACACCCGCAGGGATTGCGCTTGGCGTGGTGTGCGGGGCGGTGACCTCTGGGCTGGGATACGCGCTGTGGTATGCTGTGTTGCCAAAGCTGGCGCAGGCGACGGCGGCGGTGGTGCAACTGTCGGTGCCCGTGATCGCGATCATTGCCGGCGCTTTGATCTTGGGCGAACCGCTCGGGGCAAAGGTTGTTGTCGCCACCGCATTGGTGCTTGGTGGGATCGCGCTGGCGGTCAGCGCACGATCGGCTCCAACGGGTCGTAAGTGATCGGATCGCTGTCAAATGCGACCTTTGCGAGACTGTCCGGCTTGACCCGAAGGGCGTGCATGTCGTCATGCGTAACCCAGCGGCGGTCGGTCACGATTTTTTCGGCATCCTGCCACGCGGGGTCCACACCAGCAGAGCCGATCACCGTGCAGCGAAAGTAGATATCCACTTGGTGAAAGTCGCCAGCAGGATCGTGAAATTCATTGACCATACAGGGAGTCCCCACATGGATGCGCAGGCCGGTTTCTTCATAGACTTCGCGGATCAGATTATCGGGGAGAGAACTGCCTTTTTCTACCCCGCCGCCCGGCGCACACATGAGGTCGCTTTTCCCGTCAGGATAGGCGTTGACCAGCAGCAACCGCCCGTCATGGACCAACACGGCCCGTACCGCCAAACGCGGGCTAGTTTCCGCCATCTTACCCTCAATCTTGCGCCGCATGCGTCAAAGTATTTCACATGCGGCGTTTTCAGTCTATTTGACCCTAGCTATGAAAACACTGGTCACAATCACTTTCTCGCTCGCTGTGCTGTCGGGCATGGCGCAGGCGCAGTCAACGCTTTCTACGGCGGGTGAGGGGCGTTGCGTGGTGCTCTTGCACGGGCTCGCCCGAACAGAAACGTCATTCGCTTTGATGGAAGCCGCGCTGGAAACCGAAGGCTACACCGTCGTGCGCCCCGGCTACCCGTCAACCACTGCCCCCGTCGAAGAGCTGACCCGCCGCACCTTGCCCGATGCGGTTGCTGCCTGCGGTACGGCATCGGTCGATTTCGTGACCCATTCCATGGGCGGCATCCTCTTGCGGCAGTGGGTGGCCGAAACGGGCGATGCCCGCGTTGGCCGTGTGGTCATGCTGGCCCCGCCCAACCATGGCAGCGAAGTTGTGGACACGCTCGGCGATCTGGCGGCATTCGACTGGATGAACGGTCCGGCAGGGGCGCAGATGGGCACAGGCGACAATTCGCTCCCGCTGCGCCTGCCGCCCGTCACCTTTGATCTGGGCGTGATCGCGGGGACGCAATCGCTGAACCCCTATTTCTCGTCGCTGCTGCCGGGGCGGGATGATGGCAAGGTGTCGGTGCAATCCGCGCGGGTCGACGGCATGCGGGATTTTCTGATGCTGCCGGTCACGCATACTTTCATGATGATGAACCCCACGGTGATCGCCCAGACGATGACCTATCTGGACAAGGGCAAATTCGACCGGTCGCTGGGGTTCGTGGACGCCGTGCTCGATTCATTTGGATGCCCCGACGGGGCTTGCCTGCCGGGACAAGAGGCTGACGATGCTGAACGTTGAATTTACCGGCGCACAGGTCTTGGGTGCGCAAACGCTAGAGGCCCGTCCGCTGGCTGTTTCCGAAGGGCGCATCACCGAAACCCCGCAACCCGCCAGCGTCGATCTGCGCGGCTATATCATCATGCCGGGAATCGTAGACGTACACGGTGACGGGTTCGAACGGCATCTGGCCCCCCGTCGCGGTGCGATGAAAACCATGCATGAAGGGCTGGTCGCAGCCGAGGCAGAACTGGCGGCCAACGGGATCACCACCGCCGTTCTTGCGCAATTCATCAGCTGGGAAGGCGGCTTGCGCGGATATGAGTTTGCCGATCAAGTGTTCGGCGCGATCCAAAGTGTATCTGATACGCTGGTGACCGATCTACGCGGACAACTTCGGCTAGAAACGCATCTACTGGACCTTTTCGCCGATCTACCCGAGCGTATGGCCGATTGGGGACTGTCCTATATCGTGTTCAACGACCATCTGCCTCACGACAGGTTGGCGAAAGGGCAGGTCCCCAAACGTATGGTCGGCCAAGCGCTCAAGGCGGGGCGTAACCCCGATGACCACCTGCGAATGATGCAGGATTTACATGCCCAAAGCGCGGACGTGCCCGGTGCGCTGGACTGGCTGTGCAAAGTTTTGGCAGGGCGTGGCATCCAGATGGGCAGCCACGATGACACTACCGCCGACGGCCGCGCAGTCTGGCGCAAACGCGGGGTTCGCGTCGCCGAGTTCCCCGAAACACTGGAGGCTGCGGAAGCCGCAGCGGCGGGCGGGGATCACGTCGTGCTGGGGTCGCCCAACGTGGTGCGCGGCGGATCACATAACGGCAATGTCTCGGCGGTGGATTTGATCACGATGGGCGTAGGCGCGGCCCTGGCGTCCGACTATCACTACCCCTCGCCACGACGTGCGGCGTTCATGCTGGCCGACAGCGGTGTGTTGTCTTTGGCGCAGGCATGGCATCTGGTCTCTGGCGGTCCCGCGGCGGTGCTGGGGCTGTCGGATCGCGGTGAAATCGCCACAGGCAAACGCGCCGATCTACTGGTGTTGGATGCGCAAACACGCCGCGTCGCCATGACCATGGCGGGCGGGCGCGTGAGCTATATGACCGGTGATATCGCGGCGCGGTTTGTCAGGTAAGTTCTGGGTCAGCTTGGCCGTTTGACAATGTTCACATGGCCCATCTTCCGCCCCGGTTTAACATCCGCCTTACCGTAAAGATGCAGCGCCGTTTCGCGCTGTTTGGCCAGCTCGGGCACGCGGTCCATGTCATCGCCAATCAGGTTCTCCATCACCACATCGGCATAGCGACTGCCATCGCCCAACGGCCATCCGGCCACGGCACGGATATGCTGTTCAAACTGGTCCACCGCACAGCCGTTCTGCGTCCAGTGGCCCGAGTTATGGACCCGTGGCGCGATCTCGTTCACGATGAAACCCTGTCGCGTGACGAAAAGTTCGACCCCAAGAACACCGACATAATCGAGCGCATTCAGTATCTTGGCGGCAAGAAGTACCGCGTCCATGCGCTGCGCTGCGGTCAGGCGGGCAGGGACCGTGGTGGTGTGCAGGATGCCGTCGCGGTGCACATTCTCACCGGGATCGAAACAGGCCACCTCGCCCGAGGGGCTGCGCGCGGCAATGACCGACACTTCGGCGGTGAAGTTCACGAACCCTTCGAGCACGGCGGGATTACCCGCCATATCTGCCAACGCACCCGCCGCATCATCCGTGCTGCGCAGACGCGACTGGCCCTTGCCGTCATAGCCAAATCGGCGGGTCTTCAGAATCGACGGCGCGCCGATGGTCGTCATCGCAGCATCCAGATCGGCCGCATTGGCGATATCGGCAAAGGGGGCAACGGTCAGCCCCAAGCCTTCAAGGAACTGCTTTTCAACCAAACGGTCCTGACTGGTCCGCAGGGCCTCGCGGTTGGGACGGATGGGGGTAATATTTTCAATCACGTCCAGCGCGTCAGTTGGGATGTTCTCGAACTCGAACGTGACAATATCAACCGATTTGGCAAAGGCGGTCAGCGCGTCGACATCATCATATCCGGCGGTGGTCAGCGCATGGGCGACATCGCCCGCAGGCGGGTTGGCACCGGGTTCAAAGATATGAGTGCGAAACCCGAGACGCGCCGCTGCAACGGCAAGCATACGGCCCAATTGTCCGCCGCCCAAAATCCCGATGGTCGCGCCTGTTTGCAATGCTTCAGTCATTCGACGGCTCCTCTGGGATGGACGCGCTCAGCGCATCGCGCCAGGCATCAAGACGGGCGGCAAGTGCGGGGTCCTGCAGCGCCAGAATACCCGCCGCCATCAGCGCGGCGTTGGCGGCACCGGCCGCACCGATTGCCATGGTCGCGACCGGAAAACCGCGCGGCATCTGTACAATCGAATAAAGCGAATCGACGCCCGACAGCGCCTTTGTCTGGACCGGAACGCCGATCACGGGCACGCGGGTCTTGGACGCCATCATGCCGGGCAAATGCGCCGCACCGCCTGCACCAGCGATGATGACCTGCAGGCCACGATCAGCGGCAGTCTTGCCATAGCTCCACAACCGGTCAGGCGTGCGATGTGCCGATACGATCTTGGTCTCGTAAACGATGCCAAGTTCATCCAGCAGCGTCGCTGCCTCGCGCATGGTTGCCCAATCGGACTGCGAGCCCATGATGATGCCGACAGGTGGATTTTCCATGAAAAGGGCCTTTGCTAGAGCGTATAAGAAGCGCGCACTATAGCCATGATCGCCCGCGTGGCAATCCGCTGGCGGGCGCTGTCATGCGGTAATATCGGGGGTCAGCCGGTCTTCGATCTGCGCAATCAGGTCTTTCATCCGCAGCTTGCGTTTTTTCAGCCTCTGCAGCGTCAGTTGATCCCCGGTGCCTTTGTCGATCAGCGCGTGAATGGCGTCGTCCAAATCGCGATGCTCGCGGCGGAAAACCTCAAGCTCGACACGCAGGACATCGTCATTCTTCATCGACAGATCGGAGGGAGGATTCATAAGGCTGGCTGATTCTTGCTATATCTAGGCTTGTGAATATAGGCGTTTGCAAATCAAAGGCATAGCCCTTGCGTCCTGCCCCCTTGCCCCCCATATTTGAAACAGGTCGCCGATTGCGGGGCCAGATGACTGACTGTCGCTTATCCTAAAGGACGTGTCTTATGACCAAATTAACGCTGGCTTCATACCCGCATATGCTGGGTTTTGAACAGTTGGAACGGGTGATGGAACGTACGGCAAAGGCCGGAAACGAAGGCTATCCACCGTTCAATATCGAACAAACTTCCGATTATAGTTATCGCATCACGCTTGCGGTTGCAGGTTTTGCGGAACAAGATCTGTCGATAACCGTTGAGGATAGACAGCTTGTGATCCGTGGCCGGCAGGTCGACGCGCAAGACGAGCGTATCTTTCTGCACCGCGGTATTGCGGCGCGACAGTTCCAGCGGTCTTTCGTGCTGGCAGATGGCGTAGACGTCGGTGAAGCGCTGATTGAGAATGGTCTGCTTCATGTAGATCTGACCCGCGCCAAACCCGAAAAGGTCGTTCAGACCATCAAGATCAGAAAAGGGGAATAAAATGCATAACGAAGAAACGCATGTCCAAGATCGCACCGTCTACGTCAAGATGATCGCTGTGTCCGACCTTCCCCTAGAGGTGCGCGAGCAGGCGGAAGGGCTGAAACAGCTTTACGCCGTGCATGACGCCGAAGGGCAGCAGCTGGCGCTGGTCGGTGACCGCAAGCTTGCGTTTAGCCTTGCGCGCGATCACGACTATGCGCCCGTGATGGTGCATTAAGCAGTAACAGTTAAATTTTGACGAAAAGGGTCGCGAGTTCGCGGCCTTTTTTGTGCGCAAAGTTCACCGGCACCAACGAAAAAGGCCAGCCCGTCGAGGCTGGCCTTTGTAGGATCGGTGCGACGAAGGTTTACCCCTTGATCAGCCCCATGCTTTCCAGCTTGAGCAGCACCTGATGCGCGCAGTTGTCGACGTCGACATTTTCTGTCTCGACGCGCAGCTCGGGGTCGGCAGGGACGTCATAGGGGTCTGAAATCCCTGTGAATTCCTTGATCTTGCCTTCGCGGGCCAGCTTGTACAGACCCTTGCGGTCGCGGCGTTCGCATTCCTCGATGGAGGTGGCGACATGCACCTCGACGAAGGCACCAAAGCTTTCCACGTCTTCGCGCACGGCGCGGCGGGTGGTGGCGTAAGGCGCAATGGGCGCGCAGATGGCGATGCCGCCGTTCTTGGTGATCTCGGACGCGACATAGCCGATGCGGCGGATGTTCAGATCGCGGTGTTCTTTGCTAAAGCCCAGTTCCGACGACAGGTTCTTACGGACGATATCACCATCCAGCAGCGTGACGGGACGGCCGCCCATCTCCATCAGTTTGACCATCAAAGCGTTGGCGATCGTCGATTTCCCCGAACCGGAGAAGCCGGTGAAGAAGACCGTAAAGCCCTGCTTGTTGCGCGGGGGCTTGGTGCGGCGCAGCTCTTCGACCACCTCGGGGAAGGAGAACCACTCGGGGATTTCCAGCCCTTCCTGCAGACGGCGGCGCAGCTCTGTGCCCGAGATGTTGAGGATGGTGATGTCATCCTTGTCATCGATCTCGTCAATCGCCTCGTATTGCGCGCGCTCGGCCACCCAAACCATATGTTTGAAGTCGACCATTTCAATGCCCATTTCTTCCTCATGGGTACGGAACAGGTCCTGAGCGTCATAGGCACCATAGAAATCGTCACCGGCAGAGTTCTTGCCGGGGCCCGCGTGGTCGCGGCCCACGATGAAATGGGTGCAGCCGTGGTTCTTGCGGATCAGACCGTGCCACACGGCCTCGCGCGGGCCGGCCATGCGCATCGCAAGGTTCAGAAGGCTCATCGCAGTAGTGGCGGCAGGGTATTTGTTCAACACTGCCTCGTAGCAGCGCACGCGGGTAAAGTGGTCTACATCGCCGGGCTTGGTCAGGCCGACAACGGGGTGGATCAACAGGTTCGCCTGTGCTTCGCGTGCGGCGCGGAAGGTCAGTTCCTGGTGGGCACGGTGCAGGGGGTTGCGGGTCTGGAAGGCCACAACCTTGCGCCAGCCCATCTTGCGGAAATAGGTGCGCAGCTCGTTCGGCGTGTCGCGACGCGCCTTGAAATCATAGTGTACCGGCTGCTGGATGCCGGTCACGGGACCGCCCAGATAGACGCTGCCCGCGGTGTTGTGCAGATAGTTCACCGCCGGATGCGCGCTATCGTCCGCGCCAAACACGTTCTCTGCCTCGCGGGCCTTATTCGGGACCCAACGGTCGGTGACGGTCATCACCGCCAAGATCACGCCTTCCTGATCGCGCAGCGCGATGTCCTGCCCAAGCTCGAGCCCTTCAGCGAATTTTTCCGACACATCAAGGTTGATCGGCATCGGCCAAAGCGACCCGTCCGCCAGACGCATGTTTTCGACAACACCGTCATAGTCTTCTTCGGTCAAGAAACCCTTAAGAGGGTTAAAGCCACCGTTCATCAGCAGCTCTAGATCGCAGATCTGGCGCGGCGTCAGGTCATGGCTGACTAGATCGCCAGCTTCCACCTTCAGCTTTTGCGCCGAATCGTAAGAGACATAAAGTTCAGGGATCGGAGCAAGGTTGGGCGTTTGCATGGGCGTCTCGCAATATTTTGGGTTCAAATTCGGATATTCGGGCTGATAGACCGCCCAGCTTAGGCTAGGCAACCTTTGCCGCCGGTTTATGGCGAATTACGGACAGTGACGTGTTTTTTGCTGGGAAAAGCCAATCTTATCCCAGCAAATGCCATTCAGGGCGAACGTTATGCGTCGTCTTTTACCTCGGCCCCATAGCCAAGCGGCAGAGATGTGTCCTTGCCGGAGTCGTCGCCGACCTCTGCGAGGAATCGTTCAGCCTCGAGCGCGGCCATGCAGCCCATGCCAGCGCTGGTCACAGCCTGACGGTATTTATGGTCGGTCAGATCGCCAGCGGCGAAAACGCCCGGCACAGAGGTTTCAGTGCTGTCAGGCTTGGTGACGACATAGCCGCCCATATGCGTTTCCAGCGTATCCTTGACCAATTCGTTCGCGGGCGCGTGGCCGATGGCGACGAACACACCTTTACAGGGGATGTCGGTAATCTCGCCAGTTTCCACATGTTTGACCTTCACACCTTCAACGCCAAGCGGCGCGTCGGTGCCATAGACTTCGTCCAGCTGGTGGAACCACAGCGGTTCGATCTTGGGGTTTTTCATCAGACGGTCGATCAGGATCTTCTCGGCGCGCAACTCGTCGCGACGGTGGATCAGCGTGACCTTGGACGCAAAGTTGGTCAGGAACAGCGCTTCTTCTACGGCGGTGTTACCGCCGCCGATAACCACAATTTCCTGATTGCGATAGAAAAAGCCGTCACAGGTGGCACAGGCCGAAACGCCAAAGCCTTTAAACTTCTCTTCGGTTTCCAGTCCCAGCCATTTCGCACGCGCACCCGTCGCAAGGATCACCGCATCGGCAACATAGGTTGTGCCGCTGTCGCCTTTGGCGTGGAAGGGGCGGCTGGACAGGTCCAGATCGGTGATGATATCGCCGATGATTTCGGTTCCCATCGCCTTGGCGTGGTCCTGCATGCGGATCATCAGGTCAGGGCCTTGAACCTCGCTGTCACCGGGCCAGTTTTCGACCTCGGTTGTGGTGGTCAACTGCCCGCCCGGTTCGATGCCTTGCACAAGGATCGGGTTCAACATTGCGCGGCTGGCATAAACGCCCGCAGTGTATCCCGCAGGGCCGGAGCCGATGATCAAGAGCTTGGTTTCGCGTGTTTCGGCCATGATAAAGAACCCCAGGGTATATAATATGTTGCGTTCCAACCGATATAGACGCCGCTCGTGTTGCCTTAAACCCCAAGTTTGCATATCCGCCATGCAAAGATCACCGTCATCGAAAATGCGGTTGATTTTTGCTTGAATTCAGAACATTGCGCACCGGCGAAAGATTATTGCGTCCAACGTTGTTGGTGCTATAACAATTGAAAATCCTATGGGGGTATTATGGCAGGGACGCGGCTTGATCCGATTGATCGGAAAATTTTAGCCGAATTGCAGGCAGATGGACGCATGACCAACGTCGAGTTGGCGAAACGCGTCGGCATCTCTGCACCGCCGTGCTTGCGTCGGGTCCGAACCCTCGAGGAAAGCGGCTATATCCGAGGCTATCATGCCAACGTAAATGCGCGCGAACTCGGGTTCGAGGTACAGGTGTTTGCGATGGTCGGACTGGCCAGCCAGGCTGAAACTGATCTAACCGCTTTTGAGGAAAAATGCCGCAACTGGCCGCTTGTCCGCGAATGCCATATGTTGAACGGCGAGGTGGATTTCCTGCTGAAATGCGTTGCACCGGACCTGTCTAGCTTTCAGAGCTTTCTAACGGGCCAACTGCTGACCACCCCAAATGTCGAAAGCGTCAAGACCAGCCTTGTGATCCGGCCGGCCAAGGACGAACCGGGTGTGCCCTTTGATGTGCTGGAAAGCCGTCTGAAAAACGCGCCCTAAGGCGTTTCGCCCAAGATAGAACGCCCAACTTCGGCCTTACGCCCGCGGGTAACACAGCGGGCCAAAACCCGTTGCCGCGCCGATATGTGGAAACATCGACAGAAATGCATCGCGTTGATGCAGCGGCAGGGCCGCGATCGTGGCGGGGCCGGGGTGGAATGTTTCCATCTCGAGGCCGCTCACGCTGATGGCTGCATGGCGCGCCAAACCCAGATGATACAGCCGGACGGGGGTGGGGGGCTGGATCTCGATGATATTTACGCCGTCCACGAGATCGCGCATCAGGGTAAAGACTTTGTGTCCTGTTGCCGCGCCGCGCAAGTTTTGTGGCGTGTGTAGAATGCGTGCGGCAGGACCGAAGGTCAGGAAACTGGACGGACGTGACAGCCCCAGACTATCCGCCATCACCCGCACCCAAGGGGTGCGATGACCAGTATCGGCGGGAACAAATTTGCTTGATCCGATCCACAGCAGGGGGGCCTCGGTTCCGTCGGCGCGTACGATCCGGTCGCCGGGGCATAGGTCTTCGACAGGGGTTTCGCCTTGGGGCGTACGGATCAATGTGCCGCGGGCAAAAGCCGAAAACGGTTCTTCGAACAGCGGGGTTGCAGGGGCGTAGCCTTCGGTGACAATGACAGTTCCGTCCGGTCGCAATGCCGCGATTTCATAGGCCCGGGTGCGGCCACCCGATCGCGCACGGGCATCGCGCAGAACCGAACGAGAGGCCGTCTGCGAATACGGCGTGTGTGTATTGGAGGGGATGAAATCAGGGGCAGTGTGTAATGTCATGATATGGCCTCTAGATGATCGATTCCATGTTTCTCACCCCCGCTGAAGCATGTGCGATCCAGATGAATGGGCGCGTGGCACCCTGCGCGTAAGGCGTGTGGCCAGACCAGTGGGTGCGCCGCCTAGGTCGACAGAAAAGGCTGTCGCGCCGGTCGAGCCGCTGCAGGGCGCGATACGTCTTGCCAGCCCTGTGAAGCTCAGGCGGCCTTTTGGTGCGATTGCGTGGCAGCGCGCTTTGCGATGAAAGCAGCGCGGCGTGTGCCACGGGACCAAGGCAGGGCGACGCCTTCTTTGTTGGAAGCGTCGATAACCGATTTGATGAAGCGTGCGTTGGTTTTCATGCTCTGTATCCTACTGTCTATGGGCAGTGCCCGTTCGTTAGGATCAATATGCAAATGATTTTGGGCATGGATGGGGCGTTTAAGGAAAAAAAGCCGAAAATTTGTAGCGGATTTGAGCAGCTTTGCGACACGCGGCTGAAAACGCTGCGGGCCCTTAAAATTAGGACCTCAGGTAGAAAAATGGCGTGGTCTGGCGTGGGGACAAGCCGTTTGTGCGGCGAAAATTGGGCAGGTGTTTGTCACATTGCCGCCCAATTTCAGAGTGCTAGAGCACGATCGCTGCGATCAGGCGGCCATAATCGGCTTCTTTCGCGTGCGTGCTGCGACGATAGGAATAAAAACGATCCGCGTCGCTATAGGTGCAGTGCCGCGTCCATTCCGCATGGCCCACGCCCGCCGCACGCAGACGGTTCAGGCCAAAGCCAGCAAGGTCAAATTGCATGCGGCCGTCTGTGCCGTTGGCGAAATAGCGGGCGTATGTCGGGTCTTCGGCCAAAAAGGCATCGATGAACTCTGGACCGACTTCATAGGCGCGCTGGCTGATGCAGGGGCCGATTACAGCAGTGATATTTTCGCGTGTCGCCCCTAGGTCTTCCATCGCATCGACGGTTGCGGTCAACACACCGTCCAGCGCGCCGCGCCATCCTGCATGTGCGGCCCCGATGACGCCGGCTTCGCTGTCGTGGAATAGAACAGGCTGGCAATCGGCGGTCAGGATCGACAGCGCCAAGCCCGGTGTTGCCGTGACCAAGGCATCGGCGCGGGGCTTTTCATTCAAGGGGACAGTGACGCTGACCACAGTCGCTGAATGAATCTGGTGCACGCCGACCAGATGATCCGGCGCGACCTCCATCGCGTCAGCGACGCGGGCGCGGTTAATCTCTACGATCTCGCGCTGATCCGAACTGCCAACTCCGCAGTTCAGCCCCGCAAACACACCAGACGACGCGCCCCCGCGACGGGTGAAGAATCCGTGGCGCACATCGCCCAGACTATCGGAGGTGAGTATTTCCAGCGTCATGGTTCCAATCCTGGGGGCGGGTTCTGGTGCGGCGGGTAAATCCCCATCACTTTAAACAAATTTCCCATTTCTGACGGATGCGTCAAGCGTTTATGTGCGGCGATATGGCTGTTCAGCGCGTCGTCTGTCATGCCCTTGGCAAGGGTTTGTGCGCGTTGCGTGATCCCGAGGCGCTCAAGAAAAACACCTTGCGGGGTGATACGTGTGTGCTTGGCCGGAGCCGCTGCTAGGGCAAGCTTTTCAAAATCGACGTGCGCTGTCAAATCGGCCTGACCCGGTGCTGTCAGCGGATCGGTCTTTTCGTGCCCCTGCAAAGCTTGCAACGTGTCGCCCAGACTGTGCCAATCGCCATAGTCGACGATTAGCGCGGCCCCGCCATGGGCTGCGATCCGGTCAGACACAGGGTGCAGCAGTGGGGCAAGCTGGGTGCAATCCTCTACCAGATCACCGGGCGTGGTATCCGCCAGCCGGTCGGCTAATGCTGGCTGCGGCAATTCTGGACCCAAGCCAAAGGTCAGTGCCCCGTCGGCCAGCCCAATCTGCCGTTCGCGCCACGATGTTTCCCCGCGGACAAACTGGCGGATAGGCAGCGCGTCGAAGAATTCATTTGCCACCAAATACAGGGGCTGGTCGGGCAGGTCGGCAGTGCCATCAGCCCAGGTCACCTGATGTCCGGCAAGCGTCTTGGCCTGTACATCGCGCAGCGTCGGTGATGCCTCGATCAAGGTGATCTGTGCGGCATCCGCAAAGCCGGGGACTTTACGCGCGGCCCGCAGCATATCTGCCATCAGGGTGCCACGACCGGGGCCTAGCTCTGCCAGAGTAAAGGCTTTGGGTGCACCTTGGGCGATCCAGCATTGCGCCAGACACAGGCCCAACAGCTCTCCGAACATCTGACTGATTTCGGGGGCGGTGGTGAAATCGCCCTGTGCGCCAAAGGGGTCACGGGTAGTGTAATACCCCTGCGTTGGGTGCAGCAAGCAGGTGGCCATGTATTCGTCGATCCGCATCGGTCCATTGGACGCGATGCGGGTCTGAATCGTGTCGCGCAGGGTCGTCATGCGTTGCGCTTTGCCCGCAGAATGAAAAACAGTCCAATCGCGATCATCGGCAGGCTCAGCAGTTGGCCCATGGTCAGGCCCCAGCCGCCGACATGCCAGGCCAGTCCCAGCGGATTATCGGCGCTGACGAATTGCGCATCGGGTTGGCGCACAAATTCAACGGCAAACCGCGCGGCCCCGTATCCAGCCAGAAAGACGCCCCCGATCAACCCTTCGGATTTCAACCCGCCGCGCCGCCATGCCAGATAGATCAGCAGCGCACCAAGGATCAGCCCCTCAAGCAGCGCTTCGTACAATTGCGAAGGGTGCCGCGCGCAGATCGTCGCGATATTGGGACAGTCCTGCGCCGCCACGGTCGGAAAGGCCACGCCCCACGGCAGGTCAGTCGGGCGGCCCCAAAGCTCTGCGTTGATGAAATTTGCCAGACGCCCCAGAAACAGGCCGGGCGCGAGGCCCAGAGCGACGACATCGCCGGTGGAGATTGTGCTGATGCCATGCCGTTTGGTAAACGCGATGGCTGCAAAAATCACCCCAAGCGCGCCGCCGTGGAACGACATCCCGCCTTCCCAGATACGCAAAATCTGTGCCGGATTGCTAAGGTAATAGCCCGGTTGATAGAACAGCACATACCCCAGACGTCCGCCCAGAATGACGCCGAGTATGACCCAGAACAGCAAATCCTCGACTTGCTGCTTGGTTATAACGGGGGTGTTGCCCGCCCAAAGCGAAGGCCGCTCAACGGCGCGTACAACGATACGCCAGCCGATCAGGATGCCGGCAATATAGGCCAGCGCATACCAGCGCAGGGCGACGGTCATGCCAAATAAGGTAAACGAGAATATCTCGGGTGACAGGTCGGGGAAGGGGAGCATTGCATTCATGCGCTGATTGAGCCTGACCGCAAACGGAAGTCAACCTTGCGAGAAGCCACATTGCACACCATATAGTGACCAACAGCCGATCAGGAGAGAATGACCATGCAAACGCGCAACAAGATTTTCGACGACATCTCGCAGATGATGACAAATGCCATGGGCGTGGCCCAAGGGGCAAAAACCGAAGCAGAGACCGCGATGAAGGGGATGCTGGACCGTTGGCTGGCAGACCGTGATTTCGTCACCCGCGAAGAATTCGATGCGGTCCGTGCGATGGCCCAAAAGGCCCGCGAAGAGAACGAAGCCCTGAAATCGCGGCTCGATGCGATGGAAAACAAGGGGTAACGCCCTGCGCCGATTTTTCGGCCTTTGTAAGAAATGTGACCCACACCCGCCCTTCCGGCGGGTGTCTTTGTTTTTGGGGTGGCGATTCTGTCGTGATTGCTGCCATTCGGGCGGCAGGCGCTACAGATTGCGGTTTATCCTGCATTTATCCACAAGATACTGAGGTTATCCCCTACCTTTCGTGGTTACCCCCAGAAAAAGACTTGCCTCATAGTCGCGTAACGCGCACCATATTTGGTATAGGTCGCTGATGACTTCAGCGAATTATGGTAGATGCACCCATGTATTGATGTGCCTGCGCATATGAATACCCGGATCGAAAGAGGTGACCACATGGCCCTGACAGAGCAGTATCTTGAAGAAGACATTCACCCCATCGACATCGTAGAGAATCTTGCGGCGTTCCATGATTGGGATTTCGACCGTATCTCGGATGAACAGATCGCTATGGCTGTCGAAGGGCAGTGGCGTACCTATTCCATCACCCTCGCGTGGTCGGCATACGATGAAACACTGCGCCTTGTTTGCACGTTTGAAATGGACCCGCCTGCCGAAAAGCTGCCCGTGCTGTACCACCTGTTGAACGATATGAACGACCAGTGCTGGACCGGCGCATTCACATATTGGCCGGAACAAAAGCTGATGGTGTACCGCTATGGGCTGGTTCTTGCTGGTGGTCAGGACGCCTCTGCGCAGCAGATTGATACCATGATTAACGCCGCTGTGACCAACGCAGAACGGTATTATCCCGCGGTGCAACTGGCGGTTTGGGGCGATCAGACGCCCCGACAAGCCCTTCAGGTTGCCATTGCAGAGGCGTACGGCCACGCATAGGTGTATCCCCGAAACGTTAATTTAGGGGTACCGATATGAAAGATACGCGCATCGCCAAAGACGGTTTGGTTCTACTGGGCTGTGGCAAGATGGGGTCTGCGATGCTGGCTGGCTGGCTGGCACGCGGGCTTCCGACATCTTCGGTTTATGTTATCGATCCGAAACCCTCTGATTGGTTGAAAGAGCAGGGCGTGCAGTTGAACGTCGATCTGCCCAAAGAACCGGCGGTTGTGCTTGTCGCCGTCAAGCCGCAGATGATGGGCGACGCACTGCCCACGTTGCAGGCCATGGGCAACGGCAAGACAGTGTTCGTCAGCGTTGCAGCCGGCACCACCATCGCGACATTCGAGAAAACGCTGGGTGAACAAACGCCCATCGTGCGCGCCATGCCCAACACACCGGCTGCCATCAGCCAAGGCATCACCGCGATCGTCGGCAATGCCCATGTAGACGCCAAAGGCATGGACGAGGCCGAAGAGCTGCTGTCGGCCGTGGGCGATGTTGTCCGGTTGGACGAAGAGGCGCAGATTGATGCGGTGACAGGGGTCAGCGGCTCGGGTCCGGCGTATGTTTTCCACATGATCGAGGCAATGGCCGCAGGCGGCGTCGCACAAGGGCTCAGCCCCGAACTGGCGCTGAAGCTCGCCACGGCCACGGTCGCAGGGGCAGGGGCGCTGGCCAAATCCGCCGACGAAGGCCCCGACGAGCTGCGCGTAAACGTCACCAGCCCCAACGGCACCACGCAGGCGGCGCTGGACGTGTTGATGAACGAGACAGACGGCTTCCCTGTCTTGCTCAAGCGCGCGGTGGCAGCTGCTGCTGATCGCTCGCGCGAGCTCTCGAATGGCTGAGATCAGCTTTGACGACTTTATGAAAGTCGACATTAGGGTCGGGACGGTCACCCGTGCCGAAACCTTTCCCGAGGCCCGCAAGCCCGCGATCAAGATGTGGATCGACTTCGGCCCCGAGATCGGAGAGCGCAAAACCTCGGCTCAGATCACGGTGCATTACACGCCCGACGCTTTGATCGGTACGCAGGTGATGGGGGTGGTTAACTTCCCCCCGCGCCAGATCGGGCCGTTCATGTCCGAAGTGCTGGTGCTTGGGGTGCCAGATGAGAACGGGGCGATCGTGTTGATGCGCCCCACGCAAATCACCCCGAACGGAGGACGCCTGCATTGACCAAGCTCTTGATCGCCCGCCCCGCCCCGCCAGAAGTACATGCTGCCCTGTCGGATTTTGATGTGACCTACCGTGACGACAGCGCCCCGCTGACAGCCGCCGAGATGCAGGACGCGCTGCGCGACTATGACGGGGTGCTGGCCACCTTGGGCGATCGGTTTTCGTCCGATGTCTTTCGCAAGGTGGGGATGCCGCGCTGTAAAATGCTCGCCAATTTTGGGGTAGGGTATAACCACATTGATGTGGATGCGGCGAAAGCGGCGGGGCTTCAGGTCTCGAACACGCCCGGTGCCGTCACAGATGCCACGGCCGATATCGCGATGACGTTGATGCTGATGGCAGCGCGGCGTGCGGGGGAAGGCGAACGGCTGGTGCGGTCAGGCGAATGGTCCGGCTGGGAGCCGTCGCAGCTACTCGGGATGCATCTGACAGGCAAAACCGTCGGGATCGTCGGGATGGGGCGGATTGGCCAAGCGGTTGCGCGACGCTGTCACTACGGCTTCTCGATGGACGTGAAATACTTTAGCCGCAGTGCCAAAAGCGTCGCCTATCCGGCTGAACACGTTAACGACCTCAAACGCTTGGTGGCCGCGGTTGATGTTGTCGTCATCGCGGTACCTGGTGGGGACGACACCCAGCACCTGATCAACGCGGATGTTCTGGCGGCGATGCAGCCCCATGCGTATCTGATCAATATCGCACGGGGCAATATCGTGGACGAACCCGCCCTAATCAAGGCACTTCAGGCCGGCACCATCGGTGGCGCAGGGCTAGATGTTTACGAATTTGAACCCAAGGTGCCGCAGGCGTTGCGGGATCTGGATAACGTGGTGCTATTGCCGCATTTGGGCACGTCCTCGCGGGAGGTACGTGTGGATATGTGGATGATGGCGGTTGAGAATTTGAAAGCTGGCGTCGCGGGCGAAACGCCTCCGAACCTCGTTTAACGGCCCACGGCCTCGCGCCAATGACGGCGGCACAGAGAGATATAGGTCTCGTTGCCGCCGATCTGCACCTGTGCGCCTTCCTTGATCGCGCCACCCTGCGCATCTTGCCGCACCACCATCGTCGCCTTCTTACCGCAGTGGCAAATTGTGCGGACCTCGCGCATTTCATCTGCCAGTGCCAGCAAGGTCGCAGACCCGGGGAACAGCAGACCGCGGAAATCCACGCGTAGACCATAGCACATGATCGGCACGCCCAGATCATCCACCGCACGCGCCAGTTGCCAGACCTGATCGGGGCTTAGAAACTGTGCCTCGTCGATAAAGATGCAGGCGCAAGGGCCGGAGGCGAGACGCTGTTCAATCTTGGCCAGCAAATCTTCGCCTGTCTCGAAGGTGTCGGCCTCATGCCCGATGCCGATGCGAGACGCGATGCGCCCGTCGCCCGCGCGATTGTCGAATTTCGCGGTCATCAGATAGGGCACCATGCCGCGTTCGACATAGTTATGCGCCGCCTGCAACAGCACGGTCGATTTGCCCGCGTTCATGGTCGAATAATGAAAATAAAGCTTTGCCATGGCCCTCTTTAGCGTCAGGCAGCCGCCGCGTTCAAGATCGGGATGTACCAGTTGGCGCAACCATCAAGAAACCGTCCAGACCGCTGCAGAAATGACCCACCGTCGCGGCGACGAACGGTGGGCCGCATCTAATCTAGCCGCGACGCTGGACCAGAACGGAGCCTACCGAATAGCCAGCCCCGAACGAACAGATCAGGCCGGTATCACCATCGACCAGATCGTCAGAATATTTTGAAAACGCGATAATGGATCCGGCAGAAGATGTGTTGGCGTAATCTTGCAGGATATTCGGCTGCTCGCCTGCTTCGGGCTCACGCCCAAGCACTTTGCGACCGATAAAGTCGTTCATCGATTTGTTCGCCTGATGCAGCCAGAGACGCTTCAGGTCCGCGGCTTCGACCCCTTCGTGGGCCATGTGGCCGGCGATGTGTTCGGCGACCATGGGCAGCACTTCTTTGAACACTTTACGTCCGTTTTGCATGAACTGCATGTCACGCCGGTCTGCCACGCCATCGGGGCGCGAGCGACGCAAAAAGCCGTTGTTGTTGCGGATGTTGTTCGAAAACTCGGTCGCGCAACGGGTTGATTTGATTTCAAAATAGGGGCCAGCCGCATCCTCGGCGCGTTCGATCAACACAGCCGTTGCCACGTCGCCAAAGATAAAGTGGCAGTCCCGGTCGCGCCATTCCAAGTGGGCAGAACAGATTTCAGGGCAGACCACTAAAGCCGACCGGATCGATCCCGACCGGACCATGTCAGCGGCGGCCTGGACGCCAAACGTCGCCGACGAACAGGCAACGTTCATGTCAAAGGCAAAGCCGTTGATGCCCAGCAACTGCTGGATTTCGATCGCGACGGCCGGATAAGCCCGTTCAAGGTTCGACGCGGCGCAGATTACGGCATCCACATCAGCGGCAGTCTTGCCTGCCTGTTTTAGTGCCTTTTGCGCCGCATCCAGCGCCATCTCGGCCATCAGGCCGGGTTCGTGATCTGATCGCTGACGCAGCAGCGGGTGCATCACTTTGGGGTCAAGAATACCCGTTTTATCCATGACATAGCGCTGCTCGATGCCAGATGCCTTGACGATGAACTCCTCCGAGGAATGTTCTTTCGCAGGCAGCTCTCCTGCCTCGATCTCGGCGGCATGCTCGAGGTTGTACAGATCGGCATAGGCGTTGAACGCCTTGACCAGCTCGGCGTTGGTGATGACCTGTTCCGGCGTAAAAATGCCGCTACCAGTAATGGCGGGTGTGTACATGGGTAAACCTTTTTCAGCGTTGTCCGAGTAGGCCAAAGAACGGCTGCCGGGTCAAGACCAGCGGGGGCTGGCAGACAAGGGCAGGGGACAATGAGGGGGAGGAAAGGGGAGACCTGCGCCAAGCGATCCGGCGCGGCGCAGGTCCAGGAGGGCGTTTAGCCCTGAAGCGATTTAACGCCGATTTCGTCTTCGGCTTGCGCCTTGATGGCCAACGCAGCGGCATAGGCACCGGCAGCCGTGGTGAAATACGGGATCTTGTCATACAGCGCGATAGAGCGGATGGATTTGCTATCCTCAACCGCTTGCGTGCCTTCGGTGGTATTCAGCACCAGATGGATCGCGTCGTCCTTCATCATATCGGTGATGTTCGGACGGCCCTCATAGACCTTGTTCACGATCTCGCAGGCGATGTTATGCTCTGTCAGCCAAGCCGCAGTGCCGCGGGTGGCGCGCAGTGTGAACCCTTGGTCCAGCAAGATGCGGGCGGCGGTCAGCATCTCTTCTGACTTGTCCATATCCTTGACCGAGAAGAACACACAGCCCGACCGCGGCAGCGGGTTGCCGGCACCCATCTGGGCCTTCAGGAAGGCACGCGGGAAGTCGCGGTCCCAGCCCATGACTTCGCCAGTGGACCGCATTTCTGGCCCTAGCAGCGTGTCGACACCGGGGAAACGTGCAAAGGGAAGCACCGCTTCTTTGACCGAGAACCAAGGCATGTTAGGATCGGCCAGCGTCATTGGATCGCCCAAGGGCAGTACATCGTCATAAGCGGCATCATCGCGGTAGGGCGCACGCAATGGGAAGGCCGACAGCTTTTCACCAGCCATGATCCGCGCCGCGATTGACGCAATCGCGCTGTCCGTCGCCTTGGCAACAAACGGGACGGTGCGCGAGGCACGCGGGTTGACTTCGATTAGGTAGATTTCGCCGTCCTTAACCGCAAACTGGATGTTCATCAGGCCGACAACGTTCAGCGCCAGCGCCAACGCCTTGGTCTGTTTTTCGACCTCTGCGATGATGTCGCGGCTCAGTGAATAGGGCGGCAGCGAACAGGCGCTATCGCCCGAGTGCACACCGGCCTCTTCGATGTGCTGCATGATGCCCGCGACATGGACGTCGGTGCCGTCTGACAGCGCATCTACATCAAGTTCGACCGCACCGGACAGGTAGTGGTCCAGCAACACGGGGCTTTTGCCTGATACGACAACGGCTTCGCGGATATACCGTTCAAGGCTGGCCTGATCGCGGACGATTTCCATTGCGCGGCCACCCAGAACATACGACGGGCGGATCACCAGCGGGAAGCCGATGTCGGCTGCAATCTCAAGCGCTTGGGCGTCCGAGTGGGCGATCCCGTTATGCGGCTGTTTCAGGCCTAGCGATTGTACCAGCTGCTGGAAGCGCTCGCGGTCTTCGGCAAGGTCGATCATGTCGGGCGTGGTGCCAAGGATCGGGATGCCGGCCTCTTGCAGCGCTTGCGCGATTTTCAGCGGCGTCTGGCCACCAAACTGGACGATGACGCCGTGTAGCGTGCCGTTTTCCTGTTCGACCCGCAGAATTTCCATCACATGTTCAAAGGTGACGGGTTCGAAATACAGCCGGTCCGACGTGTCATAGTCGGTCGACACGGTTTCAGGGTTACAGTTGACCATGATGGTTTCATAGCCCGCGTCGGTCAGCGCATAGCAGGCGTGACAACAGCAATAGTCAAACTCGATCCCTTGGCCGATCCGGTTCGGACCACCGCCCAGAATGACGACTTTCTTACGATCGCTAGGGCGGGCTTCGCATTCGACCTCGCCAAAGGCCGGTGCCTCGTAGGTGGAATACATATAGGGTGTTTGCGCTTCGAATTCGGCAGCGCAGGTGTCGATGCGTTTGAACACGGCCTTGACGCCAAGGTTCAGACGGGCACGGCGCACGTTGTCTTCTTCGCGACCTGTCAGCGTGCCAAGACGTGCATCGGTAAAGCCCATCATCTTGAGCTTGCGCATGCCGTATTCAGTCAGCGGCAGACCATCCTTGCGGACCTCGGCTTCGGCGTCGACGATCTCGCGGATGCGGGCAAGGAACCACGGATCGAACATGGTGACGCCGTGGATATCCACATCGGACATACCGTGACGCATCGCCTGCGCAATGGTGCGCATCCGGTCCGGAGTTTGCTTGCTGATGGCGGCAATCAGGGCGGCTTCGTTCTGCGCCGCATCGGCGGGCAGATCGCTGTCGAGCCCGGGAATGTCGACCTCGTCAAAGCCGGTCAGCCCGGATTCCATCGACGCCAGCGCCTTTTGCAGCGACTCGTGGATCGTGCGGCCAATGGCCATCGCTTCGCCCACAGATTTCATCGCCGTTGTTAGTTGGGGTTCGGAACCGGGGAATTTTTCAAACGCGAACTTCGGAATTTTGGTGACGACATAGTCGATTGTCGGCTCGAACGAGGCAGGCGTCACACCGGTGATGTCGTTGTCGAGTTCATCGAGTGTAAAGCCGACAGCCAGCTTGGCTGCGATCTTGGCAATCGGGAAACCTGTCGCCTTGGAGGCCAACGCCGAGGACCGCGACACGCGGGGGTTCATTTCGATCACAACCATGCGCCCGTCAGCGGGGTTCACGGCCCATTGTACGTTCGAGCCGCCGGTCTCTACGCCGATCTCGCGCAGCACGGCGATCGAGTGGTTGCGCATGATCTGGTATTCTTTGTCGGTCAGCGTCAGGGCAGGGGCCACGGTGATCGAATCGCCTGTGTGTACACCCATCGGATCGATGTTCTCGATCGAGCAAACGATGATCGCATTGTCAGCGGTGTCGCGCACCACCTCCATTTCGAACTCTTTCCAGCCAAGCAGGCTTTCGTCGATCAGGATTTGCCCCATTGGCGACGCGTCCATGCCCGAGCGGCAGTAGAATTCGTAATCGTCGCGGTTATAGGCCACGCCACCGCCGGTGCCGCCCATGGTAAAGGCAGGTCGGATGATCGCGGGCAGGCCGACATAGTCCAGCGCGTCCAGCGCCAGCTGAACCCCTGCTGCAAGGTCCTTTTTGCCGCTCGCCGCAACCGGCGCTGTGACGATGGTTGCCTTGGGATTTTCGATGCCCAACCGGTCCATCGCCTCGCGGAAAAGTTTGCGATCTTCTGCCATTTCAATGGCTTCGCGCTTTGCGCCGATCATCTCGACGTTGAATTTTTTCAGCACACCCATCTCTTCGAGTGCAAGCGAAGTATTCAGCCCAGTCTGGCCCCCCATTGTGGGTAGCAGCGCGTCGGGGCGCTCTTTTTCGATGATCTTGGCGACGATTTCCGGGGTAATCGGTTCGATGTAGGTGGCATCTGCCAGCCCCGGATCGGTCATGATCGTCGCAGGGTTGGAGTTCACGAGGATGACACGGTAGCCTTCCTCTTTCAGGGCCTTACAGGCCTGCGCGCCGGAGTAGTCGAACTCGCACGCCTGACCGATGACAATGGGCCCCGCTCCAATGATCATGATCGACTGGATATCGGTTCTTTTTGGCATGGCTCAGGCCCCCGGATGTTTGCAAATTCTCCGCGTTATAGGCCTTGGGGACAGAGGTGCAAGAGGGCATATCGGGATAGGGGGCGTGTTTTCAGGCAACACCCGCGTAGCAGGTACGCAGCGTCACGCCGCGCACCGCCAGTTTCCCTTAACTAAGCGTCAGAAATGCCCGCAAAGAGGCCTCGAAGTCGCGCGGCTTTTCCGCATGTAGCCAGTGGCCTGCGCCCGGCAGTTTGGCAAAGCGGGCCTGCGGGAACAGCCCCTTGATGACGGGGCGATCTTCGGATTTGACATAGGCCGAGGCACCGCCGGACAAAAACAGCGTCGCCCCCTCATATTGCCCGTCCACCCCGTTGGGCCAGCCGACGATTTTGGACATATCGGCTTCAAGCACATCAAGATTGAGCTTCCACGTCTTGTTGGGCACATCCAGTGACTGGGTGAAAAAGCTTTGTAGCGCGGGCTCAACACCAGCAACGGCCAGTTGCTCAGCCGCGTCAGAGCGGCGGGTGAGCGTGGCCAGATCAACGCTGCGCATCGCGTCGATAAATTCCTGCTGGCTGTGGCCATAGGTGACGGGGGCGATATCGGCCACCACCAGTCGGTGCACCAGTTCGGGGTGGTTCAAGGCCAGCATCATCGCGGCCTTGCCGCCCATCGAATGCCCGCAGACATCCATCGGCGCGCCAAGGTGTTGTATTACCTCGGCCAGATCAGTCGCCATCTCGGGGTAGCTTTGGCTTTGCGCACGCGGGCTGTCCCCGTGGTTGCGCATGTCGACCGTGATCACGTGGCGCTGGTCGGACAGACGTTTGGCAATCACACCCCAGTTGCGCCCAGACCCGAACAGGCCATGCACGATCAACAGGGCGGGGGCGTCGGTAGCGGTGCCATATTCGGTATAATTCAACATGCCCAAAGATGTAGGACCATTGCGGCCAATGTGCCAGAGCGTTTAAGGTCGGCCCATGTTGGATCAAAAAGACCTAGATAACAAAGCACAGGAATTGCAGCGCGGGTTGCAGGATAAATTGGGCGTGCAGGGGCGCGATGTCTCTCATGCGCTGGCCCGTGCCGGACGCCGCTTGCCAGCGCGGGTGCAGCGCCAGGGCAAAGTCTTTGCGCAGGCGGTCTTTATGTCGCGCAACCCCAAGGTGGCACGACAGCTTGACGGTGCGACGACGCAGGCCGCCTATGCCGAGGTGATGACCCACATCGAAGGCATCGACGTGGTCGAGCGGCGCAAGGACCGGTTGCTGCACCTTACCGCCAGCGTGGCGTTCAACCTGTTGTTCGTCGCGGTCGCCCTTATCACCTTTCTATGGTGGCGCGGGTACATCTGACGCGACAGGTAGAGAAGCTGCACAATAACAAAAGCCCCGCCGCAGAAATGCAGGCGGGGCTTTTGCGTAAGGCGTTGGTGGGGCGCTGCCCCGCCCTTGCGGGCCCCCCGGGATTTTAGGCCATTTGGAAGGGCAAGGGACGCGTTACCTTAGAGGTCGGGGTAGATCGGGAAGCGGGCGCAAAGCGCTTCGACTTCGGCTTTGACTTTTGCTTCGACGTCGGCGTTGCCGTCGGCCCCGTTGGCGGCCAGCCCGTCGACGACTTCGATGATCCAGTCGGCGATCTGGCGGAATTCATCCTCACCAAACCCGCGGGTGGTTGCAGCGGGCGAGCCAAGACGGATACCGGAGGTGACCATGGGCTTTTCAGGGTCAAACGGCACGCCGTTCTTGTTGCAGGTGATATGTGCACGACCCAGTGCCTTTTCGGTGTCGTTGCCTTTGACGCCTTTTGGACGCAGGTCGACCAGCAACAGGTGCGTGTCAGTGCCGTGGGTGATCGTGTCGAGCCCGCCTTTGATCAGCTGGTCGCTGAGAGCCTGGGCGTTTTTGACGACCTGCTGGATGTAGGTCTTGAACTCGGGCTTCAGCGCTTCGCCAAAGGCCACGGCTTTGGCAGCGATGACATGCATCAGCGGGCCACCCTGAATGCCGGGGAAGATGGCCGAGTTGAACTTTTTGGCCAGCGCTTCGTCGTTGGTCAGGATCATGCCGCCGCGCGGGCCGCGCAGGGTTTTGTGTGTTGTGGTTGTGGCCACATGTGCATGGGGGAAGGGCGAGGGGTGTTCGCCCGCTGCAACCAGACCGGCAAAATGCGCCATGTCTACGTGCAGGTAGGCACCGACCATATCGGCGATTTCGCGCATGCGTTTGAAATCGATCTGGCGCGGGATGGCGGAGCCCCCTGCGATGATCATTTTTGGCTGGTGCTCTTTTGCGAGCGCTTCGACCTGATCATAGTCGAGCAGATTGTCTTCCTTGCGCACGCCGTACTGGATGGCGTTGAACCATTTGCCGGATTGGTTTGGCTTGGCCCCGTGGGTCAGGTGGCCGCCAGCGTCCAGGCTCATGCCCAAAATTGTGTCGCCGGGTTGCAGCAGCGCGGTGAACACGCCCTGGTTTGCCTGCGAGCCAGAGTTCGGCTGCACGTTGGCGAAGTCGCAGTTGAACAGTTTGCAGGCGCGTTCAATTGCCAAATTTTCTGCGACGTCGACAAATTCACACCCGCCATAATAGCGACGGCCCGGGTACCCTTCGGCGTATTTGTTGGTCATCACCGACCCTTGCGCCGCCATAACAGCCGCAGAGACGATGTTCTCGGAGGCGATCAGTTCGATCTCGTTACGCTGGCGGCCCAGCTCGTCTGTGATGGACCCAAAGATTTCGGGATCGGCTTCGGACAGGGGGGTGGTGAAAAAACCGGTCATGGGCATGGTTCCTTTGACTGCAGATACGGGTTGCAGGTGGTCTAGCTTAATCCGGTACGGGGGTGAAGGTCGTATTACGCCGGTCGCACCGTCATATGCGGCAAAGCTGGTAGGTCAGCGCAATATGTGGTTCTTTTGACTGTAAATATCCCTCATTGGAAACATCCGCCCATGAAGATCGCTTTTATCGCCAGCCGCTCTGATGTTGCCCAGGCTGCGCTGACCGCGCTAGGCACCCGATATGGCAATGCCACGCGCGAAGAGGCCGAGGTGATCGTGGCCCTTGGGGGCGACGGGTTCATGCTGCAGGCACTGCACGACTCGCAAGAATTGTCGACGCCGGTCTATGGGATGAACCGAGGCACCATCGGGTTCTTGATGAACACCTATGCCGAAGAAGATCTGGTTGAGCGGCTGCGTGCCGCCGAGGAAGCGGTGATTAACCCGTTGGTGATGGTCGCGACCCATGCGAATGGTGCCACGTCCAAAGCGCTGGCCCTGAACGAGGTCGCCCTGCTGCGCGAGGGTCCGCAGGCGGCCAAGCTACGGATCAGCGTCGATGGGCGCGTTCGAATGGAAGAACTGGTCTGCGACGGCGCGCTTGTGGCGACGCCCGCCGGGTCGACCGCCTATAACTATTCCGCACACGGCCCGATCCTCCCAATTGGTGCTGACGTGTTGGCCCTGACGGCGATGGCGGCGTTTCGGCCACGCCGCTGGCGCGGGGCTTTACTGCCGAAAACCGTGACCGTGCGCTTTGATGTGCTGGAACCCGCCAAGCGCCCGGTGATGGCTGATGCGGACGGTAATTCGTACCGGGATGTCGTGGTCGTCGAAATTGCGTCAGACCCGCTGATTGAACACCGTATTCTGTTCGACCCGGGTCATGGGTTGGAAGAACGGCTGATCAGTGAACAGTTCAACTAATCCGCGCGACAGGCGGAACCGCATTGGCTTTTGCGCGTTGATATTCCGAGACGCATGAGGGGCCGATATGGTGCTTTCATCGTTTGGAATTATAGCAAAAGGAGACCTGACATGAATTGGGATACAATCAAAGGTAACTGGAGCCAGATGACCGGTAAGGTTAAAGAAGAATGGGGCGATCTGACCGACGATGACCTGACAGAGGCCGCCGGTGAGCGCGACCAGCTGGTCGGCAAGATCCAGGCCCGCTACGGTGTGGCCAAGGACGAGGCTGAGCGACAAGTCGACGGTTTCGTCGCCAAGCATTAACCTGCCCAGTGATTGAATAAAGAAGGCGGCTCAATGAGCCGCCTTCTTTACGTTTGGGGACACTGCGGTGTTTAGGCACCCTTGGCATATCCGATGGTTTGCAGCGCTGCCTTGATCTCGTCCAGAATGGCGGGATCATCGATCGTGGCAGGCAGCTTGAAAGGCTCCGAATCCGCGAGTCTGACCATCGTGGCCCGCAGGATCTTGCCCGAACGGGTTTTAGGGAGGCGGTCCACCACCAACGTCATTTTATAGGCCGCAACAGGCCCGATCTGGTCGCGTACCAGCTTTACGCATTCGGCTTCGATCTCTGCATGAGGGCGGTTGACGCCTTTGGACAGGCAGACAAACCCCATCGGGGCCTGTCCCTTCAGCTGATCGCTGACGCCGATCACGGCACATTCGGCAACATCAGGGTGGCTTGCTAGAACTTCCTCCATCGCGCCGGTCGATAGGCGGTGGCCCGCGACGTTAATCACGTCATCGGTGCGCGACATGATGTAAAGATATCCGTCCTCATCGATTTTCCCCGCATCGCCTGTTTCGTAATACCCCGGATACGTGGTGAGGTAACTTTTGCGAAACCGGTCCTCGGCATTCCACAGGGTCGGCAGCGTGCCGGGGGGCAGGGGCAGCTTGATCGCGATAGACCCGAGCGTGCCTGCAGGTTGTTGTTCGCCTGCTTCGTTCAGGATTTGCACGTCATAGCCGGGCATCGGCACGGTGGGCGATCCGACCTTGACCGGTAGCGCCTCGAGCCCCGCTGGGTTGCCGACGATGGTGTAGCCGGTTTCAGTCTGCCACCAATGGTCATAGACAGGTTTGCCCAGCTTTTCTTGCGCCCAGATCACCGTATCGGGGTCAGCCCGTTCCCCTGCTAGATAAAGCGCACGCAGGCACGAAATGTCGTATTTCCCGATCTCTTCGCCCTTGGGGTCTTCGCGTTTGACGGCGCGGATCGCGGTGGGGGCGGTAAAGAAGCTGCGCACATTGTGTTCAGAGATAACGCGCCAGAAGGTGCCCGCATCAGGCGTGCCCACGGGCTTGCCTTCGAACACGACGGTCGTGTTGCCATGCACCAGCGGGCCATAGCAGATATAGCTGTGGCCCACGACCCAGCCCACATCGGATGCGGCCCAGAACACGTCGCCGGGATCGACATTATAGATGTTCTTCATCGTCCAGTTCAGTGCAACCAGATGGCCAGCGGTCTGGCGGACGACCCCCTTGGGTGCGCCAGTCGTGCCGGAGGTATAAAGAATATAGGCAGGGTGGTTGCCCTCGACGGCAATGCAGGGGGCAGGGGGCGTGCCTTCTTGCGCGTCGTGCCAATCCAGGTCGCGCCCCGGTATCAGATCGCAGGGGGCTTGTTCGCGCTGCAAGATCAGGCAGAAATCGGGTTTATGGTCGGCCTGTTCAATGGCCCCGTCCAGCAGCGGCTTGTAGGCCACCACGCGCGAAGGTTCCAACCCGCAGGACGCGGCGATGATGGCCTTGGGGGTGCAGTCGTTGATCCGCACGGCCAGCTCGTTCGCCGCAAAGCCGCCGAACACGACCGAGTGCACTGCCCCGATGCGCGCACAGGCCAGCATGGCCTCAAGCGCTTCGGGGACCATTGGCATATAGATGATCACGCGGTCGCCTTTGCCCACGCCATTCGCTTGTAGCACACCGGCGACGGCGGCGACGCGAGTTTGCAGGTCGGCAAAAGTAATCTTGGTCTGGGTGCCGGTGATCGGGCTGTCGTGGATAATCGCCACCTGATCGGCGCGACCGTTTTCGACGTGCCGGTCCACGGCGTTGTAACACGCATTTACCTTGGCATCCGCGAACCATTCGTACAGATCATTGCCTTTGTCGAACAGCGCCTGACGCGGAGCGTCCTCCCAGTCGATGGCTTTGGATTGCTCTAGCCAGTAGGCTTCAGGATCGTCCTGACAGCTTTTGTAAATGTCGTGATACCCCATAAGCGGCTCCCTCCCGTGAACGCGTATCATATTTGGTAGGCCAGAGCCGCGGGCAAGAGCAAGAGCTTGCGCCTAAAACACGTGCCATCCAGCAATAAATTTTACACAGGCCCCTGCGCTGTCTGTGTGGAAATTGACAAGCGCGTTCTGGCCGATGCACAGCATTCCGCCAACGACTGGATGCAGAATGTCGAATTCAGACCATTGCGTCGAATTTGGATCAGACCGGGGGCGGTAAGGGGCGCAGCGTCGGGTTCAGGGGCCGCATGTCGCTGCCCCTTGCGTCTTTGAACAAAGGTCCAAGACAATGGGTGATAAGCTCGCCAACAAGAAGAAAAAGTCCAAAGCCGACGCGCGGCCTGCCAAGCCGACGCCAAGCAACGTGTCCGATATCAAGGCACCGTTTGCCGCAAAAGGCATCAAGCCCGCCAAGTAATCCCGCGCCGGTTCCGGTCGAACGCCGCCCCCGCGTGAGGGCGGCGTTTTCACATGGGGCTTAGCCGTATTCGGCGACGGGCGTGCCCGCGATAGCCCCGACGTTCAGCAGCCCGCGTGCGGTAATGGATGGCGACACGATGTGGGCGCGGTTGCCCATCCCCATCAGGATCGGTCCGACCTCAAGCCCGCCCCCCTTCATTTTCAGGATGTTGCGCACGCCCGATGCGGCATCTGCATGGGCAAAGACCAGCACGTTGGCGGCTCCTTCCATCCGGTTCGAGGGCAGCAGGCGTTTGCGCAGCTCGGGATCAAGCGCGGCGTCGATGTTCATCTCGCCTTCATAGCAAAAGTCGTGGTTGCCCGCGTCCAGTAATCGCAGCGCGGCACGCAAGCGTTTGCCCGACCCTTCCCCCTGATTGCCGAACTGGCTTTGCGAACACAGCGCGATCTTGGGTTCGATGCCAAAGCGCTGCACGTGGCGCGCGGCCCCTATGGCGATTTCGGCGATCTGTTCGGGGGTGGGGTGCAGATGAACCTGCGTGTCCGCGATGAACAAAGGCCCGTCCTCAAGGATCATCAGCGACAGGGCCCCGTGGGGGCGACGCCCGTCGCGGCCCAAAACCTGTTCGATATAGTTCATGTGCCAGCGGAATTCCCCGAAGGTACCGCAAATCAGGCTGTCGGCCTCTTCGCGGTGGACCATGACAGCACCGATGGCAGTGGTGTTGGTGCGCATGATCGCGCGGGCGATGTCGGGCGACACGCCACGGCGCGCCATCAGGTTGTGATAGGTCTCCCAATAGTCGCGGTAGCGCGGGTCATTTTCGGGGTTAACCAGATCCACAGTCTCGCCCAGTTTGATGGTGAGGCCCGCCTTTTCGATGCGGCGTTCGATGACATCCGGGCGGCCGATGAGGATGGGCCGCTCGTTGGTTTCCTCGACCATCGCCTGCGCGGCGCGCAATACGCGTTCGTCTTCGCCCTCGGCAAAGACGATCCGGCGGGGCGCAATGCGGGCGGCTTCGAAAACGGGGCGCATCAACATGGAGGACTTGAAAACCGAACTGTCCAGTTTGTGACGGTAGGCGGCTAGATCCTCGATCGGGCGGGTGGCGACGCCTGTCTCCATCGCGGCCTTCGCCACGGCGGTCGAGACGACGCCGATCAAGCGTGGATCAAAGGGTTTGGGGATCAGGTAGTCGGGGCCGAATGTCAGCTGCTCGCCCTGATAGGCCGCTGCCGCCTCGGCCGACGTGGTGGCGCGGGCGAGGGCTGCAATGCCGTCGATACAAGCGATCTTCATCTCATCGTTGATGGTCGTTGCGCCGACGTCCAGTGCCCCCCGAAAGATAAAGGGGAAGCACAGCACGTTATTGACCTGATTGGGAAAATCCGACCGGCCCGTCGCGATAATCGCGTCAGGGGCCACGGCGCGGGCAAGGTCGGGCATGATCTCGGGCGTGGGGTTGGCCAACGCAAAGATGATCGGCTGCGGCGTCATTTTCTGCACCATTTCAGGGCTCAGCACGCCGGGGCCGGACAGGCCGAGGAAAAGATCGGCATCAGGGATCACATCGGCCAAGGTGCGCAGATCTGTCTTTTGCGCATATTCCGATTTGATCGGGTTCATGTCGATCTCGCGGCCCTCGTAGACCAGCCCGTGAATATCGCACAGCCAGACGTTCTCGCGTTTGACACCGAGTTTCAGCAGCATGTTCAGGCAAGCGATGCCCGCCGCGCCACCGCCGGTCGACACGATCTTGATGTCCTCGAATTTCTTGCCCGCTACAAAAAGCGCGTTCTTCACGGCGGCACCAACGACAATTGCCGTGCCGTGCTGGTCATCGTGGAAAACCGGTATATTCATCCGCTCGCGGCAGATGCGTTCCACGGTAAAGCAGTCGGGGGCCTTGATGTCTTCGAGGTTGATCGCGCCAAAGGTCGGTTCCAGCGCGCAGACCAGATCGGCGAGCTTTTCAGGATCGGTTTGGTCAAGTTCGATATCGAAACAGTCGATATTGGCGAACTTTTTGAACAGGACGGCTTTGCCCTCCATCACCGGCTTGGACGCAAGCGCGCCGATGTTGCCAAGCCCCAAGACTGCGGTGCCGTTGGTGACAACGCCCACCAGATTCGCGCGGGTGGTATAAAGGGCAGCCGTCGTGGGATCAGCCTTGATTTCAAGGCAGGCTTCGGCGACGCCGGGGGAATAGGCCCGCGCCAGATCACGGCCATTTGCCAGCGGTTTCGTCGCACGCACTTCGAGTTTTCCGGGCTTGGGAAAGGCGTGATAGTCAAGCGCGGCTTGGCGCAGATTTGGCGCATCGGTCATGTTTTGGCGGTCCTTTAAGAGAGTAGTTTAGCGTTAAACTAAATTTCAAGCCGCGCCAATACGACTTTTGGAAAGGGGCGCTGCACCGCGCAGGCCAGGGGTGATCGTGCGGGTGAGAGGGGGCCAGCCCCCATCGCGGCAGGCCGCGATCCCCCCGGAGTTTGTCTGGCAAAATGAAGCTGCGCATTTTTCCGCTTTTGGCATCGCAACTTTGGCGAAAGGTTTTTATAGTTTTATGAAACCTTGGGGGATTTATGACCAACGATTTGCGCCAGCACGCCAGCGCCGTGCAAGAAAATGCCTATGCGCCCTATTCCAACTTCAAGGTGGGGGCGGCGCTGCGCACGGCGTCGGGGGCGATTTTTGTCGGCTGCAACGTAGAGAACGTGGCCTACCCCGAGGGCACCTGTGCCGAAGCGGGGGCGATTGCGGCGATGATTGCGGCGGGCGAAACTGCCTTTGTAGAGGCCTATGTGATTGCCGGAAGCCCCATGCCCGTCACGCCCTGCGGCGGCTGCCGTCAGAAACTGGCAGAGTTCGGGCAGGGCGAGGCGCGCGTGACCATGGCGACCGTTTCTGGCGTTGAAGAGGTGATGACGATGGCCGAGCTGCTGCCCGGTGCCTTTGGCCGCGCCCATATGGAGCGCTAGGCCATGGATGCCCGCGCGATCCTGTCCAAACTGCGACACCGGCGGTCATTGAACCGCGAAGAGCTGGTCTGGTTCGCGATGGCCTTAGCGGATGGTCGGGTCAGTGATGCACAGGCCGGGGCGTTTGCGATGGGTGTCTGTCAGGTCGGCCTGAGCGATGTGGGGCGCGTCGCCCTGACGCTGGCCATGCGCGACAGCGGACGTGTGTTTGACTGGGACCTGAACGGGCCGGTGTTGGATAAGCATTCCACTGGCGGCGTGGGCGATTGTGTAAGCCTTGTGCTGGCACCGGCCTTGGCGGCTTGCGGGGCCTTTGTGCCGATGATCTCGGGACGCGGGCTGGGGCATACCGGCGGGACGCTCGACAAGCTCGAATCGATCCCAGGGGTGAATACCACGTTGGACGAGGCGCAGTTTCGCGCGGTGGTGGCGAGAGCTGGCTGCGCGATTGTCAGTGCGACCGACGGTATCGCGCCTGCGGACAAACGGCTTTATGCGGTGCGCGATGTCTCTTCGACCGTGGACAGTCTGGATTTGATCACCGCGTCGATCCTGTCGAAAAAGCTCGCGGCGGGGCTGGACGGCTTGGTATTGGACGTCAAGGTCGGCAGCGGTGCCTTTATGAAGGATCTGGCGCAAGCGCAGGCGCTTGCCACAGCGTTGACCAAGACTGCGAATGCCAGTGGATGCCGTACAACGGCGGTGATTAGCGACATGAGCCAACCTTTGGTGCCGAGCCTTGGCAATGCGCTTGAGGTGGCAGAGGTGATGCGTGTGCTGACGGGGCACAGCAAGGGGCCGATCGTATCGGTCTGTGCGGCCCTTGGGGGTGTTTTGCTGGCCAATGCCGGGCTGGCCGGCGACGTGCAGGTCGGCGCGGATATGATCGTACAAGCGATCCGGTCGGGCCGCGCGGCGGAACGGTTTGGCGTGATGATCGCCGCCATGGGGGGGCCAGCGAGGTTCGTCGAAAACTGGACGCGGTTCCTGCCCGAGGCGCCAATCATCCGCGAAGTGCCCGCAGCCAAAGCCGGTTATGTGACGGCGATTGACGGCGAGGCGTTGGGCCTTGCCGTGGTCGCCTTGGGCGGCGGTCGCGCGGTCGAAACGGATCAGATCAACCCCGCCGTGGGGATTTCCGACGTAGTGCGGCTTGGGGGCAAGGTATCGTCCAAAGGCCCGCTGGCAGTCGTTCATGCCGCCCGTGCCGATGATGCCGAACGTGCAGCGCAGGCGGTGCGGGGCGCGATTACGATTGGCCCGAAGCCGGTCCCTATCCCTGATTTGATTGTAGAGAGGGTCGGCTGATGGCGCGTGCTTTTCTGGTTGTAATGGATTCAGTTGGCATCGGCGGTGCACCGGACGCGGATACGTTCTTTAACGGTGCGGTGCCAGATACCGGTGCGAATACCTTGGGCCATATCGCGCAGGCTTGCGCCGAGGGACGGGCCGAAGACGGACGCAGCGGCCCCTTGACGGTACCGCATCTGGCGTCGCTGGGTCTGGGCCGCGCCATTGAACTGGCCAGCGGGCTTCATATCGACAGTCTGGATTGCGTCCCCAGCGGCACATGGGGGGCAGCGACGGAAGTGTCGCGGGGCAAGGATACGCCGTCGGGGCACTGGGAGTTGGCGGGTTTGCCCGTGCCGTGGGACTGGCATTACTTTCCCGAGGTGTCGCGGTCGTTTCCGCCCGAACTGGTGGCGCAGCTTGCGGCCTTTGCGGGGACGGACGAGATTTTGGGCAACTGCCACGCCCCCGGCACCGCCATTATCGAGGAGTTTGGCGCGCAACATATCAAGACTGGTTTTCCGATCTGCTATACGTCGGCTGACAGTGTGCTGCAGATTGCCGCCCACGAGGAAAGCTTTGGCCTGCAACGGTTGCTTGAGTTGTGCGACAAGATGGCTCCGATTGCGCATGAGATGAAAGTCGGTCGTGTGATCGCACGCCCCTTTGTCGGGGATGCACAAAGCGGGTTTACCCGCACCACCAACCGCCGCGATTTTGCAATCAAGCCGCCTGCGCCGGTGCTCAGCAACTGGGTGCAGGACAGTGGTGCGCATGTGTATGCGGTGGGCAAGATCGGTGACATCTTTTCGATGGCCGGTTTTGACGAGGTGCGTAAAGGGTCGGACGCGGCGCTGATGGGACATCTTGGCGATTTGATCGACACCGCCGAAGACGGCAGCCTGACCTTTGCGAATTTCGTCGAATTTGACAGTCTTTACGGGCACCGGCGCGATGTGTCGGGCTATGCCCGTGCGCTTGAATGGTTCGATGACGAAATCGGTAAACTGCTAGGGCGACTGCGGGCGGGCGATATGCTGGTTCTAACCGCAGATCATGGCAATGACCCGACATGGGTCGGCACCGACCACACGCGCGAGCGGGTGCCGGTACTGGTGGCGGGGCAGGGTTCGGGCACGTTGGGCCAGATCGGCTTTCGCGATGTGGCGTCGATGATTGCGGCGCATCTACGGGTCGTTGTTCCTGATTGAGCCCCGGATGATGCGAGGGGGCGAGAGGGCGAGGGGGCCAGCCCCCACCGCGGCAACGCCGCGATCCCCCCGGAGTTTTGCTTGGCAAAATGAAGCCTGCCCGGACGCGGTGGTTGCGGGGAGCCGCTTTTCGGGGCATGAGTTCAGCCAAGTAATATGGAGAGCGCCCCGATGTCCGATATCATTGACCACCTGACCGTCGTTAATCATCCACTGGTGCAGCACAAGCTGACAATCATGCGGGATAAATCGACGTCCACCGCGGCGTTCCGCCAGTTGCTGCGCGAGATCAGCCAGCTTTTGGCATACGAGGTGACGCGCGGCCTGCCGATGACGACCAAGCGGATCGACACGCCAATGCAGCCGATGGACGCGCCGACGCTGGATGGCAAGAAACTGGCGCTGATTTCGATCCTGCGCGCGGGCAACGGGTTGATGGATGGGGTGCTAGAGCTGATCCCGTCGGCGCGGGTCGGTTTTGTCGGCCTTTACCGCGACGAGGAAACCCTGCAGCCCGTCGAATACTACTTTAAGGTGCCAGAGGGGCTGGATGACCGTCTGGTCATTGCCGTGGACCCGATGCTGGCAACGGGCAATTCGTCTGTGGCGGCGATCGACATGCTGAAGAAGGCGGGCGCGACCAATATCCGGTTCCTGTGTCTGCTGGCCGCCCCCGAAGGTGTGGCGCGCATGAAAGAGGCCCATCCCGATGTGCCGATTGTGACCGCGGCTGTCGATGAGAAGCTGAACGAGCTGGGATATATCATTCCCGGGCTAGGTGACGCCGGTGACCGGATGTTCGGGACCAAATAAGGCGCAAATGGGCGATCCGGTGATCAGGGTGCTTTACTCTGAAACCGGGATCGCGCATGGTTTGTTTACTACATTGTGTGGGGGCGCAGATGAAATTTACTAGTATTGTGGCTGTAGCGGCGTTGATGAGCGCACTTGGAGCAGGAATCGCACAAGCGCAAAGCTTTCGCGACCAGCCGGCGGAATTCCCGTCGGCGTCGTATAAAGGCAAGCAATATGTCGACAGCAAAGGCTGTGTGTACATTCGGGCCGGTATCGACGGCAATGTGACCTGGGTGCCGCGCGTCTCGCGCAAGCGTCAGGGGGTGTGCGGGTTCAAACCGACCAATGTGCAGACAGCTGCCAGCGCACCTGCCGGTGCTGCTGACGCGCCGGTACAGATCACCGTGAACAGCGCGCCCGTCGCGGCCAAGCAGCCCACGGTTGCGGCACGGCCCTTGCCACAGCGCAAGGCCAAGCCGGTTGTTGTACGCCAGAAAGCACCCAAAGTCGTGCGCCAGCCGGTGCCGCGCTCTGTCGATGTGCCATCAGCCCCTATAACGCAGGCTCCGGTTGCTGTTGCGCAGGTCCCCAGCACGTGTGCAGGGCGGTCGGCGATCAGCCAGCAATATTCCGGTTCGCGGACCAAAGGGGTTGTTGTGCGTTGCGGTCCGCAATCCGCGCCAATCCTGCCATCCACAGCGCAGGCTGCTGTGACGGGAACCGCGCCGTCCCGCGTTGGCACGACGCGCCGTGTGACCGCCCCTGCGAAACCCGCGCCTGCACATGCGTATACCCGCATTGTGCCAAAACACGTCGCGATCAACCGCCAGAATACCTATGCCAATGTGGCCGTGCCAAAAGGCTATCGTCCCGTGTGGGAAGACGACCGTCTGAACCCGAAACGGGCAGAGCAGAACCTAGCTGGGCGGTCCCAGATGCTGTTGATCTGGACCAACACCGTGCCGCGCCGTTTGATCAACCAGAATACCGGTCAGGATGTTACGGCGCGTCTGCCGCTGGTTTATCCTTATACATCGGTTGAACAGCAGCGCCGCGAGTTGGGCGACGTGACCTTTGCCAAGCGCAATGGCCAACTGGTCAAGCGCATTGTACGCAACAAAAACGCTGCCCCAGCTAAACGCAAGCCGGTCTATTCCAGCCGCTCTGCGCCCAAGCCGGTGGCAACTGCACCCGCGACCCCGCGTGCGTCAGACAATAGTTATGTGCAAATCGGCGTCTATGGCGATAGTGCAAACGCACAACGCGCCGCGCAACGTATCGCTCGTATGGGGATGGGGGCGCGGATCGGTAAATCCACCCGCGGCGGTAAGACCTATCTGTCGGTGCAGGCCGGACCTTTTGGCGCGTCCTCGGCCCCTGCGGCATTGGGCAAGCTGCGCGGTGCTGGCTATGGCGATGCTTATATCCGCTGACAGTCAAATGCGATCACACAGACAAAAGGCCAGCCGGAGCGATCCGGCGGGCCTTTTTCGTTTCAGCCCGAAACGCGAGTACGCGTTACCCGCCGCAGATGTTTTGCAACCGCAGCCAGTCCGCGTCGCTGAGCAGCGGGTCGGTTTCCTTGCCGTTCATCGGATCGCTATCGATCAGGGCTAGGACCGTTTCGCCGGTGATGTCGCGCGCCTGCGCATAGGGAGTGCTGTGCAGCCGCTGCTTTTCGAACCGTGCAAGCAAGGCCTCCACCGGAGGTTCGGGGGACGGTTCGGCCATCAGGTGCTCCGCATACCGCGACAGGGCCGCGTCAGACACATCGCCGGTCGTCAGCAACCGAAAGTTTTCGCGGATACTGATGGTCGCCAGCATATGTTGCAGCGGATCTGTGATCGCGCGTTTGGCTTGCTCTGCCAGAATATAGCCGCCCGCGATATCGGGGGATTCGTAGTCTTCGAACAGGGTTTTGTTCAGCACAATCAGACCGCCTGGCAGGTGCAGGCTGGGACGGGTCATGGCCGGCAGCACAACCATCGGTTCCGACGACAGGCGCACCCCGAGTTTTGCCAGCGCAGTCCGACCCCGCGCATTGGTGCAGGTGCCACCCGACACCCGTTCGATCTTTTTCAATAACGACGTCCCGATAGAGGTGCGTTTGACCTTGGGGACGACCTTGAGGGTGTGATCCTGTAAGGCACCGGGCAGCCAGAACAGCGCCACGGCCGCCACCACCAGCGCAGAGGTCAGCACCCCGGCAAAGCGCAACCGGCCGGGACGGGGGCGGTGGCGTTCGACGACACGGCGCAATGTTTCGATGGCGTCGATCATCTCTCCCTCGTTGTCGGAGATTTCCAGCGTTTCACTGGGGTCGCCATCGGGGTGGTAAATAGCAGGACGGATGCCGGGGTTCGACCGTGCCAAAGCCGCCAAGGACCAATGGGCCAACGCCTGATCCCTAAGGTCAGAGATTACCAGCGTCGCATCGCCGATCGACACGATGACCTCGCGACGTTGCGCATCCGGGGCCGAACGCCAGAGTCCGGTTGCTTCCAACCGAGCGTATTTGGAAAGGGCTGTCATATCCTGAAGTATAGTGCCTAACTGTTTTGGATAGTTTACCACCTGACACGGGTTGAGCAATGGGTGGACTTACGACAGCATAGGAGAATTCTAAAGGAGTGTCCCCATGCAGATCAAGCCCGCACATCCAGATGATGCCGCCAGACTGGCCGAGATGTGGTATCAAGGATGGCATCAGGCTCATGCCAGCGTTGTCCCTACAGCATTGACGACCCTGCGCACACCCGAGGAATTCACGATGCGGATGCGCGTGCATCTCAAACATACTAAGGTGGCTTGGGTTGACGGGCAGATCGCGGGCTTTTTTATGGTGGATCATGACGAGATCTATCAGTTCTACATCAACGCCGCCTTTCAAGGCTCTGGTCTGGCGCAGCAAATGATGGCGGCGACAGAGGCCGAGCTGGGCCATGGGCTGAAATGGCTGGCCTGTACGGTCGGCAATACGCGCGCCGCGCGGTTTTACGAGGCCTGCGGTTGGGTGCAGGCGGGCGCAATCCCCTACGAGGTCGAAACCGGCGAAGGGCCGCTACAAATCGACGTCTGGCGGTATGAAAAACGGCTCGGGCCGGTCAATCAGGCAGAGACGATGATCGTTGCCGATCCGATCATCTCTCAAAACGTGATGTAGCATTACCTATGACTTCGCAGCCTCGGCGCGCAGTTCGAATTTTTGTACCTTGCCGGTCGAGGTTTTTGGCAGCTCCTGAAAGATAACCCGTTTGGGCGTTTTGAACCCTGCAAGGGTTTGGCGGGCAAAGGCGATCATGCTGGCTTCGTCGCTCGTTGCACCGGGTTTAAGCTCGATAAAGGCGCAGGGCACTTCGCCCCATTTATCATCCGGCTGCGCCACCACTGCAGCAAGGTTCACATCGGGGTGGCCCATCAACACGCCCTCTACCTCGATGGAAGAAATGTTCTCCCCGCCCGAAATAATGATGTCCTTGGCGCGGTCCGCAATCTGCATGTGGCCATTGGGGTGTTGCACCGCCAGATCGCCGGAATGGAAATACCCGCCCGCAAACGCCTCATACGTGGCGGCGGGGTTCTTAAAATAGCCCTTCATCACCGAATTGCCGCGGATCATGATCTCGCCTTGGGTGGTGCCGTCCAGCGGGACTTGGGACATTTGGCTGCCCATCACGGTGATATCCTCCATCATGGGCATGGCGACGCCTTGGCGGGCTTTGATCGCAGCGCGTTCGGCCCCTTGAGCGTTGTCCCACGCGGGGTCCCACAGGCATTCTGTCACATGGCCATAGGTTTCGGTCAGCCCGTAGACCTGCGTGACGTTGAACCCCAGGGCTTCGATTTTGGACAGGGTGGCGGGGGCAGGGGGTGCACCAGCGGTGAACACCTCTACCTGATGGTTGAACGTGCGGCGTTCTGCTTCGGGGGCGTTCACCATCATGTTCAGGACAATAGGCGCACCGCCGAAGTGGGTCACGCCTTCGTCTGCGATGGCGTCATAGATTGCGGCTGCGGTAATGTCGCGGCAGCAGACCAGCGTGCCGCCGAGCAGCGGCATCATCCACGTATGGTTCCAGCCGTTGCAGTGAAACAGCGGCACGATCTGCATGAACACAGGCCGCATCACCATGCGCCAGCTCACCACTGTGCCCATAGTCATCAGATAGGCCCCGCGATGATGATAGACCACGCCTTTGGGCCGCCCCGTGGTGCCAGAGGTATAGTTCAGCGCAAGGCTTTCCCATTCGTCGCTTGGCATATGCCATACGAAGGCAGGGTCGCCTTGCGCGATGAAATCTTCATAGGTCGGATGACGCCCTGTCGCGGCAAAACCGGCATCGGGCACTTCGATGAGCAAGGGCGCAGGCCCGTCCAGTTCGGCACAGGCGGCTTCGGCCAGATCGATGAACTGTGTATCCGCCAGAAGCACCCGCGCTTCGCCGTGGGTCAGGATATAGCGCACGGTCGCCACATCCAGCCGCGTGTTAATGGTGTTGAGCACGGCACCGCAAGCGGGCACGCCGAAATGCGCTTCGGCCTGCGCGGGAATGTTGGGGAGCAGGGTAGCAACCACCTGGCCCGCCTCGATCCCCGCCCCCGATAGGGCAGAGGCCAGCTGAGAGCAGCGCGCGTGATACTGCGCGTAGGTCACACGGTGCGCGCCGTAGATCACCGCCGTCGCATCGGCAAAGACATGCGCCGCACGCTTCAGATGCGACAGCGGTGTCAGCGGCACATAGTTCGCCGCGCATTTGTCCAACCCGTCTTCGTTTGTCATCCAGCCCATGGCGCACCTAGTCGTTCGTTTCCTGGTTCCGGTTACTATTGCGCAGCATCCCCCGTTTTGGGAAGGATGATCAAAGCAGGCTAGGGGAGAATTATGGGCCAAAGCGCAAAACGACCGACCGCGCGTAGAGGCAGGCGGCAATGATTGTCAGCCGCGGGCGCAGCTATATCTTTGTGCATATTCCAAAGACGGGGGGCACATCGCTGGCATTGGCGCTTGAGGCGCGGGCGATGAAAGATGATTTGCTGTTGGGGGATACGCCCAAAGCCAGCAAACGGCGCAAGCGTCTGCAGGGGGTCACGGCGGCGGGGCGGCTATGGAAACATTCGACGCTTGCCGATATCGAAGGCGTAGTGACCCGCGAGGAGATGTCACAGATGTTCACCTTTGCGCTGGTCAGAAACCCGTGGGACCGGATGGTTAGCTATTACCACTGGCTGCGCGAACAAGGGTTCGATCATCCGGCAGTGGGGCTGGCCAAGTCGCTGGAGTTCTGCGCGTTCGTTCAGTCACCTACCGTGCAGGGTAGTCTTGCTGCGTCCCCTTATGGGTCCTATCTGCGCGACGGTGCAGGTGTAGATCAAAGCAACCTGTTCGTCCGGATCGAGCATTTCTCGCAGGATGCGCAGCCATTGTTCGATCATCTGGGGTTCGATCTGACATTGCCCCGCGAAAACACCTCTGACCGCGCTGCGGGCTATCAAGGGTATTATACCGCAAAGACACGCGACCTGATTGCTGCGGCCTGCGCCGAGGATATCACACGTTTCGGGTATCGTTTCGACGGCTGAGATCAGGCACCCCATCGATCACCGCAACGCAAAACGGCCAGCACAAAATGCTGGCCGTTTCCATTTTATATGGTGTCGCCTGAAACTCAGGCGGCTTTGGCGTCGGGGCCGAAGCGACCATAGAAGCTCTGGTTCTTCTCTGCCATTTCACGCAGCAAGTCGGGGCATTTGAAACGTGCGCCGAATTGCGCTTCAAGCTGGTCACAGCGTTCTGCCGCATAGGGTGTGCCGATGATGTCGAGCCAGCTGAACGGGCCACCGGACCAAGGCGCAAAGCCCCAGCCAAGGATCGCGCCCACGTCGCCTTCGCGGATGTCTTCCAGCACGCCTTCTTCCAACGCGCGCACAGCTTCCAGCACTTGAACGAACATCAGACGGTCCTGCACATCGCGCAGGTCTGGCTGTTCGTCGGCCAGCGGGAACTTGTCGTGCATGCCCTTCCAATAGCCCTGACGCTTGCCCTTTTCATCATAGTCGAAAAAGCCCGCGTTTGCCTTGCGACCCAGACGGCCCAGATCTTCCATCCAAAAGATCAGGTCATCGGCTTGGGACGCAGGATAGGCATTGCCCATAGCGGCCTTGGTCGCGCGAGCAATCTTGGCCCCCAGATCGATAGAGGTTTCATCGGTCAGCTGCACCGGCCCCACAGGGAAGCCCAACAGCTGTGCCGCGTGATCTACCAGCTGCGGTGCTGTACCCTCGGTGATCATCCGCGCGCCTTCGTTGGCGTAGGGGATGATGCAGCGGTTGGCATAGAAGAACCGCGCGTCATTTACCACGATGGGCGTTTTGCGGATCTGGCGCACATAATCGAGCGATTTGGCAACCGCACGGTCGCCTGTTTCGGCACCCTTGATGATCTCGACCAGTGCCATTTTCTCGACAGGCGAGAAGAAGTGGATGCCGATGAACTGTTCCGCACGCGACGACGCTTTGGCCAGCTCGGTGATCGGCAGGGTCGAGGTGTTGGAGGCAAAGATGCAATCCTCGGGGATCACGGCTTCGACGCGTTTGGTCATCTCGGCCTTGACGGTAGGGTCTTCGAATACGGCTTCGATGATCAGATCGCAGCCTTTCAGCGCATCCAGATCGGTGGTCGCAGTGATCAGGTCCAGCGCAGCGGTTTTCTTTTCTTCGGTGGATTTCTTGCGCGCGATGCCCTTATCAAAGAAGCTCGCGGAATAGGCTTTGCCCTTGTCCGCTGCTTCTTGCGTCTGGTCGATCAACACGACCTCGATGCCGGCCTGTACGGACACAAGCGTGATGCCCGCACCCATCATGCCAGCGCCCAACACGCCCAGCTTCTTGACGCGCTGATCGGCGACACCTTCGGGCCGCACTGCGCCTTTTTCCAAGGCTTCCTTGTTCAGGAACAGCGACCGGATCATGGCAGAGGACGACGGGTTCAACAGGATATTGGTGAACCAGCGCGCCTCGATCTTGAGCGCGGTATCGAACGGCACAAGCGACCCTTCGTAGACGGCGCTCAGCAAGGCTTTGGCCGCAGGGAATGCGCCTTGGGTCTTGCCGTTGACCATCGCGTTGGCACCGACAAAGGTCATGAAACCCGCAGGGTGATAGGGCGCGCCGCCGGGCATCTTATAGCCTTTGGCATCCCAGGGCTTCAGAATGTCCGCATCCTTGGCGTTCAGCACCCATTCCTTTGCCGCGGCCACCGGATCGGCGACGACTTCGTCAATCAAGCCGGCAGATTTCGCAGCAGCAGGAGCGACCATCTTGCCTTCCAGCAGGAAAGGTGACGCCGCCATCGCGCCCAGTTTGCGTGTCAGACGGGTTGTGCCGCCCGCGCCGGGAAAGATGCCGACCATGATCTCGGGCAGGCCGATACGGGCCTTGGGGTTGTCGGCGACAAAGATGCGGTGTGTGGCCAGCGGCAGTTCAAGCCCGATGCCAGCGGCGGTGCCGGGCAGGGCAGACGCGATAGGCTTACCGCCCTTGTTGGTCTTGGCATCCATGCCGGCGCGTTCGATCTTGCGCAGCAGGGCGTGCATTTTCATTGTGCCGTCGAACAGCCCCTGTGCGGGGTCGTCGCCCGCATCTTCGCGCATCTTGGCCAGTAGGTTCAGGTCCATCCCGCCGGCAAAGGACCCGTCTTTGCCAGAAGTGATCACGGCACCCTTAATGGTGTCGTCTGAAAGTACCGTGTCGATGATGCTGTCCAGTTCCGACAGCCCCTCGATCGACATGACGTTCATGGATTTTCCGGGTACGTCCCAGGTGATGATGGCGACGCCGTCGGCGTCTGTCTTCATGGTGAAATCGGTCATTTATATCTCTCCCTGATTTGGAGTGTGTTACGAGCGCTGAGGCGTGTAATCAGCGAATTTTTCAAGCAGCGATCTGATCAACTCGATTGTCGCTTTGGGGCCTGCGTCGCAATCTTCTTCGCTCAGCAAGACCCGCTTGAAGTCATTGAAATTCTCGCGGTCGAAACTGTCGCTTGGATCATTGCGGTGCTTAAAGAACAGCGGCGGGTCATTCTGGTACAGACGCACATAGGTACCGCCCCGCTCGACTTTGACCTTAAGATCTTTCAGGCCCTTTTTGGGGGCCATTTCAGCAACGGCAAGAAACGGGTGGGATTCATGTACCATTAGACGCGCTCGATGATGGTTGCGGCACCCATGCCGGAGGCAATGCACAGTGTGGCCATGCCAACTTCTTTATCCGACCGCTCCAGCTCGTCCAGCAGTGTGCCGATGATCATCGCGCCGGTCGCGCCCAAGGGGTGACCCATAGCGATCGATCCTCCGTTAACGTTGACCTTGCTCTCATCAACATCGAACGCCTGCATAAAGCGCATGACCACGGCCGCGAAGGCCTCGTTGACCTCGAACAGATCGATGTCGTTGATGTTCATGCCATTGTCGGCAAGAATTTTTTCGGTCACGGGAACGGGGCCGGTGAGCATGATGGTCGGGTCGGTGCCGATCTTGGCCGTCGCCCGAATGCGCGCGCGTGGCTTAAGGCCGTATTTCTCGCCAAATTCCTTGTTGCCGATCAGCACAGCCGCGGCACCATCCACGATACCCGAGGAGTTCCCGGCGTGGTGAATGTGGTTGATTTTTTCGAGGTGCGGATATTTCATCAGCGCGACCTTATCAAAGCCCGGCATGACCTCGCCCATCTGCTGGAAGGCCGGGTTCAGCGCGCCGAGCGATTGCATATCGGTCTGCGGGCGCATGTATTCGTCATGGCTGAGGATCGACAAACCGTTCTGGTCTTTGATGTCGATCACGGATTTTGCAAAGCGGCCTTCGTCCCATGCTTTCTTTGCACGTTGTTGGGATTGCACGGCCAGTTTGTCGGCCTCGTCCCGGGTAAAGCCGTATTCCGTCGCGATAATATCAGCCGAGATGCCCTGTGGCACAAAATAACGGTCCATCGCGAGCGACGGATCGACGGCAATCGCTGCCCCGTCGCTGCCCATGGCCACGCGGCCCATCATCTCTACGCCGCCGGCGATATAGGCCATGCCCGCGCCGCCTTTGATCTGGTTGGCGGCCAGATTCACGGCTTCCATGCCCGAGGCGCAGAACCGGTTGATCGCGAGGCCGGGAATGCGTTCGTCCAGATCGGATGCCAGAACGGCAGAGCGCGCCAGACAGCCGCCTTGCTCCATCACTTGGGTCACGTTGCCCCAGATCACGTCTTCGACGGCGTGGCCTTCAAGGTTGTTACGCTCTTTGACGGCGTTGAGCGTCAGCGCGGATAGGCGCAGCGAGGTGAGCTCGTGCAGGGCACCGTCTTTGCGGCCCTTGCCACGCGGGGTGCGCAGGGCGTCGTAGATATATGCTTCGGTCATGTGGTGTCTCCCTTTGGGTCAGGCGCGGTCAGCGGGGCTGCCGGGCATCAGGTCGTAGGGGGCTTTCCAGCCCGGTGTTTCGCTCAGACGCGTAAGCCACGCGTCGACATGGGGCCAATCCTCGCGGACAAATCCGAAAGACTCGGGGTAATAGAGATAGCCGCAGCAGCTGAGATCGGCGTTGGTGATACCGTCGCCGACGATCCAGTCGCGGCCCTCAAGGTGGTCGTTCAACACGGCATAGGCGGCAGACAGACGCCCCTGCATAAAGCCGATGACTTCTTTGGGCTGCTTGTCCTCGGGGAGAAAGTTTATCAAGAACCGCGTCATACCGGCGTTCGAGCTGAGCTTGTGGTTGTCCCACAATACCCACCGCAGGATCTCGCGGCGCTCTTCGTTGGTGCGGCCGCCGAATTTGCCCGATTGTTCCGATACATAGTCCTGGATCACACCGGATTGCGTCAGCCGGATGTCACCGTCGATCAGCACAGGGGCTTCGCCCATGTTGTTGATGGTGGTGCGGTAATCCGGTGTGCGGGTCTGGCCGCCAAAGAAATCGACCTTCACCGGCTCCCAATCTAGCCCCGACAATTGCAACGCAAGCGCCGCCTTATAAGCGTTCCCGCTTTCGCCAAAGCAATGCAGTTTGATGGTCATCTGAACCCTCCCTCAAGTCCTGTATGTTGATCCGTCAGCACGTGGGGGTTTCACACCCCCACACCCCCGTGGAGTTTATCCGGCAAAATGAAGATGCGCGGGTCTGTGTTAATCAGTTACTAATCATCTTGTCGTATTCAACCCCCGCGCGGCAGGCTGGAGAGCCGGGCCGCGTGCAAAGTGAAGCCCTGCTTTGGTCGTGCTGATCGCGTGATCAGGGCAGGGTGTTTTCGCTTCATTTTGCCCCTTAAACTCTCCCCGAAGGGTCGGGTTCGGCAGGGCACTTGGGGTGTGGTGGTGTGCTACCTCTTTCGTCCGTCCAGTTCCGCATTAAAAAGCCGCAGTCTTGCGGTCAGGTTTTCCTCGTCAATCACGCTGTTGAAGTTCTCGAAGAGAAATGACAGCGCTTCACCTTCGTCCAATCCGGCCTCTGCCGCGAATTTCTTGAGGCGGCGATAGCCGTCTTCGGTCATGGCAACAGGAAAGCGGCGGGTCAGGCGGAAACGTTTGGGCAAGGGGCGTCCTTTCAGTCAGCATCGGGGCGGGGCATGTCCCCACCCCGATGCAGCCTAGAAGTTTGCCGCGTCGAGCGCCATCACAGTATCCGCGCCGGTCTCGATCCGCTTGAGGTGCAGCGCCGTCGCGGGCAGTTGGCGGGCCATGTAGAAACGGCCCGTCGCCAGCTTGGTCTCGTAGAAGGCCGCGTCGCCGGTGCCGTCCTTAAGCGCTTTGTTTGCGGCCAGCCCCATTTTTGCCCACATCAGGCCAAGGCAGACATGCCCGAACATATGCATGAAGTCGTTCGACCCCGAGAGCGCATTGTTCGGGTTTTTCATGCCGTTTTGCATGAAATACATGCCGGCAGACTGCAGGTCTTTGCTTGCAGCCTTAAGCGGCTCCATAAAGTTGGCGTCGAATTCGGCGTCCTGGCCGGTGTTTTCCTTGATGAAGTTTTTGACCAGATCAAAGAACGCCATGACGTGTTTGCCGCCATCCTGCGCCAGCTTGCGGCCCACGAGGTCCAGCGCCTGTACGCCGTTGGCCCCTTCATAGATCATGGCAATACGGGCATCGCGGGTGAACTGGGACATGCCCCATTCCTCGATATAGCCGTGGCCGCCATAGACCTGTTGCGCCTTGACGGTCATGTCATAGCCGACATCGGTCAAGAAGCCTTTGATGACCGGGGTCATCAGCGACACGAGGCCGTCTGCGTCTTTGTCATCCGCACGGTGTGCCGCGTCGATCAGGCTGGCCCCCCAAAGGATAAATGCCCGCGCGCCTTCGACAAAGGATTTCTGTTCCATCAGGCTGCGGCGGATATCGGGGTGTACGATCAGCGGATCGGCGGGCTTGTCGGGGTGTTCGGTGCCGGTTACCGCACGGCCTTGCAGGCGGTCGTTGGCGTAGATCAACGCGTTCTGATAGGCGACATCGGCCTGCGCCAGACCTTGCATGCCGACGCCGACGCGGGCTTCGTTCATCATGGTGAACATGGCGCGCATGCCTTTGTGTTCGTCACCCAGCAGGTATCCGACAGCACCGTCATAGTTCATCACACAGGTGGAATTGCCGTGGATGCCCATCTTTTCTTCGATGGAACCGACGGAAACTGCGTTGCGGTCCCCAAGGGAGCCGTCTTCTTTGACCATGAACTTGGGGACGATGAACAGCGACACGCCCTTGATGCCTTCGGGGCCGCCGTCGATTTTGGCCAGCACCAAGTGGATGATGTTGTCCGCCATGTCGTGTTCGCCGGACGAGATAAAGATTTTTTGGCCGGTGATTTTATAGCTGCCGTCTTCTTGTGGGGCTGCCTTGGTACGCATCAGACCCAGATCGGTGCCGCAGTGGGGCTCTGTGAGGTTCATGGTGCCGGTCCATTCGCAGGACACCATGTTCGGCAGATACGTATCTTTTTGCGCGTCGGACCCGTGCGCCAGAATTGCGGATGCTGCACCATGGGTCAGACCTTGATACATGGTGAACGCTTGGTTGGAGGCCGAGAACATCTCGCCGACAGCGGTGCCCAGAACGTAGGGCATGTTCTGGCCGCCGTACTGCTCTGGCATATCCAGACCGGTCCAGCCGCCTTCTTTGACCTTTTCAAACGCTTCTTTAAAACCTTTTGGGGTGTAAACGACGCCATTCTCCAGACGGCAGCCCTCCCGATCACCGACTGCGTTCAGCGGTGCCAGCACTTCGGAGGTCAGCTTGCCGGCTTCTTCGAGAATGGCAGAGGTGAAATCCGCTTCAAGTTCGTCATAGCCGGGGGTCGAGGACGCGGTGACGTTCAGCACGTCGTGCAGTACAAATTGCAGATCTTTGATCGGGGCGGTGTAGCTCGGCATGTGGTGTTCTCCCTTGGCCATCTGGCCGTCGTTTGGTCAGTATAAATTGGTCGGTGTATAAGGTGATCGGGTGCGCCGGACCGTGGCCTATTCTGCCGCGTTTCGGGCGCTGTTGATGGAGGCGATCATTTTTTCCCCCCATTTCAACTGGTTTTGCAGGTCGTCTATGGCGTTGTTGAGGTCGTCGCGTTGCGCCTCGAGGTCGGCCAGACGTTCGCGCGCGATGTCATAGGTGCGCGCCAACTGGGTCTGCTGCTGGTCACCCATATGATACAGGTCCAGCAACTGACGGATTTCTTCGAGGCTGAACCCAAAGCGCTTGCCGCGCAGTATCAGTTTCAGCCGCGCACGGTCGCGCTTTGTGAACAATCGCTTTTGGCCCTGACGTTCAGGGAAAAGCAGTTCTTTCGCCTCGTAGAACCGCAGGGTGCGCGGGGTTACGTCAAAGGCTGTACACATCTCGCGAATGGTCATCGTAGTGGTCGACATATGGGGTACTCGCTATTCTATCACATTAGTAGAACGGTCAACTGCGCCTATATGAGGAGCGATATAACCTAGAAGCAAGCTTACGTAATCCAGACGTCACGTCAAACAATTGCTTTACGTTGGGTAATCTCACGTAACCCGAGCCCATAGGTTTTTCGGGCACTTTTGTTGATCAGGGCGTGTTGCCGCCTAGGTTGTTTGGTGGGAACGCCAATGGCGACGGGGGAGCTGACATGTCCAAGGAGTTGGAGCCACATACATTTATGGACCGCCTCGGCGAGGTGCGTCGTGTTTCGGCGCTGTGGTTGCTGGTGCACCGTTTTGCCAAAGCACAGGATTTTCGCACGGTGACCTACCATAGTATTGATGTGCAATCCTTGGGGGAATCTAATTTCGGGGCTGTCGCGATCGGGATTCCGCCCGCGTTCCAGCGGATGTACACTGCCGAGCGCCTGTATCTTGATGATCCGTTTCCCGCCTTCGCGGCGTCGCGGATCAGCCCGTTTTTCTGGCAGGACCTATCGCAGATGACCACGCTGACCGACAAACAAGAGGCCTATATGTGCATAGCCAGAGAGCACGGTTTCGGTGATGGGCTCGTCTGTCAGGTCTTCGGCCCTCAGGCGCGCAACGCATTGGTGAGCATCGGTTTTCACGAGGGCAGGCCACGCCCGTCTCAGGCCGAGGTGACGGCTCTGCAAATGGCGAGCCAGCTTGCCCATCTGCGCTTTTGTGCATTGGTCGAGGGGCCGGGGGCGTCTTACCGCCGACTCTCCCCGCGCGAGCTAGAGCTGCTGCGCTGGATCGCGCGGGGGAAAAGCAATACGTCAATCGCGCAGATTATGGGCGTATCAAGGCATACGGTCGACACGATCATGCGGCGTTTGTTCGGCAAACTGGACGTGACCGACCGGACGCGCGCTGCAGTGAGGGGGTTGGCTTTTGGCCTGATAGATCAATCCCTCGACAATTTGGCATGAGGGCACCCGTGCATGTCGCGTAGCTACGGGACATGCGCCCGGTCTGGTTGCAGCATAGGTATGGCTGCTTCGTAAATAAGCGTGGACAGCCCCGTGGCCCAGAATAAGACTTCGATCCCTTCGGTGATCCCGACTGCATTTGATCTGACGCAATGCACGGGGATTTCAGCCTCTTCGGCGTCGAAGGGGCTTTTGGACGCTGCAAAGCTGGCCGAGGACGTGGCCTATGAATTCGCTGCCAATCTGGACGCGGATTCGCTTTCAGAATTAATTGTCGCTGCGGCTGACCTGACACGTCTGTCCGATGTGTTACGCCGTATGGCAGCGCGTCAGGTCTGAGCACTAGGGGTAGGACGCTATTGAGCTGACCCGCCATTTGGTGTGCACTTGGCCAATGCAGCTTCGGTGTCGTCGCGCGACTTTTGCAGCTCTTCTATGGCTTCGTCCAATTGCTTGCGCTGCTCTGCCAACTCTCCCAGTTGGCGGTTCGCGCTGATCACCCAAGCCCGCATTTGCGCTTCGGTGCCTTCGTTTTCATAGATCAGCAACCACTGTCGGATGCCTTCTAGCGAATACCCGAATTTGCGCCCCCGCATGATCAGCTTCATGCGCGCGATTTCCCGGGCACCATAGCTGCGTGACCGTCCCTCACGCTCGGGGTGGAGCAGTTCTATATACTCGTAGTAGCGCAGCGTGCGCGGCGTGACGTCAAACTCCGCACACATTTCTTTAAAGTTCAGGCGTTTGTCAGTCATCATGGTCTCCTCAGTTTCGGAAACTATGCGGTTCACTTTCCAAGCGCAACACTGGGGTTGCTCTTGCTTGGTCGCTCGGTTGATATGGGGGAATAACGCCAAGGAAGCAAAAAATGTCAGACAAACTTCGCATTGCCAAGCAGTTCATCTCGGCGCTGCCCTACAGTGGGGCTTTGGGGATGGAGCTGCAAGAGCTGGATGGCGGGGTCTCTGTGATCGACATGCCGTATGATGAAAGACTGGTCGGGGACCCGCGAACCGGCGTGCTGCATGGCGGCGCGGTTTCGGCCCTGATGGACACCTGCTGTGGCGCGGCCGTGATGAGCCACCCTAGCAACCCCGGCGGCACGGCAACCATCGACCTGCGGATAGAATACCTGCGGGCGGCTGTGCCGGGGCAGCGCATTACCGCGCGCGCGGAATGTTATCACGTGACGCGGTCGGTCGCTTTTGTGCGTGCCACAGCGCGAGACGAAGAAGACGGCAGCCCGGTCGCCACCGCCACCGGCAGTTTCACCGTGGAGGGCAAACGATGAGCACACGTAGCAAACCCGAAACCGTACAGGTCGTCAAAAAGCGCCGTGATGCGGCCTTGCGTGCACTGGTGGACGGCGTGCCCTATATCAACTTTCTAGGCATTCAGTTCGATCGTCGCGGGGACGAGCTGACCGGCATCTTGCCCTATTCAGACAAGCTGATCGGCAACCCGATGCTGCAGGCATTGCACGGTGGGGCGACGGCGTCGTTTCTCGAGGTCACGTCGATCATTACGCTAAGCTGGGAACACCTGTGGGCCGATCTGGAATCCGGTGCGCTTGCCGTGGACAAAATGGATGCGACGCATCTGCCACGTTTGCCTAAAACGATTGATTTTACAGTTGATTATCTGCGGTCTGGCTTGCCGCGTGACGCCTATGCACGGGCGCGGATCAACCGGTCGGGGCGGCGTTATGCATCGGTGCATGTAGAGGCGTGGCAAGACAACCGCTCGAAGCTTTTCGCGCAGGCCACGGGGCATTTTCTGATGCCGCAAAGCCGTGACTGACGCGATCCCCAAGGGCGAGGTCAGCGCCGTTGCCCTTGGCAAGCTTTCTGCAAAAGAAGTCGTCACGCACCGCCGTGTGCTGAACATCGCCATCCCCATTGTGATCTCAAACGCCACCGTGCCCATCTTGGGGGCGGTCGATACGGGCGTGGTGGGGCAGATCGGGTTGGCGGCCCCCATCGGGGCTGTGGGCATTGGCGCGATCATCCTGTCCTCGCTCTACTGGGTGTTCGGCTTTCTGCGCATGGGCACTGTTGGGCTAACGGCGCAGGCGGCAGGAAATAACGACGACGCAGAGGTCGCAGCCCTGCTGACGCGCGGGCTGCTGATCGGCGGGCTGGCGGGCTTGGCACTGGTTTTGCTGCAACTGCCGCTGTTCTGGGCGGCGTTCCAGGCGTCTCCGGCCAGCGCAGAGGTTGAAACGCTCGCGCGGTCCTACATGGGTATCCGCATCTGGTCCGCGCCGGCGGCGATTGCACTCTATGCGATCACCGGCTGGCTGATCGCCCAAGAGCGTACCCGTGCCGTGCTGGTGGTACAGCTGTGGATGAACGGCATGAACATCCTGCTGGACCTGTGGTTTGTGCTGGGGCTGGATTGGGGCATCGAAGGTGTCGCCATCGCGACGTTTCTGGCCGAATGGACGGGGGCGGCGCTTGGGCTGTGGTTCTGCCGCGCCGCTTTTGCCGTGCCCGCGTGGCGAGACTGGGTGCAGGTTTTCGACAGACCGCGCTGGATCAACATGATGAAGGTCAACGGCGACATCCTTGTGCGGTCCCTATTGCTACAGACGATATTCGTGTCGTTCCTGTTTCTGGGGTCGGGCTTGGGGGACGTAAAGCTCGCGGCCAATCAGGTGCTTTTGCAATTTTTGATGATCACGGCCTTTGCGCTGGACGGGTTCGCCTTTGCCGCCGAGGCCTTGGTCGGGCGTGCCATGGGCGGCAAACAACGTGATATCTTGCGGCGCGGTGCGGTGCTGACCAGCGGCTGGGGCCTGCTGGCCTGCGCGCTGATGGCGATCGCGTTCGCATGGGGCGGCGGCATGATCATTGATCTGATGACCACCGCGCCGCTGGTGCGGGCAGAGGCGCGGGTGTTCTTGCCCTACATGGTCGCGGCCCCGCTGCTGGGGTGGGCGTCGTGGATGCTGGACGGGATTTTCATCGGGGCCACACGGTCGCGGGACATGCGCAATATGATGGCGGTGTCTTTTGTAATTTACTGTGCGTGTGCGGCTTTGCTGGTGCCGTGGCTGGGCAATCACGGGCTGTGGATCTCGCTGCTGGTGTCCTTTGTCGCACGCGGCGTGACGCTCGGGCTGCGCTACCCTGCACTGGAACGCGCCGCGGGTTAGGGGGCACCGTGCCGGGTCTAGTGCCGGGTGTCGGGGCGGCGTTGCTTAAACGGCGCCCCGAATTTCATCAAAGCCAGGCGCTGCGGTTACAGCCGACGGCATCCGCGACGGTGTCAAATCCGTCTTGCTTCAATAGCTTGTCGATCCCTTTGGCGATGTCCGATGCCAGCGACAGACCGCCATAGACCAGCGCGGTATAAAGCTGCACCGCCGATGCACCAGCGCAAATCTTGGCATAGGCATCTTCAGCCGAGCTGATGCCCCCGACGCCCACCAGTGGAATATCCGTGAGGGTAGACAGCCGCGCCAGCACGCGGGTGGATTTTTCGAACAAGGGCGCGCCTGACAGCCCGCCCATCTGGTCGCGCTGCGCGTCTTTCAGGCCGGCGCGGTCCAGCGTTGTGTTGGTGGCAATGATCGCTGCGACATCTGCGTCATTTGCAACCTCGGCCACATCGGCGATCTCTGCCTCGGTCAGGTCAGGGGCGATCTTGAGGAAGACAGGCGTGTTGCCGCGCACCTCCATCACACCGGCCAGAAGGGCGGCCAGTGCAGCCTTGCCCTGCAGGTCGCGCAGCTTTTCGGTGTTGGGCGATGATACATTGACCGTGGCGAAATCCACGTGATCGCGGGCCAGCTCCATCACGCGGGCGAAATCGGCGGCGCGGTCGGTGCTGGTCTTGTTGGCCCCAAGGTTGAGCCCCACGGGCACACCCGCGCCGCGTCGTGCCAGGCGGGTGCAGATCGCCTGCATGCCTTCGTTGTTGAAGCCGAACCGGTTGATCGCGGCGCGGTCGTCGGTCAGGCGGAACAGACGGGGTTTGTCATTGCCGGGCTGGGGCAGGGGCGTGGCGGCCCCGACTTCGATGAAACCGAAGCCCGCGTTGGACAGGGGGGCGACGGCGGTGGCGTTTTTGTCAAACCCTGCGGCAAGCCCGACGGGGTTCGGCAGGCTCATCCCCGCCAGCGAGGTCTTTAGCCGCTTTGACGTGACCGGACCGGGCGCGGGCGCAAGGCCAAGCCGCAGCGCGGTGATCGCCAGACCATGCGCAGTTTCAGGGTCTACCTTATGCAGGGCGCGCAGCCCCAGCTGCTCGACCATACGCCTCATGCAAATTCATCCGTTAGGGGCAGCGGCGCGCTGCGGATAAGGCGCGATGTCACAACCGCAGCCTGACGGTGCACGACCGCCCTTTTGTAGCGCGGGTCCGAGATCATCTGCAAGAACGCGTGTGCGTTGGGGTATTGCGCGATGAACATCACATCCCAAGCCTCGTCCGACGGGCCGATCAAGGTCGTCTCGAACTGGCCGCGCCACAGGATCGACCCGCCGACATCTGCCAGCACCGGCCCACTTTCCGCGCCGTAATTCTTGTAGGCTTGCACCCCTGTCAGCGCTTTGGCCGCCAATGCGTGATCGTCGGGGTAGGCGGCCTTGTCGCGCAGTTTAACAAGGTTCACCATGTTCAGCGGCGTGTCGCGGTCCAGCCCCTTAAAGGCATCAAACTGGGCGCGATCCGGGTCAATATATCCTGTCATTATTCGGCCTCCTTAAAGCCAGCGGGAAAGTCATGCGCCCCGTCCACCAACGGCAGCGGCTGCGCCCAAACAACGTCTTCTAGCGCCAGTGCGCGGTACAGATGCGGGAATTTGGCACCGCCCCGCGACACCTCCCATTTCAGTGCATCGCCAAGGCGGTCGGTTTCTACGGCCAGCAGAAACAGGTCCGCCTTGCCCGCAAAATGTTTCGCAGCAGTTTCAGCGGCCTGCTCAGAGGTCGAGAAATGCACATAGCCATCGGCCACATCAATCGGCGCACCGGCTGTAGAGCCGTCGCGGCGCAGGGCCTGCCATTCATCGGAGCGGAAAATTTTGTAAATCAACATAGCTGCTGTGATGCCTTGGTCGGTGCAAGCGGTCAAGGGCGCAGCAGATTGGGACTGCGAATGCCCCTGACCTTGGGGAAGCGCGGCTTTGCGCTCAGATGGTCTTTGACAAGGGGGCAAACTGGGGGTCACCATACGCCCATATTCAACCCAAGGGGGGACCATCATGAAACGATTCCTGACAGCGACGGCGGCGCTTGCGCTGACATCGGGTATGGCGGCGGCGGACTACAGCCTGACCATCCTGCACACCAACGACTTTCACGCGCGGTTCGAACCGATCAGCAAATACGACGGACCGTGCTCCGCCGAGGGCAACACCGCAGGCGAATGCTTTGGCGGGACCGCGCGTCTGGTCAACGCGATCAAGGACGCCAAGGTGCGCACTAACAATTATGTACTGGTCGACGGCGGGGACCAGTTTCAGGGCTCGCTGTTCTACACCCACTACAAGGGCAAGATGGCGGCCGAGATGATGAACATGCTGGGCTATGACGGCATGACCGTGGGCAACCATGAATTCGACGACGGCCCCGAAGTGCTGGCCGGCTTCATGGAGGCGATCAACTTTCCCATTCTGATGTCGAATGCAGATGTATCCGCCGAACCGCTGCTGGCCGACAAGCTGGCCAAATCGACCGTCATCGAACGCGGCGGCGAAAAAATCGGCCTGATCGGCCTGACCACCGAAGATACACCTGATTTGGCAAGCCCCGGCGATAACGTCGTGTTCTCTGATTCAGTGGCCGCCGTGCAGGGCGAGGTCGACCTGTTGACCGCGCAGGGAGTGAACAAGATCATCGTGCTGAGCCACTCGGGCTACAACGTGGACCAGATGGTTGCGGAAAACACCACGGGTGTCGATGTGATCGTTGGCGGGCACAGCAACACACTGCTGAGCAATACCCAAGAACGCGCCGAAGGGGCGTACCCCACGATGGTTAAGGAAACGGCGATCGTGCAAGCCTATGCCTACGGCAAATTTCTGGGCGAGCTGAATGTCACCTTTGACGACGAAGGCAACATCAAGGAAGCCTCGGGCGAGCCGATCCTGATCGATGCGGGCGTTGCCGAAGATGAAACCACCGTCGCGCGTATCAGCGAGTTGGCCCAACCCCTTGAAGAGCTGCGCAGCAAAGTCGTCGCCGAAACTACCGATGCGATTGAGGGTGACCGGTCGGTTTGCCGCGTGCAGGAATGTCAGATGGGCAATCTGGTCGCCGACGCAATGCTTGCCCGTGTGGCAGATCAGGGTATCGAGGTCGCGATCCAGAACAGCGGCGGTCTGCGGTCCTCTATCGATGCGGGCGAGGTCACGATGGGCGAAGTGCTGGCCGTACTGCCGTTTCAGAACACGCTGTCTACATTTCAGGTCACCGGTGCTGCGCTGGTTGAGGCGTTGGAAAACGGCGTGAGCCAGATCGACGAGGTCGCCGGTCGTTTCCCCCAGGTCGCGGGCATGACCTTTACCGTTGACCCAAGCGCCGACGCGGGCAGCCGCATCAGCGATGTCACCGTTTCGGGCATGCCGCTTGACCCGGAAAAGACCTATGGCGTCGTGTCCAATAACTACGTGCGCAACGGCGGCGACGGCTATGAACCGTTCAAGACCGCGCAAAACGCCTATGACTACGGTCCTGATCTGGCAGATGTGACGGCTGAGTTTATCGCCGCCAACGGGGCCTACACGCCGTATACAGATGGCCGCATCACGGTGAAGTAAGCAGCCTGCCGTAAATAGAAACGGCGCGCCTCCGAGAATAGGGGGCGCGCTGTTTTCATGTCTCGGCTCTGCGTAAGCCGCAGGCTGTCCGATATATCAGTTGCTTAGTGGTGCCGGATCAAAGCTGACTTCACCGCTGTAGCTTATCGGGTCGTCCCCCTCGGACGCGCCGATAAAGGTGACTTGGGCGCCTGCTTCAACGGTCTGGCGATAGGTGCCGCCGTTTTGCAGCGTTCCCGACGTCCACGAACCGTCGCTGCCGCTAACGGTTCGAGCGGCATTCGCTCTATTGACAAAGCTCAGATCATCCCCGGCTTTAACGTAAATCACGGCCGGAAAAAAAGCCTCGTCAAAGATGATAATGTCATGCGTCTGTGCCGTGGCCGCGTTGGCCGTCGCAAGCGTCATAACAGTGGCACCGACCGCGGCGAATTTGGTAAAAGAAATTGGCATTCCAATGCTCCCTTTCAAAGGGGCCCCCCCTAAATTGATACGTGGGAGGTATCGCGCCATTACGGCGGAAATAGGGCGTCTGTGCTGCTAAACCTTGCCGATATGTTAAAGAACTTGGCCCGTCTGCCCGTCCAGCCATGTCATGAACGATTGCAGGGCCGCGGTTTCAGCGCGATCTTCTGGCCAGACAAGATAGTAGTTTCCGATGCTCTGCGTTGTCTGGGTTGACGCCAACACCAGCTGCGCGTCACGCAAATAGGGCTCGGCTGAAAACGTAGGGAGCAGCGCCACCCCCAACCCGTGCACCGCCGCCTGCGCCATTGTCGAAAACTGGTCGAACATCATGCCCGCGGGTGGCTCTTGCGTGACACCAAGGGCGCTCAGCCAGCGCGACCAGCCGCGCGGGCGGGTATCCAGATGCAGTAGGGGAAACCGCAGGATCTGGCTGGGGTCGTCCAGCGGTTCGGTCAGCAGGTCGGGCGCACAGACAGGCACAACGGTTTCCGGCATCAGCGACAGATAGCGCACGCCGGGCCAGTCTTCCTTGCCAAAATGTATTGCAGCGTCAAAGGGGCTGTTCTGAAACGAAAACGGGTGCAGTCGCGTGCTAAGGTTCACCGTCACCTCTGGATGAGCCTGAGCAAAGTCGCGCAACCGCGGGGCCAGCCAGTGCATTCCGAAGCCGGGCAAGATCGCGAGGTTCAGTGCGCCTGCAATCGGGTTCGTACGCGCTGTGATCGACGCCTGTGCCAGCCTGTTCAACACATCACGTACCTGAATTACATAGCTTTTACCGGCCTCTGTCAGAACCAGTTGCCGCCCCATCCGGTCCAACAAGGCGACGTTCAACTGCGCCTCTAACGTCTTGAGCTGCCGACTGATCGCGCTTTGCGTCAGCGACAGTTCCTGCGCCGCGAGCGTGGCGCTGCCCAACCGCGCCACAGCTTCGAAGGCGAGCAGGGCGTTGACCGAGGGAAGGAACCGACGCGGGGCGATCATATGACTTAAACTCATAGGTTCAGGAGTAACCAGCGATAGTCTTTCGCCGCATGCTTTGCAATACTGTGGCCAAATCTGAACCCCGAGGAGGATATAAGATGAGCACCGAATTGCCCGTATTGAAAGCCAAAGACGCCCCAGACATGGGCAGCTTTGATTGGGCGGATGCCTTCCGCCTGAGCGAACAGCTGACCGAAGACGAGCGCATGATCCAGGAAAGTGCGCGCGCCTACGCACAGGAAAAACTGCAGCCCCGCATCATTGACGCCTTTGCGAACGAAACCACAGATGAAGGTATCTTCAAGGAAATGGGCGACATGGGCCTGTTGGGCGTCACGGTGCCCGAACAATACGGCGGTCTGGGCGGCAACTATGTTTCCTACGGTCTGGTCGCCCGCGAAGTTGAACGTGTGGACAGCGGCTACCGGTCGATGATGTCGGTGCAATCCAGCCTCGTGATGTACCCGATCTATGCGTATGGCTCGGAAGAGCAGCGCATGAAGTACCTGCCCAAACTGTCCAGCGGTGAATTCATCGGTTGCTTTGGTCTGACCGAACCCGATGCGGGCTCTGACCCTGCAGGCATGAAAACCCGCGCCGTGAAAACGGCCAACGGCTACAAGCTGACCGGTTCCAAAATGTGGATCTCGAACGCGCCAATCGCGGATGTATTCGTTGTTTGGGCCAAGTCGGAAGAGCACGGCGGCAAGATCCGCGGCTTTATTCTTGATAAAGGCATGAAGGGTCTGTCCGCGCCAAAAATCGGCAACAAGCTGTCGCTGCGCGCATCGATCACAGGCGAGATCGTGATGGACAACGTCGAAGTCGGCGAAGATGCGTTGCTGCCCCATGTCGAAGGCCTGAAAGGCCCGTTCGGCTGTCTCAACCGCGCCCGCTATGGCATCAGCTGGGGCGCATTGGGGGCCGCTGAATTCTGCTGGCACGCCTCGCGCCAGTACGGTCTGGACCGCAAGCAGTTCAACAAACCGCTGGCGCAGACACAGCTGTTCCAAAAGAAACTTGCTGACATGCAGACTGAAATCGCGCTTGGCCTTCAGGCCTCGTTGCAGGTGGGTCGCTTGATGGACAACGCCAACGCCGCGCCCGAGATGATCTCTATCGTCAAGCGCAACAACTGCGGCAAGGCGCTGGACATCGCCCGCATGTCGCGCGACATGCACGGCGGCAACGGCATCAGCGGTGAATTTCAGGTCATCCGCCACATGATGAACCTCGAAACAGTGAACACCTACGAAGGCACGCACGACGTGCACGCGCTGATCCTGGGCCGCGCCCAGACCGGCCTGCAGGCGTTCTTCTAAAGCGAGGACAGAGGGGGCTTTGGTCCCCTCTCACGCCATCCTGCACATGGCTGAATCAGCTGCCGTAGGATCGTGCCCCACCCCTCATAACATTTCCAAATGGTTTTAAATCCCGGGGGACCGGGGGCTGGCCCCCGTGGCCGCTATGCGCCAATCGCTGTGGCTAGAGTGCGCGCGCCCGGGCGACGAAAGCCGCGGCGTCTGCGGGGGCCTGTCCCATTTGGGTGGCGGCGTCGAACAGGTCTTCGGCCACGTCGGGATAATCTGCCCGCACCAGATCGGCCAGCGGCACCTGCTTGGCCATTACGTCCTGACACAGCTGTTTTGTGATATTCTGAGCTTGGGGGCGTGGCATGGTTTCGGCCAGTGCAAAGCTCAGCGCTTCGGCGTGGATCAACCCCAAACCATCGGCCAGCGCGCTGTGCATTTTGACAGGATGCGGCGTCAGCCCCGCGACAAGCGTTTTGGCATGGGTCAGCGCTGCGGCAAGGCTCAGCGTCAATTGCGGTACGGCCATCCATTCGGCAAACCACGCACCGCCGTCGCGCTGGTGCTGGTGCGCGGCAGCGGCCTGAAGCGTGGCACGCTGGCCGGTGAACTGATGCCCCAAGGCGACAATCACTGAGGGCGATACGGGGTTCTGCTTTTGCGGCATGGTGGACGAGGCACCAGCGGCACCAAGGGCAAGTTCGGCGGTTTCGGTCATGGTCAGCGCCAGCGTGCTTTGTGCGATATGCGATAGGGCAGCCATCACGCGGCCCTGCCAATCGGCGATGCGCAGCACGGGGCCACGGTCCACATGCCAGCTGCGCCCTGGATCCCTCAGGCCAAGCGCTTTGGCCAGTTGCGCACGCGTCTCGCTGGCTTTCGGGCCAAGCGCCGACCCCGTGCCAGCGGCCCCCGACAAGGACACGAACAGCGATCCGTCGCGGAGCGCCTCAAGCTGGTCCAGCGCATCGCACAGCGGCATGCCCCATTCAGCCAAAACCGCGCCCCAGCTGGTGGGGGTGGCGTGTTGACCGTAGGTGCGGGCGGGCATCGGCAGGGACTGGTGCTGCTCTGCAGCCGCCGCGAGGCTCGCGATGATTTCACGCAAGTCCGTCTCGGCCAGCTTGAGCGCCTGACGCAGGCGCAGCATCAGCGCGGTGTCGATGATATCCTGACTGGTGGCCCCCCAATGCACATGCTGGGCAAATTCCGGCGCCTGCATTTCGGCGCGGAACTGGGCTAGCAGTCCCGGCACAGACACGCCGTTTTCCCCCGTAGAGGCCGCAATCGCGCCGGGATCGACCTGAATTTCCAGCGCTGCACGGTGGATGGCGGCGGCGCTCAGTTCGGGGATCACACCAAGGCTGCCCTGTACTTTGGCCAACGCGCCTTCGACCAGCAGCATCGCGCGGATCGCAGCGGTGTCGGAAAACAGCCGCCCCGCGTCACCGGTGTTGAAAAGCTGTGCGAACAGGGGGCTGTCAAAGACGCTGGCGGCCATGGGTTACCTCGGAATGATATCGTCGATGATCCGCGCCAGACCGGCGGGATCGGTAAAGAAGGGTGAATGCCCGCAGGCCATCTCATGAACATCCGCGCTTGGCCAGTCTTTCGTCATCGTGATCTGATAGGCCGGCGGGATGGTGCGGTCGTCCATACAGCGGATATAGCTGCGCGGCATGGCATCGGCGCGCGCGGTATCGGGCAGGGGTTTGATCGTCGGGGCAACAGCTTGTGCGCAGAGCCGAGCAGCCGCAAAGCCCGCGACGTCCGGTGGGCAATCGTGATAGAAAAGCGTCTCGGTCATGGCGGTATCAAGGGTAAAGCTTTTACCATCCGGTGCCAGACGTACGGCGGGCATTAAAGGTTGGCTCGGGGCCTGTTTGCGCATTTCTGCCAGCGATCGCCCCGCAGCGGGGACATAGGCGCATAGATAGATCAGCCGCGCCATTGCGCTTGGATCTTTTTGCGCCGCAGCACCGATGGCGAAGCCACCCATCGAATGGCCGACCACCACCGTTTCGGGCGTAGAGGCCGCAAGCACCGCGTTGGCATAGCCGTCCAGCGTTACCGCGTTGACGGGGGTGGTGTCGTCGCCGTGGCTTGGCAAGTCGATGGCGCGCGGGCTGTGCCCAAGCGCACGCAGCGCCGGGATCAGATCGCGCCAGCACCATGCGCCGTGACATGATCCATGAACCAATAGAATATCAGACATGTCCTACGCTTTCTAAAAATTCGGTCAGCAGATCCGCGTATTCCTGCGGGTGTTCGACACAGGGCAGGTGGCCGGCCTTGCGGATGATCTTGAACTTCGCCCCGGGGATGAGATCGATTGTTTCGCGCACCAGATCAGGCGGTGTTGATCCGTCATCGGAGCCCGCGATCCCCAGAACAGGCAGGCGCAGTGCCGCCGTGGTCGTATAAAAGTCCGTGCCCGATATCGCGGCAGAGCATCCCGCGTAGCCTTCCGCCGGTTGACGCACGACCATGTTGCGCCAAAGCTCAATTTCAGGCGTGGCGCGGAAGGGAGCGGCGAACCAGCGTTCCATGATCGTGTCGGCCATCGGTTCAATCCCGCTGTCCTGCACGGCGCGCACGCGGTCGGCCCACATATCCTTGGTGCCGATCTTGGCGGCGGTATTAGACAGCACCATCGCGCGGATCAGGTCCAGCCGCTTGGTCGCGAGCCCTTGGGCGATCATCCCGCCAATCGACAGGCCGACAAAGACGCAGCCCTTCACGCCCAAATGATCCAGCAGCTTTTCCGTATCGCCGATCAGCGCACCCATCGCATAGGGCGCAGGCGGACAAGACGACAGTCCATGACCGCGTTTGTCAAATCGGATGATACGCAGTCCCTTGGGCAGCAGCGGCAGGATCGGGTCCCAAAGGCGCAGATCGGTGCCCAGTGAATTGGCAAACACGACAGGCGCGCCATCGTCAGGCCCATCCACGCGGTAGTGCAGGCGCACATCGCCGGTATCGAAAATATTCATGTCAGAACCTCCTCAGGGGGTATCAATCAAGGGTGGCGAGCGCGCGGGTAAAAACATCCGTATCCACATTCCCGCCCGAGATGGTGACGATCACATCATCGCCTTCGATCTCGTCCCTGCGAAACAGAGCGGCGGCGAGGGCGACGGCACCGCCGGGTTCTGCCACAAGTTTCAGCCGGTTGAACGCATGGCCAATCGCCTGCAGCGCCTCGTCATCAGTGACGACAAGACCGGGGCCACACAATCGTTTGAGGATTGGAAAAGTCAGGTCGCCCGGTTGCGGCGTAACGATGGCATCGCAGATCGACCCGCCAAGCGCCGCATTGCGCTTGATCTGCCCTGCGGCCAGCGAGCGCGCGGCATCGTCAAACCCTGCGGGCTCGGCGGTGCGGGCGCGCAGCCCCGGCGCGTCCGCCTCGAGCGCCAGCGCAATGCCAGAGGTCAGCCCCCCGCCGCCACAGCAGACAATGACATCCGCGCGGGTGATCCCCGCCTCGGCGGCCTGCTGCGCGATCTCAAGCCCGGTGGTCCCCTGACCCGCAATGACAAGCGGATCGTCGAACGGTTTGATCAGCGTTAGTTCCCGTTCCTGCGCCATAGTAGCGCCAATCGCGTTGCGGTCCTCGGTCATGCGGTCATACAGCACAACTTCGGCCCCAAGGGCACGGGTGTTGGCGATCTTCAGGCGCGGCGCATCGGCAGGCATGATAATCACCGCAGGCACGCCGTGCAGTTTGGCTGCATAGGCAACCCCTTGGGCATGATTGCCGCTGGAAAAGGCGATGACCCCCTTGGCCCGTACCGACGATTCCAGCGCCGATACCGCCGACCAGCCACCGCGAAACTTGAAGCTGCCGGTGTGTTGCAAACACTCGGGCTTAATCCAGATGCGCCGACCCGCGATGTCATCCAGAAACGGAGAGTTCAGCAAAGGCGTGCGCCGCACATGGCCTTCCAGCCGCCCCGCCGCGGCGCGGATCATGTCGATATTCATTGGATCATGCCGATCCATTTCTTCAAGGCCTCAACCGCCTCGGGTTCGTCCAGAAACGGAATATGCCCGCGCCCCGGCACCCGCGCGACCACCATGTCGGGACGGCGGCGTTCCATCTCTTGCAAGGTTTCCTCGCTCAGCAGATTGGACGCCATGCCACGGATGCAGGCAATCGGCAGCCCGTCAAGCGCTTCAAAGAACGGCCAAAGATCGGGCGAGGGGGCCGAAAACGCTTTGGCCACCGCATCGCGCAAATGCCTGTCATAGGTGATCTGCAGCCCGTTTTCGGTCTGGGTGTAGTGCTTTTGCGCTTCCTCCAGCCAGCGGCTGTCGGGTACGTCGTCAAATTCGGGGAACACACGCGGCATGGCAGCCGCGGCTTCGGCGTGGGTCTTGGTGGCGGGGTTCCGGCCAATGAATTCCATGATGAAATCCAGCCCCTGCGGGTCGATATGTGGGCCGACATCGTTAAAGGCGACGCCCAGCAACCGGTTCTTGGCTGCCTTGGCCAACCCCAATGCGTTCAGCCCCCCGCGTGACGTCCCAAGCACGGCGACCTTGTCGATTCCGAGATGGTCCAGCAGCTCCAACGCGTCGCGGCATTCAACGGGTGGGGAATAATGCGACCAGTCGGGATCAAAGTCGGATTGCCCCCGCCCGCGATAATCCATCTTGATCAGACGCACGTTTTCCAGATGCGGAGTGACATAGTCGAAATCCGCCGTGGTCCGCGTTAATCCCGCCAGGCAGAGAATCGGTAGCCCCTGACCTTCGTCGGCAAAATAGAGCGATAGCCCGTCGGATGTGGTGAAATGAGCCATTATACGCCTGCCAGTTCTGGGATGCCGTTCAGGTCCTGCAGCACATGAACGGGTTTCCACGGCAAACGGTCCATCGGTTCGCCCGCACGGTTGACCCAGGCGGTCGTGAAGCCAAAGCCGGTTGCCGCCGCTGCATCCCAGCCATTGGACGATACAAACAGCACTTGCGATGGCGTGCAGCCGAACTTTTGGCCGACCAGTTCATAGACACGCGCATCAGGCTTGAAGATCCCTACGCTTTCGACCGACAAAACGGCATCCAGCGTGTCGGCCAGACCGGCGGATGACACCGCCCCTTCAAGCATTGCCGGCGACCCGTTCGATAGGATCGCCGTGTTCAATCCCGCATTCTTCAATGTTTTCAGCATCCTAGGCACTTCGGTAAATGCCTGAAGCTCCCAGTACAGCGCCAGCAAACGTGCGCGCAGGGCAGGGTTGTCGTCGTGTCCGGTCTTTTCCAGTGCCCAGTCCAGGCCCTCTTGGGTGACCTGCCAGAAGTCATCATGGGCACCGGTGACAGCGCGCAGCCAAGAGTAGCTTAACTGCTTTTGCCGCCAGTGTTCCGCGACTTGTGGCCAGCTGTCCTTTATCGCTGCAAAGTCCGGCTCTGATGCGGCTTGCCGTGCGGCCGCGGCCACATCGAACAAGGTACCATATGCATCGAACACGCATGTTGTTATCGCCATGATTTCCCCCCCTGAATTATCCTGCCGCAAGACTGTCACGCGCTGCCCGAACAGAAAAGGCCGAAAAACTGGCCGCATGGGGGTTTACGACAGGGCGCAGGCTTGAAACACTGCGTGCCGAACCCGGAGCACCCGCGCAGATACGTGGCCTCCTGTATTTTCCCCTATAGACTGGAGCTTTCTATGACGCAGGTTAAATCCGGCGATACCGTTGCTATTCACTATACTGGTACGTTGCTTGACGGCAGCACCTTCGACAGCTCGGACGGACGCGAGCCTTTGGAATTCACGGTCGGGTCCGGCCAGATTATCCCCGGCCTCGATACCGCGATTCCCGGCATGGAAGTCGGCGATACCAAGACCGTCAAAATCGACAGCGCCGAAGCATACGGCGATGTGAACCCTGAAATGCGCCAAGCTGTACCGCGCGAAGGCATCCCTGCGGACATCCCGCTGGAAATCGGCACGCAGCTGCAGATGCAAACACCCGACGGTCAAGCGATGCCGGTGATGGTTGTTGAAGTGGACGAATCCACTGTCACACTTGATGCCAACCACCCGCTGGCTGGCAAAGACCTGCAGTTCGACATCGAACTGGTGAAAATCGCCTGATCAGGCGCATACAGTCCGGCGCTTTTGATCGCGCCGGACTGGCTTGTCCCAAGAAACCGCTCGAAACCTCGCGCGCCGCGCAGTAAGCAGCGGTTATGGACAGTCAAAACACCTTCGACATTTTTATCGTGGCCACCCCCGGTCTGGAAGACATGCTTCTGGCCGAGGTGACGGAAAAAGGCTTTGCCAATCCCGTCACCACGCCCGGCGGGATTACGGTGCAGGGCGGCTGGCCCGAGGTCTGGCGCGCCAACCTGCAACTGCGCGGTGCCTCGCGCGTGCTGGCGCGGATTGGGTCATTCATGGCGTTCCACCTGGCGCAACTTGATAAACGTGCACGCAAGTTCCCGTGGGGCGATGTGCTGCGCGCCGATGTGCCGCTGCGGGTGCAGGTGACCACGAAAGCCTCCAAGATTTACCACGCCGGTGCCGCAACACAGCGGATCGAGACCGCCCTGCGCGAAAGTCTCGGGGTGACGATCTCGCCCGAAGCGGCGCTGGTGCTCAAGGTGCGGATCGACGATAATGTGGTGACCATCAGCCTCGACACATCGGGCGAGTCGCTGCACAAGCGCGGCCACAAAGAGGCCGTAGGCAAAGCCCCCATGCGCGAGAATCTGGCCTATTTGATGCTGCGTCAGGCGGGGTACACCGGCACCGAGACTGTGGTCGACCCGATGTGCGGCTCAGGTACGTTCGTGATCGAGGCCGCCGAGATCGCCATGGGCCTGAACCCCGGCCGCTCGCGCCATTTCGCTTTCGAGGACCTCGCTAGCTTTGATCCCGATCAATGGGCCGCTATGCGTGACAATACCGCCACGTCGACGCCGCTGCGGTTCTATGGTTCCGACCGCGACGCCGGTGCTGTCCGGATGAGCGGGATGAACGCTGAACGGGCAGGGGTATCAGAGGCAGTGCAGTTCGAAAACCATGCCGCGGGGGAGCTGACCCCGCCAGACGGACCACCCGGCCTTGTTATGGTGAACCCGCCCTACGGCGGCCGCATCGGTAACAAGAAACTGCTTTATCCGCTCTACGGGACGCTTGGACAAACGCTGCTAACCCGCTTCAAAGGCTGGCGCGTCGGCCTCGTCACGTCAGAACCGCCCTTGGCCAAAGCCACCGGTCTGCCGTGGAAACCCCAAGGCCCCGCCATCGCCCACGGCGGCATGAAGGTCTGGCTCTACCAAACCCCCCCGTTGCGCTAAACACGCCGCACCATTTCCAAATGGGGAAAAATCCCGGGGTCCCGGGGCAGAGCCCCGGAAATAGAACTTTGTGGCAGAGCCCCGGATCGCCAGTATCGTATCTGCAGTGTGCTTACAGGTTATCCGCCTGCGGCATTCCCAGTACATGGAACCCACCATCAACGCGGATGATCTCGCCCGTGGTGCAGGCACCGGCATCAGAGGCCAGATAGACCGCTGTCCCGCCAACGGCTTCCAGCGTCGCGTTGGACCGCAAGGGGGCGTTCATGTCGGTGTGCTTATAGGTCTTGCGCGCCCCGCCAATCGCGGCACCAGCGAGCGTTTTCATCGGGCCGGGGCTGATTGCGTTGACGCGGATGCCTTCGGGCCCCAGATCATTCGCCAGATAGCGCGTGGCGCTTTCCAGTGCGGCTTTGGCTACGCCCATTACGTTGTAGTTGGGCGTTACACGATTTGACCCCATGTAGGTCAGCGTCAGCAGCGTGCCGCCATTCTCGACCATCAGCGGATGCGCCCGCCGTGCGACCTCGATGAAGGAATAGGCCGAGATATCCATCGAGTTTTTAAAGTTCTCGCGGCTGGTGTTCAGGAAACGGCCCGTCAGCTCTGACTTGTCGGAAAACGCGATGGCGTGGACGACGAAATCGATCGTGGGCCAACGCGCGCCCAGTTGGTCAAACGCGGCATCAAGCGAGACATCGTCGGTCACATCGACATCGACCATAAAGTCAGACCCGACGCTTTCAGCCAGCGGTTTAAGACGCGAGCCAAAGGCTTCCCCCTGATAGGTGAACGCCAGTTCCGCACCGGCCCCGGCCATCGCCTTGGCAATGCCCCAAGCGATGGAACGTTCATTCGCGACACCCATGATCAGGCCGCGTTTTCCTTTAAGCATTTCTGACATTTGCTGCCCTTACTCTTGGAACTTGGAAAGGATCATTGATCCGTTGGTGCCGCCGAACCCAAAGGAGTTGGTCATCACCGAATCTAGACCGGCATTGTCCACGCGCTCCAGCGCGATTTCGGAGGGGTCCAGTTTCGGGTCCAGATCAACGACGTTGATGGATTTCGTGATAAAGTCATGTTTCAGCATCAACAGGCAGAACACTGCCTCTAGTGCGCCGGCGGCCCCTTGGGCGTGGCCGGTCATCGATTTGGTCGAGCTGACGGGTGGCGTGCTGCCTTGGCCAAAGACGCGGCGGACCGCTTCGATTTCGCCGACATCGCCGACGGGTGTGGATGTGCCATGCGCGTTGATATAGCCGACCTTGCGGCCCTCGGGCAGGGTTTCCAGCGCCAGACGCATGGCGCGTTCGCCACCCTCGCCAGAGGGGGCTACCATGTCGTGCCCATCGGATGTCGCCGCATAGCCGGTAACTTCGGCATAGATGGTGGCACCACGGGCCTTGGCGTGCTCAAGCTCTTCGAGCACCAGCATGCCGCCGCCGCCCGAAATCACGAACCCGTCGCGGTTGGCGTCAAAGGCGCGGCTCGCGGTTTCGGGGGCGTCGTTATATTTGCTGCTCATCGCGCCCATGGCGTCGAACAGGCACGACAGCGTCCAGTCCAGTTCTTCGCCGCCGCCTGCGAACATCACGTCTTGCTTGCCCAACATGATCTGTTCGGCCGCGTTACCGATGCAATGCAGCGAAGTAGAGCAGGCCGAGGTGATCGAATAGTTGATGCCTTTGATCTTGAAAGCAGTCGACAGGTTCGCGCTGACGGTGGACGACATGCATTTTGGCACGGCGAACGGCCCGATACGCTTGGTCGCGCCGGTGTCGCGCACGACATTATGCGCGGTGAACAGCGCCGAGGTCGACGGCCCGCCGGAGCCCGCCACAAGGCCGGTGCGCGGGTTGCTGACCTGGTCTTCGCTCAGGCCGGCGTCCGCGATCGCTTGCTGCATCGCGATATAGGCATAGGCCGCGCCGCCGCCCATGAAGCGCAGCGCGCGTTTGTCGATGTGGTCGGCCACATCAATCTTGAGCGTCCCTGCAACGCGGCTGCGAAAGCCGTGCTCTGTCATTTCGGGGCTGGCGACGATGCCGCTGGTCCCGTCTTTAAGCGATGCCAGAACTTCTTCTGCATTGTTTCCGATGGACGAGACAATTCCCAATCCTGTGACAACGACGCGGCGCATGGGCTGCACTCCCTTGATCTGTGTGGGGCGGGTGCCCTCTTGATGCTGCGCGGCCCGCGCGTGTTGCGGGGCCGCACGTTCGTTTCCCGTTTGCCGCCTATGGGGCGACAAATCAAGTCATCAGTCTGTCTGGATGATCAGCAAGATGCTCGGAAGTCCGCTCAGCTCTCGCTCAGCGCGACCTTCATGTCTTTGACCTGATAGATCACTTCGCCGTCAGCTTCGACGATGCCATCGGCAACGCCCATGGTCAGGCGACGGGTCTGGATCGCTTTGGTAAAGTCGATCTTGTAGGTCAGCAACTTGCGGTCAGGGCGTACCATACCGGTCAGTTTCACTTCGCCGACGCCAAGCGCATAGCCGCGCCCCTGCCAGCCGCGCCAGCCAAGGTTAAAGCCGGTCAGCTGCCACAGGCCATCAAGGCCAAGACAGCCGGGCATGATCGGGTTGCCGGGGAAGTGGCAGTCAAAGAACCACAGGTCAGGCGTGATGTCGAATTCGGCCGTGATGTGCCCTTTGCCGTGGGCACCGCCATCAGCGGATACGTCTGTAATACGGTCCATCATCAGCATCGGCGGGGCGGGCAGCTGTGCGTTGCCTTCGCCGAAAAGCTCGCCACGGGCGCATTTGAGCAGGGCTTCTTTGTCAAAGCTGGTGGGGTAGTCGGCCATAATATCGCGGCTCCTGAGGGCTGAATTTCAAGTCCCGGCAGGTTTAGCATTGCGCACCGCAGGCCCGCAAGGGCGCAGGCAGATCGCATTTACGCCACGGCGCAGGGCGGCGTTGGCAGGTGTTTCGGGATTTCCGTTTGAAAACCGCAGGCTTTGCCCTTTATATATAGGACATGAGAGGTACCTATAGCCAATGACCCAAACAACACAGCAGATCAGTTCTGAGTGGCTTGCCAAAGCGGGCCTGCGCCCCACGCGGCAGCGCATGACGCTGGCGCATCTGTTGGTGGGCGACGGTCAGCACCGCCATGTCACCGCCGAAAGCCTGTTTGACGCAGCCAAGGGGCAGGGCGATGCCGTGTCGCTGGCAACCGTCTACAATACCCTGCGCGCCTTTTGCGATGCGGGGCTGATGCAGGAAGTCACGGTTGACGGGTCCAAAAGCTATTTCGATACCAACACCCATGATCACCCCCATTTCTTCTGGGAGGACGAGGCGCGTCTGTCCGATGCCCCCTCTGATCAGCTTGTGATCGCGCAGCTGCCTGACGCCCCCGAAGGGGCCGAGATCGCATCGGTCGATGTGGTGATCCGTCTGCGCCGCAAGGTTTAGGCCGCGGCTGCCAATCGGGCGCGGGCGTATTTCACCAACTGCACCGCGCTAGAACCATTGTCCCGGTTCCATCAGACCCAGATCCAGCAGCTGCCGTGAATGCCATTCAAACGGCGCAGAGTTGTGCCATTTGAAGGTTGCAATGCTGCCCGTGCTGCCCGGATTGGACTTGAGCGCCTTGGCCGTGCGGAACGAGCAAACGGAGGCTGTGATATTGTGATGCCACGGGCAGGCGTAGGTGTTGTATTCCTGATCCGAGAACGTGTGATCGCCAAGCATCTGCAAGCCGGGTTTGGCGCGGAACAGGGAAATGCGGTCGATCTTGCGCCGCGCCGCTGGCACGTGTTCCTCAAAGCGCCACCGTAATCCGCCAAAGAAATCCAACTGCCGCTCTTTGGGGGCGGTGTCAGGCGTCTCTTGACGGGCCAGCGCGTAATAGCCGGACCGATCCATAAGGGCATTGTCCAAGGACACGGCGTTGGGTGCCGCCTCAAGATCATCTGCGTAGAGGTCGACAACATAGGCCAACATCGCATCGCGGCGCTCTTCGGTGTGAAACGCCAGCATCTCGCCCACGGTGCGCGTCTCGCAGAAGGGGTAGAACAGGTATTCCGCGTTATAGCAGACATACAGCCATTGCCCCGGCGCGGCCTCGATCACGGCGTTCACCGCATCTTCGATCGCGCCTTCGCGGTCCATGTCGTAATCTACCCGCAGCACGCCTTTGCTTTCGGCCACATCGCGGGCCAGTGCAAAGCTGGGGGGCATAAAGGCAACCAACGTGCCGAACCCAAGCTGCTGGTGATGGCGCAGCGTTGTCTCGATCTCTATGGCGTCTTCGACCATGATCAAGGCGATGGGGCCCTTGCTCAGCACGGTTTTGCTGTCGCTGATGAAATGGTCAAGACTACGATATTGCATGACACCCCGGTGGAAACTGCGCTTTGTCCTAAATCTGTCAAATCGGGACGCATTGCAAGAGAACGCTGGCACTGTTAGACCGCGCTTTTGCACCTTTGATCAACGGACCCTGCCATGACCGCGCCAAAAAAGCTGTTCATCAAGACCTACGGTTGCCAGATGAACGTCTACGACAGTGAACGTATGGCCGAGTCTCTGGGCGATACTTACGTCGAGACAAAGACCGCTGCCGATGCGGATATGATCCTGCTGAACACCTGTCACATCCGGGAAAAAGCGGCTGAAAAAGTCTATTCCGAGCTGGGCCGCCTGAAGCCGCTGAAAGAGCTGAACCCCAATCTGAAAATCGGCGTGACCGGTTGCGTGGCGCAGGCCGAAGGGGCAGAGATCATGCGCCGTCAACCGGCTGTTGATCTGGTCGTCGGGCCGCAATCCTATCACCGGCTCCCCGCCATGGAAGCCCGCGTGCGGTCCGGCAAGACTGCGCTAGATACGGATTTCCCCGAAGAAGACAAATTCGAAAAGCTCAAGGGCCGCGGCAAGGCGAAACGCGCACCCTCTGCATTTCTGACCGTGCAAGAAGGGTGCGACAAGTTCTGCGCCTTCTGCGTGGTGCCCTATACCCGCGGTGCCGAAGTCTCGCGCCCTGCAACCCGTGTGCTGACCGAAGCGCGCGAACTGGTAGAACGCGGCGTGCGCGAAGTCACTTTGCTGGGTCAGAACGTCAACGCCTATCACGGCGTGGGCGCAGAGGGCGCGGATTACACGCTTGCCCGCCTGATCCAAGAGTTGGCCAAGATCGACGGGCTGGAACGGATCCGCTATACCACCAGCCACCCCAACGACATGGACGACGCGCTGATCGCGGCACATGGCGAGATCGACAAGCTGATGCCCTATTTGCACCTGCCCGTTCAATCGGGGTCCGATCGTATCCTCAAGCGGATGAACCGCAGCCACACCGCCGAAAGCTATCTGCGGCTGATCGAACGCATCCGTGCCGCACGGCCCGATATCGTGATGTCGGGCGATTTCATCGTCGGCTTCCCCGAAGAGACAGACGCGGATTTCGAGGCCACGATGCAGCTCGTCCGCGAGGTCAAATACGGATATGCTTATTCGTTCAAATACTCGACCCGCCCGGGCACCCCCGCCGCTGAACGCCCGCAGGTAGAGGCCGCCATCGCCGACGCGCGCCTGCAACGTCTGCAAGGGTTGATCACCGGCCAACAGCGCGAGATCCAGAACAGCATGGTCGGCCGTGACCTGTCTGTACTGGTGGAAAAAACCGGCCGCGAGGTAGGGCAAATGGTGGGTAAATCAGAATACCTCCATTCTGTGCATATTGACGATGCGCAGGCCAATATCGGCGATGTGGTCCGCGTCAGAATCGTTGATGCCAAAACCAATTCACTGACCGCACGGCAGATTTAAGTGTCGCAAGCCGCGCTTTGCCCGCAAAGATTGTAGACCAAAACGGCTGCAATCTCGGGTAAATGGCGTAAGTGTGGCAGTAATATAGTAAATATGGCCGCATTCGCGCTTCACAGAGCCTCGTTTACCTCCTAATCTTACAACATATAGCGGACGACCGTGGTGCCTGGGGTATCTCTGGGTTTTCCGACTGGGGGACAGAAGAAAAGGACGAGGGCTGTGTTCAATACAATTTCCAAGGGGCTACGGCTGTTTGCGGGCACCATGATCGCCGCGACATTCGTGCTTCAGGCATCTGCTGCCGATGCACAAACAAGATCTCAACAGGGCCGCGACAAGGGCCAGTATATTCCAACGATCTGGGTTGATCCCGACGGGTGCGAACACTGGGTCATGGATGACGGTGCCGAAGGCTACATGACACCGCATGTCACACGTCAGGGTATTCCGGTCTGCCGCCGGGGGAACGTCTGCGGCGTGATGGATACGGACCAGTTTTTCAAGACTGACAGCTACCGCGTGCACCCGCAGGGCCGCGCGCGTCTGGCTGAATTCTTCAAGTCGACAGGTGCAGTGTCCTATATCGTCAGCGGTCACACCGACAGCCGTGCGTCGGATGCCTATAACATGAAGCTGTCGCTGAACCGTGCCAATGCTGTCGCCAGTATCGCACAGCAGTCGGGGGCCCGCATCGCGGATGTTCGCGGCTACGGCGAGCGGATGCCAGCAGCGTCCAACGGCACATCGGGCGGTATGGCCAAGAACCGCCGCGTCGAAATCATCTGCATTCGCTAAGGGGACAGTAACGTGATGAAAGCTAAGATTATGATGGTCACCGCCTGCGCCCTGACACTGGGTGCTTGCGCTGACTACGAAGGCCGGGGCTACCCCGCCGATAAATCCGTTGACCGCGGTTTCGACAAAAAGCACCTGAGCCAGCTTCAGGCCGGTATCTGGGTCGACCCCAATGGCTGCGACCACTGGATCATCGACGATGGCGTCGAAGGCTACCTGAGCCAGCGCTTGGACAAATACGGCAAGCCGGTTTGCTCTGGTGTGGCGCAGCCGACCTATACGGCGGGTGATTTCAAAGGCGGTTCGCGCGTCCGAGATCCAAACTGATCTTGAGACAACTCCTGCACATAGGATCGGGCCGGCGCGTTTTACGCTCCGGCCCTTTTTTGTCGGTGCCAAGGGGTACACAGTTTGAAAACGGGTCCCATATTAATCCAAAGACATCTCCAATTAGGAAAACGCTTTGCCATCTAGTGATACAATGACACCTCCCGCCTCTAACGCGCAGCAGCTTGAATTTCCGGATAACCGGCTGCTGATCGACCTGTGCGGCCCTTATGACGCCAATCTGACCGCCGTGGAAACGGCGCTCGAGGTGCAGATTGTGCGCCGAGGCAACCAGCTGTCGGTGATCGGCGAAGATGATGCGACAACGCGTGCCGTGGCGGTGCTGAACGGGCTATATGCCCGGCTTGAAGGCGGACGCAGCGTCGAACCTGCGGATGTCACCAGCCTGTTGCGCATGGGTGATTCCGCGGCAGGGACAGGCGTACGTCCGGGCGACCAGATCGAGATGCCCAATCTTGGCGGCGTCGAAATCCAGACCCGCAAGAAACGGGTCGAACCCCGCACCGCGGCACAAAAGGCCTATGTGCAATCGCTGTTTGACAATGAACTAGCCTTTGGCATCGGGCCCGCCGGCACGGGCAAAACCTATCTGGCCGTGGCTGTGGGCGTGTCGATGTTCATTGGCGGCCATGTTGATCGCATTATCCTGTCGCGCCCCGCGGTCGAAGCAGGCGAAAAACTTGGCTATCTGCCGGGCGATATGAAGGACAAGGTCGATCCCTACATGCAGCCGCTCTATGATGCGCTGAACGATTTCTTGCCCGGCAAACAGCTGGCAAAGCTGATCGAAGAGAAAAAGATCGAGATCGCACCGCTGGCCTTTATGCGCGGGCGGACCCTTTCGAATGCTTTTGTTGTATTGGACGAGGCGCAGAACGCGACCTCTATGCAGATGAAGATGTTCCTGACCCGTTTGGGCGAAGGGTCGCGTATGGTGATTACAGGCGACCGGACCCAGATCGACTTGCCACGCGGCGTGCCGTCGGGGCTGCAAGACGCGGAACGGCTGCTCAAGACGATCCCCAAGATCAGCTTTAATTACTTCACGTCCAAAGACGTGGTGCGTCACCCGCTAGTTGCCGCGATCATCGAAGCCTACGAAGCAGATACGGGCCACGCGTAATGCCCGGCTGCTTCATTTTGCCAAATAAACTCCGGGGGGCCGGGGGCTGGCCCCCGGTGCGGCGCTGATGCAGGCGCTGGACGTAATCGAGGAAGATCCGCGTTGGGCCGATTTGGACCTAGAGACGCTGTGCCCGCGTGCGATATCGGCCACGCTGGCGCATCTGTCGCTGGAGGCCAGCGCCGCCGAGGTCACTGTGCTGGCCTGTGACGACGCGCATATTGCCACGCTGAATGCTGATTTCCGCGACAAACCCACGCCGACCAATGTACTGAGCTGGCCCGCGGAAGAACGCGGTGCCGCGCAGGATGGCGATATACCGCTGCCGGTCACGCCGGGGTTCGACAATATGCTGGAACTCGGCGATATCGCGATTTCATATGATACCTGCCACGCCGAGGCAGAGGCCGCAGGCAAGCCGATGGTTGATCATGTGACCCATTTGATCGTTCACGGAGTGCTCCATTTGTTGGGCTATGACCACGAACGGGACGGGGATGCGGCCCTGATGGAACGGTTAGAGGTAGAAATACTTGGTAAATTAGGGTTGGATGACCCATATAGAGACGACGCAGCGCAACTGCCTGCCTAACCACATAAAGACAGGACCCGATGGGCGATACAGACGGATCATCTGAGGCGGCGCAAAGCGCGCAGTTGGAAGACATAAAACTGGCCTCCGAGGCTGAAGAAACCGAAGATACCCCTAAATCCGGTGGCTTCTTTTCCCGGGTCATGGGTGCACTCAGCGCGTCAGACCCCGAGGAAGAGGAGGAAATGACTGCGGCTCAGACCGACCGGCTTTCCACGCGCGGCATGATGAACCTGCGCCGGATGCGGGTCGAAGACGTTGCGGTGCCCAAGGCGGATATCACCGCCATACCCGTCGGCTCGACGCTGGATGAATTGGTGGGCGTGTTCAAAGAGAGCGGCCTGACGCGGTTGCCGGTTTACGACGGGACGCTCGATACGCCCGTTGGTATGGCCCACCTCAAGGACCTGGCGCTGACCCACGGTTTTAATGGCAGATCCGCCGAGTTTGATCTGAAGGCGATGCTCCGTCCCTTGTTGTTTGTACCGCCATCAATGACCATTGGCGTGCTGCTGACCAAGATGCAGGCGGAACGGCGTCACATGGCGTTGGTGATTGACGAATATGGCGGCGTCGACGGGCTGGTCACGATCGAAGACCTCATCGAACAGGTGATCGGCGAGATCGAAGACGAACATGACGTCGACGAAGGGAAATACTGGACCGTTGAAAAACCGGGCTGCTACCTTGCGCTGGCCAAAACGCCGCTGGATGATTTCGAGGCAGAGATCGGACGTTCGTTGACCGACCACGACGATGTGGACGAAGAGGAAATCGATACGCTTGGCGGGTTGGTCTTTATGCTGTCGGGTCGGGTACCGGCGCGCGGCGAAGTGGTTGTGCACCCCGACGGCCCCGAATTCGAGGTCATCGATGCGGATCCCCGCCGGATCAAGCGGTTGCGTGTGCGTATGGCCGGATCTCACTGATGACACTGCGCAGTGCCGCTTGGATGCGGTTCGGGGCAGCGGTGCTTGCCGGCGTTGCCGCGGCCTTTGGGCAGGCCCCGTATGATCTGCCGCTGGTTTTGCTGGCCGCCCTCGCAGCGGTGCTGCTGATCTACCGCCGCATTGCAACGTCGCGCCAAGCGGCTGCGATCGGCTGGGGTTTTGGCTTTGGGTATTTCATCCACGGCTGGTCATGGCTGGTGTCGCCCTTCATGGTTGATCCCGAACGCTACGCCTGGATGGCCCCGTTTGCCGTAGTCGGGCTGACCGGCGGCTTGGCGCTGTTCTGGGCAGCGGCGTTCTATGGCGCGCGCAGGTTGTCCGCGCAGGTTTGGCCGCTGATCTTCGTGCTGCCCGCCGCAGAAATGCTGCGCGGGTATCTGTTTACTGGCTTCCCTTGGGGCATGTTCTCGCAATCCTTGGTTAACGTATGGCCGGGGCAGGGGCTGGCACTGATCGGCCCCTACGGGATGACACTTGCGGTTGTCGCGCTAGCCGTGGCCGTGGTGCAGCGCGCCGGTGGATCCGTGCTGCGTCAGGCTGCTGTCTGGGGCGCGCGCGTATGCACTGTGCTGGCTTTGACCGTCCCGTTCGGCGGTCCAGATGCCGTTTTGACCCAGCATATGATCCGCATGGTGCAGCCCAACGCGGCGCAGAAAGACAAGTGGGATCCCGCCAAGATTCCGGAGTTCTTTGATCGTCAGCTCGCTTTGACCAGCGCCGCTCCGGCGCAAGGGGATGCGGCCCCTGATCTGATCCTTTGGTCCGAAACCGCCATCGCGTGGCCGTTGGATCTGGCCCATGGCGCGTTGACCTATATCAGCGAAGCCGCAGCCGGTACGCCCGTGGTGCTGGGGGTGCAGCGGCGCGACGACATGGCCTATTACAACTCGGCTGTGCTGCTTGGCCCCGATGCAGAGGTGGTTCAGATCTATGACAAACACCATCTGGTGCCCTTTGGCGAATACATCCCCTTTGGCGACATTCTGGGTCGGATAGGACTGCGCGGCATGGCGGCACAGTTTGGCAGCGGCTTTTCCTCTGGTCCGGGCGCAGAGCTAATGGATCTGGGGGATCTGGGTGCCGCGCTGCCGTTGATCTGCTACGAGGCCGTGTTCGCCCGCGACGTCAACGCGGCACCGGCGCGTCCGGCGTTTCTGATGCAGCTGACCAATGATGCGTGGTTTGGCAAGGGGCAGGGGCCATTGCAGCACTTGGCCCAAGCGCGGATGCGCGCGATAGAGCAGGGTCTGCCCATGGCGCGCGTCGCCAATACCGGCGTGTCGGCGATGATTGATCCATGGGGCCGCATCACGAAAAGCCTTGCCTTGAACCAAGCCGGCTTTCTGGATGCACGTTTGCCCGGCCCACGCCCTGCGACACCCTATAGCAGGTGGGGCGAATGGCCGTTTCTTTTCATCACTTTGGCAGGATTTGCCCTTGTTATCCTGCGCAAACGTCGCAACTTAAAGTTTGACCACAGGGGCAGGCATAGCTAAGCCCCGCTAATCGGCCACAACGGCTTCCTGACGTGGCTATGAAACCTATTGGAGCACTAAATGTCCCGCAAGAATTATACGTTCACTTCGGAATCCGTTTCCGAGGGCCACCCGGATAAGGTCTGCGACCGGATTTCCGACGCAGTACTTGACGCCTTTCTCACCGAAGAGCCCGAAGCGCGGGTGGCAGCCGAGACTTTTGCCACAACCAATCGGGTGATCATCGGCGGCGAAGTGGGCCTGTCAAACAAGTCCAAATTGGACGAATACCTTGGCAAGATCGACGGCATCGCCCGTAAGTGCATCAAGGATATCGGGTACGAGCAGGACGAATTCCACCACGCCACCTGCGAGATCACCAACCTGCTGCACCCCCAGTCGGCGCATATTGCGCAGGGTGTGGACGCGTCGGGCGACAAGGAAGAAGGGGCAGGCGATCAGGGCATCATGTTCGGTTTCGCCACCACTGAAACGCCAGAGCTGATGCCGGCGCCGATACACTATGCCCATGCGATCCTGCGCCGTCTGGCCGAGGTGCGCAAAGACGGCACCGAGCCGACGCTGCGCCCTGACGCGAAAAGCCAGCTTTCCGTGCGCTATGAAGACGGCAAACCTGTTGGCGTGTCCTCTATCGTGCTGTCGACGCAGCACGCCGACGCGGGCCAGACCAGCGCCGATATTCGCGATATTGTCGAACCTTATATCACCCAAGTCCTGCCCGAAGGCTGGATCACACCGGACACCGAATGGTGGGTGAACCCGACGGGGACATTCGTGATTGGCGGTCCTGACGGTGATGCCGGCCTGACCGGTCGCAAGATCATCGTGGATACCTATGGCGGTGCGGCACCGCACGGGGGCGGCGCGTTCTCGGGCAAAGATCCGACAAAGGTTGACCGCTCTGCTGCCTATGTCGCGCGCTATCTGGCCAAGAACGTCGTCGCCGCGGGTCTGGCAGAGAAATGCACGATCCAGCTGAGCTATGCGATCGGCGTATCAAAGCCCTTGTCGATCTATTGCGACACCTATGGCGGCGACGCCGATGTGTCGGATGCCGCGATTGAAAAAGCGATCCGCCAGATCATCGACCTGACCCCACGGGGCATCCGCGAGCATCTGGAGCTGAACAAGCCGATCTATGAACGCACAGCTGCCTATGGCCACTTTGGCCGCGCGCCCGAAGCGGACGGCGGGTTCAGCTGGGAAAAGACCGATCTGGTCGATGCACTGAAAGCCGCACTGTAAGCAAGCGCGGTATTGGACGCGAAAGGGCAGCCCGTGGGCTGCCCTTTCGCTTTGGCGGGGTGCGCCCAAAGGGGGTGCGGCGCGCCCAAGCCGGGGCGCTTGCCGATAGAGATATGGCTGATGCTCTTGGTCAGGAACCCTTTGATCCGTGTCGGGATCATCGCAAAGCCGTCAGCAAGACGGGCTTTTGCGTCGGGGGATCACGCGGAATGTTGCGCCCGTAGCCATCGCAGGCTAAAGCCAGCGCCATGACACATCCAGAACGCCCCCGCCGCAATTTCTACGGTCGCCTTAAAGGCAAATCGCTTAAGCCAAGCCAGAAAGGCTATATCGAAGAGGACCTAGAGGCGCTGTCCCCCGGTCCCGTCGATTGGGATGCGAACCCTGACCGCACACCGCTGGATCTGCCGACTTTGTTTGATGGCAAACCTGTCTGGCTCGAGATCGGCTTTGGCGGTGGTGAACATATGGTGCATCAGGCCGCCCAAAACCCCGACGTGGGTATCATCGGCTGCGAACCCTATATCAACGGGGTCGCGATGCTGTTGGGCAAGATCCGCCGCGCGGGGGTCGACAATGTGGCGATCCACCCCGGCGATGCGCGCGATATCTTTGACGTGCTGCCCGAGGCGTCGATTGACCGCGCTTTTCTGCTCTATCCCGATCCTTGGCCCAAGACCCGCCATCACCGGCGCCGGTTCGTGACGCCTGAACACCTTGAACCGCTGGTGAAGGTGCTCAAGCCCGGTGCGATTTTCCGTGTCGCGACGGATATTGAGGACTATGTGCGCCAGACGCTTGAACAGGTGCCGCGCCACGGGTTCGAATGGCTGGCCGAACGCCCCGGCGACTGGAAAGAACCGTGGGGCGATTGGATTTCCACGCGCTACGAACAAAAAGCCCTGCGCGAGGGACGCGTGCCGCATTACCTGACCTTCCGCAAGATCTAAGCGGCAGGCAGGCTGCCCCGACGCGGGCAATGGACGGCACGGGATCGCTGGTTTAAGACGGACTTTCAGGAAGTTTTTTGAGGGTTCTCCATGTCCAGCCAAGCCACGCCCGTCCCGATGACCTCTACCGCTTGCGGCCCGCTGTCCGGCGTGGCCGAGGTGCCCGGCGACAAGTCGATCTCGCACCGTTCCCTGATTTTGGGCGCGATGTGTGTGGGGGAAACCACCATCAGCGGTCTGCTTGAAGGTGATGACGTGCTGGACACAGCCAAGGCGATGCAGGCCTTCGGCGCAGAAGTCACCAATATGGGCGGCGGCAACTGGTCGGTGCGCGGCGTCGGCGTTGGCGGTTTTGCTGAACCTGACGGGGTGATCGACTGCGGCAACTCCGGCACGGGGGTACGGTTGATCATGGGGTCGATGGCAACATCCCCGATCAGCGCGACATTTACCGGCGACGCAAGCCTGAACGGTCGCCCCATGGCGCGGGTCACGGACCCGCTAGCGCTGTTTGGCACGCAAGCCGTGGGCCGCAAAGGCGGGCGTTTGCCGATGACCATCGTGGGGGCCGCTGACCCGGTGCCTGTACGTTACACTGTTCCGGTCCCGTCGGCGCAGGTAAAATCTGCCGTGTTGCTGGCGGGCCTGAACGCCCCAGGCAAGACTGTCGTGATCGAGGCCGAGGCCACGCGCGACCATACCGAGCGCATGTTGGCGGGCTTTGGCGCTGAAATCACAGTCGAAGACACCGACGAGGGCCGTGTGATCACTCTGACCGGCCAGCCAGAACTGCAAGCGCAGCATGTCGATGTCCCGCGCGATCCGTCCTCGGCTGCGTTTCCTGTCTGTGCCGCGTTGATTGTGCCGGGGTCGGATGTGCTGGTGCCAGGCATCGGGTTGAACCCGACGCGGGCAGGGCTGTTCACCACATTGCGCGAAATGGGGGCCGACCTGACCTATGAGAATGAACGGACCGAGGGCGGTGAGCCTGTTGCTGATCTGCGGGCAAAGTTTTCGCCCGATCTGAAAGGCATCGAGGTGCCACCAGCCCGCGCAGCGTCGATGATTGACGAATATCCGGTGCTGTCTGTCGTCGCCTCCTTTGCGCAGGGCCAAACGATGATGCGCGGCGTCAAAGAGCTGCGCGTCAAGGAAAGCGACCGGATCGATGCGATGGCCAAGGGGCTGCGCGCCAACGGGATCGAAGTGGACGAGGGCCCTGATTGGTGGGCGGTAACCGGACGGGGGCACGGGAACGTGCCGGGCGGTGCGACCTGTGCCAGCCAGCTGGACCACCGGATTGCAATGTCTTTCATGATCCTTGGCATGGCCGCGGCGTCGCCCGTCAGTGTGGATGACGGGGCACCCATCACCACGTCCTTCCCGATCTTCGAGCCGCTGATGAAACGTCTTGGTGCGAATGTGACACAGGGGGAGGCATAATGCTGGGATTTACCGTTGCGATTGACGGGCCAGCTGCGGCGGGCAAGGGCACCGTAGGGCGCGCCGTCGCTGCACATTTCGGCTTTGCGCATCTGGATACCGGCCTGCTGTACCGTGCCGTCGGGGCCAAGGTGCTGGACGGCATGACCGCCGAAGAGGCCGCGCTGACCTTGCAGGCCGATGACCTCGAGAATGACCAGCTGCGCACCAACGCTGTGGCAGAGGCTGCAAGCCTCGCCGCTGCAATTCCCGCTGTGCGTGCCGCCTTGGTCGATTTCCAGCGCAGCTTTGCCATGCGGGCAGGGGGCGCGGTTCTGGACGGGCGTGACATCGGCACCGTGATCTGCCCCGATGCGCCGGTAAAGCTGTTCATCACCGCCACACCAGAGGTGCGCGCGCAGCGCCGCTTTGTCGAGCTAAGCGCCAAAGGGGCAGAGGTCACACTCGAAGGGGTTTTGGCCGATGTTCAGGCCCGCGACGCGCGCGACAGCACCCGCGCCGAGGCACCATTAAAGCCCGCCGAGGATGCCGAACTGATGGACACGTCGACAATGGATATCGAAACGGCCGTGGCGCGCGCAATTGCACTGGTGGCAGCGCGGCAGGGTGTTTGAGCGCGCTGGAACGAATGGCGGCGTTTAACGTTGGTCCAAGACGTGCTTAGCGCTAAGCTCGGCGCGACATGAATTAACAAGAGGTGCTGATTATGAAGACCGCTCAAGATTATCTCGACGCTGCCAATGCCGTTGTCCCCAAGATGGACGCTAAAGATGCGATTGCGAAACACGCCAAGGGCGAAGGCATCTTCATTGATGTGCGCGACTCTGGTGACATCGCCAAAAGCGGCACAATCAAGGGCGCACACCGCGTGCCGCGTGGCATGATCGAATTCCGCGCCGATGCGAACAAAGAAGAGATGTATAACCCGATCTTCAAGAAAGACGCGGAAATCTATTTGATTTGCGGGGCGGGCGGCCAAGCCGCGTTGTCGGGCAAGACCCTACACGACATGGGCTTTAGCAATGTCACCAACATTGGTGGTTTCCCCGGCTGGAAAGACGCGGGCGGCCCGACCGAAGCCTAAGCGTCACGGCGCATGACGGATCACGAGAGGGCAGGCTGCGGTCTGCCTTTTCGCACGTCATATCCCCCCGCATACGCAGGCTATAAAGGGTGCCAGCCCTTGCGTTTGCTAAAAAACGGGACTATACGCGCGACTGTCTAAGGGGCGGATACACGTTTCGGGCGCAGTATATCAGGCAGGGTCGATTTCATCCGGCCCTCTTTGTTTTGCGGATCGAATCCCATCGTGGATGACAACTTTAACCACAGACCGGCGGAGACAACCGCGCGGCCAGAAACCAAATGCTAAAGGAAAATCAAGCTACATGGCTATGAACTCAATGGAAGACTTCGAAGCACTTTTGGAAGAAAGCTTTGAAATGGACACGCCCGCAGAGGGCTCAGTTGTCAAAGGCAAGGTTATCGCGATCGAAGCGGGCCAAGCCATTATCGACGTCGGCTACAAGATGGAAGGCCGCGTCGAGCTGAAAGAATTTGCCGAGCCTGGCGAAGCTCCGAAAGTGGAAGTCGGCGACGAAGTCGAAGTGTTCCTGCGTCAGGTTGAAAACTCGCGCGGCGAAGCTGTTATCTCCCGTGAGATGGCGCGTCGCGAAGAAGCTTGGGACCGTCTGGAAAAAGCCTATGCCGCAGAAGAGCGCGTTGAAGGCGCGATCTTTGGCCGTGTTAAAGGTGGCTTTACCGTTGATCTGGGCGGCGCTGTTGCCTTCCTTCCCGGTTCCCAAGTTGACGTGCGCCCCGTGCGTGATGCCGGCCCTCTGATGGGTCTGAAGCAGCCGTTCCAAGTTCTGAAAATGGACCGTCGTCGTGGCAACATCGTTGTATCGCGTCGTGCAATCCTTGAAGAATCCCGTGCCGAACAGCGTGCCGAAGTGATCGGCAACCTGACCGAAGGTCAGGAAGTTGATGGTGTGGTCAAGAACATCACCGAATACGGTGCGTTCGTTGATCTGGGCGGCGTTGACGGCTTGCTGCACGTCACAGACATGGCATGGCGTCGTGTGAACCACCCATCCGAGATCCTGGCGATCGGCGAAACCATCAAGGTTCAGGTCATCAAGATCAACAAAGAGACGCACCGCATCTCCTTGGGTATGAAACAGCTGCAAGAAGATCCATGGGATCTGGTTCAAGCCAAGTACCCGCTGGAATCCACGCACACTGGCCGCGTCACCAACATCACCGATTACGGTGCATTTGTTGAGCTGGAGCCAGGCGTTGAAGGTCTGGTTCACGTGTCCGAAATGTCTTGGACCAAAAAGAACGTACACCCCGGCAAGATCGTTTCCACCAGCCAAGAAGTCGAAGTCATGGTTCTGGAAATCGATGGCGCCAAGCGTCGCGTTTCCCTTGGTTTGAAACAGACCATGCGCAACCCATGGGAAGTGTTCGCTGAAACACACCCAGAAGGCACCGAAGTCGAAGGCGAAGTCAAAAACATCACCGAATTCGGTCTGTTTGTTGGCTTGCCAGGCGACATCGACGGTATGGTTCACCTGTCCGACCTGAGCTGGGACCAGCGCGGCGAAGAAGCGATCCAAGACTACCGTAAAGGTGACACGGTTCAGGCCGTTGTTTCCGAAGTCGACGTTGAAAAAGAACGCATCAGCCTGTCGATCAAAGGTGTGGGCGGCGACAAGTTCGCAGAAGCAGTGGGCGGCGTGAAGCGCGGTTCCGTTGTGACTGTGTCCGTGACCTCCATCGAAGAAGGTGGCATCGAAGTCGAATACGAAGGTATGAAAGCCTTCATCCGTCGCTCCGATCTGTCGCGTGACCGTGCCGAACAACGCCCCGAGCGTTTCTCGGTTGGTGACAAGGTCGACGTACGCATCACCAACGTGGACGCGAAAGCGCACCGTCTGGGCGTCTCGATCAAAGCACGCGAAATCGCAGAAGAGAAAGAAGCAGTCGAGCAGTATGGCTCCTCTGACTCCGGCGCATCCTTGGGTGATATCCTGGGTGCCGCTCTGAAGGGCGACGAATAAGCCTTAGCGCTTATCGCACACAATCTCGGGCCTCGCAGTGCAGACTGCGGGGCCCTTTTTCGTTCCGAATCGCAAGGGGGTGCATTGGGGCGGGCGAGGGCGGCTGGCCGCGCCATTCCGGGTGCCGGTGTGAATTATGGCCAAAAAATGACTGCAAAACAGCGACTTCCCGCCGTTTAATCACGATAATAGAAATTTGGATGACTTCACGAACGCGTTTGGTTTGCTATAGTCCCCTCTAGTTAAGACATAAATTGCGCACCTCGGAGGACGTTAAATGATCCGGTCAGAACTGATCCAGAAGATTGCCGATGACAATCCCCATCTCTATCAGCGCGACGTTGAGCGGATCGTGAATACCATCTTTGAAGAGATCACCGGCGCGATGGCCGCCGGGGACCGTGTCGAGCTGCGCGGCTTTGGTGCTTTTTCGGTCAAAAAACGTGACGCGCGCGTGGGACGGAACCCTCGTACTGGGGAAACGGTTCATGTAGAAGAAAAGCACGTGCCGTTCTTCAAGACCGGTAAACTGCTTAGAGATCGTTTAAACGGGAATTCCTAATGCGCTATGTTCGCTACCTCTGCATCGCAGTCTTCGCCATTGCACTGATCGCGGTCGCCTTGGCCAACCGGTCTATGGTGTCGCTGAAATTGCTGCCGACCGAGGTTTCGGGCTGGTTCGCAATGAACCCTGAAATCCAGGTGCCGCTGTTCATTGTTATTCTGGGCAGCATCATCGCCGGCCTTCTTGTCGGTTTTGTCTGGGAATGGATTCGTGAATACGGCCAACGTGCTGAAGCCGCCCGTCAGGCCCGCGAAATGCGCCGGTTGGAGCGTGAAGTCGCACGGTTGAAGGGCGAGAAGTATCAGGACCAAGACGAGGTTCTGGCGTTGCTGGATCAAGCAAGCTAAGCGGGCCTATGCCCCTTAGCGCAGGAACCATTCGATGACCCAAAATTTGCATGTGAAATTCTGCGGCTTACGCAGCACGCAGGATATTGCCGCGGCGGCTGCCGCCGGTGCGCGTTATGCCGGGTTCGTCTTTTTCGAAAAATCCCCGCGCCACGTCACGATCGAACAAGCCGCGGTGCTGGCAGTAGAGGTCCCTATGAGGCTGTGCAAGGTCGCGCTGACGGTGAATGCGGATGATGCCTTTCTCGATGCGTTGACCGCCTCTGTCCCCATCGACATGCTACAGCTGCATGGCAAGGAATCGCCTGAACGCGTGGCCGAGGTCAAGGCGCGCTATGGGCTGCCGGTGATGAAAGCTGTAGGGGTCGCGGATGCCGATGACCTGCCGCAGATCGATGTCTATATGGCTGTCGCGGACCAGATCTTGATTGATGCCAAACCGCCCAAAGGGGCTGCATTGCCCGGTGGCAACGGGCTGTCGTTTGACTGGCGTCTGGTCGCGGACCGCACATGGGATAAGCCGTGGATGCTGGCAGGTGGCCTGACGCCCGACAACGTGGCAGAGGCGGCGCGTATGACCGGCGCGCGGCAAGTCGATGTGTCGTCCGGTGTGGAAAGCGCGCCGGGGGTCAAGGACGCGGGGCTGATCGCGGCATTCGGAAACGCCGCGAAAGTCTGAGTATTGGCAGGATGCCCCCTTAGAAGTTTAGGGGGTATTCCTTGGCGAGCGCGTCGAATTTCATCAGCGATGCGATAAGGGCTGGCATCTGATCCAGATAGATCATGTTGGGCCCGTCCGACGGCGCATTGTCGGGGTCTTCGTGGGTCTCGATGAACACCGCACCTACACCAATCGCCACAGCAGCGCGTGCCATGACTGGTGCAAATTCGCGTTGTCCGCCGCTCGAACCGCCTTGCCCACCGGGTTGCTGGACCGAATGCGTCGCATCCATCACGACAGGGTATCCGGTCTGCGCCATTTGGGGCAGGCTGCGCATGTCGGCGACCAGCGTGTTGTACCCAAAAGAGGTGCCGCGTTCTGTGAGCAAGATGCGCTTGTTGCCGGTAGATTCAATCTTGGCGACGACATTGGGCATGTCCCACGGGGCCAGAAACTGGCCTTTCTTCACATTGACGACCTTGCCCGTATTGCCAGCGGCTAGCAGCATATCGGTTTGGCGGCACAGGAAGGCGGGGATTTGCAGGATGTCCACTGCTTCGGCGGCGATGGCACATTGGGCTTCGGTGTGAACATCCGTCAGAACCGGCACGCCGATGGACTTGCCCACAGACTGCAACACGGCCAGACCTTCGTCGATGCCAAGCCCGCGTTTGCCGCCAAGCGAGGTCCGGTTGGCCTTGTCATAGCTGGCCTTGAACACGAACTGCGCGCCGACGGCGTCGCAGGCCTCTTTCATCTGGCCGGCAATCATCTGGGCGTGGGTTTCGCTTTCCAACTGGCAAGGGCCTGCGATCACCGTCAGCGGGCGATCATTCCCGATAACGACATTTCCAACGGTGACTTGGGTCATTTTGTTACCTGTTCTTTCAGAATAGAGGAGGTCAGCGACAGCATGAGGTAGATGCCCGCAAAGATCAGAAATGTCAAAATCGTGTTCTCGAACTTGCGCGGATATGTGGCGGATTGCGATGCGACAGGGCGCACCGCAACAGTCAGATAGCGCACCTGACGGCTGGCTTCGGTGCGGGCTTGTTCCATCTGTGTGAGCGATGCCTGAAGTGCTGCGTCTGCGGCGGCCAAATCGGCCTGCGCCAGTTGCAAGCTGACGGCCTGTTGCGCAAGAGAGTTCGTACCCTCTGTGGCGCTGTTCATACGCTGGTTCAAGCGGTCCAGCTGGGCGCCAAGCCGGCGCACGTCGCCTTGGGCACCGTCCACCTTGGCGCGGTTGGGGCGCGGGTTGTCGAGCAGGGCAGCAAGCTCAAGCTCTTTTTCCAACAGCAGTGTTTCGTAGTTGGTGATCTGCCCGCGGAGCGACGCAATAACAGCCTGCGGATCGACGCCATTTTCAACTTGCAGCTTGATCAGCGCCTCCTGCGCCTCGCGGCGTTTGGCGACAGTCTGTTCATAGGCCTCGCGCGCGTCGCGCATACCGTCTTCGCGCTTTTGTTGCGACAGGGCGTTCACGCGTTCCTCGGCGTAGTCGAGCAGGTGCTGAGAGAAATCAGTGGCGACTGCCGGATCGGCGGCGATGACCTCCATCCGGATCATCCCTTCGGTAGGGTCGTAGCCGATTTTAACGTTGTCCTTGTAGAATTTATAGGCTTCCTCGTTTGACGCGTCGGGGTGCATCCGCTGGATCGGGTCAATCTCGGGATCAGAGAAATGCTGCATAAAGCCGACGTCGCGGTCCAGGCGCAGCATAGCGTCTTTGGACTGCAGGTAGCTTTGCGTCGCGATACTGTCGGCAGAGTTGGCGAATTGCGTCGGCAACAGCCCGCCAAGCGGGCCAAGCCCGCCGGTGCCCTCGTTCTGAATGATCAGGAACTGGCTGTCGGTCGCATACATTGGCGTGGCGATTTTATAGAAATAATAGCCTCCCATCAGTGTGGGTAGCCCGACGAAAAACGCCAGCCGCACCGCCAAAAGCGCCATCTTGCGGCGGCGGCGTTTGGTAATGTCGCGCTGGATATCCGAAATTTCGCGCATCCGGCGTTCCATCGGATTAACGTCGGTCGAGGGAACATTACGCCCCCCTGCAGGTACCGTTTGCGGCAGTTGAATTCGGTTCTTGGACAGGGCCGTACCCGTGGATTTCTGATCTTGCGGGACGACGAGCTCCAGCATGTTGGAACGTTGGAACGGATCAATACCCTGATCGCGCAATAGACGTACCGCATCAAAATCCGAGGTCGGCGCAAGCCCGTGTTTCTGGGCCACGCGCCGTGCCATCCGCAACTGGCGGCCGGTCAGCCCTTCGCGACGGATCGCGTCAATGTCCTGCTCGCCGCTGACTTCGTCTGCGGAAGCAACCTCTCCGCTGCGCGGAGCCGGCGACGGGGTGGAACGTGGTGGCGCAGACGCGGGGGAGGCCGCCGTCGCTCGGGCGCTGTTGACAGGTTCTGAGGCGTTGTCCTGCGCAGCGCCCGCCGCAGGCGGAACGTCAGAAGACGTGGCCGAAGTCGCCTTGGGCGTTTCGGTGCCTTGCGGGGCTGCCGCAGGGGCCGCGCGTTTGATGCGGAATTTTCTAGCCTTGGGTTTCGTAGTCATAAAGCTGTTTGGCCTCTTCCAAGGTGTCGAAGATATGAAGCTTTCCGCCAAGTAGTACAGCAGCGGACCGCGCGAATTGTTCCAACGTCTCGGCTTGGTGCGACACGATGATGATCGTCGTCGTTTGCAGACGCTCTTGCAGAATTTCGCCCGCCTTGCGGTTGAATTCAACATCTGTGGTGCTCGGCATGCCTTCGTCGATCAAATAGATGTCGAAATCAAGCGCAAGCAGCAGTGAAAACGAAAACCGTGATTTCATACCGGCGGAATATGTCCCGACCGGCTGGTCAAAATATTCACCCAAACCGCACAGCCAGCGGCAAAAACTTTCGACGTAATCAGGGTCCAAGCCATAGAGCCGCGCAATATAGCGGGCGTTTTCCATGGCAGAGATCTTGTTGATGACGCCGCCCATAAACCCCAATGGAAAGCTGATGTTGCAGCCCCGTCTGATTTCGCCTTCGTCCGGTTTTTCCAGCCCCGCCATCATATTGATAAGGGTCGTCTTACCGGTGCCATTGGGGGCGAGGATGCCAAGGGAATGACCCAAATCCACACGAAAGGACACATGGTCCAGAATGACCTTGTGTTGCGTGCCAGTCCAAAAGGACTTGGATACGTTGTCAAATTCCAGCATGCCTGCTCCGATTGGTGCTGTTGTGGGTATATCGCGCCCTGTTTCCCGAGGCTTGTGCGGTGTCTAGCCCACTATTTTGACTATATTATGTCGTAGATGAGACCATATTTACAAGGAGCCAAAGCAAAGGGCACGCCGCAAAGGTAGGCCATTGTCGACAAGGCGCCGTGAACGCTGCCGCCTGCGCGCGCCGCAACCGTCCGTGCGAGGCCCCGGTTGAAACCGGCGACCCACCCCTTAGGTCTAGGCGCATGACAGATATCCGCCCGCAACTGAGCCAATGTACCCTGTGCGCCGACCGCTTTGCCGCGACGGCGACGGCGCATCGGCCCAATCCGGTCGTGTGGTTCCAGCCTGGCGCGCGGATGTTGATTGCCTCGCAGGCACCGGGGTTGCGGGTCCACGAGGCGAATACCCCGTTCTGGGACGCCTCTGGCAAACGCTTGCGCGATTGGCTGGGCGTGGACGAGGCGACGTTTTATGACCGCAGCCGCGTGGCGATCATCCCGATGGCATTCTGCTTTCCGGGCTATGATGCCAAAGGCAGCGACCTGCCGCCGCCCCCCGTCTGCGCGAAAACGTGGCGGGCAGGGGCGCTGGCCACCGTGCCCGATGTGCGGCTGACCGTGTTGATCGGGGCCTATGCCATGCGCTATCACTTGCCCGGGTTCACCACCGTCACCCGCGCGGTCGCCGAATGGCAAAACCACCGAAACGGCGTCTTTGCCTTGCCTCATCCGTCGTGGCGCAATACCGGTTGGCTCAAGAAAAATCCGTGGTTCGAGGAAGAGGTGCTTCCCCGGCTCCGCGCTGCTGTAAGGAATGTACTGGATGACTGACGCGACTCCGCTGGATATCGCCCATGCCGCCATGATGGCCGACGAAAGCGATGACGCCGCCCGCCTGCGGTTCTATGAACGCATGGCCGACGTGGAACTGTTCCTGCTGCTCGAAGACGAACCCGCGGCCGATCAGATCAGCCCCGTTCTGCTGGATGACGCCTATGTGTTGGTCTTTGATCGGATCGAACGTCTGGCGGCCCATGTGGGCCAGCCCGCGCCCTATGTGGCGCTGTCGGGGCGTGCGATAGCAGGGATGCTGGACGGGCAGCCGCTTGGCATGGCGGTCAACCTTGATGTGGCCCCGTCGGCGATCCTGTTGCCCGACAGCGCGGTGGCATGGCTGCGCGAAACGCTCGCCCACCAAGCCGGAGAGGTCGAGGCCCGCATTGATCGCGTCTTGCCGCCGACCGGCTTGCCCGAAACGCTGATCGCCGCGATTGATGCCAAGCTGGCGACCGCCACGGGCATGGCCGCAGGGGCTTGGTTGGTCGGGGTCGAATATACCGGCGGCGGGCATGGGCATTTGCTGGGCTTTGTCGGGGCAATCCCGCGGGCCCAAGACGCGCTGGTGCGTGCCGCATCCGAGGCGCTGACGTTTTCGGGGATCGACGCAGGGGCAATGGACGTGGGGTTCTTTGCGCCGTCTGATCCGACGGTCGAAAAACTGTCAAAAGTCGGGCTGCGCTTTGATCTGCCGCAGATGGACCCGCTGGAAAAAACCCCGCGGATGGAGGCTCCTGGTTCTGATCCGTCAAAGCCGCCAATCTTGCATTAATCGGTCCCCGCCAAAGCCGCTTGCATCTCGCCTCGCTTGGCGCGATCAATAGGGCATGACATTGAACCCCGCTGATCCCGCATTCGAGGCCGCGTTGCGTGCCGATCTGTCGCCCGACGTGTTCCGCGAGGTCGAACCTCGGTATCTGGAAGAACCACGCGGGCTCTATGCGGGGAAATCCGCAGTGCTAGCGCTGCCGCGCACTGTCGAAGAGGTCGCAACCCTGATCCGCCATGCCAATGTGGCGCGGGTTGGTGTGATCCCGTACGGCGGGGGCACCGGATTGGTCGGGGGGCAGGTGGCCGAAACCGGCCCCGCACCGCTGATCCTTTCGCTGGAGCGCATGAATAAACTCCGCGCGGTGTACCCTGATGAGAACGTGCTGGTGGCCGAAGCGGGGATGATCCTGTCAGACGTGCAAGCCGCCGCCGAAGCCGCCGACCGCCTGTTCCCCTTGACGCTCGCAGCGCAGGGTTCTGCCCGCATCGGGGGCAATCTGGCGACAAACGCAGGAGGTACCGGCGTGCTGCGCTATGGCAACGCCCGCGATCTGTGTCTGGGCCTCGAGGCGGTGCTGCCCGATGGTCAAATCTGGAACGGGCTGACCCGACTGCGCAAGAACAACACCGGCTACGACTTGCGTCATTTGCTGGTCGGGGCCGAGGGCACGCTTGGCGTCATCACAGCCGCCGCGCTGAAACTCTTTCCGCGTCCGGCCAAGACGGGAACGGCGCTGCTGGTCGTGAACTCTCCGGCGGCCGCGCTGAAGCTGCTGTCGTTGGCGCGCAGCCAGTTGGGCGAGATGATCAGTGCATTTGAAATCATGAATGGCGTCGGGCTGGATTTCCTGACCGAAAAGATGCCCGAGCTGCGCCAGCCCTTCGACACACCCCCTGAATGGAGCGTGCTGATCGAATTGGGGCTCAGCGGTGAACTGGACCCGATGGCATCGCTTGAAACGCTGTTCGCCGCCGCCTTTGAGGCGGATCTGGTCACCGACGGGCTGATCGCGCAAAGCCAGCAGCAGGCCGAAGATTTCTGGGCCGTCCGCGAGATGATGCCCCACGCCAACCGCCAGATCGGGTCGATCTCCAGCCACGATATCTCGGTGCCCTTGGGGGCGCTGCCTGAGTTTATCATTCGGGCGGGCGAAAAAGTCACGGCACTTGGGGACTTCAGGATCAACTGTTTCGGTCATGTGGGCGACGGCAACCTGCACTATAATGTCTTCCCCGTGCAGGGGCGCAGCCGCGAGGACCATCTGGACGACCGTGGCGCGATCAAGACGGCGATCCACGATCTGGTGCATGAATTGGGCGGCTCTATCAGTGCGGAACACGGCATCGGGCGGCTCAAGGTCAAAGACCTCGAACGCTATAGCGATCCCGCGAAGCTGTCGGCGCTGCACGCGATCAAGGCGGCCTTAGACCCCAAAGGGATCATGAACCCCGGCGCGATGTTCCCCGCGCCGGCGTAAACCTTTAGGCAGGGCCGTTCAGGCCCCGTCGAATGCGCAAAGCGCGTTGACTTCCATCCCCATGGCTTCCAGCCGCTTACGCCCGCCAAGTTCTGGCAGGTCGATGATAAAGGCGCAGGACACGATCTCGCCGCCCAAACGCTGGATCAGCTTGATCCCCGCCTCGGCGGTGCCGCCAGTGGCGAGCAGATCATCGACGACCAGAACCTTCTCACCGGGTTTGATCGCGTCCTCGTGCAATTCGACAATCGCCTCGCCGTATTCAAGCTTATAATCCTGAGAGATGGTGCGACCGGGCAGCTTGCCCTTTTTGCGGATCGGCACGAACCCCACCGACAGCTGGTGCGCAATTGCGCCGCCCAGAATAAACCCGCGTGCCTCAAGCCCGACCACTTTGTCGATATCGATACCGGCGTAGGGGTGCAGCATCTGGTCAATCGCCATACGAAACCCGCGCGGGTCGGCGAAAAGCGTGGTCACATCGCGAAACATGATCCCTTCATGGGGGAAGTCGACAATGGTACGGATGTAATCTTGAACCTGTTTCATGCAGTGCTCCGGTCGTTGGGCTTTGGTAGGTCCCTGCACCAGCGCAGCAACCGCGCCACAGCGTTAAGCGACCCGCCCCCTGTCAGCAAGCGTCTTCCACAGCGCGTCAAAGCAGGACATCGCGTCAAGACCGCACGGCCTGTCTTCGTTTTTCCAAATAAACTCACCTGCCACAGCACCCTCCACGGGCGCTGCGACAGCGTTTGCAGCGCGGCCTAGAGCACCCGACCTGCTACTGCATCCAGTTTGGCCACCAGTGCTGCGTCGCGCATTTCAGGCTGGGTCATGATCGCATACTCCAGCGCGCGGTCGCAGCCATGCGGGCAGGGCGCGCGGTCAGCCCCAAGCAGCTTGGGTAGACGCGCAACGAGTTGGCGGCCCTTGTCGGCATTGCCCGTCAGCGTCTCGATGATCTTGGTCACGTCAACCTCGCCATGATCCGGATGCCAGCTGTCATAATCGGTGATCATTGCGACCGACGCATAGCAAAGCTCTGCTTCGCGGGCCAATTTAGCTTCGGGCATATTGGTCATGCCGATCACATCCGCGCCCCAGCTTTCGCGGTACATCTTGGATTCGGCCAGCGTGCTGAACTGCGGGCCTTCCATCGCCAGATAGGTACCGCCACGGTGCACATTGATGCCAGCGTCGCGCGCAGCGGTTTCGCACGCGTCACCCAAGCGCGGGCAAGTGGGGTGTGCCACGCTGACATGAGCGACGCAGCCGGTGCCAAAGAACGACTTTTCCCGCGCAATGGTCCGGTCGATGAACTGGTCCACGATGACAAAATCACCCGGTGCCATTTCATCGCGGAACGACCCGCAGGCAGACACACTGATCACATCCGTGCAGCCCAGCCGTTTCAGCGCGTCGATATTGGCGCGGTAAGGCACGGTGGAGGGCGCATGCACATGTCCACGACCGTGCCGCGGCAGAAAGGCCATTTCTACCCCGTCGAGCCTGCCGGTCAGGATTGCATCCGAAGGCGGCCCCCACGGGCTCTCGACGGTCAACCACTCGGCCCCCTCCAACCCGTTGATATCATAGATGCCGGAGCCGCCGATCACGGCGATTTTAGTCTGTGTCATGAAGGTGCCTTTGGATTGAGTTGGCGGCAGAGTATCAAGCTTGGCCCTTAGGGAAAGCCTCAAATCCGGGGTCGGACCCTCCCGTGCCTTTCATTTTGTTCACGTTTCAGCTAGGAGGCGGCAACGACCTTTCCAACTTATAGATGCGATTTGACCCGAAGGATGCCCGATGGCGCGTACCACGTTCCGTAGTTTTACCAAAAATCTTGATGTGACCGATCTGCGATGGATGCCGGGAGAGGGGTTCTCTCCCTCGCGTCTGCGCATTGAACTTTTGTCGGGTCTGACCGTCGCTCTGGCCCTCGTGCCCGAAGCGGTGGCCTTTGCCTTTGTCGCGGGTGTGAACCCGTTGGTGGGGCTGTATGCGGCGTTTCTGGTCGGTCTGATCACCGCGTTGATTGGGGGGCGTCCGGGGATGATCTCTGGCGCGACAGGGGCCTTGGCCGTGGTGATGGTGGCCTTGGTTGCGCAGCACGGTGTTGAATACCTGTTCGCCACGGTGGTGCTCATGGGGCTGATCCAGATTTTCGCGGGCGTCATGCAATGGGGCAAGTTTATGCGGCTTGTGCCGCATCCTGTGATGCTGGGCTTTGTAAACGGTCTGGCGATTGTTATTTTCCTTGCCCAGATGGGCCAGTTCAAAGTGCCGGGCACGATGGTTGATACAGGGCACGGCATGTCGGGCGGCGAATGGCTATCGGGCAGCCCGTTGTATCTGATGCTGGCGCTGGTTGCCGCGACCATGGCGATCATCTGGATTATGCCACGCCTGACCAAGCTTATCCCCGCGCCGCTTGCAGGTATCGGCATCATCGCCATTCTGGTGATCGCGACCGGCATGGACGTGCCGCGGGTGGGGGATCTGGCCTCTATCGAAGGTGGCTTCCCGATGTTTCACATGCCGTTTGGCGACGGGCTTGGCCTTTATGGCACCGCTTTGGCCCCGTTCAACCTTGAGACGCTTTATATCATTCTGCCCTATGCCGTTATTCTCGCGGCGATCGGCCTTATTGAATCACTGCTGACGTTGAACCTGGTCAGCGATATGACCAACACCCGCGGCGGTGCCAGTCAGGAATGTATCGCACAAGGTGTGGCGAATACCGTGACAGGCTTCTTTGGCGGTATGGGCGGTTGTGCGATGATCGGCCAGTCGATGATCAACGTCAAATCAGGCGGGCGCACACGGGTTGCGGGGATCGCTGCGGCGGTGTCCCTGCTGCTCTTTATCCTTGTGGGCGCACCTTTGATTGAACAGATCCCGCTGGCAGCGCTGGTCGGTGTGATGTTCATGGTCGTGATCGGCACCTTCGCGTGGAACTCCTTTGGTATTCTGCGCAAAGTGCCGCTGACCGATGCCTTTGTGATCCTGCTGGTGACGTTTGTCACGGTCTACGAAGACCTTGCCGTTGCGGTGGTCGTCGGCGTGATCGTGTCTGCGCTGGCCTATGCCTGGAACAACGCCCGCCGCATCCACGCCAAGACCTACACCACGCCCGACGGGGCCAAGGTCTATCAAATTCAGGGGCCTTTGTTCTTTGGGTCTTCTGAGGGGTTCGCGGAGCTGTTCAACGTCAAGGGCGACCCGAGCGAAGTGATCGTCGATTTCGAAGACAGCCGCGTGGTGGATCAATCTGCCCTCCAGGCGATCGAGACGATTGCCGCGAAATACGAAGGCGCGGGCAAGCGTATCCAATTGCGCCACCTGAGCCGCGACTGTCACCGTCTGCTGAAGAAAGCGGGCCACCTGATGATCGATAGCGATGATGATCCCGAGTATCAGGTCGCCGTGAACTATCAGGTGCGCACCGGCGTTTTTGGCGGTCACTAGCCCGCCCGACACCATGACATGAAAAAGCCCCCGATGCAGACCGCATCGGGGGCTTTTGTCTTTGTGCTGAAATGGTCGGATCAATCGTCGGGGCGGATGATCTCGAAGATTTCGGTCACGCGGGCGTAATCGCGATAGCCCAAGCGCGAGAGGGGTTGGTAGGTCGTCACATCGAACCGCCCGTCCTTGATGCAATCGTCGCGCATATGCACGCCCACAACTTCGCCGAAGACGGCAAAGTTGTTCTCTCCTTCAATCTTGACCATCTGGGTCATGCGGCATTCCAGACTGGCCGGGGCCAGTGCGACACGTGCGCAGCTGATCTGGTCGCAGTCCGCCTTTTCGATCCCCGCATGGCCGAATTCATCGGCACCATGGGGCAGCGTGGCCGAAGAAGCGTTCATCGCATCGCGCATCGCATATTCGACAATGTTCACACAAAAGACGCCGGTTTCACGGATATTCGCCATGCTGTCCTTTGTCCCGTCCACATCGGCTTTGGTGCCGGTTGACGCAAACATCACCTGTGGCGGCGTATAGGCAACACCATTGAAAAAGGAGTAGGGGGCCAGATTGTCGTTCCCGTCCGCATCGCGGGTTGAAATCCATCCGATGGGGCGCGGTGTGACAATCGCGTTGAACGGATTATGGGGCAGCGGGTGGCCGTCTTGCGGGCGATAGAACATCAAAATCTCCTCATGGTTTGCACCTATGGCTAGCGCCATGATAAAGGCAGCGCCACAGGAAAACCTCCAGAGGGCCACGCCTTGTATCACATCACCCCCGAGACGGCCGCAGATCGCTGGGAAGTCGAAGCATTATACGACACCTGTTTTGCGCCCGGGCGCGAGGCGCTGTCGTCCTATCGTTTGCGCGATGGTGTGCCGCCGGTGGCAGGGCTGAACCATGTAGCCCGCGATGCAGGTGGTATTCTTGCCGGGGCTATCCGCTATTGGCCGGTCTGTATTGGCACCCATCCCACGCTGTTGTTGGGGCCGGTTGCTGTGCACCCCACGCGGCAGGGCGAAGGGCTCGGCGCGTTGCTGATCGAAGGGAGCCTCGCGCAAGCGGTCCCGCTGGGGTGGTCGCGGGTGATGCTTGTGGGGGATGCGCCTTACTACAACCGGTTCGGGTTTACTTTGCTGTCCGAGGTGGTGATGCCGCCGCCGACAAATCCTGAACGGGTACTTGGCCGTGCGCTGGTAGAGCGCGCATGGGAGGGCATTTCAGGGGATGTCACTGCTTGGCCACATTGAAAGTGGCGAGGCATTAGCCCACATTCTAGCCAAACAGGCAGAGGCTCCGGAAAATGCAAATCGAAAGCAACCTACCCAGCACCATTGATGTAGAGGCGCGGCTGGACCAGATCGCCAAGCGCTACAAAAGTGCGGGCGGGGTGGGGATCAACGTGTTGAATGTCATAGGCGGCAGCGCCGAAGGCCTGATCGACAAACTACCGTCGCCGATACGGCGCAATCTTGAAAGTGCAACCGTCAAGGCGCTGGGCCAGGCGATGAAGGCTGCGACCACGACACGGTCGATGGTGCCGGATCAGAAAAGCTGGTTGAACATTGCAGTGAGCGCGGCAATGGGGGCGGCGGGCGGTGCAGGTGGTTTGCCTACCGCGCTGGCAGAGCTGCCGGTGACGACTACGCTGCTGCTGCGCGTCATTCAGGGCGTTGCCGTAGAGCACGGGTTCGATGCCCATGCGGAAAACGTGCAATTCGATTGCATACAGGTGTTCAGCGCGGCGGGGCCGTTGTCAGAGGATGACGGGGCAGATCTGGCGTTTCTGTCGGCACGGGTCGCGTTGAGCGGGCGGGCAATGCAGGCGGTGATAGCCAAGGTCGCCCCGCGTCTGGCGCTGGTGTTGGGGCAAAAGCTGGCCGCGCAAGCGGTGCCAGTGCTGGGGGCGGTGGCCGGTGCGGCGACCAACTATGCTTATACCAGCTACTACGAAGACATGGCCCATGTGCATTTCGGGCTGCGCAAGCTGGCGATTGATGCTGATGTCCCCCACGAAGAGCTGGTCGAGCGGCTGCGCGCCAAGGTTGGACTGCGCAAGATCGCCTAGCGTCCGATGCTGCCCGGCGCGACCGTTGTGGCCTTGAGGATCGCAAAGCAGGTCATGCCCGGTGACAGCCCCAATTCGGTGACGGCGCGGGCCGTCACGCGGCTGAGCAACCGGTCGCGCCCCGCCCGTAGGGCAATCGCGGCCCCCGGGCCGTCGCCGGGGTGGATCGCCTCTATCGTCACGGGCAGCACATTGACCGAACTCAGCCCCGCGGGGCGGGTCAGGGAAAGGATCACATCCTGAGCCAGCACCCGCAGTCGCACGCGCGCGCCTGCCTCGGCGTGAACACCCGGCAGTTCCAGCTCTCCGGCGCTGATCCGCAGGGTCGTGATCCCGTCATTCCCATGTTCAACAACATCCGCCTCGATCACTGCGCCGGCCTCGCGGACACCAAGCAGGGGCACAGCGGCGGGATCAGACATGACATCGAACAGCGGGCCTTGCGCCTGCACTGTCCCGTTCTGGATCAGCACCAGCGTATCGGCCAGCCGCGCAATTTCATCGACCGCGTGGCTGACATAGAGGATCGGCAGCCCCAAGGGCCCGTCGCGCAGACGTTCGAGAAAGGGCAAAATCTCTTGCTTGCGTGGCCCATCAAGACTGGCCAGCGGTTCATCCATCAGCAGCATCCGCGGGTGGCTTAGCAAGGCACGGCCCAAGGCGACCCGCTGTTTCTGGCCGCCCGACAGGGTGGCGGGGGCGCGGTCCAGCAGGGTCTCTAGCCCCAACAGGGCGACCACATCCTTTTGGGCGGGGCCGGTGCTGCCGCGCGGCGCATAGCGGGCCCCAAACATCAGGTTCTGCGCCACGGTCAGATGCGGAAACAGCCGCGCATCTTGAAACACGGTACCAAGGCGGCGTTTGTGCGGCGGCACGTAGATGCCGCGTTCGGTGTCCAGCAGCACCTCGCCGTCGATAAGGACGCGCCCGCGGTCAGGCTGCAAAAGCCCCCCAACCGCGTTGATCACGGTGGATTTTCCGGCCCCCGACCGGCCAAACAGCGCAGTGATGCCCGGCCCGGCTTCAAGCGCGAGGTCCAGCGCAAAGCCGTCAAAGCGGTGCGACAGGGACAGCGAGAGCGTCATGCGCCTGCAATCCGTTTTGCAACGCGGCGGGCCAGCACCTCGGACAAAAGCACGGCGCCTACGGCGATGACTGATGACATGAGCACCATCACCACGGCCTGACCCTCACCACCGGGAATTTGCAGCGCAGCCCAGATGGCGCTTGGCAGGGTCTGGGTCTGGCCGGGGATATTGGCGACAAAGGTGATCGTGGCCCCGAACTCGCCCATGGCTTTGGCAAAGCCCATGACTGTCCCCGCCAGCACACCGGGCAAGATAAGCGGCAGGGTGACGCGGGCAAAGACGGCGGCGCGGGGGGCACCCAAGGTTGCGGCAGCGTCCTCGAGCTTGGGGTCGACCGCCTCTATCGCCAGCCGCATGGCACGGACCATCAGCGGGAACCCCATGATGATCGCGGCCAGCACCGCGCCGGACCAATGGAACGCCAGTTGCAGCCCGATTGCGTCCAGCGCACGGCCCAAGGGCGCGTTCCGCCCGAACGCCATCAGCAACAGATAGCCCGTCACCACAGGCGGCAAAACCAGCGGCAGGTGCACGGCGGCATTCAGCAGCGCCTTGCCCCAGAACTCACGTCGCGCCAGCAACCACGCCACCCAAAGCGCAAGCGGTATTGCCAGCAGTGTCGCCCAACAGGCCACCCAAAGCGACAGGCGCAGCGCGTCCCATGCGGCGGCGTCTACCGTCATTCGGGCCGCGGCTCGAAGCCGTAGCGGGCAAAGACCGCACGTGCCCCCTCCGAGCGCAGATGCGCCATGAAGGCGGCCCCGCTGTCCGTCAAAGCCGCGGCAGGGTAGGTGATCGGGCTGTGTGTATCCTTTGGGATGTCATAGACGATGCGGACCTGCGGCTCTGCCATGGCGTCGGTGCGGTAGACCACACCAAGCGGCGTCTCTGCCCGTGCAACAAGGGCAAGGGCGCTGCGCACGTTATCTGTCTCTGCCAGATGCGCAGAGATGGCTTCCCATTGTCCGGTTTTCTCGAACCATTCACGCGCATAGATACCAGCGGGCACAGCGTCGCGCTGCCCCATAGCCAGCCGTGCATCGCCAAGGGCACCTGCCAGATCGGCAGGGTCGGGTGCGATGTCGCTGTCGGCGGGGGCGATCAACACCAACGCATTGCCCAGCAGATCAACCACAGCGTCGGGATCAACCGCGCCGCGATCGCGCAGCCAGTCCATCCAGACCGGCGCGGCCAGCAGGACCACATCGGCAGGGGCCCCCGCATCAACCTGCCGCGCCATGGTGCCCGATCCGCCAAAGGATAGCGCCACATCACCGTCATAGCCGCGCGCGACCTCGTCCAGCGCGCCGCGCAGGCTAGCGGCGGCGAAGACCGTCACCGAAGGCTGCTCGGCCATCGCGAGGGTGGGCAGTAACACTGCAATAACATGAGGCAAAAAACGTTTCATCCGCGCAGTATCAGTCAAGCGGTTGGGGCGTGCAAGGGCGACGGGTCTTGTCAACTTGGCACGGGTAGGCTTTTGTTGATGCACCATCTTCGGAGACAGAATGCCTCGCATGAAACAGTTGCCCATATCCCTGCAAGGTGCCCGCAAGGGAGAGGTAAGAACCCAGTTCGCGGCGCTGTGCTATCGCGTCAGGCAGGGTAAGGTGCAGGTGTTGCTGATTACCTCGCGGGGGGCGAAACGCTGGATCGTGCCGAAGGGCTGGCCGATGGATGCCAAAACCCCCGGTGCAGCCGCCGCACGCGAGGCGTGGGAAGAGGCAGGCGTCAGGGGGCGCGTCACGGGGGGCTGTCTGGGCGTTTACTCATACATCAAGGCGGTGGACGACACTGCGCAGCTGCCTGTCATCGCCATGCTCTACCCCATCGAGGTTCAGATGTTGGCCGATAAATACCCCGAAGCCGGCCAGCGGCGACGTAAATGGATGTCGCGCAAGAAGGCTGCCAAACTGGTGTCCGAGCCCGAGCTGGCGCGGATGATCCGCGATTTTGATCCGCGTGGGCGGAGCTAAGTCGCTTGACGGGGCCAGATCGCACCCCCATTTTAGATACCTTAACGACGAGAGGATGCCTGCGGGCGCGATGATCAAGTTTTCGCTGAAGTGTGAACGCGACCACCAGTTCGAAAGCTGGTTCAAATCTGCCGCCGCCTTTGATGCGCTGGCGCAGGCGGGGCATTTGGCATGTGCCGTTTGCGGGTCGCCCGAGGTGACCAAAGGCATGATGGCCCCGCGTGTCTCGACCGGCGACGCCCGCACAAACAGCCCTAAGGATGACACGAAGCCGGACACGGCGGTGCCAGTCCTCTCCAAACCGCAAACCGAACTGGAAAAGGCGTTGAAAGCCCTGCGCAAGGAGGTCGAATCTTCGTCGGAATATGTCGGCAACAATTTCGTCAAAGAAGCCCGCGCCATGCATCTTGGCGATGCACCTGACCGGTCGATCTATGGCGAAGCCCGTCTGGACGAAGCTGTCGCCCTGATCGAAGAGGGTATCCCGCTGACGCCGCTGCCGTTCCGGGCCAAACGCTCCACCTCTTAGGACCGGCTGAACAGAGGCGCGCCCCGTGTTGTATGCCTGTGCAATCCCAGCGGCCTGCGGGCTTGCTAAGGGCGGCGCTTGCGCGTACACCGCGCCGGAGTTTTGCAACGGGGGACATATGCCTGTTCTGGTGATGAAGTTTGGTGGCACGTCGGTGGCCACCTTGGACCGTATCCGCCGCGCGGCCAAACGCGTGGGCGTCGAAGTGGCCAAGGGCTATGACGTGATCGTCATCGTTTCTGCCATGTCGGGAAAGACGAACGAGCTGGTCGGCTGGGTAAACGAGACCTCTCCGATGTATGATGCGCGTGAATATGACGCTGTCGTGTCGTCCGGCGAGAACGTGACCGCAGGCCTGATGGCGTTGACGTTGCAGGAAATGGACGTGCCGGCGCGCAGCTGGCAGGGCTGGCAAGTGCCGGTCAAGACGACCTCGGCCCATTCGTCTGCGCGGATCGAAGACATTCCGCCTGCAAATATCATGACCAAATTTGGCGAGGGCATGCGCGTTGCGGTTGTCGCGGGCTTTCAGGGTGTCAGCCCCGAAGGACGGATCACCACGCTGGGGCGTGGCGGATCAGACACCACCGCGGTCGCCTTTGCCGCTGCCTTTGATGCAGAGCGTTGTGACATCTATACGGATGTGGACGGGGTTTACACCACCGACCCGCGGGTCAGTGCCAAGGCGCGTAAACTGGACAAGATCGCCTTTGAAGAGATGCTGGAACTGGCGTCGCTGGGGGCTAAGGTCCTGCAAACCCGGTCGGTTGAACTGGCTATGCGTTACAAGGTCAAGCTGCGTGTATTAAGCAGTTTTGAAGAACAATCAGACGAGGCTGGAACGCTGGTCTGCGCCGAGGAGGAAATTATGGAAAGCAATGTAGTATCCGGTATCGCGTTTTCGCGTGACGAAGCAAAGATGACGCTGGTTTCGGTGGCGGATCGCCCCGGCATTGCCGCCGCGATCTTTACCGCGCTCAGCGAAGGTGGCGTGAACGTCGATATGATCGTTCAGAATATATCGGAAGAGGGGCGCACGGATATGACGTGGTCCTGCCCTGTCGACCAGATCAAGCGTGCGCAGGCGGCGATAGATACCGCAAAAGCCTCGGGTGAGCTCAACTTTGACGATCTGATCGCGGACACAGATGTTGCCAAAGTGTCGGTCGTGGGCATCGGCATGCGCAGCCACACCGGCGTTGCGGCCAAGATGTTCCAAGTGCTGTCGAACGAGGGCGTGAACATCAAGGTCATCACAACTTCCGAGATCAAAATCTCTGTGCTGATCGACCGCAAATACATGGAGCTGGCCGTTCAGGCGCTGCATGACGCGTTCGAACTCGACAAAGCTGCTTAAATCGCAGGCGTATCGCCCGTGTGGATCGCTGCGTTTTCCCGCCTCGGGGGAAAACGCATCTTCCTGCCCCAAAAAGCAGATGATAGATGTCTATGATAACAGGCGTTTCATTTTCGACGCGCCTGTGATCTAAGCTGGCATCGCCGGGGGGAAATGATCGCATGGCTGATGGGATAGAGACAGAAAGCCGCAAGCTGCTGGGGCGTCTGCGCGATGCCATGGCCAGTGATGACGCAGGGCAGGCGCGGCTGGATAAGATCACGCATCTGATTGCGTCTTCGATGGGCTGCGAAGTCTGCTCTATCTACCTTTTCCGCGACGAAGACACGCTGGAACTCTGCGCGACCGAAGGGCTGAAAGCCGACGCGGTTCACGAAACGCGCATGAAGATGGGCGAAGGCCTGGTCGGTCGCGTCGCCAAGCGCAAACGTATCATAAACACACCTAACGCGCCCCAGGCCCCCGGTTTCCGGTTCATGCCTGAAACCGGCGAAGAGCTGTATTCGAGCTTTCTGGGTATACCGGTGCAGCGCTTGGGTGAAATGCTGGGCGTTCTGGTTGTCCAATCCAAAGCTGCCCGCGAATTTTCAGCCGACGAAGTTTACGCGCTGGAAGTGGTCGCCATGGTGCTGGCCGAGATGACCGAACTGGGGGCCTTTGTCGGCGAGGGGGCCGCGATGTCGGCGCGCCACAGTCAGCCGGTCCTGCTGCGCGGCACCGTTGCCCAAGAAGGCGTCGCCGAAGGCCACGTCTGGCTGCACGAACCACGCGTCGTTGTGTCAAAGTTGGTGGCGGATGACCCCGTGATTGAAACCGCCCGCCTGAACGAAGCCGTCGACGATCTACGCGTCAGCGTCGATCAGATGATGGCGATGGCGGGGGGCGACAAGGACCAGCAGCAAGTGCTTGAAGCCTACCGCATGTTCGCCAACTCCAAAGGTTGGTTGCGTCGGATGGAGGAAGACATCGGCCGCGGTCTGTCCGCCGAGGCGGCTGTCGAAAAAGAACAATCCTTGGCACGGGCCCGTATGGGGCAAGCGAGCGACGCCTACCTGCGCGAACGGCTGTCCGATCTGGATGACCTGAGCAACCGTTTGCTGCGTATTTTGACCGGGCAGGGGTCAAACACCGGCGCAGAGATGCCTGCCGACCCAATTTTGGTGGCGCGTAATATCGGACCGGCGGAACTGCTGGAATATGGTCGCTCTCTGCGCGGTATCGTGTTGGAAGGTGGATCGGTCGGCAGCCATGCCGCGATTGTCGCGCGGGCGCTGGCGATTCCGCTGATCGTTCATGCCGCGCGCGTGACCAATGACGCGCTAAACGGTGACCGGATCATGGTCGATGGTGAACAAGGCGTGGTGCACCTGCGCCCCGATGAAACCGTCGCCTCTGCGTTTCGTGACAAGATTGCGATGCAGGCCGAGGCGCAGGAACGCTATGCCTCGATCCGCGACAAAGCAGCGATTACCAAATGCGGCACCACGGTCGGTCTACATATGAATGCGGGGCTGATGGCTGACTTGCCCTCGCTGGAGGGGTCGGGGGCCGAAGGGGTGGGGCTGTTCCGCACCGAGCTGCAGTTCCTTGTACGCAGCAAGATGCCCAAACGGTCCGAGCTGTCGGCGTTGTACAGCCGTGTGCTGGATGCTGCGACTGGCAAGCGCGTGGTTTTCCGGACGCTGGACATCGGGTCGGACAAAGTGCTGCCCTATATGAAGCCCAACGACGAACCGAACCCCGCGCTGGGGTGGCGTGCGATCCGCGTGGGGCTAGACAAACCGGGTATGATGCGGATGCAGTTGCAAGCGTTGATCCGGGCCGCAAACGGACGCCCGCTGTCGGTGATGTTTCCCTTTGTCGCGCAGTTCGAAGAATACCGCGCCGCCCGCGCCGAGATGGACAAGACGCTTGCCCGCGAGGCCCGTTTGGGTCACGTGCTGCCCTCGCAGATCGAAGTGGGGGCGATGCTGGAAACTCCATCGCTCGCCTTTGCCCCGACCAAGTTCTTCGAAGAGGTCGAGTTCCTGTCGATCGGTGGCAACGATCTCAAGCAGTTCTTTTTCGCTGCCGACCGCGAGAATGAACTCGTGCGCCGCCGCTATGACACGTTGAACGTCAGCTTCCTGACCTTTCTCGAAATCATCGTTGGCCGCTGCCGTGAAACCGGAACACCGTTGTCGTTTTGCGGCGAGGATGCGGGCCGTCCGGTGGAGGCACTGTGTTTTGCCGCGATCGGGATAACCACGCTCTCCATGCGCCCTGCCTCTATCGGGCCGGTCAAAAGCATGTTGCTGCGGTCTGATCTGAGCGAAATCCGCGAGGTCATCTATGCCGCGCGGGATCGTGGAGACCAGTCGGTCCGCCCCGCGGTGATGGAATATCTGCGCAGCCAAACCAACGACGTGCGCCGCCTGCCGTAGCGGTCTGCGCCGGTAGGGTCTAAAGCAGCAATAAGGCCGGATTTATCCATTGGGCTGCAAGGATGTGCATCGACAGGCGCACCCCTGACGTAGATTTCTGCAAAGGTGACACGGGCGGCCATATATCGCAGCCCCAGTTTCGCAGAGCGAAAAAAGAAACCGAAATAGTGGCTATGCGCGTGCGGCTTTATTCCCTTTAATGCCTTTAAATCGCAGCGCGGAGGAAAGCTGCGGGCAGCTATGGGAGAAGCGCGGGCATATGAACCCTTTTGTATTCAACACCACCAAATCCGTCGTATTCGAAAACGGAGCCGCCGTGCGTATCGCGGAGTTGGCAGGCAGTCTGCTGGGCAAGGCCTGCCTGCTGATCACGGACCCCGGTTTGCGCCAGCTTGGTCTATGTGAGCCTTGCATCGACGCGCTGGAAAAAGCGGGTCATCAGGTCACCATCTTTGACAAGGTAGAGGCGGACCCCTCGCGCGAGACATTGATGCGCGCAGTCGAGGCAGGGCGGTCAGCAGGGGCCACGGGTGTGATCGGCTTTGGCGGCGGATCATCGCAAGACGTGGCCAAGCTTGTGGCGCTTCTGCTTGGCTCTGACGAGGATCTGGATGCCGCTTGGGGGGTAGGGCAGGCCAAGGGGCCGCGCTTGCCACTGGTGTTGATCCCCACAACCGCTGGTACCGGATCAGAGGTCACGCCCGTGTCGATCATCACCGTCGGCGCAGAGGAAAAGCGCGGCGTGTCGTCGCCTGTGATCCTGCCTGACATGGCCATTCTGGACGCGTCCCTGACGGTTGGACTGCCTGCGCCGATTACGGCGGCAACGGGGGTTGATGCGATGGTCCACGCGATTGAATCCTATGCGTCGGTCAATGCGAACAACAACCCCGTGTCCAAGCTGCTCGCCCGCGAAGCCTTGCGTTTGCTTGGGGCCAATATCGAAGCCGTGGTGGCCGACGGCAGCAATGTCGACGCCCGCGGTGCAATGTTGTTGGGGTCCATGCTGGCGGGTCAGGCCTTTGCCAATTCGCCGGTCGCGGCGGTGCATGCGCTGGCCTATCCCATCGGCGGCACCTTTCACATCCCGCACGGACTTTCCAATGCGCTGGTGCTGCCTCATGTACTGCGCTTTAACGCGCCACACGCCGGCAGCGTCTACGCCGAGATCGCCGCAGATGCTTTCCCCGCACTGGCAGAGGTGGAGGGCAGTCAGGCCCGCACAGAAGCCTTTATCAATGCGCTCTCAGAGCTTTCGGCCAAGCTCGGGCTTCCCCAGCGTCTGCGCGACGTGGATATTCCACAAAGTGCGATCCCAAAGATGGCCGAAGATGCGATGGTGCAGGCGCGTTTGCTGGTCAATAATCCGCGCGACGTCACGCAGGCCGACGCTCATGCGATCTATGAGGCGGCTTGGTAATGGCCCCTCGCGCACCTGCCGCAACCCGGGCTGATTATGCTGATTTCTATCCGCTGCAGACCCGCTGGAACGACAATGACGCTTATGGGCATATGAACAACGTCGTCCACTACGCGCTGTTTGATACGGCCGTGAATGGCTGGTTGATCGAACGCGGACTGTTGGATCCGCAGACCAGCCCTGTGTTCGGGCTCGTGGTTGAAACCGGCTGTCGATACTTTGGGGAAATGAAATTCCCTGACCGTGTAACCGCAGGTTTACGGGTGGCGCAGCTTGGCAAAAGTTCTGTGCGGATGGAGCTGGGGTTGTTTAAAAATGACGACGACACGGCCTCTGCCGAAGGGTTCTTTGTGCATGTCTACGTGGGGCGCGAAGACCATCGTCCGACTGAAATTCCCAGCCTGACCCGTAGCGCGCTAGAGGGGCTGCAAACCACCTCTTAAGCGTGGCGTAATCCCGCGCGTTCAGGCTTGGCGGTTGCAAGTGCTTGGTGTCCACATGTTATACATCACCGAATCACAGTGTCTTTCTGCATCGCGGCATTTCGTGCCGCGTGCGATGACGCATTGAAATTTAACAATAAACCGGAGAAATCTCCTCGTGTCCAAGAAGAAACGTATCGTCGTTAAAATCGGATCCAGCTTACTGGCCAATGAAGAAAAGCTGACATTGCGCTATGCTTTCATGAACGGTCTCATGGCGGATTTGGGGGACCTTCAGGACCAGGGCTACGAGATCATCCTGACCTCTTCAGGGTCGGTCGCGCTTGGCCTGAACATGATCGGCAAACGCCCCGAGGAAGCCGGTATTCTGGACAAGCAAGCCGCTGCCGCCTGTGGCCAGCCGCTGCTGATGAATGCCTATCGTCAGGTTGCGAATGAATATAACTTTGACGTGGCACAGATGCTGGTGACCGTCGAAGACATGGAAGAACGCCGCCGCTTTTTGAACATCAAGAACACCATGCTGCGGCTGTTTGAAAACCAGATCCTTCCCATCATCAACGAAAACGACTCCATCGCCACGCGCGATCTGAAAGTGGGGGACAACGACCGTCTCTCGGCCAAGGTCGCCCAGATGGTCGAAGCGGATCACCTGATCATTCTGACCAGCGTCGAAGGCCTGTATGACCGCGATCCGTCGGAACCCGGCGCGCAGTTCATCGAAGAAATCGAGGACGTGTCCGAGCACCTCGAATCCACCAAGAGCATCAGCGAATTGGGCAGCGGCGGCATGTTGACCAAAATGCTGGCGGCCAATATGGCGCAAAACGCCGGGGTCGAGACGATCATCGCCGACGGCATCATCGAACGTCCGATTTCGTCCGTTCTGAACCGCGAACGCCGCCATACGCGCTGTCTGGCCTCGGGGAGGGGTGCTTCGCCTTTGATGATCTGGCTCAGCAACCGTTTGCAGGTCGCCGGTACACTTGTTGTATCCGACGATGCTGTCCGTGCGATCACCGCCAAGGAGCGCGGCTTGCAACGTGATGACCTGGTGTCGATCCAAGGCGAGTTTTCGAAAGGGGACGTGCTGCACGTCTATGACGAGCAGGGCAACGAGTTCGCACGTGGTCTGACCAACTTCTCCTCCGAAGAGACGATCTTGATGGCGCGGAACCCCGAAATGGAGATCGAGGACGTCATCGGCTACAAGACCAAAAGCGCGATTGTCGGTGTGGAAAACATTCTGATCCTTGAGGATCACCACTTGCAAATCGACGCACCGGAAGAAGGCGATAAGCCGGTCATCTCGGTTTAACTGACCCTTGGACGGCGGGAGATATTTTTCCCGCCGTTTTGCTCTAAACTGGGCTAGACATTTCCCACAAAAATCGGGATAAGCGCCAAACGCATTCGGGCCCACGGTCCGAATGATCGCCGCCACCAAGGCGGCCGAGGCGAGTTGGCGGAGTGGTTACGCAGCGGATTGCAAATCCGTGTACAGGAGTTCGATTCTCCTACTCGCCTCCATTTATTTTCAAACACTTAAGTTAAAAACCTCAGTTGGGTGCCAGTATTGGCAGGGCAATCTATTGTTGCGTCTGGGTGATCTTTTCGGGCGCGAGGGCTGCGGTAGCACTCCAGTGCTAGCGCGCTGATGCGGGAAGCTGTGCAAGATCAACGCCCGGGGCGTCTTTGAGCGTTCTAAGCACAATCTCCGACCTTACCTGCGCTACAAGTTCATGCGGCAGCAAATGTTCGTGTATGAAGCGTGCAAAGCTCTCTAGGTCCGGGGTGCGCAGATCGAGGATATAGTCCGCATCCCCAGAGACGGAGAAGGCGGCGCGGACTTCAGGGTGGCGGGCGATAAAGCTGGCAAAGCCACTTTCGTTATTGCCACCGTGGCTGCGCAAATTGACGCGCACGATCGCGCGTAGTCCAAAGCCCAGCCGGTCCGCATTTAACCGTGCAGAGTATCCGGAAATAAGCTGCGCCGCCTCGAGCGCCGCACGTCGCCGCGAGCATTGCGACGGGGAAAGGTTCACCATTTCTGAAAGAGCGGTGTTGGTCAGCGCTCCGTCCTGCTGGAGCGCCCTGAGTATTGCGATATCGAATCCGTCTAGCGACATAATAGCCTATCTTTTTGCCTGCTTCGTGCAGCTTGAACATAAGATATATTGCTAAGGTACGCTAATGCCCACTTTGATGCAATTTTTGTGTAAAGTCTCCTGCAATTCACGCCTAGTATGCACGCACCATGCGCGGACGCTGATGCACAATGGATTCAACTAATACTTGGAGGAGTTTGCACCATGGGACCGTTCCCACACGACGCGCCAAAGGCCACTATTTCCGATCAGAACCCTGCAGGGACTGATGGGTTTTCATTCGTCGAGTTTGCGCACCGCGATCCGGACGTTCTAGACAAGCTGTTTCGCCAGATGGGCTTTGTTCCAGTGGCCAAGCATAAATCCAAGGACATCACGATCTACCGCCAAGGCGATATTACCTATTTGCTGAACGCAGAGAAAACCGGACACGCTGCCGAGTTTGTAGAAGAACATGGCCCCTGTGCCCCCGCCATGGGCTGGCGTGTCGTGGACGCGCAACATGCGCTTAAACGTGCTGTCGATCTGGGGGCGAAGGAATACACCGGTGACGGTAAGGCGATAGAGGCACCTGCCGTTTACGGTATTGGCGGATCGCTGCTGTATTTCATCGACACATATGGTGAAGATGGCAGTGCCTTTCATGCTGACTACGATTGGCTTGGTGAAGTTGATCCGCGCCCCGAAGGGTTTGGGTTCTACTATCTCGACCATCTGACCCACAATGTGATCCGCGGCAATATGGACACGTGGTACCGGTTTTATGCCGATACCTTCAATTTCAAGGAAATCCGGTTTTTTGACATCAAGGGAAAGCAGACGGGTTTGACCAGCCGCGCGCTGACCTCGCCGGATGGTAAAATCCGCATCCCCATTAACGAAAGTGCGGATGATAACAGCCAGATCGAGGAATACCTGCGCGAATATAAAGGCGAGGGCATCCAGCATATCGCAATTGCTTCTGATGACATCTACGGCGGCACTGAAAAGATCGCGGATGCAGGGCTGGGGTTCATGCCAGGGCCGCCCGCGACCTACTACGAAATGAGCCGCGCCCGCGTGAAAGGCCACCAAGAGCCGATCGATCAGATGCAGAAACGCGGTATTTTGATTGATGGCGAAGGGGTTGTGGGCGGGGGCGAAACCCGCGTGCTGCTGCAGATTTTCTCTAAAACCGTGATTGGCCCGATTTTCTTCGAATTTATCCAGCGTAAGGGGGATGACGGGTTCGGCGAGGGCAACTTCCGCGCTTTGTTTGAATCTATCGAAGAAGATCAGGTTCGTCGTGGGGTCTTGCAAGCTGCCCCGGTGGAATGATCTGGACGGATCTATCCACGGCCCCGACCCTCGGCACCTGCGTCGCGCGCGCGGCGGATGTGACCGGGGTTGCCGCAATGACGCTTACGACAGCAGCAGGGGATTTCCCCCTGTTGCTGGTACGGCGAGGCGATCAGGTGATTGCCTTTGTTAACATGTGCCCGCATCAGTTCTTGCCTCTCGATTATCGCGCAAGGCAGATACTGTCCGCAGATGGCCAAAAGCTGATGTGCAGCGCCCATGGTGCGATGTTTGACGCTGGAACCGGCGAAGGTATCGGGGGCGAAGGCCTTGGCTGCCGCTTGATACCAGTTCCGGTGTCGCAGGCGTCTGGCCAGATCGTGATTGGGTGATCTGAGCTATTGTCCGCGCTTTCGAGACCGCTGGCGAGGGGCAATCGCCCCCAGTCTTCGTGTGCGAGGGATAACGGCGCTGTGCGGACCAGCTATGGCATCCGCCCTGTTTTGACCCTATTGTTCGCCCAGCAGGGAAAATTGCACCCCTTAAACGCACTGACCGTTGCCCGACAGGCGGGTATATGGCATTCCATAAGACATATAACCGAACGAAAGAGTTTAGCTGATGACAGATTTCACAGCCCGCCGCACCATGATGGTTGATACTCAGGTGCGCCCTTCGGATGTTACCAAGTTCCCGATCATTGATGCGATGTTGAAAGTGGCGCGCGAAGATTATGTGCCCGCCGCCCGTCGCGAGGCCGCCTATCTGGGGGAAAACATCAGCTTGGGCGAGGGACGTGTCGTGCTAGAGCCGCGCACATTGGCCAAAATGCTGGACGGGCTCGGGATCGAGAATGACGAACTGGTGCTCGATATCGGTTGTGGCTACGGCTATTCCTCTGCGGTGATCGCGCATATGGCCGAAGCTGTGGTCGCCGTGGAAGCGGACGAGCAGATGGCGAAAGAAGCGCAGGAAACGCTGATCAACGCCGACATCGACAACGTTATTGTGCACACCGGCGCGCTTGCAGACGGTGCACAGCAGCATGGGCCCTATGATGTGATGATCGTGCAGGGCGGCGTTGCAGAAGTGCCAGAGGCGCTGTTGGCGCAGCTTAAGAACGGTGGGCGGATTGCCTGCCTGTTCATGGAGGGCCCCTTGGGCGAGGTACGCCTGGGATATAAAAGTGATCATGGCATCAGCTGGCGCAAAAGCTTTAATGCCGCAGCCCCGCTGCTGAATGGGTTTACCCGCGCGAAAGAATTTCAGCTATAAGATAATATAACTGCCGCGCATGACGGCAGAAGCAGTGACACCGATGGAGTGTGAAATATGATGAATACAGGCAAGATGCGGTCCGTCCGCAGTATAATGGTGGCGTCCTGCGTTGGGTTGGGGTTGATGGCTCCGATGGCGGCACAGTCGGAAACACTGGCTGATGCGCTGGTCGGGGCCTATAACAACTCCGGTCTGCTGGACCAGAACCGCGCCGTGCTGCGTGCTGCCGACGAAGACGTGGCCATCGCCAAATCCGTGCTCAAGCCGGTGCTGCAATGGACGGGAAACCTGACGAAATCGTATAACCGGTCGGTCAGCGGGGGCACCAGCACTCTTTCAACGGGTTTCAGAAACTCCACCAATTCCCTCACCACGTCGGTCAACCTCGTGGCATCGCTGCTTGTCTATGACTTTGGCGCATCGCGCTATTCGATCGAAGCGGCCAAAGAAACCGTGCTGGCCACCCGCGAAACATTGGTCAGTGCCGAACAACAGATCCTGCTGCGCGCTGTCGACGCCTATATGAGCGTGATCCAGACGCAACAGCTTGTGTCGCTTCGGGAAAACAACGTGCGCGTCCTGACGCAGGAATTGCGCGCCGCGCGGGATCGTTTTGAAGTGGGTGAAGTAACGCGTACCGACGTCTCTCTCGCAGAGGCAGAGCTGGCAGCCGCACGCAGCAATCTTGCGGGTGCGCAGGGCGATTTCATCAGTGCCAAGGCCTATTACAAAGTGGCCGTGGGCACGAACCCCGGTCGTCTTAGCCCGCCGCCACGCTTGCCAAGCGTGTCTAATAGTATCGCGACAGCCAAGGCACTGGCTGTGCGGCAACACCCCGATATCTTGTCCGTGCAACACCAGGTCGCTGCCGCTGATTTGCTGGTGCGCAGCAATGAATCCAGCTTGAAGCCACGGGTGTCGCTGCAAGGGGCCTATGGCTTGACCGAAACCTTCAGCTCCGAAGCTTCTACGCGCAGTGGATCGGTGGGGGTTCAGGTCGGGCAGACGATCTATCAGGGCGGGGCCTTGTCCGCCGGTGTGCGCAAAAGCCAAGCGCAACGTGACGCGCAACGCGGCAACCTGCATGTGGTGGCCAAGGATGTTGAACGTGCGGTAAGCGATGCCTATGCGGGGCTCGCCTCGGCGCGGGCACAGATCGAAGCATCGCAGCGGCAGGTTAGCGCGGCACAGATCGCTTTCGACGGTATCCGCGAAGAAGCAAGCTTGGGCGCACGCACGACGCTGGATGTGCTGGACGCTGAGCAATCCTTGCTTGATGCACGCTCTGCCCGCGTTTCGGCGCAGTCACAGCTCTATGTTGCCGCCTATTCCGTGCTGGCGGCAACCGGACAGTTGACCGCGCAGGACCTCAAGCTGCCCGTACAGATCTATGACCCCTCGGCGTACTACAATCTAGTCAAGGATGGTCCAACGAAACTCTCGAAAGAGGGTAAGCAGTTGGACCGTGTCTTGCGGGCGCTGCAAAAAGACTGACATTTTCACCACCCCCATTGTGACAAGACAACCTTCGGGTTAGACTATTTGCAAAGAACGAGTGGTGATTGATTATGTCCGAAACCGTCACAAACGCAGAGGTCGAAGACGTCCTGTCTTCGATCCGCCGTCTGGTCTCCGAGGATCGCAAGCCGGCGCAAAAAGCGCCCGAAAAGCCTGCTATTGAAGAGAAATTGGTGCTCACGCCGTCATTGCGCGTCTCGAACGATACGCCAGTGGCGGCGCAGCCAAAGGCCGCGCCCCCTCAGGTGCACGAAGTGGTCCAGCAGCGGTCTGCCTCCTATCAAGAGGCCATGCAAGAGATCGAGTCAGGCGAGGAAGAAGAGCCCTCCGCCTCTGATCGCAATCAAGTTGCAGAAGATTTTAAGTTTATTTCCGGACGCGAGCCGCGCTTTCGGGCGCAGTTTTCGACCCCCACGGGTGATGATCATCTGCAGGATACCTCGGAACCATCGCGCAAGCTGGCCTTTAGTGCGCCACGCGCTGCGGCCTATTCTGCCGACATGCTCAACCTCGGGACGTCCGAGCTGGTGGAAGACGTACCTCCCACGCCGGACCGGCTCAGCGCCAAGATCGCCGCGCTTGAAACGGCAATCAGCCGCATTCCGGAAAATTGGGAGCCTGACGAGCCGGGCAAGAGCGACTATTCCGGCAGCGAAGATCCGGCGATGGCGTGGGAAGACGACTTGGAGTTCGACGCAACTGGTGCCCTGGTTTCGGATACCGTGAAAGAGCCTGACTATGACGCACTGCAAAACGACAGCATCGGCTGGGTCGATACAGCTGGGTCGTCCACCGAACCCGACGAGCGCGTTGTCGATAGCCCTTTTGCCGCGCGGGTAACGGCGGCGGATGCTGCCGTCGAGGATACCACTGATGAACCGGCGGCTGCAGCGCAGGACGATGATGCGACATCTGGTTTTGCCGCAGATGAATATCTGGATGAAAAGATGCTGCGCGACTTGGTGTCAGAAATCGTGCGCAGCGAGCTTCAGGGTGCTTTGGGTGAACGGATCACGCGCAACGTTCGCAAGCTGGTACGGCGCGAGATTCACCGGGCACTGACCTCGCAGGACCTTGAGTAACAACTCTGCACGCGCCTCACAGCGCTTGGGCTTGGGCTTAGAATGGGCAGGGCAGTGCGCCTTGCCCTTTTTCGTTTGTGGGGCAGGGAGGTCGGTGCTACTCAATCCGTCGATATAAATGGCAGACATAAAAAAACGCGGCCCGTGGGCCGCGTCTTTTTGTTCAAACTTTAGGCAGTCTTCAGGCAGCTTCGGCCTGTTGCGCGGCGTGGCGACGCTCTGACTCTTCGCGGGACAGGGCAACGGATGTCCGAATGCCTTTGCCAACAAAGTCCATCAGACCTTCGACAACACGCTCGTTGGGGTCAATGCCGGCGCAGCTCAATACTTCGCGGCCATCGCGGGAGCGGGCCCAACGGGCAATCTGTTCTGGACCGTTGCCGTATTTCTTGTCATCGGCAATCGCGTCGTCCAATGCAGCCAGTACCACAGCTGCGAAAAGTTTGCGGGCACGGTTGCCTTGTTCATTGTTAAAGGCAGTGCCATCAACGAAATCTTTCATCTCGTCGTCCTTTCTATTATTCTTGCTCTTGTCATTTAGGCGTAGGCCTCCTTATGACCGAAAGAGCTCGATTCGGATACACCTTTATTGCATAGCACGCATGCGTCTTTCGCATAGCTTTTCGCTGTTGCAGCATCGGGTGCGCTGTCTTGCGGGGGTCGACGTTGATATATATAGGTCGGGCCAATCACTCTTCAACTTTAAGGCTACGGTGCTGATACATGCCAAAGATTAACGGGAACGAAATTCGGCCAGGAAATGTGCTTGAGCATAACGGTGGTCTGTGGGCGGCGGTCAAGGTCGATCACGTCAAACCGGGCAAGGGTGGTGCCTTTGCTCAGGTCGAAATGCGCAACCTTCGGAACGGGTCGAAATTGAACGAACGCTTCCGCAGCGCTGATAAGGTTGAAAAGGTCCGCCTAGAGCAAAAAGACCAACAATTCCTGTATGAAGACGCAGGTATGCTGGTTCTGATGGACACCGAAACATACGAGCAAGTGCAGCTTTCTGCAGAGCTTTTGGGCGAACGCCGTCCCTTCCTTCAAGACGGTATGATGGTTGTCGTGGAGTATCACGAGGAAGAAGCGCTTAACGCTTCCTTGCCCCAGAAAGTGACCTGCAAAATTGTCGAGACAGAGCCGGTCGTCAAAGGCCAGACTGCGGCGAATTCTTTCAAGCCAGCGATCCTGGATAACGGCGTCAAAGTGATGGTCCCGCCCTTCGTCGGTCAGGACGAAGATATCATCGTGAACACCGAAACGATGGAATATTCCGAACGCGCCTAAGCTTTGATGTGACGCTACGTCATAGCTTCGCTGCACTGCAGAGCCCCGGTGATGCCGGGGCTCTTTTGCGTTGTGCAAGCGGCGTGAATGCCGACCGACATGGGGTGAAACGTTTGCGAAACGGGTGTTTGTTGCTAATTTGCAACTAAATAGACGGTGTGCCTACGCCCTTGCTTTAGACTGCCTGAAATTTGCGCAAAGCGGTCGGCCGGTGTGGCATCCGCCGCCCTAGCCGTCGGTCACCATCGTCACGGTGGCGTCGCCGGCCTGCATCGCGGCTGTGGCACGGTCATAGCGTAGGTACGCCAGTGCGTGCGTGCCGGTGCGGGTAAAGATCGTCCCGGCGGGCTTGCCGTCCGCAGTGATGGCGGTGCCTTTTTCAACGGGGGCGCTAATCTCGACTTGGGCCAGCCCTTTGCGCAATTCGGTTTTGTGCTTCATGCGGGCGGTGACCTCTTGCCCGACATAGCAGCCCTTGCGGAAATCGACGCCATTCAGTCGCTCGAACCCCATCTCGAGGATAAAGCTGTCCGGGGTCAGCTCTGCGCCGCACTCGGGGATCATATAGGTGACGCGCAGGGCATCCCAGTCGGTCGTATCATCCTCTTGCGGCATGTCGCGGTAGGCGCGCCAGCCCATGCGGGCGTCGCGGGGGTCGGTATAGGACCCCTCGGGCGCGTCTTCTCGGCCACGGTGCAGATACAGGCCGGTCGCGTCGATGGTGACGTCGGCGCGCAGCTTGTACAGCGTCAGACGCTGCACCAGCGCGTCGGCATCGGCCTCGGCAACGTCCAACAGCACGGCATCGCCGTCCGCCGAAAGAAAGAAATCGGTGACGAATTTGCCCTGTGGCGTCAGGATCGCGGCGTAGATCGGGCCCTGATCCAGCTTGCGGATATCGTTGGTAACGAGGCCTTGCAGAAAGTCGCGGGTGTCGGGGCCTGATAGTCTCAGGATGCGGCGGCTGGTCATATCGCTTGTCCTTTCAATGATTAACATGACATATAACAGCGCAATTCGAAGCTGAAAGGGGCAACCATGCGCGCGCCTATATCTGTTGTCATTCCCACCTTGAATGCCGAAGCGCCCCTGACCGATTGCCTCACCGCCCTGATGGAGGGGTTGGACGCGGGTCTTATCCGCGAGCTGATCATCAGCGACGGGGGCTCGGATGACATGACCCTGACATTGGCGGAAGCTTGGGGCGCAGAGATCGTGGCTGGTACGCCGTCGCGCGGCGGGCAATTGCAGCGCGGCTGTGCCAAGGCGAAAGCGGAATGGTTGTTGGTGCTCCACGCTGATACCCGGCTTGCACCGGGGTGGACGGGGCCAGTCATTGCACATCTGCGTGGTGAAAAGGCAGGCTGGTTCCAGCTTCAGTTCGATCAGGGCGGGCTTGCGGGCAAGGCGGTGGCGGCTTGGGCCAACCTGCGCAGCCGTCTGGGGCTGCCCTACGGAGATCAGGGGCTGTTGCTGCCGCGACGTTTGTACCAGTCCGTGGGGGGCTATCCCGATCAGCCGCTGATGGAGGATGTGGCCCTTGTGCGCGCCTTGCGCGGGCAGCTGGTGGGGCTAGAGGTCACAGCGGTGACGTCGGCGGATAAATATATGCGCCAAGGTTGGCTACGGCGCGGGTCGCGGAACCTTTGGACGTTGATCCGTTATTTCGCAGGGGTCGCCCCGGCCAGACTGGCCGAGGGATATGCTAAGTAGTCAGCGTCGCCGCCTAGGCTAGGTGCCGAACAGCCGAAGCCCGATGCGTTGCAGCAGGTTCGGTTCAATGGGTTTTAGGCCGCGCTCCATACGCCGCATCGCTGCCAGGTTGCGCCCGTCGGTGACGGTTTTGCCGTCCTCGAATTGCAACCGGTAGAGATCGGCATAGATGCCGCCACGCGCCAGCAGGTCTTCGTGTTTGCCCTCGTCCATCACCCGACCACGATCCATGACTACGATCTTGTCCGCGCCGCGGATGGTGGACAAACGGTGCGCAATGACCAAGGTTGTCCGCCCTTGTGACAGCCGGTCCAGCGCTTGCTGCACAACCTTTTCAGACTGCGCGTCCAGCGCGCTGGTCGCTTCGTCCAGCAGCAAGATCGGCGTGTTGCGCAGCAGTGCTCGCGCGATCACGACGCGCTGACGTTGCCCGCCCGACAGCGCAGAGCCGCGCGGCCCGACGCGGGTTTCCAGACCGTGCTCCAGCTTGGGCAGGAAGTCAGAGACATGGGCGGCGTCCAGCGCCTGTTGCAGCTCTTTCTCGGTGACGTTCTCGCGGCCCAAAACGATGTTTTCGCGCAGGGTTTCATCAAACAACAGTGCCTCTTGCGTCACGACAGAGAACAAGCCGCGCAGGTCGGGAATGTCCATGTCAGCCAGAGGCACGCCTGCGATTGTCACGCTCCCCTCTTGCGGGTCGATCAAGCGGGTCAACAGGTTAAAGATGGTCGACTTGCCCGCCCCCGATGCCCCGACAAGCGCCGTCGTCTCGCCTGCAGCAGCATGCAATGTCAGATCGTCCAGAACCTTGGCTTCGCCGTAAGACAGGCTCACGCCTTCCAGCGCGATATGGGGGGGCGTTGTGGGCACAGGCACCGGATTGGCTGGCGACTTGAGATGCACCGGCTCGTCCATCAGCTCTTTGAGCCGTTCAAGCGCTGCGGCAGCGGTCTGCCACAGCCCGCTGATCGCGCCCAGACGGCGCAGCGGGTTAAAGGTAAAGCCCATGGCAGTGAAAAAGGTCATGAATTGACCGATGGTCTTGTCGCCTTCGATGATTTCGTTGCCGCCATACAGGATCACGGCCATGAACCCGATGCCCGAAATAATGTCGATCATCCCCGGAATGGCCGAGTTCCCGAAAGAGGCGCGCACCTCGGTGCGGATATAGGTCCTAGTCAGGTCGCGGTATTGCTTGGCCTGATACTTCTCTAGCGCGTTAAGCTTGATCTGCACGATACCGTGGAACACTTCGTCCAAACGGGTCGACAGGGTTGCGCCAAGATCGCGTGCCTCGCGCGACCGCGCCCGCACAAAGCGTTGCGCCAATGCGGCGGGCATGACCATCAGTGGCAGACCGATACAGGCGAGCAGCGCCCAGACCGGATCAATAGAGATCGCAACACCAAGCAGAACGATCAACCCGATCAGGTCGCGCCCCGCACCGGTGATCACGGCCTGCCAGACCGACCCGATGGCATTCACATCCGATTGCACCCGCTGGATCAGAAACCCCGGTGGATGCTCTTGGTGAAACGCGCCGTCCTGCACCATCATCCGGTCCAGCAGATCAATCCGCATATCAGCGGCGGACTTTTGTTTTATGCGTGTCAGCAGCACCTTTTGCACCACCCCGGACACAGCCCGCAGCACAAAGATGCCCACCAGCACCAGACCGACCCATAGCAATGCGCCGCTGTCGCCGGCGACAAATACCTGGTCGAACATCGGCTGCATCAGCTTGGCGAGCCCGCCCATGGTCGAGGCCTCGATCGACATGAAGATGATCGCCACGATCAATACCCACATGTGTTTCTTGAGGTAGTCGCGCCAGAGCCAAGTCAGCAGCTCGCGCGAGGAATAGGTCACATCACTCATATAAAGGCCGGGTTCCTTTGGGCATATATGCCTACGAGTTTACGCAGCCCTAAGGGGCAGGGCAAGCAGCGCCGCGTGGTTTGTGTGATTGACGCCGCGCTGCTTGCGGATAAGTTGCATGAAATTCTTCCTGCATATGAGGGCTGGTGCCATGACCAAATTCCGCAATCTGTCGCAAGGGCGCGGTTATCTCGCGATCCCCGGTCCGTCGGTGATGCCCGAGGCTGTGTTGAACGCGATGCACCGTCCGGCCCCCAATATCTATGCCGGAGAGTTGGTTGATATGATGCCACCCCTGATGGAAGATCTGCGGCGTATCGCGGGCACGCAGCATCACGTAGCGATGTATATTGGCAACGGCCACGCCGCTTGGGAGGCCTCGCTGAGCAATGTCGTGGCCCCCGGCGACAAGGTGCTGGTGCCGGCAACCGGGCGATTTGGAATCGGTTGGGGCGATGCCGCCACAGGGCTTGGCGCAGAAGTGGAGGTCATGGATTTCGGCCTGCAATCCGCCATGGATATCGATCAGATCGCAGAGCGGCTAGAGGCGGACACAGCCCACGAGATCAAGGTCGTGCTCGCGGTGCATGTGGATACCTCGACCTCGGTGGTCAATGATATCGCCGGACTGCGCGCTGCGCTGGATGCTGCAGATCACCCCGCGTTGCTAATGGTGGATTGCATCGCCTCCTTCGCGTGCGACCGGTTCGAGATGGATAACTGGGGCGTCGATGTCATGGTCACCGCCTGTCAAAAGGGGCTGATGGTCCCGCCCGGTGTCAGCTTTGTATTCTTTAACGACCGCGCCGCCGCCGTGCGCGAGGCACTGCCACGGGTCAGCCGGTTCTGGGACTGGACCCCGCGCGCCAACCCGCAAGAGTTCTTCCAGTACCACTGTGGCACGGCCCCTACGCATCACATCTATGGACTGCGGGCCGCGCTGGATATGATCCACGACGAGGGCATCGAGGCCGTCTGGGGCCGGCACGAAACGCTGGCGCGGGCGGTATGGGCCGCCTGCGATGCCTGGGGGCGGGCGGGTGATCTGGCGCTAAACATCGCCGATCCCGCCCTGCGCAGCCACGCTGTCACGGCGCTGCGGCTAAAGGCACCACAGGCCACAGAGTTGCGCGACTGGGTCGAGGGGAACATCGGTCTTACGTTGGGCATCGGTCTGGGCATGGCCCCCAAAGACAGCCCCGAAAGCCACGGGTTCTTCCGCTTGGGTCACATGGGGCATGTGAACGGGCAAATGGTCATGGGGATGCTTGGCGGGATAGAGGCCGGCATGTCCGCGCTTGATATCAAACGCGGCACGGGTGCCCTAGAGGCCGCAGCGAAAGTGATCGGCGGGGCCTAACCCCGCCCTCGCCGCATCAGGTTTTTCGCGCATCCGCAAGTGCCGCGGACAAGGCCGCGGCAAAAGCATCAAGGTTTTCCGGCGTGCCACAGCTGACGCGGATGCAGCGGTTTTGCGGCGCGGCAAACGGCATGCGCACAAAGACACCGCGCGCCACCAGCCCGTCCAGCACCGCCTTGGCAAAGCTGCCGTCAGCACCGCAGTCGATTGCGACGAAATTCGCGGCAGAGGGCAGGGACGTCAGCCCGTTGTCAGATGCGATCTGCGAGATCCGGTCGCGTGCGCTGGCAATCTGGGCTTGAATATGCGCCAGCCAGTTGCTGTCTTGCAGCGCAGCGAGGGCGCCTGCTTGGGCAGCACGGTTCATCCCAAAGTGGTTTCGCACCTTGCCAAAGGCCGTAATCAGATCCGGCGCAGCGATGGCATAGCCGACCCGCGCCCCTGCCAATCCATGCGCCTTGGAAAAGGTGCGCATGCGGATCAGGCGCGGATCATCGGCAGACAGGTCGGGGGCGGTCCCATCGGGGGCGCAATCGACATAGGCCTCGTCGAGCACCAGCAGACATCCTTGCGGCAAAGCCTCTAGCGCGCGGGTGATGACGTGTCCGTCGTGCCAGCTGCCCATGGGGTTGTCTGGATTGGCCAGATAGACCAGCTTGGCGTCTACCTCGGCGGCCTTGGCAAACAGCGCCGCCGGATCCTCGTGATCGTCTGCATAGGGCACTTTGTGAAGCACCCCACCAAAGCCCGCCACGTGATAGTTAAATGTCGGATAGGCCCCGTCAGACGTCACGACCGCGTCGCCGTCTGCCACCATGAGGCGTACAAGATAGCTCAGCAACCCGTCGATGCCTTCGCCAACGATGATGTTCTCGGGCGTGATGCCATGATGCGCTGCAAGGGCCGCGCGTAGATCATGGCTTTCGGGATCGCCATACATCCACTGTTCGGTTTTAGCCATCGCATCAATCGCGCGGGGGGACGGGCCAAAGACGTTCTCGTTCGCCCCCAGCCGCGCGTCAAAGGCGCGGCCCATGGCGCGTTCCTGTGTTTCAGGACCGACAAACGGCACGGTAGAGGGCAGGGCGTCGGCAAGCGGGGTGAGGCGATACTGTGTCATGCGTTCCAGTTACTGCATCTGACCTCCTTCGGGCAAGCCACATCCGCACCAGCGCGCGCGGTGTTGGGTGCCGTAGCGTTTCGCTTTGCAACACGCAGACTTCGTGGCCAAACTAGCCAAAATTCAAGGAGGATCCTATGAGCCGCGTTTCCGTCACCTATGACAACCACATCGCCCATGTGCGCCTGACCCGCGCCGACAAAATGAATGCCGTTGACCAAGACATGATTGACGCTGTGATCGCTGCCGGAAACGAGGTGGCTGCGTCAAATGCGCGGGCGGTGGTCATTTCGGGCGAGGGCAAGGCGTTCTGCGCAGGCATCGACATCGGTGGCATGGGCGCGCTCGCCGACGGTGACCCGACCGAACGGATGATGACGCGTACCCACGGCGACGGGACCACGAACCAGTGGCAAGAGGTGGCAATGGTCTGGACCCGCGTCGGCGTGCCCGTGATCGCGGCACTGCACGGCAAGACCTATGGCGCGGGCCTGCAGCTGGCCCTTGGGGCCGATATCCGCATCGCTGCCCCCGATACCGAAATGGCCGTGATGGAAATGAAATGGGGCATCGTGCCGGATATGGGCGGCATGGTGTTGCTGCCCAAACTGGTGCGTGGCGATGTGTTGCGGCTGTTGACCTATACCGCACAACCCATCGGGGCAGAACAGGCCGAACGCTGGGGGCTGATCACCCAAATCACCGAAGATCCGCTGGCCGCCGCGATGGCGCTCGCCACCACAATCGCCGGCAAAAGCCCGAGCGCGATAAAAGCCGCTAAACGTCTCACCGCCTTTGCCGAGGTAGGCGATGCGGATGCCGTATTGCTGGCGGAATCCCGCGAACAGGCCGCGCTGCTAGGACGCCCGCACCAGATGGAGGTTATCGCCGCAGAGTTCGGCAAACGTCCCGCGGTTTTCAAAGACTAACGCCGCGAAAAAGTCAGCCCCGCCTGATTGCTCAGACGGGGCCTTCCAAATGGACGATCGTTGCTTCCCAGCGAGGACCGCAGATCATCTTGTGCAGACATCCGTTTCCAAATGGTAAAAAATCCTCGCCGAAGGCCTCTTTTGGTGCATCAAAAGAGTTTCATGCCTTCGGCGAGGATTTGAGGCCATTTGGAAGCAGCCCGGATTATCCCAGTTCCGCCAAGCGGTTCAGCGCGGCCTGAAGCTGGTCTGCTTCTTCTTGCCGTGCATCCAGATTGCCTTGGGCTTCGGCGACAACTTCGGCAGGGGCGGAGGCCGCGAATTTTGGGTTGTTCAAACGTCCTTTCAGCCCGCCGATTTCCTTGCCTAGCTTGTCGAGCGACTTTTGCAGACGTGCTTTTTCAGCGTCGATGTCGATCAAGCCGGCCAGCGGCAAGCCAAAGCTGGCCCCTGGTGCCGCGATAGAGACGGTGCCTTTGGGGAAAGTCTCTGCCTTATCCAAGGTTTCGACCCGTGCCAGACGTTTGATCATCGCCTCGTTGCCGTCCCATGCGGTTTGGCCAGCGGCGTCCATGTCGGTATAAAGCATAGGCACTTTTAGTCCGGCAGGCACGTGCATCTGCGCACGCGCTGAACGAATGGATTCGATCAGGCCGATCACCCAGTTCAGCTCGCGGTCGGCATCGGCGTCCAGCATGTCGACCGTGCTGTAGGTCGGCCAGTCGCCATGCACCAACATTTTGGAACGGGTTGCGGTGGTCTGCCACAGCTCTTCAGTGATGTAGGGCATGATCGGGTGCAGCAGAACAAGGCACTGATCCAGCACCCATTTCAACGTCTGGCGTGTCTCGGCGGCTTCTGGCGCGTCGTCTTGCAGCAGGGGTTTGGACAGCTCTACATACCAGTCGCAAACCTTGCCCCAGACAAAGGCATAAAGCGCATTGGCCGCGTCATTGAAGCGATAGTTATCCAGTGCGGCGTCGACCTCTTCGCGGACGCGGGCGGTTTCGCCGATGATCCATTTGTTCAGCGTGTGGTCGACTTGGGTGTGGCTGGTGTAGTTCACCGTCTCGACGTTATCTTCAAACACGCCGTTCATCTCGGCGAAACGGTGGGCGTTCCACAGTTTGGTGCCAAAGTTGCGGTAGCCGGCAATGCGTGCGGTCGACAGTTTTAGATCGCGCCCCATGGCGGCCATCGCCGTCAGAGTGAAGCGGACCGCATCCGCGCCGTATTCGTCAATCAGGTCCAGCGGGTCCAGCACGTTGCCGAGCGATTTGGACATCTTCTTGCCCTTCTCGTCGCGCACCAGTGCATGGACATAGACGGTGTCGAACGGCTTTTGATCGACCACGGCGTACTGCATCATCATCATTCGGGCGACCCAGAAAAAGATAATGTCGAAACCGGTGATCAGCACCGAGGTGGGGAAGTATTTCGCCAGCTCGTCCGTTTGCTCGGGCCAGCCAAGCGTGCCGATCGGCCAAAGACCGGAAGAGAACCACGTGTCGAGCACATCGGGGTCGCGGGTCAGGGTTTTACCAGGTGCCATTGCTTGCGCTTCGGCTTCGGTCGCGGCGCAGTATTCCTTGCCCTCGTCGTCGAACCAAACCGGAATCTGGTGCCCCCACCACAGCTGACGCGAGATGCACCAGGGTTCGATGTTCTCAAGCCAATGGAAATACACTTTTTTGTCTTGCTCGGGCAGGATCTGCACTTCGCCGTTGCGCACGGCGTCGATGGCGGGCTGTACGATTTTCGAGGTTTCAACGAACCACTGGTCGGTCAGCATGGGTTCGATCACTACTTTCGACCGGTCACCAAACGGCTGCATGATCTTTTTGGGCTCGACCAGCGCGACCAGCGCCTCGTTGCGTTCTTCGCCGCCTTCTTCGGGGGCGAGGGGGGCTTTGACGGGCTTGCCCAAGCGCGGATCGGTCGGTGGCACCATGACGGCCAAGCCTTCGGCGGTGATGTCGGCGATGACCTTTGTGCGCGCCTCGAACCGGTCGAGGCCGCGGTATTCTTCGGGCACGAGGTTTATCTCTGTCGCGTCCGTAGGGGCGTCTTCGCGGCCTTCGGCGATGGCCTGTGCGCGGGCGGCGGCTTCGTCATAGGGCAGACCATCGGCGCGCATGGCACCGCGGGTGTCCATCAGCGCGTACAGCGGGATGTTGTTGCGTTTCGCGACGCCGTAGTCGTTGAAGTCATGCGCGCCGGTGATCTTGACCGCGCCAGAGCCAAAGTTCTTGTCGGGATATTCGTCGGTGATGATCGGGATGCGGCGGCGCTGTGCCTTGGGGCCGACGGGGATTTCGCAGAGTTTGCCGACGATGGGGGCATAGCGTTCGTCGGATGTGTGCACCGCGACCGCGCCATCGCCCAGCATGGTTTCGGGGCGGGTTGTCGCGATCGAGATATAGTCGCGCTCTTCGGTCAGGGTGACATTACCGTCTTCGTCTTTTTCGACATAGGTGTAGGTCGCGCCATCTGCCAACGGGTATTTGAAGTGCCACATGTGACCGTCGACTTCGGTGGATTCGACCTCGAGGTCAGAAATCGCGGTCTCAAAATGCGGGTCCCAGTTAACCAGACGTTTGCCGCGATAGATCAGGCCCTTGTTGTACATATCCACGAACACTTTGATCACGGCATCGTGGAAATTACCTTCTTCGCCCGCAGGGGCACCGGGGGCACCAGACATAGTGAACGCGTTGCGCGACCAATCAAGCGAGGTGCCAAGACGTTTAAGCTGGCCGATGATCGTGCCCCCGGACTTTTGCTTTTGCTCCCAGACTTTGGCGGTGAATTCTTCGCGGGTGAAATCGGTCCGGCGCTTGCCGTCTTTGGCAAGCTCGCGTTCCACCACCATCTGGGTCGCAATACCCGCGTGGTCCTGACCGGGCTGCCACAGCGTGTCGAACCCGCGCATGCGGTGCCAGCGCACCAGAATGTCCTGCAACGTATTGTTGAACGCGTGGCCCATGTGCAGCGACCCTGTCACGTTGGGCGGCGGGATCATGACCGAGAAGGTTTCCTTGCGCGAGGCATTGGCACCGGCCTTGAAGGCACCGGCGTCTTCCCATGCGGCATAGAGGCGGGCTTCGGCCTGGGCGGCGTCAAAATTCTTGTCGAGGGCCATGATCAGCGTCCTTCTTTTAGCGTAGCGCTTTAAGCTTTGGGATGATCTAGCCGAGCGGGGCGTAAAGGGGAAGGCTGGGGCGTTGAAAACTTGGCGTCGCGGTGCCAGCTTTCGCCGCGCATCGTATGGACATCGCCGGTTTCGCGCTTAAGGTCGGGCGCAAAGCCACGAAGATGATCAAAGGATGCCGCCAGATGGAAAAGTTCGGGAAAAGCCAACCGGTCAAACGGGTTGAGGATGTGCGGTTTCTGACCGGCGAGGGGCGCTATGTGGATGACATCGCGCCTGCCGACGCGCTGCATGCCTATTTCTTCCGGTCTCCTGTCGCGCATGGGGTGATCACGACGCTCGATGTCTCTGATGCGGCTGAGGCAGACGGCGTCCACGCTGTCCTGACAATCAAGGATCTGGAAGCTGCCGGCATGGATATCTCTATGGCCGCGACGGTGTTGCAGAACCGCAATGGCAGCCAAGGGGCCAAGCCGTTGCGCCCCATGCTTGCCAAGGACCGTGTGCGTTTCGTTGGGGAACCTGTTGCGGTGGTGATCGCCGAGACGATGAACCAGGCGCGTGACGCGGCAGAGCTGATCATGTTCGACGTGGACGATCTGCCCACCCATATGACGCTGGATCGTGGCGGCGAGCCGCTGCACGCCGAAGCGCCGGACAATATGGCATTCGACTGGGGTATGGGGGATGAAGAGGCCACGCAAAAGGCATTCGACGCGGCGGCAAAAACGGTCAGCCTGAACGTCGGAGATAACCGTATCATCGTCAACGCGATGGAGCCGCGCGGCTGTTATGCTGAATGGACCGACGGCAAGGTGCATGTTTCCAACAACGGGCAGGGCGTTTGGGTGCATAAGGGCAACCTCAAGCGCGTGTTCGGGCTGGATGACGATCATGTGCAAGTGACCAACCCCGATACGGGCGGTGGTTTCGGCATGAAGGCCGCGGCTTATCCCGAATACTTCTCGGTTGCGCAGGCGGCGCGGGCCCTGGGGCGTCCGGTGCGCTGGATGTCCGACCGGACCGAAGCCATGCTCAGCGACAATGGCGGGCGCGATCTGACGTCACTGGCGGAATTTGCCTTTGACGAAAACAACAAGATCACCGCGTACCGCGTCAGCACCAAATGTAACCTCGGTGCCTATAACAGCCAGTTCGGCCAGCCCATTCAGGCGCTGCTGTTCAGCAAGGTTTTGATGGGCGTCTATGACGTGCAGACCACGTGGCTCCAGGTCGAAGGATATTACACCAACACTGTCCAGACCGACGCCTATCGCGGTGCTGGCCGGCCCGAAGCGATTTATGTGCTGGAGCGGTTGATGGACCGTGCGGCGCGCGAATTGGGTGTCGACCCGTGGGAGCTGCGGCGGATCAACTTTATCAAACCCGAACAGTTTCCCTATACCTCGGCCACGGGCGAGCTTTACGACGTGGGTGAATTCAACCGTCTGCTGACCCGTGTTGCGGTCGAGGCGGATCACGACGGTTTTGCCGCGCGTAAGGCGGCGGACGCAGCCAAGGGGCTGCTGCGCGGGCAGGGGCTGTGCTATTATATCGAAAGCATCCTTGGCGATCCGGCAGAGGGGGCCAAGGTCGAGTTTAATGCCGATGGCACCGTGTTTATCTATGTCGGCACCCAGTCTAACGGGCAGGGGCATGAAACCGTCTATGCGCAATTCCTGTCGGACCAGACGGGCATTCCGGCAGAGCTGATCCACGTCATTCAGGGCGATAGCGATCTGATCAAACAGGGCGGCGGCACTGGCGGCTCGCGGTCTGTCACCACGCAAAGCACGGCGACGCTGGCCACAGTGGCCAAGATGACCGATGCTTTTACCGCCTTCCTGTCCGAGGAAATGGGTGTGCCCGCGGCGCAGATCAGCTTTGACGATGAACGCTTTCGCGCAGACGGGTCGAACATGACGCCCACCATGCTGGAGGTCGCCGAGATGGCCCGCCAGAAGGGCCGCGACGATCTGTTGATGCATCACGAACGCGCGACCCTGCCGGGGCGTAGCTATCCCAACGGGGCGCATGTATCCGAGGTGGTGATTGACCCCGAAACAGGGGTTGTGACCGTCGAACGCTATACCGTCGTCGATGATTTCGGCAATTTGATCAACCCGATGCTGGCTGAAGGTCAGGTCCATGGCGGTGTGGCGCAGGGCATTGGCCAAGCCATTCAGGAACATGTCGTCTATGATGAAGACGGCCAGCTGCTGACAGCCTCTTTTATGGATTATGCGATCCCTCGCGCGGCGGATGTGCCGTTTGTGTCCTTCAACTCTGAACCCGTGCCGTCGACGGCAAACCTGATGGGGATGAAGGGCTGCGGCGAGGCGGGAACCGTCGGCGCGTTGGCGGCCGTGTCGAACGCGGTACAAGATGCGTTGTGGGACCGTGGCGTGCGTCAGGCCGATATGCCGTTCACGCCGCATAAAGTGTGGACCTTGCTGAACGACAGCGCAATCGCAGCAGAATAAGCTTGGTTGCATCGGGGCGGGCCAGACGCCCCGATGCCTTCGTCTTAGGTGGCGATCTTCATCACGATGCAGGTGGTCGAACCGGTTGCGTAAAGCTTGCCATCCTCGACCCCGCGAATTTCCCCATGCGCCACACCGGTAGAGCGGCCGACGTGATCCGTCGTCCCGATGCAATCAACCTGCATGCCCAAGGGGATCGAACGCAGAATGTTAATCTTGTATTCCAGCGTCGTATAAACCGACCCGCGCGGGACTTTTGTCATCACAGCGCAGGCCATCGCGGAATCAAGCAAGGTACCGTACCAGCCGCCGTGCACTGTCCCCATGGGGTTGGTCACGTTGAACTCGGGCGTGCCGCGAAACACCGCGCGCCCGTCCGAAATGTCGTGCAGCATATAGCCCATAGTCGCACCGATGGGCGGGCCGGGGTTGGTACCGTCCAGAATTTTCTGCATGAACTCCAGCCCGCTAAGCGCAAGCGCTTCGGACTGGCTCAGTAAATCTTGGGGTGTTTCGGCAAGGCGTGGCATAAAAAAATCTCCGGCAGTTGCGTGCCGGAGAAGAGTGCCGTTGTTCTTGACCCAAGGGCAAGTTGTGAGGTGGTCTTACGCCACGTCGGACAGCGATGTTTGCGCCGTCACGCCAAGGGCGCGACACACGGCGCGGGTCAGTTCCGGCCGGTTGAGCGTGTAGAAGTGCAGGTTCTCGACGCCTTCCGACACCAGTTCACTGCACATTTCGGTGCAAAGCGCGGTGGACAGCAGGTCATGACGGTCATCCCGGATCGCAGCGGCATAGGCTTCGTCCAGTGCGACGGGCACGCTTGCCCCGCAACGGGTGGCAAAGTTGCGTGCCGATTTCCAGTTGGTCACAGGCATGATGCCCGGCGTGATCGGTTTGGTGATGCCTGCTGCCGCGCAGGCATCGCGGAACCGCAGGAATGTTTCGGTCTCGAAAAAGAACTGAGTGATCGCCTCGTCCGCGCCCGCGTCGAACTTGCGCTTTAGCCATTCGACGTTTTGCGCCTGATCCGGGGATTCGGGGTGCGGTTCGGGGTAGGCACCGACGCGCAGGGTGAACTTGCCGGTATTGGCAAGCGCCTCGATCAGCTCGACACTATCTGCAAAGCCGTCGGCGTGGGGGGTAAAGGTCGCGGCACCGTTTTCGGGATCACCGCGCAGGGCGACAATATCGGTCACGCCGATCTCGGCAAAACTATTGGCGACTTCCAGCGTCTCGGCCTTGCTGGCACCCACGCACGTCAGGTGGGCGGCGACGGGCAGCCCGGACGTGCGGCGCAAAACATGGGCCGAATCATGGGTCAGGTCACGGGTAGATCCGCCCGCACCGTAGGTGACGGAAAAGAAACGCGGGGCCAGCGGTGCCAAGGCCTGCGCCGTATCCCAAAGACGGAACGACGCGTCCACGGACTTGGGCGGGAAGACTTCGAATGAAACGGCGGGGCTGGTCATTTTTACGATCCTGTTTTTAGCTTTCAACTCTTGTCGCACAGATGTGGTTGTGAAACAAACTCATAACTTTCATCTTCAACATGAGGAACGCCTCATATGCATATTGAGTTCCGTCACCTGCGCACCATTCAGGCGATTCACGAGGCCGGCGGGCTGGCCCGCGCAGCAGAGACAATGAACATCACCCAATCAGCCTTGTCGCATCAGGTAAAGGGCTTGGAAGATCAGGCTGGCGTTGAACTTTTCGTGCGCCGTTCCAAACCGCTAAAGCTGTCGCCTGCGGGGTTGCGGTTGCTCAAGTTGGCGCAGCAGGTCTTGCCGCAGCTAGAAGCCGCACAGGCGGAATTCATGGGGTTGCGGGCGGGCAGCACAGGCCGGATGCATATCGCCATTGAATGTCACGCCTGTTTCGAATGGCTATTCCCTGTGCTCGAACAATTCCGCAAAAGCTGGCCCGATGTGGATGTCGATATCCGCCCCGGTCTGGCCTTTGACGCTTTGCCTGCCTTGCTGCGCGAAGAGGTGGATCTGGTGGTGTCCTCCGATCCCGAAAATCTGCCGGGCGTGAAGTTTGTTGAGCTGTTTGACTATAAGGCCGTGTTCGTCGCCGCGAGCACGCACCCGTTGGCAAAGAAACCCTTTGTCGAGGCGGCGGATTTTCGGGGCGAGACGCTCATCACCTATCCGGTGGAACGCACACGTCTTGATGTGTTCAGCCAGTTGCTGATCCCCGCCAAGGTCGAACCGCTGGCGATCCGGCAGGTAGAACTGACGGCGGTGATCCTGCTGCTTGTGGCATCAAATAGAGGCGTGTCGGTGCTGCCCGATTGGGTCGTGCGCGAAGTGAAATACAGCAATGATTACGTCACGCGTCCGCTGACCGAACACGGCATCACCCGCAGGCTGTATGCTGCCGTGCGCGAGGATGATCTGGACAAGCCGTTCATGTCCAAGCTGCTTGGTCTGGCAGGCGAAGAGGCGCGAAAGCTGCAACGGGCCTGACATCACACGGCTGCGCCGTCAGAGGTGCAGCCGCGGGTCGAGCGCGAAGTCTTCCTGCATCACATCGTCATACTGCGCTGCGGCCTTATGCGCGTCAAAGATCAGGTTCCAGCTGTGGCGCGAAACGGTGGACGGGATCAGCACGAACAGATGATCGCGCAGCAGCGCATCGCCAAAGCTTTTCTGCCCTGCGCCATGTGCGCCTGGCACCAGCCAGTTGGGGTTCGGGACATCCGTGCTTTGCACTACATGAACCGCGGTCGGGTCGATCACACGGCCGGATGTCAGCACATGATGCGCGGTGTCCAGCGCCTTGAACCCCTTGTGCACAGCAACTTCAAGGATCGCGGTGGCAGGGTCTAGTGCGGTATAGACGGCCCGCACGCCGCGGCTGTTCCAGCGCCCGCCCACACGGTACGCGCCTTCGCCGCTATGCCAGGTGGGTGCATGCTGCCGTTGATCCAGCCGCCAAAAACGCAGTGCGCCTGACCCGAGGGGCGGCGGCAAAGGCGTCAAGCGTAGACCCCGTACTCCATCCGGGTGAGGGCGTTTTCGACGGCTTCGGCCCCCGCGGCCGATGACAGCAGGTCAATCGGACGGCGGTTGTCCAAGCTGATGGCAGGGGCCAGCATCCACGCCTCGGCGGCCTCTTGATCGCCTAGAACATCGGTCGCCTGCGCTAGTAGCTCGGCAAAGCGCCACGCACGGCTGCTTTGCTCGATGGACAGACGATCCTTGCCCTTGTCGGCCTTCTTGCGTTGCAGGGTGCGCAGGCTCATCCCGATCGCTTTGTTCAGCGCGTCGCCCGAGGACAGCACCGACACGGTATCGACCAGATGCAGTAGCGCCTTGGACGAGATGCCTTTGACAATCACATCATGCGCCTCAAGCGAGTTGCGCACCGTCTGGTTGATCACCTTGCGCCCGCCCAGCAGGTGAAACGCGCGCAGGGCACCATCTGCATCCACGTCGATCAAGGGAATTGCACTTTTGTCGGATTGAAAGGCCGTCGCACCCATGGCTGCACTCCTTTTCGTCATGTGTCGTAAAATATATGACACGTGACGCCGTTTTTTTCAAGGGGTGCGGGGGGCTGTTCGCTCGGGTGGGTATGGGGCAGGGGCGCGTGCGCCCCCGCCTATGTGGTATTAGCCGACCTTAACGATGGCCTTGCCTTGGTTGCCGCCGGTCAACAGGTCCATGAAGGCTTGTGGCGCGTTTTCGAGGCCCTCGGTGATGTCCTCTTTCACCGCGATGGAGCCATCTGCCACTTTGGGGGCTACTTCCTTGAGGAAATTGGGGAAGTTGTTCCAGTGGTTTGAAATGATGAAGCCATTCACGCTGAGGAAGTTCACGAGGATCGTGCGCCACAGTTTCGGCGCGGTCAGCGACTCTTCGGCAGCATTCGCGCCCAACCCACCGGCGTTATACCATGCGATCATGCCGCAGATCGGGATACGCCCGTGCGGGTTCATCATCGGGATAACGGCCTCGAGCACTTTGCCGCCGACGTTTTCAAAGTAGATGTCGATGCCTTTGGGGCAGGCGTCTTTAAGCGCGGCGCGCAGCGATTTCGCGTCATCATAGGCGCGGTGGTCAATGCATTCATCAAAACCGAAGTGGTCTTTGGCCATGGCGCATTTGTCCGCGCCGCCCGCGATGCCCACAACGCGCAGCCCGTGCGACTTGGCGATCTGGCCAACCATAGACCCGACGGGGCCGGTTGCAGCGGCGACGACAAGTGTTTCACCCTCCTTTGGGCGACCATATTCCATCAAACCTTGCCATCCGGTAAATCCGGGCATGCCCAAAACGCCAAGCGACGTGGTGATCGACACCTGATCAGGATCGACTTTGCGCAGCTGGTTGGCGGGCAGTACGCCGTGCGTGGCCCAGCCCAGCATACCGAACGCATGGTCGCCCGGTTTGAAATCGGGGCTGTTAGAGGCGATGACCTCTCCGACCGAACCGCCCTCCATTGTGCCGCCGACCGGCACCGGTGCAGCATAGGATTTCGCGTCATCCATGCGGCCGCGCATGTAGGGGTCAAGCGACATGTATTTGATGCGGACAAGCACTTCGCCGTCGGCAGGCGTGGGCACAGGGCCCTCTTCGAGGCGGAAGTTATCGGCCGTCGGGGCCCCGTCAGGGCGCGATGCAAGCACAATTCGTTTCATCTGGTCGGACATTTTGCTTTCCTCCTTAGCAATGTTTCTGGGACGTTATATGTTAATCGAAGGCAGGCAAGGGAACCGTGCGCGCCACGTTGCGTCAGATGATGCTGCCCCCTTGGCAAATGCCGTATGGGGGCTTATACGCACGGCCTGATCCATCAAAGGACACGGAAATATGGTTGGCAGTGCAAATCTAAACATCATGATCAAGGCGGCCCGCCGTGCGGGGCGCGGACTGGTCAAGGATTTCCGTGAGGTCGAGAACCTTCAGGTGTCCATGAAAGGTGCCGGCGACTTTGTCAGCCGCGCTGATATTCAGGCCGAACAGACGCTGAAAGCCGAACTGATGAGCGCGCGCCCGACCTATGGCTGGTTGGCCGAGGAAGGCGGCGGCGAAGAGGGGCAAGACCCCACACGGCGCTGGATCGTCGACCCGTTGGACGGCACCACCAACTTTTTGCACGGGCTGCCGCATTGGGCGGTCTCCATCGCGCTAGAGCATAAAGGCCAGATCGTTGCTGGCGTTGTATTCGACCCCGCCAAGGACGAGATGTTCTTTGCTGAAAAGGGTGCCGGTGCGTGGATGAACGAAGGACGTCTGCGCGTCTCGGGCCGTTCGCGTATGATTGAATCGATTTTTGCCACCGGACTGCCTTTCGCCGGTCGCGCAGATTTGCCAGATACCTTGCGTGATCTGGGCCGCATCCTGCCGGTCTGCGCCGGTGTGCGCCGTTGGGGCTCTGCCGCGCTGGATCTGGCCTATGTGGCCGCCGGTCGCTACGATGGCTATTGGGAGCGCCGGTTGAACAAATGGGATGTGGCAGCGGGCCTGTTGATCGTGCGTGAAGCCGGTGGCATGGTCGAGCCACTGAATCCTGAAGGCAACATTCTGGACGATGGTGAAATCGTCTGCGCGAATGAGGCGCTGTTCAGCGGATTTGCGAAAATCGCACGCGGTTGATCCGGTTGCCGGGGGCGGGATGCCTTCGGCGAGGATTTATACCATTTGGAAGCACCCGTCGGCTATTTATCTGACGGGTGGTTTATGCCGTCGCTGTAGGGGATCGGTTCCTGCGTCCAGGGCGTGGCCCCTTCGATACACCCCAGATTGACCCCGCATTGCGCCGGGTCGGATCGTCGCTGGTGGTACATATAGATGCCGCAAATCTTACAGAAATAATGCTTCGCCGTATGGGAGCCCCAGGTGTAGAGCGTCAGATGCTCTGCGCCTTTGGTTACCTTGAGCGCACTGGTGATTGCCGTGACGGCCGGTGCCGCGCGGCGGCGGCAGAAGGAACAGGTGCAGCGCGTGGCAGAGGCCAGCCCGTCTGGTAGGGTGGCGGTGAGGGTGACACTGCCGCAGTGACAGGCCGCGGTGTGGGTGCTGGCGGTCATTTGCGTCTTACCTTTGGGATGCGGCTGGCACTTGCGGGATAGGTCGCTTGCGGATGCGGCGGGTGCCCATCGGTGGTCGACCAGAACTTTGGCCCACCCAACCGTAGCCAAAGCGGAATGGTGAGAACCATCCCCACGATAAACCCGCCAGCATGGGCCCAATAGGCCACGCCGCCGACAGTGGGGTCCGCCCCGACGCCGCCGATAAACTGCATTCCCAGCCACAGGCCCAGCATGATCCATGCGGGGATCGGGAAGATACGGAAGAACACAATAAAGATAATCAGGATGTCGACTTTGGCTTTGGGGTACAGCAAGAGGTAGCCGCCCATCACACCTGCGATCGCCCCAGAGGCGCCAACCGTAGGAACTGGCGAATAGGGGGCCGAGATTACATGGGCCAGTGCCGACAGCAGGCCGCAGGCGAGGTAGAACAGCAAATAGCTGCCGTGGCCCATCTCGTCTTCTATGTTGTCACCGAAAATGTAGAGAAACAGCATGTTACCGGCCAGATGCATCCATCCGCCGTGCAGGAACATTGAGGTGAAGATGCCGGTATAGCCGTCCCCCGTAGTGACGCGGCCGGGGATGAGCGCCCAGTCGAAAAAGAAGATGTTGAGCGCGCGGTCGTCGCTGAACAGCCCGACATAACTGAGGAAAACGCCAATATTCACCGCCATCAGCAGGTAGGTGACATAGGGCGTGCGGCCGGACGGGTTGTGATCGCGAATGGGGAACATGGGCTGACCCTTAGCCATTGCGCGGGCGTGGTCAAGGGCGGGCGTCGGAACGCCCGCCCTTGGTCAGATCAGCCGGCAGCCCCCAGAAGCTGCGCGTTCCCGCCGGAGGCGGTGGTGTCGACGCAGACGTGACGTTCTGCGCGGACACGGGCGGTGTCAGGCAGCCCGCGCAGCAAAGGGATGATCGGCCCGTCGCGTTCAGACAGGGCTTGCTCCAGTTTGCGTGCGGTAGCCTCGTCGCCCCACCATAGGACACCACCATAGGCCGGGCCATTGGTCAGCGCCGTCGCATCGATGCTGCCCGAAAGTGCGACCGCATTGCCGCCAAGGGCCGTGACGGCGCGGGCTTGCTCTGCCGCGGTGTCTTTTCCCGGGCCCATGCACAGCAGCGCCGGACGCGGCAGGGTGCTGAGCCGGTTGGATTCGCCCGTGGGCCCCGGCAGGGTGATGGTTTCGAGGAAGGCTCCGCTGTGACCCGGCAGACGGGGCAGGTCGCTTTGTGTGCTGTCCCATGCTTCCTCTACCACCTTGAGGTCGGGCGCGCTGAAGCGGGGCAGGTAGTTCGGCCCACCTGCTTTTGGCCCCGTGCCTGAAAGACCTTCGCCGCCAAAGGGCTGGCTGCCGACGATCGCGCCGATCTGGTTGCGGTTGACGTAGATGTTACCCGCCTCGATCCGTTCAGAGATATGTTGCACACGGTCGTCGATCCGTGTGTGCAGGCCAAAGGTCAGCCCATAGCCGGTCGCATTGATGGCATCGACGACCTTGTTCAGCTCGGTTGCCTTGAAGGTGGCGATATGCAGAACGGGGCCGAAGATCTCGCGCTCCAGATCGGCGATGCCCTTCACGCGGATCATTGTCGGCGCGATAAAGGTGCCGGCAGTCGGCGCTGTGAGCTCGGCGATAACCCGACCGTCAGCGCGGGCGGCGTCGATGTGGTCGGCAATGCCTTGCTGCGCGGTGTCATCGATCACCGGCCCGACATCGGTCGAGATCTCCCAAGGGTTGCCCATAACCAATGCGTCCATTGCCCCTTCGAGCATTTCGATCACGTCTTCGGCGATGTCTTCCTGAACATAGAGGCAGCGCAGGGCAGAGCAGCGTTGCCCCGCCGACTGGAACGCACTTTCGACGATTGATTGCACAGCCTGTTCGGGCAGGGCAGTGCTGTCGACGATCATGGCGTTCAGGCCGCCGGTTTCCGCAATCAGGATCGCGCCGGGATCGCAATGTTCGGCCATAGCGGAGCGGATGCGTAGCGCCGTGTTGGTCGAGCCGGTAAAGGCCACCCCGTTGATCCGCTTGTCCGAGGTCAGTGCCGCGCCGACGTCGCCGCCACCGGGCAGCAGTTGCAACGCGTGACGGGGGACGCCAGCGTCATGCAGCAGGGTCACGGCAAGAAAGGCAATCAGCGGGGTCTGTTCCGCCGGTTTTGCCAGCACCGCGTTGCCCGCTGCGAGTGCCGCGCTGACCTGCCCGCAGAAGATCGCCAGCGGGAAGTTCCAAGGCGAGATGCAGGTAAAGATGCCAGCAGGGGGCGTGTTGGTCGCCTGTTGTGCGTAATAGCGCAGGAAATCCACCGCTTCGCGCAATTCTGCCACGCAGTCGGGCAGGCCCTTGCCGGCTTCGCGTGACAACAGGGCAAAGATCTCGCCGTAGTGGGATTCCAGCATATCTGCCGCGCGTAACAATACCTCGCGGCGTTCTTCCAGCGGGGCGTCCCACACGGCGGCGTTGTCGAGTGCTTTGGTCACGTCTGCCTCGGAGGCATTGCGCACCGTGCCGGGGCTGCGACCAGAGGCAGCGGGGTTGATCAAGCGCACGGCTTTCTTGGGCTTTGCCTCTCCGTGCAGCAGGGGCACGGCGGCCCAGCGGTGTGCCTTCCACGGGGCACGGGCAGATTCGATGACATCCAGTGTCGGCGTGTGCATCAGATCGAACCCCATCGAATTCACACGCGCAGGGGCATAAAGTTCGGGGCCTGTCGGGATGTGAAGGCCGCTTTCGGTAAGATTGTCGAACGGGTCAGCGGCGACGACTTCGGGGGCCACGTCTTCATCGACGATCTGGTTCACAAAGCTCGAGTTTGCGCCGTTTTCCAGCAAGCGACGTACGAGATAGGCCAGCAGATCGGCATGGGCACCGACGGGGGCATAGACGCGGCAATGGGTGCAGTGTTTCTCCATCACGATGTTATGCAGGGTCTCGCCCATGCCATGCAGACGTTGGAATTCGAACTTCTCTTTGTCTTCGGCCATGTGCAGTACAGCAGCGACCGTATGGGCGTTGTGCGTGGCAAACTGCGGATAGATCCGGTCTGTCATGTTCAGCAGTTTGCGGGCGTTGGCGATATAGGACACATCGGTTGCGGCTTTTTGGGTGAAGACGGGGAAACCTTCGACGCCTTTGACCTGCGCGCGTTTGATTTCAGTGTCCCAATAGGCCCCTTTGACAAGGCGGACCATAAGCTTGCGGTCATGGCGGATCGCCATATCGTATAGCGCATCGATCACCACGCCGGCGCGGGGACCGTAGGCTTGTACCACGATGCCAAAGCCGTCCCAGCCGGACAGGGCAGGTTCGGACAGGACTTTTTCGATCACATCCAGCGACAGACCCAGACGGTCGGCTTCCTCGGCATCGACGTTCAGGCCCATGTTGGCGGATTTCGCCAGCAGGGCAAGGGCCCGCAGGCGCGGGACCAGATCGCGCATGACAGAGGTCTCTTGCGCCACCTCGTACCGCGGATGCAGCGCCGAGAGTTTGACCGAGATGCCGGGGTTCTTGCGGCTGTCCTTGTGAATGCAGGCGGTCGCGATGGCAGAGATCGCGCGGCTATAGCTCAGGTGGTAGCGTTTGGCGTCGCTTTCGGTGCGGGCGGCTTCGCCCAGCATATCGTAGCTATAGGTATAGCCCTTCTTTTCCATGCCCTTGGCGCGTTCCATCGCGGCGTTGATGTTTTCGCCCAGAACGAACTGGCGGCCCATTTCCTTCATCGCGCGGCTGACGGCAGTGCGGATCACCGGCTCACCCAGACGTTTGATGGCGGCGCGCAGGTGGCGCACGGGGCCAGGTTGGTCATCGTCCAGCACGCGGCCAGTCAGCATCAACGCCCATGTCGACGCATTCACCAGCGGCGAGGTGGAGTGCCCCATGTGGCGCCCCCAATCGGACGGTGCGATCTTGTCCTCGATCAGCGCGTCGATGGTTTCGGCATCAGGCACGCGCAGCAGCGCTTCGGCCAGACACATGAGCGCGACACCTTCGTCGGTGGACAGGCCATATTCGGCGAGAAACACTTCCATGATACCGGGGGAGGTGTGGCCTCGGATGTCGCGCACGATCTGTGCGGCGTCTTTGGTGATCTTGACCCGTTCCTCTGGCGACAGATGCGCGTTGCGCGCCAGTTCACGCAAGACGTTGTCTTGGTCGGTGTAGGTGCCTGCGTCGATCTGGTGGCGCAAAATAGGGGACGAATCGCGTGCCATTAGGTACTCCAATTAACAATTGCTGTAGAATAGCGCGTGAATAGTAGTATTAGTTCCTGATTCCGGCCAGATTGGTGGGTAAACCGCTTTATTATTGGGCCTCCTACGTGACAAACGACGACTTCAAAATGGACCGCTTCGATGCTGCGATTCTCTCGGTTCTGGCCGAAGACGGTCGCATCAGTATCACCGATCTTGCAAAGCGGATCGGCCTGTCTAAATCCCCCACCCAAGCGCGGCTAAGACGGCTGGAAGACAGCGGCATAATTCTGGGCTATCGCGCCCTGTTAGACCCGATACGTCTGGGGCTGGATCATGTCGCATTTGTCGAGGTCCGTCTGGAGGACACACGCGAAGTCGCCCTGCGGGCCTTCAACGAGGCCGTGTGCCGTGTGCCTGAAATCGAACAGGCGCATATGATTGCGGGCAATTTCGATTATCTGCTGAAGGTGCGCACGCGTGACATGGCGGCCTACCGTCGGTTCTTGGGCGAAACCGTCACCACGCTGCCCTATGTCGCCAACACGTCGACCTATGTCGCGATGGAAGCGGTCAAAGAAATCATGCTTGCGGATAAGACCTGAACCATCCTCTTTCATGAGGCGATCTGACGTTTGAACCGCCAAGACCGCATCTGACCATTTACACCGCCCGCAAGCTGGCTATTGTGCGCGTCGATGCGGGCGTGATGGAATGGTAGACATACCAGACTTAAAATCTGTTGGGCCTTGTGCCCGTGTGGGTTCGAGTCCCACCGCCCGCACCACCCTGTAAATTATATATTTTACTTGCTTGCACGGCGAACTATATTCACACCGTAGCCGATTAAAGCGGTATTTCGAGTATGATGTGGGCCATTGTTGCCGTACGCCCAAGAATTATGGTAAGCGGCGAAAGTTAACGGGGAGGTCCCATTGGGCGACGAAACGCAGCTACGCGCGACTATTCAGGACCATGCCGCCTATTTGTTGGGCTCGCATGATTTCCAATATGACATTGATGTGCTCGCAGGCAGTGAAACGGTTGGGACGCTGCTGGAAACGGTGATGTTGGCCACCAACATGCGCTTTGCCGCTGTGGCACGTGTGACGGCGGACCGATGGGTGGCCTGTCGCACGGTGGACGAGGTGAATTTTGGCCTCTCGGCTGGGGACGAGATCGGGATCGATCATACCTTTTGCCAATCTGTGCACGAAACCTCGGAAAAGGTCCTGTTTAACGACGTTGCGACGGATGATGTGTATCGCAACCACCCGATTGCAGCGCGGTTCGGCATTGTCAGCTATGCCTCTATTCCTATCAAACGCAGCGATGGGACTTTCTTTGGCACGCTATGTGCGATCGACACCGAACCTCGCGATGTAAAGAACCCGCGTGTGGTTGCGATGCTTGAACTTTTCGCGGACACCATCGGCCGCAGTCTCGAGACCGAAGAACGTCTTGAGGCGCAAGAACAGCTGGTCGAGCACGAGCGCCAGATGGCCAAAATGCAAGAAGAATTTGTCGCGGTTCTGGGACATGACCTGCGCAATTCAGTCGCAGCGATGAACGCCGGCGTGCGTCAGCTTGACCGCGAGCCATTGTCGGATAAAGCGCGCAAAATTCTGCCGTTGATGGGCTCTTCGATCCACCGCATGAGCGAGCTGATCGAAAATATCATGCTACACGCAAAGGCACGGCTTGGCGGTGGCATCCGTATCTCGGCCACGCCTGATGCGCCCTTAAGTGACGCATTGCACCAGATCGTCGAAGAGGTGTGCGCAACCGTCCCTAACCACAAAGTGACGATAGATTTGCAGTTTGATCGACCTGTCAGCTGTGACGCCCCGCGTGTTGCGCAGGCGGTGTCGAACCTGCTGTCCAATGCCGTGCGCCATGCTGATCCCGGGACTGAAATCGCAGTTTGCGGGCGCGTCAGTGATGCACAGGCAGAGGTTACAGTGTCAAATCATGGCCGGCCGATCCCTGACGGACTGAGACAGAAGCTGTTCCAGCCCTATCAGCGCGGCGACGATCCCGCCGGAGAGGGGCTGGGCCTTGGCCTTCATATCGCGTCGTCGATTGCGATAGCGCATAGCGGACAGGTTGATGTGACCTGTGAAAATGGCGTCACGACATTTATTTTTCGCCTGCCGTTGCTCGCCGCTTAAATAGGGCGCGGGTCGGGGCCGCTTGGGGACATACGAAAAAAGGCCAGCGCACTGCGCTGGCCTTTGTCATTTTCAAAGCGTGGTGCGTAGGCTCAGCTGCGCACACCGGCGAATTTTTCCGCCCATTCATCGCGCTGTTCGTCCGTGATTTTTGCGAACAGGACTTCTGGCACTTCAAAGGCGTGACCGGGGGCCAACTGTGCCAATGCGGCGGGCACATCGTCGGGCCAAGCTGCGTTTTCAACCTTCATGCTCTCTAGCATGCTCGCCGCGGCGGTGGGGATGAAGGGGGCAGAGAGAACGGCATAGAGCGGGATCAGGTTCAGCGCCAGACGTACCTGCGCGGCTGCTTTGTCAGGGTCCGTCTTAAAGGTCGTCCAAGGGGCCTGCGCCTGCAGGTATTCGTTGCCCGCGGCCCAGATCGCGCGCAATTCGGCGGCGGATTTGCGGACCTCCATCGCCTCCATCGCGGTTTGATAGCGGGCAACACGTTCGGTCAGATCCGCGATCAGCGCATGTTCTTCGGGGCCGTACTCGCCCGCTGAGGGGACGTCTTCGCTGAACTTCGAGCGGCAGAATTTGGTGATGCGACTGATAAAGTTGCCTAATACATCCGCCAGATCCTTGTTCACGGAAGACTGGAAATTCTCCCATGTGAATTCGGCGTCCGAGGTTTCGGGCGCGTGGGACAGCAGCCACCAGCGCCAGTAGTCCGCCGGCAGGATTTCAAGCGCCTGGTCCATGAACACACCGCGCCCGCGCGAGGTAGAGAACTGGCCACCGTCATAATTGAGGTAGTTGAAGGATTTGATGTAATCCACAAGCTTCCACGGCTCTTGCGACCCCATAATCGTCGCCGGAAAGCCGAGCGTGTGGAAGGGGACGTTGTCCTTGCCCATGAACTGGGTATAGCGCACGTCGTCCGCGCCCTTGTCGGTACGCCACCAGCGTTCCCAATCGGTGCCTTTTCCAGCGTCGACCCATTCCTGCGCGCAGGCGATGTATTCGATGGGCGCGTCGAACCAGACGTAGAACACCTTGCCCTCCATGCCCGGCCAATCGGTATCGCCGCGTTTGACGGGCACACCCCAGTTCAGGTCGCGGGTGATGCCACGGTCCTGAAGACCGTCGCCATCATGCAGCCATTTCTTGGCAATAGAGGTGGTCAGCACGGGCCAGTCGGCCTTGCTGTTGATCCATGTATTCAACTTGTCCTTCATCTGCGACTGGCGCAGGAACAGATGCTTGGTCGCGCGCATCTCGAGGTCGGTGGCACCGGACACGGTGGAACGCGGGTTGATCAGGTCTTCGGGGTCGAGCTGTTTGGTACAGTTGTCACACTGGTCGCCGCGCGCGTCTTCAAAACCGCAATTAGGGCAGGTGCCTTCGACATAGCGGTCGGGCAGGAAACGCCCGTCTGTTTCGGAATAGATCTGCCGCTGTTCGACTTCTTCGATCAGGCCTTGGTCATACAGGGCTGCGGCGAAATGCTGGGTCAGCACCTTGTTTTGCGTGCTGGACGACCGGCCAAAGTGATCGAATGACAAGCCGAACCCGTCGGCGATGCGGGCCTGCACCTCGTGCATTTCCGCGCAATATTCGGCAACAGGTTTCCCCGCCTTGGCCGCGGCCAGTTCAGCCGGCGTGCCGTGTTCATCCGTGGCGCACAGGAACAGCACTTCGTGGCCGCGCCCGCGCAGATAGCGGGCATAGAGGTCCGCAGGCAGTTGGCTGCCCACAAGATTACCCAAATGTTTGATCCCGTTGATATACGGAATGGCGGAGGTGATAAGGTGGCGCGTCATGACTTGGACCCCGAAACTGCTTTTGCACGTCTCTAGCGCAGCGGCGGGGCAAGGGCTAGGGGGCGTCGCGTTCGCGACTGCGGCGCATCAGGCGGCCAATGGTGAAAGACGTGCGCGGCGCATAGACATAGGGGGTGCGTTTTGTCGCTGTGGGGCGCGCGCGCATGCGGGTCAGCCCGAACAGAACCAGCCCCCCATGCCCGACCGAGATCATGGTGAACAGCGCCGCGGGACCAAAGCCTTCGATCAACACCGATGCCAGATAGGGTGCAAAGATTGCCCCCACGGCAAACCAGAACATCAAGGCTGCTGACAGCTCTACCCGTTCGGAGCTGTTGGCAAAGTCATGGGCGTGGGACGCCGCGACGGAATAGATCGGAAAGGTCGTGAGGCCAAAGAAGCTCGCCGCGAGGAACACCGCCTGCGTGCCCATGCCAGCCGACATAACAGTTACCGCGCAACTAACCATCGACGCCGCCGACAGCCAGATCAGCACCCAGCGGCGGTCGAATTTATCGGCTAGCCAGCCAACTGGGAATTGCGCCATCGCGCCCCCGAGCACGAAGGCCGACAGAAACCACGCGATCTGACCGGCGGTAAGCCCGACCTCTTGCCCGTAGATCGGCCCGACCATCCGGAAGGATGCGCTCGACAAGGCTGCGACGACCACCGCAGCAACCGCCAAGGGGGACCGCTGGATGGCCAGCTTGGGGCGCAACCGTCCCTTTTCAGGGGTTTCGGGCTGGGGCAGGCGGGTCAGCACCAGCGGGATCAGCGCGGCACAACACAAGATCGCCAACAGGTTGTAAGACACATAGGATGCAGGTGCGAGCACGCCGATGATCATCTGCGCCGCCAACGACCCGCTGGTGTCGACAACGCGGTACGCCCCCATGGTCCGGCCGCGGGTCTCGTTGGTGACCTTGGCTTGCAACCATGCCTCTACGACCGTGTAACACCCTGCAACGCAGAACCCCGAGGCGACCCGCATCAGTGCCCAGGCATAGGGGTCCAGCACCATCATATGCGACAGCAGCCCAATCGCCCCTGTCGCAGTAAAGGCTGCAAAGGCGCGGCTGTGGCCGACGCTGCCCAAAAGACGCGGCGCGCCCCAGCAGCCCAGAAAGAACCCCACGAAATGCGCCGACCCCAACAGGCCGATCTGCTGGTTGGTAAAGCCCAACTGGATGCCCGACAGCACGTCCAATGGCCCCACACCGCCCGACGACAACTGTAGCAAAATGACAGATAAAAAGAGAGCGGCGAAGGAAATGAGCAGGCGCATATCGTGATACTCTGTGCTCTTTTTCGGGCGAAACCAACGGCCAAAACGACGTCTGTGCGACAATTTTCGCCATCGGGCATTTGCGCGGCTTCGGTGCCTCTAAAATGCGCTTGCGGTGGCAGTGCGGAACAGAAAGGTTAGGCGCAAATCTAAACGAGGAATTCCGATGCAAAAGAACATACTTGGCCACACTGGTATCGAAGTGACAGATTTCTGTCTGGGCTCAATGACTTGGGGGACGCAGAACACCTCTGACGAAGGTCATGCCCAGATCGAACGCGCGCTTGATGCGGGGATCAACTTTATTGACACCGCCGAGATGTACCCGGTCAATCCGGTCAAAGCCGAAACCATTGGCCGCACCGAAGAGATCATCGGCGAGTGGATCGCAAAGACCGGGCGTCGCGATTTTGTGCTGGCGACGAAACACTCAGGCGCGGGGGCACCGGTGCGCGACGGCGCGGGGATTTCATCCGACACGATCCGCAGCACGCTTGAGGCGTCATTGACGCGGATGAACACCGATTACGTCGACCTTTATCAATTTCACTGGCCCAACCGTGGCAGCTATATGTTCCGCAAGAACTGGGACTATGACCCCTCGTCGCAGAACCGCGCAGAGACGATGGCCCATATGGAAGACTGCATGGGCGCGCTGCAAGACGAAGTGACCCGCGGCACCATCCGCGCCTTCGGGCTGAGCAACGAAACCGCTTGGGGTCTGACGCAATGGGTGAATGCTGCCGAGCGGACAGGCGGCCCGCGTCCGGTCTCTGTGCAGAATGAATATTCGCTGTTGAACCGCATTGCCGATAGCGACGTGGCAGAGACATGCCACAACGAAGAGATTGGCATGCTGTCCTACTCTCCACTGGGGGCAGGTCTGTTGACCGGCAAGTACCAGAACGGCGCGATTCCCGAAGGGTCGCGGATGGCGCTCAACGGGGATTTGGGCGGGCGCAAGACAGACCGGGTGTTTGTTGCCGTAGAGGATTATTTGCAGATTGCGCAGAAACACGGGCTGGACCCGGTTCAGATGTCGATGGCGTTCGCGCGGCAACGGCCCTTCATGGCTTCGGTGATCTTTGGCGCGACGTCGCTTGACCAGCTAGAAGTTATTCTGGGGGCCATCGACTTGCATCTTGATGACGAGGTGATGGCCGATCTGGATGCCGCCCACAAAGCCCATCCGATGCCCTTCTGAACCAACGCAGCCCCAGCCCCGATACCACAGGAGATTTCGATGCCGCCTACCATGAACAAGGACGTATTCATCCCGTGTGGCGTATCGGGGTCTGGGGGCGGTCTGTTTGTCGGGCTTGAAAGCCTCGGCCCGACGAAAAGGCCCGCTACATGAAGCGGGCGTTTTTGGCGTTGGCCCTGCTTGCCGGGTGCTCTGCTCCTGCGCCCGAAACGGCGAAAGGTCTGCGCGACACCAAGGCGCTGATCGGGGCCACCAGCCGCTATGATGCGGCCCGTTTCAAGGGGGCTTGGTTGGTGCGCGATAGCTTTGGCGACGGTGTCGCGCAGGTCGCCTTGGTCGAAACAACCAAAGGGCCGGCGTTCCAACTGTGCCCGCAGACAGGGTGCAGTGATGGTGGCACCCTTTGGCTGGCGCAGCAACAAGGGCAGGGGCGGTATGCGCTGTCCCTTCCTGACGGCACCACGCGTGGGCTCTGGGTGCTTTGGGTCGACGAAGGGTTCCGCACGGCGGTGGTCGGGAACCCGGCTGGAGACTTCGGCTGGATTCTTGACCGCAGTGCCACGGGCGGCGCAGACCGGATCGCGGCGGCCCGCGAGATACTGGACTTTAACGGCTATGACACGGGTCAGCTTGGGATGCCGCGATGACCCCGATAGGTTGGCGGGGACAGGAGTGTGGCGCGGTGTCACTTTGTCCGCGCACCACGGCAATGCTGGATCACGCGCATGGGTGATACGGGCCCGGAGCTGTGGGTCCTCGTGACGCTCGCCGCTGCGGTGTTCCAGACCGGGCGTTTTATGCTGCAGAAATATCTGGCCACCGCGACATTGTCGGCGGCTGGGGCGACGTTCTCAAGGTTCCTGTATTCCGCGCCATTTATCGTGTTGGGCCTTGGGGCCTATCTGATGCTCAGCGCGACGCCTCTGCCAGCCCTTGGCCCGGGGTTCTGGGCGCACGGGCTGATGGGTGGTACGGCGCAGATATTGGCGACCGTTTGCGTCGTGCTGTTGTTCAAACAGCGGAACTTTGCCGTCGGGATCACGTTCAAGAAAACCGAAGTTATCCTGACCGTGCTGGTCGGATGGGTCATTCTGGGCGAGGGCGTCAGCGCCACCGGCTTTGCCGCGATTGCCCTAGGCGTAGTGGGGTTGCTGCTGCTGTCCGGCGGGGCCGAGGCAAAAGGCTTTCACCTGCGCGACTTGCGCAACCGCGCGGCGGGGCTGGGGGTTGCGTCGGGCGCGTTGTTCGCCGTTTCCGCTGTGTCCTATCGCGGGGCGTCGCTGGCGGTGATGACAGAGCAGCCTGTGCTGCGCGCGGGGGTGACCCTTGCGGCGGTGGTTATGATGCAATCGGTCATCATGGCCGTTTACCTGCGCCTGCGCGAGCCGGGGCAAATCCGCGATGTCTGGCGCGCGCGCCGTGTCGCGGTCTGGATCGGCCTCACGTCGATGGGCGGATCGCTGTGCTGGTTCATCGCCTTCACGCTGCAGAACGCGGCCTATGTCAAAGCACTCGGGCAGGTGGAGCTCATCCTGAGTGTCGCGGCCTCTACGCTGTTCTTCCGCGAAAAGATCAGCACCCGCGAAGCTGCGGGCATGGCTGTGCTGATTGCGTCGATCCTGATGCTGGTTGTGGTGGCCTAGGGGAAGCGCAGGGGTCGCTGTTTAGCTTGGCAACGGGCGGCCGCGCAGCCGCAGGAACAGGCTCTCTTCGTCGTTGTTCTTGAAATACGGCACGGACGCGGGCGGCTCGAGTTGCCGCGCGCGGGCCTCCACTTCGGCCAGAACGACCTCTGTGATGAAGGGCATATCGAATTTGCGGGCGTCCGACAGGGCGACCCATTGCAGATGCGAAAGCTCGTCGCAGGCGTCGTCGAAGTTATCCAGATCGGTGGCAATATCGTCGGCATCGACCAGAAAGAACCGCGCGTCAAAACGGCGTGGGCGGCCCGGAGGCGTCAGGGCGCGGAATACGAATTGCAGCGGGGACGCGTGGGGCAGATAGCCGCGCTGAGCAAAGGTAAGCCAATCGGCGGGGGGCGTGCCCTCCCACGTGCCTTCCTGACCGAGGATCAAACCGGTTTCTTCCCAAAGCTCGCGGATGGCAGCGACCACCAAAGCATGTGCAAGGCTGCCATCGGCATCATCGGCAAGACGGCTTTGGCAGGTTTCATCGACCATGCTGGCCAGCGGCACCTGCGCATCGCCCAGATCAACCGCGCCGCCCGGAAAGACGAATTTGTTCGGCATAAAGGCCGCGGTCGCGCCGCGTTGCCCCATCAGAATCCGCGGTGCCGTATGTCGGTCGCGGATCACGATTACCGTGGCTGCGTTTCGGATTTTGCTTTTGTCGATGGTCATCGCCTTGCCCCAAATCTTGTTTTTCTAGCAGGGCTTGTGGTGTGTCGGTCAGTTGGTGCTGCCGAACCCGCCCATGCGCTTTGCCCATTGGAAGCCGATCATGGCCCCTTTCATTCTAGGCAGAAGGTAGAGGGACAATCCAACGCAGCCAACCGAAAAGATTGTAAACAGGGTCAGAGGTTCAGGTCGCCAGGCCACAAAGGCGATATGCAGCCCCGGCGCCATCAGGTGCCCGACCACGAGGATCGTCAGATAGGCTGGTCCATCATCGGCGCGGTGGTGAAACAGTTCTTGGCCGCAAACAGTGCAGGTGTCGTTCACCTTCAGATAACTTTTCAGCATCGGACCGGCCCCGCAGTTGGGGCATTTGCGCCGCCAGCCGCGCAGCAGGGATTTCTTCATGCTGCGATCGGGGGCGTCTACGTGTGGCATCTTTAAGGTCTGGTCAGTCATCTGGGCTATCCTTGTTCCTACCCTACATGCGGTCAAATCACCCCAAGATAAAGGGAGCAAGATCGAGTTGCGTCGCCATGTCGCAAAGCCCGGTGCGTCGGGGAGTGTGAAAGTTTTTCGCTTTTGTTGCGACGGAAAGCCGAGGGGCCGTCGTTTGAACCGGTATCGCCACGCTGAAAACAGCGGGTGTTAGACGGTTCACCAAAGGAAGAAACAGATGACAAAACGAGCAAATTTCCAGATCGCACTGCTGAGCGGGTTGATCGCATTGGGTGGCACGACCTTAGTCGCGCAGAATGCGGATAAGGCTGAAGGTGCCAAGCAAAGCCATTTTGTCCAGTTGGATACCAACATGGATGGCGAAGTCACCGCTGACGAAATGAAGGCACATGCCGCGGCACGTTTTTCGGCTGCTGACGCAGATGGTGACGGCTTTCTGACCCAAGACGAGATGGCCGTTGCGGCCAAGGCGCGCCATGCCGAGCGCAGCCAGCGCCTGTTGGAGAAGCTAGACACCGACGGCAACGGCTCGCTTTCTGCGACCGAGCTTGAGGCCATGGGCAAAGGCAAAGGCGACCGGATGGCCAAGCATCAGGGCAAGATGATGGAGCGCATGGACACCGACAAAGACGGCAAGCTGTCGATGGAAGAAATGGGCGGACGTCACAACCCCGAGAAGATGATCGAAAAGCTGGACACCGACAAGAACGGTTCGCTGAGCGCCGAGGAATTTGCCAAAGCCCGTATGGGTGGCAAACATCACGGCAAGCGCGGCGGCCATGACGGCAAAGACGGCAAAGACGGGCACGGCAAGCCCGGCAAACACATGAAGCACGACAAGTCCGATGACGGCGACGCGCCTGCAACGGAATAAGGCAAGCTTGCGGGCGCGCTTGAATGGCGCGCCCGCAGACGCTACCTCCGGTTCGATGGATATGCTCGATACTTCTGACGCTGACAGGGCAGACGACCCCGAACGCGCCTTGCTGCTTCGCTATGTGGGCGGGGATGCGGCGGCGGCGCGTTTGTTGACGGTACAGTTGACTCCGCGCATCTTTGGTCACGCCTTTCGTATGTTGGGCAACGCGGCAGAGGCCGAAGACGTGACCCAAGACGCGCTGATGCGCCTATGGAAGATCGCACCGGACTGGCGCGACGGCGAGGCGAAGGTGACCACGTGGTTATACCGCGTGACGGCCAACCTGTGCACCGACCGTCTGCGCAAACGCGGCCGCGGTGTCCCGCTCGAGGCTATCGCCGAACCCGCCGACCCGAGCGAAAGCGCAGAGGCGCGCCTGCAGCGCGCCGCGCGCGAAGATGCCTTGCAAGAGGCGCTGGACACATTGCCAGACCGGCAGCGGCAAGCGGTTGTGCTGCGCCACATAGACGGCTTGGCGAACCCTGAGATCGCGACCATTCTGGATATAGGGGTCGAAGCGGTAGAAAGCCTGACCGCACGGGGCAAACGGGCGTTGGCGAAACTTTTGGGCGCGAGACGTGATGCCTTGGGATACGATGATGATAAAACGTAGTATGAATACGCTAGAGGCGCATTTCGAGGCGGCGCGGGCCACCCCGCCGCAGATGCCCGCGGGCATGATGGACCGGTTGATCGCCGATGCGCTGGCCGCGCAGCCCGCGCCCGTAATGGGCGGATGGCGCGGGGTCTGGCGCGCGATTGGCGGGGCTCCGGCTTTGGGCGGGTTGGTCGCGGCGACGGCTGTCGGGTTCTGGATCGGGGTCGCCCCGCCAAGCGGCCTGCCGGATGTCGCGACGCAGATCATCACCGGCGGCGACGCTTACATCGTTGCCGATATGACGTCGCTGGACACCTACGCCTCAGAGCTGACGGCGTTCGGCTGGGATTTGGACGAGGGATAGAAAATGGCAGGGTTTGCATTCAAAAGCACGAAAACATTGCGATGGGCCTTGGGCCTGTCACTTGGGCTGAACCTTGCGGTGGTCGGGCTTGTCGTCGGGGCGGCTTACCGCTTTGATGGGCCCCATGGCGGTCCAATGCGGCACATGCGCGATTACGGCACGCCTTATGTCATGGCATTGCCCAAGGAACGTAGGCACGCGGTTTTCATGGATGCACGCAAGGGCCGAGACGATAAATCCGTTAGCCGCACGGCCCGCCGTGCCTTGTATCAAGAGGCGCTGACCGCTATTCGCGCCGACCCTTTTGACGTCGCAGAGGCGCGCCGTGTGCTGGACCTGCAACGGGATGCCACCCTAACAGTGCAGCAGACCGTGCAGGACGCATGGCTGGCCGAACTTGCCAAGATGCCAGCAGCAGAGCGTGCGGCCTATGCCATACGTGTCGAAGAGATGCTGAAACACGGCAAGAAGGGCAATAAGGACGGGGTGAAGCCGGTCCAGGGCAATAAATAATCTGTGGCTTGCCCTAAGCCGGTAGGGGGGGCGGCCCGTGGCTGTGTCAGTCAGGCTTGCCAAACGCGCGTCCGGCGCGGTAGGCAAGGCGACCCTAACGAAAGTCGTGGCCCATGCTCTCTGATTTCACCGACCCAAACGAAGTTCTTGCCACCGCGCGTGCCTCCTCTGGGCGGCGTGGCATCGGGCTGGCCGCACTCGGGGTCTTGGGGCTGTTCCTGATCTACGTCGCATTTACATCGTCGCCCGGTTTCGGGTGGCAGGTGTTTTTGCTGGCGATGGGGGGGCTGGCCCTTTGGATGGCCGACAAAATGCGCCGCGCCACCGCTGGTGCAATCGAGCTGACCCCGACCGAATTGCGCGACACCGACGGTACAGTGATCGCGCGGGTCGAGGATATTATCGGGCTGGATCGCGGCGTGTTTGCATTCAAGCCTTCCAACGGCTTTTTGCTGCGGACCAAGGCAGGCACTGGCGGCGACCGGGTCTGGCGTCCTGGTCTATGGTGGCGCATCGGTCGTCGCGTTGGCATTGGCGGCATGACCCCCGGCAATCAGACCAAGTTCATGTCCGAGATCATTTCCGCGATGATGGCAGAGCGTTCTTGAGATAGAAAAAGGCCCGTAGGCAGATCGCCGCGGGCCTTTTTCTTTGCTGTGCTGCCGAAATTTACGCCCCGTCTGAATAGAGCACCCAAGGGGCATAGCGCGGGCGGGTAAAGACGAAGTTCTTTACCTCTTGCACCGGTAGTCCGATGTTGAAGGGCGGTGAAAACGACGTCCAGGTTTCGGTGATGGTGATATATTCCCCATCTTCGAGCTCGGGGATGCGGTTTGTCCAGCCGGTCACATCTGCTTGGGTCGCATCTGTCAGATTGCCCCGGGAGCGGGACCAGTGCAGCAAGAAACGCTTGTTCGCTTGGTCATATTTTGCCGAGGTGATCCGCACCGTCGCCGGCCCGGAAGAGCGGGTCATATAATCCAGCAGATCCCGAACACCGTCCATATATGCGGTGTCCACTGGCAGTGTCTCGCGCGAGATCATATCGCCGATGGTATAGGCCGCTTTTTGGTTGGTGTAGTATTCCTGATAGGTCTGGAAAAAGGTGAACATCGCCAGATAGACCCAAAAGACCATGGGCATGATGATAACGGCCTCGATCGAGGCGCTACCGTCTTGGTCGCGCAGAAAACGCGCCAATACACGGCGTTTGAGAAAAGAGGTAACCATTAGCTTGGCTCCTGAACAAAGGAGGATACGGCGTACATGCTGCCTTGACCCGCGCCGTCGGTCTCGAACTTGAAACCCATGGCAGAGCCCGGCAGCATCGGGTCGAATTTTACGCAGGCCCGCAGCAGCATCAGCTGGTGCTGCGCCCCAAGGCTAAAGCCACGCTCGGGCTCGACGGGCAGCGATTTGTCGACGCAGTCGGGCGCTGCATTCATAGCCGCAAAGTTGCGCGGATCGACCAGTACCATCTCAAGGCGCAACGTATCTTTGCAGTCGCCGATATAGCCTACGCTGTCGCAGATCATCGTCTTGATCATGTCGTGGGTGACCGTCGCGCGGGTGTTCAGCCGGATATACCGCACCGCTGTCTCGAGCCCACGGTTCAGGTGGAACTGGCGCAGCGAATAAAGGCTAACCTCGACCGAGGCGAGGAACATGCCAAAGATCAGCGGAAAGAGAATGACGAATTCGATCAGAACAACCGCGCCTTCCTCGCCCCGGCGGAACCGGCGCACCGCCTGGGATATGCGGGCGATCATTGGGTCAGCCTCAGCTGGTTGATCTGTCGCGCAATCGCGCGGAACGCTTCGGAAAGCTCGACCCCTTCAACCCGAAAGAAGTGGCTGGGCGACGAGGCGCAATCCTGCATCGCGGGAACGTCCTCGGTGTCTACCTCAAAGCCGATGGTCCAGATCACAATACGCTTTGCTTTGGCTGCATCACAGATGTTCGACAGCAAGGTATTGCCCAGCGATTTGTTGTACTTTTGAGAATAGAAGTAACTCCAATAGCGATAGTCTACCTCATTGCGGAGGTACCACCACAGATTGTATTTATTCCAGTGAACATATTCGCTTTCGCTGTCGTAATAGTTGCTGCGGATGCGGAAGGAATTATCATTCGCACCGTCGGTCATCAGAATGACGGTCTTGAGCGTCTCTGGGTCATCATAGCTGGCAGGTCGGTTGTAAAATTGGCCATCCACATGGCCAGCGTTCACCAGCGAGTTGTTGATGTCACGGAACGATGGATCCAGCATCGTCGCCGCCCATTTCATCCCGAGGAAAATCGACGTACCCGCGCGTGGTACAAGTTGGTTGATCTGGCTCTTTAGTGTAAGGCTGTTTTGCGAGAAAGGGGCGATGCGTTCATAGCTGTAGCGTGGACAGATCGTGTCGTCGCGGTAGTTGTTGCGACCGTCATAGTTCCACTGGAAATGCTGCATCTGGTCGTGCGTCGTGCTGGTATTCAGCGCGGCCGAGTTGAATTCATCGTCGGCGAATTCCAAGCAGTGAGAGTAATCGTGTTTCTTGTTCACACGCATGCGATCCAGGATCATAGGACCTGCGTTGACCTGTTCGGAGTAGGGGATCATCGAAACAGAGATCAGGTCTTCGTTCTCTGTTTTCAGCACCGTGTCCAAGAAAACTCCGGCGGCGTTTTTCAGCTCGCTCAGGCGGTTGTTGAGAGCCATCGACCCCGAGATATCGAGCACGAGAGAGATTTCGACTTTGGCGACGCGTTCTTCGGCCTGACTATGCGCGGGCACAGTGAGTGTCGGGAAGCCGAAGCGACCGATGAACTGCGTATCCATCTCCTTGGACGCGTCAATGGTCACGGTGCGATAGTTCAACCCGTCGTCGACCACGACATTTGATAGAAAATCAGTCATACCGGATTTTGCAAAATAGTCTGCAACCACGGTTTTGGGGTCGCGCATCTGGTCGAGATCGGCGGCGGCTAGAACGGCACGGTCAGAGACGGCCTGCAGGCGCGAGCGCTCCATCTCGTGGCGCATGAAATCAAGTTGGATGCCGCCCACGGCGATCATCATCATGATCATGAAAAGTGCGAGAATGGTGACCAGCCCATCGTCTTCACGGGCAAACTGCGACACGCGGTTGCGCAAGGGGATGGCGACCCAAGTATTCACGGTGTTTTTGACCGTCATGTCCACGTCCTTTTTGGTGCGATCCCTGCGACAAGAGGCGTTCGGGCGGATCGGCGTTGACGACAGATATGCGGGCTGAAGGTGGCTGAAATAGGGCGAAATACGTTTAAAAAAGTGTATACTGAAGCCGTTTTGAGGGCACATTCCGGCACGACGGGCCAGCCGGATGCAATGGTCGAGCCTCTTGGCTGAAATGATCCGCGGTCAATGAGGCTAAGACGCCGCGGATAAAAAGTTTTCAAACTGATTAAAATATGTGCAAAAACTTTGAAATATGGTGATTTGCGGCTTTGCTTGGCGCAGGTGCTATGTTCAATAGGCAAGGCGATGAACTGGCCCGGATCAGGGTCGCAGAGCTAAATTAGGAGCGTAGAATGAACCCCGGAACCGAACCGAGCTTTCGCGATAGTGTCGACATCATGTTTAACCGGGCGGTTGCCCTGATGGACCTTTCGCCGGGTCTTGAGGAAAAGATTCGCGTTTGTAACGCGACCTATACGGTACGTTTCGGGGTGCGGTTGCGTGGCGGTATCCAGACCTTCACCGGCTACCGCTCTGTTCACTCGGAGCATATGGAACCGGTCAAGGGCGGCATCCGCTACAGCCCCGGCGTGAACCAGAATGAAGTGGAAGCGCTGGCGGCGCTGATGACCTATAAATGTGCGTTGGTCGATGCGCCTTTCGGCGGCTCAAAGGGCGGGCTGTGCATCGATCCACGCGACTACGATGAACACGAGCTTGAGCTGATTACCCGTCGTTTCGCCTATGAGCTGATCAAACGCGACATGATCAACCCGGCGCAAAACGTGCCCGCCCCCGATATGGGCACCGGCGAGCGCGAGATGGCCTGGATCGCGGACCAGTACAAACGCATGAACACCACCGATATCAACGGGGTGGCCTGTGTGACTGGCAAGCCGATCAATGCGGGCGGTATCCATGGCCGGACCGAGGCCACCGGTCGCGGTGTGCAATACGCGCTGCACGCGTTCTTCCGTGATCCGCAGGGAATGGCAAAAGCGGGCTTGGGCGGCGAGCTGGACGGCAAGCGCGTCGTTGTGCAGGGCTTGGGCAACGTAGGCTATCATGCCGCTAAGTTCCTGAGCGAGGAGGACGGCTGCAAGATCACCGCCATTATTGAACGCGACGGTGCGTTGTTTGACGACCGCGGGCTCGACGTGGAGGAGGTCCATCGCTGGATTTCGATGCACGGCACCATCAAGGGCTTCCCTGACGCGCCGTTTGAGGAAGACGGGGCCAAGCTGCTGGAGGCCGAATGCGATATCTTGATCCCTGCCGCGCTGGAAGGGGTAATTAACCTCAGCAACGCGCATAACATCAAGGCACCGCTGATTGTCGAGGCCGCAAACGGTCCCGTGACCGCCGGTGCCGACGATATCCTGCGCGGAAAAGGCGTGGTTATTATTCCTGACATGTACGCCAACGCTGGCGGTGTGACGGTATCCTATTTCGAATGGGTCAAGAACCTGAGCCACATCCGCTTTGGCCGGATGCAACGCCGCAACGAGGAAAGCCGCCACCAGTTGCTGGTGGACGAGCTGGAACGTCTGAGCGCCGACAGCGGTGTCGGCTGGCAGTTGAGCCCGAACTTTAAGGACAAGTACCTGCGAGGAGCAGGGGAGCTTGAGCTGGTCCGCTCTGGTCTGGATGACACAATGAGCGCTGCCTACCGGTCGATGGCCGAAATCTGGCACAGCCGTGATGATGTCGAGGACCTGCGCACCGCCGCTTATCTGGTCAGCATCGGCAAAGTCGCTGCCAGCTACCGCGCCAAGGGGCTGTAAGCCACGCGCAGCCAGGTGCTGCGCCACAAAAAGTTCCCCGAGGGCCGCTGTGAGGGTGGCCTTCGGCAAAGACGCGCCAGACCGTGCGGGGGCGCGCTGCGGAAAACCGCTCTGTCACTTGTATTCCACCCGGGGCTGGCTAGGTTTTTACGCAATGGGCACCCCGCCACCCCCTCGAGAGCGCCCTTTTTGTCGGTTGTACGCAAGGGGACTGCGGTGGTATCGCCGACAACACTTAGGAGATGTGATGATGAAATTTGGTAAACTTATGATCGCCGCGGCGCTGGCCGCTTCCAGTGCACCAGTCTTTGCCGCAACTAGCGCCGATACCGATTGTCAGTATCAGGCGGATGTCGTCCAGGCCGTGCGTCAGGCGCGCATCGACCGCGTGAAAGAACGCGAGGTACCGGACCACATTGCGTCTCAGAACCCGCAGTGGCCGGATCGCTACGATGCCGTTGTGCCGCTGGTTGCGCCTTGGGTGTATGAAATGAAAATGCGTGACGTAAAAAAGAACGATCTGTCTGCTGCTTGGAACGAGATGTGCCTGGGCCAATGACGGTGCCGACGCGCTATCCGTAGCGCTGAAGCATCTGTCGGGGCGGTGATATGGGGGCCAGCCCCCATCGCCCTGACGGACGATCCCCCCGGAGTTTTTTGGCAAAATGAAGCCGCCTTTGGGGACTTTGGGTGCTGGACTTTGACCATCGCGACCCAATATAAAACCGTATGAGCCTGCCCCCTGGATTTTTGGATGAACTGCGCAGCCGTGCCAGCCTGTCACAGGTGGTAGGGCGCAAAGTGATGTGGGATGCGCGCAAGTCCAATCAGGGCAAGGGCGATATGTGGGCTCCGTGCCCGTTTCATCAGGAAAAATCGGCCAGCTTCCATGTCGATGACCGCAAGGGATTCTACTATTGCTTCGGATGCCATGCCAAAGGGGATGCGATCTCTTTTGTGCGCGAGACCGAGAATGTAAGCTTTATGGAGGCGGTCGAGATTTTGGCGCGTGAGGCAGGGATGCCCATGCCCAAGCAGGACCCCCGCGCGCAGGAAAAAGCCGACAAGCGGACCCAGCTGGCCGAGGTAATGGAGCTGGCCGTGCAGTATTTCCGGCTGCAGTTGCGCACGGGGGCGGCTAGTGCTGCGCGCGATTATCTGGCAGGCCGCGGTCTGACACCGCAGGCGCTGGAGCAGTGGGAAATCGGATTTGCGCCGGATCAGTGGCAGGGACTTTGGGATCATCTGAAGGCCAAGAATGTCGAGGACGCGCTGATCATGGGGGCAGGGCTGGCCAAGCCTTCGTCCAAAGGCGGGCGGCCCTATGATACGTTCCGGGGCCGGATCATCTACCCTATTCGCGATGCGCGGGGGCGGGCGATTGCTTTTGGCGGGCGGGCCATGGACCCCAATGACAATGCTAAATACCTGAACTCCCCGGAGACGGAGCTTTTTGACAAGGGCCGCAGTCTCTACAATGTCCGTGACGCGCGGACTGCTGCGGGGCAGGGCAAACCTTTGATCGTCGCCGAAGGGTATATGGACGTGATTGCGCTGGTGCAGGCCGGATTTGGTGCGGCCGTGGCCCCCTTGGGAACGGCAATCACGGAAAGCCAGTTGCAGATGTTGTGGCGCATCTCGCCCGAGCCCATCATCACGCTGGATGGTGACACGGCGGGCCAGCGGGCGGCGATGCGGTTGATCGATCTGGCGCTGCCGTTGTTGGAGGCGGGCCAATCCTTGCGCTTTGCCGTGATGCCAGACGGGCAGGATCCCGACGATCTGCTGCGGGCCCACGGGGCTCCCGCGTTGCAAAAGCTGCTGGATAACGCGATGCCGATGGTGCGGCTGTTGTGGCAGCGCGAGACCGATGGCCGCGTTTTTGACAGCCCTGAACGCAAGGCCGGCCTGGACAAGGCGTTGCGCGAAAAAATCATGATGATCAAAGACCCTTCGATCCGCAGCCACTATGGCCAGGAGATCAAGGATTTGCGCTGGCAGCTGTTCCGCCCGCAAAAGGCCAAGAAAGACTTTAGCCCTGTGGCGCGTGCGTCCGGTGGGGGCAAGTGGGCACCACCACCGCAAGGCCCGTCGCCAAGTGCGAAATCCTCTATTCTGGTGACTGCAGCAGGTCTGGGCGCGACAGAGCATCTGCGCGAAGCGGTGATTTTGATGGCTTTGCTAAACTGCCCGCAATTGGTTGAAGAATTTGAAAACGGCTTGGCCACAATGCGCTGTCAGGACTACGATCACGGGCGTATTCGGGACTTGATGCTGCGCCATGTGCATCAGGACCCTGCGGTGTTGCGCGAAAAGATTTACGACGCCCTTGGCGAGTACACACTTGAAAATATGCTGGCGCAGCGCCACGTAGCCATCACGCCTTGCATCCGAAGCCCTGGCAACCTTGAGAAGACGCGTATGACCGTCGCTGAGGAACTGGGGAAGCTGGAGGCCGTGCGTGGACTGGATGAAGAGATCGCCGATGCGGTCGAGGATATGACCGGCATGGCCGACGAGGGTCTGACATGGCGGTTGGGCGAAGCGGCGCGCAATGCCGATCGTGCGCAACGTAGCGGGCAGGAAGATACCGCTGAATACGACATCGCTGAAAACGGTGCCCACATCAGCCGGGACGAACGCAGCGCATTTGATGCTTTGCTGGGGTCGATCCTGAAGGGTGGCACGAAAGAGAAAAAATGAACCCGGCGTGGCTTTTTCGCCGGGATGTCTAACAAAATACAGGGTAACGGGTTTAAGAATCACCCAGAACCCCGCATGATTCGAATAACCGAATCACGTCACGTGATTCGCACCCATTCGCTGGAGGAAATTTCATGGCCGCCAAAGACACGAACGAAGACGCGAAGTCTGACGACCAGGATGCCGGCCATTCGCTTGATATGAGCCAAGCCGCCGTCAAAAAGATGATCGGCGAAGCCCGTGAAAAAGGCTATATCACCTACGATCAGCTCAACACCGTTCTGCCGCCCGATCAAGTAAGTTCGGAGCAGATCGAGGACGTGATGTCGATGTTGTCCGAAATGGGCATCAACGTGATCGAAGACGAAGAAGCCGAAGAAGAAGACGCCAAGGGTGGCACCGAAGTTGCCACCACGGAAAGCACGCGTGATGTGGCGCTGTCCGCTGGCACGTCCGAAAAGCTGGACCGCACGGACGACCCCGTACGCATGTACCTGCGGGAAATGGGGTCCGTCGAACTGCTAAGCCGTGAGGGCGAGATCGCCATCGCCAAGCGGATCGAGGCAGGCCGCAATACAATGATCGCGGGGCTGTGTGAAAGCCCGCTGACCTTCCAGGCGATCACGATCTGGCGCGACGAACTTTTGTCCGAAGACATTCTGCTGCGCGACGTGATCGACCTTGAGGCGACATTCGGCACCCAGATGGGCGACGAAGAAGAAACGACTCCGGTCGTGCCCGTCGGCGGGACCGAAACAAAGCCTGCCGAAAGCACCAGCGACGTCGATGCCGATGGCAATCCGATCTCGAATGATGACGACGACGAGGATGAAGACGAACAGGCAAACATGTCGCTGGCCGCGATGGAAGCCGCGCTCAAGCCACAGGTGCTTGAGGCGTTGGACATCATAGCCGACGATTACGTCAAGCTGAGCCAGATTCAGGACAGCCGGATTTCGGCGACCCTGAACGAGGACGGCACCTTTTCGAAGGCCGATGAGGAAGAATACCAGCGCGTCCGTTCCGAGATCGTGCTGCTGGTCAACGACCTACATCTGCACAACAACCGTATCGAAGCCCTGATTGACCAGTTGTACGGCATTAACCGTCGTATCATGCAGATCGACAGCGCGATGGTGAAGCTCGCTGACCAAGCGCGGATCAACCGCAAGGAGTTCGTCGACAGCTATCGTGGCTACGAACTGGATCCCAACTGGATGGAGCGGATGGCCGAAAAATCCGGTCGCGGTTGGCAGATGTTCATCGAACGCTCATCTGAAAAGGTTGACGAGCTGCGCACCGATATGGCGCAGGTTGGTCAATATGTCGGTCTTGATATCTCTGAATTCCGCCGCATTGTGCAGCAGGTTCAGAAGGGCGAAAAAGAGGCCCGTCAGGCCAAGAAAGAAATGGTCGAGGCAAACCTGCGCCTCGTTATTTCGATTGCTAAAAAATATACTAACCGCGGCTTGCAGTTCCTTGATCTTATTCAGGAAGGTAACATCGGTCTCATGAAGGCCGTGGACAAGTTCGAATACCGTCGCGGTTATAAGTTCAGCACCTATGCGACATGGTGGATCCGGCAAGCGATCACGCGGTCCATCGCGGATCAGGCCCGTACCATCCGTATCCCAGTGCATATGATCGAAACGATCAACAAGCTGGTTCGGACCGGTCGCCAGATGCTGCACGAAATCGGCCGCGAGCCGACGCCGGAAGAGCTGGCAGAAAAGCTGCAGATGCCCTTGGAAAAGGTTCGCAAGGTGATGAAAATCGCCAAGGAGCCTATCTCCCTTGAAACGCCAATCGGCGATGAGGAAGACAGCCAGCTTGGCGACTTCATCGAAGATAAGAATGCCGTGCTGCCATTGGACAGCGCCATTCAGGAAAACCTCAAGGAAACCACGACACGGGTCCTGGCATCGCTGACCCCGCGCGAGGAACGTGTTTTGCGGATGCGTTTCGGCATCGGTATGAATACCGACCATACGCTCGAAGAGGTCGGTCAGCAGTTCAGCGTGACGCGCGAACGTATCCGTCAGATCGAGGCAAAGGCACTGCGCAAGCTCAAGCACCCAAGCCGGTCGCGCAAGCTACGGTCGTTCCTCGATCAGTAAGCTGTTCAATCGCAAACAATATAAAAGGCGGGTGCTTCGGCATCCGCCTTTTTTCATGCGGTTGGGCCGCACTCTCAAACCTGTGAATTTAAATCCACGCCGCGCACCCTATCTGTGTCCTAGCCGCCAAACAGGAACCGCCATGAAACGTCTCGCCCTCGTCGCCATTTTGTCCACTATGCCAATGGCCGCCGTCGCGCAGCCCTTTACGGCGGTGAACCGGTTGCAGGTTATTTCGCTGTCGGGCACGACCTTTGAGGTGATCGAGGATCGCGGAGAAGGCGCGCGCGGCCTGTGGTGTGCCGCTGCCGAATATGCCGAAGACCAGCTGGGTGCACGGACAGCAGACCAGATCTACCTCAAGTCGCCGCGTGGTCCCTCGGCCAGCGGGGTTGGCCGCGTCGGTGCCGTCTTTACACTGAATGACGCCGAGTTATCCGAGGCCGCATTCAAATCTTATTCAGTGTCGGTCCGCAACGCGGGGCAGACCCTGCCGGTTGGCCACGCAATCCAGTTCTGCAAGGACTACATCCTTGAGCTGAAAGACTTCTAATAACGGGAATGACATGATGAAAACTTTCAAAACGGCACTTTTGCTGGCCGCTTTGGCCGCGGGGCCTGCCCTTGCGCAGGGCTATGTGCCAAATGAACGGCTGACCTACACGCCGACGGAAAATGGCGTGCGTATCAGCGGTAGCACGGGCTTTGGCGCGCGGGGGCACTGGTGTGCGGCAGCGGGTTACGCTGTGGACCAGATGGGAGCCGCGGATCGTCAGACGTTGTATGTCAGCGAACCGCGCGCGCGTGGCTTTGGCGGCGATGGTGGCGTGACCTTTACGCTCGATCCGACAGGGCTGACACCGTCGCCTGTGGTGATACTTGGCGGATCGCTGACCAAGGCCGGATCGGCGATGACCATCAGCCACGGCATTACGTTGTGTGGTGGTTTGCAATCGCCCGGCAGGTAAGGCTAGCCTGACGCCAAAGCAATAGCCCAAGCGGAAGGCAAGAAGGATGAACACCGAACTTACGGTCCACACACGCGGGCAGGGGCTGTATGAGGTTACCAGCGATGTGATGCAGGCGCTTTCGGGTCAGCGGTCCGACGGGTTGCTGACATTGTTCGTGCGACATACCTCTGCCTCGCTGCTGATCCAGGAAAATGCAGATCCCGACGTGCAGCGCGACCTATTGGCTTATTTTGCACGGCTGGTGCCGCCTGCGAATGATCCTTCGATGTCCTATTTGCGCCATACAATTGAAGGGCCAGATGACATGCCCGCGCATATCAAAGCGGCAGTGATGTCTGTCACGCTTAGCATCCCTGTGGTCGCAGGGCGCATGGTGCTTGGAACATGGCAGGGCATCTATCTGTTCGAACACCGCGACGCGCCCCATAGCAGGCGCGTCGCGGTACATTTCGCTTGAGCTTAGCCCACTGGCATCAGATGGATTTCGCGGACCGCCGCATGGGCCGGTGCCTCCAGCGCGTGCAATACGGCAGATGCGACATCCTCGGGTTTGAGTTTATCGGGCTTGGCCTCGTCAAAGAACGGCGTGTCGACCATACCCGGAGACACGACCATGCAGCGCCCGCCCCATTCGGCCATTTCGTCGGCAAGGTTGCCAGCGAAACCGTGGATAAAGAATTTTGTCGCGCCATAGATTGACCCCTTGATGTGGCGTCGTCCCGCGGCTGATCCGGTTACAACATATTGCCCTGTCGTTTTGCGCAGGTAGGGCATCGCAGCATGGGCGGTATAAAGCGCACCCATCACGTTCAGGTCGACCATCGCTTTCCAATCATCGGGGTCGCCTTTCTCGGTCCCGCCGGGTGAGGTGCCGCGTCCCGCATTTGCGAACGCCGCGTCAATCTGGCCGAACTTCTGCGCAAGGCGGCTCATGGCCTGTTCCTGATCGTCATAGCTTGTGGCATCTCCCGTCAGGACCAGCGCCTGATCCCCGATGTCACGTGCGAGGTCTTTGAGCTTGTCCTCGCTGCGGGCAAACAGTCCTACGTTCCATCCTGCCTTGGCTGCGGCGCGTGCGGTTGCTGCGCCGATCCCGCTAGAGGCTCCTGTGATAAACAGCGTCTTGGTCATGTCGCTTTCCCTTCAGATTTATCGTGTTCCGGGCCTAACGCATCGGCGACGTCGAAGTTCACGGCAGTTTCGCTCAATACAACATATAGACGGCCATTTCGCCCCTACCCAAAACCTCGCGTTGGCCCTATAGTTTTGGGGAGTGGGGTCGTTTAGACCCCTATTGAGCAGGTTTAAGATAAAGGGGACCGGCCATGCGCTGCCCGTTTTGCGGAAATATCGACACCCAAGTAAAAGACAGCCGCCCGGCCGAGGACCACGTATCAATCCGCCGCCGCCGTTTCTGTCCCGCCTGCGGGGGCCGGTTTACAACCTATGAACGGGTGCAGCTGCGCGATTTGGTGGTCGTTAAAACCTCTGGCAAGCGCGAGGATTTCGACCGCGACAAGCTGGAACGTTCCATCCGCATCTCCATGCAGAAACGCCCGATTGATCCTGAACGTATCGATCAGATGATCAGCGGCATTGTGCGCCGTCTTGAAAGCATGGGCGAAACAGATGTCGGGTCGAAACAGATCGGTGAGATCGTGATGGAGGCTTTGGCCCGCATCGATACCGTCGCCTATGTGCGGTTTGCCAGCGTCTATAAGAACTTTCAGGCGGCAGACGACTTCGATAAGTTTGTCCAGGAACTACGCCCAGACACCCCTGCGGACGAATAACCATGTCTGACGACGTGCGCTTTATGGCGCTGGCCCTATCCTTGGGCCGGCGCGGGCAGGGGGCTGTCTGGCCCAATCCGGCCGTGGGCTGCGTCATCGTGCAACAGGATCGCATCGTCGGACGGGGGTGGACCCAGCCGGGCGGGAGACCTCACGCTGAACCCGAAGCCCTGCGTCAAGCGGGGCCGGCGGCCAAGGGCGCGACGGCCTATGTCACGCTCGAACCCTGCGCCCATACCGGCAAGACCCCGCCCTGCGCCGATGCCCTTGTGGCAGCAAAGGTCGCGCGCGTTGTGATTGCCTGCACAGACAGCGACCCGCGCGTCAGCGGCAAGGGCATCGCCATCTTGCAGGCGGCGGGCATCGCGGTTGACGTGGGTGTGCTCGCGCATGAAGCCCGCACCGATCACATGGGTTTTTTCCTGCGTATCGATGCAGGCCGTCCGATGGTATCGCTTAAACTCGCCAGCAGCTTTGATGGTCGTATCGCCACCGCGACAGGTGAAAGCCAGTGGATTACAGCCCCGCCCGCACGCCGTGCGGTACATGCGATGCGCAGCCGGCATGACGCGGTCATGGTGGGCGGCGGCACGGCGCGACAGGATGATCCCAGCCTGACCGTGCGCGACCTCGGCGTCACCCGACAGCCAACACGGATCGTTGTGTCCAATGGCCTGGACATCCCCCTTGGCGGCACATTGGCGAAAACTGCAGGCGATATCCCGTTGATCCTTTGCCACGGCTCCAAAGCGCCGACAGAGCTGATCGAGGCCTGGAAAAGCCTAGGCGCAACGTTGATCGCCTGTACTAGCAGGATGGGCCAGATCGATGCCGAGGATTTGCTCCAGCAACTCGGTCAGCACGGTCTGACACGCATCTTTTGCGAAGGCGGCGGTGGGCTCGCCGCAACGCTGTTGCAGGCTGGTTTGGTGGATCAGTTGATCGGGTTCACAGCAGGGCTCACGCTTGGGTCTGACGGGCTGCCGGCCATCGCGGCGCTACAGCTGCGACACCTTGCACAAGCCCCGCGGTTCACCCTGACGGAAACGGCGCGCATCGGCCCCGACCTCCTCCACATCTGGGCCCGCGCCGACGCGCCGGCCTAGACCGCTTCCAAATGGTTCAAAATCCCGGGGGTGCGGGGGCTGGCCCCCGTAGCGCTACCCGCGCCGCCACAGATGCGCCTTTGTGGCAAACACCCCTTGCAGCTTGGCCAGCAGACGGTTCGGCACCCCGCGCCGTGGCACGTCGCCCGCTGCCAGCCGCTCTACCACGACCTCGGCGGGGCAGGCTGTGCCGGTGCGCGGATCAAAATAGCGCGGATAATCAATGAGCGCTGCATGCACCAACCCCTCGAGGGGGACATCGGTCCCCCGTCGGGTGGGGATCGCGCCACGGTCCTCGGTCAGGCCCCACCCGGCATAGAAAGGGGCCCCGAGGGTCACCACTTTGATGCCGCGCAACAGGGCCTCGAACCCCAGCAGGGACGTCATGGTCCAGATCTCATCCACCTGCGCCAGCAAGGCCACGGGATCAGCGTGGGTCAATACGCGGTCGGCCAGCCCTTCGGCATCGATGGCACCGGGACGCAGACCGGCCTCTACGTCGGGGTGGGGCTTATACAGGATCACCGCGTCAGGATGTGCTGCACGTGCGCAGGTGAGCAGCGCCAAATTCGTCGCCACGTCACCCGTGCCGGTCAGGATAGAGGCATCGTTCTCGACTTGTCCGGGCACCAGAATGCGCCGTCCGGCGGGCAGGTCGTTGGGCGTGATATCGCCGCCAAGGTTGTACTTGCTGAGTCCCGCGTCGCGCAGCGCAGCGATCAGCCGCACGGCGCGGCGGGACTGGTCAGGGCGCAATTTGGCGCGGGCGGCAATGTGATTTTCCAACCGGCTGGGGGTACGGGGGTCATAGTAGATACCCAAATCGTCACAGACCAGCGACAGCGGTGGCACCAGATCCGCCCCCAAGCCCCGTGACCGCAAGAACCCGTCCTCTACGCGGACCGCACCAGCGTGATCCTTTGTCGCTTTGGAGGCCCAGACCATCCATGGCTTGCCCGCCGCACGCGCCGCGTCGGGATTGTTTCGATAGGTGACAGGCGACCAGCGGCCAAAGAAACGCTGGAGCGGCTGGCGTTTCCACAACCTCATATCCGAGGCGACCCAGCCGCGATGATCTTCGCGCCAAGCGCGGGTCTGCGCTGCCATCGCTTCTATTGCGGTTTCAATGTCACACAGGCAATCGCGGTGCGGATCATACCACTTGGGATACAGGATCATCGCCCCCGCAAACAGCTGCGCACGGGTCAGCACCCGTTGGCGGCGCTGAACGGGAAATTCGTCCTCGGTCAGGCCCCAGCCTGCATAGAAGGGTTGCCCGAACACCCGTGGTTTGTGGCCGGCGAAAATCGCCTCGAACCCCATTTGGGAGGAGACAGTATAAACGCGCACGGCTCCTTCGAACAGCGCCCAAGGGCTGATCGGGGCGGTCAGCAGGGTGATGCGGTCATTGGCGTCTTCGGGGCCAAAGTGGCCAGAGCGAAAGCCCGCCGCGGTTTCGGGGTGGGTCTTGATGATGATCCGCGCGCCGGGGTTTTCCTGCTGTGCAAAGACGAGCATTTCAAGAAACCGCGACCGGTCCGCCCCCGACGCCGCGATTGAGGCGTCGCCAAGAGTTTGGTCGATCACCAGCACATACCCCGGATCGGGGGCGGGGTGGGTTGGATCAAAGCCGCTGTATTTGGTCAGATGCGCTTCGGTTATCCGGTGGATGGCACCGCGGGCGCGGTCGAGCAAAGCTGTATCATTGAGCGGGTGCGTGGTCAGGATGTCTTCGAGGTCAGAGGGCTGTTTAGGGTCAAAATGCAACCCTTTATGGTCTACCAGTAACCCCAGTGGCGGCTCGCCCGCCCGGCCGGGAAACAGCGACCGGAGCAATGCGTCTTCGACGCGCACCACAGGCAGATCACGCTTTGCGGCCACGGCCAGCCCACGGTGAGCGGTGCCCGCGTTGCCCCAAACCGCAACTTTATCACCCGCGCGCGGCAGCCCCAGATGCAGGCTATAGCCCGACAGCTGCAAAATGCGCCGTACCCTGCGGTTGGTGATGAACCCGCCATTAAACACAAAAAGCCGCCGGTCCTTTGCAGGGCCGGCGGCGGGGGTATCATATGTTTCAGGCCCTAAAGCCATCTTTGCAGATCAGTTGCTCGACGCGAGCGACGAGAGGCTGTTGACCGAACTGGCCGACCCCGTGATCGAAGAGATAACTTTGCTCCATTGTGTGAAGGGCGCTTCGGTGACGTAGAGCGTGTCGCCGTCGCGGATCACAAAGTCACGTGCCATGAACATGCCGTTGGGTTTGGTCAGGTCCAGCACATAAATCATGCGCTGTGCGCCTTGCAGATCGTCGCGGCCCAAGACCTGAGCCACGACAGGTTCGGGTTCGTTGCGGAAGACGAAGACACCCGTCGGGTCTGCGGTGCCTGCGTTCAGGCCGCCGACTTGGGCGATGCCTTCAAGGGCCGACATGTTCTTGGTTTCAAAGGGGACTTTTTGTTGTGTACCTGTGGCACCAAGCGCCACAAAGGACCGCGTGTCTTCCTCGATCAGGATGCGGTCACCGCCGCGCAGTGCAATGTCGAGCTCGGGGTGGTTGTACAGGTCTTCCAGCCAGATTTTGCCCTTTTGGTTGCCCCGCAGTACCGTCACCTGAGCGATTTGCGGCGTGATCGTCACACCGCCGGCACGTGCCAGCATGGTGGCAAGGGTGCGGGTCGGGCGTTCAATGGCATAAACGCCCTGCGCGCCGACAGACCCCACAAGCGACACGGTCGCCCCGTCACCGGCCAGACGGCGCACCTGTACCTGCGGGTCCGGAGTCTGCTCTGACAGTTTGTTGGTGATGATACGGCGGATCGCTTCGGGAGAGTTGCCAGCGGCCTTGATCCGACCCGCGTAGGGCACGAAGATAAAGCCAGAGCCGTCAACCTGCACTTCTTCCAGCACGGTGGCGTTTGTGCCCTGTGCCGCCAGCAAGCCGTCGTCGACGTTTTCCCAGATTGTCAGTCCCAGCGTATCACCCGGATTAATCGTGTCCGACCCAAGCTGGCCTGCGTGAATAAACCCCGAATTAAACCCAAGCGCCGGTGCGACAGCCGTTGCACGGGTCACACGGTCATTAACGGCAACGACAAAAGCGTCACCTTGCTTTTGGACCGATCCTGCAAAGATTTGACGTTTGTTCGGACCAACCTGCGGAAGACCACACGAAGATACCACGGCCATAGCCGCCAATAATGCGATGGGACGCGCCCACCGGAAGGGTACGGATTTCACTGCCCGGTCTCCTCGACCTATTCTTACTCTGCCTCGAAATCGCCGATTATTTCGACGTAATTATCATTGGCTTAGCGCAGTTTGGATCGAAAAGCTACTGTCGCGGCAAAAATCTGTCAGGTGACGGCTCGCAACTGTTGCCGTGGTGCCGCGGTCCCCAGTTCCAACGCGTCATAAGGGTCTTCGGGGGCGAGCATCATATCAACGACCTGACGCAGAAGCTGGGTACGCGCGCGCGCGGCGTAAAACCCGCCAGGCACCTGCGAGGTTTCTAGCAAATACCGGCGATAGTCCTTGTAGGCCTTGTTGTCCGGGCGGGATGCGGCGGCAAAGAAATCGGTCAAGGGCTGGTTGGATACGAATTCGGGCTTTGCATAGACGGCGCTGCCAAATACCTTGAGAGGTATACCACGCCAGAGCACCTGTTGCCCCGCGGTCGAGTTCACGGTGATCGCCGTGCGCGCATCATTCAGAAGCTGTGCCAGTTTGCCGCCCCGCACGAAATGCACGCGGTCGGCTACGCCCAGATCACGTGCGACGCGCTTTACCACACGGCGCAAGGGGGCGCGGCCGTCTTCCAACGGATGGGCTTTAACGACAAGATGGTGGTGGCGTGGTGCGCCTTTGGCAAAGCCCTCGAGCACGACGGTCAGAAAATCGGTCATCGTCTCGAACGGGGAATGTTCCTGAAACGAGCTGTCATGTTCCAGTTGCAAAAGCGCCAGATGATAAGGAAACCCGCCAAGCCGGATGCGCAGCGTCGCGAGCAGCCGATCCAGTGCCAGCGCGGGCATCAACAGCAACCGTTTGAGGTAAAGCTGGAACTCCTTGATCACTGGCAAGCTGCGGTGCGGGCGGAAGTTGCGATACGCGCCGTTTCGAAACAGCACAAACCAGTGATACAGCGCCCCGTAAAAAACATGTTGGCGCATATCGCCCCAGTGGCCGGGGGGGAGGGGGGCCTCCATGTCCGAATTGGCCAGCGCGAGCTGCATCTGTTCGATCGACATCTCCATTAACCGAGAATTGCCGTTCGATCCGCCGCGCTCATAGGTGACCCAATAGGGGCGCATATAACCTTCTTCAAAGACATGCACGGTGAGCCCCCGCGCCTTGGCTTCGGCCACGGCTTGGGCGTGGATCGGACGTGTGTCGCCGTATAACACGATATCTGTGACACCTTTGTCGGCGAGCAGCGCAACAAAGGTGTCTTTCCACGTGTCAGCCGTACCGCGAAACGGAATATAGCTGCGCGGGTGGAACCAGAAGGCCCGATCGCCTGCGTTGAACCCCACACGCCAGACCTGCGCACCCGCCAGACGAAGCATCTTGCCCAGTCGGTTGAAGAAGGGGCCATGCGGCCCTTGCAGGAAGAGGAAGACCCGGTCACGGGGGGCTGCGGCGTTCATGGTTAGCTTTCAGTTTACCTTGTTCATCACACAGACAAACACCTGATACCGGCGAAAATGTGGCGTGTCTGTGGACTTGTCATGCTGATGGCAGAGGTCTACTTCGGTAGCGATCACTATAGAAGAGGCACGCGCATGTTTACAGGTATTATCACGGACATCGGAAAGATCACCAAGCTCGAACAGCAAGGGGATCTGCGTGCACGGATTGAAACGGGCTATGACACCAGCGGTATAGACATGGGCGCGTCGATCGCGAGCGACGGCGTCTGTCTGACGGTCGTCGATCTGGGTCCCGACTGGTACGAGGTGCAGATCAGCGCTGAAACCGTGGACAAGACCAATCTGGGCGCATGGGAGGTCGGGCGGCGGCTAAACCTTGAACGCGCGCTCAAGGTCGGTGACGAATTGGGCGGGCATATTGTGTCGGGCCATGTCGACGGCGTCGCCGAGGTGGTGGCGCTGCGCGACGAGGGCGACAGCACCCGTGTGACCCTGCGCGCGCCCGAAGATCTTGCTCGGTTCATTGCGCCCAAAGGATCGGTCGCGTTGAATGGCACGTCGCTGACCGTGAACGAGGTCGACGGCTGTGATTTCGGGATCAACTTCATCCCCCACACCAAAGAGGTCACGACCTGGGGCGATGTCGCCGTGGGGGACCGGATCAACCTCGAGATCGACACATTGGCCCGCTATGTGGCGCGGTTGGCGGAGATGTCCTGATTGCCGCTGTTGTGCTTGCACGCCCCAGAGGCAAGCGAATCCCTTTGCCCGGCAGGAGATCAAACCGCGCTGTGTAGCTGATAGGGCTGCGCGTGCAGGGCAGGGGCTCTGGCGAGGCGGGTTGCTCTTACAGGGGTGAACGCAGGGCACAGCGCCGGCTGATGGTGTGGATTTGAGTTTATTTGGCAAAATGAAGCACGGGCGGGGGCTGCCCCGCTCTGGCAAAGGCGCGTGGGTTGGGGTATGTGCCTTGGCAACAAAGAGTGAGGTGAGCCCATGCAATTTGAAACGCCCGGACCTGTCGAGGCTGAATTGGCGAATACCATCGCGCCCATCGAAGAGATCATCGAAGAAGCCCGTCAGGGGCGTATGTTCGTGCTGGTCGATCACGAGGACCGCGAGAACGAAGGCGATCTGGTGATCCCTGCGCAGTTTGCGGACGCTGATGCGATCAACTTTATGGCCACACATGGGCGCGGGTTGATCTGCCTGCCAATGACTGAAGAACGCGTCAATACTTTGGGTCTGCCAATGATGGCGGTGAATAACTCTGCCCGCCACGAGACGGCTTTTACCGTGTCGATCGAGGCGCGTGAGGGCGTGACCACCGGAATCTCGGCTGCGGATCGGGCGCTGACCGTCAAAGTCGCCATCGACGAAGACAAAGCCGCCGTTGATATCGCCACACCGGGGCATGTGTTTCCGTTGCGGGCACGCGACGGCGGGGTCTTGGTGCGGGCCGGACATACCGAGGCGGCTGTCGATATCTCGCGTCTGGCGGGTCTGCATCCGTCGGGCGTAATTTGCGAGATTATGAAAGAAGATGGCACAATGGCGCGCCTGCCTGATCTCGTCGCCTTCTGCCAGCAACACAATATGAAAATCGGGACGATCAGCGATCTGATCGCCTATCGCCACAAACATGATAACCTGCTGGTTGAACGTGACAGCCGGATTGTGACCTCCGCTTATGGCGGCGACTGGAAGATGCAGATTTTCACCGACGAGATCAGCGGCACCGATCACGTTGCGCTGTCAAAGGGCGATATCACCACGGATGAGCCTGTTCTGGTTCGGACCCACGCGATCAATGCGCTTGAAGATATCTTGGGCCTTGGCCCAAGCCCCGCTGACGAATTGCCCCGTGCAATGCAGATTATCGCTGACGAAGGCCGCGGTGCGGTATTGCTGTTCCGCGACCCCGATCCGCGTTTGCGTTTCGAAGACGAAGAGGACGACCGTCCCCGTACCGTCAAACGGACCGGTCTGGGGTCGCAGATCATGGCGAGCCTTGGCCTGCACAAGCTGATCTTGCTGACCGACAACCCCGATACCCGTTATCTGGGGCTGGACGCATATGACCTTAGCATCGTGGGCACGCGCCCGATCACGCAGGAGTAAGTGCAATGGCTGCTGGAAATCACACCACGCTGACGACCCCGAGATTCGAGACGCCTGTTAAGGTTTTGATCGTCATTTCGCCCTATTACTCGGATATCGCCGAAGGGCTGATGAAAGGGGCCAAAGCTGAACTTGACGCTGCAGGGGCAGAGTGGGACGTGGTGGAAATGCCCGGCGCGCTTGAGATACCGACCGCCATCGGCATCTCTGACCGCAAGAGCAATTTTGACGGTTATGTTGCCCTCGGTTGCGTGATCCGTGGCGAGACGACGCATTACGAGACCGTGTGCAACGACAGCAGCCGCGCGTTGCAGTTGATGGGTTTGCAGGGCATCTGCATCGGCAATGGTATCCTGACGGTCGAAAACCATGAACAGGCCGCCGTGCGCGCCGATCCTGATGGGCAAAACAAGGGCGGTGGCGCTGCAGCTGCGGCCTTGCATCTGATCGCGCTGAGCCGTAAGTGGGGCGACATTCGTAAAGATATCGGTTTCAAGCCCCGCTCGGATGAATTTCTGATGGCGGGCAACAATGACGGACCCAAGACAGCATGACATCCTCCGCCGGCCTTTCGGGCAATCAAAAACGCAAGATGAAATCAGCTTCGCGGCTTTATGCCGTGCAGGCCTTGTTCCAGATGGAACATTCCTCGCAGAGCTTTGACACCGTACGCAAAGAGTTCCTCGAGCACCGCTTTGGCGCGACCTATGACGGTCAGGAAATGATTGACGGCGACATTCGGCATTTTGCGGAATTGCTTGAGACTGCCGTGAACTATCAGGCGGCGATTGACCAGATGACGGACCGTGCCTTGGTTGCCAAATGGGCCATCGCGCGCATTGACCCTACTTTGCGTGCGCTCTTTCGCGCCGCCGGCGCAGAGCTGCGCGAGCAGGAAACCCCGCCCAAGGTTGTAATCAATGAATATGTCGACGTGGCCCGCGCCTTCTTTGAGGGCGGCGACGAGCCAAAGTTCGTGAACGCCGTTCTGGATCACATGGCCCGAGAGGCACGCCCGGAAGCATTCTGATCTGGTCGCACCGTCTGACCGGTGCGAACCGGCAGCCTGCGACGTTTAACTGTAAGAAAGTGTGACGGGACCACCGCTGCCGTTCTGTTGTATATTCCCGAGGACCTGTATGTACAGGTGGGCGCCAGATAAACGAACCAGGGCTCGAACAGAGCCAGCTCCCTCGGATTTGCTTAAGGCCACTGGAATGTAACTTTTACAAACAGGGCAGAACCCGTCACCCCACTTAAGTAGGCGCGACGATGACTTGCGACAAGGGGTATCTTAGCTTGCGTCGGCGTTTTCCACAAAGCGATAGCGGGTCAGCTCTTCGGGCAGCAGCAGATAGATCTCATCGGGGGGGGTAACCAATGCGTGCTGCATGACCAACGGGTCGATTCCCATCTGATTCAGATAGGTCATGACCTCTCCCTGTCCGCGCTGGATGTCTTCGACGGCCACAAAGGCGGGCAGCAGGGTGCTTTCGCCGAAAAAGTGTTGATGCACCCCGACAGAGGCATCGTCTGGCACATCGCGGCGGGTGCCGGCCGCCAACATATACGGGCAAGCGGAATAGCAGATATCGCCGCTGCGCAGTGCCGTTGTCAGATCGGTATCGCGAATATAACGCCCCAGACGCAGCGCATCGCTGACCGACCCACCGGGGGAATTCAGGATAACCCCGTCGGGTTGGGGCTCGAGCGCGGTGATCTGTTTTTCGATCCGTTCGGCATCGCCCGCCATAATGCCGCCTTCCAGCAACACCCGCGCCCCACCTTCGACGACCGTGAGGGTCAGACGCTTGGGCAGGGGAGTGTCAGGCATGGGGCGGCCGCCGGGACGGGCGCGGTCGGGCTGAAAGCGGCGGGTCTGGTCGCCAGGGCGTGTCGGCTCTGTCAGGCCGGGTGCGCGGGGGGAGAAGCCGGGCAAGCGTAACCCGTCGCCAAGATCGCCCCAGAACAACATACCGGCCAGTCCAAGCTGAAGCATCAGGACGCCGCCAAGGACTCGGGCGGCGGGTGGACGTTTTGGAGAATCGCGCAGCGGTTTCATGTGGTCTTGGACGGCGTCGACGTGACCGTGGTGTCCGCTGCGATATCTGGCGTTAGAGTGGCATCGCGCGCATTGGCATCCGGCGTGGGGGTGTCCACCATTGGCACACCCTTCATCGCCGCATCCATGTCACGCATTGCCAGCACGGCGGCCCGCAGTTCGGCCAACGTCAGCGTTTCTTCGATGGCGGCACCCTCGCGGCCTTCGCGAATCGCTCCTTGGGTGATCGCAAGGATAAAAACCAACACCGCTGGCAGTAGATCAATCGCGATGGCGCCGGCCCAGGACGGGATAAAGTTACGCGCATATTTGATAACGGCATCCGCGCTGGAAATCGGCGTGTAGGTCGTCTCTGTCGGTGGGGCCATGGCAAGCACGTCCTGGGCTGCGCGTTCTAGCGTAGCTGCACGTTGAGCCAGCACCTCTAGCACGGCGGTGATGGTAGAGGCCTGATTGCCGCGGACTTCGACGCTGCTGCCGTCCAGTTCGGGCAGAACGACCGAGGCTGACAAATCCTGCGCGGCACGTTCGACAAGCGGGGCTACAGAAAGTTGGCGCAACCGCGTGATCAGCCCCGCAAGCCGTACGGCCTGTTCCGAAAACTCAACCGATCGCGCTTCAACCGGTCCGGGTTCGACAGTAAGGGCACGCATCCGGCTTAGGATCTGGTTGCCCTCGACAAAGGCGTCGCTCACCAGTGGCGTCTGGGTGGCGATCTGGGCCTCCAGCCCCGACAGCTCTGCCGATTTCTGGCGCAGCACGCGAAACACAGCGCCCCGACCGGCCAGCCCTGACAGCCCGCCGGTGGCCTCTTGTTCGCTTAGATCCTCGAAACTTTGCCGCACGCGGGCCACATCCCGCTCGAGCCCTTGGGCCGAGAGGGTGATTTCATGTGCGCGCTCCAGCGACCCTTGGTAATCCTGTACGGTCTCGGCCAGATGTTGTTCCACCGCAGCTGAGCCAGCAAGAGCGGCCGCGTTCAGCCAGCTCGACATGGCGATAATGGCCACGGCCCCCAACGACATCGCCCCCAGCAGACCAACCCGTGCCCGGGCGCTGCGCACCGCTGGAAACAAGCGCATCATATAGGACCAGAATACAAAAATGCCGACGGACACTGCCGCAGAATATGCGATCGCTGCAAATGCTGACATCGCGCCGTTGTCATCCAGCAAAGAGGACACCCCAAGATAGGTGTAGATGCCCGATGCCACAGCCAACACCCCAAGCGCTGTGCCCGAAAACGTGTCAAGCCAGCCCAGATGTGCCTCAAGCTCGCGTGCGTAGCGAATGCCACGCTGCTGATGTGTCGAATTTTCGCCGTCGCGCGCCATATAGCCACCCTGTTTTCTTTTGAACTAGATAGGTTGCAGACTGACGATTACCAAGCGCTTGCTTGATGTTCATGAATTGTTCATATTGCGGGCATGACCCAGACCAACCTGATGACCGCCCCATCCTTGCAACCCGGACAGCTCATCGCCCGTGGCGTGACGCGCCAGCTTGCGGCGCTTGGCTTTGCCAGCGTTGAAGAACTGGTGCCGACACGGGGGCTGCGCGTGGATGTTATGGCACTTGGGCCCAAAGGGGAAATCTGGATCGTAGAATGTAAATCCAGCCGCGCCGATTTCATGTCGGACAGCAAATGGGATGGCTATCTGGAATGGTCAGACAGGTTTTTTTGGGCTGTGGATGCCGATTTCGACATTGACCTTCTACCCGATGATACCGGTCTGTTTATCGGCGACAGCTACGGTGCAGAGCTGGTGCGCATGGGCCCTGAAAATCGACTTGCGGCGGCGCGCCGTAAGAAAATGACGCATCTCTTTGCCACGCACGCCGCACGGCGGTTGCATTTGTTGCGCGACCCCCATGCGATGCCGCAATGGGGATAGCGCGTTCTAGCGTTCCAAATGGAAAATATCCCGGGGGAACCGCGCCCAAGCGCGGTGGGGGCTGGCCCCCGCCGGAAGGTGAAGCTTAGCTTAGCGCTTGCTTTTGGCTGCCTTGCCCGCGCGATGCGCTGCGGCCATGATCTCTTCTGCGATTTCGACGGCTTCATCCGGGGTGAAATCCATCGGAATTTCAATCCCGCCTTCTGCTTCGATGAACAGCCGTACCATGCCCTTATCGGTCGGACCGATCTGCAGGTTGGCTTCAATGTCGCGTTCTGTGTCAATGCCCATGAGGTTTCTCCGAAACTGTGTCAGATCCCGTACCGCGCGACGATGCAAATGGCAAGTTTCTGCGTTTTCTGCTATGGGCGGACAATTCTGATTTTGCGGCACTTAGGGGCTTGCATTCCTTTTTCATGGGCGCTAGATCGACCGCAGTGCCGCCTTAGCTCAGTTGGTTAGAGCGCCTGATTGTGGATCAGGAGGTCCCTGGTTCGAGACCAGGAGGTGGTACCATTACCCCCCCCCAAAAAAAATAATCCCATATCGCCTTTGGCACGCGTGTCAGCTTATTTGCTGAGCCTGACGCTCTGATGCATTGCGGTTTCCTAGTGGTTCGGAGATTATTTAATCTTCACGCTTTGACGCAGTTCGCCAGTCATTCTGTCAAAGATCAGAATCACATCGTCTTTCGTCACAACGGCATACCAGTCGGGACCTTGGGTGAATGTCACTGCTTTTGCGCCATCGGGCAGGGTAACAGACGTCGGTAAATCGGGGCTCTTGTTCGAGAAGCGGATGACAAGTAGCCCGATCACGATTAGAAGGCCGAAAATCATTGTGGCGGTAAGTACCGTCACCAGCCGCCGCAGGAATTTGATGTTCGGAGGCTCGGAAGGATCAGTCATGTCGCACCGTCAAATTAAGTTTACCATCACGGACAACCCGCCACCCCGCCTTGATAAGGCGCTTGCGCGGGATGTGCCAGAGGATGCGAACCTGTCGCGCACACGGCTTGGCCGTTTGCTTGAGCAAGGTTCCGTGCGGGTGAATGGGCAGGTCGTAACCGATCCGCGCAGCCGCGCCGACGAAGGCCAAGAAATTACCGTGGATGTGGAAGAGGCCGAAGACAGCCATATCCTTGCCGAAGAGATCCCGTTAAATGTGGTCTTCGAAGATGCCGACCTGATTGTGATCAACAAGCCCGCTGGCATGGTTGTGCACCCCGCACCGGGCAGCCCCTCCGGCACGCTGGTCAATGCGCTGCTGGCCCATTGCGGTGATGATCTTTCAGGGGTGGGGGGCATGAAGCGCCCCGGCATTGTGCACCGGATCGACAAGGACACCTCTGGCCTGTTGGTCGTCGCCAAATCCGACGCGGCGCACCACGGGCTGGCCAAACAGTTCGAAAAACACACGGTTGAGCGCTACTATCAAGCGTTGGTCTACGGCGTTCCCGATGCCAACGACCCTCGCCTGCGCGGCGTGAAGGGGACCAGTTTTGAGCCCGGCAATATCCTTAAGCTCACGACGCAGTTGGCCCGTCACCGCACCGACCGGCAACGGCAGGCGGTGTTTTTCCAAGGGGGGCGTCACGCCGTTACCCGCGCACGCACCGTGGCCCGCCTCGGATCACCTGAGGTATTAGCGTTAATGGAGTGCTGGCTAGAGACGGGGCGCACGCACCAAATCCGGGTTCATATGGCCCATGCCGGTCATGCGCTGGTGGGTGATCCGACCTATGGCGGCAAACGCAAGCTGGCCAAAGGCGCGGTTTCTGACTCTGCAGCCGATGCCATCCGCAGCTTTCCTCGACAAGCGCTGCACGCGGCTGTTCTGGGGTTCGATCACCCCGTGACAGGGGACTACGTTCGGTTCGAAGCCCCGCTGCCGGCTGACCTGACCAACCTGCTAGCGGCCGTGGGCTACAGCACAACTTGATGCACAGTTGTGTGAACGACCTGTAGCATAACGGTAATTTAAGGTTTTTTGGGCCCAATACGCCCTTTCACGCGTTAGGCTGTACACTTGAAACAGAGCGGGGCGCTCTCCATATCTATGTTAATCCAAATAACATGGGCCCCGGAAATTGGGGAAAGGGACAAAGATGGCTAATTATGCAAATCTGCCAGCACCAACACCGGAAGGCGGATTAAACCGCTACATGCAGGAAATCCGCAAGTTTCCCCTGTTGGAACCAGAAGAAGAATACATGCTCGCCAAACGCTGGGTGGAAGAGCAAGATACCAAAGCTGCACACCGTATGGTCACCTCCCACCTAAGGCTCGCGGCGAAAATCGCCATGGGGTATCGCGGCTACGGCCTGCCTCAGGCCGAAGTGATTTCAGAAGCGAACGTCGGTTTAATGCAGGCTGTTAAACGGTTTGACCCTGAAAAGGGCTTTCGTCTCGCGACCTATGCGATGTGGTGGATCCGTGCGTCTATTCAGGAATATATTCTGCGCTCGTGGTCTTTGGTCAAACTGGGCACTACGTCGGGCCAAAAGAAATTGTTCTTTAACCTGCGTAAGGCCAAGAACCGCATCGGCGCGTTGGAGGAGGGTGATTTGCACCCCGACAACGTCACCCGCATTGCCACTGACCTCGGCGTGACCGAGACCGAAGTGATCTCTATGAACCGGCGTATGTCCGGCGGTGACGCGTCGTTGAATGCCACGGTCGGGTCGGAAGGTGAAGGGACGATGCAGTGGCAGGACTGGTTGGAGGATGAAGATGCTGACCAGGCCACCGATTACGAAGAACGTGACGAGCTGGAAACCCGCCGTGAAATGCTGGCCGAGGCGCTGGATGTTTTGAATGACCGCGAAAAGGACATTCTGACCCAACGGCGTCTGTCCGACAAGACGGTCACGCTGGAAGACCTGAGTGGCCAGTATGACGTCAGCCGCGAGCGTATCCGCCAGATCGAGGTGCGCGCATTTGAAAAGTTGCAAAAACGTATGCGTGACCTTGCCCGCGAAAAAGGTCTCATGGCGACAGCTTGATCCGTAATACACGTGATTTGTCGATCCCCGCAAAGCGTTCGCTTTGCGGGGATTTTTTGTTTATTCATCGCCGTTCCCTCCCGTGTCAAAAGCCCGTAACCGTGGCATTCGCTATCGGGGGTTGCACCGTTTCTCCACTGACCTACCTATAAGAGGTAATCTAGAAGGGGATGATCATGGCCGGAGGTTGGGCAAAAGACGGTGCTGTCAGCGAACAGATCGAAGCGTCGATCAATGACGAGCTGGCCCGCCTGAAATCACGAAAATCACACCAAGGCGAAAGCCGCACCCATTGTGCCGAATGCGAAGAACCAATCCCCGAGGCGCGCCGCCAAGCGCTACCGGGCGTCAAGCTTTGCATTGATTGTGTGCGCGAACGCGACGGAATTGCGCAAGCACGTGGCGGCATCAACCGGCGCGGCAGCAAGGACAGCCAACTGAAGTAAGCCATGAAAAAACGGGACGCTGCATCTGCACCGCCCCGCTTTCCAGATGGTCTTAAATCCTCGCCGAAGGCACTAAACTCTTGTGCCGGTCCGTTGGATCAGTCCTCCATTGCTTCCAATTCATCGATAAAGCCCGAAATCATCGACAGGCCCTTATCCCAGAACGCGGGGTCAGAGGCGTCCAACCCGAAGGGGGCCAGAAGCTCCTTGTGATGCTTCGACCCACCGGCTTTCAACATGTCGAAATACTTGTCCTCGAACCCGGGCTCGCCTTCTTCATACACAGCATAAAGCGCGTTCACCAAGCCGTCGCCAAAGGCGTAGGCATAGACGTAGAAGGGCGAGTGCACGAAGTGGGGGATATATGCCCAGAAGGTTTCATAGCCGTCCATATACTCGAACACCGGCCCAAGGCTTTCGGCCTGAACCGACATCCACAGGGCATTGATATCATCTGGCGTCAGCTCTCCGCCACGACGGGCGTCATGCAGTTTGCATTCGAAATCATAGAACGCAATCTGGCGCACGACCGTGTTGATCATGTCTTCGACTTTGCCGGCCAGCAGTATTTTGCGTTCTGCGTTGGTTTTAGCCCCGTCCAGCATCTTGCGGAAGGTCAGCATTTCGCCGAACACCGACGCCGTTTCAGCCAAGGTCAGCGGCGTGGAGGATAACATTTCACCCTGACCGGCGGCCAACACTTGGTGAACTCCGTGACCCAGTTCGTGTGCCAGTGTCATCACGTCGCGAGGTTTGCCCAGATAGTTGAGCATCACATAAGGGTGCACATCAGTCACGGTGGGGTGCGCGAAAGCACCGGGCGCCTTACCCGGTTTCACGCCCGCATCGATCCAACCCTCAGAGAAGAAGGGGGCCGCGATTTCGCCCATACGGGGATCAAACGCATTGTAGGCATCCATGACCGTCTTTTCAGCCTGCTCCCAGCTGACGGTTTTAGGGTCGTCCATCGGCAGCGGCGCGTTGCGGTCCCAGACCTGCATGGTGTCAAGGCCAAGCCACTTGCGCTTTAGCTCGTAGTAACGGTGGCTGAGCTTGGGGTAGGCGTTGACGACGGCATTGCGCAGCGCCTCGACCACCTCGGGTTCGACGTGGTTCGACAGGTGGCGACCGGTTTGCGGTGTGGGCATGCCACGCCAGCGGTCGATGACCTCTTTCTCTTTGGCTTGCGTGTTATGCACGCGGGCAAAGGTGCGGATATTGGCCTGAAACACATCCGCCAGTTCGCGCGCCGCCGCTTCGCGTAGGTCACGCGATGGGTCGGTCAGCAGGTTCAGCACGCCTTCGATGTTCAGCGGCTCGTCGTTTACCTCGAACTCAAGCCCGGCGATGGTTTCGTCGAACAACCGTTCCCACGCGTCGCCGACGACGCCCAGATCATGGAGGAATTTCTCCATCTCGTCCGAAAGCTGGTAATCTTTCATGGCGCGGATACGGTCAAACACGGGTTTATAGCGGGCAAGATCGGCCTTTTGGCTCAGCAGGTTGGCAAGGTGATCGTCTTGCAGCCGGTTCAGTTCCAACGTGAAAAACACCAGCGGCGTGGTGAAGTTGGTGATCTTCTCCTGCGCGTCCGACATGAACTTGGCACGACCGGAATCTGTGGTCATCTGGTAGTAGCGCAGGCCGGCATAGGACATGATACGCCCGGCGATCTGGTTGATTTTCTCGTTGCGCAGCACGCAATCCAGCAGTTCGTTCGCGTCCAAATCCGCCAGCTTGCCTTCGTAATCTTCGGCAAAACTGCGGCAGGCTTCTTCCAGCCAGTCCAGATCACGCTTGAGCTCGGGGGCGTCTTCACCGGTGTAAAGATCGTCAAGATTCCATTCGGGCAGCTTGCCGAAGGCAGAGGCCCCGGAACCGGCGTTAGCATCAAGGACGGGGACGGGCAGTTGAAACATGAGAAACCTCTTTTTGACGTTAATTCTACCTAAGCACGGGTCCGCGGCAAAGCAAGGCGATGGCAGGGTGGATCAACCGTAAATCCGCAGCATTTCTTCAAGATCGGCCAAGGTGTTGGCCTCTTGAAGCGGCTTATCCTGCCGCCACCGCAGCATCCGTGGAAAGCGCAGGGCGACGCCGGATTTATGCCGTGTGCTGCGCTGGATACCCTCGAACGCGATTTCGAACACGTGGTGCGGGGTGACTTTGCGCACAGGGCCAAACCGCTCGAGGGTATTCTTGCGGACCCAAGCCGTGATCTTGCGAAACTCGGCATCCGTCAGGCCGCTATAGGCTTTGGTAAAGGGCACCAGATCATTGCCGTTCCAGACCGCAAAGGTGAAGTCAGTGAACAGGTTGGCGCGTCGGCCTGACCCCGACTGGGCATAGATCATCACTGCGTCGATGGTCAGCGGGTCCAGCTTCCATTTCCACCAATCGCCCTTCTTGCGCCCCGCCAGATAGGGGCTATCGGCACGCTTCAGCATGACCCCTTCGGCTTGGGCATCGCGTGCAGTGCCGCGTTGATCGGCCAGCGCATCCCATGTGGCAAAGCTCAGCTGCGGCGACAGGCGGATCGGTGCGTCGTCGGGCAAGGCGGCGCAGGCTTGTTCAAGCAGCGCACGACGTTCGGCAAAGGGGCGGTCTCGGATATCCTCGCCTTGCCATTCCAGCAGATCATAGGCGTGCAGCACGACGGGGGCTTCGGCCAGTAGCTTCTTCGGCACGGTCTTGCGCCCAATACGGGCTTGCAGTGCGTTGAAGGATGACGGTGCAGGCTGACCATTGGGCCAGACGAGCAATTCGCCATCTAGAACCGTGCAATCGGGCATGAAATCCACCGCGCGGGCAAGTTCCGGAAAACGGTCAGTCATCAGCTCTTCGCCGCGCGACCACACGAAATATTCGCCGTCGCGCAGGATCAATTGGCCGCGGATACCGTCCCACTTCCATTCTGCGCGCCAGTCTTGCGGATTACCCAGCTCTTGCGGCTCGGCTTCCAGCCCGTAGGCCAGATAGAAGGGATAGGGCCGTGACGCGTCTGCAGAGGCATCTTCGGCCTCGACCAGCGTGTGCCAGGTTGTGTCGTCGGGATGCCAGTTCCCCATGAGCCGATGCGCCAGCTCGGGTTCGGGTTTGTCTGTGGCGCGGGCAAGGGCGCGGGTCATCAGCTTTTGGCTGACGCCCACACGAAAACCACCGGTGATGAGCTTGTTAAAGATAAAGCGTTCGGTTCCGCCCAGGATTGTCCATGCGTCCAGCACAAAGGCTTTGCGCGCCTCTTCGTCCTGCGTGTAAATTTCGCGCAGGGCCGCGATCCAGGTAGACAGCGATTGGTCGTCTTGCGTCGGGTTGGGGGGCAGCACCAGCGCGATCGTCTCGGCCAGATCGCCGACGATGCTATAGCTTTCCTCGAACAACCACAGTGGAATCCCCGCACGTTCAGCGGCCCATTCGCGCAGCTTGGTTGTAGTGACGGCGCGTTTGGGGCGGCGGCCGGAAAACAGCGCAATGGTCCATAGGCGGTCATCATCCGGCGCGGCGCTAAAGTAATCGGCAAGAGCGGCCACTTTGACCGTCGTCTTGGTGCTTTGGTCGATGGCGTTGAACAGGGCAGCAAAACGTTTCATTCGTACGCGTCCTTATCAAGGGACTCGCCTTCGAACTGGGTAGGCACCACCTGCGCCTGCCAGCCACTGTCCGCCAGATAGCGGCTGAAGACATCCGTATAACCGTGTGTGACATATATATTTTCTGCTTCGGTCGCCTTGATCGCCGACAGCAGTCCATCCCAGTCCGCATGGTCCGAGATGATAAAGCCGCGATCGCCCGCACGGCGTCGACGTACACCCCGCACGGCCATCCATCCGCTGGCGAAAGCGGTCTCCTGCAGGCCGAACTTCTTGGACCATGCACTGCCCAAAGCACCGGGTGGGGCCAGCACAATTGCGCCGGGGTGGTCCTTGGGGTTCAAATCCGCATCCGCGAGGATCGTGTCGGGCAGGGTGATCCCTTGATCGCGCAGCACGCGGTTGGTGTTTTCGGTTGCGGTATGGGTCAGGATAGGGCCGATTTCGGGGTCGAGCATCGACAACAGACGTTGCGCTTTGCCCAAGGCGTAGGCCCCCAGAAACGCCGTCTTGCCCTGCGCCGCGCATCCCGCCCACCAGGCGTTGATCTCTGCCGCGATGGTGGATTGATCGGCCCAGCGAAACACCGGCAGGCCAAAGGTGCTTTCGGTGATAAAATGATGACACTTGATCGGCTCGAACGGATCAGACAGCCCGTCGTCTACAACCTTGTAGTCGCCCGAGGCAACCCAGACCTCGCCGTCTACTTCGACGCGGATCTGGGCGGAACCGGGGACGTGGCCCGCTGGATGAAACGACACCTGCGCACCGCCAATCTGCCGCACTTCGCCATACGCGATTGCGTCGGCGGTAATGTCGCCCAAGCGGTGCCGCATGACGGGCAGGGCGATGTCAGTGGCAAGGTAGCGGCTCATGCCCCAGCGGGCGTGATCTGAATGTCCGTGGGTAATTAACGCGCGGTCAACGGGGCGCCACGGGTCGATATAGAAATCACCCGAGGGGCAGTAGATGCCGTTTTCGTTGAACGTGAGGACAGGTTGCTTGGCCATGCGCATAAGCTAGCGGAGCGAAGCGGTTTGAACAGGGGGAATACAGAAATCTCGACAGATTTTCGATATATGTCGTTTGTTTGTAAATATTTACCGAGGGAGGTTAAAGTCAGGCGCAACGCTATTTCTTGGCGGTGCCGAAGAATAGCGCTGCCATTTCCTCTATTGCGTTGTTGCGGGTGGCGGCGGTTTCCATCAAGACTTCGTGCTCTGCGCCGTCAATGATATGCAGGTTGCCGCCTTTCCAAGTCTCCATCCGCGCATGGATGCGATCCTTATGGACGATACGCTCGTTCGACCCGAGGAACGTGGCGCAAGGCAGGCTAGGGGCAGCGCGCAGCGACAGATGTTTGGTTTCGGTCAAAGCTTCGCGCAGCCAGATAAAGCTGGGTCCGCCCAGCGATAGCTCGGGGTGCGCGTTGATCTGAGTGCGCATCATTTCGTACATCTCGGGGTCGGTCGTCAGCATGTTGCCTTCAAACGGCGCGGTCGAGACGTAGGGCGCCGCCTGCGTTCCCATCGGCAAACGATACCCCTGACCAATACGCGGCATCAGCTGGCTTAGTCCCGCGGCGACAAGACGCATATGCGGTGCAATATGAATGCCCCACATCGGCGCGGTAAAGGCTGCGGCTTGCACCGACAGCCCCTCCATACAGGCGCGCAGACCGATGGCCCCACCCATGGAATGCGCCAGCAGGAAAAACGGGCGCGGCAGCTGCAAAGCGCGGGCGGTCCGCATCATCGCTGCCACATCTTTTTGATAATCAGAGAAAACATCGACGTGGCCGATATTACGGTCGGGGATCAGTCGATCCGACAGACCTTGCCCTCGCCAATCAATCGCAATGACCGCCAGCCCTTTTTCGGCAAGAGCGCTTGCGGTCATCGCATATTTTTCCACGTATTCTGTGCGGCCGGGGAAAAGCAGCACTGTGCCCTTTGCCCCGTCCAGCGGCCAATGCGCGACGCGCAGCTTCTTACCGTCCGATGTCTCGGCCCAATGCGCCTGACCCGTTTCGGGGAGGGGCGCGATGTCGGTGAAAAAGGGCGCGGTTTCCAACATATTAGGACAGAACAGCCGCCAGCTTCATTGCCATACCCATGTCGCCGTCAATCTTGAGCTTGCCGCTCATGAAGGCACCGGTCGGGTTGGTGTCGCCGGACAGGATTGCCTCGAAAGTTTCAGCGTCTGCAGAGAGGGTTACGTCGGCTTCCTCATCTCCTTTGCGTGCGCCGGTTGAATCCATCATGACAGCGCCTTCGCCTTCAATGTCGAACTTGGCGGTCCCGTCAAAGTCAGCGCCTGCCAGTTTTTCATTCAGTACTGTTACAGCTTGGTTCACGATATCGCTCATCATAGGCCCTTTTCTTGGCAAATGGTGCCGACACGTCTGGAATTGTGGCGGCAGCCTGTTACATTCACTGTTGTTATGGGCAACTGCATCGTCAACCTCAAACATACCGTCGCGGCACTTGGTCTTTGGGTGTTGCTCGGGGGTATAAGTTTCGCACAAGTGTCGCCCCCAATGGCGGCTGAATTGTTGCAGGATTTGCGCAATGCCCCCGCATCCGAGGCCGCACGAATCGAACGTGACGTGCTGACGGTCTGGGCGCAGTCGGGATCGCCTGCAATGGATCTGCTGTATTCTCGGGGTAAGGACGCGATGTTTCAGGGGGATACGACGCTTGCCATCGCGCATCTGACGGCGTTGACGGATCACGCGCCCGAATTTGCCGAAGGCTTTCATGCCCGTGCACAGGCGTATTTCGCCGCGGGCCTATATGGTCCGGCCATTGATGACCTAGAAACCACGCTTGCCTTGAATCCGCAGCAGTATAACGCCATTTTCGGTCTGGGAGCGATCCTGCAGGAGTTTGGCGACCTACGTGCGGCTGCCGATCTCTATCGCCGAGTGTTAAGCATTAACCCTCACCATGATAACGCGCAAAGGGCGCTGGACGGGCTGCGGCGCGACGGCATTGGGCGCAGGCTTTAACGATCTAAGGAATTTCTGGTGGCAGGTGACAGCAGGGTCGTGGCCGTTTTAGGCCCGACCAATACAGGCAAGACGACCTATGCAATCGAACGGATGTTGGCGCATCGCACAGGGGTCATCGGACTTCCCCTGCGGCTGCTCGCGCGCGAAGTCTATGACCGCATCGTCGCCCTAAGGGGGCCGTCCGTCGTGGCGCTGGTCACGGGCGAAGAACGGATCGTGCCGCCGCGCACCCAGTATTGGGTCTGTACGGTCGAGGCGATGCCCGAAGGCTTGGGCGCTGATTTGGTGGCGATCGATGAAATCCAACTGTGTGCCGATCCTGAACGGGGGCATGTTTTTACCGACCGGCTTTTGCGTGCACGAGGTCTGCACGAGACGTTGTTTATGGGGTCCGATACCATGCGCGGGTCCATTGCTGCCCTGGTGCCAGAGGCGCAATTCATTCGGCGCGAGAGAATGTCGGAATTAATCTATTCTGGTCAGAAAAAGATAAGTCGAATGCGTCCACGCAGTGCGATTGTCGGGTTTTCGGTTGAGAATGTATATGCCATCGCAGAGCTGATCCGCCGTCAAAAAGGCGGTGCAGCGGTGGTGATGGGGGCGCTCAGCCCCCGTACGCGCAATGCTCAGGTCGCGATGTATCAAAACGGCGAAGTCGACTATCTGGTGGCCACAGATGCCATCGGGATGGGGCTGAACCTTGATGTGGACCACGTTGCTTTTTCTGCGCTGAGCAAGTTTGACGGGCGGCGTATGCGTCCATTAGCCCCTAACGAGCTCGCGCAGATCGCAGGGCGTGCGGGGCGCGGATTCAAAAGCGGGACCTTTGGCGTGACCGGCGATGCGCCCCCATTGGACGATGGTGTTGCACGTGCGATTATGGACCACAGCTTTACGCCCCAGAAAAAGCTGAACTGGCGAAACCCGGCGCTGCAATTTGGGTCGATTGACCGCTTGATCCAGACGCTCGAGGTGTCGCCTGACAATGAACGGCTGTTCAAGGCACGCGAGGCCGACGACCTGCAAGCGCTGAAGAACATGGCCGTTGATGCCGAAATCGCGGCGCGCTGCACCGACGGCCCTTCGGTCCGATTGCTGTGGGATGTTTGCCGGGTTCCCGATTTTCGTGGTATAGGCCATGCAGAGCACGCCAACCTACTTGAGCAGATTTTCAACTACCTGCATCAGCGTGACACCATCCCCGACGACTGGCTTGCGCGACAAATTAAACGCATTGATCGAACCGATGGGGACATTGATGCGTTATCCAAACGATTGGCGTTTATTCGAACGTGGACCTACGTAACACAGCGCAAAGGTTGGACAGGTGACGAAAGTCATTGGCGACACGAAGCACGTGTCGTAGAAGACAGACTGTCGGACGCGCTGCACGAGCGTCTGACCCAAAGATTTGTAGATCGGCGCACATCCGTGCTTTTGCGCCGGCTAGGACAGAAGGAAGCCATGGTGGCCGAAGTAAACGAGACCGGTGAAGTAACCGTTGAAGGCGAATTTGTTGGCAAGTTGGACGGGTTCCGCTTTCGCCAAGACAAAGGCGCAGGCGTTGCCGAAGATAAAACGATCAAAACTGCATCGTTGCAGGCGCTGGCTCCTCAGTTCCATTTGCGGGCGGATCGTTTCTATAACGCCCCCGACACAGAAATTGATTTCACAGAGCAGGGCGGCCTTATGTGGGGCAGTTCCGCGGTGGGCAAGCTAGTTTCGGGCTCTGATCCGCTAAAGCCCGGTGTCGAGGTGTTCGTCGACGACGTCGCGGGCCCCGAGGTCGCGCAAAAAGTGCAGCGCCGTTTGCAGCACTTCATAGACCGCAAAGTCGCAGCGTTGTTCGAGCCGCTGATCGCCATCTCCAAGGACGAGGCGTTGACCGGTTTGGCGCGGGGCTTTGCCTTCCGTATGGTCGAGAACTTTGGCATTCTGCCGCGCGCTGATGTGGGCGACGAGGTTAAAGCGCTGGATCAAGATGCACGTGGCGCATTGCGCAAGCATGGCCTTCGTTTCGGTCAGTTCACCATCTTTATGCCTTTGCTGCTCAAGCCTGCTCCGACGCGCCTGCGTCTGGTGCTTTGGTCGATCACTAAAGGGTTGAACGAATTCCCGGAATCGCCTCCTCCCGGTCTGGTGACGATCCCTGTTGACACCAGTACGCCCGAAGGGGCCGCGACGATGGCAGGGTACCGCAACGCCGGTGAACGCGCGATCCGTATCGATATGCTGGAACGACTTGCTGACATGTTGCGGTCGGAAGATTCGCGTGGCGGGTTTGAGGCCAAGGCCGATATGCTGTCGATCACCGGCATGACGCTCGAACAGTTCGCCACGCTGATGGAAGGGCTTGGATACAAGGCCGAGAAATCCGAACGGACAAAGGTCAAGGCCGTCGACACAGTCGTGCCGCATGACGGCGCGCCAATGGCCGCCGACAAAGGTGCCGATGCAGATACGCCTGTGATGGATGTGGCTGCCGAACAGCCCGCCGGTGGGATCATCGAAGACCCTGCCGTGGCGCAAGCGGATGATATCGTACCCGCGACTGCAGACATGCCCGACGACGGCATCGCCCCGTTGGTCGAAGAGCTGGCCGAGACGCCCGAAGTCGACGACCACATCCCCGATGTACCTGCCGAAGAGACCCCACAAGGCACTGCGCCTGATGCGGAGATCGCCGGTGCCGAGCTCGAGACATTCTATGTCTTCACCTGGGGCCGTGCTCCGCGTGGGAATGCGCAGGGGCAGCGACGCGGTGGCGGTGATCGTCCGCAGGGCAAGGGGAAACCCGGACCCCGTGGCAAAAAGGGTGCGCCGCGCGGTGACAAGGGCGGGAAGCCGCAAAAGTTCAGCAGCAAGCCCGCACGCGCCGAAAAGCCGATTGATCCTGACAACCCATTCGCCGCTGCGCTGATGGGACTGAAAGACAACAAGTAATTGTCGCAGGCGGCGACAAAGCTGCGGCTTGATAAATGGCTGTGGCATGCGCGGTTCTATAAAACGCGCTCTCTGGCGGCCTCTCGCGTTCAAGCGGGGGCCGTCAGGGTCAACGGCAGCATTGCGCAGAAACGCGCGACGCTGATCGTCGTCGGAGACGTGCTGACCTTTCCCATCGGCGACGACGTGCGGGTCATCCAGATCGACGCGATCGGTATTCGGCGCGGTCCAGCCCCCGAGGCGCAGACGCTTTACACAGATCTGTCCCCGCCGGTTCCCCGCTCCGAGAAAAAACAACCTGAAAATCCGGCATTTGAGGGAAAAGGACGCCCCAGTAAGCGCGATCGCCGTGTGCTTGATCTTTCTCGGGCGCGCCACCTTGAATGATACGCTATGCTGACGTATCTCGTGGGCTAAAGCTGCCATAAAAGATGATGTTATGACCTATATCGTTAACGATGCCTGTATCTCCTGCAAATACACTGACTGCGTTGAAGTATGTCCGGTGGATTGCTTTTATGAAGGCGAGAACATGCTGGTCATTCATCCCGATGAATGTATCGATTGCGGCGTTTGCGAGCCTGAATGCCCTGCGGATGCGATCCGCCCCGACACAGAGCCGGACATGGAAAAGTGGGTTGAATTCAACCGCAAATACTCCGAACTTTGGCCAGTAATCATCACCAAGAAAGACCCGCTGCCCGAGGCAGAGGAACGCGACGGTGAAGAGGGCAAGCTGGAGAAATACTTCTCTGAGGCACCCGGAGAAGGCGGCTAAGCGATTCGGCCTTTGGCCACTGGCTGCGGGCGGTGAAATCTGTAGGCAGCCCCCAATAAACGCTGGATTAACGTGTATTTGATCGAATACGCTTCGCCACCGCTTTCGGGGCGTCGAAATTTGTGATATACGTTATCTCAAATGATGATACCCGCGCGCCAATTACCAACCGTTTTGCACAGGTTGAATCAGGACATCTGAAGTTATGAAATGAGGCTGACGGCTCTTTGGGCCGGTCGGTTTTTGTCGTCGTGACTGTATATTTACCCATGCGGGCCGTCCCCGCGCCCAAGGAGCCACTTTATGAGCAAGTCGAAGAAGCTAGATTTCCGTCCGAATGAATTCGTTGTGTATCCGGCACATGGCGTTGGCCAGATCGTTTCGGTCGAAGAGCAGGAAGTTGCAGGCATCTCGCTGGAGCTGTTTGTGATCGTCTTCGAGAAAGACAAGATGACGCTGCGGGTGCCTACGCACAAAGCGACTGAAATCGGTATGCGCGCCCTTAGCAGCCCCGATGTGATCAGCCACGCGATGAAAACGCTTAAGGGTAAGGCAAAGGTCAAGCGGGCCATGTGGTCGCGGCGTGCTCAGGAATATGAGCAAAAAATCAACTCTGGCGATCTGATCGCGATTGCCGAGGTGGTGCGCGACCTGCACCGCACCGATGATCAACGCGAGCAAAGCTATTCCGAGCGCCAGCTGTATGAAGCAGCGCTAGAGCGTCTGACCCGCGAAGTTGCTGCTGTTGCCGGTGGCGATGAGCTGGCCGCGTCCAAGCAGGTTGGTGACGTTCTGGAAAGCCGTGTCGCCGCGGCTTGATCTACGACACTAGTATCAATTTAGCCGCGCCTGATGCGATATCGGGCGCGGTTTTTTTATGTCATGAACAGGCGGTAGGCGGGTGTTACGAGTTGCGCTTATCCTCTTGATCGATGCGCTTCAGGAATGCGGTTTCCAGATCCTTTTGCAGCTCTTTAGCGCGCGCGACGTAGGCCTTGTTCTCGCTTGGCGGGACGTCAGGGCGCCATAGCGCGGCGAGCTCGCGCACAGAGGCACGGTCGTGCGAATAGAACATCCGCTGCGCTTCAGCAGCCTCGTAGTCGGACAGGCCGAGATTTTCGAGCACATAGCGCCCCGCACGCAGCGAGCTGTCGAACATCTCGCGGACGATGTCATTCGCGCCGGCCTGGTACTGTTGGTAGACGTCCGTCCGGTCATGGGCACGGGTCACAATGTGCAAGTCGGGGCATTCCTTACGGGCATACGCGATCAGTTGGAGCGCCGATTTGGGGTCGTCCAATGCGACGACAAGAACCTTGGCGTCGCGCAAGCCGGCCTTGCGCAGGATATCCGCACGGGTGGGGTCGCCCAGAAACGCCTTGAAGCCAAAGCGTCGCATAACGGCGATGGTTTCAGGGTTATGGTCCAAGACGACGGTGCGAAATCCGCTGGCCTGCACGAGCCGGTTCACGATCTGGCCGAACCGTCCGACACCGGCGATGATCACGGTTCCTTGCTCGTCGATTTCGTCGGCAACGATCGGGCCGGATTTCTTGTCCATTCGTTTGCTGATCTGGTCGTAAAGGATGAACAAAAGTGGCGTGATCAGCATGGACAGTGCAACCACTAGCAGCAGGGTCTCAGCCACATCATTCGGAATAACCCCTGTGGCCACCGAGAAGCTGACCAAAACAAACCCGAACTCACCCGCCTGTGCCAGACCAAGTGCAAAGAGCCATCGATCGCGGCCGTGTAGTTTGAATAGGGTGCCCAACCCGTACAGGATAAGCCCTTTCACCAGAATAACGAGCAGCGCCATGCCTACGATGATGGTGGTGTCGGCGAACAGTAAATCAAAGTTAATGCCTGCGCCGACTGTGATAAAGAACAGCCCCAGCAGCAGCCCCTTGAAGGGTTCAAGGTCGGTTTCAAGCTCGTGTCGGAATTCGCTGCTGGCCAGAACCACCCCCGCGAGAAAGGCCCCAAGGGCTGGGGACAGGCCCACCAGCATCATCAAAAACGATATACCTACGACGATCAGCAGCGCCAGCGCGGTGTACATTTCGCGCAGATTGGCCGCGTGAATAAAGCGAAAGACGGGTCGGGTGAAAAACACGCCGGTGATGATGATCCCCGCAATCGCCCCGAGGGTCACCAGTGTAATCCCCCACCCCGGTAGCCCTTGCACCAGCGAGATCGCTGCCTGTGCTGTTTCGGCACCTTGACCGGCAGCCGCCGGCCCGTGTCCCGAGGCAGCCTCCGCCCCATGGGCTACATCCTCTGGGTTGATCGATATCGATCCGTCGGGCCGCATTTGTGCGGGAAGCTGCGCAACGAGCAGGGGGAGGAAGGCCAGGATCGGAATTACTGCGATATCCTGCGTTAACAGGACCGAGAATACCGACCGCCCGCCGGCCGTCTGCATCAGTCCCTTTTCCGACAGGGTTTGCAGCACGATCGCCGTCGATGACAACGACAGCGTCAAGCCAATCGCGATCGCCACACCCAGGGGCTGGTCATAGGCCATGGCGATGCCCATCAAGGCCGCAGCGCTTAACACGACCTGCATGCCACCAAGCCCCAGCAATCGATGCCGCATGTTCCACAAGGCGCGGGGTTCAAGCTCTAGCCCGATAAGGAACAACATCATCACGACGCCAAATTCGGCGAAATGCTGAAGGTCCTTGGTTTCTGACCCCACCAGCCCAAAGGCTGGTCCGATCAGGATGCCCGCCGCGAGATATCCCAGCACCGACCCCAGCCCCAAGCGTGACGCGATCGGAACCGCTATCACCGCCGCGGCGAGATAGATCGAGGCTTGGAACAAGAAACCTTCCATAAGGGGCAAACTTTCATTTTGTCGGGCTGGTCCCGAACGGGTCAATCAGATGGGCAGCGGCCCGTCTCGTTTAGGCTGATCCATAACAATCTGGCTATGCACTTTCGCGACAGCCGGGTGGGGCAGTAGCACCTCATGGATCAGGCGGTTTAGGCTAGACAGGTCTGTACAGTAGACGCGTAGCAAATAATCCGCATCCCCGGTCATCGTCCAGGCGCTAACGATTTCAGCGTGCGTCGTTACAAGCTGCGCGAAGCTGACTGAATGTTCGGGTTGATGTGTGCTTAGATGCACCTGCACAAATCCTTGGACCATAAGCCCCAGTTGTTGGGGGTCGAGCTGCGCGGTATAGTTCTGAATATAGCCTTCGGATTCAAGGCGTTGTCGCCGTCGGCCTGCCTGGGAAGGCGATAGATTCAACGTCTCTCCGAGCTCTTGCGCGGTGAGGTGGGCGTTACTCTGCAACGAAGCCAAAAGGCGTTTATCTGTCTCATCCAATGCCATGCGAGAATATTACATAGATCGGAGGAACGATGCGTCAACCCCGCACCTATTACCGTTTGGGTCTGGAATTTGGCCGCATACTACGGAATCGCCGCGCAAATTCGTACCTGTGGCTAGAGCGAGCATGGGCGAAGTGACGCTCGCCTCTTACCGCTCAAATTTTAGGCGGTGTGAGACCTCGGTCGATCTAGGGAACGCCGCTGCACCTGATATACTCGGTCCGTGGATGGGACAAAGGGGGGACCCAAGCGGCAAGCCGTTATCCGCGCGGCATCTTCAGTACAACATCGCGCCCACGTCGGTTATAGCGCAGCTCGCTTTCGCCGATGGCAGAAACGCGGCCGCCGTCCAAACGATCTCCGACTGCGACTTTCTGATAGCGCCCGTTGCTAAGCCGTATCAGTGCGCGCCGACTGGAAGGTTTGCCGTAAACCCCGATCAGATTGATCGAACGAAGTTTGATCGCATTTTTTACGGTCGCTTGCTTTGAAACCGATGTTTTGGAGGGAACGGCCGGCTTGACCACCTGCGGCGTCACCGCTTTTGCCGCGCTGGCGACAGTTACCGGCATCGGTTGCGCGCGTTCGGCACGGCGCACGAGGCGGGAAAAATTGCCCGGGCGCAGGTCAGGGCGTTTGGAGGTATCGGTCGCGTATCGGGTGGCGTTGTTGACCGGTTCCTGAGGAAGCGCAGCCTTGAGCGCCTCGGCCGCCGCTTTTGCTGCAGCGTCAACTTCGGCCTGTTGGGCGACAGCTACGGCTTTGATCAACTGAGCGGACCGTGCCGTTGGGCGGAGTGCGGCGAGCTCGTTCCGGATCGCGCTGTCAGAGTTATCCGTGTCAGAGCTGTCCGAGTTTGTGCTATCTAGGTTGATGTTTTCTGGATTGGTGCTGTCTGTCGCTTCAGCGGGCTCTTCTGGGCGCAATTTGGGCCTGAACTTGGGCGGAGCGGAAGCTACAGAGGCCTCGATCACTTCAGCGGCCTTAGGTGCGTCAGGCCGCGCTAAGGTGGCAGGGGGAACGCGGGCTGGCCGGCCGGCAAACACAAGCACCCCATCTGCATTCAACGTACCTTTTTCGCTTGGAATGACCAAACCGCGATCATCCAGCTTGAAGGTTGTGCCCGCGGTCGCGGGCGGTGCCGATATGATGTCGACAACATCGCCGCCAAACGACGCAAGCTTGGGCAAAGCCATTGCTTTATTCGAGGTGCTGACCGGATCAAGACCCCTTGCGAGCACGTTATCCAAGCTCAAAATCGCAGGGACCTGAGGTGTTTTGGGCGCAAGGGCCCAGATGCCCGTGGTGGCGTATTTCGCCTCGATTTCCTGCGCGGTCATTTCAACCGAGCGAAGGGACTGTGGCGCAGGCGTCGCATCAAGAACGGGGCCGCTTTCATCGCGCTGCGGGGGGGCAAGTGCCGCGACTGTCGTATCGGTCGCTCGCTTTGTCGGCGCAGGGGGGGCTGCAACGCGCTTTACGGCCTGCGTGCGCTCCTCCGTTGGTGTGGGAGCTGACGATGCCGTCTGAGTGGTGTCACGGCTGCCAAATATCCGCGAAAGCGTTAGCCCGTCGTCAAGAAACACGGAAGCCCAAGCCGCAACACCTGCCAGAAACACCAGCAAAGCCGCTGTTAGTGCCAGTGCCAGAAAGCGGGGCTTGCCCCCGACAGTTTGGTCGTTGCGTGCCCCGAAGACAGTCATCCGGTCGGCTTCGTTTTCGTCTTTGGCGCGGGTTTTGCCGGTGACCGCAGGCACGCTCGCGCTTGTTCGTTTGGACGGTGGAGGTACAGGGAGAGACCTGAGGCGTTTCAGAAATGCAAAGGGCGAGGCTTTGGTCTCGCGGGCTGGCTTTGCGCCGGTCAAAGAGCTGCTATCTGGTACGGGACCGCCGGCGTTTTCAAGTGGTTGCACGTGGCCGCGGCCGACCGCGGCTGCCACCCGTGGTGCGCTTCGGCGGCTGGAAAAATCTGCAGTGACTTTCGTTGCAGCAGGGGCCGCAGGTGTCGACTTCGACGGCGCTGCTGTTGGTGCGCCGAGGGCAGGGGGGACTTTGCTCTCGACCGAGGCTGTAGACGTTTTGCCACCTGAGATCGCCGGTGCTTTCGCGGTGGCCGACGGTTTCGCCAACGGCGGCGTGACCGATTGGGCGACGGGGTGCGCACCCGGTGCGGCCGTTCCCACAGAGGTATTGTTGGTCTGCTGACTCGTCCGTTCGGGAGCAGCCGAGGCCTTCGGCGCTGGCTTTTCGGCTTTGGGAGGGAGGGGCGTTGCCTCGGCTTCGGCTTGGATTATCGGCGCAGTCCGCCCCAGATCGGTCTTTGGAGGTGCGACAGAGGTTTCAGCGATAGGGTCAGATTGCGATTGTTTTTCCTCGGGCGGCGCAACATCGTCCAAAATAACGAGAGGCTGTGTATCGGGCTCCACTTCTTCGCCCGGTTTTAGCCATTGGAAGGCCGTGTCTGTCGGCCCGAAAAACGCCTCGCCCTTGAAATCATGATCGTCAGCCTGCGCAACGAAACTGACGGGATGAAACCGGTGCTCCGTCGCAAACGCTTCAGCCTCGATCAAGGTTTCGCGCGCGACGGCGGCAATGTGGGTGAGGGGGCCATCGTCGCGTGTGTCAAAGACCAGATCCGTAACGGCATAGGGCGTGGCCCCGTCCAGCGCGCGCTTGGCTTTTTCACGTCGCGCCTGATCGTCCAGCCCAGCCGTATTGATCGACATGAACTTGATTTGATCGTTAGGGATCAGAACCTTGCTGCGTAAACCGCCTGGTTCAAGAGCGGTGGCGGTGGCGCGCAGGGTCGCCAGTTCGGCGGCCATATCTTCGGCGTCGACCGCGACTTCGCCAATTTGCCGCCAGCCGCTAGGGACACGGTGCAGCAGGCGAATTCCTTGAAAGGAGAGAGACAGTGCAAAGTTAGGCTTCATGGATACGCTTTTACTAGAGGCTTGGAGGCGGTGAAACATTCAGGACAGCAGTAGATTGCCAATACCACGTGGATCGCCAGCAAAACAGTGTGCCCGTTCAGAGCAAAGGAATAGAGCAGTAGTTTGCTCATGAAAAGAGTCGAGCGCACAGGGGACTTGCAGCGAACTTGGCGGAAGGCCACACAGTAGCCTAGGGGATATTATCAGGAAAAGGATCAACAATATGCGAATGTTAAATATGAGAATTTTCAAATTTGCTGCAATTCTTTGCGCGGGTTTTGCTTCTGGTGCATTGGCGCAACAAGCCCCGCAAGGGATCACCGTGAACGGGCAGGGTGTCGTTTCGATTGCTCCGGATACGGCCACGATCCGCCTGGGGGTAAGCGAACGCGCCGCGTCTGCAGCGGAAGCAATGGCGCAAACGTCCGAAAAAGTGCGCGGAATTTTAGATCAATTAGATTCACTAAAAATCGCTGGTCTCGACCGTCAGACAAGCGGACTCTACCTGCGTCCAGTATACGACAATGGGTCTCGCAGCGACACAACGCCTGTGCAAGTCTCGGGGTATGAAGCGGGGAATACCGTGAGTGTGACAGTGCGCGATCTTAGCAAGCTGGGGCAGCTACTGGATGCCGTGGTGGCCGAAGGAGCGAATGACTTTAATGGTTTGCAATTCGGGTTGCAGGATAACGAAGCCGCGTTAGAGCAGGCTCGTAAAGATGCCGTTTCAGATGCTATGGCGCGGGCGCAACAACTTGCCGATGCTGCCGGGGTTAAGCTTGGTAAAGTGATTAGCATGTCCGAAACCAGCCAAGGTTTTCGCCCAATGGAGATGCGCAGCGCGCAGATGAAAAGCATGGATATGCCCATCGAAACCGGAGAGGTCGACGTTAGCGCTCAGGTGTCCTTGCAGTTTGAGATCGTCGAAGCAGACTAACCGTCTGAGATAGACCAAGGGCGTACCATAGGTTGCTCTGGTTAAGGAAAACCCCGCCAGCATTAGGCTTTGGCGGGGTTTTTTATGGTTAAGCGGTGGCTATGGACAAAGCTTGATCAAGGTCGGCGATCAGGTCCACCGCATCCTCGGTCCCGATCGACAACCGCACGACATTTGCCCCGGCACCGGCAGCTTCTTGCTGCTCTGGGCTCAACTGGCGGTGCGTGGTGGAGGCGGAGTGGATGATCAGCGACCGCGTATCACCGAGGTTGGCGACGTGGCTAAAAATCTCCAGCGCGTTCACCAGTTTGACGCAGGCATCGTACCCGCCTTTGACAGCAAAGGTGAACAAACCACCGGCCCCTTTGGGGCACACTTTTTTCGCGCGTTCGAAATAGGGAGATGATTGCAGCCCCGCATAGGTGACATAGTCGACCCGGTCATCGTTCTCGAGCCAAGTCGCGATTTTCTGTGCGTTTTCAACATGCCGTTCCATCCGCAACGACAACGTCTCGGTGCCCATCAGCGTGTAATGCGCAGCCTGGGGGTTCATCGTCATCCCAAGGTCGCGCAACCCGATGGCAATGCCATGAAACGTAAAGGCCAGCCCGCCAAACGTCTCGTGGAAGTTGAGCCCGTGGTAAGCCGGCTCGGGCTGGCTAAGCGACGGAAACTTGTCATTCGCCGACCAGTCAAATTTGCCCGAGTCGACGATGCAACCTCCAGTAACTGTTCCGTTGCCGGTGAGGTATTTGGTCGTAGAATGGACCACGAGCGTTGCCCCAAGTTCAATCGGACGACACAGGTATGGCGTCGCCGTTGTGTTATCGATGATCAGCGGTACCCCCGCATCGTCTGCAACGTCTGCAATTGCCCGTACGTCCATAATGTAGCCGCCGGGGTTCGCGATCGCCTCGCCAAAGATGGCGCGTGTATCGTCGTCAACCGCGTCCTTGACGGCATCGATATCATCAAAATCCACGAACTTGCAGGACCAGCCGAAACGTTTGATCGTCTGGCTGAACTGCGTCACCGTGCCGCCGTACAGACGGGTAGAGGCGATAATGTTCTTACCCGGCCCCATGAGCGGAAATAGCGCCATGATCTGTGCCGCATGCCCAGAAGAACAACAAACAGCCCCAACGCCTCCCTCAAGCGTCGCGATCCGTTCTTGCAAGACCGCAACGGTCGGGTTTGTCAGGCGGGAATAGATAAATCCCACCTCTTGCAAGTTGAACAATGCTGCTGCGTGGTCAGCATCTCGAAACACATAGGCTGTTGTTTGATAGATCGGCGTCTGTCGCGCACCGGTCGCCGGATCAGGTTTGGCCCCTGCATGTATCTGCAAGGTATCGAAACCATAATTGCTGCTATCTGTCATCAGTATTCTCCCTTAAATCGTCTGCAATATGGTTAGGTGAACCGATGTAGGCGCACAAGCCGTAGGTCGCAGGGACACCGGCTATGATGCTTCTGGCTGGCGTGGGTCTAACCTTCGATTATGCCTACCGAAGCCAGTAGCCGTTTGATTTTAGACGATTTCGAATGGCTTGTTCTTTGCGTGGCAGGTTGGCCTGATCAAACAGAGCCCGAGCTTTGCGGCCGCGCCCATTATAGACCATCCGCTTAATCGGCTCAGATCCTTTAAGAACTTTTTTAAGCTTATTTGGTGCCGCAATCTTTTCTAATAGATCAACAACATAATCTGGTTCACGCGCGTAAAGCAGCGGGATAAAACGATAGTGGCAGCTGATTGACCCATCTATCATCCCATCTGGCAAAGTGTCTCGTCCTCCCCCAAGCGCGTGAATCACTAGCGGTAAAGCAACCTGATCGAGCCAGGGGTCAAAGGACTGCGCGCAGAGCTCTGTCGGCGGATCATCCCGAATTGCCAAAGCGTACTCAAGAAACTTTGCGCCAAATTCATGGGGACAGCGATAAAAAAAGAAACCTGCGTTAAAGTATAAATAGCGCTGCCAATAGTCATCGGGCTGGCCATGATCGAGACTGCTATCGAAATCTAGATCAAATTTATCATAGAGAGATTTCCACAGGCCCCCGTACTGGGGCCCATAAAGCTGAGGAACGGGCCAAGTGTTGGTGCGGCGCATAGAGGCCATCGGGCGGTCAAAATCGAACGGAACTGAGGCGAGATCACCCGTGAGCAATGTATCTGTGTCAAAGAACACAAACGACTCCCCCTTGGGAAGCGCGCTGAGCATTTCGATTTTATTGCCATAGGGATACGCGTCTCCAAAGTGATGCGTTTCAAAGGGGACGATGCTAGCGCCGAGATGCTGCAAAGCTGAAATAATATCAGGATTTTTGATCCGCGGATCAGTGGACCATAACGGGCCTGGCTGAGGCTCCATTACATAAAGTTTGCCTTTGAAATCTGGGCTGTTGTGGCGCAGCGAAGCGGCAAAAAGAAGTGCCTCATACGCTAGCCGCCCGTGTTGGCCGACAATAGCGATATTGAATATCTGATCCGATTCGGAAGCTTGGGCCACACGCACACCCCTATTTCTGCGTAAGCAAACTCAACAGCTAACGTGTGTCACAAAACCATGCTCAAACACAACGCGACAAAAGAGTATGTCGCTATACTTCAGCATATAATTTGAGGATAAAGTGGTGGGCGACCCTGGAATCGAACCAGGCGTGCGTCTCCGCGAGGGAGTTACAGTCCCCTGCCACACCTTGCGGCCTGTCGCCCACTTTAACCCAGTGCATTGCACCGGCTGTGAAGGCGTGATTACAAGCGGGCAGTATAAGCGTCAAGGCGAAAACCTGTGTAAACTGCAGTGAATTTTGCCTTGCGAAAAAAGATAGAAGGTTCGGTCATGAAAAAACCTAAGTGGGTTGTACAAAAAGAGCAGGAAAAGAAGGCGGATGCGAACCAAACAGTTTGGTTGTTCGGGCTTCATGCGGTGCGTGATGCGCTCGAAAACCCTAAGCGAGAAAAAATAAAATTGATGGTGACCCCCAACGCGCAAATCAAGTTGGAAGAGGCAATCGTCAAAGCTGGCATAGAGCCTGAAGTCGTTGACCCCCGGAAATTCCGTCCTCCGCTTGATCCAGGCTCGGTCCATCAGGGTGCCGTGCTTGAAGTAAAGCCACTAAGCTGGGGCTCACTGAAGGATGTCTGCATCGGTGCAGAGGCCCCGCGGGTATTGTTGCTTGATCGGGTGACGGACCCCCATAATGTTGGCGCAATTCTGCGTTCAGCAGAGGTATTGGGCGCATCCGCCGTTGTTGGGATGCGCCACCATGCCGCGCCCGAAACCGGCGCACTCGCGAAAACTGCGAGCGGGGCGCTTGAGCGACAGCCCTATTTGCGCGTTCGGAATCTGGCCGACGCGATAAAAGAGCTTCAGTCCATGGGGTATCTCGTTCTTGGTCTAGACGGCGAAGCCGAAGCAACGGTTGAATCCGTACTTGAAGGAAAGCGAGACCGCCCCGTCGCGCTTGTTCTTGGGGCAGAGGGGCCGGGTTTGCGCGAGAAGACCAAAGAGACGGTGGATGCCTTGGTACGCATAGACGCCACGGGCGGGTTTGGCTCTCTCAACGTGTCAAACGCAGCTGCGATCGCGCTGTATGCGTCGCGCGACCATAGCTAGCATTTCTTTTAGCCTCCTGTAGGGATTGCAAGCTGCGGTTATCGCGGCAGCAAAGCGGCCCTTAATTTAGGCACAGGGCGGCGCGAGCTGGCCTGTGCTTAATATAGGGCTCCGTTGCACGATTAAAAAACGGGTCCCGACGTATCAACCTCCTGTATCTTCCCGCCAGCCGCAGGAATGTAAAAGCGCTGTGTAAAAATTTCATTCGGCTTAAGCCCGTGCCGATGACCGTGTGACTAAACCCAAAAACTTAAGAAAAAGACAACATGACGTTCGAAAATCGCGAATGAAGTGGCGGATAAGAACGGGAACTTTTTTGAGTTATTTTAATCGTTGCTAAAGGGGATGGCAAAAAACAGCTGATGTCTTCATAGTTTGTTCACGGATATGTCAGAAGCTCTTTGAATGAAGCAAATCATTCTTATTTGTCTTTCATGACGGCAGGCTTGGAACTCCTGCTGATCACCTAACTGTCCCTCGTTCCGTACCTTTGCGCCCTCACGTTTAACGTGAAGGGCGCTTTTTTTGGGCGCATTTAAAGTTTAGTAAGACATATGCATTACTCAGACACTCAGCTGACGAAGATTTTTAAGAATACGAAACGCATTGCTGTTGTCGGGGCCTCAATGAACCCGTCGCGGCCGAGCTACTATGTCGCGCAGTATTTGCTAACGAAAGGCTACGATATCGTTCCGGTCAATCCAGCGCATGCGGGACTGACCTTGTTTGATGCGACTGTATTGGCGCGATTGTCCGATATAGAAGGGCCAGTCGATATGGTCGATATATTTCGGCGGTTCGAAGCGGTCCCCGAAATTGTTGACGAGGCATTGGAGGTATTTCCCGATCTTGGCACTATCTGGATGCAAATTGGGGTCCAGCATCCTGTCGCTGCGGCAAAGGCTGAAGCAAAGGGTGTAGCTGTGATTCAGAATAGATGCCCGAAAATCGAGTTTCAGAGGCTATTTGGATGAAGCTCGCTTGAACCCGTCGCGATCAAAGATGTTGCGCTAGGTCGTGATGCCGTAAATGAGCGGCACTGCGCCACTAAGTTTGGTGCGCGTCAGCGAGATTCTTTTTCAGCCAGACCGCTTCGGTGTTGGCGGCGGGTCAGTTCGGCGAATACGTCGGACAACGCCACATCTCGCGACGCAAGCATGACGAGCAGGTGATACAGCACATCCGCCGCCTCTGAGGTCAGCTTTGCTTTGTCATCCTTAACGGCTTCGATAATTGCTTCGATGGCCTCTTCGCCGAACTTTTCAGCACACTTCTCAGGCCCTTTGGCGAGCAGTTGGGCGGTCCAGCTGCTAGAGGGATCCGAATGCTTTCGAGACTGGATCGTCGCAAATAAATCTTCGAGCATCATGAGAGCCTCATAGGGATACCGGCATCGGACATATGTTGTTTAGCCTGAGCGACCGTGAATTCGCCGAAGTGAAAAATTGACGCTGCTAGGACTGCAGAAGCGCCGCCCTTGGTCACGCCATCGACCAAGTGATCCAGGGTGCCCACCCCGCCGGAAGCGATCACAGGAACGGAAACTGCATCGGAGATGGCTCGCGTCAACGGAATGTTAAATCCTTGTTTGGTACCGTCTCGATCCATGGAAGTAAGAAGAATCTCTCCAGCACCTTTTTTTGCGACGGTCTTTGCAAACTCGACCGCGTCGATGCCCGTGGCCTTACGACCGCCGTGGGTGAATATTTCCCACTTTCCGGGAGCGACGGTTTTCGCATCGATCGCGCATACGATACATTGACTGCCAAACTGATCGGCAGCACGTGCAATGACATCTGGGTCGGCCACTGCGGCAGAATTAAAGCTAACCTTGTCGGCCCCGGCTAAGAGCAGCGCACGCACATCTGCGACAGCGCGGACACCACCGCCAACTGTTAGCGGAATGTAGCAGTGTTCGGCAGTACGCGTCACGAGATCGAACATTGTGCCGCGGTTTTCGTGGGTTGCATGAATATCAAGAAAACAAAGCTCGTCGGCCCCCGCGGCGTCATACGCGATTGCTGCGTCCACGGGATCGCCTGCATCGCGAAGACCAACGAAGTTAACGCCTTTGACAACGCGACCATCAGCGACATCGAGGCAAGGAATGATACGGGTCTTTAGCATGTGATCTTTCTCGCGACGGGGGCGGGCGAAAGCGGTTGGACGGCTGTCCGCCCCCCACAAACCACCCGAGAATTTGAAACCAGTTGGAAGCTTAGGCAAGCGCCTTCAATGCTTCGGTTAGGTTGATTGCACCATCATAAAGCGCCCGGCCGGAAATGGCACCGGAAATCACGCCGGTTTTTTTCAGCGCTTGAAGATCAGCAAGAGAGCTTACGCCGCCGGAGGCGATGACGGGAATGTTTACAGCGCGGGCCAATGCGGCGGTCGCATCGATATTAGGGCCCCCCATGGCACCATCCCGCATGATGTCCGTATAAATAATCGCCGCGACGCCGGCATCTTCGAACGATTTAGCAAGATCGGTAACCATTACATCGGTTTCTTCAGCCCAGCCTTTCGTCGCCACGCGACCGTTTCTAGCATCAATACCAACCGCAACCTTGCCTGGAAAAGCGCGGGCGGCTTCGCGCACGAGTGCTGGGTTCTCGACAGCGACAGTGCCCAAAATCACGCGTGCTAGGCCTTTATCCAACCAGGCTTCGATTGTCGCCATATCGCGGATTCCACCGCCAAGCTGGGCAGGAACCTTGCAGGACTTTAATATGGCTTCGACTGGGGCAGCATTAACCGGCGTGCCGGCGAAAGCGCCGTTTAGGTCCACGAGATGAAGCCAAGTACAACCGGCATCAACAAAAGACTGCGCCTGAGCCGCGGGGTCGTCGTTGAAAACAGTAGACTTTTCCATGTCGCCGTGCACGAGACGTACGGCTTGCCCATCTTTGAGGTCGATAGCGGGGTAGAGGATCATAGCGTTGCCCTTGGCTTTGGGGGAGTTGGCTTCAATTGCCACGCTGCGCGCTCTATTGCAACGCGGCAGAGGTGTCCCCTACGTCAAGCTTGCCTGAATCGTCATAATCGCTTCAATCTACGGTCATATCGGGAGGATATATGATGAAAAAGACGATTTTTGCGGTCATCGCGAGCTTGGGATTTGCCGGGGTCGCGATGGCAGCGGATCCCGCGGTAGGCGTTTGGCAGACGCAACCGGATGACGGGGCCTATGCACATGTCAAAATAGGCCCTTGTGGTGCCGCGGTGTGTGGGACGATCCAGCGGACGTTCAATGCGTCTGGCGAGTATAAATCCGAGAATATTGGCAAGCAGCTGGTTATCGACATGAAGCCTGACGGTAGCGGTAAGTACGCCGGTAAAGTCTGGCGGCCTTCGAATAACAAAATATACATCGGCAAGATGACGGTGGCGGGCAACAGCCTAAAGCTTTCTGGTTGTGTGGCTGGCGGATTGCTGTGCTCTAAACAGGACTGGCAGCGGGTTAAATAAACCTCTGAGCGTACCGTAATCTGGCTAAATTTGCACGAATCGGGGCGCGGGTGTAGGATGCACTCGCGCCTTGGTTTTTTGGTGCGTTGCTAAAAAGCTGTAAGGCATGTGTCGCTTGGGGGAGTGATACGATGTTTTTATTAAAATATATTTACTGTGCTGCTATTTTTGCAGTTTCTTCGACCACTGTATTTGCTGATGTCGTCGAAGGTGTTTGGAAATCTACACCGGATGTTAATGGGTTAGTTGTTCATGTACGCGCAAAGCCCTGTGGGCGAGCACTGTGTGGGACAGTTGAACGTGCCAAAGACCGGCGTGGATATGACAAGCGCTCAACCGCGGTTGGTAAGCGGGTATTCTGGGATATGAAACCGCAGCCTGATGGCAGCTATGTCGGCACATTGCTGGGGACTTCTGCCTCGGAAATGCGCAAGGCGACAATGTTAGTCCATGGCAATGCGATGCGGCTACAGACCTGTATCGGCGATGCTTGCAACGAGATGATCTGGACGCGCCTCCGATAGAAGGCATCCCCGTTGTTAGGGGCGCCAGTTCAAGAAATTTGCGATCATGCGAAGACCGGTCGTCTGGCTCTTTTCAGGATGGAATTGCATGCCGATCATGGTGTCGCGACCAATGACTGCGGTGACGTCGCCTGCGTAATCGACATGGGCCAGACGTTCTGAATTATGACGCACGTCCATATGATAACTATGTACAAAATAGGTATGATCGCCAGTCTTGATACCATCAAAAACAGGGTGAGGGTGGTCGATGACCAAATCATTCCAGCCCATGTGCGGCACCTTCAAAGAGGGGTCTCGCGGCGTGATTTTGGTCACTTCACCTTCAATCCAATCGAGCCCTGCCGTATCCTCATATTCACGGCCCATGGATGCCATCAACTGCATGCCGACACAAATGCCAAGGAAAGGGCGCCCCTTCTCTACGGCTGCTTCGATCATAGCGGCATAGATCCCGCTTTGACCCTTTAAAGCTGCCATGCACGACGGAAACGCACCATCACCCGGCAGCACAATACGGTCAGCGCGGGCAACAATATCGGCATCCGCGGTAACGATGACATCACCTGCATCACATTCCTGCGCCATCCGTTGGAACGCTTTGTGGGCCGAGTGAAGGTTACCCGACTCGTAGTCGATTATCGCTGTCAACATCGTCAAAGCGCACCTTTGGTAGATGGTATATCGGACGCTTTACGCGGATCCGTCTCAACTGCGTCGCGCAGAGCGCGGGCAACGGACTTGAATACAGCCTCTGCGATGTGATGGCTATTAATGCCGTGCAGCATGTCGATGTGGAGCGTGATGCCGCCATGGGTGCTGAGTGCCTGGAAGAACTCACGTACCAGTTCGGTATCAAAATTACCAATTTTCGCGGTGGGCAGATCGACGTTCCAGATCAGAAAGGGACGCGCTGAAAGGTCCAGCGCCGTGCGGATTAACGCGTCATCCATTGGCAACAGACAGGCACCGTAACGACGAATTCCACGCTTATCGCCAAGGGCAGTGCTTAGGGCCTGCCCAAGTGTGATCCCCACATCTTCCACTGTGTGGTGGTCATCAATATGCAAATCACCTTTCGCGGAGATTTTCATGTCGATTAACGAATGGCGTGCCAGTTGGTCGAGCATATGGTCAAAGAAACCAATACCGGTTTCATTGGCATAGGAACCTGTTCCGTCTAGGTTGATTTCGACACTGATTTCGGTTTCAGCAGTGGAGCGATTGATGGTGGTCTTGCGCACGTGAGTATCCTTGTCTTTCGGTATCTTATAGCAGTGCAAACCGTCGCGCCAAGTCCAAGCGTCTTTAGTCAGGTCTGGGTTAATCAGCGATTGCGGCGATACCCGCCTTATGTCAGCTTGGGCCTGTCGCAAATAGTCGAAAGTCTCCCCATGTCCACCTGCGTGTTTATTCAGATTCGGTGTAGGCCGGGCACAACCTATCGCGTTGCCGAAGAGGTCGCTCTGCGGGAAATACACTCCGAACTGTATTCAACATCTGGCGATTTTGATCTTTTGATGAAGCTGTACATTCCGTCGGGCAAAGACATCGGCGTCTATATCAATGATAACCTTCTGGACATCGACGGCATTGAGCGCTCGCTCACGACGATGACGTTCAAAGCGTTTTGAAGCTTCTGATCTCGACTGCTATCGTCTGGTCTGTACTGTCCGGTGCCGTGCTGGCCCTTACCTATGAGGGCGAGGAAGCTGCAGCTTTGCGTTGCGCAAATATGATCGCCCATACGGCGGTCACATTGGCTCGGGCAGAAATGATTGGTGAGGACGAAAAGACGGTTATGCTCGGGGTTACTGTCCTTATTCTAGAACGGCATGTGAGCGGAACGCGCGGGCAGAAAAAGATGGCCATGACCATTTTGCGCGACCGTCGCACGATCGATCAGACGCTTGAAGACTATCGCAAGCATGCCGCGCATTGTTTGGTTCAGTTCCCGATCAACTGAACCTTAAGCCGCTGCGCATTTCGTTGCATAGCGCGATTCGGCGCGCGACAGCGCCCGTTCAAAAGTCTTTTTAACCCGCTGAGTTCGGTTCGCATTCGGTGGGATGGGGGTGCCGACTGACAGACTGATGGATTTGCCGTTGGCGTCGCCTTGGAGCAAATTCAATACGTCCATTTTCGCCTGTAACCCTGTTTCCATCCGGTCCCATTCGGGCAGGTTTGGATCGCGCGTGATACACAGGAATGCACCATTGCCTTCGTACGACATAAGCAGGTGGGGGCAGGTAATAAGGTCCGACAACGTATCGGCCAAGCTGGTCAGAACGTGGACGTAGTCGTGATGGGATATTTGATCGAACAGATGTTCAGCATCGTCAATAGAAACGCAAAATACCTGATATTTATCCAATTCGCTGCGTTCAAGCTGGGTGATGTAATTCCCCAGTGAGAACGATAGAATCAGGCGACCCACATTCGCCAAATATAGTTTATCGGCGAGGTTGATATCCGCGGGTATCAGCGTACCATCTTCTGATAAGTCGCTGGTATCAATGCGTTTTATCGTTTTTGAGGAGACCAGCAAACGCTCGGCCACGCGAATTCTGTTATAAATATCTTTAAGATTGAAAGGCTTTGCGATGTAGTCATTTGCACCTGCGGCAAAGGCTTTTTCGATCGAGATGGAATCAGTCTTCGCTGTCAGCATCAGGATCGGCTTGTTTTCATACCCTGGAAGCGTACGAATCCTGCCGCAAAGCTCGATGCCGTCCATTTCAGGCATATCAACGTCTAACAAAAGGCAGTCAAAGGGCACTTTTGCTGCCCCGATCATCTCGAGTGCTGCGGGGCCTGAAGGGGCTGTGTGCAGGTCGTTCAAATCCGCCTGTTCGAACATTGCAGGAAGAAGCTCAAGGATGAACGGATCGTCATCAACGGCTAAAATTTTCACATTTGTCTCCTTCCGAGAATTGCATCGACGTTTCGAAGCAACCTACGTCAAACTCCCTTAACGTTAGTAAACAAAACCGGCAACAATATGACTTTTTGCAAGTTTCGCCTTGTGCGGGAAATATGCGCTTTTGTTCAGGGAAGGTGAATAGGTAACTTTGGCTATCGAAAGAACAGCGCATGACAGTTGCCGTAAAATCGGCTTATTTTTAATTCAATTATGGGGAAAGTGCCTAGCCCATCGGATACATCTCATGAAAATTACCGCCCTGCCAATTTCATTTGCAATCGTCGTTCTGGTTTCAGGGTGTGGCTCGTCCACCGTGGGTTCTCCGGGGCAAACTGGCTCCCCAATTGCGGCCCTGAGGTTTCAAGAAACTCATGAGAGCGACGCTGCAATGCTCGAACAGACCGCGGCTCTTGACGCGTTGATGCGCGATATTGTGCGCAGCTCGACGGTGAAGCATGCTGCGGTTGGTGCCGCGCTGGGGTGCGGCATTTCGGTACTTGCCACGGCCAACGCGTCAGGTTGCCTACGGTCAGCCGCGGCGGGAGGCGTTGTCGGTGCAGTCAGCGGTAACTTGGCGGGCAGGCGCGAAGTCGCTCGGCGAATGCAGCTGGTGTCGGCAAATGATCTGGTGCGGAGCATTCGTAAATCGAACGAGAAGCTGGATCATATCATGACCGATCTACCGCAGATGCTCTCACGGCAAGAAAATATCGTCGCGACACTGGGGCATCGCAAGGCTTCAGGCGAACTCTCACAGGATGAGTATGAATCCCAAGTGGCACATATTCGCGCCAGTAGAGCAGAAGTCGCTGAGGCGCTTATCTTGTCCTCCAAGCAAGCTACACTGGCGCAGCACAACCTTGCCGATGCGGCAGCGCAGGGCCAAACAGGTCTAGAGTGGCACATTCGTGCCATTGAGCAGTTGGAGCGCGACACACTGTCGGCACGGTCAACGATCTCTTTACTGTGATAAATCGCTAAGGTTCGTCCGGCGGGAAGCGATCCCAAACTGCAGTACCCTTGGCTGGGGTGCAGCCAAGGGTACCGGAAAATGTCGACGCGGTAGTAACCTATATGCTGTTCACCAGGCGATCCTCCCACCCTTAGCTGGCCAAGCCTCCGAGCGCTCATAACCCATTTCATCCTCTCTTTCAGATCGGGGCCGATGCCCATGTTTGATCAGTTCATGATGTAGCTTCAGGATATACCAACTTAACAACACGCCTTTAGCATCCCATTTCTAAAAGCTTTGACTAAGGCATTTTGCACTTCCTATCGAGTGCTTCAAAATCTCGGTGATAATAGGTTTGACGACTTTACCTACACTGCGCAGTTGCTCGGTCTATGCGCTCATGTTCAACCTCGGATGGGGGGGAGGTGGGAGCCCGTGTACTCAAACCTCCTGCGGCCGTTTGCGATGAATTGGTTGCGTTGTCACCGTCTGGAATGCCGGTTGAATGAGGCAGAGCCAAAGCCAAGTGCAGTTGATCCGATGGCTGCGCGCCGGCATTTTTATCGCCGCATTTCAGGCGCACGAGTTTCTTTGGCTGACGTTGAATAGACTGCTAAAATAAATGGAGAAATCTAGCCGTCGAATTGCCCTCTAGTTGGAGGCATATTGACGACGTGCCCACGATGCTGCCTCAAAGGATCAGAGATTCCTGCAGGATACCGGAATAGCAAAAGGCCACCCGAAGGTGGCCTTGCTGTACTGCTGGGTAGGCAGTAATCCAGATGGAGCGGGCGAGGCGATTCGAACGCCCGACCCTAACCTTGGCAAGGTTATGCTCTACCCCTGAGCTACGCCCGCATCATCTGGTAAGGCTTGGAATACCTATAGCAGCGGTGAGCCGCAAGCAGAAAAATAAGTTTTTTCAAAATTAATTTAGCGAAGCTTTCACACATTTATCTTAAGCGAGCATTTTCGCGAGTCCGGGGCGTAACTACATCTGATGATTGGCTTTTTTACGCTGAGTGTAGCCATGCGCAGACAAAAAAAAAGGCCCCAACCGCCGTTGGAGCCTTTCGCTTTTTATGGTGCCAATTAATGACTGGGTTGCTTGTCCCATTCTTCCTGTTTTGGAAGAATTTCGAAGGTATGCTCTGGTGGCGGGCTTGGTAGCGTCCATTCAAGCGTATCCGCATACTCATTCCATGGGTTGGCAGCTGGGCTGCGCGCGCCACGGGTCAGTGTATAGAACATAACACCGAAGAAGAATATGAAGGATGCAAAGCTGAGGAACGCGCCGATCGAGGACCAAAGGTTCCAGTAAGCGAATGCTTCAGGATAATCGATGTAACGACGCGGCATACCTTGACGACCCAAAAAGTGCTGAGGGAAGAAGGTAAGGTTCGCACCGATAAACATCGCCCAAAAGTGCAGTTTCCCAGCCCATTCAGGATACATGCGGCCAGTAAACTTGGGCAGGTAGAAATAGATACCTGCGAAGATCGCAAAGACGGCACCAAGGCTCATTACGTAGTGGAAGTGTGCAACGACATAGTATGTGTCGTGGTAATAGCGGTCGACCGCTGCTTGGGAGAGAACGATACCTGTCACACCGCCAACGGTGAAAAGGAATAGGAACCCGAACGCCCAAAGCATAGGTGTCTTGAACTCGACCGATCCGCCCCACATGGTTGCGATCCAGCTGAACACTTTAACGCCAGTTGGCACGGCGATAACCATTGTCGCCAACATGAAATAGGCTTGTTGGTTCAGGGATAGGCCAACGGTGTACATGTGGTGTGCCCAGACAACGAAGCCGAGCGCACCAATTGCGATGATCGCCCAGACCATTGGAAGATAGCCGAAAATAGGCTTGCGGCTGAAGGTCGCAATGACGTGGCTGATAATGCCAAACCCTGGGAGGATGATGATGTACACTTCGGGGTGACCGAAAAACCACAGGATGTGTTGGTACAGAACCGGATCGCCACCGCCCGCAGGGTCAAAGAACGCGAATCCAAAGTTGCGGTCCATGAGAAGCATGGTGATGGCACCAGCCAGCACGGGCAGGGATAGCAGGATGAGCCAGCTTGTTACAAAGATCGACCAGCTGAACAGCGGCACCTTGAACAACGTCATGCCGGGGGCACGCATGTTCAGGAAGGTTGTGATCATGTTAATGGCGCCAAGGATCGAAGACGCCCCCGATACGTGTACAGCGAAGATTGCGAAATCCATCGACATACCGCCTTCACGAACGGACAGCGGTGGGTACAGAACCCAACCCACGCCAGACCCAAGCTGGCCGCTGCCGCCTGGCGTCAACACCGAACACACGGCGAGTGTTGTGCCGCCGACGTAGAGCCAGAAAGACAGGTTGTTCATCCGCGGGAACGCCATGTCCGGCGCGCCAATTTGCAATGGCATCAGGTAGTTACCGAAACCACCGAACAAAGCTGGAATGACGACAAAAAACATCATCAAGATGCCGTGCGCCGTGATCAACACGTTCCAGAGGTGCCCGTTTGGCGTACAGGTCGCAGCGCTATCAGCGATAAACCGCGCGCCTTCCATACACATATATTGCACGCCTGGGTGCATAAGCTCCAAACGCATATATATGGTGAAGCAAACTGATATAAAGCCAACGAAGGCTGAAACGATCAGGTACAAAAGCCCGATGTCTTTGTGGTTTGTGGACATGAACCAGCGCGTGAAAAAGCCGCGCTCGTCGTGATGGTCTTGCCCGTGAATGGCTGCGTCTGCCATGCGGTGCCTCCTGAGATTGGGTTGTCAACTCACGCTCCGGCAGGGAACGCGCATTGAATTAAAGATCGTTCTAGTGCGGCTTGCCAGTATGGGCAATGGCCGCGTTTGACGCAGGGCAGGAAAAAAGACCGATCTATCGACGGTAGCACCGGGGCATATGGACCTGTGAACGTGGCCCCGGGGAGTGAGCATTGGTCCTAAGTTAGGTAGTATGAGTAGAGGCATATAATGTAGTAATGAATAAAGCATGAACCTTTCATGGATTTCACGCCTCCCGCTCTGGCGTGGAGCGGCCAAGAAGAGAGCCCAGTATTTCAGGGGCTAGGTCAAGATAGATCAGGGAAGATGTTAGCGAATTGATTTTTCAGCGCGATGTCGACGTCTTCCATCGTAACCGGCAGGCCAAGATCGACGAGCGATGTCACACCGTGTTGCTGAATGCCGCATGGAACGATTCCGGAAAAATGTTCCAGATTTGGATCAACATTTATACTTATTCCGTGGAAGCTGATCCACTTTCGTAGCCGAATGCCAATCGCTGCAATTTTGTCTTCACGAATATCCCCGTTCGAACTCAGCGGTTTGTCGCGGCGCTCCACCCAGACGCCGACGCGACCTTCTTTGATTTCTCCGCTGACGGTAAAGCTTGCTAGCGTTGCGATGACCCAGTGTTCAAGGTCTTGCACAAATCGTCTCACGTCTCGGCCGCGCTTACCTACATCTAGCATTACGTAGACAACGCGTTGGCCTGGGCCGTGGTAGGTGTATTGTCCACCGCGCCTTGTTTCAAATACCGGAAACCGCGTTGGATCGGTCAGGTCTTCAATCTTGGCAGAAGTGCCGGCTGAATATAGCGGGGGGTGCTCTACGAGCCAGATGCACTCGTCAGCGCAATTCGAGGCGATAAGGGAGGCGCGTTCCTCCATCCACGCTTCAGCTTCGCGGAAATCAACAAGCTCTTTGGACGTGATCCATTCAACCATACTAAATGCACCGGCTAGGAGGGAATGGCAGAGCGCGCATTATGCGGCACTCATTTCTTTGACGACCTTTTCTAGAATTTGCACATAGTTATCGACACCCTGCGCACCGGTAACCAGGTATTTTCCGGCGAAAACCATCGACGGAACGCCTGAGATTCCCTGGGATGTCCAGACCGATTGCCGCTCGCGAACGCGTTCAACGTGGCTTTTGCCGTCCAGAACCTGCCGCGCTTCATCACGGTCCAGTCCAACCTGAGCTGCAACGTCGACAAGCACTTTAGGGTCAGAGACATCCAAGCCCGCGGTGAAATGTGCTTCGAACAGAGCGAGCTTCAGTGGATGCTGAAGGTTTTGATCTTGTGCCCAATCCAGCAATTGGTGGGCTGCAAAGCTGTTGACGATACGGCTCTCCGCATCAAATTGAAAATCAATCCCAAGTTGAGAACCGATTTGAGTAAGATGGGCACGATTCTGAGCGGACTGCTCGGGCGATGCGCCATATTTTTCGGCAATATGCTCCACTAGGTTTTGACCCTCTGGGCCCATTTGGGGGTTCAGCTCGAACGGATGCCAGCGAATGAAAGCACCGATGTTCAAGGCAGCTAACGCCTGTTCTAGCTGGCGATACCCGACAATACACCAAGGACACATGACATCAGAGACAATATCGATCTGAAGGGCAAGGGTGGTTGGGCTCGCTTGGGTCATATCTCTTCCTTGATTCATATCCTCCCTTAAGTTTACGTCCTTGCGCTGATTTTCAAGTCATGCTGCCTAATTGAGTGGTAAATCACATGAATCTGAACAAGCCCTTAAGCCAGCGCATTTTAGCTCTTCACTTTGCGAAAAACTTTGTCTAAACGAGCCTCACAAACCATGGCGTGCGGTCGTGGCGGAATGGTAGACGCGCAGCGTTGAGGTCGCTGTGGGGTAACACCCGTGAGAGTTCGAGTCTCTCCGACCGCACCACTGGTTTGATTTTCCATCATATTTCACCACAGACGAAGACTTCCGGGACGCGGACGCCCCGAATTCTCGTTATGTGTCAAGCGCTTGTATCAAGTCGTTTCTCAGGTCATCAATGCCTTCGATACCGACCGACAGTCGTAGCAACCCCTCTGGTATCCCGGTATGTGGCTCGATTGTGTGGCGATGCTCGACCAGGCTTTCTACACCACCGAGCGAGGTTGCCCGGTGGAAGATAGCTAGCTTGCTAACGACCGTTAGCGCGGCCTCTGCACCACCTTTGACCACACACGATAAAAGCGAACCAAATCCGCCGGTCATTTGTGCTTGCGCCAGCTCATAGCCGGGATGGGATGGAAGGCCTGGATAAAATACGGTTTCGATTTTCGGATGATCCTGCAGGAACACGGCTAATTTCGCCGCATTGTAAGACATCTCTCTAACGCGAAGTGGCAGCGTACGCATTCCCCGGACCAGAAGCCATGCTTCGAATGGGCCGATGACCGCGCCGGCATCATGACGGTCAATCTTAATATCCTCCCAAACGCGCCCGGTCACGTCGTTGGTTGCCAATACCCCAGCCAATACGTCCGAGTGTCCGTTGATCCCTTTGGTGGCCGAGTGCATTACGATATCAGCGCCGTGGCGCAGCGGCTGTTGCAATACCGGCGTTGCGGCGGTGCTATCGACCACAAGCAACCCGCCGACGGCGTGAACCGCATCAGCGGCGGCCTGGATGTCAACCACACGAAGCCAAGGATTCGACGGTGTCTCAATCAATGCGAGTGTTGGCTTGAAGATCGCGCAATTCTCTTTAAATGCATCAGTATCCGAGGCTTCGACCTCGCGTACTTCAATGTCACGGCGGGTGCAGAAGTCCCGTATCCATTTTGTTGTGCCCCAATAGATCTGGCTTTGTACCAATACGCGGCCACCATTAGGCACCGTCCGAAACGCAGCTGCCAGCGCTGCCATGCCTGATGGAAACAAAAGCGTTTCCTTTGCGCCTTCTAACTGTGCCAGTACGTTCTCCGCGACGCGCACAATATCACTTTGATCGCGCAGGTAGATATTGTCTGGACGTAGCGGCTGGTATGCTGCGTCCCGCAGATATGTCGTGGCCATTGGCAATGCTGGGACGACACCGCCGGTTTGAACATCAATGGCACCCGCCGCTTGGGCAGCGATTGTAGCGGGGCTTAAACGAGACGTATCAGACATTTCTTAACGATTCCCTAATGGTACAGTTCTTTCAATTTATGGCACCTTTGCCCGCCGCGACAAAAACTGCCAGCCCGGAAAGCGATAATCTGACCGCTTCTTCATTTTGCCGGTAAACTCCCGCCGGAGGCGCCTATGATCAAGGCGCGCTTTTGATCTAGAAATGGCGTTATAGGGGTTCAGACTTGTTCTTTACCCCCCCGCGGTCTATCCCGCGGCTACATCAAAACACCCCAAAACAAAGGTATCACCACATGATTCCCCGTTATTCCCGCCCCGAGATGGTTGCGATCTGGTCCCCTGAAACCAAGTTCCGCATCTGGTACGAGATCGAGGCGCATGCCTGTGACGCAATGGCCGACCTTGGGGTGATCCCGCGCGAAAACGCTGAAGCAGTTTGGAAAGCCAAAGATGTCGAGTTTGATGTGGCGCGGATTGACGAGATCGAAGCCGTTACAAAACACGACGTTATCGCATTTCTGACCCACCTGGCAGAGCATGTAGGCAGTGACGAGGCCCGGTTTGTGCACCAGGGGATGACCTCTTCTGACGTTTTAGACACTTGCTTTAACGTACAATTAACCCGTGCCGCCGATATTCTGATTGATGACATGGGCTTGCTGCTGGCCGCGCTGAAACGCCGTGCCATGGAACATAAGAATACGCTGCGCGTCGGGCGTAGCCACGGCATCCACGCCGAACCAACGACGATGGGCCTTACCTTTGCGCGCTTCTATGCAGAGATGGACCGCAACCTGACACGCCTGAAAACGGCCCGATCCGAAATCGCGACCGGTGCCATCTCGGGCGCGGTAGGCACGTTTGCGAATATCGATCCGCGCATTGAAGAGCACGTGTGCGAAAAGCTCGGCCTGTCGCCCGAGCCGGTGAGCACGCAGATCATCCCTCGCGACCGCCATGCCGCGTTCTTTGCCGCCCTCGGCGTGATCGCCAGCTCGATTGAGAACGTCGCGACCGAAGTACGCCATATGCAGCGTACCGAAGTCCTTGAAGGGGCGGAGTTCTTTTCGGCGGGCCAGAAGGGCTCTTCGGCAATGCCGCATAAAAAGAACCCTGTGTTGACTGAGAACCTGACCGGGCTGGCCCGCACGATCCGCATGGCCGTAATCCCTGCGATGGAAAACGTTACCACGTGGCACGAGCGCGATATTTCGCATTCCAGCGTAGAGCGGGCGATAGGGCCGGACACTACGATAACACTCGACTTCGCACTTCACCGTTTGACCGGCGTGATCGACAATATGCTGATCTATCCAGATAACATGCTGGCCAACATGAACAAATTCAGCGGTTTGGTGATGTCTCAGCGTGTTTTGCTTGCTCTGACGCAGGCCGGCGTCAGCCGCGAAGACAGCTATAAGCTCGTGCAACGTAACGCGATGAAGGTTTGGGAGGACGGCAAGGACTTCAAAACGGAGTTGTTGGCTGATGACGAAGTCTTGACTGCGCTAAGTGCTGAAGAGATCGAAGAAAAGTTCGACCTTGGCTACCATACGAAGCATGTAGATACGATCTTCAAGCGCGTTTTCAAAGATTGATCTGGCGCTGACATCCTAGGCTGCATCGTTGCGACGGTGCAGCTTTTTTGATTAAAAGGGTGCGCATTTTAGCCCTATCGCTCTCGCTATCGTGACGCTACGCTTTACCTGTGGTCCAGATCGGCTAACATCTACAGTGTGATTAGTTCAGGAGCGTTTGAGTATGCGTGTTGTGTTTGCGTCCATCCTGTCATTGGCGCTGCCGATTGCAGCCTTTGCGGCGGGCTCCGGTAATACGTCTCCGCCAAAGCCTGTCGTGAAATGCGAAGACGGGCAGGTGTATGAAAAGAAATCCAAAACTTGCGTCGATGCAAAAGACAGTCGCCTGACGCCGGACGACCGATATCAAGCTGTCCGTGAACTGGCCTATGCCGGGGCCTATGAGGACGCGCAAGTCGTGCTTGCCGCTATGCCAGAATATGACGACCGGCGTCTTACCTATATGGGTTTCACCACCCGCAAGATGGGCGATCTATCGGGTAGCATGACATTTTACGCGCGTGCTCTTGAAGCCAATCCTGCCAACATTCTTGCACGGTCCTATCTTGGGCAGGCGCTGGTTGAGCAAGGTAATATCCCCGCCGCGCTGTCTGAGCTGCGTGCCATTCGTGCGCATGGCGGGGCAGGGACGTGGGCCGAAGCCTCCTTGCGCACAGCTATCTCTACCGGTCAGACATTCAGCTATTGAAATCGCATTCCACCCGGTGACGCATTGCCTGCCGGGTGAAACTCGCTTGTTGCGCGGTGCCCTGCACGGTATGAACGGCAGGCCCCGCTCCTTTGGGGCGCTTTTCCTTGCAGGCAGACGCGCATGGCCAGTCCTAAGTACGCTTCAAATGTTCCGCTTAAACGGCGCATTGGTCACTATGTAACCAATGCGTTTATAGTTGGTGTCATCCGTTTAGCCCTGTTGCTGCCCTATGAGGCGCGGTTGGCTTTCGTTGGTTGGATTGTTCAGCGCGTTATCGGGCCGGTGGCGGGATATAGGGCGCGAGCGCTAAAAAACCTAGCCATGATCTGGCCGCAGACGTCCAAAGAGAGACGTGAAGAGATTGCTTCAAAATGTCTGAATAATGTCGGGCGCAGCTTCATAGAAAACTACTCGGCGCGTGACTTCCCTAAGCGCATGGCTAAAAATACACTGATCGGGCCAGGCTTCATTGCGCTGGAGGCGGCCGCTAAAAACGTCAAGCCCGTCATTCTCGTGACCGGCCACTACGGCAACTACGAGGCGACGCGCGCTTGTCTTGTGGCGCGGGGGTATGACGTTGGCGGCCTCTATCGCAATATGAAAAACCCCTACTTCAACGCGCACTACGTCCAGACGATGGAAGCATTCGGCGGTCCGGTTTTCCCCCAAGGGCGCCGCGGTACCGCCGGTTTTGTGCGTCATCTAAAGGAGGGAGGGCAGTTGGTGCTGTTGTTCGATCAGCATGTATTTGGTGCGCCGATGCTGGATTTTCTGGGCGTGCCCGCAAACACCGCGCTCTCCGCCGCCGAGCTTGCGCTACGCTATGATGCTTTGCTTATCCCGTTTTACGGCATTCGCCAACCGGATGGCGTGTCGTTCGAGACCGTTCTTGAGGCTCCGGTGCCGCACAGCGACGCGGCTACGATGACGCAAGCATTGAATGACAGCCTGACGGCGCGTGTAGAGGCGGATCCGGAACAATGGTTTTGGGTCCATCGGCGCTGGCGCAATCGGGGCAAGTAAATCCAATTTTACGATATTCTACCGGCGTCGCGCGTCTTTTTACCTGATGCGCGCCGCGGCGACGATCTCTCCGGCATTGCTGCGCTGGACTAGAACAACACTCGGCATGTCTCCGGTGACAGTCGCCGTGAGGGACAGCGGTGCCTGCCCGCTCCATTGATCAAGTGCCTGCCAGCCTGCGACAATATTGCGGTTCTCGAACGTATGGCCTGCGTTTTCGCCGCGCTTGACCTGCGTCGCAGCGATGGGGTGATACCGCAGCATAAACACGTCAAATGGACCCGACGCGCCGGACAGCGTGTGTGCTTTGATTTCCAGCATGTCGCCGTCACGTGCAATCCTCAGGTCAACTTGGGGGGCATCGGACTTATGCTTGTTGATGGCTTCCATCAGTTCAACCGGCTTGGCTCCGACAACATCTGTCTCGCCGTTCACAATCATCTCGGGCGTATAGATAGATGTGCGTCCCCCTGTTATCGCGTAGGCACGTTGCCGTTCAGCGTGCGCAGGCGCACCGAACGGGTCTTTCCAGCCAATGTAATCCCAATAGTCCACATGAAACGCCAGCGCGATCACGTCCTCCCGTTCGGAAAGCGCCGCGAACAGCTCGTCCGCGGGTGGGCAGGAAGAGCACCCCTGCGACGTAAAGAGTTCGACCACGACAGGACGGTCTTGTGCAAAAGCAGGTGCGACGGACAGCAAGCTGGTAACAATGAGGGACGTGAGCAGGCGGGACATCGCAGGGTACTTTCGGTTTGGATGTTCAATTCGTAGACTGGGCGTATTGCAATTACCACTCAACCTTTGTTGAGGCATTGAAACGTTATGGTGCAATGTGAAAAATGCCATACTCCAGTACACAACGGTATACAAAAGCGGTCGAAACGCGTGTTTGCAGTTGAAACGACCTGCGCAATAAGGCATTTAGACCCCAAGTCACCGACCTTTTTTAACCCATAAAGGGAGCCATCCATGACCATTATCGTTGGCCAGGACACCGCCAAAACCCGCAAAACACTTTCTGCGGGCAGCCAATCCATCGCTTATTATTCGATTCCTGCAGCGCAGGAAGCCGGTCTGGGTGATTTCTCGAACTTGCCAGCCGCGCTTAAGGTGGTTCTGGAAAACATGCTGCGTTTCGAGGATGGCAAAACCGTCACCGTCGACGACATCAAGGCGTTTGCCGAATGGGGTGCCAAGGGCGGTCAGAACCCGCGCGAGATCGCGTATCGTCCCGCCCGCGTGCTGATGCAGGATTTCACCGGCGTGCCTGCGGTTGTTGACCTTGCTGCGATGCGTGACGGGCTGGTGGCCTTGGGCGGCGACGCCGACAAGATCAACCCGCTGAACCCCGTTGATCTGGTTATTGACCACTCGGTTATGATCGACGAGTTTGGCAACCCACGCGCGTTCCAGATGAACGTCGACCGCGAATATGAACGCAACATCGAACGTTATACCTTCCTGAAATGGGGTCAAAAAGCGTTTAACAACTTCCGCGTTGTTCCCCCAGGCACAGGCATCTGCCACCAGGTGAACCTTGAATATCTGTCGCAAACAGTCTGGACAGACACGGACCAAGACGGCGTCGAAGTCGCATACCCCGATACACTTGTAGGGACCGACAGCCACACCACCATGGTTAACGGCATGGCCGTTTTGGGCTGGGGTGTTGGCGGTATCGAAGCCGAAGCCGCGATGCTGGGGCAGCCGATCTCGATGCTGATTCCAGAAGTTATCGGGTTCGAGCTGACCGGTGCCATGATGGAAGGCACCACCGGGACCGATCTGGTGCTGAAGGTCGTTGAAATGCTGCGCAAAAAAGGCGTAGTGAGCAAATTCGTCGAATTCTACGGCGCTGGCCTTGATACGCTGCCATTGGCCGACCGTGCCACTATTGCCAACATGGCCCCCGAATACGGCGCGACCTGTGGCTTCTTCCCGATCGATGCCGAAACCCTGCGCTACATGCGGACAACCGGCCGCGACGAAGACCGCATTGCGCTGGTCGAAGCATATGCCAAGGAAAACGGCATGTGGCGTGACGAAGGCTATGCGCCCATCTACACCGACACGCTGTCGCTGGATATGGGCACGATCGTACCTGCGATTTCCGGCCCGAAACGCCCACAAGACTACATTGCACTCACGTCGGCACACACGGCATTTGCAGAATACGTCAAAGGCGTGCGCGAGGGCAAAGACACCTCTGCCAATTCGGAAATCCGTTGGGAAGGCGAGGGCGGCCAGCCTGAACCTCGCGACATCCCCGGGGACGAAGGTAACCACAAACGCGGTTATGTTCAGACCGAGGATGGCAACTATCAGTTGCATGACGGGTCCATCGTGATCGCGTCGATCACATCGTGTACCAACACCTCCAACCCCTATGTGATGATCGGTGCCGGTCTGGTTGCCCGCAAGGCGCGCGCTTTGGGTCTGACCCGCAAGCCTTGGGTCAAAACATCGCTTGCCCCTGGTAGCCAAGTTGTGTCCGCCTACCTTGAGGCCGCAAACCTCCAAGAAGATCTGGATGCGATCGGCTTTAACCTTGTCGGCTATGGTTGCACCACCTGTATCGGGAACTCCGGTCCGCTTGAGGCTCCGATCAGCAAGGCGATTAACGATTACGACCTGATCGGGACGTCGGTCCTGTCGGGCAACCGGAACTTCGAAGGCCGGATTTCGCCTGACGTACGTGCCAACTATCTGGCGTCGCCTCCCTTGGTTGTGGCCTATGCGCTGGTCGGTGACATGAACGTCGATCTGGCAAGTGCGCCTTTGGGTCAGGATCAAGACGGGAACGACGTCTATCTGAAAGACATCTGGCCAACGTCCAAGGAAGTCGCTGATCTGGTCGAGCAGACCGTGACCCGCGCAGCGTTCCAGGAAAAATATGCCGACGTCTTTAAAGGCGATGAAAAGTGGCAGTCCGTCGAAACCACCGACGCCAAGACCTATGACTGGCCACCGCAATCGACCTATGTTCAGAACCCGCCGTACTTCCAAGGCATGTCGCCAGAGCCGGGCGTGATCACAAACATCGAAAACGCCAAAGTTCTGGCCGTTCTGGGTGACATGATCACAACCGACCACATCTCGCCTGCTGGTTCCTTCAAGGAAACCACACCTGCGGGTCAGTATCTGGTTGAACGTCAGGTGCCTGTGCGTGAATTCAACTCGTACGGCAGCCGTCGTGGTAACCACGAAGTCATGATGCGCGGCACTTTTGCCAACATCCGGATCAAGAACGAAATGCTGGATGGCGTCGAGGGCGGTTATACCAAAGGCCCCGATGGCGAACAGACGTCGATCTTTGATGCAGCGATGGCGCATCAGGAAAACGGCACGCCGCTGGTGATCTTCGGTGGCGAGCAATACGGCGCAGGTTCGTCACGTGACTGGGCGGCCAAGGGTACGGCTCTGCTGGGCGTCAAAGCTGTTATCGCAGAGAACTTTGAACGTATTCACCGGTCGAACCTTGTTGGCATGGGTGTCATCCCGTTCGAATTCACCAACGGTGACACGCGCAAAAGCCTGGGTCTGACGGGCGAAGAAACCGTATCAATCAGCGGTCTCGACACCATCAAGCCACTGCAAGAAGTGCCGTGCACAATCACCATGGCAGACGGTTCGGTCAAAGAGATCATGATCAAGTGCCGCATCGATACCGCGATCGAGATCGAATACATCGAACACGGTGGCGTTCTGCATTACGTGCTGCGCAACCTCGCGAAATCGGCCTGATCACAGGCCACGGGCCGCCGTGTGCGACCCTAAAAAACGCCCGCCAAGTTTCAGCTTGGCGGGCGTTTTGCATATCAGGCCCACGCCATCACGGCAAAGTTCCGCTGTCATGCGTGAAATGACGCAATCCGGCGCGTTTTGCGGTTCACAATCCTGATTTTGCCCAACAGACTGTTTGCCGAAAGCAGGCGGTTTCCGCTATGCATAAGCTAATAACAAACTTGTTTTCTGACGTTGCGGTCGCGCGCTCTAAGTCTCACCCAACGACACGTCGTACCATGAGTACAGGGAGCACCGCATGGCGCAGTTTTATTCAGACAATTTTAAGACGTTTCTGCGCGCCTCCACGGCTGCGGCGGCTTTGGTCTGGGGAGGATACACGGCTAGTTTCGCCGCGACGCTTGATATCACGGGCATCGACAAGGCCTCTGATCTTTACGAAACGGTCTCAGGCGGGTCACTGCTGCGCGAGGAAACCGCCGAAGACGCTGATCCCACAACCCAAGAGTTGCTGGCTGCCGCTCAGGCTGATTACGCTCGGCTGCTGGCCGTGCTTTATGACAAAGGGTATTTCGCAGCCGTCATCAAGATCACCATCGACGGTGTAGACGCTTCGGCCATTGCGCCGGTGGCACCGCCGAAACAGATCAACCGTGCAGTGATCGATATCGAGACGGGGCGAAAGTTCAGCTTTTCCAAGGCAGAGATTGCCCCTGTGGCGCCGGAAACCGAACTGCCGGAACAGTTTGCCGCGGGCGAAACTGCGAGGTTGGGCGTGATGAAGGAAGCCGTTGCCGCTGGCATAAAGGGGTGGCGCGATCAAGGTCACGCCAAAGCAGAATTGGCAGAACAACAGCTGACGGCCCGTGTTCCTGACGCGACTTTGGCTGCCACGCTGCGGCTGCGCCCAGGCCCACGTCTTCGGTTTGGTGAGCTGGTCGTAAAGGGCCAAAGCGACGTGACCCTGCGCCGGATCAAGAAGATCGCAGGCTTGCCGACGGGAGAGGTGTATTCGCAAGAGCAGCTTGATCTCTCGGCAACGCGGCTGCGGCGCACGGGTGCTTTCAGTTCGGTTGCCATGATCGAGGCCGATCAGATTACAGCGCCAGACGTGCTGCCGATCACCGTCCAGGTGACTGACGCGCCCAAGCGTCGCTTTGGTTTCGGCGCCGAACTTTCATCGCTCGATGGTCTGAGCGTTAGCTCCTATTGGCTGCATCGCAACTTGCTGGGCGGGGCCGAAAGGCTGCGCGTCGAGGGGGAGGTATCCGGTATCGGTGGCGATTCAGGCGGTACCGATTATAGCCTCGGGACGCGTTTTGAACGCCCCGCGACATTTAACGCCGACACAAATTTCTATGCGCTGGCTGAAATCGAACAACTGGACGAGGTGAATTATTTCTCGCGTCAACTTGACCTCGAAGCCGGCATCGAACGCATCGCCAGCGAGGAACGTACCTACAGTCTGGGTGTGGGACTGCGCACCGCGCAAACCCGTGATGCTTTTGGCGAGAACGAATATACGTTGCTGACCCTGCCGCTAAGCGCGGAGCATGATTATCGCGATAACCGGCTGGATGCCAAAGACGGATACTATGCCAAGGCCAGCGTGACGCCATTTGTCGCGCTGGCCGGGTCGGATAACGGCGTGCGCAGCTATATCGATGTGCGCGGCTACAAAACCTTTGGCACCACTCGGCCGGTCACCTTTGCGCTGCGCGGTCAGTTGGGGTCGGTCTACGGCCCGACGCTGTCGGAATCTCCGGCAGACTACCTGTTCTATTCGGGCGGCGGGGGCACAGTGCGGGGGCAACCTTATCAATCGCTCGGCGTGGATCTGGCCAGTGGTGACACAGTGGGCGGGCGCAGCTTTGCGGGCCTATCCGCAGAGGCACGCTGGCAGGTCCGCGACAAAATCGGCGTCGTTGCATTTGCCGATGCGGGCTATATCGGCGCGGAAGAGTTCTATGACGGGTCAGGGACATGGCAGTCTGGGGCGGGCCTTGGCCTGCGCTATGCGACAGGCATCGGTCCGATCCGCGTGGACCTCGCGGTACCCGTTTCAGGCCCCGAGACAGATGAGAATTTTCAAGTTTATATCGGTATTGGACAATCGTTTTGATTCACTTTATGCGCAGTTTTCTGGTTTCGGCCCTGATCTTTGTCGGTACTGTCGCCACGGCACAGGAGGATGACAAAGGGTTCCTTACCCGCACGATCCAAGACGCCCTGAGCGGGGCAGGCCGCACGGTCAGCATCGACGGTTTTGCCGGTGCGCTGAGTTCGCGTGCGCGTTTTGACAGGATGACGATCGCTGATGAACAAGGGGTTTGGCTGACACTGGAAGAGGTTGAACTGGACTGGAATCGCTCTGCCTTGCTGCGCGGGCGGCTAGAGGTTCAGGCGCTGACGGCAAAGCGGTTGAACGTGCCGCGGCTGCCTGTCTCGGAGGAAGAAGCGCTTCCCGATCCGGAAGCCAAGCCCTTTAGCTTCCCTGCGATCCCTGATCTGCCCGTCTCCATCGACGTGGCGGATTTTTCAGTCGACGAGATCAACCTGGGCGCGCCGATTTTGGGCGAACCGGCACAGCTGACTGTGCAGGCGACCGCGCTGTTGAACGAAGATACCGCGACCGTCGATATTCTTGCTGCACGGACCGATGGCAAGAAGGGTGAGTTCAAGATTACTGCGGACCTTGACCGCAACGATAGCTTGCTGGAAATGGCCGTGACCCTCTCTGAGGAAGCCAAGGGCATTATCTCGCGCACGCTGAAACTGCCGGATGAACCCTCGGTTGATCTTGTTATTGCGGGTCGCGGGCCGTTGTCGGACTTTGAAACGGATATTGACCTTTCCACGGATGGCGAACAGCGTCTGGCCGGTCGGGTTGTTGTGGCGGCTCAAGGGGATAACACCACGCCGGACCGCCGCATTCGGGCCGATCTGAAGGGTGACGTGACCGCGTTGATCCTATCGCAATACCGCGAATTCTTCGGAACCGATGTGGCGTTGTCTCTCGACGCGCTGGTCAAGGCGGAAGGCGGTGTCGATGTCAGCGACTTCGCTCTCAAGGCGCAGTCAGCCGAGCTGCAAGGCAAGATCACGCTGAACAGTGACAATTGGCCCAGCCTGATCGACATCACCGGTACCGTCGCCAGCGCCGACGGGAGCCTTGTTCTGCTGCCTGTCGCAGGTGGCAATACTTATGTGCGTCGCGTTGGGTTGGACGTGAACTACGACGCGCAAGACGGCGACGCGATCAATGCTACTTTCGACGTCGCCGAGCTTGCCACCGAAGCGCTCGCTACCGAAACGACCCAAGTGACATTGAAGGGTACCTTGCAAGGCGATGCGGGATCGGTCGGCGAATTCATGGGCGACCTCGGGTTTTCGGCACAGGGGCTGTCGCTAACCAATGCTGCCGTCTCCGAAGCTGTCGGCAAGTCGTTGAGCGGTCACACGACAATCGTCTACACCGAAGGAACACCGGTTCAGATTTCCGGTCTTGATCTGTCGGGCACAGACTACGGTCTGACGGGGGACGTAACGATCAGCGGCCCAGGTGAAAGTTTTCTGACCCAGTTGAAAGCACGATTAGAAGCCACTGACATCAGTCGCTTTTCCGCTCTTGCCGGACGCGAGATGGACGGTGCGGCGAATGTCGATATCGTCGGCCAAATTACGCCTTTGGATGGGACGTTTGATCTGAATATCTCTGGCCTGACACAAGATTTGAAGGTCGGAATCGAACAGGCCGATGCCTTGCTTGCTGGGGAAACGACGCTCAGCCTTGGCGCGTCGCGGGATGAGACGGGTACATTTGTCCGCGATTTGATGCTTGAGAACGACGCGCTGACCGCCAGCGGCGGTGTTGAATTGCGAAGCGATAATTCTCAGGCACGAATTGAAGCAAAATTGAATGATATCTCGATGGTGCTGCCACAATACTCCGGCCCGATCACGATCAAGGCCGAGGCCGACCAAGACAGCCGCGGCTGGACCGTCGATGCAGTGACAGACGGCCCTTACGGAGCCGCACTAACAGCAAAGGGGCTCGCGACAGGCGAAAATGCTTTGCTCAATTTCACAGCCGATGTACCCGAGCTGCGCGATTTTGTACCCGAAGCCCCCGTGGAAGGTCCGGTTTCCTTGGCCGGTTTGCTGCGCCAGACGCCGGACGGGTGGCAAGTGGACACCAAAGCCACTGCGCCCGAGGAGGTTACCGCCACTGTCGAGGGCTTGCTGACGCCGCTTGATCTAGACTTTACCGCGTCGATCCCGCGGGTGGAGGCGTTTGCCCCTCAGGTCATAGGCGCGGTCGAGGCATCGGGGACGCTCAAGCAATTAGACGAAGGCTTCCAGATCAATGCCAAAGCCAGCGGTCCTTACGCGGCGAAGGTCGCCGTTCAAGGTATGTTAACACCTATGGTTGATATCTCTTTCGACGCATCGGTCCCGAATCTTCAAGCGGTGGTGCCGCAGGTGAACGGGCCACTTGCTGCGACCGGGACCGTGCGCCAGACGGAAAAGGGGTTTTTTGTCGATACCAGCGCGACCGGCCCATATGGTGCGCGCGCCATGGTTGAAGGATTGGCCACAGGCCCCGAGATGTCACTGACCTTTGACGTGTCGGTGCCCAATGTGCAGCCCTTGGTGCCGGGCGTGTCCGGCCCGCTTGCGGCAAAGGGAACGGTGCGGCAAACGCCCGCCGGCATCGTCGTGAACACCAACGCGACCGGTCCCTATGCTGCACGTGCGTCGGTGCGGGGGGTGGTCACGGGGGATGCGCCCGCGTTGACCTACGATATCACTATCCCCAATCTTGGGGCGGTGGTGCCGAAACTCTCCGGTCCGCTGAATGTGACTGGCACCGCCCAGCAGGAAAACACAGGCTGGCGTGTAAATACCAATGCCACCGGACCCGCAGGCACCCGCGCCACAATTGCTGGACTTGTTGGGAATGATGGAAACCTGAACCTTGATGTGAACGGGAACGTGCCACTGGGCCTGTCGGCCCCCTTCATCGCGCCGCGCATATTGCAGGGCCAAGCCCGGTTTGACCTGATGGTAAACGGTCCTCCTGCGCTTGGGTCTGTTACGGGGACATTGCAAACCTCTGACGCGTCACTATCGGCACCTAATCTGAGGGTGTCATTACAGAATATTGCTGCGGATATCCGATTGGGCAATAACCGTGCGCAGATCGATCTGTCCGCTCGCGGTGCCGATGGTGGGCAGATCAAGGTCGGAGGTGGGGTGACCCTGACGGGATCGCTGCCAGCCGACATCCAGATCGGTCTGAATAGTCTCGTGCTGATCGATCCGTCGCTCTACCGAACGTCGCTGGATGGCAATCTTCGACTGTCAGGTCCCCTCGCGGGGGGTGCAAGTATCAGCGGCCAGATCGATGTGGGCGAGACCGAAGTCAGCGTGCCGTCGACCGGTATGACGAGCATCGGGGATATTCCGCAGATCGACTTTATCGGGGCACCCGCCGATGTCATCGCTACCCGTCGCAAGGCCGGGTTGACCGGTGCCGACACCGGAACCGACCCTGCGGCCAGCAGCGACAGTGGGCCTGGGTTCGGCCTGAATATTCGTATCAACGCGCCGCGCCGTATCTTTGTGCGGGGCCGCGGGCTGGATGCTGAATTGGGGGGCAGCCTGTTGTTGACAGGATCGACCAACCAAATCATCTCGGCCGGTCGGTTTGATCTAATCCGCGGGCGGCTCGATATTCTTGGCAAGCGGTTTGAGCTGGACGAGGGATCCGTACGCTTTCAAGGCGATTTGGTGCCCTATCTTCGGTTTGCCACATCGACCTCTACCAACACAGGAGAGGTGCGCGTCATCATTGAGGGAAAAGCCACGTCGCCCAAAGTCTCGTTTGAATCGACCCCTGACTCACCCCAAGATGAGGTGCTGGCGCAGTTGCTCTTTGGGCGAAACATCTCGGAGATTTCGGCGTTTCAAGCTCTGCAATTGGCCAGTGCCGTTGCGACCCTGGCCGGACGTGGAGGCGCGGGGATCGTTGCTAACTTGCGCACAGGATTCGGACTGGATGATCTGGATGTGACCACCACTGACAGCGGGGCCACGGCCGTGCGCGCAGGGAAATACATCTCGGAAAATGTCTATACGGATGTCACCGCAGCCTCGGATGGGACGGCCGATGTGTCCATTAACCTCGATCTAACCAAAAACTTGACGGCCAAGGGAACGGTGGGGTCCGACGGGAATACCGGGATCGGTATTTTCTTTGAAAAAGATTATTGATCTGATCCGAGAGGCTGCAAAGACAGGGGGAACCCCGAAGGGGGCCAGCCCCCGCCTCGGCGTGGCCGAGGCACCCCCGGGATTTGATCCATTTGGAAGAGCTTAGCCTGCTACCCTACCCTCGGCGTGAAGCGGCCGTAGCGGCCCTGATCGTACATCAAGCCAGAAGCGTTTTCGTCTGTTGCATAGGCAGCGTGGGTGACTTGGCCAAGGATGATCGAATGGTCGCCCGCCGGGTGGACGGCGTAGGTGTCGCAGTGAAAGCTTGCAAGACAGCCTGACAACGTTGGGGCGCCGTTGGGGCCTGTTGACCAGTCGAATGCGCCAAAGGCATCGCCGGAAACAGCAAAAGCATCCGCAAGCGCGCGTTGGCGTGAGTCCAAGATATGCACGGCGAACTGCGCAGCCTGTGTAAACGCGTCATGGCGTTTGGAGCTGAGCGCGGGGGACCATTGCACCAACGGCGGGTCGAGCGAAACTGAGGAGAATGAATTCGCGGTCATCCCCAAGGGGCCATCGGCGGTCTGAACCGTGATGATCGTCACGCCTGTGCCAAACCGGCCAAAAGCGCGGCGCAATTCGACTGTTGCGTCGGGCAGGGGGATGAAGTGGTGCATATTGTCAGCCATATCGCAGCGGTGCCACGCGACGCTGGATTTGTCCAGACGGCAAACCCCCGTGCCTTGGCCGCCGATAATAGCGGTTTGGTGGAACCGAACCGTCCCCAACGTGTTGTCCCTTCACTGAGAGGCGTGACCGTAACATACCGGAATGCCTGTCGGAAAAGGGGTGCTGGAGCATGACGTTCCATCCACCGCCAACGGGCACCCGAATGCCGACGCTCACGACTGATACAGGCGGTTTTCCCGCCGGAAGGATAGATTATGACACTGAATCGTTTTGCACCCCTCAAGCTGACTGTAGCCGCACTTGTAACCGGCGCTGCGTTGTCCACGCCTGCCTTGGCAGATGACGGCGAGACTGTGGACCACACTGAAGTCGGCTCGCTGAGCTGTGATGTCGGTGATGGCACGGGCTTTATCTTCGGTTCTACCCGTGAACTGACCTGTACCTTCAACCCCGTGCAGGAAGGTCTGGCAGACGAGACATATGTCGGCGATATCAAGCGTTATGGCATCGATATCGGCAAGACACAGAACGGCCAAATGTCTTGGCTTGTTCTGGCACCGACTGAGTCCGAATATTACGAGGGTGGTCTAACCGGCGATTATCAGGGCATATCGGCAGAAGCGACCTTTGGCGTCGGACTTGGGGCCAATGTGATGGTCGGTGGTTCTGAAGATACACTGGCGTTGCAGCCGATTAGCTTGAACACCCAAAATGGTGTGAACTTTGCTATCGGTGTGGGTGAAATCACCTTGCAACGTGTCGAAGGCTAAATTCGATATCTAGGTAATTTAAGACATAAGGGGCACCGCGTGGTGCCCCTTTTTCGTTGTCGCTCCCTAGCGGTTCATTCTGTTTGCGATCAAATCGTCGACGACTTCTGGTTCTGCAAGGGTCGAGGTGTCGCCAAGCGCGCCATAGTCGTTTTCTGCAATCTTGCGCAGGATACGCCGCATGATTTTACCCGAGCGTGTTTTGGGCAGCCCGGGGGCCCACTGGATCAGGTCTGGCGATGCAATCGGCCCAATCTCGGTGCGGACCCAGTTGCGCAATTCGGTTCGCAGCTCGTCGCTCGGGCTTTCGCCGCTCATCAGGGATACGTAGCAATAAATGCCCTGACCCTTGATATCATGTGGAAAGCCGACAACCGCGGCCTCGGCTACCTTCGGATGTGCGACAAGGGCGCTTTCCACCTCTGCCGTCCCCATACGGTGGCCAGACACGTTGATCACATCATCCACGCGGCCGGTGATCCAATAGTCGCCGTCCGCGTCGCGCCGACACCCATCGCCGGTGAAGTAATAGCCTTTGTAGTCGCTGAAATAGGTCTGCTCGAACCGTTCATGATCGCCCCAAATTGTGCGCATCTGGCCGGGCCAGCTGTCGGCAATACACAAAACACCCTCGACATCATTCCCGTCAATCTCGGCACCCGTTGTCGGGTCAAGTACGACCGGTTTGATACCAAAGAACGGCTTCATCGCGGCGCCGGGCTTGGTTGCATGTGCCCCCGGTAGCGGGGTCATAAGGTGACCCCCGGTTTCGGTCTGCCACCACGTATCGACGATGGGGCAATTCCCTTTGCCAACCACATCATTGTACCAGTTCCAGGCTTCGGGATTGATCGGTTCACCTACGGTGCCCAACAGCTTCAGGCTGCTCAGGTCGCATCCATCTACGAATGCGCGGCCTTTGCCCATCAACGCACGAATGGCGGTCGGCGCAGTGTAAAATTGATTGACCTTGTGCTTTTCGCAGATCTGCCAGAACCGGCTGGCGTCGGGGTAGGTGGGGACGCCTTCAAACATCAATGTGGTCGCCCCGTTGGCAAGTGGGCCATAGACGATATAGCTATGACCCGTCACCCAACCCACATCCGCGGTACACCAATAGACGTCACCGTCGTGGTAATCAAAGGTCACCTCGTGGGTTAGTGCAGCATAGACCAGATAGCCGCCCGTGGTATGCACAACCCCCTTGGGCTGGCCGGTCGAGCCGGAGGTGTAGAGGATGAACAACGGGTCTTCTGCGTTCATCGCTTCTGGCGCGCAACTGTCTGACGCCTCTTTGGCCAGTGCAGTATAATCCACATCTCGCGTGTCGTTCCACGCAACATCGCCGCCGGTCCGACGCACCACCAGACATTTGACCGAAGCGTCGCAGGACGCCAGCGCCTTGTCGGCGTTGGCTTTCAGCGGGGTAGCCTTGCCACCGCGCGGCGCAAAATCTGCGGTGATGACGACCTTTGCGTCCGAACCTTGCACCCGTGCTGCCAACGCATCAGGAGAGAACCCGGCAAACACGATTGAGTGGATCGCACCAATGCGCGCGCAGGCCAGCATGGCATAGGCGGCCTCGGGGATCATCGGCATATAGATGATTACACGGTCGCCTTTACCTACGCCCATGTCGCGCAGGATATTCGCCATTTTGCACGTCTGGCTGTGCAGGGCGCGATAGCTGATATGCTGCGCCTCTTCTTTAGGGCTGTCGGGTTCCCAGATGATCGCGGTCTGATCGCCGCGCGTTTCAAGGTGGCGGTCGATACAGTTGGCGCTGACGTTCAGCGCGCCATCGGCGAACCAATTGATCTTGACCTGCCCAAAAGTGAAATCGACGTCTTTGACCTTGGTGAACGGTGTCATCCAGTCAACGCGTTGCGCCTGTTCTTTCCAGAACCCCTCGGGGTCCGAGATAGAGGTATCATACATCGCATCATATTTGGCGGCGTTCACATGGGCCGCGTCGGCGATTTTGTCGGACGGCGGATAGGTTTGTGTTGCGACGTTGGACATGGTTCCTCCCTCAGAACTCTGTTCGTTTGCTGCCGTACAGACGCTTGCGCGCGGCGGCTCTCCCTCGGCAGATCATAACGCGAAGTGAAAAGAAGGAAATAAGCATATGTAAACACGCGGTTTGTCTGTAAATATTTTTCCGCATTCCGCACAAATCAGTAAATTTCACCGCTCGCGATGCAAAATCCCTAGCAAACTTCGCCGATTGCCTGTCAACGGGTGCGCATTACGTACAGGGCGTGCTTCCAAATGGCCTGAAATCCTCGCCGAAGGCTCCTGCAACCGCGGCTGCGACCTGTCTTGGGGGGTTGGCAGCCCGCCCCCCTGAAGGTAGTATTTCGCCCAAGCGGGCCACCAACAGTCCGCATAAGGGAGATAACAATGAATAATCTACTAAACGGCGCAGCTGTCTGCGCCCTGACTTTTGCTTTTGCCTCGCAAGCAGCCGCAACGGAATGGAGTGCCTCCGTCTGGGGTAAGCGTCGCGCCTTTACAGAGCACGTTGAAAAGATCGCCGAGCTTGTCTCGGAAAAGACAGACGGCGAATTCACCATTAATGTAAGCTATGGCGGTCTGTCCAAGAACTCTGACAACCTTGATGGTATTTCGATCGGCGCCTTCGAGATGGCTCAATTCTGCGCGGGCTACCATGCGGATAAGAACCGCGCGATCACCGTGCTAGAGCTGCCATTCCTCGGTGTTCAGAACCTCGAAGAAGAAGTCGCTGTTTCCCGTGCCGTTTATGCGCACCCCGCCGTGGCCAAGGAAATGGCGCAGTGGAATGCCAGAATGCTGATGACCTCGCCGATGCCACAGTACAACCTTGTGGGCACGGGCGAAGCGCGCGACACGCTGGAATCGTTCGAAGGCATGCGCGTACGTGCGACAGGCGGTTTGGGCAAAGCCTTTGAAGCCGTTGGCGGTGTTCCGACCTCCGTTACCTCTTCCGAAGCGTATAACGCGATGGAATCTGGTGTTGTCGATACAGTGGCTTTCGCACAGCACGCACACCTCAGCTTTGGCACGATCAACAAGGCTGACTGGTGGACGGCGAACCTGAACCCCGGCACTGTGAACTGCCCTGTTGTGGTCAACATCGACGCCTATGATGCCCTGTCGGACGCAGAAAAAGAAGCGCTGGACGGTTCCGTTGACGAGGCGCTGGATCACTATCTGGCGAACTACGGCGAGCTGCTGGGCCGCTGGGATACCGTGCTGGAAGAAAAAGGCGTGGAAAAAGTTATGTTCTCGCCCGAAGTGCTGGCCGAGTTCAAAGCCAAAGCTGCCGACCCTGCACGTGAAGCCTGGATCAAAGACATGGAAGCCCAAGGCATCCCTGGCCAAGAGCTGTACGATCTGGTTATCAAAACACTCGAAGAAAAACGCGCGTCTAACTAAGCCGCACGGTGAAGAGGGCCTGTTTTTCAGGCCCTCTTTGTTTCCAATACCTCCCTCCCACTCATTTGAAAGGAAAGCATCATGGCCGGTTCCTCCGCCGTGCTCGAAGACGGCAGTCTGCTCAGCCGTATCGACAAAGGGCTGTTACGCCTTGAAACCGTGTTTGCCCTTGTCTCCGGAATTGCCGTCTTCATGCTGATGGTGCTTGCAGTCTGGTCCGTCGGCGGGCGTAAGTTCTTTGCCTCGCCGCTTCCCGGCTATGTCGACTGGATTGAATTCGCCATGCCACTGATCGCGATCATGGGCATTTCCTATACCCAGCGGAACGGGGGCCATGTGCGCATGGATATCCTGATCGGCCAGCTTAAAGGCCGCGCATTATGGGCCGCGGAGACGTTCTCGGTTCTGTTGATCTTTATCCTGATGATCGCGCTCATCTGGGGATCGTGGGCGCATTTCCAGCGCAGCTTTGATTTTTCCGCCCCCATGTGGAGCCGCGATAGCTCTATCGACATCGGGCTGCCGATCTGGCCTGCGAAACTGATCGTGCCGATGGCGTTCTCGGTTCTGGCTTTGCGGTTGTTGCTGCAAATCTGGGGATATGGACGCGCATTCGTACTGGGGTTGGAAAGCCCCGTTGCCGTACCTTTGGTACAATCCGCAGCCGAACAGGCCATGGCGGAAGCTGAACATCTAGACGGGCGGGACTGATAATGGACCCTATTGAAATTGGCCTTTGGGTCTCGGGCGGGCTGCTGCTTATGGTGGTGCTCGGTATGCGTGTGGCGTTTGCCGCAGCGATGGCAGGCTTGATTGGCCTGATCTGGATCTTTTGGGCTAAAAAAGGGATGCAGTGGTCTGAACTGGACTGGGCGCTGACCGTTGCGATCAAAACCGCGGGGCAGGTGCCTCACTCCAAAGTGTCTAGCCAGACGCTGAGCCTGATCCCGACCTTCATCTTGATCGGGTTTCTGGCCTATTATGCCGGTTTGACCCGCGCCCTTTTCGAAGCGGCAAAGCGCTGGATCGCTTGGCTGCCAGGTGGGCTTGCTGTTTCTACCGTCTTTGCGACGGCGGGTTTTGCGGCCGTCTCTGGTGCGTCCGTCGCAACCGCGGCTGTGTTCGCGCGCATTGCGATCCCGGAAATGCTGGCGATCGGCTATAACAAGAAATTCGCCGCGGGCGTTGTCGCGGCAGGGGGCACATTGGCGTCGCTGATCCCGCCGTCTGCGATCCTCGTTATCTATGCGATCATCGTTGAACAAGACGTTGGCAAACTGCTTTTGGCAGGTTTTATCCCCGGTGCATTTTCGGCCATCGTCTATGCGATCCTGATCGTTGGCATCGCCTCCATCTGGAAAAACGTCGGTCCTCCTGTCACCGGTTTTACGTGGAAACAGCGTTTCGCCTCGCTTCCTGCAGCCATGCCGATCTTTGCGGTAGTGATCATCATCATCTTCTTCGTCTATAACCCGTTCGGCGACGCGTGGGGTACCCCGACCGAAGGTGGGGCTGTGGGTGCGTTCATCGTGTTCCTGATGGCTCTGTATCGTGGCATGCGGTGGGCAGAGTTGAAAGACGCTTTGCTTGAGACTGCCAAGCTGACCGTGATGATCTTTACCATCATCTGGGGCGTGCTGATCTATGTACGTTTCTTGGGCTTTGCCGATCTGCCCGGCGCGTTTGCCGACTGGATTTCAGGGCTTGAGGCGTCGCCGGTCCTGATCCTCGTGTGCATCCTGTTGGCCTATGCAGTCTTGGGTATGTTCATGGATGCTATCGGCATGCTGTTGCTCACGCTTCCGGTTGTCTATCCCGCGGTGATGGCGCTCAATGGCGGAGAGTTCGTCTCTGCTGCGGATAGTGCCTTTGGCATGTCGGGTCCGATGTGTGCGATCTGGTTCGGGATTTTGGTGGTGAAGATGGCAGAGTTCTGTCTGATCACGCCGCCCATTGGCTTGAACTGTTTCGTCGTCGCCGGTGTGCGCCCTGATCTAAGCGTTCAGGACGTGTTCAAAGGTGTAACGCCGTTCTTCATCGCAGATGCTGTGACGATCGCGTTACTCGTGGCGTTCCCGTCTATCGTGCTTTGGCTGCCATCACTCGCTGGCTGACATCACTGCTTGATCCCTCATATCATCGGGTTTGACCTGCTCTGCGGACAGGAAGCTCCCGATGGTATGAAGCGGTTCAAAGTTCTCGCAGACCACTTTGAACACCACAAGAAAGGGCACCGCGACCAACGCGCCGGGGATGCCCCATAACCACCCCCAGAAAACCACAGTAAGGAACACGGCCACCGTGTTCATCTCAAGCCGGCGGCCTACCAGCCATGGGGTGATGATCTGACCTTCAAGCAGGGTCAGGGTCAAATAGCCGATCGGGGCGAGCATCGCATAACCGACGGTATCAAACGTCACAAGCGAGAAGCCAGCAACCAGCAAGACACCCGCGAACCCGCCAATATAGGGCAGGAAGTTCAACATGAACGCCGCAATGCCCCAGATATAAGCGGACGGCAGACCTAAGATCGTCAGGTAGGTGCCGACGAGGACCCCCAAGACCGCGTTGATTGTAGCAATGGTAAGCAAATAGCGAGACACCCGCTTTTCCACTGCATAAACTGTATGCAACGCGCGTTTCTTTTCCGTTAACGTCGGCATGGACTGTACAAGTTTTAGGTAAAAGAGCTCTCCGGACCCCAAAAGGAACAGCGCCAGAATAAGGATCACAGCCAGCGAAGCGCCGGTCTTGCTTACGGTATCCATCGCAGTATCAAGCAGACCAGGTTGGCGCACGACCACCTCTTGCGGCGCGGTAGCGGTGTTGGAGTCTGTTCCCAGTTTCTGAACTTCTTCGGATGCAGAGCGCATCGTTTCAACAGCATTGCTGACTCCGCTGAGCTTTATCTGAATTTCGCGACCCATTTGCGGGATTTCATCGCTCCAGATTGCGACGGTACCAGCCGATAAGAGGACCACGGCCGCAATCACCAGCGTTGTCGCGGTCACCAGTAGAAATGCTGACACCGGATGTGGCACACCGACGCGATTTAGGGCACGCCCGACGGGCGATAGGGTCAGGGCAAGTAAAAATCCCAAAACAATAGGAAGTATCAGATCCTTAGCAAAATAGGCTGTAACGAAAAGAGAAATCAAAACTATCAGCTGAAGCGAGCGCCGAATTGAAGGCAAATGTTCCAAGTAAAGCTCCAGACGCTAATGTATTTAAAGGCTAACGCACAAGGCGGCGGAAAAGTTCACGTGCTGCAAAGTTTAAGTTATACCCCACCGCCGAACGCCCCTCGCGGCGCGCCTGAAAATGTGGTGAAATCGAACGGGGTTGAACAAGCAAGAGCATGAGACCAAGGAAAATTATGAGCAGGTCTATTCACCCGACGTTAATTCTTAATGGTTATGCACAGGGGTATATTGCGTGCTGGCCCCTTTTGGGGCGCGGCTGATGGGGCGATCAGCTATCTTGGCGCTTGGTCTAATCGGGCTGGTGCTCGGGCTGTTTGTCGTATCTCTGCTGATAGGCCCGTCGACGGCATCGGTGGGCGATAGCATGAACGCACTGATATCGGGTCAGGGCGGCCCCTTGGCCATCGTCATGCGCGAAATCAGGCTTCCTCGTGCGCTTTTAGGGGTGTTGATCGGCGGTGCCTTGGGGCTTTCCGGTGCAGCGATGCAGGGCTACCTGCGTAATCCGTTGGCCGACCCGGGATTGATCGGCGTGTCGGGGTCGGCGGCTTTGGGCGCTGTGTTGGCGATTCAGACGGGGCTGGCGGCAATTGCCGCTTTGGCGCTGCCCGCGATGGCGCTTGGCGGTGCTTTATTGGGTGTACTGCTGGTATTACTACTGGCGGGCCCGCGGGGCACGTCACTGGCGCTGATCCTAGCTGGTATCGCGATATCCGCTTTTGCCGCAGCCTTGACGTCGTTGGTGTTGAACCTGTCGCCAAACCCTTATGCGGCGAATGAGATCGTGTTTTGGATGATGGGGTCGTTGGCGGACCGGTCGATGACCCACGTCTGGATTGCGCTGCCCTTCCTGCTGGGGGGCGGCCTTCTGCTGGGGTCTCTTGGGCGCGGGCTGGATGCGCTAACCTTAGGTGAAGATGCGGCAGAAGCGATGGGGATCAACCTTTTAAGGCTACGGCTGACTGTGATCCTTGGCACGGCGGCGGTCGTGGGCGCCTCTACCGCCGTTGCGGGAGCGATTGGATTTGTCGGGCTGGTCATGCCGCATCTACTGCGCGGATTTGTCGGTGCACGACCCGGGGCTTTGCTGTGGGCTGCGACGCTTGGGGGCGCGGCGATGATCCTCGCCTCCGATATTCTGGTCCGACTTGTGGTGCCGGACCGCGACCTCAAGCTCGGCGTTGTGACTGCATTGGTCGGCGCGCCGTTGTTCCTCCATCTTATATACCGCACGCGGAAGGAGGGGGTATGACATTGCTTTCATTGCAAAACCTATCGGTCAGGAGGGGGCATAAGACGGTTTTATCCGGAGTTGACCTGACGCTCGGCGAAGGCGAGGTGGTGGGGTTGGTTGGCCCTAACGGCGCAGGCAAGACGACATTGATGCGCGCTGCATTGGGACTTATCCCCGCCGACGGGCAAAGCTCGCTCGCGGGGCTTTCCGCCCGGAAGCGGGGGCAGGCGGTCGCGTGGATGCCTCAATCGCGCGAAATTGCATGGCCGGTGACAGTCGAAACCGTCATCCGTTTGGGTCGCACACCCCATTTACGTGCGGGGCAAAAGCAGCGGCCAGAAGATCAGGCAGCGGTTGACCGCGCGATAGAGCAGATGGGCTTGGACCGGTTTCGTGATCGCCCCGCGACGCAGCTATCTGGCGGTGAACAAGCGCGGGTGCTGATCGCCCGTAGCCTTGCCCAAGAGGCCCCGCTGCTGATCGCGGATGAACCGACCGCGGGACTTGACCCGGCCCATCAAATTGCCGCAATGCGCAGCTTTACCCAAGCAGCAGCACAGGGGCGTGGTGTGTTGGTTTCGCTTCACGATCTAGGGCTGGCCGCACGGCATTGCACAAGGTTGGTCGTGCTGCACAACGGGAAAATCGCCGCGGATGGGCTGCCCCAAGACACGCTGACCCCGAGCACCGTAAAAACCGTCTTCGGCATTACAGCCTATAGCGAGATCACCGACAAAGGTTTTGTTTTTCAGGCGCTTGATCTGGCTTCTTAGCCTTCGGTCTTCGTGTCGACGCCGGGGATATACACGGCAATCACGCCCAAGGACCGCGCTGTCGCCAGCGCCAGCACGGGGCTGTCGGGGCCTGCGGTGCTCACTTGATACGCCCGCATCGCGCTGCGGGTCGCGTCATCTAGTTGCGATGAAATGGCCCCGCCATAGAACCCCCGCGCCTCTAGCGCGCGTTGCAGCGTGGCGATCACGTCAGGCGTAAGTGCGCTGGTGCAGGGGGTTTCGAACCAGTTGTCCACCCGCGGGCTGACAATCTTTTGGCGCGTTTCCGTGCGGTAGATCGGCAGTGACTGGATTTCACCGGTGGAACTGATTTGCGCCGGCTGTACTTGTACCTGTTCCGTCACGGTCTCGATCACGGCTGGTGAAACGGTCCGACCCCAACAGCTGCCCGGTGCCGCCCCTGCAGGGCCGTTCGTCGTCGCCTCGCGGACGCCGGGTTCGGGCAGGTCTGATTCCTCGGGGGGGGCACCACAGGCGCTTAGCGTTGCAAGAACCATGAATATGCAGGCAAATTGAACTAAATGTGATCGTCGAAAATACTGCACAGCCGGGCCTTGCGGGTCATAGGGTCCGCCGCAGGCTAGCGGGTTTTCGCAGCAATGCCTAGCTGATAGGCCGACCGCGATCTGAATAATGCGGCAATGCCGTAGTTGGGAAAAAAAGGGGGCTGGCGAAGCCGCGAGCTGCTGGGTACACATGTCGAAATTCTAAAATCGAAGGGGCAGTCAGATGGCCAAGATCACTTATGTAGAACACAATGGCACCGAACATGTCGTCGATGTGGCCAATGGCCTGACCGTCATGGAAGGGGCCCGCGACAACAATATCCCCGGGATCGAAGCCGACTGCGGCGGTGCATGCGCCTGTTCCACGTGCCATGTCTATGTGGACCCCGATTGGGTCGAAAAAGTCCCTGCGAAGGATGACATGGAAGAAGACATGCTCGACTTTGCGTTCGAGCCTGACCCCGCCACGTCGCGCCTGACCTGCCAGATCAAGGTGACCGACGCCTTGGACGGCTTGCGCGTCAAAATGCCCGAAAAGCAGATATGATGCAGATGTTGGCGCGATACACCCTGTCGCGCCTTCTGCCCATTCTGGTGGCGGGTTCCATCAGCGCGGTTCCTGTGTTTGCCGACGTGATAGCCCGCGCCAGTTTCGGCGACCCGACGACACGGTATGATCACGGTGTTTTGGGTGACGCGGTGGAATGGGGCAGCCTCACGTTCGTACTGACTGACGGCACCACACGGCGTGTCATCCTGCCACAATCTCTTGTATTCGAAGACACATCGCCTCGTCTTGCTGATCTAGACGGCGACGGCAGTCCCGAAGTTATCGTGGTCGAAAGCAGCCAAACCCAAGGCGCGCGGCTGGCGGTCTATGACGCATCGGGACGGGTTGCACACACACCCCATATCGGGCGCAAGAACCGGTGGTTGGCCCCAATCGGCGCGGCGGATTTTACTGGCAACGGACGGCTGGAGATTGCAATCGTCGTTACCCCGCATTTGTCAGGCTCCGTGCAACTGCTTTCCTACGAGAACAGCAGACTTAGCGTCATTGCGACGGCCGAGGGCTATACAAACCACCGCATAGGCGACGCAGAAATCGCAGGGGGGATCCGCACCTGTGGTCCGCAGCCCGAGTTGATCCTTGCCCAAATGCCATGGCACCGCGCATCGTCCGCACAGATGGTAGCCTTGCACCTAAATGGCACAGCACTCAGCCCGCATAGTTTTAGCGCACCCTTTACGGCTAAAAATGTGGCAGCCGCCCAAGCCTGCGCGCTTAACCCACGTTAGGCACAGATCAGTTTCCAAATGGTTAAAAATCCTGGGGGTCCGGGGGCTAGCCCCCGGTTAAGCCAGCGAGATGCGTAACAAGCCCGCTCTCAGGACAACGCGCGCCAGCCAATATCACGGCGATAGAACCCGCCCGGCCAGTCGATCGCCTCGACCATTTCATAGGCACGCGCTTGGGCCTCGGCCAAGGTGTCGCCCCGTGCCGTGACATTCAGAACCCGCCCGCCGACAGCCGTAATGACACCGTCTTGCGTGGCTGTGCCGGCGTGAAACACCATGTTGCGGCTGTCTTCGGGTAGAGCATCCAGCCCTTTGATAACGCTGCCTTTATCATAAATTCCGGGATAGCCTCGGGCGGCCATGACAATGGTGACGGCGTGATCGTCGGCCCAGTTCACGCGTGCCTCGTTCAGGCGGCCTTCGGCGGCGGCGTGCATTAGATCAAAGGCCTGCGCACCTAGGCGCATCATCAGTACCTGACATTCTGGGTCGCCGAAGCGGGCGTTATATTCTACCAATCTCGGTGCACCATCCTTGATCATCAACCCCGCGTACAACACCCCTTGGTAGGGTGTCCCACGCCTGGCCATTTCGGCCATTGTGGGGCGGATAATTTCCGCTAGAGCGCGTTCGGCGATCTCGTCGGTCAAAACGGGTGCTGGGGAGTAGGCACCCATACCGCCCGTGTTCGGCCCAGTATCGCCGTCGCCCACACGTTTGTGATCTTGCGCAGTGCCGATGGGCAGCACGGTGTCGCCGTCGCACAGCACGAAAAACGACGCTTCTTCGCCGTCCATGAACTCCTCGATCACCACCTCGGCTCCCGCGTCGCCAAATGTGCCGTCAAACATTGTATCGACTGCGGCAAGGGCTTCGTCATCGGTTTCGGCGATGATGACGCCTTTGCCCGCTGCAAGCCCATCGGCCTTTATCACAATCGGGGCAGGGTGGTCGGCCAAATAGGCCCGCGCCGAAGCCGCGTCGGTAAAGTGGCCATAGGCTGCGGTGGGGGCGTTTGCCGCGTCGCAGATCTCTTTTGTGAAGGCTTTGGAGGCTTCCAGCGTCGCGGCTGCTTTCGACGGTCCAAAGACCAGCACGCCTGCAGCACGCAGATCATCGCCCACACCTGCGGCAAGAGGGGCTTCTGGCCCGATAATGACGAAATCAATGTTGTTTTCATCGACAAAACCGACCACTGCCGCGCCGTCGTTGATGTCGAAAGTGGCGCAGTCTGCGATGGCGGCGATCCCGGCATTTCCCGGTGCTACGATCAGCTTGTCGCATTTAGGGTTTTGCAATACGGCCCAGGCTAGACTGTGTTCGCGCCCGCCGCTGCCCAGAATGAGGATGTTCATGGTTGCACTCCCTTGGCCTTGGTTGCTGCGCGTTCTAAGCTGGGACTGAGCCCGACACAAGATAAAGACGGAAAGACACCGCTGATGGATCTGATCGACGACCCGCGCGAGGGGGAGAACAGCCCCGAATTCACCGTAACCGAGCTTTCGGGTGCGATTAAACGCGTGATCGAGGGCGAATTTGGCCATGTGCGGATTCGCGGTGAGGTGGGCCGCGTCAGCCGCCCGCGGTCGGGGCATATCTATCTGGACCTCAAAGATGACAGTTCGGTTATTTCCGGCGTGATCTGGAAAGGGGTTTCGGCCCGCCTTGAGACCCAGCCCGAAGAGGGCATGGAGGTGATCGCAACAGGCCGCATCACCACGTTCGGCGGGCAGTCGAAGTACCAGATTGTGATCGAGGATATTAAACCGGCGGGCATGGGCGCGCTGATGGCATTGCTGGAAAAACGCAAGGCAGCGCTGGCGGCAGAGGGGCTGTTTGCCCCTGAACGCAAACGCCCGCTACCCTATCTTCCAGAGGTGATCGGGGTGGTAACGTCGCCCTCGGGTGCGGTGATCCGCGACATTTTACACCGTCTGCGCGACCGGTTTCCGCGCAAGGTGTTGATCTGGCCCGTGGCCGTACAAGGGGCGAAATGCGCCCCCGAGGTCGCCCGCGCCATTGAGGGTTTCAACGCGCTAACCCCAGGCGGGGCGTTGCCGCGTCCCGACCTCTTGATCGTGGCGCGTGGGGGCGGCTCGGTCGAGGATCTATGGGGTTTCAACGAAGAGATCGTCGCGCGGGCGGCTGCTGCGTCGGATATCCCGCTGATCTCTGCGGTCGGGCATGAAACTGATACAACGCTGATCGACTTTGTCTCTGACATGCGGGCGCCGACGCCCACGGCTGCGGCCGAGCTGGCCGTGCCCGTGCGGCACGAGCTTGTCGCCTTGCTGGACGGGCAAGAGGCGCGGATGACCCAAGCGCTGAGCCAGGGTCTTTCTCGTCGCGATCAGCGTCTGCGCGACATGGCGCGCGCGTTGCCGCGCCCTGACAGTCTGCTTGATGGCCCGCGTCAGCGGCTGGATATGCGCGGCGCACGTTTGGGGCCCGCGCTGACCGCCGGCGTTCAAAAACGCAAAGTGCATTTATCTGATATCTCCGGCGCGCTGCGTCCAGCGACCCTGAGGCGTACCCTTCAGGCAGAGCAACGCAGGCTGGCCGCCCTGACCGAACGCTTCCGCCCCGAGGCCTTGGGGCGTGAGCAAAAGCGCCGTCTTGAGGGATTGGTCGCCCGCTTTCGCCCCGATGCGCTGGTACAGGACCGAAAGAGAAAAGAGGAAGCCTTTCAATCACTTGCTCAGCGAATTTCAGATGCGGGGCAGCGCCAGACCCAAGGGTGGCACAAGCAGCTGGCCGGCCTTGACCGTGTGCACGAAACGTTAAGTTATAAGTCCACCCTTGCACGTGGTTATGCCGTGGTACGGGGCGACGGCGGTGTTGTGACCACCAAACAAGCGGCACAGGATGCGTCAGCGCTTGAGATCGAATTTGTCGATGGCACCATGAAAATCGGCGGTGGTGCCGCACCCAAAAAGGCAACCAAGAAACCGCCAGAGCAAGGCAGCCTGTTTTAAGGGATCAAACCCCCACCTTTGGCCCGAAACAGGTAAAATCCTGCCCGCTATTTTGCGCCTCGTATAATTCGGTTGTGGCGGGATCTTCTTCAAACTGCGCGATCAGGCCAGCTGCCCCTTCGCGAAAACGCCAGCACTGTGGCGTGGGACGTTCGTCATAGGTAAAGCAAATCTTGCCGTCATCTTCGTACCAGCTACCGGATTTGCATTCTCCATCCAGAAATGACCATTCGACGCGGCGGTTGCGTAGATACCGCTCCGCGCCATAGGTCTCTCCGTTCTGCGCATAAAACAGAGTTTTGCCGCGGGTATAGGTATCAAACTCATCCGCTGACATCGTCGACTGCGCGGCCAGAGGGGTGGCGGATGCTAGGGCAAGTATCAGTGCAAATTGCTTCATTGCTGCAGCGTGCCAGAAACCCTGCGCGTTATCTAGTCTTGATCGCTTAGGGGCAGCCAGCGGGCCACGCGGCGGTCCATCACCCGACGCCAAAGCGGTGGTACAAGGGCTAGAACGGCCATCACCGGCAGGGATCGCGGAAGCATAGGCATGGTGCCCGGTATCAGGTCGAGTGCCGGGAAAGCGCGCAAGGGCCGCATATGGTGGTCGGAATGGCGCGGCGCGTTCAACATCATCGCCGAGGAATACCATGCGGGCGCATTCCAGCTGTGCTGCGGTCCCACGGGTTCGGTTTTGCCATCCTCTTTGACGGTGCGACGCAGGCCATAGTGCTGCACATAGTCAGACAGCAGCAGTTGCAGCTGGGCGTAGGCCGCTACGGCCAGCATCGCGACGACCCCGCGCCAGCCGGCCAGCGCAAGGCTGGCGGCGAGCGTAAATATCGCCCCCAAGATATATACGACATAAGGGTGTGTCAGCACATGCCGCTTGCCGCGCCGTTGGCGGCTATCGGCATGTAAGCCGGCCATGAACTCCCCGCGCAGTGCACGCAGGGCATAGGCATAGAATCCTTCGCTCAATCTGGCCGAATTGGGATCGCTGTCCGTTGCTACATGGATGTGATGTACGCGCAGATGGGCAGAGACGTGATGCCCATGCAGCAAGCTGCAATAGATCGCGGTGCCGATCCGTCTGGGCCATTTCGTCGAGGCGTGGATCAGTTCATGCGCGTTGGAGTTCGAGATCTGGCCGAAGAACAGACCAAGCCCGATATAGATCAGTACCTTGTCCGTCGTACTCAAAATGGGGCTGTCCGCCAGCGCCCAAACGCCAAGCGGTAAAAGGATGAAATGCACCGCTGCAAGCATTAGGCTGAGCGCGCGACCTGTATGGGCCAGCGTTGGCAGTCTGCGCGACAGCCGGTCGAGGAAGAACACCACCACAGTGATCGAAAACACGGCGAATAGCGGCCAGGGACCACCCCGCAGACAGGCGACGATCAAAAGTATCGCTGGGGTCAGGCTGGCGATGCTATACCAGAACATAGGGCGGCTCCGCTAAGGTATGTGTTTCATATACGTGAAACCGCGCGTGAAAAAGAGCATCCGGCGCCGCACCCACCGCGTAAAGCGCAGCGGATTGGTCGCTTTTTACCTGCGCAAGCCGCTACGGCTTTGGTAGCGTGACGTCAAAGCGATACGAGAGGGCAGATCGATGGCGTTGGATGATCACGATACGGCGGATGCAAACGCGCCGCGAAAAGGCGTCTGGAAATCCGGTAAGGGGAAGGGGCGCAGCCACCCCAAGGGGCGTCAGTTGCAGGATGGCCCATGGGAAGACGTCCGCGCCTTGCTGGAGGACAAGCCCCGTCGTGCAGACCTGCTGATTGAATATTTGCATCTTATTCAAGATAAATACGGGCATCTTTCTGCCGCGCATTTGCGGGCTTTGGCCGAAGAAATGCGCATGAGCATGGCGGAAGTTTACGAAGTCGCAACTTTTTATGCCCACTTTGACGTGGTGAAGGAGGGGGAAACACCACCGCCCGCGCTCACCATACGGGTCTGCGATTCGCTATCATGCGAACTCGCCGGGGCGCAGGCGCTGAAGGCCGCGCTAGAGGATGGGTTGGATGCGTCAGCGGTACGTGTCGTACGCGCGCCTTGTATGGGGCGTTGCGATACCGCGCCGGCGCTCGAGATCGGGCATAACTTTGTCGATCACGCGACGTTGGACAAGGTGAAACAGGTTATCGTGGCAGGCGATACCCATGTGCATGTGCCTGACTACGAAGGCTTTGACGCTTATACCGCCGGCGGGGGGTATGACACGCTCAAGAAACTGCATCGTGATGGCGATTGGGAGGCAGTCCAAGAAAGCCTGTTGGGGGCCGGTTTGCGCGGGCTTGGTGGTGCCGGTTTCCCATCCGGTAAGAAATGGGGTTTTGTCCGTGACAACGCTGGACCACGCTACTTGGCCGTCAACGGCGACGAAGGCGAGCCGGGCACATTCAAAGACCGCTGGTATCTGGAACGGGTACCGCATCTGTTCCTCGAAGGGATGCTGATCGCCGCCTGGGCCGTCGAGGCAGAAAAAGTGTTCTTATACATGCGGGACGAATATCCGCAGGTGCTTGCGCTGCTTCGCAGGGAAATTACGGCGCTGGAGGATGCTGGGATTGTCGCTGCGGGATATATCGACCTGCGGCGTGGCGCGGGGGCTTATATCTGCGGTGAAGAATCCGCCATGATCGAAAGCATCGAAGGCAAGCGCGGGCTGCCGCGTCATCGTCCGCCCTATGTGGCGCAAGTGGGCATTTTCGGTCGCCCGACATTGGTGCACAATGTCGAAACACTGCATTGGGTGGCACGTATTTGTCGCGAAGGGCCCCAGGTGCTGAACAGCACGGAAAAGAATGGGCGCAAGGGGCTGCGCAGCTATTCAGTGTCGGGCCGCGTGGCAAAACCTGGTATGTATGAACTGCCCGCTGGCTCAACCATCACGGATGTGATCGAAGCTGCCGGTGGCATGGCCGACGGGCATCGGTTCAAGGCCTACCAGCCGGGCGGCCCGTCATCGGGGCTGCTTCCCGCCTCTATGAATGACATCCCACTCGACTTTGATACGTTGCAGCCGCATGGGTCGTTCATTGGGTCCGCCTCAGTCGTGGTGCTGTCGGACCGTGACAGTGCAAAAGGTGCTGCGTTGAACATGCTGCGCTTTTTCGAGGATGAAAGCTGCGGTCAATGCACGCCCTGTCGCGTTGGCTGCGAAAAAGCGGTGAAGCTAATGCAGGCAGATCGATGGGATAAGCCGCTGCTTGAGGAATTGTCGACCGCCATGGTCGACGCGTCCATCTGCGGTCTGGGGCAGGCCGCGCCGAACCCGATCCGCATGGTTATCAAACACTTTCCCGACGAGGTTTGACCACGCAACACGGCGGCCCGCTTGACCTCGCCAGCCAAGCAGGCCGCTAGTTCTGTACCACCAGACAGCTGCATCCCGTGGTCCGCATCCTGTCACACAGGCGCTGGGCACCGGTGCGTGTGTCGCTGCCATATTGCCCGAAAAAGAACCCCTTTCGGCGCGAGACGCGGTTTTTCTTGAATATAAAGTCCAGTCGCTTCCCATTGATCGCGCTGCGGCAACTTGCGGTTTGGGCGTTGGCCTTATCGCGCGCACGCGCTTTGCTGGTCCCGAACGACACCTGAACCCCCCAGGGTTTGATCACCGGAGCAGGGGGCGTGACCCTAAGCGCGGTGACGCGGCGGTTACGTGCCATCTCGTAGCAGGCAGGCAAGAAGGGTTGGGTTTTGGACAATCGGAAATCAGGTGCCTTGGGAGGGCTGTCGCGCCATTGCTCTGCTGTGAGGCCGGTGATGATCGGGACGTAGGCGATGGTTTCGGGCGCAAGCCCCCTGCCTTCCAGAAACCCTTCGGCGCGTCGTTCGCCGCCGTTATAGCCGATCGCAGCCAGACCTTCGTTGCCGTATTTCTGTTTCATTTCAGCGAGATATTGTGCCGAATGCTCTAGCGCATCGGCGGGGTTATACGGGTCTTTCAGCCCCCGCAGCGCCGCGGTTGAAGGGATGAATTGCGCGATCCCACGCGCGTTGGCGTGGCTCAGCGCGTTTTGATCAAACCGACTTTCCTGCCAGATTAACCGCGCAAAAAAACCGCTGTCCAGCTCATGCCGATCCGAAAAAACCTTGATCGCGTTGCAGGTGTCATAAACAAAATGCGCAGGCCGGATGCAGTGGGCGTGGCCCCATTTGGTGCTGGAACAGTACCGCCGATCCGGTTCGGCCTGCGCCGTTCCCGCCAACACTATCACACAGAGCATCCATAAAAATCGCATAGGGACTTGGTGTGCGACATGCTCTGCGCTGTCAATTGCTGTTGTCGCCCTTCCATCCTGTCTATTGAGCCTATAGATCATGGAAAACGCCTGACAATTCGGAGAGCGCGCTTGGCCTTTTTTCAAAAGCTGAAATCCAAAATGTTCAAATCCTCGTCCAAGATTGACGAGGGGCTTGAGGCGATTGTCGAAGACGGCGGGGCCACGGATACGCCCGAAACAATCGACGAAGTTCCTGTGGATCAGGTGATGGACGCCCCCGAAGCCGCTGCCGAGGCCCTGCCCGAAGCGGTGGTTGATGAACCTGCACCATTGCCAGCGGATGAGGGCGACCGCCCCGCACCGGTCCCTTTGCGCGAAACCATCGCCCCCGCTGGCCCCGATCTGGAGCCAGCGCCACAACAGCCGGCACCGGCAAAGCCGGGCCTGATGGGCCGGTTGATGGGTCGCAGTGCCGCAGCCCCCGTGGTGCGGCGCGTGTTGGACGACGAAATGCTGGAGCAGCTGGAAGAGCTGCTGATTTCGACCGACATGGGTGTGGATACCGCGTTGCGCGTCACCGCGAACATGGCCGAGGGTCGGTTCGGCAAGCGGCTTTCTGTCGATGAAATCAAACGCTTGCTGGCGACAGAGGTCGCACGGATCATGGACCCGATCGCGAAACCTTTGCCGATTTATGCCAATACGCCGCAGGTCGTGCTGGTGGTGGGCGTAAACGGTTCGGGCAAAACGACCACAATTGGCAAGCTCGCGAGTCAGTTCAAGGCTGCAGGCAAGAACGTGGTCATCGCAGCGGGCGATACGTTTCGGGCCGCCGCGGTCGAACAGTTGCAGGTCTGGGGTGAACGCGCCGATGTGCCTGTGCTGACGGCGGCGCAGGGCTCCGATCCGGCAAGTCTTGCGTTTGATGCGATGACACAGGCCGAACGTGACGGGGCGGACCTGCTGCTGATCGATACGGCCGGGCGGCTGCAAAATCGTGGCGACCTGATGGAGGAACTGGCCAAGATCGTGCGCGTGATCCGCAAGAAAGACCCAAGCGCGCCGCATAACACCCTGTTGGTGTTGGACGCGACGACGGGACAGAATGCCTTGAACCAAGTCAAGGTTTTCCAAGAGATTTCAGATGTTTCCGGTCTGGTCATGACCAAGCTTGACGGCACCGCTAAGGGCGGCGTTCTGGTGGCACTTGCAGATAAGTTCGGGTTGCCGATCCACGCGATTGGTGTTGGCGAGCAGATCGATGACCTGCAGCCTTTTGATCCACAAGAATTTGCAGATGCCTTGTTGGGGTTGGACCCGCAGTGACGCACCATAAAGGGTCGGCAAAATGACCGAATGGATTACCCAGATCGAAGGCACCGAAGCGGGGCACCAAGCGGCGCTTTGGTTGGCGTTGGCCGCGGCGCTTTTGCATGCGGTGTTTGGCGCATTGCAAAAAGGGCGGCATGACCCGTGGCTGACCCGCGGCGCGATCGACTTTTCCTATTGCCTGATGGCGGCGCCTTTCGCGCTTTTTGTCGTGCCATGGCCCGAGCCGCACATGTGGGCCATTTTTGCCGGCGCATGGGCAATTCACATTGTTTACAAGCTGTTGCAGGCTTGGGCCTATACCAAAGGGGCTTATACTGTCGTCTATCCGGTGGTGCGCGGGACGGGGCCTTTGTTCACGGTCATTGGTGCCTATCTGATTTTCGAAGAGAGCTTTACCGGCGTACAGTGGTTGGGGGTTGGCGTGCTCGTCGCGGGGATCTTTGGGCTGGCGCTTTACAACTTTGTGTACCTCGTGTCCGAACGCGATACGCTGAATGCCGCCTTGGGGCTTGCTGTACTAACAGGGCTGTTTGTCGCGCTGTACACGACCTTTGACGCATACGGCATCCGCGCGACAGGGGATCCGTTTACCTTTCTGGCGTGGTTTTTCATGATCGACGGTCTGGTGATGCCCGTGATCGCCTCCCGACGCTGGCTGCGCATGGAAGACCGTCCCGACCTTGGCCCGCTGATGACCCGCGGCGTCGCGGGGGGCTTTGTCGCGTTCTTCAGCTTTGGGTCGATCATGCTGGCAACGCGTTTGGACAAAGTGGGCGAGGCCGCAGTCCTGCGCGAAACGTCGACCGTGTTTGCGGCGCTGATCGGCTGGTTGGTGCTGAAAGAAACCGTAGGCCCGCGCCGCATTGCCCTAATGGCGCTGATCGCGCTTGGGGCGGTGATCGTGGAAATGGGCGGATAACTGGAGAGCAAGATGAGCACGACACGCGAGATTAACCCCTTTGTCAAATCGGCGCTTGAATACGGGCCGGTGCTGATATTCTTTGTCGCCTATCTGCGGTTCAAGGACGAGACGTTCACCCTTTGGGGGACCGACTACAGCGGCTTTATTGTTGTCACGGCGGCCTTTGTACCGCTGTTGATCCTGGCGACGGGGGCGCTTTGGGCGCTGACGGGCAAGATCAGCCGGATGCAGGTCACCACAGTCATTCTGGTGACGCTGTTTGGCGGGCTCTCGGTCTGGCTGAACGACGAACGGTTCTTCAAGATGAAACCTACTGCGATCTACCTTCTGTTCGCGGTGCTGCTGGCGATCGGCTTGGCGCGCGGGCAATCGTATTTGAAATACGTGATGGAAGAGATGATGCCCCTGAACGACGCGGGCTGGATGATCCTGACCAAACGGCTGATGCTCTGTTTCTTTGGTCTGGCGCTCGCGAACGAGCTGATCTGGCGTTTCACCAGCACCGAGACATGGGTTTATTTCAAAACCTTCGGGCTGACGGCAGCGGTGTTTGTGTTTTTCATGACGCAAGGGCGGTTGTTTCAGACCTACGGTCTGGAGAAGGACGAAAGTTGAAAAAGGGGCCAGCCCCCGCTGCCCCAAATGGGGCAGCACCCCCGGGATTTTTTGCCATTTGGAAGGCGGCTGGCAAGGCATCCTGCTGTTGTAGTTGACGAGAGCGGGCGAGGGGCGTAGCAGATGATATGTGGCGATTTGATACCGGATTGCGGGCCACGGGCAGCGAAATCTGCCAAATTCCGCTAAAAGGTCAGGATGAAAGCCCCCTTTCGCTTGACCGCGTCTGGGGTTTTTTTACGCCTGCTGCGCAGCAGGTCAGGAAGGATAAAAGCATGAGCGACAATTGGAAACCACGGACCAAGGCTGTGCACAGTGGCACGCGCCGCAGCCAGTATAACGAAGTCTCTGAGGCAGTGTTCCTGACCCAGGGGTTCGTCTATGAGAGCGCCGAACAGGCCGAGGCGCGGTTCCAGTCGCTGGGTGACGACGAATTCATCTATGCACGCTACGGCAACCCGACCGTGCGCATGTTCGAAGACCGTATTTCCGACCTGTTGGGATATGAGGATTGTTTCGCTTGTACCTCTGGCATGGCCGCAGTCAGCGGCGCGCTAACGTCGCTTTTGAAGGCAGGCGATCATGTGGTGGCTGCGCGCGCGCTGTTTGGGTCGTGCCTGTATGTGCTTGAGGATATCTTGGCGCGTTTCGGGGTCGAGGTCACCTTGATTGACGGAACGGATAATGCTGCATGGGATGCCGCTATCCGCCCTGACACGACCATGGTTTTCTTCGAGAGCATTTCGAACCCCACGTTGGAAGTCGTCGATATGCGCCATGTGGTGAAGGCGGCGCATGCCGTGGGCGCGCTGGTGCTGGTGGATGACGCGATGGCGACGCCGGTGTTTTCCTATGCCAAGGAATGTGGCGCGGATATCGCGATCATCTCGACCACGAAACATGTGGACGGGCAGGGACGTATGCTGGGCGGCGCAATCTGCGGGCCCAAAGAGCTGATCCGCGGCCCCGTCGAAGCCTATATGAAGCATACCGGTGGCGCGATGAATCCGTTCACCGCCTGGACACATCTTAAGGCGCTTGAAACAATCGACCTGCGGGTGCGGGCCCAAGCCGACGCCGCCTGGAAGATCGCTGACGCGTTGAACGGGCACCCCAAGCTCAGCGCGGTGCGCTATCCAACCCACGCCAGCCATCCGCAGCACGCGCTGGCTATGTCTCATGCGCCTTCGGCGGGTACCGTTTTTGCGGTAGAGGTCAAAGGTGGCAAGGAGGCGTGTTTTGCCTTTCTTAACGCGCTCGAGATCATCACCATCTCGAATAATTTTGCCGATGCGAAATCCATTGCAACCCATCCGGCGACGACAACGCACCAACGTTTGCCAGACGACCAGAAAGCAACCCTCGGGATCACACCGGGTCTTGTGCGCTTGTCAGCCGGGCTCGAGGATGTGGATGATCTGATCGCCGACATCCATCAGGCATTGGACACATTGAAGTGATGCAGCAGGGGCTTTACCCGTTCCGCTGGACGGAACATTGGTAAAGCCCCCGTTTTCGCTTATATAGGGGATATCTTGCGAAAGGGCCCTGCCATGAATATCGCCGCGACAGTGATACCGGACCGTGATGACGCGGTTGCAGCACTTGATACGTTGCGGGCCTGGGCGCGCAAGGCCGATGCGATCGAGATAGAAGCGCTGGATCCGTCGCTCGCTAAATTGTTGCAGAACGTCGAAAGCTATCCGCAGTTCAACCGTGACTATCCCAGTGATTTTGCGGTCGGCGATAATTATAAAGCGACGTTGCCGGATTTGCAGAACGGCCCGTCCAGCCTGATCCGCGGTGCGAAACAGCAAATCCAGCATGTTGGGATTTCGAATTTTCGCCTGCCAATGCGATTCCATACACGTGACGGCGGCGATCTGACACTCGAGACCTCGGTCACCGGATCGGTCAGTCTGGAGGCGGATAAAAAGGGCATCAACATGTCCCGCATTATGCGCAGTTTCTACAAGCACGCGGATGAGGTGTTCAGCTTCGAGGTGATGGAAGCCGCGCTGGACGACTATAAATCCGACCTCGAGAGCTATGACGCGCGTATCCAAATGCGGTTCTCCTTTCCGGTAAAGATCGGAAGCCTGCGGTCCGGTCTTTCGGGATATCAGTATTACGACATCGCGCTGGAACTGGTCGAGGCAGGCGGCGCGCGCAAGAAGATCATTCACCTGGATTACGTCTATTCCTCGACCTGCCCGTGTTCGCTGGAACTGTCCGAACATGCGCGTGCCACGCGGGGGCAGTTGGCCACGCCGCATTCGCAACGGTCGGTCGCGCGTATTTCCGTTGAAGTGAATTGCGATGAAACCTGCCTGTGGTTCGAAGACCTGATCGACCTCGCGCGCCGTGCTGTTCCGACAGAGACGCAAGTGATGGTGAAACGTGAGGATGAACAGGCCTTTGCCGAGCTGAATGCCGCCAATCCGATTTTTGTCGAAGACGCGGCGCGGCTGTTTTGTGAACAGCTACAGGCTGAACCTCGGGTGGGCGATTTTCGCGTCGTGGCCAGCCATCAAGAAAGCCTGCACAGTCATGACGCGATTTCGATGCTCACGCAGGGGGAAACCTTTGCCGCACAGAGCATCGACCCAAAACTGTTCAGCACGCTGTTCCACGTCGGCTGAGCACGTGCCCCCTTTGCGGGGGTGGCGTCCAGAATTTTCACATTGCGCGGTTTATACGCAGGCCCTCGGGGTGTTTGCTTGAAACATGGGCGCAGCTATGCTGCGATGCGGCATGTTCGGGATGCTGCTATGCAGAAACGTCGGTTCTCATCCCCCACTGCTTCGCTATATTGAGAGGTAGAACAAGGTAACCGGCAGAAATGCCAAGGTAAATCGAGAGTTTAGTATGGCTTATAACAACACAATTTCGCACAGCAACGTCCCAACCATCAAAGCGCCTTTCGCCGTCATCGGCGGATTTTTCGCAGCGATCTGGACGGGCTTGGTTAATATGGGCGCAAACTCGGGCCGGATGCGTCAGGTGACGTTCCTGCAGTCCAGAACGGACGAAGAGCTGTCGGCAATGGGCATCAAGCGTGACGAAATCGTGCACCATGTCTTCCGCGATACATTCTACGTCTGAACGTCTTTCAGTTTGATTTTGAACGGCCCGAGTGTGTCTTGCTCGGGTCGTTTTGCGTTTTACGATAGGGCGTGTCCTTGACACCGACGCGCCACCGCGCCAACGCTGCGCGGATGTTGGATTTGCGCCCTGTTGGATACGTCATCGGCCTGTTGGTGTCGGTGCTTGGCATTGCGATGATCGTGCCGATGTTGGTCGATATTGCCGAAGGGCGCGGCCACTGGCCCGTGTTCGTAGAGGCGGGTCTGATCACGATGCTGGGCGGCAGTATGATCGCGCTGGCCTGCGCCAATGGCGTCAAGGAAGGGCTGACCATCCAGCAGACCTTTTTGCTGACCACAGCCGTCTGGTTGATGCTGCCGCTGTTCGGCGCACTGCCGTTTATGCTGGGCGCGACCGAAGCACGTTTCGTCGATGCTGTGTTCGAGGCCATGTCGGGCATGACCACCACCGGATCGACGGTATTTACCGGATTGGATGATCTGCCCAAAGGGTTGCTGCTGTGGCGTGCAATTCTGCAGTGGCTTGGTGGTATTGGTATCATTGTTGTTGCGATGGTTTTCCTGCCCGAGCTGCGGGTTGGCGGTATGCAGATCTTCAAATCCGAAGCCTTTGACACCTTTGGAAAAATTCTGCCACGCGCCGGTCAGATCGCCAGCCAGATTTCGGTCATCTATGTATGGCTTACTTTTGCCTGTGCCCTGACGTATTTAACCTTGGGGATGAACGTCTTTGACGCCACGGTTCATGCGCTTACAACCGTGTCCACGGGCGGGTTTTCGAACTATGACGCGTCTTTTGGGACATTCGCTGGCAATGCGGAATACGCGGCGTCGATCTTCATGGTGCTCGCGGCGTTACCGTTCGTGCGCTATGTGCAATTGTTGAACGGCAACCCGCTGGCGCTCCACCGTGATCCGCAGGTGCGGGGGTTCTTGATGACGATTGCTGTCTTGGTCGGGCTGATCTTCATCTCGATCCAGTCTGTGTTTCCGCAGCACTGGGAGCAATCCCTGCGCGAAGCATTGTTCAACATCACTTCCATCATTTCGGGTACAGGGTTTGCGTCGGTCGATTATATGACCTGGGGCCCGTTTCCCGTTGCGCTGTTCTTTTTCACCGGCCTGATCGGCGGCTGCGCGGGGTCGACGGCCTGTTCGATCAAGATCTTCCGATATCAGTTGTTGTTCGCGTCAATCCGCGCCCAGTTGCAGCGCATCCGCTCGCCCCACGGCATCTTTACCCCGCGCTATGATGGCCGTCCTATCAGTGGCGATGTCATGATTTCGGTCATGTCTTTCTTTATGTTCTTCACGCTGACGCTGGGGCTGGTTGCCGTGGCGCTGAGCATGACCGGACTGGATTTTGTGACCTCGGTATCGGGGGCGGGGGCCGCGTTGGGCAACATCGGGCCGGGTCTGGGCAAGATCATCGGCCCTGCTGGCAATTTTAGCACGCTAAACGATACGGCCAAGTGGATCCTGACGGCTGCGATGCTGGTCGGACGGCTGGAACTTATGGCGGTCTACGTTATTCTGACATTCAAATTTTGGAGAGCATAATGAGCGATACACAAACCCGTCCCTTGGGGGCCCAGATGTCTCATATGCTAAAGGCCCGCGGGGTAGAGGTGATCTTTGGGATCCCCGGCGTGCACAACCAGGAAATGTATCGCGGCATCGAAGAGGCGGGGCTGACCCATGTGCTTGCGCGGCACGAGCAGGGGGCCGGCTTCATGGCCGACGGCTATGCCCGTGCGACGGGCAAGCCCGGGGTGGCATACGTTATTACCGGTCCGGGTCTGTGCAACGTGATGACGCCCATGGGGCAGGCCTATAGCGATTCCGTGCCAGTGTTGGTGCTGTCCTCGTGTCTGGACGAAACGGCGGCGCGCAAGGGGCAGTTGCACCAGATGAAAGACCAGCGCGCCGCGGCAGAAACCGTCTGCGACTGGTCCGAAGTGGCGTTGACCGCGCCCGCGGCGTATCAGTTGATCGACCGGGCCTTGACCGAATTCGCCTCCGGTCGGGCGCGATCCAAACACATCTCTGTGCCGATCCATCTGCTGGAAGCCGAAGCTGCGCCCGCGCAGCCTAGGTCGGTCAGCGCAACACGACCCGCCGGCGATCCCGCCCAGATCAAAGCGCTGGCGCAAAAGCTGCAGGCGGCGCAAAAGCCGTTGTTCATCTTTGGCGGCGGCGCTGTTGGTGTGCAAAACACCGACGCGTTGCTGGCCCGCTGGCAGGCCGCGAGCATGACCACTTATGCAGGTCGCGGCATCGTATCGCCCGACGCGCCATTGCACTTTGGGGCCTGCCTTGCGCGGGAAAGCAGCGTGGATGTGATCGCGCAGGCAGATCTGGTGATCGCAGTCGGCACGGAACTGGCAGAGGTGGATATGTGGCGCCCTGAATTGGGACATTCGGGCGAACTGGTACGGATTGATATTGATCCTTCCGTTCTGGCCGACCCGCAGGCGGCGGGCTTTGCAATCCTTGGGGATGCGGCGCAGGTGATGGCAGCGCTGGATGCCGCCTTGCCCGAGGACGGGACCGCCAAGGGGTGGACCGCCGCCGAGGTCGCGAAGTGGTGCAAGCGTTGGCGTTCCGAGGTGGATATGGAGCGTCCGGGCATCCTCGCCGTGGTTGACGCCGTTAAGGCCGCCACGCCCGAGGGCACGATGGTCTATTCCGACATGACGCAATTCGCCTATGCCGCAACCGAAGTATGGGAGATGGACCGCCCCGGCCATTGGCACCACCCCTACGGCTTTGGCACCTTGGGCTATGCCACGCCTGCGGCGATTGGCGGGGCCATCGGACGACCCGGGCTGCCCACACTGGCGATCATCGGCGACTACGGCTTTCAATACACGGTGCAAGAACTTGGCGCAGCGGTAGAACTGGGCCTGGCATTGCCCATCATCCTTTGGGACAACGGCAAATTGGGCGAGATCGAAGACAGCATGACCCGTGCGCAGATCGCACCGAATGCGGTCATCGCCCACAATCCCGATTTCTGTAAACTAGCAGAGGCCTACGGCGCAAATGCAGTCGCCCCAAAATCATTGGCAGACCTACCCGAGGTTCTGGCCAAAGCGTTCAGGGCAGATCGTCCGACGTTGATCTATCTGACGCCGCAAACCGCGGGCTGATCTGTCTTAACTTTTATGGCAGCGATTGCAGCTTTGCCCCGGTCCCCAGCATAACGCCGAGGGCCGGGGTTTTCTTTATTCCCAGCAGCTGACCAGAACGGTCATACCCTTGGCTTTTTCGCGCAGGTCGTGCGGCTTGATCGCGGTGCTGGCAACCGTTGTATCCACGCTGACACCGGCCCTTTGCGCGAGGTCCGCAATGACCTTGGCTTCCACGGCAAAGGCGACATCTTCGGGCAGTTCGCGCGCGCCATTTGCACGGGGCAGCAGCATCCCCAGCACGCGCCCGTCGCTATCAAGGATCGGGCCGCCTGCGTCGCCACTGCGGGCAGAAAGCGCGAGGCGGGCGATGTTTTCCTCGCCCTGTAGCCCACGCACATCGGCCAGAGTGCCATAGGTCACGGTGGCAGAGCCAAGCACGCCCTCATAGGGGAAGCCGGCAACCGCGATTTCAGACTGCAACCGCGGGGGCACTGTGTTGAACGCGGCCACATCCAGCGGTGACAGAGCAACGCGGGGTTTCAGCAAGCTGATGCCGCTGGCCGTATCATCGACCAACACGTCGAGCTCTGTCTCGTCGTCCAGCGTCAGGCGGCCACAGCTTTGCACAGCCTCAGAGGTCGTCGCAACCGTACCACGCCCGTCGATGAAAAAGCCCGAGCGCGAGATCTTTGGCGACCGGATTTGCAGACCGGAAACCAGATCGACAGCCTGACGATCACCGGACCCTGCAGCGGCATCCAGCGTGCCAGGTAGGCGGCTAAAGGATTTCGTCATCTCGGCGATCACGCGGCGACGGCGGTCTTCGTCACCGGCGGGCCAAATCAGGGTAAAGCCTTTGATCTCGCCATTCTCGAGGGACACCTGCGTCTGGCTGACGATCCGCCCGTCTTCGCCGATCAGTTCAAAGCTGTTGGATTTACGGTCACGTGGGCCTTCTTCGGGCACGATTTCAAGGGTCTGCATGATGTCATACAAACCAAAGAGCGTGTCCTGATCGCCAGCCTGACTGATCAGCAGAACCCGCGCATCAATGTCGCCGGTACCATTGTAATGGGCAAAGGGGGGCTCGAACCGGTCAAAGGTGACCACTTTGGTGGGCATCACCATTTCGATGCCAGCATCGGCGTTGCGCACGGTCTGCAGGCCCAGCCCTTCTAGCACGGCATTATATTGGCCTATCAAATCTGCCCGCTGCAACGTGGTCAGCACGCCGGTCGCTTCATAGCCGTTGGCCTCTTGCCAATCGGCCATAGACCCGCGCGTGCCTCGCCCGAATGCACCGTCAATCGATGCATTGTAAAAGCCGGCCCACTTCAGCGCGATCTGTAGCTGTTCACGTGCGGTGAGGTCCAGATCACGCTCGCTGGCGCGGGCCTCTGACAGGGTCTCGTCTTTGGGCGGCTCTGGCAGGACGGGCACCTGTGTCGTCTCGGCCTCTGCAGTGGGGGCTTCTTCTTGGTCCAGCGTTTCGCCGGCGGGGGGCAGGGTGGTCTGTGTAATCTCTTCGTCCGTCTGCGCCTCGCTCGGGGTGGCGGGTTCAATCGGAGCGATCAGCGGAATGTTCAAGACATTCGCACCCACGGGCCAGAATTGCTGTTGGAATTTATCGGAGAGCTGGATGAAACTGTCGCGTGGAATCACCCCGTCCTGTCGGTAGCGCCGCAGCAGCAGTTCGGCGTCGTCGCGCAAATAGGGACCAACCGCGATTCCATACCAGCTGCCCCCAAGGGCAAACCCGTTTACATCCTCAAGGCTGGCGCTGTAGGCACGCGCGCGATCGGTCGCCGCCGCCAGATTAGGCTGGGCTTCTACCTGTATCCAAACCACATCATCGGCAGACTGTGCAAAGGCGAACGGGGCGATAAACAAGGCGGCGATCAGGGCCGCAAACAGTCGCGTCATAGGTAAGGGTGCTCTCAAGGATTTAAACTTGCAGTAGATAAGCAGGAACGCGCGCAAAATACCATGCTTGAGACAGGGCAAATCATCACAAAGCTGCCAATTGACCCGACCGCGACAGCGCCTTAGGAAAGGCGCGCAGCAGCAAAGGCAAAATCTTATGTCCGACCCGGTCCAGCGCCCCCGTTCATTTCAGGAAATCATCCTCGCTCTACAGTCCTATTGGGCGCGTCAGGGCTGTGCGATTCTACAACCCTACGACATGGAAGTCGGCGCGGGTACGTTCCACCCGGCGACGACCCTGCGCGCGCTTGGCACCAACCCATGGGCCGCGGCCTATGTGCAGCCGTCGCGTCGTCCGACCGATGGGCGATATGGTGAAAACCCGAACCGCTTGCAGCACTACTACCAGTTTCAGGCGCTGATCAAACCCAGCCCGCCCAATCTGCAAGAGCTGTACCTTGGGTCGCTCGAGGCAATCGGGATCGACATGGCGCTGCATGACATCCGCTTTGTCGAAGATGACTGGGAAAGCCCGACATTGGGCGCATGGGGTCTGGGCTGGGAAGTCTGGTGCGATGGTATGGAAGTGTCGCAGTTCACCTATTTCCAGCAGGTCGGCGGTCACGACTGCCATCCTGTATCGGGAGAGTTGACCTACGGGCTTGAGCGTCTGGCGATGTATGTTCTGGGGGTCGATCACGTGATGGACATGCCGTTCAACAGCCCCGACGCGCCGATCCCGCTGACCTATGGCGATGTGTTCAAGCAGACCGAAGAAGAATACGCCCGCTGGAACTTTGATGTCGCCAATACCGACGTGCTGCTGAATCACTTTGTCGAGGCTGAAAACGAGTGCAAGGCGATCCTTGCGCATGATGCCCTTGACCCCAAGACCGGCAAGCGCATCGTCATGGCGCACCCCGCCTATGACCAATGCATCAAGGCCAGCCACATCTTTAACCTGCTGGACGCGCGCGGCGTTATCTCGGTCACCGAGCGTCAGGCCTATATCGGACGCGTGCGCACCCTTGCCAAAGCCTGCGCTGACGCGTTTGTTCAGACACGGGCCGGCGGCTGGTCGGAAGATGCGGCATGAACGGTAAAATCGTAGGAGGCGTCATCTTGGTTGCAGCAGCCATTGCAGGTCTCGCGCTTTATTATTTGCAGGTCTACGGATATTATCACGAGGTCGACGCGCCGGACGAAGGCGTGTTGCTGGTGTCGATCAATTCGAACACATCTGAACCGATCCTGACCGATAACTTTCGCGCCATCGACGCCGACAGCTCGCCCATCCGCTATCGCGCGTGTTTTGAAACCTCGCTGAGCCTCGCGATGCTGACCGAGACCTATGTCGTCAGCGACGAAATGACGCCGCGCAACGCGCCGGGGTGGTTTCATTGCTTCGACGCTAAAGCCATCGCCGCAGAAATAGAGGAAGGCACCGCGCTGACCTTTCTAGGCCAGAAGAACATTAATTACGGCGTGGACCGCATCGTCGCGATCACCTCGGACGGGCGCGGCTATGTCTGGCACGAGCTGAACGACTGTGGCGACAAATCCTATGACGGCACCGTGGTGGGCGAAGCCTGCCCGGAACGCCCTGCCGATTGACCCCCACGCGGATCACCGGCCCTTTGAACTTTGCGCTGTTTGCGCGACACATATTTAACCGCACCGAACGACACGCGGCCCCGAAAGGTACGAACCCATGCCCGACCTCCTGATTGAGCTTTTCTCGGAAGAAATTCCCGCCCGTATGCAGGCGCGCGCGGCGGATGATCTTAAGAAACTGGTGACGAACGGATTGGTGGATGCGGGTCTGACCTATGCCTCTGCCGCGGCCTTTTCGACACCGCGCCGCCTGACCCTCACGATCGAGGGAATGCTGGACGCCAGCCCGTCCCTGACCGAAGAGCGCAAAGGCCCCAAGGCCGACGCGCCCGAAAAAGCCATCGAAGGGTTCTTGCGCGGCGCGGGCCTGACCCGTGACCAGTTGGAAGAGCGCGACACCCCCAAGGGCAAGATCCTGTTCGCCATGATCAACAAGCCGGGCCGCCCCGCAGCCGAGATCGTGGCAGAGGTGCTGGAAACCACCATTCGCACCTTCCCATGGCCCAAATCCATGCGGTGGGGCACCGGCACGTTGCGGTGGGTGCGTCCGCTGCATTCGATCCTGTGCATCCTTTCTGCCGAAGACGGCGCGCAGGTTGTGCCCCTGACCGTCGATGGGATCACCGCTGGCGACACCACGCGCGGGCACCGCTTTATGGCACCTGATACGATCACGGTCAGCAGCTTTGAGGACTATAGCGCCAAGCTGAAACGCGCCTTTGTCGTGCTGGACCCCGCAGAGCGGCGCGATACGATCTGGAACGACGCGACCAATATGGCCTTTGCCAACGGGCTTGAGGTCGTCGAGGATGCGGGGCTTTTGGCCGAGGTCGCAGGGCTGGTGGAATATCCGGTCGTGCTGATGGGGCAGATTGGCGAAGATTTCCTTGGTCTGCCACCGGAGGTGCTGCAAACCTCCATGAAAGAGCACCAGAAGTTCTTTTCCGTGCGCAACCCCAAGACGGGCCGCATCGAACGCTTTGTCACCGTCGCCAATCGCACCACCGCCGATGATGGCGCGACCATTCTGGCGGGGAACGAAAAAGTGCTGTCCGCACGTCTCTCGGACGCCAAATTCTTCTGGGAAAACGACCTGCGCATCGCGCAATCGGATGCCGGGATGCAGACTTGGGTGGACCGTCTGTCCAATGTGACCTTCCATAATAAGCTGGGCACACAGGCCGAGCTGATCTCGCGCATGGAGGCACTGGCCGGAGAGCTCGCCCCGATGGTTAAGGCCGATGCTGATGAGGCCCGCGCCGCCGCCCGTTTCGCCAAGGCCGATCTATCGTCCGAAATGGTCTATCAATTCCCTGAACTTCAGGGGCTTATGGGCAGCTATTACGCGAAAGCCGCCGGCAAATCCGATGCCATCGCCGCCGCCGTCCAAGACCACTATGCGCCGCTTGGCCCATCCGACGATGTGCCAACCGCGCCCGTGTCCATCGCCGTAGCGCTGGCCGAAAAGATCGACAAGCTGACAGGCTTCTGGGCGATTGACGAAAAGCCGACGGGGAGCAAAGACCCGTTTGCGCTACGTCGCGCGGCATTGGGCGTCATTCGGATTTTAGTTGAGAATGATGTGTCGTTAAATTTGTCCGTTGCACTTTATTCGGGGCTGAAGCTAAACGGCGTTGAGTTTGGAGATGCCAACGACGAACAGGACTTCACAAACCTTGATATCAAGGTGAATCTCCTCTCCTTCCTCCACGACCGCCTAAAGGTGTACCTCAAGGACCAAGGCGTCCGTCATGACATCATCGACGCCTGCATTGCGATGGAGGGCAACGACGACCTGACCTTGCTTGTCAAACGCGCCAAGGCGTTAAGCGAGACACTCAAAACTGACGACGGGGAAAACCTGATCCAAGGGTTCAAACGCGCCAACAACATCCTGAGCCAAGCCGAGGATGCGGATGGGGTGGAATACTCCTTTGGCGCGGACATCAAGTTTGCCGAGACGGAAGAAGAGCGCGCGCTGTTTGCCGCCCTTGATACCGCAGAGGCGCAGATCAAACCGGCGATGGGGGCTCAGGATTTTGGCACGGCCATGTCCGCGATGGCATCCTTGCGCGGGCCGATTGATGCGTTCTTTGATGCGGTGCAGGTGAACTCTGACAACGCGACGATCCGGCGCAATCGTTTGAACCTGCTCAGCCGTATCCGCACGATCTGTAGCTCGGTTGCGGATCTAACGAAGATCGACGGGTAACGCAGCAGACCCGACGCGTCGGCAAGGCGATCACGCCTTGCCAGACCACGGTGAAAGCCTATGCTGCGCAGGAACCAAAAGGTGCCGCAGTGCAGAAAATCGCCATGACAACCCTTGTGACCCAAACGGCCCCCATCGCGAATGATACCCACGGTGGGCGGGCGAAATGTTTGCAGCGTCTGGTCCGTCTTGATTTGCCGGTGCCGCGTACCGTGGCGCTTCCCTTTGGTGTCGTGCTTGATATCGCGCAGGGGCAGATCCCCGATCTGCAAGCGGTCGCCGATGAATTCCCACAAGACGCGTTGCTCTGTGTGCGCCCCTCTAGCCAGGACCCCGACTGGGGCGGGCCGGGGGCGGTGATGAACATCGGCATGAACGACGCACGCTATGCCTATTATTGCGAACGCATGGGCGAGGGGCCTGCATCGGCCCTGTATACCCGTTTCGTCCAATCCTATGCCGTCAATGTAGCACGGCTGGACCCCGATATGTTTGACGACGTCGAAGGGGACGGGCGCGAGGCGCTGCTGCAATCCCTGCGTGCCTACGAGCTTGAGACCGAAGAGAGCTTCCCCCAAGACCGCGTGACCCAGTTGACCGCCGTTCTCAGTTCGATGGCGCGGGCATGGGAAGGCACGTCGGCGCGGCTGCTGCGTCAGGCCAAAGGCGCGCCAGCGGATGCGGGGCTTGGGCTGATCGTGCAAGAGATGGTGTTCGGTGTGGGCACCGGCATCTGCGGGTCGGGCGTGTTGCAGCTGGTCGACAGCACCACCGGCCTGCCGCAGATCACCGGACGATACCTGAGCCAGTCGCAGGGTCGCGATGCGTTGCAGGATACGGCCGATGCGCTGTATCTGACGCGTGATCCACGCGGGCCATCGCTTGAGGAACACGCACCCGAAGCGTTCGAGATGCTCAAACAGCATGCCGCGCTGATGCGGGTGCGGCTGCGCGCTGAAATGCAGGTGGAATTTGTCATCTCGGACGGAGAGCTGTTCATCCTCGACGGGGTGCGCGTATCGCGGTCGTCACGTGCGGCGGTGCGGATTGCCGTTGCGCTGGCGGACGAAGGGATTATCCCGCGCGAAGAGGCACTGATGCGCGTCCAGCCCCGCACGCTGACAGAGCTGTTGCACCGACAGGTTGACCCCCGCGTGAAACGCGATGTGATCGGGCGCGGCATTGCTGCCAGTCCCGGCGCTGCCACGGGCAAGATCGTGTTCAACGCCAATGACGCCCAAGCCAGCGCCGCACGCGGCGAGAAATGTATTCTGGTGCGCCGCGAAACCTCGCCCGAGGATATTCGCGGTATGCATGCGGCCCAGGCCGTGTTGACCGAACGCGGCGGCATCACCAGCCACGCGGCGGTGATCGGGCGCGGCATGGGCCTGCCGTGCGTTGTTGGCGCGTCCTCTATGCGATTTGATCTGGTCAAGGGGTTGATCACGGCCTCGGACGGGCGGATGTTTAAGGCGGGCGACGAAATTACGCTCGATGGCACCTCGGGCGAGGTGCTTTGTGGGGCCGCGGACATGCTAGAGCCGTTGCTGGACGCGACCTTTCAAAAGCTCATGTCCTGGGCCAAGGACGCAGCGGACATCGGTATTCGTGCCAATGCCGACACACCCGCCGACGCGCAGACCGCACGGAACTTCGATGCGCAGGGGATCGGGCTTTGCCGGACAGAGCATATGTTCTTTGACCCCAGCCGCCTTACCGTGATGCGCGAGATGATCTTTGCCGACACCAGCGAAGGCCGTCGTGCGGTGTTGGAGCGCCTTTTGCCAATGCAACGCGAGGATTTCATCCAGCTGTTCCGCATCATGCAAGGGCAACCGGTCTGTATCCGGCTGTTCGATCCGCCCTTGCACGAATTCCTGCCCTCAAGCCGCACCGGCCAACGCGATCTGGCCGAAGCGTTGGATTTGCCGCTGTCGGATGTGACCCGCCGGATCGAGGCGATGACAGAATACAACCCGATGCTTGGCCTGCGTGGCGTGCGTCTTGGCGTGACTGTGCCCGAAATCTACGAGATGCAGGCTCGCGCGATCTTTGAGGCCACGATCGAAGCCAGTCGCGATGGTGAACCTGTCGTGCCCGAGATCATGATCCCGCTGGTGTCGGCCAAGCGCGAGGTCGAGCTGATCAAGGCCAGCGTCGACAAGATCGCAATGGCGGTGAAATCCGAACGTGGCGCTACCTTCACCTACCGGTTGGGGGTGATGGTCGAAACGCCACGTGCAGCGCTGCGCGCCGGAGAGATTTCGCCCTATTGTTCGTTCCTCAGTTTCGGGACGAACGATTTGACGCAAATGACCTATGGGCTTAGCAGGGATGACGCGGGACGGTTCATGTCGACCTACGTTCAGCAGGGCGTCTTCCCCGAAGATCCGTTCCACATGCTTGACCGTGACGGCGTCGGAGAGCTGCTTCAGCTGGGGGCCGCGCGGGGGCGGGCAGCACAACCTGGGATTACGCTATCGATCTGCGGAGAGCACGGCGGCAACCCCGAATCGATAGATTTTTGTCGCGCAGCGGGGTTCGATTATGTTTCTTGCTCACCTTTTCGTGTTCCGGTTGCCAGACTCGCCGCGGCGCAATTGGCAATCGCAGACAAGATAAAGTAGGTTCTGGCGTCTAATCGCCTATATATAGAGTCTGTCCGCGGGTTCCCGCGCAACCGGTTTCAGCAGGGTTTACGCCCGTGTTCTTCTTGGGTACGCGGCGCTGTCCGAAACTACTTGCGAGGCGCTCAATGCGTTCTTTTCAGAAAATCTCTTCCTGCGCTCTGTTGGCGCTGTCTTTGCTTACTCCTGCCGTGGCCTCCGCTAGCCCGCAACAGGCCAAAGCACTGGCTGACATCGAGGCCAAAGGGCTGAGGTCTGTCGGGTCGGAACGTCTGGAAAGCATGATCGCATCCGCCAACGCTGCCAGCGATGTTGAATTCACCCGCGCGTGGTTGTCCGAGCAGCCCAAAGCGTCCGGCGGGGAGCAGTGGCGGTGTCTGGCAGAAGCGCTGTATTTCGAGGCGCGTGGCGAGACAGTCAAAGGTCAGTTCGCTGTGGCCGAAGTCATCATGAACCGCGTGAAGTCTTCGCAGTTTCCCGGATCGCTTTGCAGTGTGATCAACCAAGGGACCGGCCGCAAATACCAGTGCCAGTTTACCTACACCTGTGATGGCAACGCCGAAGTGATCGCCGAACCGCGCGCCTACACGCAGGTCGGAAAAGTTGCGCGCGCCGTTCTGGATGGCAAGGCACCTTCGCTGACGGGCGGTGCTACCTACTATCACACCACAGCCGTAAGCCCCCGCTGGTCCCGCGTGTTTACGCGCACCACCAAGATCGGCGTGCATATGTTCTACCGCGATGGTGTCCAGACCGCGTCTAACTAACCGGCGTTTCTGTCGCCTTTGATGGCTGGTCAGCCGTGTCTGGCTTTGGTACATCCGGGCGAACGGTCTAGGATCGTGTGCAGGTGAGACAAGCAGAGGCCAGATCCTATGACGAGTGACACGCGGCTTGCCTTTGCGCACCCATCCGAACGTGCGGCAGCGACGGCGGGGCCTGAACCTCTAGACCGGATTTCGCTGCGCGATCATATTGTTGAGGTCGAGATTGGTGCCTTTCAGGCCGAACGCGGCGTCACGCAACGTATCTGTTTTAATATCGTCGTAGAAGTCCAGCCGTTGACCGGCCCTGTAGATGACGACGTTGATCGCATTCTGTCCTATGACCGCGTGACCGAGGCCATCGCCTATGAGCTGTCAGACGAACGGCTGAACCTGCTTGAAACCTTGGCCGAACGGGTCGCGGATCGTATCTTGCTGGAGCGGCAAGCGATGCGGGTTTTTGTCCGTATCGAAAAGCTGGACCGTGGCCCCGGAGCTTTGGGTGTTGAAATTGTGCGCGCGCGGGATGATGCACCCGGCAATCAGCCCGACGCGCAAGAGGTCCCGCATCCCGAACTGGTTTATCTGAGCAACGAAGCCATCGCATCGCCTTTTTTGGCGGGCTGGCTGGATCAGTTGCATCAGATGGGGCGTCCCTTGATCCTATGTGTCGGGGCGTCAGATGCCACTGCGCCACAGCTCGCGCATAAGATGGCGCAGCGCCGCATTGATTTGCTGGCGATTGAACAGAACGCATGGGTGCTGGCGTCAAAGGATGACCGCTGCGTTGTTGTGGCCACCCGGACAGAGCTCGACTGGGCGATGAAGAATGGGCAAACCAGTGTGTGGGCTCCGTCAAAGATCGTGTTGGACAGCGTCGATACCCCGTCGGTACAGCCACGCGATGCCGTGGCACTGGCTGCATGGTTCGCCGCCAGTTTTGACGCGACAGAGATGCTGGTGATCGGGGCCAGTTTGCCCGCCAAAGCGTCGGTGCCGTTGCGCGCCGTTGCGGTGGATCAAGACAGGCTGTGAGCAATGACCGACTATTTCAGACCTCTCGTCCAGATTGGCCCTGCGCGACCTGATGCTGCGGTGCCGCTTGCGGGGGGGTGGGGCTGGTTCACCCATGCAGAGGTTCTGTCCCGCAGCGCGTCGCCCCGCGTCGTGCCCGCGGCCGACATTCCCGCAAGCGTCTTGGCTCGGCTGACTGCACCCCGTGCCGCAATTGCCGGTCTTCCGCTGGACCGCCCGCGTATCATGGGTATTCTGAACACCACACCCGATAGCTTTTCTGACGGTGGCCAGCATGCTGCCGTGCCTGACGCGGTCCGAGCAGGGCAGGCGATGGTGGCCGCAGGTGCCGATATTTTGGACATTGGGGGCGAATCCACGCGCCCCGGTGCCGATTTCGTGCCCGTATCCGAAGAGATCACGCGCACAGCGCCCGTTATCGCCGCGTTGCGGGGGGCAGGGCTGCACACGCCGATCTCTATCGACACGCGCAAGTCCGCTGTGGCCAAAGCTGCGGTTAGCGCCGGTGCCAATCTGGTGAATGATGTGTCGGGGTTTACCTTTGATCCCGCGCTTGCGCCTTTGTGCCAGATGCTCGGGCTGCCGGTCTGTGTCATGCACGCCCAAGGCGACCCAGCGACGATGCATCTGGACCCGCGCTATGACAATGTGCTGTTGGATGTCTACGACGCGCTGGAACGGCAGATCGCCCTGCTGGAGGCTTCGGGCATCCCCCGCAGTGCCATTCTGGCAGACCCTGGCATCGGGTTTGGCAAAACCCAAGAGCACAATCTGGAACTGTTAGCGCGGCTGAGCCTGTTTCACGCCCTGGGGACGCCAATTCTGTTGGGGGTATCGCGCAAACGGTTCATCGGGACGATCGGCAATGCACCGCAGGCGCAGGACCGGGCGCCGGGATCAATCGCCGTGGCGCTTGCAGGATTAGGGCATGGTGTGCAAATGATCCGTGTGCATGACGTCGAAGACACCCGCCAAGCGGTTGCTTTGTGGCATGCCGCCTATTTTGGGAGCATTTTATGACAAAGTTATTTGGAACTGACGGTATTCGCGGACGGGCAAACGTTTACCCGATGACAGCCGAGGTCGCATTAAAAATCGGGGCCGCTGTCGGGCGCTATTTCAGCGCAGGCCGCGATGGAGTGCGCCGTGTCGTTATCGGCAAGGACACGCGCCTTTCGGGCTATATGTTTGAAAACGCGCTGACGGCTGGCCTGACATCCTCGGGGATGAACGTTCTTCTGTTGGGGCCGGTGCCGACGCCGGCTGTGGGGCTGCTGACGCGGTCCATGCGGGCCGATCTGGGTGTCATGATTTCGGCCAGTCACAATCCGGCGACGGATAATGGCATCAAGTTTTTCGGCCCCGACGGGTTCAAGCTGAGCGATGCGGTGGAGGCAGAGATCGAAGCCCTGATCGCGGGTGGCGTAGAGATGAACCCCGCCGACAAGATCGGTCGTGCCAAACGGATCGACGACGGGCGTTTTCGGTATGTAGAGCGGGTCAAATCCTCGTTTCCACGCCAGATGCGTCTGGACGGGTTGAAGGTTGTAATCGACTGCGCGAACGGGGCCGCGCACCGCGTCGCACCTGAAACACTGTGGGAGCTTGGCGCCGAGGTGATCGAGATCGGTGTGTCGCCTAACGGTTATAATATCAACGAAAATTGCGGCTCTACCCACCCTGAACGGGCGGCGGCTGCGGTTGTCGAACACGGTGCACATGTCGGCATCTGTCTGGACGGTGACGCGGATCGGGTGATCTTGATCGACGAAACCGGCAAAGTCGGCGACGGGGATCAATTTATGGCGCTCATGGCGTCCCGTTGGGCGGCCGAAGACCGGCTGGCCAATAACGCCTTGGTCGCCACGGTGATGAGCAACCTTGGCCTTGAACACTTTCTGCAAGGCAAGGGGCTGCGGCTCGAGCGGACCTCGGTCGGGGATCGCTATGTCGTCGAACGTATGCGTGAAGGCGGGTTCAATCTGGGCGGCGAACAGTCAGGACATATTGTCATGACTGACCACGCTACCACCGGCGACGGGCTGATGGCGGGGCTGCAATTTCTGGCAGAGATGATCCGGTCGGAAAAGACGTCTTCGGAGCTGTTGAACAGCTTTGAGCCCGTGCCGCAGCTGCTTAAGAACGTGCGGTTTTCAGCGGGTCAAGTGCCGCTCGAAGACGCGCAGGTCCAAGGCGCCATCGCGCAGGCCGAGGCTGATCTGGCGGGACAGGGGCGTTTGCTCATCCGCAAATCCGGAACCGAGCCGCTGGTTCGTGTCATGGCCGAGCATGAGGATGCAGGGCTGATGGAGCGGGCAGTCGATTCCGTGGTGGATGCTGTAACGGCAGCTGTCGCACCTTGAGTTGAGAGCTAGGCCGCTGGCGGGGAAACCTGCTTGGCGGCCTGGGCTCTGCTTTTGCCGGTGTTACATCGTGGGCGTCTGAGGGATGCCTTCGGCGAGGATTTTAGGCCATTTGGAAATCAGGGACGCGCGCGTGTCAGCAGACGGCGGAAGGCTCCGTATTGGCTGAGTGCGACGCCCGCAAGGATCAGCACCATCGCATAAAGCAGCGAGGGTGGCAGCGGTTCGTTCAGCACAAGCGCGCCGAGGCAGACGGACCAGACAGGTACTTGGTAGTTCACCAGTGACATGAAGACCGGTCCCGCGCTGCGTATGACCACGACGCGTAGGAAGTTCGCAGCGGCGGTGGGGAGGAGCCCCAGAAACGCCAGTGCAGCGAGGATCGGGGGCGACGGGCGGGGCGGCAGCCCCTCGACAGTCAGGGCCATGGGGATGGTGATGAAAGTGGCGATGATCAGCAGGATCGTAGCGAGCCCGATGGCGTCGATCGCGGGCAGGCGGCGCATCACGATAGAACTGGTGGCATAGCATCCCGCCGCGGCCAAGCAGGCCAGTCGCCCTTGGGTTTCAAGCGCGGTGCCCGTGCTTTCAAAAGCCTGCGCACCGATCAGGATGACGACGCCGAGAAAACCTAATGAAAACCCGATTGCCTTGCGCGGGCTCATCGCTTCGCCTGGAACGAAGAAATGGGCCAGCGGAAGGATGATCAGCGCGGTTGCGGCCATCGTGACCCCCGCAAACCCCGTGACCTGCCCCCCGAGGCTCCCTCATTCATAACGAGAGTTTGCGGGTCTGGGTTTCATATTCTTCGTCGTCAGTTTGGGCAAGCGCGTCTTGCGCGGAGCCCTCAAATTGCTCAAGCGCTCGACGAGCTTCTGCCGGTGTTTGGTTCCCAAGCGATGAGTGCGGCCTGACGTTGTTGTAGTCGTATCGCCAGAGTGCCAGCTTGCGACGGGCGTCATCCAACGTATCGAAGATTTCCTCATTCAACAGCTCGTCGCGCAGGCTGCCATTGAAGCTTTCTATGAAGCCATTCTGCTGGGGTTTGCCGGGGTCGATGTAATGCCAATCAACGTCGTTATCACCGGCCCATTTTAGGATCGCACGACTGGTAAACTCCGTGCCGTTATCACTGACAATGCAGGCAGGCTTTCCATAAATACGGACAAGCGCGTCAAGTTCCCGCGCGACACGAGCGCCCGAGATGCTGGTGTCAGCCACCAAGCAGAGGTTCTCGCGGCAACAATCGTCGTTTACAGCCAGCATGCGGAACTTGCGTGACGCGCCGAACGTATCCGACACAAAATCTAAGGACCAACGCTCGCCAGGACGCAAAGCAACCGGCATTGGTGTCCGCGAGCCACGCGCACGCTTGCGGCCCCTGCGCCGTCTAACGCCCAGCTTTTCTTCAGTATAAAGGCGATACAGTTTCTTGTGGTTCATGATCCTTCCCTTGCGTTCCAGCAGCACACCGATCCGGCGGTAGCCAAAGCGCCGTCGCTTGCTGGCAATCGCTTTCATCTCTTCGCGAACTTCTGGATTATCCGGTGACTGATCGCGCCGGACGGTCTTGGGATCGACACCGACAAGCCTGCACGCCCGGCGCTGCGAGATATCATGGTCTCGCATTGCCTTGCGTGCTGCGGCCCGTCGCACATTCGGTGTCGTCAGTTCTTTCCCAGCAAATCCTTCAACACAACATTGTCCAACATCGTGTCCGCCAGAAGGCGCTTCAGCTTGGCGTTCTCATCCTCCAGCGATCTAAGGCGATGAGTATCAGAAACGTTCATGCCACCATATTTGGCTTTGAACTTGTAGAACGACGCGGGACTCAAGCCATGCCTGCGGCACACCTCTGCCGTCGGCATGCCAGCTTCCTGTTCTTTGATCATTCCGATAATTTGGGCTTCAGTAAAACGGCTCTGTCGCATCTGTTTGCTCCTTCGAAGGTTGAGCAAACTCTACATTAAACTGAGGGAAGTTTCGGGGGGCAGGTCACCCGACGTCACGTATTGTTGCCCCCAGGCGAGCAAGCTGAACGGCACCGCAGAGCTGGCGGCCCCGATGAAGATCACCGCGGCGATGTCTGCGCGGGTCGGCGGCGTTGTAAACAGGCGGAACCCGCGTAGGCCCCAGAACGGGATCATCACAGTGGCGGCGAGCCCCACACGGGTGGCGGCGATCCAAAACGGGGGCATTTCGGTCAGCGCGATTTCCGTCACCAGAAATGTGCCGCCCCAGATGAAAGCCAGCAACAGGATCAGCAGCCAGCTGGATTTGGTGATGGCGGGCACGTCTGACATGCAGTTTCCTTGGTCAACGATCAGCGCGCAATCTGTGACAGTCGGTTCGTCAAAAGAAAAGGCCCGGTGCGAAACCGGGCCTTTTCATGTCGCTTAAAGCAGCGATTAGTTCTTGGATTTGTCGACCATCTTGCCGGCAGAGATCCAAGGCATCATTTCGCGCAGCTTGCCGCCGACGACTTCGATCTGGTGCTCGTCATTGGCGCGACGCGAGGACTTCAGCGTGGGCTGGCCAACAGAGTTTTCCAGCATGAAGTCGCGTACGAACTTGCCCGACTGGATATCGCTCAGCACGGCTTTCATGCGGGCTTTGGTCTCGTCGTAGGGCAGGATGCGCGGGCCGGAGACGTACTGGCCGTATTCCGCGGTGTTCGAGATCGAATAATCCATGTTGGCGATGCCGCCTTCATAGATCAGATCAACGATCAGCTTGGTTTCGTGCAAACATTCGAAATACGCCATTTCGGGCTCGTAGCCGGCTTCGACCAGTGTTTCAAAGCCGCAGCGGATCAGTTCGACGATGCCACCACACAAAACAGCCTGTTCGCCGAACAGGTCGGTTTCGCATTCTTCGCGGAAGTTGGTTTCGATGATGCCGGACCGGCCGCCACCGATGGCGGAACAGTAGGACAGGCCGATTTCCAGCGCTTTGCCGGTGGCGTCGGTGTTTACCGCAACAAGGCAAGGCACGCCGCCGCCTTTGGTGTATTCGCCGCGCACTGTGTGGCCGGGGCCTTTGGGGGCCATCATGATTACGTCAATACCGGGCTTTGGTTCGATCAGGCCGAAGTGAACGTTCAGGCCGTGGGCGAATGCGATCGCAGCGCCCTCGCGGATGTTGTCGTGAACGTATTTTTTGTAGGTTTCGGCCTGCAATTCGTCGGGCATGGTGAACATGATCACATCGGCCCAAGCTGCGGCTTCGGCGATTTCCATAACTTTCAGGCCTTCGCCTTCGGCTTTGGCTTTCGAAGCGGACCCTTCACGCAGGGCTACGACGAGGTTTTTTGCACCGGAATCACGCAGGTTCAGCGCGTGGGCGTGGCCCTGGGAGCCATAGCCGAGGATGGCGACTTTTTTGTCCTTGATCAGGTTAACGTCGCAGTCACGGTCGTAATAAACGCGCATTGGGGCGTCCTTTCGGGTTCGTTAAAATCTGAGGTGACCATATCGAAGCTGACGCGAGATGCCATTGCCAGATTATGAGTTTATTTGGCAAAATGAAGATGGTAATGCGCATTAAGTTTAAAAAATGGAAAAATCATGCTTGATGACATGGATCGTCGCATTCTACGCCACTGGCAGGCGGATGCGGGGCTGACACCGGCGGAATTGGCGGACCTGACAGGGTTGACGGCGGGCAAGGTGTCGCGCCGCATCGTACGCATGCAGGAGGCAGGTGTCGTGCAAGGGGTGGCGGCTGTCGTGGACTGGGCAGCCTTGGGGTACACTGTCGAGGTGTCTTTGCGGATCACGCTGGACAAGACACAAGGCAACGCCTTCGACCGATTTCTTGAGGAGGCGCGAAAATTGCCGGAGGTGATCGAGATCCAGACATTTCTGGGGCGGGTCGATGTCCGCCTGTCGATTATTGCGCGGGACATGGCACATTATCAAAAGATCTACCGCGCGGGTATTCTGACCTTGCCGCATATCGCGGATATCGAGGCCTTGATGCATGTCGCGCGGATCAAGTCTGACGAGGCGTTGCCGCTATGATTGCGCTGGATGATATAGACCACCGGCTGATCCGGTCACTTGCACGGGATGCGACCCAAAGTGCGGGGGCCTTGGGCCGCCATCTGGGCCTGTCGCAGCCTGCCACATGGCGGCGGATCAAACGGCTGGAGGACGCAGGTATCCTGAGGGGCAAGCGGCTGAGATTGAACCGCGAAGCCTTGGGGTTTGGCGTGACCGTCTTTCTTGGCGTTAAGCTTGCCACCAAGGGCCGTGTGAGCCTTGAGGATTTCGAACGCGCGGTCAGCGCCATCCCCGAGGTGCAAACCGTGGAGCACGTCTTGGGGCTTTATGACTATCGCTTGCGGGTCGTCGCGCGGGATCTGGCAGACTTTGAGCGGGTTCTGCGGCGGAGGGTCATGACGTTGCCGGGGGCGGGTGCGGTAGAGGCAAACGTGCTGCTCAGCGAGGAACGACTGACCGGGCCAATGGGTCTGTGACTTTGCCCCACGAGGAGCTATGTTCGCAAGAAACCAACAGGAGGAACCCATGCCCGCTTTGCTAAATTCAGTTGATCCAGAAGGGCTTGAAGAGTTTTCGGTCGTGTTCACCGATCGGTCTTTGAACCACATGAGTGCGGTATTCCAAAAGGTCATGCGCGATATAAGCTCCCTGCTGAAGGAGGTCTATAACGCTGATGCGGTCGCCGTCGTGCCCGGTGGCGGCACCTACGGGATGGAGGCCGTCGCGCGTCAGTTTGCGCGGGGTGCCGATGTTCTGGTCGTGCGCAATGGCTGGTTCTCGTACCGCTGGAGCCAGATTATCGAAAACGGCGACCTGACCGGCAATGCGACAGTGATGAAAGCGCAGATGCAGGGCAACAGCACGCCGTCGCCGTTCGCGCCATGCCCCATCGACGACGTGGTAAAAGCCATTGAGACGCACAAACCGCAGGTGGTGTTTGCGCCGCACGTGGAGACCAGCGCCGGTGTTATCCTGCCGGACGACTACATCAAGCAGATGGCAGAGGCGGCCCATGCCGTTGGCGCGCTCGTGGTGCTGGATTGCATCGCGTCGGGCTGCGCTTGGGTGGATATGAAAGCGCTTGGCGTCGATGTGTTACTTTCTGCACCGCAAAAGGGCTGGAGCGCATCCCCCTCTGCCGGATTGGTCATGATGTCGGACCGTGCGGTTGCGCGAATGGCAGAGACCAAGTCCGACAGCTTTGCGATTGATCTGGCTAAGTGGCACAGCATCATGAGGGCCTATGAAGATGGCGGTCACGCCTATCATGCCACCATGCCGACCGATGCATTGCGCCTGTTTCGCGATACGATGCTGGAAACCAAATCCTATGGTTTCGACCGGCTGAAGGAAGCGCAGTGGCGTCTGGGGGATTCTGCTCGCAAGATGCTGGCCGACAAGGGCGTCGTCTCTGTCGCGGCGGAGGGGTTTGCCGCGCCGGGTGTGGTGGTCAGCTATACCTCTGATCCATCGGTGCATAATGGCAAAGCCTTTGCCGCCGAAGGGATGCAGATTGCTGCTGGCGTGCCGCTGATGTGTGACGAGCCGGAGAACTTTCAGACGTTCCGGCTGGGGTTGTTCGGACTGGACAAGCTTTATGATGTGGATGCAACGCTCGCGCGTTTGGCTGCCGTGGTTGATAAGGTGCTGTAAATAAAAGCTATGCGGCAGGTTATTCCTGCCGCATACCGAGCCCCATTTCCATCAACATACGCCGGACAGGTGGCAGCGCATAAAGCGCGCTCAGCCCTTTGGCGCGGGCGTCGCGGGCCAAGGGCGTTTTCGCCTGACTAGCGCGGTTCAGCAGATCAATGCCGCGCAGGCGCAGCTGGATATCGCCAAAACGGGCCTTGTGGTAGGCGTCCAGCATCGGCTGGCTTCCCAGATCGTCGCGGTGTTTTTGGGACAGTTCCAGCAGCGTCGCGATGTCTTGCAGCGACATGTTCAACCCCTGTGCGCCGATGGGGGGCATGACGTGTGCGGCTTCGGCGATCAGGGCAATGCGTTCCCCCGACAGCCGCGCCGCGTGCTGGCTGATGATCGGCCAGATGGCGCGCTGTGATGCCAATGTGAGCGGACCAAGCACCTGCGCGCTGCGCTCGGTTGCGGCGAGGGAGAAGGCGTCGGCGTCTAGCTCCATCCGGGCGAGCGATGCCGCGCCGTCGTCCATCCACACCACCGCAGAGCAGGGCAGGCCGTCGCGGTCGGGCAGGGGCACAAGGGTGAAGGGCCCGCCGCTGCGGTGGACTTCGGTCGAAACATTTTCATGTGGGGTCGGGTGCGTGACCGCAAAGGCAAGCGCTTTTTGACCATAGCTTTGGCGGGTCACCTCTATGCCTGCTGCATCCCGCATCGGGCTGTCGCGCCCGTCAGCGGCAATCACCAGTTTGGCCGATATTTTGGTGCCATCGTCGAGCCCCACGCGTGCGCCGATGGTGCGCGTGAATAATGAAGTTGTCGCTGTTCCAGGGCGGAACTCGACGTTCGGTAGGGCGCATAAACGCTCTAGCAAAGCACGCCGCAGCAGCCAGTTCGGAAAATTCCAGCCAAAGGGTTGATCCGAAATATCAGCGGCATCAAATGCGCGACTGGTCAGCGGTGCGTCGCCATCCCCGCCGGCGTCAATAATGCGCATGACCTGCAAGGGTGCTGCATGATCCGACAGATGCGCCCATATCCCTGCCGCCTCGAGCACGCGGCGGGCCGGCTGCAACATCGCAGTAGAGCGCATATCGGCCCCCTGCGCCATCCCATCGGTAACTGGGGGCGTCGGGTCGACGCAGACCACATTGAACCCTGCGCTGCCGAAGGCTGCCGCCGCTGTCAAACCGGCAATGCCGCCGCCCGAAATCAAAATGTCACATGTCATGGTCATCAGTTAGTCCGTAATTTTCGCAAGAAAAGCAGAAAGATCATCGGTGTGAAAATGAATATGCGGCGCGGGCTCTGCTCTTTCTGCGACGTGCACCGTGCCCATCCCCATTTCGTGCGGGGCGATCAGGTTGCGCGGGTCGTCTTCGAACATGACGGCGGTCGTTGGGGTCAACGCATCGGTGGCGAAAATCAGATCATAGGCGGCGCGTTCGGGTTTGGGTAGATATTGAGCGTGCTCAACGCCATAGACTGCATCAAACAACCCCGATAATCCCCGTGCGGCAATGACCTTCTCGGCGTAGGGGGCTGTCCCGTTGGTATAGATAATCCGACGCCCCGGCAGTGCGGCGATCCGCGCCGCAAGCAGCGGATCAGGTACCAGCGCGTCAAAGGTAATCTCGTGCACCTCATGCAGATACGGGCCAGGATCAAGGTCGTGTTCGCGCATCAGCCCCGCCAAAGTCGTGCCGTAGGTGTGCCAGTAGTGCTTGCGCAGATGATCCGCGCGCTGTCGGTCTACGTTCAGCGCGGTCATTACCCAGTCGGTCATGCGCTGTTCGATTTGGTCAAACAGGCGTGCCGACGGCGGGTAGAGCGTGTTATCAAGGTCGAAGACCCAAGTGTTCACGTGAGAGAAATCGGTATTTTTCATAAGGACTTGCTACGCCGCCTGAGGGTACTGTGCAAGATCACGGGGTTGCGCAATTGGACGCGGGGGCTAAGGTGCCGGAGCCTTTTGAAAGAGAACCCATGACGACGCCACGCTCCGGACCCACTGACGCCTATTCGATGATCTTGGACGCGATTGATGTGGGCACCTATCGACCCGGCGATCGCTTGGTAGAAAGCGAACTGGCCGAACGGTTTGGCGTGTCCCGAACGCCGGTTCGCGAAGCATTACAACGGCTTGAGACGCAATCTTTGCTGGCGCGGGACGGTCGGAGTTTGATCGTTGCATCGCTGGATCACAACCAGATGGCCGAGCTTTACGTTGTGCGCGGAGAGCTGGAGGGGCTCGCTGCGCGGCTTGCAGCGCGTCATGCAACGACTGAAGAAGTCCGCGTGCTGCGGGAGATGGTCGAGGAAGACGACGCGTTGCGCGATAACCCGGCCGCGCTGGCACGGGCAAACAGGCGATTTCACAAACAAATTCATCTGGCATCCCATAATCGATATCTCGTGCAGCAACTTGATCTGGTACATCGGTCCATGGCCCTGATGGCGACGTCGTCATTGGCGGTGGACGGACGCGGCGCAATTGCACAGGATGAACATGATCGCATTGTGCAGATGATTGAACAGCGAGACGAAGACGGCGCGGACGAAGCGCTGCGCACGCATATCTCGGTCGCGTTCATGACGCGGCTGAAGCAAGAGGCGGCGCAACGCAAGGAGGAGGGTTAAGTGGGGCGAGCCGATCTGGTTTGCATCCCATTGTCGGATTTGTGGCTGACGCCGTGTTCGGTTTTGTCCCAATAGAACGGCATGACCACGAATTCATAAAGTGCCTTATAGGCCGCGAATGACCCTAGAATAAAATAGAACGGCAACGTTATTGCCCACGGAATAAGGTGCCGGTGCTGAGACCCGGATACGGCCGTCATTGCGATGGCAATACTAAGGATTTCGGCAAATACGAAAAACCCAAAGAGGCTATAGAATGCTTCAGGCCCAAGGGTGGTTTCAACAGGATGTGATGCACCGAAAAGCGGAAGGCAGAAGGTCCAGAGAAATGGGGCGAAGATAAACTGGCAAAATGTCGCGAGGAACAGCGTTTGCACACCAAGGAAGCGGATGAGCCCCACGTCCCGGATCAGCTGGAGCGGCGCGCGGCTGTGTACGACCCATGTGATCAAGAAGCCTTTCAGCCAACGCGACCGTTGCTTGATCCAGGGCCATGCGCGAAAGTTGGCTTCTTCGTAGGTTACCGTTGGCAACAGGTCGGTTCGGTACCCCTGCCGCGCAAGCCGCACCCCGAGGTCTGCGTCTTCGGTGACATTATGGGCATCCCAGCCACATAGCTTTTCCAGGATAGGACGTCGGAAGAAAAGCGTCGTGCCGCCTAACGGAATGATCAGCCCCAGATGTGCGACGCCCGGGAGAATAACGCGCCACCAAGAAGCATATTCCAGCGCGAAACAGCGCGAGATCCAATTGGTCCGGGCGTTGTAATAGTCCAGTACCCCTTGGACGCAGGCGACTTTTTGGGGTGCGCGTTCAAAATGTTGTACGATACGGTCAAGCTGGTCGACCTCGGGCGCATCTTCGGCGTCCCACACGCCGATGATGCTACCGTTGCAAAAATCCAGTGCATAGTTCAGCGCGCGCGGTTTGGTGCGCAGCTTTCCTGCTTGAGGGACTTCGATCACATCGAACCAAAAAGGCAGTTCGGTGCGCGCAATCGTGTCGCGGGTCATCTGATCGCCTTCTTCCAACACCAACACGACCTGTAGCAAAGCCTTGGGGTAGGTCAGTTGACCGAGTCGCGCAATCAAAGCACCCGCGATTTCCTCTTCGTGCAGAAGGGGCACAAGAACGGATACTTTAGGGCGTTTTGTGGGCATTGACGGCGGGGCGGCATCAGCCACATGTGGGGTGTTCCCCCATAAGCACCGTGCAACGAAGGACGACAGCCGCAGGGTCATGATCATGGCGCTACAACACAACGCCAAGATGACAAATACGGTGAACGTCCATGCCGGAAGCGCTATAAAAAGAAGAGCTGCGGCTCCGCTTGCGGTGCCGGCCCAAAGACGTCGCCCTGGACCGGCGATGCGCCACGTACGGCAGCTTTGACCTGCAGGAACACGGGTCGCAGCCCGCTTGGCTAAAACAGTTCCATAAAGTGCTGTGATCCGTCGATCAATCTGGGCGGGCTCTGCGAGCACGGGGACAATATCAAGGTCGATATCACGGAAGGCTTCCCCTTCGATTTCGCTCAGGCGATCTGGCCTGCTTGTTGCTAAAAAAAGAGTTTTACCCAAGCGTCGCCACGGCACAACCTTGTGCTGTAGACATTCTTCTGCTGATAGATGGCGCGCGAGGGTCGCTTTGGGCGGGTCAGTGTCAAGATCGACCTGCTGGATCTGATGTTGAAGTGCCAGCGCCTTGGTCACCTCGCAGCGCGAGACGAGGCCTTGGGCAACGAGTATATCCCCAAGGGGCGCATCAAGAACATGCTGAGCTTCGAGCGCGTGAACCAAAGCGGCCTGATCGATCAGACCGGCGTCCACCAATATCCGGCCCAGTGGTCGATGCCGCCCGCGCACGCGCGCGGGTTCTGGTAATTTCAGCTCTAGCCCAAGGTTGCTCATCGGTCGAATCCCTTCCTTTCGGAATAATTCGACCGTGGCAGAGTTACCTTAATGGGGCGTTAATTGCGGGTGAATGAAGCGCCCGCGCCCTACCAGCCTAGCTGGTTCGTTCCGCCATGGCTGCGGCGAAACGTTCGAATAGATAAAAACTGTCTTGCGGGCCGGGGCTGGCTTCGGGGTGGTGCTGGACGGACCAAACCGGACGCCCCTCCATCCGAATGCCGCAGTTGGATCCGTCAAACAGCGATTGATGCGTTTCTACGACACCGCTTGGCAAGCTTTGCGCATCGACGGCGAACCCGTGGTTCATCGAGGTAATTTCGACTTTCCCCGTATCGATATCTTTGACGGGGTGGTTCGCACCGTGGTGGCCGTGGCTCATCTTGACCGTCTGACCGCCCAACGCGAGCGCTAGCATCTGGTGACCAAGGCAGATGCCGAAAACCGGAAGCTCCGTTTTTTCAAGAACTTCCTTGATCATCGGCACGGCATAAACACCGGTTGCAGCGGGGTCGCCAGGTCCGTTCGACAGGAAAACGCCATCGGGATTATGAGCCATTACATCTTCATATGTTGCAGATGCGGGTAGGACCGTGACATCGCAGCCAACCGAGGCGAGGCAGCGCAGGATGTTGCGTTTGGCACCATAGTCGATCGCGACAACTTTGTGTGGCGCATTCTCCTGCTCGGTATAGCCCTCTGGCCAGGCCCAACGCATTTCATTCCAGCGGTAAGATTGCTTACAGCTGACGTCTTTTGCCAGATCCATACCCTCTAGACCGGCGAACGCGCGGGCGGCGGCGACCAGAGCTTCGACATCAAAAATGCCGTCCGGGTTGTGTGCCAGTGCCGCATGGGGCGCGCCTTGCTGACGGATTGCCCGGGTCAGGCGACGTGTATCAATGCCACCGATGGCGATACGCCCGCGGGACGCCAACCAATCGGACAGCGGCTGCACGGAGCGCCAGCTGCTTGGGTCCGTAGGCATCCACTTTACGACCATACCCGCCGCTACCGGATCGCCGGTTTCGTCGTCTTCGGGGGTGGTGCCGGTGTTGCCGATGTGAGGGAAGGTGAACGTCACGATTTGCCCCGCATAAGACGGATCGGTCATGATTTCCTGATAGCCGGTCATTGCTGTATTAAAGCAAAGCTCGGCCACGGTTTCGCCCGTTGCGCCAAAGCCCATGCCGTAGAAAAGCGATCCGTCCGCTAGCGCCAAGCAGGCAGTCGGACGAGGTGATGTGGTCGCGGTCATGTGGGGGGCCTCCAGCGGCAGGTATATGGAGTTAAACGGTGGCAACCTAAGGCGGCGTGCTGCCGGGGTCAATAGGGTGTCTAAAATGAAATATACATATTTAACAATGGCTTAGCAGGCCTGCGTGGCATTGCCTGCGCGGCGCAATATGTCTATGTTGCACGGCTTAATTCCCCTTAGGGTCAAAAGGACGATGGTAATGGTACTGCGGACTCGCATTTCGGAAGCACTGAAACAGGCAATGAAGGACAAGGCGGCCAAGCGCCTTTCGACCTTGCGGCTGATCAACGCGGCGATCAAGGACAAAGACATCGCGGCGCGCGCTGATGAAGGCGATGCCGGTGTTGGCGATGCAGAAGTGCTCGCGATTTTAGGCAAAATGGCGAAACAACGTATGGAATCGGTACGCGCCTATGAAGAAGGTGGCCGGCTTGACCTAGCCGACCGTGAGCGTGAAGAGATCGGCGTAATCGAAGAGTTCTTGCCGCGCCAACTGACCGAAGAAGAAAGCACCAAAGCGGTGGATGACGCGATCGCCGAAGTGGGCGCGACCTCGATCCGTGACATGGGCAAGGTGATCGGCTTGCTCAAGGCTAAGTACACGGGACAAATGGATTTTGGCGCGGTTGGGCCCAAGGTTAAAGAGCGTCTGAGCTAACGCTCAACGGAGCAATGAACGGTTCAGCTCATCGTAAAGGGTGATCCGTTCTTCCTCGCTCAGGAATGCGCCTATTTCGACCTCGCGTCCCATACCGCGCAGGGTCACATAATGGGGTACGGGGCCGTCTTTTTCATATTTAGTGACGACGGCCCAATGGCGATTGCATTGCCACTCCTTGACGTCGCCTCCGGCTGTGCGGTGCAATAAATGGGCGGTGTGGTGGTCGAGTGTAAACACTTCTTCAATCTCTCTGGCCTTATGGTTGCGCTGAAGCGCCCAGTAAATGCCTGCTACGGCGGCAAGAATGAAAGGAAGCAATCCCCATAGCAACACGGTCCCCAAGAGGGACAGTACAGGGATCAGAATCAGGATAAAGGTTGTCAGGATAAAACTGGCAAAGCCCTTAGCCGACAGGGATTGATGCGGCCGCAGGGTTAGGATCTGCGTTGGGGGGGTAGAGTGCGTTGTCCATTCATAGGGCATTGGGACGTCCATCCGCAGCGCTGGCTTCGAATATAGGGGGGATCAGGGCCAAGCGACACGGCATAGACACGCTTGGCCCCTTAATCGGTTACTCTAGTTCGATCAGCAGATCCTTGGCGTCGATCTGGCCACCTGGGGTGACATGCACCGCCTTGACCACTGCATCACGGTCCGCATGAATTCCGGTTTCCATCTTCATGGCTTCGATGGTGAGCAGCAGGTCGCCTGATTTGACCTTTTGCCCCACAGTCGCCCCGACAGAGGCCACAACCCCCGGCATCGGTGCGCCGATGTGATTGACGTTGCCGATCTCGGCCTTCGGACGCTGCGCGGTCGTTGCTTTGACCAGGCGGTTGGGCACACGCACCACGCGCGGCTGACCGTTCAGCTCGAAAAAGACTTTGACGTCGCCGTCTTCGTTGGTCTCGCTCAGCGCTTGCAGGCGGATCTCGAGTGTCTTGCCCGGGTCGATCTCTGCGGTGATTTCTTCGCCGGGCTCCATCCCGTAGAAAAAAGTGCGCGTCGGGAGAACACGGACGGGACCGTAGGTGCGGTGCCGGCCCATGTAGTCCAAAAAGACCTTGGGATACATCAAATAGCCTGACAGATCGTCGTCTTCGACCTGAGCCCCTTCTAGCAAGTCGCGCAGCTCATTGCGGGTTGCCTCTAGGTCGGTGGGGGGCAGATGGGCACCGGGACGTGCTGTATTAGGTTTTTCGCCCTTTAGAATCTTGTCGACAATCGAGGCAGGGAACCCGCCGGGGGGTTGGCCCAAATTGCCGCGCATCATATCGATCACACTGTCTGGAAAGGACATTTCCGCTTTGGGGTCTTCGACCTGCGTGCGGGTTAACCCTTGGGATACCATCATTAACGCCATATCGCCCACAACTTTGGAAGACGGGGTGACTTTGACGATGTCGCCAAACATCTGGTTCACTTCGGCATAGGTTTTGGCAACCTCGGGCCACCTGTCGTCCAGCCCCATTGACGCGGCTTGCGCCTTGAGGTTGGTGAACTGACCACCGGGCATCTCGTGCAAATATACCTCGGAGGAGGGGGCCTGCATGCCTGTCTCAAAGGCTGCATATTCCTTGCGTACCTCTTCCCAATAGTTCGAGATTTCGCGCACCGCGTCCATCGACAAACCTGTGTCGCGATCCGTGTGTTTCAGCGCCTCTACAACAGACCCGAGCGTCGCCTGAGAGGTGTTCCCCGATAGCGCGTCCATCGCGCAATCCACTGCGTCGACACCCGCTTCTGACGCCGCCATGATGGTCGCGATGGCTGCGCCTGCGGTGTCATGGGTGTGGAAGTGTATCGGCAGTCCGACCTCGGATTTCAGCGCTTTAATTAACGCTCTGGCGGCATTTGGTTTAAGCACACCGGCCATGTCTTTCAGGCCCAAAACATGTGCGCCGGCCGCTTTCAGCTCTTTGCCCATGGCGACATAGTATTTTAGGTCGTATTTGGCGCGGTCCGGGTCAAAAATATCACCGGTATAGCAAACGGTACCTTCACAAATTTTGTCATTCTCTATCACCGCGTCCATCGCGACGCGCATGTTCTCAACCCAGTTCAGGCTATCGAAAACGCGAAATACATCTACGCCTTCGGTCGCGGCAACGCGGACAAATTCCTGTACCACATTGTCGGGGTAGTTGGTGTAACCAACGCCATTCGATCCCCGCAGCAGCATCTGGGTCATCACGTTGGGCAAGGCCGCGCGCAGGTCGCGCAGGCGTTGCCACGGACATTCCTGCAAGAACCGGTAGGACACGTCGAACGTGGCACCACCCCAACATTCCATAGAGAAAAGTCGTGGAAGATTAGCAGCATAGGCCGGGGCAACCTTGATCATATCATGGCTGCGCATCCGCGTGGCAAGCAAGGACTGGTGGCCGTCGCGCATGGTGGTATCGGTGATCAGCAGCTGCCGCTGTTGTCCCATCCAGTCGGCGACAGCCTGTGGGCCCTTCTGCTCGAGCAAGTTACGTGTGCCCATCATGGGTTCGGCGCGGGCAGCAGGGGGTTGTGGCGCGCGCACGGCTGCAGCGGGGCGCTCGAACCCTTTTGTTTCAGGGTGCCCGTTCACCGTGATGTCGGCGATATAAGTCAACACTTTCGTCGCCCGGTCGCGTCTCTTTTCAAACGTGAACAGCTCGGGCGTCTGGTCAATAAATTTGGTGTGGTAGCTGTTATTGAGGAAAGTCGGGTGTTTCAGCAGGTTTTCGACAAATGCAATATTCGTGGAAACGCCCCTAATGCGGAATTCGCGTAGGGCGCGGTCCATGCGGGCGATCGCCTGCTCTGGCGTTTGCGCTTTGGCGGTGACTTTGACCAACAGGCTATCGTAATACCGCGTGATAACGCCGCCGGAATAGGCAGTGCCGCCATCAAGGCGGATGCCCATACCTGTCGCCTCGCGAAAGGCGGTGATGCGACCGTAATCAGGGATGAAATTATTTTGCGGGTCTTCGGTGGTGATCCGTGTCTGTAGGGCATGGCCGTTCAGCTGGACATCAGCCTGTGTCGCCTTGCCTGTCGCCTCGGCGATGGTCTTGCCCTCAGCGATCAGGATCTGGGCTTGTACGATGTCGATGCCGGTGACTTCCTCGGTCACGGTGTGTTCAACCTGAACCCTTGGATTTACTTCGATAAAATAGAACTTACCGTCGTCCATATCCATGAGGAATTCGACGGTACCAGCACATTCATAGTTCACATGAGCGCAGATTTTTCGGCCCAATTCGCAAATCTCGGCGCGCTGTTCTTCGGTGAGGTAGGGGGCGGGTGCGCGTTCTACAACCTTTTGGTTGCGGCGCTGAACCGAACAATCCCGTTCAAATAGATGGTAGATTTCGCCGTGGCTGTCGCCGAGAATCTGCACTTCGACATGGCGCGCCTTGAGGATCATCTTTTCCAGATATCCTTCGCCGTTTCCAAAGGCAGCTTCGGCCTCGCGCCGCCCTTCTAAAACTTTTTCTTTAAGCTCGTCTTCGTTGTCGATGGGACGCATCCCGCGTCCACCACCCCCCCAAGATGCCTTGAGCATAAGCGGATAGCCAACTTCTGCAGCCTGTTTCCGCACGAGCTCCATGTCGTCGCCCAATACATCCGTCGCAGGCACGACCGGTACACCGGCTTCCATCGCGACACGGCGCGCGCTGGCCTTGTCACCCAAAGCGCGCATCGTTTCAGCCCGAGGGCCGATGAAGGTAATGCCATTTTGCGCGCAAGCATCTACAAAATCGGGATTTTCCGACAAGAGGCCATAACCGGGATGGATCGCATCCGCCCCAGAGGCTTTTGCGACACGAATAATTTCATCAATGCTAAGATAAGCGGCAACGGGCCCTAATCCGGCTCCGATTCGGTAGGCTTCGTCCGCTTTAAATCGGTGCAGCCCCAGCTTATCTTCTTCGGCGAACACGGCGACCGTCTTTTTTCCCATCTCGTTGGCCGCACGCATAATTCGAATGGCGATTTCGCCGCGGTTCGCGATTAGAATTTTCTTAAAGTCGGTCATATATAGGCCTTCCTGCTGGCAAGAAATCTTCGTTTTCAAGCATGTAGCGTGATCTGTAACGCTGCGCTGCGGCATTGTTGCGTCTGAATGACGTTACGTGCAAGCAGAAGTTTTTTTTGAATTGCTTAGATTTTTTACCCTTTGGAAAGATGTTGGCTGGTACGAAGGGGGAGGTCCAAAAGCGGCAGCCGATAGAAGGAGGAGCGGACAGCTAAGATACAAATCACATCTTCGCCCTAGAACGCATTCAGCGAAGAAATTGTTAGAATTGCACCAAGAACATTTTGCGAACGCGTCTTTTATTTGGTGCTTTTGCACGATAGATTGGTGGCATGAATGATTTCGACGAAATGGCCGCCTTCGAAGGCGCTTCCTTATCATCGCGCGCTATGGCTGCGCGTCCGCAACCCTATCTAGACGGGTTAAACCCTGCGCAGCGCGCCGCGGTAGAACAGATGGACGGCCCCGTCTTGATGCTGGCCGGTGCGGGGACGGGCAAGACCAAGGCGTTAACCGCGCGGATCGTGCATCTGATGAATACCGGACGCGCCCGGCCGAATGAAATTCTTGCCGTGACCTTTACCAACAAGGCCGCGCGAGAGATGAAAAACCGCGTCGGACATATGCTGGGGCAAAGTATCGAAGGGATGCTTTGGCTCGGCACTTTTCACGCGATCTGCGTTAAGCTGTTGCGTCGTCATGCTGAATTGGTGGGGCTTAAATCGAACTTTACCATTCTGGATACGGACGACCAGCTGCGCCTGCTCAAGCAGTTGATTAAAGTGGAAGGCGTTGATGACAAGCGTTGGCCCGCGCGGCTACTTGCGGGGGTGATTGATGGTTGGAAAAACCGTGCGCTGACACCTGACAAGATTCCTGCGGCCGATGCTGGGGCTTACAACCACCGCGGGGCAGAGCTTTATGCGCAGTATCAGGCGCGGCTGAAGGACCTGAACGCCTGTGATTTTGGTGACTTGCTATTGCATATGGTCACCATCTTTCAACAGCACGAAGATGTGTTGGGGCAATACCAGCGCTGGTTCAAATTTATCTTGGTGGACGAGTATCAGGATACCAACGTCGCCCAGTATATGTGGCTTCGCCTGCTTGCATCCGGCCACAAGAATATTTGCTGCGTCGGGGATGACGACCAGTCGATCTATGGGTGGCGTGGTGCCGAAGTGGGTAACATTCTACGGTTCGAAAAGGATTTTCCCGGGGCGCATGTCGTCCGGCTTGAGCAGAATTATCGTTCAACCCCGCATATTCTAGCCGCAGCGTCGGGCGTGATTGCTGGAAACGAGGGGCGTTTGGGCAAGACGTTGTGGACGGAATCCCGTGAAGGGGAAAAAGTTCGTTTGATCGGGCATTGGGATGGTGAGGAAGAGGCGCGCTGGATCGGTGACGAAATCGAAGCGTTGCAGCGCGGAACCAGAGCGCTGGACCCTTATACGTTGGATGAAATGGCAATCCTCGTGCGGGCCTCGCACCAGATGCGCGCTTTTGAAGACCGTTTTTTAACCATTGGACTGCCATACCGCGTGATTGGCGGCCCACGGTTCTATGAGCGGTTAGAGATTCGCGACGCAATGGCTTATTTCCGAGTGGTGACATCACCGGATGACGATCTCGCGTTCGAGAGAATCGTTAATACGCCGAAACGTGGTTTGGGCGACAAGGCGCAGCAGAATATTCAGAAAACAGCGCGGGAGAATGGTGTTAACCTCGTTGAAGGGGCGCGCATTCTGTTGGCGAATGGGGGCATCGGTGGTCGCGGCGCGGCGCAGCTGCGCTTGCTTATTGATGGTATTCAAAGGTGGTCTGAACTGGCAAGGGGCCCTCGGCTGCAAGTTATGGTCGATGATGATAGCGTGATCGACGAGGGCGCGCCGCTGTTTCACAATGAATATGGCCCGCCCGAAGTAAGCCATATCGAACTGGCACAGATCATACTGGATGAAAGCGGCTATACCGGTTTTTGGCAGAACGACAAAACGCCAGAGGCACCCGGGCGGCTTGAGAACTTGAAGGAGCTGGTTAAGGCGCTGGAGCAGTTCGAGAATCTACAGGGCTTTCTGGAACACGTCAGCCTGATCATGGACAATGAAAGTGACGATGGTGGCGCAAAGGTGTCGATCATGACGTTGCACGCGGCCAAGGGGCTGGAATTCCCGGCCGTATTTCTGCCCGGTTGGGAAGATGGGCTGTTCCCGTCGCAACGGTCTATGGATGAATCCGGCCTTAAGGGCTTGGAGGAAGAGCGCCGGCTTGCTTATGTTGGGATCACGCGGGCGGAGCAGCTGTGCACGATCTCATTTGCGGCCAATCGGCGCGTGTTCGGGCAGTGGCAAAGCGCCATGCCGTCGCGGTTTATTGATGAACTTCCCGAAGCGCACGTCGACGTGCTGACACCGCCTGGTCTGTATGGCGGCGGGTATGGTGCCGCGATGCCCAAATCGAATCTGCACGAAAAGGCGGCCGAGGCGAATGTTTATAACTCGCCGGGGTGGCGCAGGTTGCAGACGCGCAGCCAGGGGCGCGGGACCAGTCAACCCACCGAGGCCCGCAATATGACAATCGATATGTCTGCCGTTAGCAGCTTTGCCATGGGGGAACGCGTTTTCCACCAAAAGTTCGGCTACGGTGAAGTTATTGGAATCGAAGGGGATAAGCTCGCGATCGCCTTTGACAAGGCGGGCGTCAAAAAGGTTGTTTCGCTCTACCTGAGCACATCGGACGACGTCCCGTTTTGAACGGAGCGATGTCAGCTTAACCGAATATCAAACTTTGAATGCAAGAACGGCGGTGCTTTGGGAGGAAAGCACCGCCGTCTTTATCTACGTCCCCAATCCAATCGGGAGGAAAGGGGGAAGGGGACGTTAGTGAAAGCCGCCGGTCTCAGGGAGGAGGAGGAGACCCGAAGCTTTCTACAGGCACACAACAGGGAGGGTGCGTGTGCCCGATCCGGTATCAGTTAAGCAGCGTTGCGCGCTGTTTCCAGTGCGATGCCGCGAATTTGCGAGCGGCCCATGCCCAAGTCATTCAGCTCGCGGTTGGACAGAGAGCTGAGTTCGTTGAAGGTCGAGCGGTATACCCGGCGTTGCTTGCGGCGAGTCTCAAATGTGGACATCAGCGCGGCAAAACGGTCTGCCAGGGTCGGTGCGGTTGTGGTGTTCAAGTAGGCCATCGGAGTACCTCGTCTTGTTTCGTCTGAGTTCGTTATCATTCGTCTTGTGTTGGTTATGTATGAAAATGCTGCACCTGCACAACAGCCAGATCGGCAATGCTGCTATGCAGAAAGTGCATAGGGGAAGGTGACGTAACGTCCTGAACGGGAACAAAAATAACCACAGCGCAAACGCTTGGATCCGGAATTGCGATGATGTGAAAAAAAATGGCGACGATACCAGGGAGGAGGAGGGTATCGCCGCCGAAAACAAACACATCCGGGAGGAGGATGGATGGTTTGGTCTTAAACTTGGAGCGCAGTATCTGCGTTCCTGAAGTCTTTTTGACCTATTTGCTGCGCCTGCACAATTATCTAATCGTGCAATGCTGCTATGCAGCGAAAACATGGGGTGAATGCGTAATTATTGGGCGGAAAATGTTCGTTTTGCCTTGGTCCTGTGCGGGATTTGAACGCAGGGTTGCGATTTAGCCAGAAACTGCCATGTCAAAGGCGGTCTCTAAAGGAATACGCCATGCCACTCTCTAAATCCGACGTTGAAACAGCTCTGGCTCGCGTGAAGTTGCCAGACGGTAAGTCGATTCTCGATCACGACCTTATCCGCGCTTTAACTATTGAGGGCGATGTGGTGCGGTTTGTTATAGAGGCGCCGAATGCGCAGGTCGCGGCGCAGATGGCCCCCTTGCGCGACGCGGCGGAGGCGGTGGTGCGCGAAATTGATGGTGTCGGTTCCGTCACGGTTGCTTTGACCGCCCACGGCCCTGCGCCCAAGCAGGCGGCACCCAGCCTCAAGATCGGCGGACATCCGAAGGCGCAGGAGGGTCCGATGAAGCCGGCAGGGGTTCAGCGTATTCTAGCCATCGGATCTGGTAAGGGCGGGGTAGGTAAATCTACCGTCAGCTCCAACCTTGCGGTCGCGCTGGCGCGGGCAGGGCGCAAAGTTGGTCTGCTCGATGCCGATATCTATGGCCCCAGCCAGCCGCGCATGATGGGCGTGAACAAGCGGCCTGCGTCGCCCGATGGCAAGACGATCATCCCGCTGCATGCCCATGGGGTAACCTTGATGTCTATCGGCTTTATGATGGAAGAGGGTAAAGCGGTCGTTTGGCGTGGCCCTATGTTGATGGGCGCGCTGCAGCAGATGCTTGGGCAGGTGGAGTGGGGCGAGCTTGACGTGCTGCTCGTCGATCTGCCGCCGGGGACGGGCGACGTGCAACTGACCCTTTGCACCAAATCCGAGCTGTCCGGCGCGATCGTGGTGTCGACGCCGCAGGATGTGGCGTTGATTGATGCGCGCAAGGCGATTGATATGTTCAATACACTAAAGACGCCCGTACTGGGGTTGATTGAGAATATGTCGCTGTTTGTCTGTCCCGATTGCGGATCGCAGCATGAGATTTTTGGTCACGGTGGTGTTGCCGCAGAGGCCGCCAGGATGGATATACCGTTATTAGGTAGCCTACCCATTGATCTGGACACGCGCCTCTCGGGCGATAGTGGGACGCCGGTGGCAGCGGGTGGTGGTCCAATGGCGCAGGCCTATGCGCGTATCGCCGAAGGGTTGATCAAGGGCGGGATGGCTTAGAGCGGCCCGCAGCTACCTCTGTTTTAAAGTTTAACGCCGCGCATGTATTTTGTGCGGCGTTTCTGTATCTGACGCGAGCGCCAATAAATCCGAGCTATGGGAGCGTATGGGAGTTGCCATGGGAAATCATGGGAGCCCGCTCAGCCTCTTGTGCTGGATTGGCAAGATGATTCGGCGGAAATTGGCCGTCTGCGGCGCGGAATCCCCAGTTTGCGGAACAAAGCTAAATATCTGATGTATAAATTGCGGAACAAGTGGCGAACCTGGCTTGTGGATAACTCTGTGGTCAAAAAATGTTGGGAAATTGTGGGAAAATTTGGCACGTTCATTTTTTGTCAATATATTGTGTTTATACGCCATAACTTACCGATATGAGCCAGAAATGCCCCCTATGTTCTCCCCACATGTTGTTTTACAACCCTGTGTAAAACCAAATTTAGTGTGCATTTCCCAAAAAACTTATAGACGCCCATCAATTCCCATGGCATCCCTAGTGCATCGGATGAGAACGGGACACGGGGCACCAAACGACCCCAACGACCAAATAAAACTCTAGCAGGTTCATACAGGCACCTCGCTTTCATCAGACCAAGAGATCCGGCGCGCGAGCGAGCAGACATCCCCCCAGGTGGCGCGCGCAGTCGGACTTCCCCGCCAAGGCGGGACGGGCGGCGGGTTGATCAGTGGCAGCAGATCAACCCGCCGTTTCTACATCTACCGCCGGGGGCAAAAGTTTAAGGCGCATCAGCGTCACAGGCAGGGACAAACACGTGAGCCGCAGGTTCAGAGGCGAAAGCCAACACAAGGTCGATACGAAGGGGCGGGTGTCTATCCCAGCCTCTTTTCGTCGTGTGTTGGAAGCCGGTGATCCGAATTGGCAGAACGGTGGCACGCCCGAGCTGGTAATCGTCTATGGCGACAGCCGCCGCAGCTATCTTGAATGCTACACCATGCAGGCCATCGACGAGGTCGACGACAAGATCGACGCCCTCCCACGTGGATCGATGCAGCGTAAGATGTTGCAACGTCTGTTCCACGGTCAGTCCTTTCCGACCTCGGTCGATGAAACGGGCCGTTTGGTGCTGCCAGCCAAGCTGCGCAACAAAATTGATCTCGAAAACGAAGCATTCTTTATCGCCGCCGGTGATACCTTCCAGATCTGGAAGCCCGAAACCTACGAGACCGAAGAAAAGGCCCGCGAAGAGGAATGGCTGGACGAGTTGCCAGAAGACTTTGATCCGATGGCCTTCTTGGACGGCACGCCGGAGGCTTGATCGATATGAGCGGACGCAACGACACCCCTTCCGCCCCCCATACTCCGGTTCTGCTGCGCCCCTTGCTGGCGGCGGTGGCACCTGTGTCGGGGCGTTGGCTGGATGGCACCTTTGGCGCGGGGGGCTATACCCGCGGGCTGCTGGATGCCGGTGCTGCGCAGGTGGTGGCGGTTGACCGCGACCCTTTGGCGTTCGAGATGGCGCAGGCCTGGGCCGGTGACTATGGCGATAAAATCGTCATGCAGCGTGGCGTGTTTTCCAAGATGGACGACTATGCGCAGGATCTGGACGGCATCGTGCTGGACCTCGGCGTGTCCTCTATGCAGCTGGATCTGGCAGAGCGCGGGTTTTCGTTCATGCGCGACGGGCCGCTCGACATGCGCATGAGCCAGGACGGCCCCTCAGCGGCGGATATCGTCAATGAGGCCGAAGAAGAGATGATCGCTAATATCCTCTTTCAGTACGGCGAAGAACGCGCCAGTCGCCGGATCGCCAAAGCCATTGTGCGCGCCCGCGAAGACGCTCTGATCACCACGACGCTGACGCTTGCGGGTCTGGTAGAGGGCTGTTTGCCGCGGTCAAAGCCCGGTCAGTCCCACCCCGCGACCCGCAGCTTTCAGGCGCTGCGCATAGCTGTGAATAACGAATATGGCGAGCTTTTCAATGGGTTGATGGCGGCGGAACGCGCGTTAAAGCCCGGCGGCCAGCTGGCTGTTGTGACCTTCCATTCGGTCGAAGATCGCATGGTCAAACGCTTTTTGACCGCCCGCGCCGGGGCAGGGGGAAATGCGAACCGTTTTGCGCCCGAAATCGACGCGCCCGCGCCACAGTTTAAAATCCTCAAGCGCAAGGCCATCGGGCCCGACGCGCAAGAGCTTGATGAAAACCCGCGCAGCCGGTCGGCCAAGCTGCGCGTTGCAGTACGCACAGATGCGCCTGCCGGCAGCATCGACGGCAGGGCGCTTGGCATGCCTATGGTTAGGGGATTAACCGTATGAGAACCGTACTTTACATCCTGACCACCTTTTCGGTGATCGGCCTTGCCTTTTGGGCCTACCGCGAGAATTATGCGACCCAGCAAGCCCTGAGCGACGCCGATGACCTGCGCTATGAAATTCGCGAAGCCTATAGCCGACTTGCCGTGCTCAAGGCGGAGTGGGCCTACCAGAACCGCCCCGATCGTCTGCGCGATCTGGCAGAGCTGAACTTTGACCGTCTCAACCTGTTGCCGCTGCATCCCGACCAGTTCGGCTCCATCGATCAGGTCAGCTATCCGCCCTTGCCCGAACTGCCCCTATTCGAGATCACCGACGGCGTTGATGTATCCTCCATGGAGGCACCCGAATGATCCGCACCCCGCTACGCCCGCTGGCCCGTATTCTTGAAGCCCGCCAAAAGGGCGAAAACCCCGATGCGATCGAACGCGAGAACAAGCGCATTCGTCACGAGCAGATGCGCGACGCGTCACGGCAGCGGGCAGAAGGGCGTTTGTTGGTTCTGGGTGTATTCTTCTTTTGTGCCTTCGCCGTCGTTGGCGCGCGCATGGGCGTCATGGCCACCACAGACCCGACAGAGCCGCGCGCGGCGGCCCCCGGTTCGGTGATCTCTGCCACCCGCGCCGATATTGTGGATCGTAACGGCAACCTGCTGGCGACCAACTTTGAGACACACGCGCTTTATGCGCAACCGCACCATATGATTGACCCGCGCGGTGCCGTGAAAAAGCTGATGGGCGTGTTCCCGGACCTGAACGAAGAACGCCTGATGCGTGACTTTACAGGCAAGCGTAAGTTCTTGTGGATCAAGAAGAAAATCAGTCCCGAGCAAATGCAGGCGGTACATGAGATTGGCGAACCGGGCCTGTTGTTTGCCCCGCGTGACATGCGCCTTTATCCCAACGGGGCACTGGCTGCGCACATCATGGGCGGGGCCAGCTATGGCCGTGAGGGCGTGCACGCCGCCGAGGTGATCGGCGTTGCCGGTGCTGAGAAATACTTTGACGATTATCTGCGTGACCCTGCCAATGGTAACAAGCCGCTCGAGCTGTCGCTGGACATGACCGTGCAGGCTGCATCCGAACGTATCCTCTATGGCGGCATGAAGCTGATGAACGCCAAAGGGGCGACCTCGATTCTGATGGACGTCCATACGGGCGAGGTCATCAGCGCCGTTTCTTTGCCGTCCTTTGACCCCAACGATCGTCCCCATGCGGCGGTAAAGGGCGATGCGTCAGACAGCCCATTATTCAACCGGTCCGTTCAGGGTGTGTACGAGCTGGGTTCGGTCTTCAAGATTTTCACTGCAGCGCAGGCAATCGATCTTGGCATCGTCACGGCGGACACGGTGATCGACACCTCCGGCCCGATGAAGGTCGGTGGCTTCCGCATTGGCGAATTCCACGGGAAAAACTACGGCAAGCAGTCCGTGACCGGTATCATCGTTCACAGCTCCAACCGCGGGACCGGGCGGCTCGCGCTCGAGATCGGGGCCGAGCGCCAGCAAGAGTTCCTCAAGAGCCTTGGTTTCTTTGAACCGACCGGGTTCGAAATCGTCGAAGCCTCTGGTGGTAAGCCTTTGCTGCCGCAGCGCTGGCAGGAACTGAGCACTGTGACTGTGTCCTATGGCCACGGCCTGTCCTCTAGCCCGATGCATTTGGCGGCAGGCTACGCCGCAATCGCGAATGGCGGTCACAAGGTCACGCCAACGTTGCGCAAACAATCGGCCCCTGTGGTGGGCCCCCGCGTGATGTCAGAGGGTGCAGCGGCGGATGCCCGTGCCATGCTGCGCGCCGTGGTAACCGAAGGGACAGCGAGCTTCGCGGAAGTGCCCGGCTACCAGATCGGCGGCAAGACAGGGACGGCGGACAAGCCCGGCCCCCGCGGCGGATACCTTGAGGATACGGTCATCGCGACCTTTGCTAGCATCTTTCCCGCCCATGATCCGAAATATGTGCTGATCGTCACGCTGGACGAACCGGTTGAAACCTCGGGCGATAAACCGCGCCGCACCGCCGGTTGGACAGCCGTGCCCGTCGCCGCAGAGATGGTCCGTCGCGTCGCACCCTTGTTGGGGCTACGACCGACTGTTGAACCGGACAGCCTCGCTGGTATAACGCTGTCCAGCAGCAACTAATATAAAGAGCGTCCCCATGGGCATACAGGCCGTCCCGTTATCCTCCCTTGGTCTGACCGCGAAAGGGGGGGGCAACCCGCCCGTCACAGGCGTCGCCGTTGACAGCCGTCAGGTCCAGCCCGGCACCTTGTTTGCCGCCATGCCCGGCAGCAAGGTACATGGGGCCGAATTCATCCAATATGCGCTGCGCATGGGCGCGGTGGCCGTGCTGACCGACGCCGCAGGGGCGGCGCTGGCCGCTGACGCGTTGGCGCAGGCAAAGGCAAAGGTGGCCGTTGTCGTCACTGATGCCCCCCGCGAGGCACTGTCCCGCGCGGCAGCCCTATGGTTCGGTGCACAGCCCGAGGTTATGATCGCCGTCACGGGAACCAATGGGAAAACCTCTGTCAGCACCTTTGTCCGGCAAATCTGGATCGAAATGGGACTGGCCGCCGTCAACCTTGGCACCACCGGCGTAGAGGGCGCATGGGCAGCGCCGTTGGCCCATACCACACCCGAACCGATCACCCTGCACCGCACTTTGGCAGAGGCCGCCGCCAACGGCATCACTCACGCCGCGATGGAGGCCTCGAGTCACGGGCTCGACCAGCGCAGGCTGGACGGTGTGACGCTCAAGGCGGCGGGGTTCACGAATTTCACCCAAGACCACCTCGACTATCACGAGACTTTCGACGCCTATTTCGACGCCAAGGCCGGTCTGTTCTCGCGCGTGCTGCCGGAAGACGGTACCGCGGTGATCAATATCGACGATGCCAAAGGCGTGGATATGGTCGCCATCGCGCGGGCGCGGGGATGCGAGACGATCACGGTTGGGCGCGACGGTGGCGATTTGAACCTGTCGGGTCAGCGTTTTGATGCCACGGGGCAAGACCTGCGTTTTAGCTATCGTGGCAAGACCTATCAGAAACGGCTGAACCTCATTGGCGGCTTTCAGGCCGACAACGTCCTGCTTGCAGCGGGGCTGGTAATCGCTTGCGGCGGCACTCCTGCGCATGTGTTTGATACGTTGCCACATCTGACCACCGTGCGCGGTCGCATGCAGCTTGCCGCGACCCGCGACAATGGCGGGGCGGTATTTGTGGATTATGCCCACACCCCCGACGCCATCGCCACAGCACTTCAGGCGATGCGCCCGCATGTGATGGGGCGTCTGGTGGCGATCGTGGGGGCAGGCGGCGACCGTGACCGCGTCAAGCGTCCGCTGATGGGACAAGCCGCTGCGGCCCATGCAGATATGGTGTTTGTGACCGATGACAATCCGCGCTCCGAAGATCCCGCAAGCATCCGTCATGCCGTGATGCAAGGCGCTCCCGACGCCACCGAAGTCGGCGACCGCGCCGAAGCGATTTTGCGCGGCATCGACGCGATTGGCGCAGGCGACGCGCTGCTGATCGCGGGCAAGGGACATGAAACCGGACAAACCATCGGGGACGATGTGCTCCCCTTTGATGATGTGGAACAAGCCAGTGTCGCTGTCGCGGCGCTGGATGGGAGACTGGCATGAGCTTATGGACAGCAAAAGAAGCTGAACGCGCCACAGGTGGCCGCGCCATCGGCGCATGGTCTTGCGACGGCGTGTCGATTGATACCCGCACCATCGCGCCAGGCGATCTGTTTGTCGCGCTGAAGGATGTGCGCGACGGGCACGACTTTGTCGCCATGGCGCTGGACAAAGGGGCAGGGGCTGCATTGGTCACCCATGTGCCCGAGGGCGTGGCCGAAGATGCGCCGTTGCTGGTCGTCGATGATGTGCTCAAGGCGCTGGAGGCGCTTGGCGCAGCCGCGCGTGCCCGCACGCAGGCCAAGGTCGTCGCGGTGACAGGCAGCGTCGGCAAAACCTCGACCAAGGAAATGCTGCTCGCTATCTTTGCGGATCAAGGGCGGGCGCATGCCTCTGTCGACAGCTATAACAACCACTGGGGCGTGCCGCTGACGCTCGCGCGGATGCCTGCCGATACCGAATACGCCGTGATCGAGATCGGCATGAACCACCCCGGAGAAATCTCTCCGCTGGCGCAAATGGCGCAGCCTGACGTTGCCATGATCACCACCGTCGCCGCCGTCCACCTAGAGGCGTTTGCGAATGTCGCCGAGATCGCCGTGGAAAAAGCCGCGGTGTTTGACGGGCTGCAGCCGGGTGGCGTTGCCGTGATCAACGCCGATATCGAACATGCCGCGATCCTGATGGCCAAGGCCGTGGATCGTCGCCTGCGCGAGGTCGAATTCGGCGAACATGGCTATCAGTACAAACTGCTGGATGTGCAGGTGCAAGGCGATACCACGGTGGTGCGTGCCGACGCGGACGGCACACCACTGCTGTTCAAGATCGGCACACCGGGACGGCATTTTGCGATGAACGCTTTGGGCGCATTGGCCTCCGCGCAGGCGATGGGGGCTGATCTGGCCCTTGCTGCCGCGTCGCTGGGACGTTGGACCCCGTATAAAGGCCGCGGCGTGCGCGAAGTGATCCAACTGGATATTGTGGACACCCATCTGACGCTGAACCTCATCGACGATAGCTATAACGCGAACCCCACCTCGATGGCCGCGGCTCTCGAGGTGCTGGCCGCTGCCGACGTGACCCATGACATCGGGCGGGTCAGCAAGGGCAGGCGTATTGCCTATCTGGGTGACATGAAAGAACTCGGCCCCGACGAGATCGCGCTGCATGCCGGTTTGGCGCATCTGGAGGCGACTAAAACACTGGATGTGGTTCACTGCGTCGGTCCGCTGATGAAGTCCTTGTATGATCTGCTGCCCGCGCATCAACGCGGGGAATGGGCCGAAACCGCAGCCGAGCTGTTGCCGGGGCTGTCGGGGCATCTGGACAGTGGCGATGTTGTGCTCGCCAAAGGGTCCTTGTCCATGAAACTAGGGCTGATCGTTGACGCGATCCGCAAAATGGGCCATCCGGTCCCGAATGAACGACGGGGCTGAGCCCACTAGATTTTGAGTTAGGACGCGTACGATGCTCTATTGGTTGACCCTCCTGTCAGATGGCGGCGATTTCTTTAACCTTTTCCGCTACATCACCTTCCGTGCCGGTGGGGCCTTTTTGACAGCGCTGATTTTCGGCTTTCTGTTTGGAAAACCGCTGATCGCGGTGCTGCGCAAACGGCAGGGCAAAGGGCAGCCGATCCGTGATGACGGCCCAGAAGGGCATTTCGTCAAGGCGGGCACGCCGACCATGGGCGGATTGCTGATTGTCGGCGCGTTGCTGACCTCGACGCTGCTTTGGGCGCGGCTGGACAACCCGTTCGTCTGGATGGTGCTGCTGGTCACAATTGGCTTTGCCGCGATCGGTTTTGCGGATGATTACGCCAAGGTCAGCAAGCAAACGACCGCAGGTGTTTCGAGCCGGATGCGCCTGTTGCTGGGCTTTATCATCGCGGGCAGTGCGGCCTATTGGGCGGCGCAGTTCCACCCCGAAGAGCTGCAGAACCAGCTGGCCCTTCCCGTATTCAAAAACACGCTGATCAACCTTGGTTATCTTTTCGTGCCCTTCTCGATCATTGTGATCGTAGGCGCGGCGAATGCCGTGAACCTGACGGACGGGCTTGACGGGCTGGCGATCATGCCGGTGATGATTGCAGCCGGTGCGCTTGGCGTGATCGCCTATGCCGTGGGCCGCGTCGATTTCACCGAGTATCTGGACGTGCACTATGTGCCGGGCACAGGCGAGATATTGGTGTTCACCGCCGGAATCTTTGGCGGTGGTCTGGGGTTCTTGTGGTACAACGCTCCGCCCGCTGCTGTTTTTATGGGCGACACCGGATCATTGGCCCTTGGCGGCGCTTTAGGGGCCATCGCGGTCGCCACGAAACACGAACTGGTACTGGCTATTGTCGGTGGTCTGTTCGTGGTCGAAGCCCTGTCGGTGATCATTCAGGTGCTGTACTTTAAACGCACTGGCAAACGCGTGTTCTTGATGGCACCGATCCATCACCACTACGAGAAAAAGGGCTGGGCCGAGCCGCAGATCGTCATCCGCTTTTGGATCATTTCGTTGATCCTGGCGATGATCGGTCTGGCGACGCTCAAGGTTCGCTAAGCCGGTATCGGAATTGATGAAAACAGGAAGGCGCGCTGCAGGAATGTGGCGCGTTTTGCTTTTGGAGGAAGGGGGACCAGCCCCCTGCGGCCCTTGGCCGCTTCCCCCGGAGTTTATTTGTCAAAATGAAGCGGGGCGGGGTTAGAAGATCGACCAGCCCATTTCGCGGGCGAGCCGCGCCATGGCTTGGGTGCCTTTTTTCGAATTGCCATAGCGGTTGAGGCCCGGCGACCAGACCGCGATGCTGGCGCGGCCGGGGACAATGGCAAGGATGCCGCCGCCCACGCCCGACTTCGCCGGAAGCCCCACTCGGTAGGCAAAGTCGCCCGACCCGTCATAGTGCCCACAGGTCAGCATCAGCGCGTTCAGCCGCCGGATGCGTGGCGGCAGGATCATGCGCGGCAGCTTGTCGGTTTCAATCAAGAACCGTCCGGCCATCGCCAGTTGCCGCGCTGACATATCGATCGCGCAGTGGTGGAAATAGGTGCCGAGCGTCTTTTCAGGTGGATTGTTCAGATTGCCACAGGACGCCAGAAAATGCGCCAGCGCAAAGTTGCGGTGGCCGTGAGCAGTTTCTGATGCCGCGACTTTTTCATTGATGTGGATGTTATCGTCGCTCGCGGCTGCGCGCACGAACTGCAGGATCTCGGCCAGAGTTTCACGCGGTTCGCGCCCCGTCAGCACTTCGTCTGTGGTGACAATCGCGCCAGCGTTGATGAAGGGATTGCGGGGGCGGCCCTGTTCCGCTTCGAGCTGCACGATAGAGTTGAACGCCAGTCCCGAGGGTTCGCGGCCCACGCGTTTCCACAATTGGTCGCCGGATCTACCAAGGGCGATGGCGAGGGTGAAAATCTTGGTGATGGATTGCACCGAGAACGGCGTGTCCACGTCACCGGCGGTAAATACTTCGCCATCCGCCGTGGTCACAACGATCGCAAATTGCGCGGGATCGACAGAGGCCAGCTGCGGGATATAGGCTGCCACATCACCCCAGTCATCCGTGGCGCGCATGTCAGCGTTGAGCTGGGCTAAAATCTCTGGCAGATGGGGCATTAAGGGCTCCGAACGTTTCAGGGTCATCGCTAACAGGAGAGCAGGCATGATACCAGTTCAAGGTTTGACCGGCGCAAAGGTCGCCATTCTGGGGCTCGGGCGGTCGGGCTTGTCTGCGGCCCGCGCGCTGGCGGCAGGGGGCGCGGTGCCGGTCTGTTGGGACGATAACCCCGCAGCGCGTGGCGCGGCTCAGGCAGAAGGGTTCGATTGCGTTGATCTTGGCCAATCGGGTGCCTTTGACGATATCGCGCGGTTGATCGTTTCGCCCGGTATCCCGCATCTGTACCCCGCGCCCAATCCCGTCATCGTGGCCGCACAAGAGGCCGGCGTCGCGGTCGACAATGATATCGGGCTGTTTTTTCAAAGCTTTGCGACGTTTGCTTGGGACAACTTTGACGTCGTGCCCAAGATCATCGCGATCACCGGATCGAACGGAAAATCAACCACATCGGCGTTGGTGCATCACATCCTTAAGCATGCAGGGCGACCGACCCAGTTGGCTGGTAACATCGGACGCGGCGTGCTGGACATCGAGCCCGCGATTGATGGCGAGGTCGTGGTGTTGGAATTGTCGAGCTACCAGACCGATCTGGCGCGCAACCTGACCCCGGATGTCGCTGTGTTCACGAACCTTAGCCCGGATCATCTGGACCGGCACGCCGGTATGGGCGGCTATTTCGCGGCCAAACGCCGGCTGTTTGCCGAAGGGGGGCCGGACCGCGCCGTCATCGGTGTGGACGAACCCGAAGGGCGTTTTCTTGCGGGGCAGCTGAGCGAAGGGGCCGCCGACGACAGGGTGATCCGCGTTTCGGTTGATCGCAAGCTCACCGGGCTTGGCTGGCAGGTCTTTGCGCGCAAGGGGTTCTTGTCGGAATATCGCAATGGCAAACAAGTGGCGTCGATCGATCTGCGCGGAGTAACCGGACTGCCCGGCGCGCATAACCATCAAAACGCCTGCGCCGCATATGCCGCCTGCCGCACGCTGGGGTTCGCGCCCAAGATTATCGAGGCGGCGTTCCATTCGTTTGGCGGCCTGCCGCATCGCAGCCAGACCGTGGGCGAGGCGGGTGGTGTTCGCTTTGTCAACGACAGCAAGGCCACCAATGTGGACAGCGCCGTCAAGGCGCTGGCGGCGTTCCAGAATATCCGTTGGATTTGCGGTGGGCTGGAGAAAGAGGGGGGCTTGGGCAGCTTGTCAGAGCCCATTGAGACCGTCCGCAAAGCCTATGTCATCGGGCGCGAGGCGGCGCAATTCGCCATGAAGCTGGGCGTAGAGGCAGAGGTCTGCGGCACGATGGAGGTCGCAGTCGCGCGCGCTGTCGAAGAGGCAGAGGCGGGGGACGTCGTGTTGCTGGCCCCGGCGGCGGCGAGCTTTGATCAATACGACAGTTTCGAACGACGCGGAGAGGACTTTGTCGCGCAGGTGCAAAAGCATCTAGCGAACGGGTAGCAGCGCCTTTGAGGGGAGGCGGGGGGGGCTGCCCGGCCGTTCATCGCAGTGTTTATGCCCGATCTGATCCATAGCAACCCGATGGTGCACGCTCAATAGCGTGCTCCACGCTACGAAGGCCCCTACCATGCAGGAAATGCTTGCCTCTGGATCAGTTAACGCTTTCCTGGGCGCATGGTTAAACTTGTTCTCTTTCATAAAGCCGACTCGATCTACGAGGACGAGCCGGACGTCGTCTACGAATTTCCACGCCGCTATCTTAAGGCGGTTGAGGAGGCTGTCGGCGACTGGGTCGTATATTTCGAGCCGGTCAAGTCTGGGCCGCGCGGCTACTTCGCTGTGGCCAAGATCGAACAGGTGATCGCAAAGCCGGGCGTAGACGGGCGGTTCCTCGCGCTGATTGAGTCCAGGAGATTCCTTCCCTTCGACCGCGAAGTGCCGCGGCTTTTGAATGGGCGGCCACTAGAGACGTCCATGACACAGCCGGATGGCTCGCCGAAAAGAGGGGTGCCGCACAGCTGGCCGTGAGGCGTCTGCCGGAGGCAGACTTTGCGCATATCATTAACCTCGGCCTACCGCAGGACCTAGAGCGCATCGAGGCGACGCGCTACGATCCGCAGTTGGCTGAGCTTGGCGAGGGAGCCGAGCCCTTTGAGCGACCCGTATTGGAGCGGCTGACGCGCCGGCCTTATCGGGAGGTTGCGTTCCGGCGGAATGTGCGCGCTGCCTATGGCTACCGCTGTGCGATGTCGGGCTTGATGTTACGCAATGGTGGCGGGCGTCCGGAGGTGCAGGCGGCGCACATTCGGCCTGTTGAGAGCCAAGGAAGCGACTCGGTGCGCAACGGGCTCGCGCTGTCGGGAACATTGCACTGGATGTTTGACCGGGGTCTGATCTCGGTCGCTGACGACTGCGAGACGATCCTTGTGTCGCATAACAAGGTTCCTGGGGATGTCGTCGGGCGACTCCTGGCACCGGACGGCAAGCTGGTAAGGCCCGAAGACCCGCGAAACGCGCCTCACCCGGAAAACCTGCGTTGGCATCGAGAGAACGTGTTTGGCCGTAGCCTCCATGAGGGCGCGATGCCGTGGAGCGATTAGCCCTGAGTGCTGGCAATAGTGGAGTCTCAGGCAAGTATTGATCCGCCAACGCAGAAGAACGCAGAAATTACTGCGCCCTTGCTGGCATCAAGATGGCGAGTTGGTCAGGTTAAGGGCTGGTAGCTGTTGGCGAGATCGGAGGGCAGAGCGCATAAGAAGCGATTTTCCGCGCATTTTCTACTTTCGTTTTCTCAAGCAGTTCCCGGAAGAGAGTAGCCACAATCCGGGGGGTAATCCGGTCAGGATCGTTTAGGATTTCAGCGCCACCTTCGCCTTGAACTCAGGGGCATGCTGCTTTGGTTTCGACATCTTCGATCCCCTTCGTGGTGAAGATCAGCAGACAGCAAATCCAAGCTTAGGTCATTGTCCAGTTTTCGGGACTACCCCAAACGTTAGGTTCGGCCAAGGCTCCAGAAGAAATCCTCGGGAGCCTTCTGCGCTGGAGGTCAGTTTGGCGGACTTTCCTGTCGTGCGCTGCGGACGCATAGATTCCGCTGCGTTTGGAAAGACCTTTGGGGGGGGAGGGATAGGCTCAACTTGCCCGTTATGTCTACCAATCGCGTAACCACATCTACGTCGTAGACCCCGTAGCGGGCTAACGCTGAAATGGCATGGTATTAAGCTCGATCAGCAGGAATGACAGCCCGATCGCAACCGCGCACATCATGACGGGCACGAACCAGAAACTCGAGTTCAGATGTCGACAGAAAGCGGAAACCCGTTTCAGGGAAAATGGCGTTGCGATGCGGTGCTCTTTCCGATTGATTGTATCTCAAGGGCATTGCGGGTCGATGCCCTTGGGGCTGAAGTGCTGACGCAACTTTTCAGGACAGTACCCCTACTTCATAGAATACACCATCTGATACGGCAGATTAGGGCAACGTTGATCGCTCCGCCTCCATCTGCGTTTCGGCCTTTCGGACGAACAGTTCGGACGACATCCCAGGTGGGATCGGTGGTAGATACGAGACCGTGATTGCCCCCCCACGCTTGCTTGATCCGCTGGCACCCCAGAATTTGCCCGCGTTCACCAAGACGGGTAGCACGGGTACCCCCAGCTTTGAATACATCAGCTCGACCCCCCGCTTGAACCTGATTGGTTCACTCTCGTCCATACGTGTCCCTTGCGGAAAAACGAGAACCGATCGGCCAGCGGCAAGTGCTTCACGACTTTGGTTGAGCATAGCCTTTAGTGCCTTGGAGCCGCTCTCCCGATCGATGACGATCATCGGTGATTTACGGAGATACCAGCCGATTATCGGAATTCGCAGCAGTTCCTGTTTAGCGACAATTGCGACGTCGGGGAAAAGAACCAGAGCCGCGAGCGTTTCCCAAGTGGATTCGTGATTGCAGATAATGAGACAGGGTTCAGCCGGAATCAGGTCGCGACCTTTCTCGACGTAACGCAGCCCGACGATATGCCTAAGCCCGAACAAAACCCCGCGCACCCAAAGACGGGTTGCAGCCCTGATTGCTTTTCGCGGCGACCCAAGCAGCCAAAAGGCCAGCACTCCCAAGGAGAATAAGGTGGTCCAGCCGGCGAAAAATCCGTCGAACAGAAGTGATTTTATTTTGATCGTGTTCATGTGAGATTTCGTCATTATATGAGGGGTGGAAGAGTTCAAGTCACACTGCGATCAATGGTAGATTGAACCCCATTTGCAACGAGAAATGGGACTAAAAGTGAGACAACGCGCATGTCGGGAATGTCCTCTGCGGGAAAGTAACCTAAGGCCTCATGACGATCAATGCCGCAACAGCATCAATCCGGATTGTCCACTGGTCGATGCTTTGGCTACCGAAATGCTGCGCGATGCCAGAACGTCAGCAATGCGAAAATCGCTGCGCGCCGTCAAGTACTGCGGCCAAGATCGGTTATGGGCCGGTCTCGACATTGCAACCGTTGCTGCCCTTGCAAAGTCGCCACGTGCGACCAAAATCAAGGTGGGCTCGAAGCGGAAGGTGCGCTTCTAGGCTTCGACACGTTCGACATTTAACGCGGGCAAGGGGCGCTGCCCCCGCAGCCTTTGGCTGCTCCCCCGGGATTTAAGGCCATTTGGAACTGGTTATTTCGTTGCGATATGGGCGGCGCACGCCATCGCCGAGGACCATGCCCACTGGAAGTTATAGCCGCCTAGCCAACCGGTAACATCCACGGCCTCGCCGATAAAATAGAGACCGGTGCGGGCCTTGGTCTCCATCGTTTTGGAGGACAGCGCGTCGGTGTCGATCCCGCCAAGGGTGACTTCGGCTGTCCGGTAGCCTTCGGTGCCCGAAGGGGTCATCGTCCAGTTCGACAGCGCGTCGATCAACGCGGTGAGCTTTGCGTCCGACCAATCGGCGAGGTTGCCGCCCAGATCCATGATGCCCGCAAGATGATCGACCAGCCGCGCGGGCAGGTGGTGGGCCAGTTCGGTCGTGAAGTTGCGGCGGCCATAGCTTTGGCGTTGCGCGCGCAGCTTGCCCAACAGATCGTTGTCAGGCAGCAGATTTACCGTGATCGGTGCGCCTTCGGTCCAGTAGCTGGAGGCTTGAAGGATCGCGGGGCCGGAAAGGCCGCGGTGGGTAAAAAGCAAGGCTTCGTCAAAGGCGGGGCCTTGGGCGGTCACACGCGCAGGCGTTGCTGTGCCGGATATCGGGGCGAAGCGTGCGTCGGTGAAAGTAAAGGGAACCAGCCCTGCGCGGGTGTCGGTGACGGGGATGCCCATCTGCGCCGCGATCTCGTAGGCGCGGCCGGTCGCGCCCATCTTGGGAATGGATTTCCCGCCTGAAGCAACGACAAGATTGCGTGCGGTGATCGGCGTTGTGCCGTCGGGCGTGTGCAAGGTCATGCCGTAACCGGCATCCGTCGCGGCGATATCGGTCAGGGTGCTGAGCAACCGCAAATCCACACCAGATTTTTGCATCAATCCGCGCAGCATGGCGACGATCTCTTTGGCGGAGGTGTCGCAGAACAGCTGTCCGAGGGTTTTCTCGTGCCACGCGATGCCATGCGCGTCGACCAGTTCGATGAAATCCCACTGGGTATAGCGGGCAAGAGCTGATTTGGCGAAATGGGGATTGGCGCAGATGAAGGCTTGGGGCGTGCAGTGCATGTTGGTAAAGTTACAGCGCCCGCCGCCCGAGATGCGGATTTTCTCGCCCGGTGCTTTGGCATGGTCCACGACCAACACCGATCCGCCCGCGTGGGCCGCGCACATCATGCCTGCGGCCCCTGCGCCTAAAATTACCGTATTATATTGCATGGTCCCGCCTTTGCCTGAGCGGGGCAGGTCGGTCAAGTGGATGTGAGCGGGGTGGCAATCACGCGGATGAGGATTACCTCCGATAACGAAGCAATTATAGGAGAGACCCGATGAACGTACTAGACGCAGGCAACGCATTTCCGAAACTGACCGTCGCCGAGCTGCAGGGCGGGATGCTGACCCTTGGCACCCCGCGGGGTGAATTTGACTGGCAGTTGGTGGTTGTATACCGCGGGCTGCACTGCCCGATTTGCAAAACCTATCTGAAGACGCTGGATGGGTTGGTCGCGGACTTTAACAAGGCCGGGGTAGACGTCGTGGCCGTGTCGGGCGACCCGAAAGACAAAGCGCGCGAGATGGCGCAAGAGCAAGACCTGTCCCTGACTGTGGGCTATGATTTGAGCATCGCGCAGATGCAGGATCTGGGGCTGTATATTTCTGACCCACGCAGCCCGCAAGAAACTGACCAACCCTTCGCCGAGCCGGGTGTCTTTGTCGTCAACGCCGAGGGGAACATCCAGATTGTCGACATCTCGAACGCGCCTTTCGCGAGGCCCGATCTGCAAGGGCTGCTGAAAGGTATCAAGTTCGTGCGTGACAACGACTATCCGATCCGCGGCACACACGCGGGGGCATAGGCAGCTTTGCGCGGGGCTGGTTAAAACAGACTAGCCCCGCGTGACCTTTCGCGCTACACTGCAAGTTAGACCCCGAAAAGGGGCGGAACGAGGCAGTGTAAGGCAGGTCCCATGACAGAAATGGTCTATGGTGCGGTTCCCGTTCGGGATGGCGAACCGATTCTTCCAAAATGGTGGCGTACGATCGACAAATGGGCGATGTCTTGCATCCTCCTGTTGTTTGCCGTGGGCATGTTGCTAGGGCTGGCCGCGTCGCCGCCCTTGGCCGCGAAAAACGGGTTTGACTCGTTCCATTATGTACAGCGGCAGGCCGTCTTTGGTGTACTGGCTGTGATCGCGATGGTGCTGACGTCAATGATGACACCGATTATGGTCCGTCGCTTGGCGATCGTCGGCTTTCTTCTTTCCTTTGTCGCGCTGGCCCTGCTGCCGTTCTTTGGAACGGATTTCGGCAAGGGTGCTGTGCGCTGGTATTCGATGGGTTTTGCATCCTTCCAGCCATCAGAATTCCTCAAGCCCGGCTTTGTGGTCGTAGCGGCGTGGATGATGGCGGCGTCACTTGAGATCAACGGCCCCCCGGGCAAGACGTGGTCCTTTGCCTTGTGTATTTCTATTGTGTTGATGCTGGCGCTACAGCCCGACTTTGGGCAGGCGTGTCTGGTGCTGTTCGGCTGGGGCGTGATGTATTTTGTGGCAGGTGCCCCTTTGGTGCTGTTGGTCGGTATGGCCGGCCTCGTCGTACTGGCGGGCACTTTTGCCTATTCCAATTCAGAACACTTTGCCCGCCGGATTGACGGCTTCTTGTCGCCCGATATCGACCCGCGCACGCAGCTTGGCTATGCCACTGATGCGATCCGCGAAGGCGGTTTGTTCGGTGTTGGTGTGGGCGAGGGGCAGGTGAAATGGTCGCTGCCCGATGCGCATACCGATTTTATCATTGCCGTTGCGGCCGAAGAATACGGGCTGATCCTCGTGATGTGCGTTATCGCGCTTTATGCCGTGATCGTTGTGCGGTCGCTGCTGCGTCTGGTGCGTGAGCGGGATCCCTTCGTGCGTCTGGCGGGCACCGGTCTTGCGTGTATGTTCGGCGTGCAGGCGATGATCAATATGGGCGTTGCCGTGCGGCTGCTGCCGGCCAAGGGCATGACATTGCCGTTTGTCAGCTATGGCGGGTCGTCGGTGATTGCGTCGGGTATCGCCGTGGGCATGTTGCTGGCATTTACACGGTCGCGGCCGCAGGGGCAGATTTCTGACCTGCTTGGACGAGGTCGCGCCCGATGAGCGCCCCGCTGCTGGTGATCGCGGCGGGCGGCACGGGCGGGCATATGTTCCCCGCGCAGGCGCTGGCCGAAGTCATGCTTGCCCGCGGCTGGCGGGTAAAGCTGTCGACGGACGCGCGCGGTGCGCGCTACACAAGCGGCTTTCCCGACGCGGTCGAGATCCAGCAGGTCAGCAGCGCAACTTTCGCGCGCGGTGGGCTCATGGCGAAGGCGATGGCTCCGTTTCGAATTATGGGCGGTGTGATTGGCGGCGTCTTTGGGATGCTGCGCGATAAACCCGATGTGGTTGTCGGCTTTGGCGGCTATCCGTCGATCCCCGCGCTGGCCGCGGCATGGGTGCTGCGCAAACCACGCATGATCCATGAACAAAACGGCGTCTTGGGGCGCGTCAATAATCTGTTCGCCAAACGCGTCGATGCGGTGGCGTGCGGGACATGGCCGACCACGCTCCCCGACGGGGTAAGCGCACAGCATACTGGCAATCCGGTGCGTGCTTCTGTGCTGGAACGGGCCGGTGCCGGTTATATCGCGCCCGGTGATTATCCGATGGAGCTGTTGGTGATGGGCGGCAGCCAGGGCGCGCGGATCCTCAGCGAGGTCATCCCCCCCGCCATCGCCGATCTGCCGCTGGATCTGTTGCGCAATATCCGCGTGAGCCATCAGGCACGCGACGAAGACGGTGAACGCGTCGCGGCTTTCTATGCCGAAAACGGTATCAACGCAGATGTGCAGCCGTTTTTCCACGATGTGCCGCGCCGCATGTCCGAAGCCCAGCTGGTGATCAGCCGCGCGGGCGCGTCCAGCGTCGCCGATATCTCTATTATCGGGCGGCCCTCAATCCTGATCCCCTATGCGGCTGCCACAGGCGATCACCAATCCGCGAATGCCCGCGGGCTTGTCGACGCCGGTGCCGCGATCATGGTGCCAGAAAACATGGCAAACCCCGACAGCCTGCGCGCCCAAATTGAAATGGTGCTGACCCACGCCGATGGTGCGTTGCAGATGTCACGCGCAGCACTATCTGTCGCCAAACCAGACGCCGCAGAAGAACTCGCCCAGATGGTGGAAGCCCTGGCAACCGAAGGAAAGAAACGATGAACGCAGCCACGAAGCTTCCGACTGATGTGGGCCCGATCCATTTCGTAGGCATCGGCGGTATCGGCATGTCAGGCATTGCCGAAGTGTTGTTGAACCACGGCTATCGCGTGCAGGGGTCTGATCTGAAGTCGACCAAGATCACAGACCGTCTGGTGGATCTTGGCGCGACTGTTTTTGAAGGGCAGCAGGCCGCGAACATCGAAGGGGCCGCGGTTATCGTGATCTCTTCCGCGATCAAACCGGGCAACCCCGAACTTGATGCGGCACGGGTGGCAGGGCTGCCGATCGTGCGCCGCGCAGAGATGCTGGCAGAGCTGATGCGCTTGAAATCCAACATCGCCGTTGCCGGAACCCACGGCAAGACAACCACGACAACGATGGTGGCCGAACTGCTGGTCAAAGGTGGCATCGACCCGACTGTCGTGAATGGCGGGATCATCCACGCCTATGGCTCGAATGCACGTATGGGGCAGGGCGAATGGATGGTGGTCGAAGCGGATGAATCCGACGGCACCTTTAACCGTCTGCCGGCGACCATTGCGATCGTGACCAACATCGACCCCGAACATATGGAGCATTGGGGCGACTTTGATACCCTGCGCAAAGGGTTTCTGGACTTCGTATCAAACATTCCGTTCTACGGGCTGGCTGTCTGCTGCATTGACCACCCCGAAGTGCAAGCGCTGGTGGGTAAGATCACCGACCGCCGCGTGATGACCTATGGCTTTAACACGCAAGCCGATGTGCGCGCGATCAACCTGCACTACAAGGCGGGCGTGGCGCATTTCGATATCGTATTTCAGGCCGAAGGGATCACAATCAAGGATTGTAGCTTGCCCATGCCGGGGGATCATAACGTTTCGAACGCAATGGCGGCGGTTGCTGTGTCCAGACACCTTGGCATGAAAGCCGAAGAAATCCGGGCCGCACTGGCGGGCTTTGGCGGTGTGAACCGGCGCTTTACCAAAGTGGGCGAAGTCGACGGTGTGACAATTATCGATGACTACGGTCACCACCCGGTTGAAATCACCGCTGTGCTCAAGGCTGCGCGTCAGGCCACCGAAGGGCGCGTCATCGCCGTGCACCAGCCACACCGCTACAGCCGCCTGCACCATCACTTTGAAGAGTTCTGTGCCTGCTTTAACGATGCCGATGTGGTTGGCATCGCCGAGGTCTATGCCGCGGGCGAAGACCCCATCGAAGGGGCAGGGCGCGACGATCTGGTTGCAGGGCTGATCCGTCACGGCCACCGCGATGCCCGCGCCGTCCAAAGCGAGGAAGATCTGGCGCGGCTTGTGCGCGAGAAGGCAGGTCCGGGGGATATGGTTGTTTGCCTCGGGGCGGGCACCATAAGCACATGGGCCAACGCCTTGCCCGACGCGCTGGCTGCGCTAAAGAAGGAAGCCGTGTAAATGGAACCGACCCCTGTATATGGGGGCCGGTCATGACCTTGATTTGGGCTTGCATCCTGTGGGTCTTTTGCTCGGCCACGGTGGCGACGCTGCCGATGCGTCTTCAATATATTCCCGGTATCTTACTGCTGATCGCCGCACCTGTGCTGATCGTCTTGATCGGTCTTCAGGAGGGCTGGCTGTTCACCTTGCTCGCACTTGCTGCCTTTGTGTCCATGTTCCGCAATCCCTTGCGCTTTTTGCTGGCCAAGCTGCGCGGACAAAACCCCGAGGTACCCAAATGAGTACATCACTGGTTCTTGCCTGTTTCTGGGCCGTCGTTGCGAATGTGTTGGCGATGACACCCAGTTCTGACCAGCACTGGCGCAGCGCCTATGTGTTGATTGCCGTGGGAATTCCCGTACTGGGCTATGTCACCATGCAGCATGGCCCTTGGGTCGGGATGCTGGTGTTTGCGGGCGGCTGTTCGGTGCTGCGCTGGCCCGTGATCTATTTGATGCGCTGGCTGCGCGGTGCTGCAGTTAGGGATGCGGCAGAATGAATCTGACGTTGGTCATTCTTATCGGCATTCTCGTTGCGTGGATGCTGGCCTCTGGTTGGTGTGGGCTGGCGCGGCGCTATGGTGGCTTTGTGCTGGTCTTGCTGACCGGATTGGCGTTGAACTGGGCGTGGATGATCTGGGGCTTAGGCGCGAAACCGTTCGAGCGACCGGTGTTCATGGCCCAAGCCGCGGCCACAGGATATGCGTTCTGTGCGTTCCTTGTCGGCTGGGTGGCCGGTCGCCTTACCCGCACCCTGCGTGCAAACCGCCCCGATTAACGCGCTTGCGGTCCACCTGTCTTTGAGACGTGTGGAAAATTGACCTCCCCGCCAAAGAGAGCTACGCGAAGCCCATGACAGATATTTCCTTTCCCGATATGCGCGGCAAGCTGACGCAAAACCGTCCCTTGGCTGATCTGACGTGGCTGCGTGTGGGCGGCCCTGCCGATTATTTCTACCAGCCTGCGGATGCGGATGATCTGGCGGCGTTCCTGAAGGCGTTGCCGCGCGATGTGGTTGTCATGCCAATGGGCGTCGGGTCGAATGTGATCGTGCGCGACGGCGGCTTGCGCGCTGTGGTGATCCGGTTGGGGCGCGGGTTTAATGCCATCAGCTGCCAGGATGGTAACGTCACCGCGGGCGCAGCCGCGCTCGACGCCCATGTGGCGCGCAAGGCGGCGGACGCGGGGCTTGATCTAACGTTTCTGCGCACAATACCAGGTAGCATCGGCGGCGCGGTGCGGATGAACGCGGGTTGCTACGGCACCTATACCGCTGATTATTTCATCAGCGCAGAGGCGATCACCTGTGAGGGCGAACATGTCACGCTTGGGCCTGATGACATGAAATTCGCCTATCGCCAGTCCGCGCTGCCGGACGGGTGTGTCATCACCTCGGCCACGTTTGCGCCGCCCCAAGGCGATGCCGATGCGCTGCATGCGCGGATGGAAGAGCAGCTGCGCAAACGCGACGAAACACAACCCACCAAGGACCGCAGCGCAGGGTCGACGTTTCGCAATCCGGCAGGATTTTCCAGCACGGGGCAGGCCGACGATCGCCACGATCTGAAGGCGTGGAAGGTCATTGACGATGCCGGGTTGCGCGGTGCCACCTTGGGCGGTGCGCAGATGAGCCCGAAACATCCCAACTTCCTGATCAATACCGGGTCCGCGACGGCGGCCGACCTTGAGGCATTAGGCGAGTTGGTGCGAAAAAAGGTTTACGATTCCAGCGGGATTACGCTAGAGTGGGAAATTATGCGGATCGGCGAAAAATAATCGTTCGAGCGTCATGATACAGGGTCCGTAAGTGACCCGACACAGAATAAATAAGGGTCGCAACAGGCCCATTTAAAAAGGCAGATTGAGTGGGATTGTCGAGCAGGACACCCCCGAGAGTTGCAGTATTGTTGGGTGGCCCCTCCGCTGAGCGCGAGGTGTCTCTTTCAACAGGGCGCGCGTGCGCAGCGGCTTTGCGGGACCGGAATTTCGAAGTCATCGAGGTCGATTGCGGCCCCGATCTTTGTGCTGACTTGGTTACAGCCAAGCCTGATGTGGTTCTGAACTGCCTGCATGGTCGCTGGGGCGAAGATGGTTGCGTTCAGGGGATCCTTGAATGGATGGGGCTGCCTTACACGCACTCCGGCGTGCTGGCCTCTGCACTGGCGATGGACAAGCAGCGCAGCAAGGAAGTTTTCCGTGCCGCAGGCCTGCCCGTTGTTGAAAGCGTGATCGTTCCGGCCTCTACTGTGCGCGGGTCGCATGTGATGGATCCGCCCTACGTCGTGAAGCCGAACAACGAAGGCTCGTCCGTTGGCGTTTATCTGGTCGAGGTCGAAAACAACGGCCCGCCGCAGTTGGACGACGCCATGCCCGCCGAGGTGATGGTCGAGAAATTTGTCGCTGGTCGCGAGCTGACCACCACTGTGATGGGGCAGCGGGCGCTCACCGTGACCGATATCCAGACCACGGGCTGGTATGATTACGACGCGAAATACAAAGCCGGCGGATCAACCCATGTGGTGCCGGCCGACATCCCGCACGAGATTTTCGAACTTTGCATGGATTACGCCCTGCGCGCGCATAACGCGCTTGGGTGTCGTGGCGTCAGCCGCACAGATTTCCGCTGGGATGAAAGCAAGGGCGCTGCGGGTCTTTTCCTGCTCGAGACCAACACACAACCTGGCATGACCCCCACGTCGCTGTCGCCAGAACAGGCACAGTCAGTGGGTATTTCCTTCGGCGAGCTGTGCGCCTGGATGATCGAGGACGCGTCATGCAATCGTTGATCAAACGCGTTAAACCCGCCAAGCTGGGCAAGACTGATCCAGCGCCATCACGTTGGGCATGGCGGATGCAGCGCCTTATGCTGACGCCGACCTTCCGGTTCGGGTTGCGCGTCGGGGTGCCGTTTTGTCTGGCGATGACGGCGGGGACAATTTACCTCGCGGACGAAGCACGGCGCGGACAGCTGTTCGATATCTACGCAAACGCGCGCACCAGCATCCAGCAGCGGCCCGAATTCATGGTCAAGCTGATGGCGATCGACGGCGTAGAAGGGACCTTGGCCGCCGATGTCCGCGCCACGGTGCCTGTTGAATTTCCGACCAGCTCGTTCGATCTGGATCTTCCAGCGCTGCGCGACGCGATCACCAATCTTCCCGGCGTCAAACAGGCGTCGCTTCGGGTCAAGCCGGGCGGTGTATTGCAAGTATCGGTGCAGCCGCGGGTGCCGGTCGCTGTTTGGCGCAGTCAGGACGGGCTGTCGCTGATCGACGCCGAGGGCAGCACCATCGGGCAGATCGCGGCACGTGGCGAGCGTACGGACCTTCCGCTGGTCGTGGGTGAAGCTGCGAACATACGCGTGGGCGAAGCGCTTGAATTGATCCGCACGGCGGCTCCGTTGGGGGAGCGGCTGCGGGGGTTGGTGCGCATGGGAGAACGTCGTTGGGACGTCGTTCTTGACCGTGAGCAGCGTATCTTGCTGCCCGAAACACAGGCCGTTCAGGCGCTGGAGCGGGTGATCGCGCTGGAAGGCGCGGAAGAGGTGCTAAGCCGCGATGTGGCGCGGGTAGATATGCGGTTGGCGCAGCGGCCCACCGTGCAAATGAACAAAGAAGCCACACAAGAATTGTGGCGCATCAGGCAGATTTCGGGACAGTGAAAACATGATGGACCTATACGATAGTCAGCGATCCATGCGCCACATGCGTAAGCTTGCGATGCAACGCGGCGTGGTGGCTATTCTGGATGTGGGCAGCTCTAAGATTGCCTGCCTTGTCTTGCGTTTTGACGGCACGGGCCGCATGTCCGAAGAGGGTGAAATCGGGTCGCTTGCGGGGCAGTCGGGCTTTCGTGTGATCGGCGCTGCAACCACACGGTCGCGCGGGGTCCGCTTTGGCGAAATTTGCGCCATGCAGGAAACAGAACGCGCCGTGCGCACCGCGCTGCAGGCTGCTCAGAAAATGGCGAACATCCGCGTGGATCACGTGATCGCCTGTTTCTCGGGGGCCGAGCCGCGCAGCTATGGTCTGGACGCCACGCTTGAACTGGAAGGGCAAGTCGTATCCGAGCAGGACGTCGCGCAGGTTCTGGCCAATTGCGATGTCCCGGAATACGGCGAAGGCCGCGAGGTCCTGCACGCGCAGCCCGTGAACTTTGCCCTGGATAACCGGTCGGGTCTGTCCGATCCGCGCGGACAATTAGGCAATACGCTGTCGGTCGACATGCATATGCTGACCGTCGATGCCGCTGCGGTTCAACACCTTGCCCATTGCATCAAACGCTGTGACCTTGAATTGGCAGGTATCGCGTCCTCTGGCTATGTCTCGGGGATTTCATCGCTGGTCGAAGACGAACAAGAGCTGGGGGCGGCCTGCATCGATTTGGGCGGCGGATCGACCTCTGTGTCGATCTTTATCCGCAAACACATGATTTATGCCGATAGCGTCCGTATGGGCGGCGACCACATTACCTCTGATATCTCTATGGGATTGCAGGTGCCGACGGCCAACGCCGAGCGGATCAAGACGTTCTATGGTGGGGTGCATGCGACAGGCATGGATGACCGCGAGATGATCGATATCGGTGGGGATACCGGTGACTATGAACACGACCGCCGTACCGTCAGCCGCGCAGAGCTGATCGGCATTATGCGCCCGCGTGTCGAAGAAATTCTCGAAGAGGTCCGCGCCCGTCTGGATGCCGCGGGATTTGATCACCTACCAAGCCAGCAGATCGTGCTGACGGGTGGGGGTAGTCAAATTCCGGGCCTTGATGGGCTGGCCAGCAAGATCTTGGGCCAACAGGTCCGTTTGGGCCGCCCGTTGCGCGTCCACGGCCTGCCACAGGCTGCAACCGGGCCCGGTTTTGCCTCTGCCGTGGGGCTCGCGTTATTCGCCGCGCACCCGCAGGACGAGTGGTGGGATTTCGACATTCCTGCCGACCGATATCCGGCCCGATCGTTGAAGCGCGCTGTCAAGTGGTTCCGCGACAACTGGTAACCCCCAGATGCGGTGCGCGCGTCGAAATCATGAGAAAACCGGCAAAAAAACGCCCATATAATGTGTCAAAATCGTGTTTTCTAGGTGACGCAAGGGCGTTATCCCTATACAACAAGGGGAATTGCACAAAAAATGCTCCGTAAGCGAGCTAAACAATACAGGCGGACGGCTCATGACCCTCAATCTTTCAATGCCCGGACAGGGCGACCTGAAACCCCGCATCACAGTGTTTGGTGTTGGCGGGGCAGGCGGCAACGCCGTGAACAACATGATCGAAAAAGAACTCGATGGTGTTGATTTCGTGGTTGCCAACACGGACGCGCAAGCGTTGCAGCAAGCCAAGGCGGAGAACCGCGTTCAGCTGGGCATCAAAGTTACCGAAGGTCTGGGTGCTGGCGCACGGGCGTCGGTCGGTGCTGCTGCTGCGGAAGAAAGCATTGAACAGATTGTAGATCACCTGGCCGGCGCACACATGTGCTTTATCACGGCAGGTATGGGCGGGGGCACCGGGACAGGTGCTGCGCCAATTATCGCCCAAGCCGCACGCGAGCTGGGTGTCCTGACCGTAGGCGTCGTGACCAAACCGTTCCAGTTCGAGGGCATCAAGCGGATGCGTCAAGCCGAGGACGGCATCGAGGCGCTGCAAAAAGTTGTCGACACACTGATCATCATTCCCAACCAGAACCTGTTCCGTCTGGCGAATGAAAAAACCACCTTTACCGAAGCATTCTCGCTTGCAGATGACGTGCTGTATCAAGGCGTCAAAGGCGTTACAGACCTGATGGTCCGTCCCGGCCTGATCAACCTCGACTTTGCTGACGTTCGCGCTGTGATGGACGAAATGGGCAAGGCGATGATGGGTACCGGCGAGGCCGAGGGCGAAGATCGCGCCATCCAGGCTGCCGAAAAGGCCATCGCGAACCCGCTGCTGGACGAAATCAGCCTGCGCGGTGCCAAGGGCGTTCTGATCAACATCACCGGCGGCCACGACCTGACCTTGTTCGAACTGGACGAGGCGGCGAACCGTATCCGCGAAGAAGTCGACCCAGACGCGAATATCATCGTTGGGTCCACGCTCGACACTGAACTGGGTGGCGTTATGCGCGTGAGCGTTGTCGCGACAGGTATCGATGCGGTTGACGTGAACACAGAAATGCCTGTGCCACGCCGTTCGATGTCGCAGCCGTTGCCAGCCAGAACCCTTGAGGTTGAACAAGCCCCAGCCACCGAGACGCCTGCACCACTTGCTGCCCAAGCGGAATACGAAGAAGAGCCGCAGCAGCAGTTGTTCCAGGAAGACCAGTCTTCCCAGCACGGTGGTTTCTCTGACAACCGCTACGAAGACAACGCGTCCAACGCCGATGATCTTCCCCCCCCTGCTTACCGTCCCGAGGTTGCGTCTTTTCAGCCGCGCCACGAAGAGGTGAATGTCGACGCGCAACAGCAAGAAGCATTTGTCGCGCCACGCGCGTCTGCACCGGGCACCCCATCGCCCGAAGCTTTGGCCCGCCTGCGCGCGGCGGCTCAGAAAGCGTCGCCAACCCAGCAGCAACAACCGCAACGCCAGCCTCAGGCACAGCCCCAGCAGCAGCGTCAGCAACCTGCCGCGGCCGATCAGGGCGAAAAGCGTTTCGGGATCAATTCGTTGATCAACCGCATGACCGGCCACGGTGAGGCGGAAACCCAGCAGCAGCGCCCCGCACGCCAGCAGCCGCCGGTCCAGACCCGCGCGTCCTCTGCCGCGCCACAGCCGCGCGATCTGCAAGACGAAGATCAAGAGCGGATCGAGATCCCCGCGTTCCTGCGTCGCCAGGCGAACTAAGAAACGGCAAGACGTCCTCGTATGCGTCTAAAAGGCCACCCTTCGGGGTGGTCTTTTTCGTTAGCGGTACAACTTCAGGGATGCTGCGGTGCAGCAACTGCGGTAATATTTGTTAAAAAACCGCAGCTCAGTCTTCACGCTTTGCCAGACATGCGACATGCCTGATTTCTTAAGTTTATATTAAAATCAGTCGCTTACCGTGAATGAGCGGATATTACCCCTTAATTGTGACAGTCATGTTTCAGACGGTAGTAATCATTGAATTGAGCAATCGGAACGGCCCAGATAGGACAGAGTTCAACTTAGACAGATGATCTTTGGACAGTGAGTATTAACCGTGCAGACAACCATCAAGACAGCGATCAGCTTTAGCGGCACCGGCCTTCATTCGGGTCGTCCCGCAACTGTGACCATCCGTCCTGCTGGTGTGCATCACGGTATCTGGTTCTCACGCAGCGACGTTGATGTGGGTGATCGTTTGATCCCTGCGCGTTGGGATGCGGTGAACCGTTCGCCGCTTTGCACCAAGCTTGAGAATGCGACGGGCCTGCAGGTCTCTACTGTTGAGCACCTGATGGCGGCGCTGGCCGGTTGCGGTATCCACAACGCATTAATCGAGATCGACGGCCCCGAAGTGCCGATCCTTGACGGGTCTGCCGCGCCGTTCGTGCGTGGTATCATGCAGCGCGGTGTGCGCATGCTGGCGGCCCCTGTACGGGCATTTGAGGTGCTCAAGACCGTCACTGTGACCGACGGCGAAGCATCGGCCACCATCTCGCCTGCGGACACACTGAAGATCGACTTTGTCATCGATTTTGCAGACGCCGCCATCGGCCATCAGGAAAAGTCGCTGGTGATGAACAACGGCAGCTTCGCGCGTGAACTTTGCGACAGCCGTACCTTCTGCCGTCAGGCGGATGTGGATGCGATGCAAGCCAACGGTCTGGCCTTGGGCGGCAACGCCGGCGAGAACGCGGTCGTATTTGACGGCGACCAAGTCCTCAGCCCGGGCGGTCTGCGCCATTCGGACGAACCTGTACGCCACAAGATGCTGGATGCCTTGGGCGATCTGGCGCTGGCAGGTGCGCCGCTTATTGGACACTATACCGGTGTTCGCGCAGGTCACAGCCTGACCAACACGCTGCTGCGCGCGCTGTTCGCGACCCCCGGCGCGGTGCGTATGGTCGAATGCGACGCACAGATGGCGTCGCGTCTGCCGGGCTTTGGCCTTGAGTGGGATGAAATTCCCGCCGTTGCCTGAAATCGTGATCGCGGTGACGAAGGGCAGGGCATTAACGACGGTTGAAACTCCGGTGGTGCTTGGGTAATCCTTTGTTTACGATTTGGCCGGTCGACAGCTGCCCTTGCGGGGGACTGCCGAATGGTCGTTTTGTTGCGCGAAACCTTGTGCTAGTCACGGGCAAAGGCGTATCGTGAAACGTGACGCAGAGTTTAAAGCGAGGGTGAAACGCATGACGGGTACGATGTCGCGCAAGCGGGTGGTCGGTGCGGTGCTTTTGGCGGGCGTTCTTGGCGCGTGCGGTGGTGCTCAGGATACGGGTCGGACGACCAACAGCTTCTTCAACCCTCAGGAAATCCCGCTTGAAACCTATTCGGCCGAACAGATTTTTGAACGCGGCGAATTCGAACTAAACCGCAAACGCCCCGCCGAAGCCGCTGAGTATTTCTCGGAAATCGAGCGCCTGTATCCCTATTCCGAATGGGCCAAACGCGCGCTGATCATGCAGGCTTTTGCCTTCCATCAGGATCAGGACTACCCCAGCAGCCGGTCTGCCGCGCAGCGCTATATCGATTTCTTCCCCGATGACGATGACGCGTCTTATGCCAGCTATCTGCTGGCGCTTAGCTATTATGACCAGATCGACGAAGTCGGCCGCGATCAGGGCCTGACTTTCCAGGCGCTGCAAGCGTTGCGCCGCGTGATAGAGGATTACCCTGACAGCGAATATGCGCGGTCTGCGGTGCTTAAGTTCGATCTTGCCTTCGACCATCTGGCGGGCAAGGAAATGGAAGTCGGGCGCTATTATCTGCGCCGCGAGCATTACACCGCGTCGATCAACCGGTTCCGCGTTGTCGTCGAGGATTTCCAGACCACCACCCACACAGCCGAAGCGCTGCATCGCTTGGTCGAGGCCTATCTCTCGCTTGGCCTGACCGACGAAGCACAGACTGCCGGGGCCATTTTGGGCCACAACTACCAGTCGACCGAGTGGTACGCCGCCAGCTATAAGTTGTTGACCGGTCAAGGGCTTGAAATGAAGTCCCTTGGGGACAACTGGCTGACCGCGATTTACCGCCAAACGATCAAGGGCGAATGGATCTGACCACGCGCCTTTTTACGGCCCTCACGGATAGTGACCCATGCTACGCGGCCTAGATATTTCGGATATGCTGATCATCGACCGGCTGGAGCTTGCGTTTCAGCCGGGTTTGAACGTTCTGACCGGTGAAACAGGCGCGGGCAAATCGATCCTGCTTGATAGTCTGGGATTTGTGCTGGGCTGGCGTGGACGTGCTGATCTGGTGCGTCAGGGCGCGTCTCAGGGCGAGGTGACAGCGTGGTTCGATCTGCCAGAGGGGCACGCGGCCCATGCGGTACTGGAAGAGGCCGGACTGCCGGGTGGGAGCGAGCTGATCCTGCGTCGGATCAACGGCTCTGACGGACGCAAGACGGCGTGGGTCAACGATCGGCGCTGTTCGGGCGAGGTGCTGCGCGCGCTGTCCGAGACGTTGGTAGAGCTGCACGGCCAGCATGACGACCGCGGGCTTCTTGACCCAAAGGGCCACCGCGCCATTCTGGATGAATTCGCGGGCACGGTTGCGCTGCGGGCCAAGGTGCGTCAGGCATGGTCCGCCCTCGCTGCGGCACGCAAGGCGGCGAAACAGGCCGCTGCCGACCGCGAAGCCATTGCAGCCGAAGAAGAATACCTGCGCCATGCCGTCGCAGAGCTGGACAAGCTGGACCCGCAAGCGGGCGAGGAAGAACAGCTGGATGCGCGCCGTCGTTTGATGCAAAGCGCCGAAAAGATCCGCAGCGATGTGGTCAACGCTTACGAGATGATGGGACAGGGCGGCGCAGAGACCCAGTTGGGCGACGCCCTGCGCTGGCTTGACGGCGTCGCCCACAAAGCCGACGGCGCGCTAGAGGCCCCGATGGCCGCGCTGTCACGTGCGATGGTCGAACTGGACGACGCGACGGAGGGCGTGGTCGCCGCGATCGACACCATGTCGTTCAACCCGATCGAGCTCGAGGAAGCCGAAGAACGACTGTTCGCCATCCGCGGCATGGCCCGCAAGCACGAGGTACAGGCCGATGAGCTGGCTGGCTTTGCCGACACGCTGCGCGGCAAGCTGGATGCGCTAGACGCGGGCGAGGCAGCACAGGCCGGTCTCGAGAAAGCCGTGCGTGATGCCCAAGCCGCCTATGACGCCGCCGCTGACGCACTGACCGATGCACGCCAAAAGAATGCAGGCAAGCTGGACAAGGCCGTCGCCGCTGAGCTTGCCCCGCTTAAAATGGAACGCGCGGTTTTTGCGACCCAGATCACAACCGAAACACCGGGCCCCGAGGGGCGTGACGCGGTATCCTTCACCGTTGCCACCAACCCCGGCGCGCCTGCGGGACCTTTGGGCAAGATCGCATCGGGCGGGGAACTAAGCCGCTTTCTGCTCGCGCTCAAGGTTTGTCTGGCCAAGGGGCAAACCGGCCTGACGATGATTTTTGACGAAATCGACCGTGGTGTTGGCGGTGCAACAGCCGATGCGGTGGGGCGGCGTCTGGCGGCGCTGTCGCAGGGCGGTCAGGTGCTTGTTGTCACCCACTCGCCGCAGGTGGCCGCTTTGGGCGCACACCACTGGCGTGTGTCCAAGGCCGTGTCCAAAGGGATGACTTTGTCGACGGTCACGCCGTTGTCGGCCCCCGAACGGGTGGACGAGGTCGCGCGTATGCTGGCCGGAGACACGATCACCGACGCCGCCCGCGCTGCTGCACGCGAGCTTTTGGGCGAAGAATTCGCCAGCTAAGAGCCTCGTCTTGATTGCAGGGGTTTTAACGCAGGCGGCTCTGTCCTAGACATGGGGAAACCCTGACAGCAAAGCCGCCATGCCTTTGAAACCGCGCCCCTTTCTGAACCAGCAATATGACACGCTGTGCAGCCATGCGCGTTTTGGCTGGGGCGTGCTGCGTGAAAAGGGGCCGGGCAAGGTTACCTTTTGGTTCATCGCGCTGGTGATCGGTATTTGCGCGGGTTTTGCCGCGCTATTTTTTCGCAAAGGGATCAATGCGTTACAGGCGCTTCTTTATGGCACCGAAGATGTCCAGCGTTTGCACAGCTATATTGGCAGCCTCGAATGGTATTGGGTCGTTTTAATTCCTACGATCGGCGGGCTTACTGTGGGGCTCATCCTACATAATTTCACCCGCGATGCCCGCGCGCGCAGTGTCGGCGATGTGATCCTCGGGGCCGCACTACACGAAGGGCGTGTGGAAACGCGGGCAGGGATCGCGTCGGCTTTGGCCTCGCTGATCACGCTCAGCACCGGCGGGTCGTCGGGGCGCGAAGGGCCGGTTGTTCACCTTGCTGGCGTGATCGCGACGTTGGTTAGTCGTCGGATCAACGCAAGCGGCATCACCGGGCGCGACCTGCTGGGCTGCGCTGTGGCGGCAGCTGTATCGGCCAGCTTTAACGCACCGATTGCAGGGGCGCTTTTTGCGCTAGAGATCGTGTTGCGCCACTTTGCCGTGCATGCGTTCGCCCCGATCGTCATCGCCTCTGCCGCGGGGACGGTGATTAACCGGCTAGAGTTTGGCGGCCTGACCGAATTTGTCCTGCCCACCGTGGGCGACATGTCGTTCTACGCGGAACTGCCAGCGTTTTTGCTGCTCGGGCTGACCTGCGGCGTGGTCGCGGTATTCCTGATGCGCGGCATCTTTTGGGCCGAGGATATCGGCAATTTAATTCAGGCCCGCAGCAAGCTGCCACGGTATCTGCGGCCGGCTGTGGCGGGTGCGATCCTTGGCGTAATCGCGCTGTGGTTCCCCCATATCATCGGCGTCGGGTACGAGACGACAACCCGCGCCCTGAGCGGCGATATGATCCTGCACGAGGCGGTCGTTTTTGCCGTGCTCAAGATCATCGCCGTGTCGATCACACTTGGGGGGCGCATGGGCGGCGGTGTGTTCTCGCCCTCGCTGATGCTGGGCGCGTTGACGGGGCTGGCGTTTGGTCTGATCGCCACGGGCGTATTCCCCACGATGTCGGGTGCGACCTCGCTTTATGCGCTGGCGGGAATGGGGGCGGTGGCGGCAGCCGTTCTGGGCGCGCCGATTTCTACGACGTTGATTGTGTTCGAACTGACAGGTGACTGGCAGACGGGTCTTGCGGTCATGGTCGCTGTCAGCATGTCTACGGGGTTGGCGTCACGTCTGGTGCACCGCAGCTTTTTTCTCACCCAGATGGAGCGGCGTGGTATTCACCTTGCGGCCGGTCCACAGGCCTATTTGCTGGGCATGTTCATGGTCGGCCGCATCATGCGCCGCCCCGACGATCTGCGTGCCGCGAACGAGGAAACCTGTTGGGAACTGATCGGCGAAGGGACCTATATTGACGGCACCGCCACACTAGAGGCCGCCATGCCGATTTTCGAGCAGACCGGTGCTGCCTTTATTCCAGTGGTCACGCTGAAACCCGAATCGCCGCCAGAATTGCTGGGCGCGTTGTTCCATGTCGATGCCCTCAAGGCCTATAACCGCGCCCTGGCCGAAACCGCCGCCGAAGAACATTCTTAATTGTTGCTACTTTCAGCACAGTAGGTCGTGCGAGATATGATTGTCGTGAAATATTGAAATGCGGCTGAATTGCGGCAGGAATTTGGCTTTGCTGGGACGGTCCCCGTGAACTACACTCTTAAGTATAGTTTTGGGGGATTTTAACATGCTTGGATTGACTTTACTGCCGGCGCTCGCGCTTTTTGGAATGGCAGGGCTGATGGGCAGCGACGACGGTGATGATGACATATCGGAGGACATCGAAGACGTGTCAGAGCCAAATGTCACATCCCCGCAGATTGTACTGCAACAGGGCACCAATGGGCCTGACCTGGTCACCGGCACGGGGGCAAATGATGACATCGATGCCTTTGGCGGGGACGACACGGTAAACGGCTTTGGTGGGGATGACACCGTCCAGGGCGGTGCTGGCAACGACATGCTGCACCTTGGCGGTGGCGACAACCTTGGCAATGGCGAAGAGGGCCGCGATACCGTCAACGGTGGCCCCGGCAGTGATACGCTTTTGGGTGGCAATGGCGCGGACAGCCTGACCGGTTTCGGGGGCGACGATGATCTGTCTGGCGGGCAGGGCAGCGACATGCTGCGCGGTGGCGTGGGCGACGATCTGCTGAACGGGAACAACGGCAGCGATACACTCGACGGCGGTGCCGACAATGACACCCTGATAGGTGGCAGCGGCGACGACAGCTTGGCGGGTTTCGGCGGTGCGGATTCCCTTGTGGGCGGTCTTGGGTCCGACACCCTGATCGGCGGGTCCGACAACGATACGCTTTTGGGCGGCGGGCTGATGGACACGCTCTTTGGCGGTTCCGGCGACGATGTGCTGCGCGGTGGCACCAACAACGATCTAATCAACGGTGGGTCGGGCAATGACGACGCCATGGGCAACTTTGGCGCGGATACTGTGCTGGGGGGCCGCGGCAATGACACGCTTAGCGGTGGCGAAGGCTTTGACTACCTTGAAGGGAATGATGGTGACGACATCCTGATGGGCAACGCGGGCAACGACGGGCTCAGCGGCGGCGCGGGCAACGATACCCTTATGGGCGGCGTCGGCAGCGATACGCTCAGCGGGCTGGCGGGCGATGATGTGCTCGACGGTGAGGGTGGCAACGATCTGCTGAATGGCAACGGTGGGAACGACACGTTGATGGGCGGCGGGTTGAACGACACGCTGAACGGCAACGGGGGCGATGACGTGATCAGCGGCGGCACCCAAAGCGATCTGATCAATGGTGGCAGCGGCAATGACGACCTGTCGGGCGATGCAGGGGCCGATACGATCAACGCGGGCCCTGGCAATGACACGCTGTCAGGCGGCGAAGGGCCGGACAAGTTGGCGGGCAACAAGGGTGACGACCTGATCGATGGTGATGCCGGGAATGACGCATTGTTCGGCGGTATGGGCGATGACACGTTGAACGGCGGGGCGGGGAATGATTTCCTTATCTCGGGGCTGGGTGCTGACAGCATCGACGGCGGTGCCGGTGATGACGTGATCCGTGCGTTTGACTTCAACCTCGACGGCAATGTGTCAGGCGATACGGATACGATGGCCGATGTGGTGCTGGGAGGCGACGGCGACGACACCATCAGCGCCAACGACGGCGATACGGTGACAGGGGGTGACGGGGCCGATGTAATCAACGCCATCGGCTATGATCAGATTGGAAAGGCACCGGTGATCGTGACCGATTTCAACCTTGCCGAAGACGGTCTGTACCTGCAAGAAACCCAAGGATCGCCCGCCAGCTTCGCCCCCGGGGACGGCATGTTCGAAATCCGCGCCGCGGCCAATGGCACCGACAGCGAGCTTGTGGTCAACGGCAATGTCGTGGTGATCGTGCAAAACACCAGCGCCGCCGATCTCGGCGCGGACACAAGCTGGCTGCTGAACGCATAAGAGGGGCCGCAGCCCCCCTTACATCAACCTTGAAATTTTGGGGCCCTCGCGGGGGCCCCTAGATTTGCTCTACCGCGACCTCGGGCAGCTGGTAGAAAGCCAGATGACCTTTGATCTCGGCCACGGCGTCGTTCGGGTCCTCATAGGACCATGCGACGTTGTCGAGCGTCCGGCTTTTGGTCACGACCGAGAAATAATGCGCGTCGCCCTTGTGGGGGCAGTGGGTGGTCTTGTCGGTCTTGTCCAGAAACGCCATCGCGATATCCGAGCGGGGGATATAGATTACCGCGTCGCGGTCGCCCTCGCGCAGTTCCAGCGCATTGCGTGTTTCGGCCAATACCGCACCGCCTGCGCGCACTGTCCATGTCCCGTTTGACTTCAAAATCTTGATATGGTCTGCCATTGCTGACCGTCCTCCCTGAATGAACTGATTTATATCGCGCTCAAACCGGCGCTGTTGCCGCATCCAACCACAGTTTCGCAACCGGTGATAGCTGCGGTCCGATCTTTTCCGCAACGTCGCGGTGATAGGCGTTCAGCCAGTCCCGCGCATCCATGCTCAGCATGTCGGGCACGATCAACCGCGTATCAATGGGGGCAAAGCTCAGCGTTTCCCAAGTGAGCATGGCGCGGTGCTCGTCCCCGCCCGGCATGTCACCCGCAGGCCGTACCACGGCAAGGTTTTCCAGCCGAATGCCAAAGGCCCCCTCGCGGTAATAGCCGGGCTCGATGCTCAGGATCATACCGTCGGACAGGGGCACCGTGCTCAGCTTGCTGAGCCGTTGCGGCCCTTCGTGGACGCTCAGATAGGCTCCGACGCCATGGCCCAGCCCATGATCGAAATCCTGCCCTGCCATCCAAAGGGGCAATCGGCCCACGGCTTCGATATCGCGGCCAGCCAACCCTTTAGGCCAGCGCAGGCGGCTCATGGCGATCAAACCGTTGAGCACACGGGTAAACGCCTCTTTCGCCTCGGCCGGCGGCGTGCCGATGGCTATGGTGCGGGTGATGTCGGTGGTGCCATCCAGATATTGCCCACCGGAGTCCAACACCAGCAGATGCCCGTCTTGCAGAACACTATCGGTGTCTTCGGTCACGCGGTAATGCATGATCGCGCCATTGGGGCCGGTGCCGGCGATGGTCTCAAAGCTGATCTCTTGCAGCGCCGGATCGCGGCGGCGTGCCGTCTCGAGCTTGGTGACGACCTGTGTCTCCGTCACGCTGCCCGCTGGCTGTGCACCGAGCCAGGCCAGAACCTCGACCAAGGCCGCCCCATCGCGCAGGTGCGCGGCGATAGATCCGTTGATCTCGGCCTCGTTCTTGCGGGCCTTGGGCAGAGCGCAGGGGTCGTCGCCCCACACGATCTTGTCGCCCAAAGCATCCGCGACAGCCACCGGCACAGTCGCTTTCTCGGCCAGAACGGCACCAGTTAGGTCGGCGAGAGCCGCCAGAAACGCCTCTGGTGCATGAATGGTCACGTGCGGGCCCAGATGCGCCTCCAGCCCCTCCAGCTTGGCGGGGGCGACGAACAGATCAACATGACCGGCATCGTGCAGCACGGCAAAGCCGTGGACGACCGGATTGCGTGCAATATCGGACCCGCGAATATTAAGCAGCCAGCACAGGCTATCGGGCAGGGTGATTACTGCCGCGGCACGGCCCTTGTCGCGCAACGATCCTGCAAGCCGTGCGATTTTGTCATCATGTGCCTCGCCGGCAAATTCGACCGGATGCAATTTGGCGGGCTGCATCGGCAGTGCGGGCTGGTCTGCCCAGATGCGGTCCACCAGATTACCGGTACGGCGTAGCGTCACGCTGCTGCCTTCCAGCGCTGTCTCTAATTGCTCGATCTGTCCGGCGGCATGCAGCCACGGATCGAATCCCACGATGCCGCCCTGAGGCAGCTCTGTGCGCAGCCAATCTGCCAGTGACACCTCGGGCCATGCGACCGGCGTATAGACATCCGCCACCTGCGCCTTGACCTGCGTGCGATAGCGCCCGTCGATGAACACGCCCGCCACATCCCGCAAGGCGGCACAGAAACCAGCCGATCCGGTAAACCCTGTCAGCCACTTCAGCCGGTCATCGCGGGGGGCAACATATTCGCCCTGATGGGCATCGGCGCGGGGCACCAGAAACCCGTCAAGCGCGTCGGTTCGCAATTGCTTGCGCAGCGCGGCCAGCCGTGGCGGCCCTTGTTCCGGCCGCGAGGTCACCTCGAACGATTGAAACATGTCACCACCCCATTCTTCATTTTGCTCTTAAAACTCCCCGCGGAGCGTCCTTGACCCTCAGCTTGCGCGGCGCATGCCCATGACACGGGCGCGTTTGCGCGGATCGGTGTCGAAAAGGGCGGCCAGCTGCTCTGTCATGGCACCGGCCAACTGGTCCACATCCGTGATCGTGACGGCGCGGTCATAATAGCGGGTCACGTCGTGGCCGATGCCGATGGCCAGCAGTTCGACGGCCTTACGCTTTTCGACCATGGCGATCACGTCGCGCAGGTGTTTTTCCAGATAGTTGGCGGGGTTCACCGACAGGGTGCTGTCATCCACGGGCGCGCCGTCGCTGATCACCATCAAGATTTTGCGGGATTCGTGTCGTGCGATCATCCGGCGGTGGGCCCATTCCAGCGCCTCGCCGTCGATGTTCTCTTTCAGCAGGCCTTCCTTCATCATCAGCCCCAGGTTGGGCCGCGTACGCCGCCAGGGGGCGTCTGCGGATTTATAGATGATGTGGCGCAAATCATTCAGACGGCCTGGTTGTACCGGACGGCCATCGTTCAGCCATGCCTCACGGGCTTGGCCGCCTTTCCATGCGCGGGTGGTAAAGCCCAAAATCTCGACTTTGACGTTACAGCGCTCCAGCGTGCGGGCCAGAACATCGGCGCAAATCGCGGCGATAGAGATCGGACGCCCGCGCATCGAGCCGGAGTTGTCGAGCAGCAGCGTCACGCAGGTATCGCGGAATTCGGTGTCCTGTTCGACCTTGAACGACAGTGGCGTCGTGGGGTTGGCCACCACGCGGGCCAGACGACCGGCGTCCAGCGTGCCTTCTTCGAGATCAAATTCCCATGACCGGTTTTGCTGCGCCTGCAAGCGGCGCTGCAGCTTGTTCGCCAGTCGGCTCACCGCGCCCTTCAATGGTTCAAGCTGCTGGTCGAGATAGGCGCGCAACCGTTCAAGCTCTGCCGGTTCGGCCAAATCTGCGGCACCGATCACCTCGTCGTGGTCGGTCTGGTACACCAGATAATTCGGGTCCGCATCCGATGCCTGCGGCGGGGCGGGGGGCTCCATCGGGGCGTCGCCGTCGGGCATTTCTGCTTCTTCGCCAAGCTCTTGGTCGGCGGTATCATCCATCGACACCTGCGCTTGGGATTCATCTTGCTGTTGTTCTTGCGACTGTTCCGGAGAGGCCTCTGCCTCGTCCTCGTCTTGTTCGTCCTGACCGGTGCTATCGGGCTCTTGCTCTTCTTCGGTGCCTTCTTCCTCGGCACTGTCCTGATCATCGTCGCCTTGATCTGGGTCATCGCCCAGTTGGTCGCCATAGCCCAGATCGAAGATCATCTTGCGGGCAAAGCGGGCAAAGGCGGCCTGATCGTCTAGCGTGTCGTTCAGTGTCTCGAGCGTGCCGCCGGCCTGATCCTCGATATAACCGCGCCACAGCTCCATTGCGTTGGCGGCACCGGCGGGCATATCGCGCCCCGTCGCCAGATGGCGCACAAGATAGCCTGCTGCCGTGGCCAAAGGCACATCCGAGGGCTGTTTCGCCTGATCGTACCCTTTGCGCAGGGAGTCATATTTGATCTTCGCGTCGATGTTGCCGGCGGTGCCGGGCATGTCACGTGCGCCCACGGCTTCGCAGCGGGCGGTTTCCATCGCCTCATATAGGTCGCGGGCCATGTCACCGGCGGGCATGTATTTCGAATGGGTCTGGCCGTTGTGATAGCGCCGGTTCAGCGCCAGCGCATCGGCGGTGCCCCGGGCAAGCAGGACTTCTTCGCGGGTCATGCGGCGGCTGACCTGTGGCAAGCGCATTGAATCGCCGCTCAGCCCCGAGGGATCGACGGAAAAGCTCACCGTAAGATCGGGATCCTTCGACATGACTTTGGTTGCTTCGGCCAAAGCCTTTTTGAACGCGTCGGCGGGGTTATCTGATTGTTTGCTCATGTCATTCTCCCATCCGAGTGCGGCCGGTATGCGGCTTTTGTCACCGCGGCCACGCGAAACTGGCACTGCGGTCAAACTGCCGTTCACCGACCCTAAGTGCCGGTGAACGTCGTGTTATTCACCCCCGCCGACGTTGGCACAGGGCGGGTTGTGCCTCAGCCAAGGCTCAGGCTTGCGGCGGATTCCGGCAGCTCTTCGTCGAACAGGCGCTGATAGAACTCGGCGACGGTCTGGCGTTCAAGTTCATCACATTTGTTGAGGAACGAGAGACGGAAGGCATAGCCCACATCGCGGAAGATCTCGGCGTTCTGGGCCCAGGCAATCACGGTCCGAGGCGACATGACGGTCGACAGTTCGCCGTTCATAAAGGCGGTCCGCGTCAGGTCGGCGACGGTGACCATCTGCTTGATCGTCTTGCGGCCCTTGTCCGTGTTGTAATGCGGGTTCTTGGACAGAACGATCTGCGTTTCCGCATCGATGCTGAGATAGTTCAACGTGGCGACCAGCGACCAACGGTCCATCTGACCTTGGTTAATCTGCTGCGTGCCGTGATAGAGACCCGTGGTATCGCCCAGACCAACAGTGTTGGCGGTTGCAAAAATGCGGAAATAGGGGTGGGGTTCGATCACTTTGTTCTGGTCAAGCAGCGTCAGCTTGCCGTCAACTTCCAGCACGCGCTGGATCACGAACATCACGTCGGCACGGCCCGCATCATATTCGTCGAACACAATCGCAGTCGGGTTGCGCAGCGCCCAAGGCAGGATGCCTTCCTGGAAATCGGTAACCTGCTTGCCGTCTTTCAGCTTGATCGCATCCTTACCGATCAGGTCGATCCGGCTGATGTGGCTATCAAGGTTGACCCGTACACAAGGCCAGTTCAACAGGCTTGCCACCTGTTCGATGTGGGTGGACTTACCCGTCCCGTGGTAGCCTTGAACCATCACGCGGCGGTTGTGGTTGAACCCCGCAAGGATCGCCATCGTGGTGTCAGGGTCGAATTTATAAGTGCTGTCCAGCTCAGGAACGCGGCTTGTACGTTCGTCAAAGCCGTGCACGACCATATCTGTGTCGATGCCAAAGACTTCGCGAACGGAGATCTCTTTGGTGGGTTTGGTTGTGAGGTCCAATGAGGTCTCGGCCATATTCTGTACGTCCTTCATGCTTCTGTCCTGCGCACCGCCTGCGGATCAGGGGGTGGCGTCCACGGCAACATATCTTTCCTGAGCGCGAGGGAAAGGGGCAATTCGCACCTGCGGCAAAGTCGCAAAGCCCTGCGGGGGACGGAAAAGGGGCGGCGCACCTATCTGCACCGCCCCGTCTCTCTGTCTATGGCACGCGCTTCACGCGGTGGCCGATGCCCACGGCCTGCCGGAATGGCGCGGCGTCAGTCCCTGAAGTTGCGGCTGCCCTTGAGCTGGTCCCAGGCCCAGACGACCAGCTGCAACTGCTCTTCCTGACTGCGATCACCGCCGTTCATATCGGGGTGCAGGACCTTGATGAGCGCCTTATACGCCTTGCGCACTTCTGGCTTGCTCCAGGTGTCCTTGGCCTCGAGGATTTCCAGCGCGCGACGTTCTGTGGGGGGGAGGCGGCGTCCGGCGGCTGGCCCCTTGCCGGGGTTCTGCGTCGCGTTTTTGCCCAAGACCTGATGCGGGTCTTCGATGCCCAAACGCGCCCAGGCCCGTGCTTCCGGATCGCCAAGCGGCTTGGTGGTGCGTTCCCACACTTTGTCCTTGGATTGCTGGGCGTTCAATTCGGCCTCTGTGGTGCCGTCAAAGAAGTTCCACTTGAGATTGTATTCGCGCACGTGCTGCTGGCAGAACCAGAAATAGTCATCCAGCACGTCAGGTGCTTTTGGCGCACGGTATTTGCCGGCTTCCTCGCAGCCTTCGTGTGAACAGACGCGTTGTGATGTCTCGGACGCACCGGACATCCCGCGACGGCCGCGGGGATTTTTCTTTTTTGAAGACGACACAGACATGTCGAATCCAAAGGGATCACTTTTGGGCATGATATGGACCTTTCCGACTCAGGCCGGTCAGTTTAGACCTTGGGCTGTGAGATTGAAGGGGGCTAAGCTAAAAAATGTCAGTGACACAAGAAATCGCCGACCGGCTGGAAGAGGCGTTTGCACCATCGGAGTTAAGCGTCGTTGACGATAGTGAAAGCCACCGTGGACATGGCGGCTTCCGCGAGGGGGGTGAAAGTCATTTTAATGTGAAAATTCGGGCCGCCCATTTCAAGGGGCTGTCCCGGGTTGCGCGGCACCGCGCCGTGCATGAGGCGCTTGGCCCCGACTTGATCGGCCGCATTCATGCACTGGCGCTGGATCTCGACGTCTGACAGGGGCCCCTTAGTCCGGGGTCTTAGCGACCTTGGGGGCGGGGGCGTCTTCGGATGCGGGGGCGGCTTCTGTTTCATCCGAAGCCTTCGCGCCTTTTTCGTCCACGGACTTTGTCTGGGGATCGCCTGCGGGTTTTTCCTCGGTCGCGTCGTTTGCTTTTGTCTGGGTGTCGGTCTTGGCTTCCGTCTTTGATGCTTGCTGTCCGCCCTCGGGTTTGGTCTCGGCGGGTATTTCAACCGTGCTGGATTTGCGCCGCGACGCCAGCGCGTTCAGCATTGACGGAGCAACCTCCGCCGTTTCCTCGTCCTCGTCGGTTTCACCGTGCTGATCCTCGAAATAGCTTTCGTCCACTGTCTTGTCCGTGTCCGCGTTCAAGGCAGTGGCTTCGGGCTTTTCCATGGCGTCTGACGGTGGGGGGAGAAGCTCAGTAGGGGCCGTGTCCGGCGCCTCCTCGCGTAGGCGGCGAAACACCAGTACATTGCGCCATTCCGTCGTGCTGCCGGTCAGCCCCACGCGTTCAGTCGATGGCAGAGTCTCTGCCCGCTGATACTCCCAGCCGTAAGCTGAAAGACCATTCATAAGCTCCTGAAGCGCATGGGAAAACCGCGCTTCAGCGCCTTTGATATTCTTGACCTTCAGCCCTTTGGTGGGGGCGGGTACAACTTTGTATTCATAGCGTGGCATATGAGCTGGCTTTCGGGTCAAAGGAGGTCAAACAAGGGCGCGCGGATCAGCGTTTCAGTCCGATTTTGCGGCCGGCCTGTTCAGGATAAGGTAACGTCGCGTGGGCCGATTTCATCGCTTCTAGCCGGGCCATAATATCGGCGGGCATCGGGGCCACACGGGGGCCAGACTGGTCGATATGCAGCGTCAGCGCTTCGCCGGTGGCAGCCAGCCAGCCGTCTTCGTGCCAGAGCTGCGTAAACGAATGGAAACGCTTTTCATCAAAGTCGAGCAGTTGGAACGTGCAATAGGTCGACGCGCCCTCGTGCAACTCGCGCAGATAGCAGACGTGGAATTCGGCCACATAAGTGGTATGGCCTGTCTTCTGATACTCTGGTCCGAACCCGATCTGATGGTAGGCATCATCGACCGCGTTATCCATCAACACCGAATAATAAGCCATGTTCAAATGGCCGTTAAAGTCGATCCACTCGGGCTGTACAAGGCGCGGCGATGACCGGAAGGGCGTGTCCATAAATGACCTTTCAAAGCGTGTCAGAGGGGGAGCGTGGCGAGAAAAGGGCCGGGGCTTTGGTAAACCCCGGCCCGACGTCTTAGCCGTTCAGTTTTTGTGCAACGATCTGGTTCACCGCTTTCGGATTCGCCTTGCCGCCGGTGGCCTTCATCGTTTGCCCGACGAACCAGCCCGCTAGCTTCGGATTCTCGCGCGCTTTGGCAACCTGATCGGGGTTCGCGGCGATGATCTCGTCCACCGCGGCCTCGATAGCACTGGTGTCTGTGACCTGCTTCATCCCGCGTTCTTCGACGATCAAGGCAGGGTCACCGCCTTCGGTATAGACGATTTCAAACAGGTCCTTGGCGATCTTGCCGGAAATCGCATCAGACGCGATCAGGTCGATAACGCCGCCCAGCTGGGCAGGGCTGACGGGGCTGTCGGTGATGGCTTTCTCGTCTTTCTTGAGGCGGCCGAAGAGTTCGTTGATCACCCAGTTCGCCGTCATCTTGCCATCTCGGCCCTGTGCGGTCGCCTCGAAGTAGCCCGCGCTGTCCAGATCTGAGGTCAGAACCGACGCATCATAGTCGCTGAGGCCAAAGTCATTGATAAAGCGCGCTTTCTTGGCGTCGGGCAGTTCGGGCAGGTTGGCACCGATGTCATCAACCCACGCCTGTTCGATCACCAGTGGCAGCAGATCGGGGTCGGGGAAATAGCGGTAGTCATGCGCCTCTTCCTTTGACCGCATGGAGCGGGTTTCCTGCTTGTCGGGATCGAACAAACGGGTTTCCTGCACCACTTCGCCGCCGGCTTCGACGATGGCAATCTGGCGCTTTGCTTCGACATCGATCGCTTGTTGGATGAACCGCATGGAGTTCATGTTCTTGATTTCGCAGCGCGTCCCGAGGTGGCTAAAGTCTTGCGTCGCCTGATATTTTTCGTATTGGCCGGGCAGGCAGATCGACACGTTCACATCCGCACGCATCGCGCCCGACTGCATGTCGCCATTGCACGTACCAAGATACCGCAAGATCTGGCGCAGCTTGGTCAGATAGGCAGCAGCCTCTTCGGGGCCGCGAATGTCGGGCTTGCTGACGATTTCCATCAGCGCGACACCGGTGCGGTTCAGGTCCACAAAGGACATGTTCGGGTCCATATCGTGAATCGATTTGCCCGCGTCCTGTTCCAGGTGGATGCGTTCCACACGCACCAGGCGCGCCGTAGGATTTTCACCTGCGACCCCGGCCCCCATCTCCACCAGCACTTCGCCTTCGCCCACAATGGGGTGGTACAGCTGCGAAATCTGATAGCCTTGCGGTAGATCGGGGTAAAAGTAGTTCTTGCGGTCAAAGGCGCTGTGCAGGTTGATCTCGGCCTTGAGGCCCAGACCCGTGCGCACGGCCTGTTCGACACAGAATTCATTGATGGTGGGCAGCATGCCAGGCATGGCCGCATCCACGAAGGAAACGTTGTTGTTGGGCTCTGCGCCGAATTTTGTCGAAGCGGCGGAAAAGAGTTTCGCGTTCGACATTACCTGCGCGTGAACCTCCATCCCGATGACCAGTTCCCAGTCATGTTTGGCACCCGCAATGGTGCGCACTTTGGGGGTGTCATAGGTCAGGTCAAGCATGGGGGCACCTTTGGCGTCAGAAACAGAACGCCTTGGTCATAAGACAGGGGGCGGGGTGCTGCAAGAGGGGGGCAGCGCCAATGCGTGTGCTGATCCGCTTTGGATGTCGGTGTTAGGCGGTCATTGCTTGCGGACCGTTGCTGGTGAACACAATACGTTGCCCCGATGCGAGTTCGGAGCGAAACAGGCTGTTTATGACTTGCATCGCGTCGTCGCGGCCCGAGGCTGCGAATTTATGGGGCGACCGGATGCGCAGGTTATTGTTGAACCCGTGGGCCGCGTGGGCCCAGATCATCGGGTGGAGTTCGGTCAGATGTGCGCGGATGATCCAGTCGGTGCAGGCCCCGATTTGGGCGCGGATATTGTCGGCGCGTTCATCCCCGCCACCGCCAAAGCTTGGCATATTGGCGCAATAGGCAGCCAGTAGGTTCGCACAATACGCGGTCGAATGATGGGCTAGAATATCGCGCAGCCCGTCGATGAAATAATCAACGTCCAGATTGGCGCAAGCCGTGTCATCGGCGCAGATGGCGTCAAACATAACCCAGGTATAGCCACCGGCACCCCAGACATTCTGCACACGTGCGGCGGTGCGGCGCGCCTCAAGCTCAAGCTCGGTATAGCCACCGTGGTGGCGAGGCAGCATGTGGTTGCCCAAGGCGCGCATCGGGCGAGGGTTGAGCGGGTTGAGCAGAATGAGCTGCTCGTAGCTTTCGCGTAGCCCGCCTTGGTGGTGAAGCGGGCCGCTGACATGAGCACAACGGGTCGCCGCAACCAGCGCGCTGGTGGGGTGCTGTTCGATGAACGGCGCGATAATCTCTCCGGCGCGCTCAAAGTGGGCGATGCAGGCGTCTCGGTTGCGTTGGGGCAGCACGGTGCTTTCGCCCTTACCGCGCCAGGCCCAGCCGATGTCGATATGGGCCTGGGCGACGACACAGGCGACGACATAATCGTCTTGATGCGCATCCAGCACATGTTCGAAATCCTCGATCCCGCTGAGCAACGCTTTGGCAAAGCCGCTGTCGACATCTTCGATCGCGTGTTCCGTTGCCATCACAACATCAGCGCGCGCACCAAGGGCCATCAGCTCGGCCACAGGCATAGATCCGGGGGTAAGAGTGTTGTCTGCGTCAGCGCGGCGAATTGCCTTGGACAGACCAGCCCAGTTTTCCTGTCGCACAAGCTTTTGCCCGAGTTGGTGGTTTTCATCGCATAGGCGGTCTTCGGCAGTGGGATCGGGGCAGTCGATGCAAAGCATCTCTTGCGGTGACGCCGGGACAGTGTCGGCGCGCGCAGGGGCAGAGGGGGCAGGCGTTTCTTGCCCCTGCGCACGGGGTTCGCGGCGACGCGGTGCACAACCAAGGTCGTCTGTTTCCAACAGCAGCGTTGGCATGCTTTTGCGTTTGAATAAATTCTTGAGGTGCAGCATCGTCTGTCCAGTCTTGGGTAAGCCCGTCTTCTGCTGATGAAACTGGCGGGATATTTAGGCACCAAGATGGCATCGCGGTGGTCAGTCTGGGATTTTCCCACCGCTGGAAAGCAGTTTAAGGCTGAATAATGCCTGATTGTTCAAAGACTGGAGACGATGGCGCGGAACGCGCTATGTTGTGCGCGAATACGAGTGGGGGGACAAATGTCTGTAAAGAATAGTGCACGCCGCAAAGGACTGCGGCGCGATGGCTCGCCGCGCGTGATTCTTGGGTCTGCTGTGATCGCGCTTTGCCTGTGGGGGGGCATGACGCTGCCCGCTGTTGCCGAGACGGTGAATGTTCTGCGCCCTATCGCGCGCGGCGCGGTCAGTGACCCTGCGTCTGCTACGACCCCGACGGCCCCCCCGATCGAACCCGCCCCTGCGCTGGCCGGAGAGGGCGGCGCGTCCAATCCTGACCTTACCACTGCGGCACCGATCACCCTTTACGATGTCTCTCCGCCTGCGCGCAGCGCGGTTATCCCGCGCACAAGGTGGCAACATCGGCGCGGTCACGCGATCTGGACCCGAACAGCGCTGTCGGCGCTGAAGTCTCATGGCAAGCCCTTGGTTGATATGGTGCCCGCCGATGTCGAAGAATGGTGCCCTGCCTATCCCACCGCTTCGGACGCGGATCGTCGCGCGTTCTGGGTCGGGTTTATGTCGACCCTCGCAAAATATGAAAGCACCTATAAAGCGCGCGCCGTCGGTGGCGGCGGGCTTTGGTATGGGTTGCTACAGATTTTACCTGCCACGGCACGCGGCTATGGGTGCAATGCTGGCACGGGCGCTAGTCTGCAAAACGGCGGCGCGAACCTGAGCTGCGCAATACGGATCATGACGGTCACGGTGCCCCGCGACGGTGTGATCTATGGGCGCGGCGGAAAAGGCGTGGCCGCCGATTGGGGCCCCATGCGCAGCCCCGCAAAGCGCCATGACATGGCGGGTTGGTTAAAGCGGCAGACCTATTGCAAACCGCTTGACGCTGTGCGCCCAAAAGCCCGCCCCTGAGGTGGATCAATCAGCCTATGCTCAGAACCGTCCTGCGACCACCATAAGCGGGGGCAAGGTGCCCCCATGCGGGACACCTCAGTTTTCATCACGCACCGCGGATACGCGACAGCATCTCGGTGGTGTCGCGCGACAGACCAGACTGCGACAGGATGCGGTCCAGCTCTGTCTTGATCATCGCTTGGCGGTCGCTGTCATAGCGCTTCCACGTCTGGAACGCTGAACACATGCGCGCGGTGGTTTGCGGGTTCACCGGATCAAGCTTGATCAGCCAGTCCGCCAGCAAACGGTAGCCTGCGCCCGAAGCATGGTGAAAGCCCGCGTGGTGCGCGGCAAAGGCCCCCAGCACGGCGCGGAAACGGTTGGGGTTCTTCCAGTTGAAGTCGGGATGTTTGGTCAGCGTTTCGACGACTTCGTGGGCGTCTTCGGGGTCGGCTTCGATCACTTGCAGGCCAAACCATTTGTCCATGACCAGCCGGTCCGCTTTCCATTGTCCCTCGAACGCGTCGACGGCTTTGTTGCCGCGACCGGTGCGGATCAGGTTGGCCAGCGCGGAAAGCTGCTGGGTCATGTTGTCAGCCGCGTCATACTGTTCTTGCGCCAGTGCGCCTTCGTCATTGCGCGTCAACAGGGACAGCGCAGCATTGGACAGCGCCCGCTTGCCCGCTTGTTTCGCGTTGGGTTCAAACGGAGCGTCGACCGTGTGACGGCGATAGAGCGTCGGCAGCAGATCGGCAAAAGCCTCTGCCATCGCGGCGCGGGTCGCCTCGGTAGCGGCATAGATGATGTCAGGGTCGGGGGTGTCACCCGCCTCTGCCAGTGCGCGGGCCAGATCAGATTGCGACGGCAGGCCCAACATCAGCGCACGATACGCCGGATCAAGAGTTTCATCACCGATCACCGCACGGATACCGGCCAGCCAGTCCTTGTTGGGGGCCTTGCCATCGCGGATCATCCCCAACAGGGAGCCATAGGCCAGCATGCGCCCCTGTTCCCAGCGGTTAAAGGGGTCTGTATCATGGGCCAGCAGATGCGCACGATCTGCGTCCGACAGGTCTTGGGTCAGGACCACGGGCGCGGAAAAGCCGCGCAGCACCGATGCGACGGGTCGCGTCCCCAGACCGTCAAAGACAAAGCTCTGTTCGGCCTGTGTCATCTCGAGCACCGTTGTTTCCTCGACCTCGTCGCCGTCTTGACCGATCAGCCCGACGGCAATCGGCAGCACATGAGGCTGCGCATCGGCTGTGGCATCGCTGGCCGGCGTGTGCTGTTTAAAGTGCAGCGTCAACGTGCCGTGATCCCAGCTTTCCGTAACGGACAACAGCGGTGTGCCGGCTTGGGAATACCAGCGCTTGAATTGCGCCAGATCGCGGCCAGTGGTGTCTTCGAACACTTGCAGCCAATCTTCGATGGTGCAGGCCTGCCCGTCGTGACGGTCAAAAAAGAGGTCGAGCGCTTTTGAATATGCCTCATCACCGACCAGCAGCTTGAGCATGCCAATCACCTCGGCACCTTTTTCGTAGACCGTGGCGGTGTAGAAGTTGTTGATCTCTTGAAAGCTTTCGGGCCGCACGGGGTGGGCTAGCGGGCCTTGGTCTTCGGGAAACTGTCGGGCGCGCAGATCGATCACATCGCCAATCCGTTTCACCGCAGCCGAGCGCATGTCAGAGGTGAATTGGCTGTCGCGGTAAACGGTCAGCCCTTCCTTGAGGCACAGCTGGAACCAATCGCGGCAGGTGATCCGGTTGCCGGTCCAGTTGTGGAAGTATTCATGCGCGATGATCGCCTCGATCCGCTCAAAGTTCATGTCGGTCGAGGTTTCGGGGCTGGCCAGCACGGCAGAGGAGTTGAAGATGTTCAGCCCCTTATTCTCCATTGCGCCCATGTTGAAATCATCCACTGCAACGATGTTGAACAGATCAAGATCGTATTCACGGCCATAGACGTCTTCGTCCCACTTCATACTGTCCTTGAGCGCCTGCATGCCAAAGGCGCATTTGCCCTCGTCACCGGGACGTACATAGAGGTTCAGATCGACGGCGCGGCCCGATTTTGTGGTGAAGCTTCCGGGATGTGCGACCAGATCGCCAGCAACCAGCGCGAACAGATAGGCGGGCTTGGGCCACGGGTCATGCCATTCAGCTGTGTCGGTATCGCTGCTGACGGGGTTGCCGTTGGACAGTAGAACGGGGTGCGGGCCGTTGATGGTGACAGTAAAGACCGCCATCACATCGGGGCGGTCGGGATAATAGGTGATCTTGCGAAAGCCTTCGGCCTCGCATTGGGTGCAATACATGCCATTCGACATATAAAGCCCCTCAAGCGCGGTATTGCCCTGCGGGTCGATCTCCACCTCGGCTTCCCAGATAAACGGAGCGTCAGGCACGTCACAGGTTAGCCCTTGGGGGGTGACTTCGGGCGATACCGGCGTGCCATCAATTGCGGCAGAGACAAGCGACAGGTTTTCACCATGTAGAAAAAAGCTGCGGTCACTGGTGTCGGGGTTGGGGCGGAAGGCAATCCGGCTTTTGACGCGGGTCTTGCGTGGGTCCAGATCGAAATGCAGCGCGACATGGTCGATGATGAAGCCGTAGGGGGTATAGTCGGCCAAGTATATCGTCTGGGGAGCAGCGTCGCGCATGTATTTTCCTTCTGTTTGGAACCGAATGTCCAATGTTCAAGTTAGTCCTGCACAATGGCGCCTGCAAGGTCGCCACCCGATAAGAGCAACCTACACCGACCCATCGGAGGGCACCATGTCTGCACCCGACACAAATATTGAGAAGCAAGAGAAACAGCACAAGCCTGCGCTGCTTGGCGTAAAGGGGGCGATCATCTTCGGCGTCGTCATCACCGCCATTCTCGGATTTATTCTGATCGGTAATGGCCGCGAAGATCATCAGCCCGCGGCAGAGGAAGCGACACAAGGCATCACCACCGATAGCACCGTGCCCGCCGTGAGCGACGCCGAACCCAATGGCGCATCGCAAGCTGATGATACAAACGCCGCGCCGGTTGATCCCGTCGCACCGGGAACGAACGAAAGTAACTGAGTTTCCGCGGCGCATAATTAACGATTGAGAATTTAACGATTTGGACGGCAGACTTTGGCAACAAGGTCTGCCGTTTTTTTTGCGTGCTGCATTGCGAACGAGGGAAGTGCCATGGCGAAAATGCGCAAAAAGTCAGAGTTGCCAACAAAGATCTGCCAGCGTTGTGGCCTGCCCTTTAGCTGGCGACGCAAGTGGGCGCGCGATTGGGAAGCGGTGAAATACTGCTCTGAGAGGTGTCGGAAGGCGGGGGGTCTCTGCGGCCGAGCGGTAAGATAGCTGCGCATTGGTAATATATTATTACCAATAAATGTTGCCCCACGCTGGCATACCTTCTAAGCCTGTTGTCAAAGCGATATCCATGCGAGCAACAGGAGCTAAGAGATGACACAGCGTAGCGATAAGAACGGCCTTCAGGTTGCCGCCGAACTGGTAGAATTTATTGAAGGCTCGGCGTTGCCCGGCACTGGCATTGATGCGGGCACGTTCTGGGCGGGGCTAAGTGATCTCGTGCATGATCTGGGGCCAAAAAACCGCGCCTTGTTGCAGACGCGTGAAGAGATGCAGGCCAAGATAGATGCTTGGCACAAAGACCGCGCCGGCCAGAACCATGACGCCGACGCCTATAATGCCTTTCTGCGTGAGATCGGGTATCTCGTGCCCGAAGGCCCCGCATTCGAGATTGATACCCAAGGTGTCGATCCCGAAATCGCGCAGGTCCCCGGACCGCAGCTGGTCGTTCCTATTACCAACGCCCGCTTTGCCCTGAACGCCGCCAACGCGCGGTGGGGCAGCCTATATGACGCGTATTACGGCACAGATGCGCTAGGGGATTTGCCGAAGGGCAAGGGCTATGACGCAGAGCGTGGCGCGCGGGTTGTGGTGCAGGCCAAGGCGTTTCTGGATGAAGCAGCCCCGCTTGCCTCTGGCAGCCATACGGATGTGACCGGTTATGCCGTCGCAGACGGGGCACTGACACCTGCGTTGAAAGATGCGGCGCAGTTTATCGGCTACCGCGGGGATGCGGCTGCGCCTGACGCGATCTTGCTGCGCAACAACGGCTTGCACATCGAAATTCAGATCGACGCTGCGCATAACATTGGCAAAACCGATCGGGCAGGCGTGGCCGATGTGCTGCTGGAATCCGCGATGTCTACGATCATGGATTGCGAAGATAGCGTTGCCGCTGTGGATGCCGAAGACAAGGTTGTCGCCTATGGCAACTGGTTGGGCCTGATGAAGGGCGATCTTTCCGAGACGTTCGAAAAGGGTGGCCAGCAGGTGACGCGCGAGATGAACGGCGATCGCGACTACACCGCCCCGGACGGCAGTACGCTGACGCTTAAGGGGCGGTCGTTGATGCTGGTACGCAACGTGGGTCACCTCATGACCAACCCCGCCATTCTGGACCGCGACGGGCTGGAGATCGGCGAAGGCCTGATGGACGCGATGGTCACAACATTGCTCGCGATGCACGATCTGAAGAAAAAGGGCGGAATGCGCAATTCGGTCGCGGGCTCGGTCTATGTGGTCAAACCCAAGATGCACGGGCCCGAAGAAGTTGCCTTTGCGGATGAGATATTTACCCGGGTAGAGACCGCGCTGGGGCTGCCGGCCAATACCGTCAAACTCGGCATCATGGATGAAGAGCGTCGCACATCGGTCAACCTTGCCGAGTGTATCCGTGCAGCCAAGTCCCGCGTTGCTTTTATCAACACCGGTTTCCTCGACCGCACGGGCGACGAAATTCACACCTCGATGGAGGCAGGGCCAATGGTGCCCAAGGGCGAGATGAAGAACGCGCCGTGGATCAGCGCCTATGAGGATCGCAACGTCGATATCGGTTTGGCCTGCGGCCTGCAGGGGCGCGCGCAGATCGGCAAGGGGATGTGGGCCATGCCTGATCTGATGGAAGCCATGCTGGACGCCAAGATCGGCCATCCCAAAGCAGGCGCAAACTGCGCTTGGGTGCCATCGCCTACGGCTGCGACGTTGCACGCGATGCACTATCATACCGTCGATGTTCTGGCGCGTCAGGACGAGATCAAACGGGGCGGTGCCCGTGGTACGCTGGAAGACCTGCTGACGATCCCCGTACTTGCGGGGCGCAACCTATCTGACGCCGATATCGCACAGGAGGTAGAGAACAACGCTCAGGGTATTCTGGGCTACGTCGTGCGCTGGGTCGATCAGGGCGTTGGCTGTTCAAAAGTGCCGGACATCCATGACGTCGGCCTCATGGAAGACCGCGCGACCTGCCGCATCTCGGCCCAGGCGTTGGCGAATTGGCTACACCACGGGGTGGTTTCCGAGGATCAGGTGACCACAGCGCTGAAAAAGATGGCCGCCGTCGTGGACCGGCAGAACGCGGGCGATCCGCTTTACCAGCCGATGGCCCCCGGCTTTGACGGGATTGCCTTTCAGGCCGCTTGCGATCTGGTGCTGAAAGGGCGCGTGCAGCCGTCGGGCTATACCGAACCTGTCCTGCACGCACGCCGGTTGGAGCTGAAGGCCGCACAAGGCTGAACGTGTCTTACCGGAAGAGGCGAGGGGCCAAGCCCCTCGTGCTCCCCGGAGTTTACTTAGCAAAATGAAGCAAAGATGAGGATAGGATGACAGTCACATTAGAGCAGGCGCGGATCATGATCGCCGAAACGTTTAAAAAGGGCCACGAGCTGGGGTTGAAACCCCTGTCAGCCGTGGTGCTGGACGCAGGCGGCCACGTGCAGGCGTTCGAGCGTGAAGACGGCGCGGCCCCTGGCCGGTTCGGCATCGCCCACGGCAAAGCCTATGGCGCGGTGATGTTGGGTATGGCCGGGCGGGCGCAAATGGCGCGGGCCGAGCAGCAAGCCTATTTCATGGCGGCGGTGAACGGTGTTTATGGCGGGGCCGTGGTGCCTGTACCGGGCGGTTTGCTGCTGCGCGACGCGGCGGGCGTTGTGATCGGCGCGCTGGGCGTGACCGGGGATACATCTGACAATGATGTACTGGCTGCGCTGGCCGGGATTGGCGCTGCAGGGCTGATCGGTGAGGAATAGCGGTGGGCTTTGGGGTGTTGAGGTCGGATTGAGGACGCGGTAGGCTTTGAGTGAAATCAAAATCTGAGGCTGAATATGGCGCGTCCTGTTGTTGGTATTGTCGGAAACACCAGCCTGTTGAATGACCAATACCCGATCCACGCGGCCGGCACGATGAACACCATCGCGGTGGCGCAGGTGTCTGGCTGTTTGCCGTTGATCATTCCCAGCGACCCGTCCTTGGTGTCGGTCGACGAGTTGCTTGAAACCTGCGACGGCTTCTTGTTGACCGGCGGGCGACCGAATGTGCACCCCGAAGAATATGGCGAGTCCGCGACAGAGGCGCATGGCACCTTTGACCGTGCCCGCGACGCCATTGCCCTTGGGCTTGTGCGCGCCTGTGTCGAGCGGGGACAGCCGTTCTTTGGCGTGTGCCGTGGGTTCCAAGAGGTCAATGTGGCCATGGGCGGGACGCTCTACCCTGAGATCCGTGAATTGCCGGGACGGATGAACCACCGCATGCCGCCCGATGGCACGATGGAGCAGAAATTCGAGCTGCGTCACGATGTGACCTTTACCCAAGGCGGCGTGTTTCACGAGCTTCTGGGTGCGCCAAAGGTGCGCACCAACACGTTGCACGGGCAGGGGATCAAGGCCGCGGGCCCGCGCGTGATCATCGACGGCTTCGCCGAGGATGGCACGCCAGAGGCGATTTATATCAAGGACGCCCCCGGTTTCACGCTCGCCGTGCAGTGGCATCCAGAATGGGACGCGGGGAATGACCCTGTGTCGCGTCCCTTGTTCGAAAGGTTCGGTGCCGCAGCGCAAGCTTGGGCCGACAGCAAACAACAGCGGATGCTGAAATCAGCCTGATCCCTCTGTCAACGTGATGCGCCGTCGCGATGATTCGACGGGGTGAGAAAAATAACGTGCCGTCAATGTGTCGATCTTTTTCCAGGTGAAATCGCTGTGTTGCACGGCAGGTTTTTGAGGCCGCTTGCCGGACGCTCGCCTTATCCGGCAGCTGCGAAAGGCTGCGGCATCTCGGGGCGGTATAAGGGGGGCTGTGATCTTATGCATGGGGCGACCTTAGCCGCCCCAAAATTAACAAATTATGACCGGCAACGCAGTTACATGTCGCCGCCGGTGACCTGAATGCACTGTCCGTTGATGCTTTGCGAACCGGGGCCGGTTAGCCATGTGGCGGCAGCTGTGACCTCGGACACGTCGATCAGACGTTTATGCGGGTTTGAATTCACCATGATCGCGCGTGCTTTTTCTTCTGAAATACCAGCACGTTCCGAGATTGACGCGGTGTTGCGCGATACGATCGGGGTGTCCACGTAGCCAGGGCAGATCGCGTTGAACGTATAGGGCTGCCCCAGATAGTCCGCGGCCAGTGATTTGATCAGCCCGATCATCCCGTGTTTCGACGCAGAGTAGGCCGCCGCGCCGGGCAGGCCGCGCAATCCGGCCATGGAAGAGATCGCAATGACCCGGCCCCATTCGGTGTCGCGCATTGTCTTCAACGATTCGCGGATCGTAAGAAAGGCACCGTCCAGATTGGTGGACATCATGTTGCGCCAGAATTCCATATCGGTCTTATGCACGGCCTTGCCCTCGGCAATACCGGCGTTGGGGATGCAAATCTGGATCGGGCCGTGGGCTTTGACGGCTGCGGCGATCTTGGCCACCACGTCGTCTTCGCTGCGCACGTCCATCGCCATGCCGGTCATATTGTCGCCCGCAACCTCATCGAGCACCTCTTGGCGGCGGCCGGTGATCGTTACGTGCGCGCCCCGTGCCGCCAAATCCCGTGCGATATCCAGCCCGATGCCGGTGCCGCCGCCTGTGATCAGTGCGTGTTTTCCCTGTAGGTCCATTCTGCTCTCCCTTATGAAATGGAACGTGATGACGGGCATGCTGTCGGCAGCGAGGGGCAGGTGCAAGGGCGCGCGCGTTTTCACGCAACGTCGCAAACCCTAAATGCGGCTGTTAGCGCTATTGATGGTGCAAATCGCTGTTCTAATTATGTCCGTCTCTTGTACTATAGGAACCCAAGCGCTATCGCTCTGGGTAATATTATTGCGCCACGCGAGGCGTAGAAGCACCAACGGGGGACTCTGGATTGAAGATCGGGACGCCAAAAGAAACATTTGAAGGGGAAAATCGCGTTGCGATGACCCCGGAATCAGCACTTCAGCTGCAAAAGCTCGGTCACACTTGTCTGATTGAAGCTGGCGCAGGCGAGGCGGCTGGTTTTTCCAACGATAAATATGTCGAAGCCGGGGTAGAGGTGATCGACACAGCGGCTGAGCTTTGGGAAACGGCGGATGTCGTGGCCAAGGTCCGTGTCCCGAGCACCGCCGAGATGGCGATGATGCGGTCCGACCAGACGCTGATTTCCTTCTTTAGCCCTGTGGCCGACGAAGCCAAGATGAAAGAGGCGGCTGAAAAAGGCACCACTGTTGTCGCGATGGAGATGATCCCTCGGATCAGCCGTGCGCAGAAAATGGATGCACTGTCGTCGATGGCGAACATCGCGGGCTACCGTGCGGTGATCGAGGCGGGCAATAACTTTGGCCGCTTCTTTACCGGTCAGATCACAGCCGCGGGCAAAGTCCCTCCGGCCAAGGTTCTGGTTGTCGGTGCAGGTGTTGCCGGTCTGGCAGCGATCGGGACCTCAACGTCGTTGGGCGCGATCACGCTGGCCTTTGACGTACGTCCCGAAGTCGCCGAGCAGGTCGAATCGATGGGTGCCGAATTTGTGTACCTCGATTTCGAAGAAGAGCAGCAGGACGGCTCCGCCTCGGGTGGCTACGCTTCTGTTTCTTCGCCGGAATTCCGCGAAGCGCAGCTGGCCAAGTTCCGCGAACTGGCCCCCGAAGTTGATATCGTCATCACCACGGCGTTGATTCCCAACCGCGAAGCGCCAGAGCTGTGGACCGAAGATATGGTCGCCGCAATGAAGCCCGGGTCGGTCATCATCGATCTGGCGGCGGAAAAGGGCGGCAACTGCAAGCTGACCAAGATGGACGAGAAAATCGTGACCGAGAATGGTGTAACCATCATCGGCTACACCGATTTCCCAAGCCGGATGGCAACGCAGGCGTCGACGCTGTTCTCGACCAACATTCGCCACTTGCTGACCGATCTGACACCGGAAAAAGACGGTGTGATCAACCACAACATGGAAGACGACGTGATCCGTGGGGCAACCATCACCCACGACAAAGAAGTCACCTTCCCGCCGCCCCCGCCCAAGGTAGCAGCGATTGCGGCAGCGCCGAAAAAGGACAAGCCCAAGGAACTAACGCCGGAAGAAAAGCGTGCCAAAGAGACGGCGGCGTTCAAAGCACAGACGCGCAATCAGGTCGGCTTGCTGGCAATTGGTGGCGTGTTGCTGTTGGCGGTTGGCCTGGTCGCACCAGCCAGCTTTATGCAGCACTTTATCGTGTTCGTTCTGGCCGTGTTCATTGGTTTCCAGGTGATCTGGGGCGTCGCACATAGCCTGCACACCCCGCTGATGGCCGTGACCAACGCGATTTCGTCAATCATCATTCTGGGGGCGGTCATGCAGATCGGGTCCGGATCGTTCTTGGTGATTATTCTGGCCGCGCTGTCGGTGTTTATGTGCGGGATCAACATCTTTGGTGGGTTCCTCGTGACACGGCGCATGCTTGCCATGTTCCAAAAATCGTAAAGGGTTCAGGTAAATGGATTTTGGTTTTACAACAGCGGCTTACGTAGTCGCCGCCATCCTCTTCATCCTCAGCCTTGGCGGGCTGTCGGGGCAGGAAAGCGCAAAGCGTGCCGTATGGTACGGGATCGTGGGCATGGCCTTGGCCGTGGTTGCGACATTGATCGGGCCGGGGGCTGGTTTTTGGGTGCTGTCGCTGATCCTGATCGCGGGTGGCGGTGCCATCGGTTATCAACTGGCGACAAAAGTACAGATGACGCAAATGCCCGAACTGGTTGCTGCAATGCACAGCCTTGTGGGTCTGGCGGCGGTTTTCGTCGGCTATAACGCGCATATCGAACTGGGCAACGTGCTGGCGATGGATGACACCGCCCGCAAGGCAACCGAGGGCTTCGCCGCCCTTCTGGCCAAGAAGGACAGCGTCGAGATCGCAATCCTGCGGGTCGAGCTGTTCCTTGGTGTGTTCATCGGTGCGATCACCTTTACCGGTTCGGTCATTGCCTATGGCAAGCTGGCGGGTCGGGTGAACTCTTCGGCAACCAAACTGCCCGGTGGCCACGTCCTGAACGCAACCGCTGCGGCCGTATCGCTGCTGTGCTTGGTCTGGTACTTTAACACCGGTGGGTTCCTGCCGCTGTTCATCATGACACTGGCGGCGCTGTTCATTGGCTATCACCTGATCATGGGTATTGGCGGCGCAGATATGCCCGTGGTTGTGTCGATGCTGAACAGCTATTCCGGCTGGGCTGCAGCGGCGATCGGTTTCAGCCTTGGCAACGATCTGCTGATCGTGGTCGGTGCGCTGGTTGGTTCGTCAGGTGCGATCCTGTCCTATATCATGTGTAAAGCGATGAACCGTTCGTTCGTCAGCGTGATCTTGGGCGGCTTTGGTGGCACCTCTGGTCCACAGATGGCAGTCGAGGGCGAACAGATCTCGATCGAAGTCGACGGTGTGGCGAGCATGCTGAACGAAGCCGATAGCGTCATCATCATCCCCGGTTACGGGATGGCGGTGGCTCAGGCACAGCAAGCGGTCAGCGAGCTGGTTAAAAAGTTGCGGGCCCAAGGCAAGAACGTGCGTTTCGCCATTCACCCCGTTGCGGGTCGTTTGCCGGGTCACATGAACGTGCTGCTGGCCGAGGCCAAGGTGCCCTATGACATCGTGATGGAGATGGACGAGATCAACGATGATTTCAAATCCACCGACGTTGCGATCGTGATCGGGTCGAACGACATCGTGAACCCCGCCGCACAGGATGATCCCAACAGCCCGATCGCCGGTATGCCCGTGCTGGAATGCTGGAAGGCCAAGAACGTCATCGTGTCCAAGCGCGGGCAGGGGACTGGCTATTCCGGTATTGAGAACCCGTTGTTCTTTAAAGACAACACGCGGATGCTTTATGGCGATGCCAAGGCGAGCCTGGACAAGCTGCTGCCGCTGATCGACTGATCCGGAGACAGATGACAAACCAAAGGGCGGTGCAGCGATGCGCCGCCCTTTTTACATTCGGGGTGATACATGGAACTCAAGCGCCTTGCGGGTGTTGAATTGTCATATAGGAGGATTTGAATATGAAGTTTTCGCGCACCAGCCCGTCAACCGGCCCCGGCGCGGCCGAAGTGACCGGCTTTTATGACGACGATAGCGGCAGCATCCAGTATCTGGTCGCTGATCCCGCCACATCCAAAGCGGCGGTGATTGATGTGGTTCTGGGCTTCAGCCCGCAAAGCGCCGCCACTGATACGCAGAATGTCGATACGATCCTGCGCCATGCCGACGCGGCAGGGTACCAGATCGAATGGATTCTCGACACGCATCCCCATGCCGATCACCTGATGGCATCCCATGAGCTGAAACGCCGGCTGAACAAACCCAATGCCATCGGGTCCAAAATCACCGAGATTGCCGAGCTGTGGCGCGACTACTACCACATGCCTGACGCCTTTGACCCCGCGTCCGATTTTGACCATCTGTTTGACGACGGTGATACCTTTACCATCGGCGATCTGCCGGTCCGCGTGATGCTGTCCCCGGGGCATACGCTGGGGTCGATTTCCTATGTGGTGGGGTCGGATGCCGCCTTTGTGCACGATAGCTTTATGCAGCCCGATGTCGGCACCGCCCGCGCTGATTTCCCCGGTGGTACCGCGGCAAAGCTGTATCAGTCGCTACAAGAAATTCTTGCACTGCCCGATGCGACGCGGCTGTTCGTCGGCCATGACTACGGTACTGACTATCGCCCGCAGCCCACGTGGGAATCTAGCGTGGCTGAACAGCGCAGACATAATGCGCATATCGGTAGCGGTGTGTCACTCGACCGCTTTGTCGATCTACGCGAGTCACGGGACAAGACGCTGTCCTTACCGGACCGGATGTTGCATGTCTTGCAGCTGAACCTGAGGGCTGGGCGCTTGCCGGACGCAGAAGAAGACGGCCACGCCTATCTGAAAATCCCGCTCAACCGGTTCTGAAAAGGCGATGCGATTTCGGGCGGTATCCTGCGGTATACGGATAACCCTATGAAAGCTATGTAAAATATATCTAGGCGAACGGCGGTAAGCGCGCTAGGTTGCCCCGATCATATCCCTGCAGAAAGCCCTCATCGTGCCTGCTCTCGACGATCACCCCCTGCGCTATACCCTGAATAGCGAGCTTCACGCGCGCCCGTTTCCATCGCTGGTCGCGCCCCATGTGGCGGCCTATCTGGCGGTGCGACCAATAGGAGACGCCGCAACGCGCGACCGGTCGGTTGACCTACAGCAGTTACGTGCCTTGCTGACCCACTACGGTGCGCCCCTCCCGTCGGAGGACGCGACCCATTATTTCGGGCCGATGGGCAAATATACCCTGAAATGGGAACAGCATACCGAATTCGTGACCTATACCGTGTTTCTTGACCAGATCGGCCAGCGCCCCTTTGATCCGGCAGAGTTTGATGTCTTTCCCGAGAATTGGCGCGCTGGCCTGAAGGCAGAACGCATTACGTCGATCTTGCTGCGGCTGGTGCCGCGTCCTGCCGAGGACGCGCAGATCGCGGAGGCGCTGCAAGATTGGTTCGTCCCGGAAAGCTTGGCAGTGGCGTCTGTGCTGGAAGATGCTGCAGTTATCGCCAGTGATTTCCGTATCGATCCGGCGGGCCACATGCGCATGGCGGTCTTCGCATCGGAAGGCACCGGCAGCCGCCGTCTGGGGCGCATCGTGCAACGGTTGTGCGAGATTGAGACCTATAAATCGATGTCCATGCTCGGCTTTGCAAAGGTGCGTGAGTTCGCCGCCCAGCTTGACCGGCTCGACGCAGAGCTGATTGACCTGATGGCGGGCATGGCAGGCACCTCTGCTATGGCCGAAGACACGCTGCACCGCTTGCTGGATATCTCGGTCGGGCTTGAGGCGCTTTCGGCGGATGCTTCTTATCGGCTTGGCGCGACAGAGGCCTATCAGGCCATTGTCGCGCAGCGGATCGGGGCCCTCCGCGAAACCCGCTTTATGGCGCGACAGGGTTTTGATGAATTCATGATGCGCCGCTACGAGCCTGCGATGCGCACGGTGAAATCGTCGGAAACACGCCTGAACAAGATGTCCGCCCGTGCCAGTCGCGCCGCTGAACTGCTGCGCACACGGGTGGATGTGGAAAGGTCGGCGCAGAACCAGGCGATACTGGCCAGCATGGATAAACGCTCGGACCTGCAGCTGCGTCTGCAGCACACGGTCGAAGGGCTCTCGGTCGTCGCCATCAGCTACTACGCGGTGTCACTGGTGGGTTATATGCTCTACCCGCTGGCCGAACGTAGCGGGATCAGCAAGGGCACGCTTACGGCCGTTGCCGTGCCTGTCGTGGTGATCCTCGTCTGGGGTCTTCTGCGCCGTTTGCGCCACAAGATCAAATAGCGTCAGCTGCCCGCAGGGGTTGCGCGCAATAGGGCATGCATGGCCAACACGCCGATGCCGATCATCACGATAGCCAATATGGCAGCCAGCGACAGCGTAGGCACGCCGGATAGTCCGGCACCCAGCGTACAGCCCCCTGCAAGTACACCGCCGACACCCATCAGCGCGGCACCGGCCAGATAGCGGCCGGTCTGGGTGGGGGTCTCGAAACTCTGCCAGCCAAAGCCGCCAAACAACAGACTGGCCGCACAGGCTCCCAGAAATACGCCGCCCAGCAACCCGACGCCAAAGCCTGCGGGGATGGAACTGCTTGCCACCAGCCAGAACAACGTATCGGCAGAGGGCGACGTGAACGACAGGCTCTCCATCGCGATGGGATCAAATTCGTCGAACAGAATAAAGCCGGTACCGACCCACGCCAACGGGACCAGCAAACCAATCAGCGCTGCCATCATCAGATGGGCCGGACGGTTCCCCGACCGTAGCGCCACGGCCAAGGCGGCCACGACGATCAAGCCACCCCAAAGGGCCACGCCACCGGGCAGAGCGGCGAGGCTGATATAATCACCAAGCCCAAGTGTGACGCTGCCAAGCGCCACGCGCATCGGGGCCAACACGCCTTTCAATGTCGCATGGGCCACGACTGCGAACACCACAACGACCAGGGCCGCCCGTAAATTGCCAGAGCCCGCCAGAATGGTCAGCCGCGAAATACAGCCCCGTGTCAGCACCATGCCCGCACCAAACAGGAGCCCGCCAAACCCAATCGCCAGATAGGGGAGGTCAGGCACCAGAAAACGATGATCGGCAAAGCTGATCCAGCCCATCGCCACAGCGGCTTGCGTGCCCAAGACAGCAAAGGCCAGTGCCGTCAGCCAGACCCCTTTAGCCGCGCGTCGGTCTTCGCCAACCAGCGACCGGCGAAAACAGAACTTGGTGATCTGCCCCAGAACGCCAAAGACCACGCCCAAGGCCAGCGCGAACCAGACAGCAGCCTGTTGCGGCGTGGTGTTTTCAAAACCGAATTGCTCAAACATCTTTGCGTTCCCCTGACGACAGCACGCCAGTTCACTGACGCGGAAACCGCCCGAGTTCAAGCCTTTTGCGCCTCAACGACAAAGGGAGGCCGCAGCCCCCCTTCACCCTTTTTATAAATACTCAATCCTGTCCGCAGCCCCAAGCGCTATGACCGGCAGAGGATCACCGCCCGCGCAACCGCGGGTCCAGCGCATCGCGCAGCCCGTCGCCCAGATAGTTCACGCTAAGCACAGTCAGGGAAATTGCGATACCGGGCAGGATCACCCGTTCGGGGAATTCCTGCATACGCGACACGGCATCCGACAGCAGTTTGCCCCATGTCGGATAGTCCGACGGGAAGCCCACGCCCAGAAAGCTCAGCGCGCTTTCGGTGATGATCGCCGTGGCAAGCCCAAGTGTGGCAGATACCATGATTGGGGAAATCACATTGGGCAGCAGGTGCTTGCGGATGATCTTGCCTGACCGCGTGCCGATGGACCGCGCCGCGAGGATGAATTCACGCTCTTTCAGCGCCAGGATGTCGCCGCGTACGATCCGCGCCGTCTGCATCCAGGACGTCAGCCCGATGATCCCCACAATCAGGATAAACATGCCGCCTTCGGGGCCGAACCGCGCATTCAGCGGTTGCCGGAACAGGGTCACCGCCAGCAGCGTCAAAGGCAGGATCGGCAGCGACAACACCAGATCAGTGAACCGCATCAGCCAGAAATCGAGCCGTTTGAAGTAGCCCGAGATTACCCCGATGGCCGACCCGATCACCAGTGCCAGTCCCATCGCGAGCCACCCCACGGCCATCGACACGCGGCCTCCGGCGATCATCTGCGCCATGATATCACGGCCCAGCTGATCTGTTCCAAAGGGGTGCGCCCAACCGGCCTTTGCTTCGCTGTCAAACAGCAGTTGATAGATCGGGCGCCAGTTCTTGTTGCGGATATCAAGCGCTTTGGGATCCACGTCCCAAAGGAAGGGGCCAAACAGCACGGCGAGCGTGATGAACAGCAAGAAGCCTCCGCCAAAGACAGCACCCTTGTGCTTGCGAAACTGCTGCCAGACGTCGATCCATTGGCTCCGCGGCGGTTTTTGCGGCTCTTTGTCGACCAGCGCGCCGTAAAGTTCGATGTCAGCCTCAAGCGGGCTTGCGGGAGTGGCTTGCTCAGTCATAGCGGATCCTTGGGTCAAGCAGGCCGTATAGAACATCGGCAATCAGGTTGAACAGAACGATGAGGATGGCGAAGATAAAGGTCAGCGTCATCACCATGGGAAGGTCATTGGCAAAGAGCGCAGTCAGCAGCAGCTGTCCGATCCCGTTTACCTTGAACACGTTTTCGGTGATGATCGCGCCCCCAAAGATCGCGGGCATCCCAAGTGCTATGACCGTGACCACCGGGATCATAGAGTTGCGCAAGACGTGAACCAGCACGACGGATGTCTCACGCAGGCCCTTGGCACGGGCGGTGCGGACGTAATCCTGATTCAGGTTGTCCAGCATCGCCCCCCGCATATAGCGGCTGATCTGTGCGGTGGTTTGCAGCGCCAGCACCATCACGGGCATGACCATCTGCATGAACTGGACCTTAAAGCTTTCCCAGTCCGTCACGACATGGGTGGTGTCATAGATCGACGGCAACCACCCTAGCGATACAGAGAATACAACGATAAGCAGCGGGCCAGTAAAAAAGGGCGGGATCGAAAAGCCAACCATTGTCACGAATGTCCCGGCCTGATCGAACAGTGAATAGTGCCGATAGGCAGAATAGATACCGATGGGGATCGCGATCAGGATCCCCACGATATAGCTGAGCCCAACCACCCAAAGGGTCTGCGGCATCCGCTGGATCACGATATCCATGATCGGGCTGCGGGTCTGCCAGCTGATGGCGCGTTGCACAGGGCGTACGGCGCCGGTGTCGGGGTCGATGAAGGTCGACAGGCTGGTGTCGGGCAGCCAGCCCAACAGGAAACTGTCACGGGTGGCCCAGTCGATGAAGACCTGAGGCTCTACCCAGAAAAACTGGATCAACCATTTGTAGTATTGCACATAAATCGGCTGCCCGAGGCCAAGCGCCTCGCGCATTTTCTGTTTCACTTCTGGTGGGACAGTCAGGGGCACCTGAGCCATCGGATCGCCGGGGGCCAGTTGCAGCAGCAAGAAGATAATCAGGCTGATAAACAAAAGCGTTGGTATCGACAAAAGTAGTCGACGAATGGTGAAGGTCAGCATGCACAGCGCCTTTGCAAGTCGGTCTAGGAGGAGGGGAAGCGTGTCAAAATCGAAGGGAGGCGCGATTTCGCACACATTCAAAATGGCATCAAGTCAAGAGGAGCACGCAATGCGCGTGCTCCTCTGACCTTGGGCGTGATTATTCTTTCACGCGGTACCAGTCGGCGGCATTCCAAAGTTCGGAATCCCATGTGTTCAGGATCACGCCGCCCAATGTGTTGGACGCAGCGGAAACCCGGCCACGGTCGACCAGCGGAACGATGGTCATGGTGTCACGCGTGATGATGTTGTTCAGCTTTTTGGCGATCTCGCCACGCTTATCCAAAGCGCCCGTGCGCGACAGTTCGTCCAGCAGCTCATCATATTCTTCGCTGCAGAAACGGTTGATGTTTTCACCCTGCCATTGGCTGGATGGCTTGGGTTCGTTGCCGCAACGGTAGGCAGACAAGTAGGCCTGCGGGTCGGTGCCGTCAAAGTTGTTCGCGTACATTTCAACGTCAGCATAGAACTTCTGGAAGGTGTCAGGCGAACCGGGGTCGCCACCGAAGAAGACCGAAGAATCAAGGTTGCGCAGCTCCACTTCGACACCGATCTGGTTCCACCAGTCTTTGATCAGCGCCTGAAAATCCTGCCGCACAGCGTTTGTCGAGCTCTGGAACAGCAGGGCCAGTTTCTCACCGTCTTTGTCACGGATGCCATCGCCATCGGTGTCGGTCCAGCCGGCTTCGTCCAGCAAGGCTTTGGCGCCTTCAAGATCCTGCGTCAGACATTCAGTGTTGTCGGATGCGTAAAGCTCGGGGGCGGGGACAAGGTTACAGGTTGCACGGCCGGCTTGACCATACCCGACTTCGACCAGCAAAGGACGGTCGATCGCCATGGAAAGCGCCTTGCGGACTTTGAAGTCCGACAGGATCGGGTGCGGATGCGCAAGCGTCGCACGTTCACCTTCTGGCAGGTCTGGCGACGGATCGGTCATGTTCATTTCGATCCGTTCGACCAAGGTACCGAATGCAGAGATCGCCTGACCTTTACCGCCTTCGGCCATCTTCGCCAGTACGTCGGGGGCCAGCTGCATGTTCCAGGCATAGTCGTATTCGCCGGTTTCCATCACGGCACGGCCCGCCGCATTCGCATCACCACCACCCTTGAGGGTCAGGGTCGCAAACGCAGGTTTGTTCGGATCGCGGTAGTTGGGGTTGGCTTCCATCTGGATCACGTCATTGGGACGGAAGTCCGTGACGCGGAACGGGCCGGTGCCGATGGGGTTAAAGTTCGCTTCGGTACATTCCGGCGCCTTGGACCCCAGACAATCCTTAAACTGCGCAGCCTGAATGATCGGGGATTGCGCGCCCATGAACGGGCCGTAAGGGTTGGGCTTGGCATCAGAAAAATGGACGGTCACCGTCAGATCATCCACGATATCGATGCTTTCGACACCATCAAATTTTGACGCCTGCGCGCAACCACCTTCGGGGTGCATACAGTATTCAGCGGTGAACTTCAGGTCTGCGGACGTCACCGGCGTACCATCAGACCACAGCAGGCCTTCTTGCAACTTCCAAGTCACAGATTTCAGATCTTCGGACACGCCGCCGTTTTCAACGGTGGGAATTTCGGCAGCCAGATAGGGCACCAGTGCGCCGGTTTCGTCATAGCGGCCCAGTGGTTCGAGCACGAGGCTCGCGGCCTCGAGGTCCTTGGTGCCGCCCGACAGATAGGGGGTCATGATCGAGGGCGCTTGCCAGTAGATCACTTTTACCTCGCCGTCGCGTCCACGCTCGCCTTCATGGGCGGCGCCAAATGCGGCGGGGGCAATCGCTACGGAAGCCGCAGCCCCCAGTAACAGGGTTTTCATGTTCATAGCTTACTCCTTGTTGGACACCGGTGATTTTTTTTGGTGCCTTTTTTATGGTCCGTCTTTCTGGCACTGCCAAAACCGTCACTCTTGATCGACGCAGGGTAGGTGGGGCATCGGGGCTGGCAAAGTTGCCCGCTACAATGCCCGTTTTTTCGGCCACGCCAATTACGTTGAAGCATCGAAACAGGTTTGAAAAAAAAAGCAAGCCTCCAAAGCTGTGGATGTTAGCGGTCGCGCTGACGGATTTGACACCAGAGGATGATTGGCCTTAGCGTCGTCGGATTGATTAAACGAGAAGCGCTGGAAAATACCATGCTAGACGAGGCAAAGCCGACACCAATCGCGCAAATTCAAGAGCTTAGGGTCGAATTTCAAACTCAGGACGGACCCGTCTTGGGGGTGGAGAACGTCAGCTTTGACATTAATGCGGGTGAAACCGTCTGCGTTGTGGGCGAATCCGGCTCGGGTAAGTCGGTGTCTTCTTTGTCGTTGATGCGTCTGGTCGAGTTCGGCGGCGGAAAAATTGCTGGCGGACGCCTATTATTTGAGCGACAGAACGACCCCGCTGTCGATTTAGCGCGCACAGATCAAGATGTGATGCGCGAAATTCGCGGCAATGAGATCGGCATGATCTTTCAGGAACCGATGACCGCGCTGAACCCGGTCTTTACCGTGGGCCGCCAGCTGACCGAAGGGCTGCGCCTGCACAAGAACATGTCCAAGTCGCAAGCCGAGGCGCGTGCGCTCGAACTGTTGACCCAAGTACGCATTCCCGAGCCCGCCCGTCGGATCAAGCAATACCCGCATGAACTGTCAGGCGGGATGCGCCAGCGGGTTGTGATCGCCATGGCGCTTGCCTGTTCGCCACGGTTGCTGATCGCGGATGAACCCACCACCGCACTTGATGTGACCATTCAGGCCGAAATCCTTGCGCTGATAGACCGGCTTAAACGCGAGACCGGCACCGCGGTGATGTTTATCACCCATGATATGGCGGTTGTGGCCCAGATGGCTGACCGCGTCGTCGTCATGTTCCGCGGCAAGAAGGTCGAAGAGGGCACAGTCGAGGAAATCTTCGAGAACCCGCAGCACCCCTATACCAAAGCGCTGCTGGCCGCTGTGCCGAAGCTGGGTGAAATGCGCGGCAAGGCCTACCCCGAACCGATGAGGCTGCTCGGCACCGAAGACAAGGAAATCGTGCCCATCAAAGGGACCGAGGAAACGCTGCTGACGGTCAAGAACCTGACCACGCGCTTTCCGGTCCAGGGCGGCTTTCTGCGCCGCACGGTTGCTAATGTCCATGCGGTCGAAGACCTGTCGTTCACCATCAACAAGGGCCAGACGCTGAGCCTTGTGGGCGAATCCGGCTGCGGTAAATCCACGGCAGGGCGGTCTATTCTGCGGCTGGTCGAACCCCAGTCGGGGGAGGTCAACCTTGACGGCAAAGACATCATGGCACTGGATCCGCGTGGCCTGCACAAGGCGCGGCTGGACATGCAGATGATCTTTCAGGACCCGTTTGCCTCGCTCAATCCGCAAATGCAGCTGTCGGATCAAGTGGCCGAACCGATCCATAACTATGGCACGCTCAAGGGGGCCGAGCTGACCAAACGCATCGAGATGCTGTTTGACCGCGTGGAACTACCGCGCAGCTTTATGCGGCGTTTCCCCCATGAATTGTCAGGCGGGCAACGCCAACGGGTGGCGATCGCACGCGCCTTGGCCCTGAACCCTAAGCTGATTGTGGCAGACGAGGCCGTGTCGGCGCTGGATGTGTCGGTGCAGGCGCAGGTGGTCAATCTGATGCTTGAGCTGCAGCAGGAATTGGGACTGTCCTTCCTTTTCATCAGCCACGACATGGCGGTGGTCGAACGGGTCAGCCACTATGTCGGCGTCATGTATCTGGGACGGATCGTCGAGATGGGCACCCGGGCGCAGGTGTTCGAAAATCCGCAGCACCCTTATACCCAAGCCTTGATGAAGGCCGTTCCCATCGCTGATCCGCGTCGCCGCAAAAAGGAAAGCGAACTGAACTTTAAACCGATCCCGTCGCCGATCCATCCGACAAGCTATGTCGCGGAACCCTCTGTTTACAAAACCGTATCCGCGGGCCATCAGGTGCTGATCACCGATAGCGGATACTAAAGGACCTCATTGATGACTGCGCGCATGACCCCGTTTGAGCTGATGGAAAAACTTGTCAGCTTTCCCACCGTCTCACGAGACACAAATATCCCGCTGATCGACTGGGTGGCGGAGTATCTCGAAAGCCACGGCATCGCGTCACACCGCTATATTCACCCCGATCAGCCCAAGCACGCGCTTTTTGCGCATGCCGGCCCGTGGGAAGAAGGCGCGGTTGTCCTCTCTGGTCATACAGATGTGGTGCCTGTCGACGGCCAGCCCTGGGACAGTGATCCGTTCACCGTGGTCGAACGGGACGGGCGCTATTATGGCCGTGGCTGCTGCGATATGAAGGGTTTCGACGCGCTGGCGATCTGGGCCTTGGTAGAGGCACATCATGCTGGCGTGCAACGCCCGCTGCAAATCGCGCTGAGCTTTGACGAGGAAATCGGCTGCACCGGTGCGCCTCCGATGATCGAAGCGATGCAGCCGGTGCTGCCCAAGGGCGCGTTAGTGATCGTGGGCGAACCCTCCACGATGCAGGCGGTGACAGGGCACAAGGGCGGGACGGGGTTCAACACCCATGTCGTTGGCTTCGAGGTCCATTCGTCGCTGCTGCACACCGGCGTCAACGCGATCATGGCAGGGGCCAAGCTGATCGAGTGGGCCAATGAGGTGAACACCGAAAACATGGCGCGCAAACCCAGCGACCTTGCCGCGATGTTCAACCCGCCTTTCACCACCGCACATGTGGGCGTGATCTCTGGCGGGACGGCCCATAATATCACCGCCAAGGATTGCCATTTTGCAATGGATTTCCGGGTTGTCCCCGGCGAAGACAAAGACGCCTGGGGCACCGCCTATCTTGAAAAAGTGCGCGAAGTCGAACAGCAGATGCAAGAGGTCGTCCCCGAAACCTATATCGAGATCACGCCCCGTTTTGACGTGCCAGCGCTCAAACCCGAGAAAGACGGGCTGGCCGAAACCTTTGTGCGCCAGATCACCGGCGACAACGCCAGCCACAAAGTCAGCTACGGCACCGAGGCAGGGCAGTTTCAGGAAGCAGGCTACAGCGCGGTGGTCTGCGGCCCCGGCGACATTGCGCAGGCGCACCAGCCCAACGAATACATCGAAGTCACCCAATTCGAGGCCGGCCATCAATTCATGCGCGACCTGCTTGAACGGTTGAAATGACCCAGCGCAGCGGCCCTCTTCTTCCAAATGGTACCAAATCCCGGGGGAGGGGCCGCCGTGCGGCGCCGGGGGCTGGCCCCGGACCCAGGCCTGCGCCGCCCGCGACGCCAACGCAGAACAGAGCCTGACCATGCAGCCGTTCCCGATTAATGCCACCACCCCCATCACCTATCCCGGCCCGCCCCCTGCGGCCTCGGATATCATTGTGATCGGCGGCGGGATCATCGGGGTCTGCACCGCGCTCTTTCTTGCGCGTGACGGGCATTCTGTGACCTTGCTGGAAAAAGGCCGCATCGCTGCCGAACAATCCAGCCGCAACTGGGGCTGGATCCGGCAACAGGGGCGGGATCCTGACGAGATGCCTATCATGGCCGAGGCGCAGGCGATCTGGCGTGATCTGGCAGGGCAAACAGACGTCGATATCGGTCTACGGCAAGGCGGCATTGCCTATTTGGCGCAGAAACCGGCGCAGCTTGCCGGCTACGAAGACTGGCTGCCCCATGCGCGGGCCAATGGCGCGGATAGCAAGATGTTGACGGCTGCCGAGGTGACGCGGCTCTTTCCCACCCTCGCCACACCGCAGATCGGCGCGTTGATCACGCCGTCGGACATGCGCGCGGAGCCTTGGGTCGCCGTGCCCGCACTGGCCGGTATCGCCGCCCGCGAGGGCGTGCAGATCATCGAAAATTGCGCCGTACGTGCACTCGACATTGCTGCGGGGCGTATTGCAGGGGTGATCACCGAACAGGGCCGTATCAAATCCTCGCAGGTGGTTCTGGCGGGCGGTGCCTGGTCGGCGCTGTTTCTACGCAACCACGGTATTTCGATGCCGCAACTCTCTGTGCGCGAAAATGTGGCAGCGACAGAGCCCTTGCCCGAAGTCTATGCGGGTGCGGTATCAGACGGGCGGGTCGCATTCCGTCGCCGCGAGGATGGCGGCTATACCCTTGCCCCACCCGGTGCGCCCGAGCTGTTCGTCGGGCCGGATGCGTTCCGCGCGTTGCCTCACTTTATGACGCAATTGCTTGCCGATCCCTTTGGCCAACGGCTCCATCCGTTTGCACCCAAAGGCTTCCCCGATGCATGGGGAACCAAACGGCGCTGGCAGCCGGACGCCCCATCCCCGTTCGAGGCGATGCGCATCCTGGATCCCGCCCCCAATATGGCCAAGATCCGCCGCCTGCTGCGTGATTTTTCGGCGATGTTTCCGGAATTTGGTCCGATAAAGCTGAAATCCGCATGGGCAGGTATGATCGACACCATGCCCGATATTGTCCCTGTCGTAGATACCGTGGCAGCACTGCCGGGGCTCACGATTGGCACCGGCATGTCAGGCCACGGCTTCGGCATAGGGCCGGGTATGGGCCGCGTTTTGGCTCGTCTGGTAACCGGAGAGGGTGCTGGCCATGATCTTAGCCGGTTCCGCCTTGCGCGGTTTTCCGATGGAAGTCCTATGATATTGGGCCCCAACGTTTAGTCATAATGAAAAGGAACGCGCGCCGATGCCGATCAAGAATCGCTTTGCCGAAACCCACGCCGAGATCACAGCATGGCGGCGTCACCTGCACACCATTCCCGAACTGCAATTCGATCTTCCACAGACCGCGGGTTTTGTCGAAGAGAAGCTGCGCAGTTTTGGCATCACCGATATCACGACAGGCGTGGCGCAAACCGGTATCGTCGCGGTGATCGAGGGAAAGACCAATACCTCGGGGCGCAGCATCGGGTTGCGGGCGGATATGGACGCGCTACCGATCACAGAGGCGACGGGGCTTGAATATGCGTCAAAAAAAGCGGGCAAGATGCACGCCTGCGGCCACGACGGGCATACCGCTATGCTGCTTGGTGCGGCGCAATACCTGGCGGAAACACGCAATTTCGACGGGCGCGCAGTGCTGATCTTTCAACCCGCCGAAGAGGGCGGCGGTGGCGGCAATGTCATGGTCGAGGAAGGTCTGATGGAGCGGTGGTCGATCGACGAAGTGTACGGCATGCACAATATGCCTGATCAGCCTGTCGGCACATTCGCGATCCGGTGTGGGGCGTTGCTGGCGGCGGCGGATGAATTCGATATTACAATCGCCGGGCAGGGTGGTCATGCCGCTGCCCCCCATGAAGCGATTGATACCAACCTTGCTGCGGCCCATGTCGTCGTGGCACTGCAATCCATTGCCGCGCGCAATGTCGACCCGATCAAGAATGCGGTGGTGTCGGTCTGCACCATGCGATCCGACACCGACAGCCACAACGTCTTGCCGCAGACAGTGCGTTTGCGCGGCACGGTCCGCACACTTGATGCAAGCATCCGCGATCTGGTGCAAGACCGCTTGCAATCGGTCGTGACCCATACCTGCGCGGCCCATCAATGTACCGCCGACATCACCTATGAACGCGGATACCCGATCACGGTGAATGCTGAGACCAACACCGGCTATGCCGCCGATGTGGCGGAAAACATCACGCCCGGTGTGGACCGTGACACGCCCCCGATTATGGCGGGGGAGGATTTCTCGTATATGCTGAACCAGCGCCCCGGTGCTTATATCATGTTGGGCAATGGCGACGGGCCCACCGTCCACCACCCTATGTATAATTTCAACGATGACGCGATCCCCGCAGGTTGTAGCTGGTACGCGGAAATGATTGAAACAAGATTGCCAGCCTAGCCAGCGGCTTGCCCTGAAAAGGGGCACGCCGCATGCTTTTATCCCCCAGACTTCGAGGACTTCGAAAAATGCCCGTTAAGAACCGATTTGCCGAATTGCACACCGACATCACCGCATGGCGACGTGATCTGCATGAACACCCCGAAATCTTGTTTGAGACACACCGCACCTCTGGCACGGTTGCTGAAAAGCTGCGGGCCTTTGGCTGCGACGAAGTCGTCGAAGGCATCGGGCGTACGGGCGTTGTCGGCGTGATCAAGGGCAACTCTACCGCGTCGGGCAAAGTCATCGGGCTGCGCGCAGATATGGACGCGCTGCCGATCCACGAGCAAACCGGGTTGGACTATGCCTCCAAGACGCCCAACGCGATGCACGCCTGCGGCCACGACGGCCACACGGCGATGCTTTTGGGGGCGGCGCAATATCTGGCCGAAACGCGGAACTTTGACGGGACGGTCGTGGTGATCTTTCAGCCCGCCGAAGAAGGTGGCGGCGGCGGGCGCGAGATGTGCGAAGATGGCATGATGGACCGCTGGGGCATCCAAGAAGTCTATGGCATGCACAACTGGCCCGGTATTCCCGCAGGTCAGTTCAGCATTCGCCCCGGCCCGTTCTTTGCGGCCACCGATCTGCTCGAGATCGAGGTCGAAGGTCTGGGCGGCCACGCTGCCAAGCCGCATGAGACCATCGATACAGGCGTTGTGACCGCGCATATCATCACTGCGCTGCAAACCATCGTCAGCCGGAATGCGGACCCTGTGGGCAATATCGTGGTGTCCATTACCTCGATTGAATCCTCCTCCAAGGCGTTCAACGTCATCCCGCAGCGTGTGAACCTGCTGGGCACCGTGCGCACTTTGTCAAACGACCTGCGCGATCTTGCAGAAAAACGCGTGACAGAGATTTGCGAAGGCATCGCCACCACCTTTGGCGCGACGGCACGGGTCAAATACGTGCGCAACTATCCGGTGATGGTGAACCACGACGCGCAGACCGAATTCGCGGCGGATGTCGCGCGCGGTATTTCAGGGCAATGTGACGAAGCACCCTTGGTCATGGGCGGCGAGGATTTCGCCTTTATGCTCGAAGAGCGCCCGGGTGCTTATATTCTGGTCGGCAATGGCGACACCGCGATGGTGCACCACCCGATGTATAACTTTAACGACGATATCATCCCTGCTGGCTGCAGCTGGTGGGCAGGTATCGCCGAACAGCGTATGCCAATCGGCTAAGGTTCATGCGCATAGGGCGTGGGGAAACCCGCGCCCTATGCGGCCAGCAGTTTACGGTAAATCTTGACCAATGCCGCGGCTTCGCGCGCAATCGAAAAATCCGACACGACATAGCTGCGCCCGGCCTCTGCCCACGCGGCCAGACGCGTCCGGTCAGACAGGGCATCGCGTGTCGCGGCCTCAAGCGCGGGGATATTGTCTGGGTCCACCAGCAGGCCGGTTGTGCCTTGCACCACAAGCTTTTCAAACGCGCCCACACGGGTGGCGACGACTGGCACACCGCAGGCCATCGCTTCGATCGGGGTCAGTCCGAACCCTTCCCAGCGTTGCGGCGCGACATAAAGATCCAGCACACGGTAGAAATCGGCCATATCGCCTACGGGCACCTCTGGCAGAAAGAGCATCCGGTCCGACAGGCCCTCGGCACGGGCGCGGTCTTTCAGGCCTTTCTTGAAGGCTTCGTATTTCTCGGTCGCGCGCCCCATCACAAGGGCCACGACATCGGGATTGTCCCGCAGGATGGGCAGCATGGCCTCGACAAAGGCATCAGTGCCCTTTTGCGCGCGGATACGGCCATAGCAGCCCACCAGCGTCGCATTCACCGGCAGCTTAAGCTCGGCGCGCAAGGCGGTGCGGTCGGGCGAGGGGGCAAAACCTTCGGTGTCGATGCCATGCATGATCACATGGCCGGGGTTTTCCAGATAGGCGTTGGTCCGGTCCGAGGTCGCAACCACGGTATCCATCCGCCGGATCAGCCAGCGCGTCAGGCCGGTCTGCTCGCGTTGGCTGGCCGAGGTGAACATCAGCTTGAGCCGTTTGCCCAGCAGATAGCGCAGCGCCAGCCCGCCCAGCATCTCTACGTTGCGCCGCGCGTGCCAGACCCGCCAACCAGAGGCTGATGGCCCCCGCCGCGACATGGTGATCAGCGACGACAAAGGCACCTGTGGCACGTCCTCGGGGACGACAGGACCGGTCGCTACGATCGATATGTCACGTGATTGCACCGGCACCAGCCGCATCACAGTGGCGGTGACGCCGCTCAGCCGGCGCTTGAAGTTCGGGGCGATCACATCGGTGCGGGCAAGAGGGTGCGTCATGGGGTATCCAACTTGAGAGTGGTGATCAGACGGCTGGCTATCGCATCCAGCTGGTCGTCCTGCGCGGCGATGAAACGGGATGCGGCTGCGGTCATCGTCGCGAGCTCTTGGGGATTGGTCAAGAGCGACAGGACGCGGGCGGTCAGGTCTTCGCCGTCCGCCACAATCCGCGCGGCCCCTTCGGTTTCAAGCTGCGCATAGGTCTCTGCAAAAGCCGCGACATGGTTGCCTGAAAGCACAGCCGCGCCCGATTGCGCCACCTCGAACGGGTTGTGCCCGCCGATGGGCAAAAGAGAGCCGCCCAGAAAAACCACGCCAGACAGGCTGTACCACAGACCCAATTCACCCAGCGTATCCGCCAGATAGACTTGCCCGCCCGGCGCGTCGCCGCGGCTGCGCCGTTGGACGGTCAGGCCAGCATCATGGGCCAGTGCCTCGACCGCGTCGCCGCGTTCGGGATGGCGGGGGGCAAGTATCAGACAGAGATCGGGCAGGTCGCGTAACAGCTTGCGGTGCGTCGCAAGTACGGTGCGTTCTTCGCCTTCGTGGGTCGAGGAGGCAACCCATACGGGCCGCCCGTCAAGCGCCGCGGTCACCCGCGCAAGCGCCTTGTCGTCGACCGGCAGAGGGCCGGCCATAGATTTTAGATTCACCCCGCGCGACACGCGATCGGCAGGGGCGTGCATGCGGATCATATTGCGTGCCATCGCGTCATTCTGGGTCAGGATGAGCGTAAAAACATCAAACAGATAGCGGGCTGTGCGAGGCCATTTCTCCCAGAAATCCACGGTCTTGTCAGACATCCGTGCATTGACCAAGGCCATCGGCGCACCTGTCGCATGGGTCCGGCGCAGCATCTGGGGCCAAATCTCGCTTTCGACAAAAATCGCGGCATCGGGGTGCCAGTGGGACAAAAAGCGCTTAAGGGGGCCGGGCGCGTCAAGCGGGGCGAACTGGTGCACGCTGCGCGGCGGCAGACGCTGCGCCACCAGCTTGGCCGAGGTCGCGGTGCCCGATGTGATCAGGAATTGCGCGTCGGGCAGCATGATGCCCATGCGGGTGATCAACGCCAGCACCGACAGGCTTTCTCCGACCGATGCTGCATGGACCCAGACCAGCTTGCCATCCGTCTGGCGCGGCAGCGTCGCAATACCGCGTTTCTCGCCCGCGCGGGCAGCGGGCACATCTTGCCCGTGCAGTTTGCGGGCCTCTGCGCTGGCGGCAAAGGGGATCAGGCAGCGGCTGGCAAGAACCCAGGCGCGGTACAGAAAGGGCGCGGACACGGTCGGGTCAGCCGCCTGTATGGCTCATGTGGCGGGGCATCTGCCCATCCAGCTTTTGCCGTGAGTAATCAAAGTCATGGCCCTTGGGCTTTAGGTTGATCGCCGCGCGGATGGCGTCTTTTAGGGGGGCGTCATCCTCGGGGTGGTTGCGCAAGGGCGCACGCAGGTCGGCCACGTCTTCCTGACCCAGACACATATAGATCTCGCCCGTGCAGGTGATCCGCACGCGGTTACAGCTTTCGCAGAAATTATGGGACAACGGCGTGATAAACCCGATCTTCTGACCGGTCTCTTCAAGCCGCACATAACGGGCAGGCCCGCCAGTGTTCTCTGCCAAATCGGTAACGGTGTAGTGATCCTCGTAGGCGCGGCGCACGTCTTTGAGGGACCAGTACTGGCCCAAACGGTCCTCGTTCCCGAGATCGCCCATGGGCATCACTTCTATCCACGTCAGATCAATGCCGCGGTCGGCACACCACGCGGTCATGCTGGGCAGCTCGGCCTCGTTAAAGCCCTTCAGCGCCACGGCGTTGATTTTGACCCGCAGACCCGCATTTTGTGCAGCATCAATACCGCGCAGGACTTGGGGCAGGCGGCCCCAGCGTGTGATATCGGCAAACTTTTGATCGTCCAGCGTATCCAGCGACACATTCACGCGGCGCACACCGGCGGCATAAAGGTCGGCGGCGTAACGCTCGAGCTGGCTGCCATTGGTCGTCAACGTCAGCTCTTTGAGCGTGCCGGCGTCCAGATGGCGGGTCATGCTGTTAAAGAAGGTCATGATACCCTTGCGCACCAAAGGCTCGCCCCCTGTGATGCGCAGCTTTTGCACGCCGAGATCGACAAAGTTGGTGCACAGCCGATCCAGCTCTTCCAAGGATAGAAGTTCCTTTTTGGGCAGGAAGGTCATATTCTCGGACATGCAATAAACACAGCGAAAGTCACAGCGATCTGTAACAGAGACGCGCAGATAGGTGATAGCGCGGGCGAACGGGTCAATCAAAGGTGCATTCATATCCCATAGGTAAACATCGGCCCATCGCGGGGCAAGTAGCATTTAGGAGATTGAAGCGGCTTCGTTGGAAGGTTAGATTTATTCCATGAAACATTATATTATTTTAGGTATCGCTGTCGTGGGTCTGGCCGGATGTGCCGGCGTAACGGATCGTATGGGTCTGGGTAACAAGGCCGGCGACGAAAGTACGCCCGCGGTTACAGCAGAAACTGGTGTCGAAACGGGCGAAACGGCAACACCGTCGCCGGCCACCACCGCGCCGCGCCCGCCTGCAGCTGCGCGCACGGCGGATGCCTTGGATACCACGACGGCTGAACAGCGCGCCGAGGCGTCCAAACCCGCAGCGTCGGGGGCCAAGTCACTTGGCACGACCGTGGCCTCGCTTGGCAGTGCGACCGAACCGGGGCTGTGGCTGAAAACGCCGCTGGTGAAATCAGAGATGCAGGGCCGCGTGACCAACCCCGCGACTGGTAAATCTTCTACGGTAGAGCTGATCCCGCTGGACGGACCTGCATCGGGCGGCAGCCGTATGTCACTGTCTGCATTGCGGTTGATCGGGGCGTCGCTGACGGATCTGACCAAGGTCGAAGTGTCAACGAACGGGTAACTCTGGCGGTCCTATAACATCAAATGCAAAACGGGCGTCCGAGGAAAACCTTGGACGCCCGTTCTCGTTCAGGATCAGCCTTGCAATTTCAGTCTTCCGACGTTGCGTCGGTGTCATCGGCTGCTGCTTCAAGCGGGAAGTCTGGCATATACCGTGCCGCCTCTTTGATCGCATAAGGCTTGAGGTGCGTGCGGTTGGCTTCGATAAACTCTGCGGCCCGCGCTGGATCATGACGGCTGAGGTCGCGTACCCACCACGCGATGGCCTTTTGCAAGATACCGTTCTTGACCGGCAGATAGCCCGCCGCCCAGCCAAGAATACGCTCGCGGGCGTCCAGCTCTTCGGGTTTTGGGTTATCCTGCTTGGTCCACGGTAATGTGGCGACCAAAGCTGCGCGCTTTGACCAAAGCTCTCCGGATTGGGCCCAGCTTTCGACAACATCCAGACGCTGAGGATCGGCGAGCAACCGCTTTTGCGCCGCCATACAGGCGTGATCGGCGATGGCCCAGCTGTCAAAATCGGGCACCCAGCTTTGGATCAACTGCCACGCCGCTTCGTCATCGGGGCGCAGGCGGGCTTGGGTCAGCAGTTTCGCCGCCGCGAGCCGGGCTTCGAAAATGTCAGTCTGCCACAGTGCGTCCGCCAGTGAAATCCGGTCAGCCAACGACAGCTCGGCCCGCCAGGTTTTGGTCAGATCGTTGATCTGCGGGTTGGTCACGCCCAGATAGGGGCGATCCACCTTGTGAGCGCTGTGCAGTTTGTCGACGGCAGTGGGGTCAGCCAATGCGTTGAGCTGCGCCATATAGGGGGTTAGGTTCATTCTACGGTCACCGATTTGGCTAGGTTGCGTGGCTGGTCGACATCTGTCCCCTTGGCGATGGCAGTATGATAGGCCAGCAGTTGGGCAGGGATGGCATAAAGGATCGGGGCGAGTGCATCTGCAACCGGCGGCATTTCGATCTGCCCCCATGTGCCTTCGGATTCTGCGTCCAGTCCTGCGCGGTCCGAGATCAAGATGACCTTGCCCTTGCGCGCCATGACTTCTTGCATGTTGCTGACGGTTTTATCGAACAACGCGTCGTTGGGGGCCATGACCACTACGGGAACGTTCTCGTCGATCAGAGCGATGGGGCCGTGCTTTAGCTCTCCGGATGCATAAGCTTCGGCGTGTATATAGCTGATTTCTTTTAGTTTCAATGCACCTTCTAGGGCGAGGGGGAACATCGCGCCGCGCCCCAGAAACAGCACGTCGCGTGCCGAAGACAGCTTGTAGGCCTCGTCGCGCAGCGCCTCGTTTTGTTCGAGCGCAGTATTGATCAGCGACGGCATGGACCGCAGGCCAGAGACGTAATCTGCCTGCTCTTCCTTGGTGATTGCACCGCGGTCCACGGCGGCTTTCAGCACCATAAGGAACAGGACGGTCAACTGGCAGGTGAACGCTTTGGTGGATGCCACACCGACCTCTACGCCAGCATGGATCGGCAGCGCCAGATTGCTTTCACGTGCAATCGAGGACTCAGTAACATTCACCACCGAGGCGATCAGATCAGCCTTGCCCGCGCAATAGCGCAGGGCTGCGAGTGTATCGGCGGTTTCGCCCGACTGGCTGACAAACAGGGCCATCGTCCGGTCGGAAATCGGCGGTTCGCGGTACCGGAATTCCGAGGCCACATCGACCTCAACCGGCAGGCGGGCAATCTGCTCGAACCAGTATTTTGCCGTGAGGCAAGCATAAAAGGCCGTCCCGCAGGCGACCATGGTGATCCGGTCGAGCTTGGTGAAGTCGAGGCCCGGATCGGGCAGCATGATCTCTCCGTCCGCGGTCAGGTAGCGCGACAGCGCCTCGCCGATGACGGCAGGCTGTTCGGCGATCTCTTTCGCCATAAAGTGTTTGTGGCCGCCTTTGTCGATGCGGGTGGTGTCGAGGCTGATCTTCTTAACCACACGATCAACGGGCGCGTCATTGGCATCGTAAATCTTGACCGATGTACGGGTCAGCACAGCGCGGTCGCCTTCTTCAAGGTAGGTCACGCGGTCCGTCATCGGCGACAGGGCGATCGCGTCGCTGCCTAGATACATCTCGTTGTCGCCATAGCCCACGGCAAGCGGGGCCCCTTTGCGTGCGCCGATCATCAGATCGTCTTCGCCGTCAAACAGGAACGCCAGCGCAAAGGCCCCGTGCAGACGTGCGATGGTTTTGGTTGCGGCATCAACCGGGCCCAATCCTTCGGTCATGTACTTCTGGGTGAGCAGCGCAACGGTTTCTGTGTCCGTTTCGGTCACGAATTTTACGCCGTCCTCGGCGAGCTCAGCCCGCAGTTCGCGGAAGTTCTCGATGATACCGTTGTGCACGACTGCCACGGGTCCCGCCTGATGCGGGTGGGCGTTGGTGACGGAGGGGGCACCGTGGGTGGCCCAACGGGTGTGGCCGATGCCTGACTTGCCGGCCAGCGGCTCATGCACCAACAGGTCTGACAGGTTTACCAGCTTTCCGACTGCCCGGCGGCGGTCCAGCTTGCCTGCGTCAACCGTGGCGATACCGGCGCTGTCATAGCCGCGGTATTCCAGGCGTTTCAGGGCTTCGACGAGGGTAGGCGCAACTTCGTGTTGGCCAAGGATACCGACAATACCACACATAATTAGCTGCCTCTCTGCTGTTTGGCCTTCTTAGCCTTTAACATTTCGAACAATTTCCGGGCCATGCCGGGTTTTTCTATCTGCGGTGCGCGCGCTAGCGCCAGTGCGTCTGCCTCTACATCCGACGTGATCACCGAGCCTGATCCTGTCATCGCGCCGTCGCCGATATGCACGGGTGCCACCAGCATGGTGTTTGACCCGATAAACGCATTGGCCCCGATATGGGTATGGTGCTTCATCACGCCGTCGTAGTTGCAGGTGATTGTGCCCGCGCCGATGTTGGCTTTGGCACCGATGGTGGCGTCGCCGATGTAGCTTAGGTGGTTCACCTTGGCCCCTTCGGCGATCTGCGCGTTCTTCACTTCGACAAAGTTGCCGATGCGCACATCCTCGGACAGCTCTGCGCCTGGGCGCAGACGGGCGTAGGGGCCGATTATGCCACCACGGGCGACATGGCACCCTTCAAGGTGGCTGAACGCGCGGATGGTGGCACCGGATTCGATGGTCACGCCGGGGCCGAAAACCACGTTGGGTTCGATCACCGTGTCGCGGCCGATATAGGTATCGCGTGCGAAATAGACCGTATCGGGGGCCATCAGCGTAATGCCGTCTTCCAGCATCGCCGCACGGGCCCGCGATTGGAACGCGGCATCGGCAGCGGCCAGATCAGCGCGGGAATTCACGCCCATTGTTTCGGCCTCGTCACAGGTGACAGCAGTGGCTTTCAGCCCGCGATCCCGTGCAATGCCGATGATGTCGGTGAGGTAGTATTCTTCCGACGCATTGTCATTGCCAACGGCGTCAATCAGGTCAAACAATAGATCAGATTTGCAAGCAACAACGCCACTATTACAAAGCGTTATCGCGCGCTCTTCATCTGTGGCGTCTTTGTATTCGACGATGCGATCCAGGCTGTCGCCTTGCATTACCAGCCGGCCATAGCGCGCGGGATCGGCAGCGTCGAAGCCCAACACAACGACATCGTTCGACTTCAGCGCGTCACACATTTTTTCGAGGGTTTCAGTCTGCACAAAAGGCGTATCTCCGTACAGCACGATGGCCGTCCCGTCGAACCCTGCAAGGGCCTCGCGTGCCTGTCCAACGGCATGGGCCGTGCCAAGCTGCTCTTCTTGGACCACAACCTGCGCTTCGTCGTCAAATGCTTGGGCTGCGGCACGCACCTGATCGGCACCGTGACCCGCAACAACGACCGTACGGGCAGGCGATAATGCCGCGCCAGAGGCCATAGCGTGTTCTAAAAGCGGTGCGTGGGCGACGGCATGCAGAACCTTTGGCAGGTCCGATTGCATACGGGTACCTTTGCCTGCGGCCAAAAGGATCAGTGCGACTTCCATGTATAATCTCTTTAATCAATTTAATGTCCGCTCTCTTTACCTTGTTGACGATTTTGCGCAAGGCTAGGGGTCATCAAAGAAGATTTCCGCCTGCAACACATTCAGCAAAGGAATGCCGATGAAAACGGTAGTATTCGACCTCGACGGGACCTTGGCAGACACCAGCGGTGACCTGATTGCCGCGGCCAATGCGTGCTTCCGGGATATGGGCGAGGGCGATGTTCTGGACGCGAAAACCGACGCGGGCACGGCCTTGAAGGGCGGGCGCGCGATGCTGCGTTTGGGAATGGAACGGCTGGGTCGGGCAGAAGACGAGGCAACGATCGACCGCTATTATCCCATGCTGCTAGAGGCCTATGGCCGCGAGATCGACACGCATACGGTGCTTTACCCCGGCGCGATGCAGGCGGTAGCTGCGTTGAAAGCCGCAGGTTACCGCGTGGCAATCTGCACCAACAAACCCGAAGCGCTGGCCCATACGCTGCTGACAAGGCTCGGCGTGCGTGATGCCTTTGGCGCGATGGTGGGGGCTGACACGCTGGCGATGCGCAAGCCTGATCCCGAACATCTGTTCGAAACGGCCCGCCGTGCCGGGGGTGATCCGGCGCTGTGCTTGCTGGTGGGGGATACCAACACCGACCGCGAGACGGCGCGCGCGGCGGGGGTGCCTTGCGTGCTGGTGTCCTTTGGCCCCTCGGGTGACGATATGGCGGCACTGGCCCCCGAAGCCTTGCTGGACCACTATGACGACCTGCCTGATATCGTGACCCGTCTGATCGGTGCAGCCTGACATGGCAGCAAACATGGCAGAGGTCTTCACCGGCAGCTTTACCCAACAAGAACCCATTCCCGAAGACGCCATTGACGCCGCTGTCGCCGTAATGCGCCACGGGCGACTGCACCGCTATAACACCGTGGCCGGAGAGGCTGCAGAGGTCGCGCTGCTTGAGCAGGAATTCGCAGCGATGGTCGGGGCGAAATACTGCCTTGCCGTCGCATCGGGCGGCTATGCCATCGCGACCGCACTGCGGGCTGTCGGCGTCAAATCGGGAGACCGGGTGCTATCCAACGCCTTTACACTCGCCCCCGTGCCCGGTGCGATTGCCGCGGTCGGGGCAGAGCCTGTCTTTGTCGATGTGACAGAGGGGCTGGTGATCGATCTGGAGGACCTGGCTGGCAAACTGGATCATGCGCGGGTTCTGCTGCTAAGCCATATGCGGGGTCACATTTGCGATATGGACGCGCTGATGACGCTTTGTGATGCCGCCGGTGTCACCGTGGTCGAGGATTGCGCGCATACCATGGGGGCCAGCTGGAACGGCGTGCATTCGGGGCGGCATGGGGCTGTGGGATGCTATTCGTGCCAGACGTATAAACATGTTAACGCAGGCGAGGGCGGACTGCTGGTCACCGATGATCCCGAGGTGGCAGCGCGGGCGATCATGCTGTCGGGGTCTTATATGCTCTATGAACGGCATGTGGCTGGCCCCCCGCCCGAAACCTTCGAGGCGATCAAATACGACACGCCCAATATTTCAGGCCGGATGGACAATCTGCGCGCCGCGATCCTGCGTCCGCAGCTGCGGCGGCTTGATGCTCAGATTGCCAAGTGGAATGCGCGGTATCAGGTCGTCGACGACGGTTTGCGCGATACCCCTGGGCTGGCCGTAATCGGCCGCCCCGAGGCAGAACACTTTGTCGGATCATCAATTCAGTTCCTGCTATCAGGCTGGCAGTCATCCGCCATAGAAGCCGTCCTGTCACGCTGTGCCGCCCGCGGCGTGGAGCTTAAATGGTTCGGCGGCGCAGAACCTGTCGGTTTCACCAGCCGCTATGATTCATGGCACTACGCTAAATCCCCCGCGCTGCCCGCCAGCGATGCAGTGCTTGCCAGCATTATCGATATGCGCGTACCGCTGACATTCTCGTTAGAGGATTGTGCCATGATTGCGCGCATTATCCGCGGCGAAGTCTCGCGCGTGTTCCAGCAGGGGTAATGGCGCACCGGCCCGTCGCGTTCGTTTGAATTTCCAAAGGGCCGGACGTCTGCCGTCCCCTTATCCGTGAGATGGACGTCTATCCAGAGACCGCCCCTTTAGAAATTGATGACCCCGTGTTCGCCTGCATCTGGAACCTGCTTGGTCACGTTGGCTTTGGCGATCTCGTAGAGGAAGGACAGGCTGCCGCCGGTCAACCAGACCTCGGCCTGTTTCAGGTCCATGCGCACGAGTTGCACGTCGTCGTCCTTGCGCCCGTCCTTGAACCATGCCGCGGCAAAGGCGTTCCATAGTTCGTCCAGCTTGGCGGGGTCCGTAACAGCCTGAACCGTGCCGTCGATGCGGGCGTATAGATGTTCGTCCTTGCTGGTCACCAGATACTCTGCCGCGGCACCCGTTTGGGCCGATTTCGCCAGGTCGGTATCACGTGCAGTGATGAACCACAGGCAGTTCGCGTCATGGTCGGCATAGTGGCTCATCGGGATGGCGCGGGCGGTGTCGGTGGCCAGCATCCCGATGCGGGTGTCATCAATGCGGTCCCAGAATTCTTTCTTCAATGATGTACTCATGTCGCTGCATCCTTTCGTAAATGTGTTATCGGTGTAACATCAACGATGCAGGTCCAGTTCCCCGCCCGTGCGACATTCGCTTGACCGAATCCACGAGAAGTGTAGTGTAATGAACAACTGTTCAATAAACTCGGGGAGGGGTCTATGTTCAACACCACCATGAAATTCGATTTGGGCGATGATGTGAACGAGATGCGCGATATGGTGCATCGCTGGGCGCAAGAGCGGGTCAAACCGATGGCCGCTGATATTGATACCAAAAACGAATTCCCGCCCGAGCTTTGGGAAGAGATGGGCGGCCTTGGTCTGCTGGGTATGACGGTCGAGGAAGAGTTCGGCGGCTCTGGCATGGGGTATGTCGCGCATACCGTCGCGGTGGAAGAAATCGCGCGTGCTTCTGCCTCTGTCTCACTTTCTTACGGCGCGCATTCTAATCTGTGCGTCAACCAGATCCGCCTGAACGGTACCCCCGAACAAAAGGCGAAATTTCTGCCGGGTCTGTGCTCTGGTAAGCATGTGGGCGCGCTGGCGATGTCCGAACCCTCTGCGGGCAGCGACGTGGTGTCGATGAAGCTACGCGCGGAAAAGCGCAACGACCACTACCGCCTGTCGGGCAACAAATATTGGATCACCAATGGCCCCGATGCCGACACGCTGGTCGTCTATGCCAAGACCGACCCCGATGCCGGATCAAAAGGGATCACCGCCTTCTTGATCGAGAAAGATATGAAGGGGTTCTCAACTGGTCAGCATTTCGACAAGCTGGGGATGCGCGGGTCGAACACGGCCGAGCTGATCTTTGATAATGTCGAGGTCCCGTTCGAAAACGTTCTGGGCAATGAAGGACGCGGCGTGGCTGTGCTGATGTCTGGCCTGGACTACGAACGTGTGGTGCTGGCAGGCATTGGCCTTGGGATTATGGCCGCCTGTCTGGACGAGATCATGCCCTATATGGCCGAGCGCAAGCAGTTCGGGCAGCCCATCGGGAACTTCCAGCTGATGCAGGGTAAGATGGCGGATATGTACACCGCGATGAATTCTGCCCGTGCCTATGTTTACGAGGTCGCCAAGGCCTGCGACCGCGGTGATGTGACCCGCGCCGATGCCGCCGCCTGCTGTCTCTATGCCAGCGAAGAAGCGATGAAACAGGCGCATCAGGCGGTGCAGGCAATGGGGGGCGCGGGCTATCTGTCTGACAACCCCGTGGGCCGTATCTTCCGCGACGCCAAGCTGATGGAGATCGGGGCAGGGACCTCGGAAATCCGTCGTATGCTGGTGGGCCGCGAGATGATGGGAGCGATGGCGTGAAACGCGTCGCCCTCGCCTTGATGCTGTGCGCCTCACCGCTTGCCGCGCAGGACCTGCAGTATAGCGATCGCGGGACAGAGCTCTGTCTGGCCGACGCAGAGGGATATGCGGCAAAGCTGGCCTGCGCGGGCGCGTCGGCGAACCAGTGTATGGAGGATACGCCAGGCGGAAGCAGCACCTACGGCATGGGCGGCTGTCTGGACCGCGAACTGCAATTCTGGGACCAGCGGTTGAATGACAATTACGCCGCTGTGATGGTTCAGGCAAAACGGAGGGATGCGGATGCGGTACCCGCTTCCGAAGACAGAGCCGGTGTGGCTGACGCCCTGCGCGAGATGCAACGCGCCTGGATCGAATTTCGTGACAAAGCCTGCACCTATGAGGCTGCGCTGTGGCAAGGCGGCACAGGTCAGGGGCCTGCTGCGATCAGCTGCCTGATGGAGCAGACAGCGCGTCAGGCTCTGTCGCTGGACGTGTGGGAAGACTGATGGCCCACGCCCTGCCAGGACTGGACCGTTCGGGCGCATGGGATATTCCGGCGCGGATGAACATGGCAGCACAATGTCTGGCGCAGGATCCCGCGCAGCTGGCGATCATCGACATGACGGGCGACGCACGGCACGATGTGAGCTTTGGCGCGCTGTCCGATATGGTTGACGGATTGGCACGCGCGTTGCTGCAACGCGTGCAAGTTGGCGATCGTGTCGGCGTGCTGTTAGGGCAAAGCCCATGGTGCGCGGCTGCCCATCTTGCGATCTGGAAAATCGGTGCAATTTCAGTGCCTTTGTTCAAGCTCTTCAAGTATGATGCGCTGGCGTCGCGGGTGCGGGATGCGGGCGTATCGCTGGTTCTGACCGATCCCGAAGGGCGCGACCTGCTGGGCGATCTGGCGACCCCGTTGATGGCCGATAGGTTCGGTGTTGCGGGTGATCCTGTGCCTTTTGCCAGCACTAAACCCGGCGATCCGGCGGTGCTGATTTATACCTCTGGCACAACTGGTCCACCCAAGGGCGCGCTGCATGGGCACCGGCTGCTTACAGGCCACTTGCCTGGCGTCTCGCTGAGCCATGATATTTTGGGGCAAAGCGGCGATTGCCTGTGGACCCCGGCGGATTGGGCATGGATCGGCGGGCTGTTTGATGTGCTGATGCCGGCGCTGGCACTTGGCGTGCCGGTGGTCGCCGCGCGGTTGCCCAAATTCTCGCCCGAGGCCTGCGCCCGTATTATCCGGGACGGCGATGTGCGTAACGTGTTCTTTCCACCAACCGCACTGCGGATGCTCAAGGCCGAAGGGGCCGAGATTGCGGGCCTGCGATCGGTCGCATCGGGCGGGGAGCCTTTGGGGGCAGAGATGCTGGCGTGGGGGCGACAGGCCTTTGGCCTGTCGATCAACGAATTCTACGGCCAGACCGAATGCAATATGGTCGCCACCAGCGCAAGCAGCCAGTTTCCACCCCGCCCGGGATGTATCGGACAACCTGTTCCAGGCCATGATGTCGCGGTGCTCGACGTGGATGGAAATCCGACAAAAGACGAAGGCGACGTCGCAATCCGCAAGGGATCGGCGTCGATGATGCTGGGCTATTGGCAGAGGCCGGATGAAACGGCGCAGAAATATCGCGGCGGTTGGATGCTGACCGGCGACCGCGGCGTATTTGATGGCGACTATCTGCGCTTTGTCGGGCGCGAGGATGATGTGATTACGTCAAGCGGCTACCGCATCGGTCCGGCAGAGATCGAGGATTGTCTGCTGACCCATCCAGAAGTCGCAACCTGCGGTGTCGTCGGCAAGCCCGACGCGCTGAGGACCGAGATCGTCAAAGCTTATGTCGTGCGCAAATCCGGTGCGACCGTTGACGCACAGACCCTGCAAGACTGGGTCAAGACCCGCCTTGCCAGCTATTCCTATCCGCGCGAGGTGGCCTTTCTGGACGCTTTGCCAATGACCGTCACAGGCAAGGTGATCCGCCGCGAGCTCAAGGCCCGCGCCGCTGCCGAAGGGGCCGCATGATGCAACACCCGACCGTGACGTCCCCCCATTCCATTCGATCAAGGAGACCGAAATGAAGCTGATTTCGCAAGCTTTGCCCTCGTCCGAGAGTTTCAAGGCGAACGAGGCGGCGCATCTGGCTGCGCTGCAAACAATCCGCGAAGCGGCGGGTGCGGCAGAACTGGGCGGCGGCGAGAAATCCCGTGCCCGCCACGTGAGCCGAGGCAAGATGCTACCCCGTGAACGGGTGGCCAATTTGCTTGATCCCGGATCGCCCTTTCTTGAGGTCGGCGCGTTGGCTGCTCATGGGCTTTACGGTGGTGCGGCCCCCGCGGCAGGGGTGATTGCGGGCGTCGGCAAGGTGCAGGGCATCGACTGTATGATCGTGTGCAACGACGCGACGGTTAAGGGCGGCACCTACTTTCCGATGAGCGTCAAGAAACACCTGCGCGCCCAAGAGATCGCCGAGGAAAACCATCTGCCCTGCATCTATCTGGTGGATAGTGGCGGCGCGAACCTGCCCAATCAGGACGAGGTTTTTCCCGACCGTGATCACTTTGGCCGGATTTTCTATAATCAGGCGCGGATGAGCGGCAAGGGCATCCCCCAGATCGCGGTGGTCATGGGCTCGTGCACCGCAGGGGGGGCCTATGTGCCCGCGATGTCGGATGTGTCGATCATTGTCAAAGAGCAAGGCACGATCTTTTTGGCGGGACCGCCGCTGGTCAAGGCCGCCACGGGCGAGGTAGTGAGCGCCGAGGATCTGGGCGGTGGCGATGTGCACACGCGTCTGTCAGGCGTGGCGGATTATCTGGCCGAGGATGACGCCCATGCGCTGGCACTGGCGCGGCGCGCTGTGGCCGGGCTGAACCGTAAACCCGTGACCAATGTGCAGTGGCACCCCGTTGAAGAGCCCGCCTATGATCCGGCGGAAATGCTGGGCGTTGTTCCCGCCGATTTGCGCACGCCCTATGACATCCGCGAAGTGATCATGCGCCTGGTCGATGGCAGTCGCTTTGACGAGTTCAAGGCCCGCTACGGCGAAACGCTGGTCTGCGGTTTTGCCCATGTCAAAGGCTGTCCCGTGGGGATCGTCGCAAATAACGGCGTGCTGTTTTCGGAATCAGCCCAGAAAGGTGCGCATTTTGTAGAGCTCTGTTCGCAGCGCAAAATCCCTCTGGTCTTTTTGCAAAATATCACCGGCTTTATGGTCGGGCGGAAATACGAGAACGAAGGCATCGCGCGGCACGGGGCCAAGATGGTGACAGCCGTGGCCTCGACCAACGTCCCCAAGATCACCATGTTGGTTGGCGGATCGTTCGGCGCGGGGAACTACGGCATGGCGGGGCGCGCGTATAGCCCGCGCTTCATGTGGACATGGCCCAACTCGCGCATCTCGGTTATGGGCGGGGCGCAGGCCGCTGGGGTTCTGGCCACGGTCAAACGTGACGCAATTGAGCGCGCAGGCGACAGCTGGACCGAAGAAGAAGAGACCGCGTTCAAGCAGCCCACGATTGATATGTTCGAAGAACAGTCGCACCCGCTGTATGCAACCGCGCGGCTTTGGGATGACGGCGTGATCGACCCGCGCCACAGCCGCGAGGTGCTGTCGCTATCGCTGCGGGCAAGTTTGAATGCGCCGATCGAGGATACACGCTTTGGCGTGTTCCGGATGTAAGGGGACCGTTATGACAAAATCATTGCAACAGATCGTAGACGCCAATCCGGACGCGGAAACATTCCGGTTTGGCGACAGCCCGACCGTATGCGCCGAGATTATCGCCCTCGTGCGTGCGGGCAAGAAAACAGCGACCTGCGAGGCGGCTTCTGCTTACGGGGCGGGGGGCGATGCCTACCCCGAGGTGGGCCGTCGAGATATCGCGCTGAACTGGGACGGCACACCGGCGGTGATGATTGAAACGGTCGAGGTCGCGACCCGAAGCTTCAACGAGGTAGACGCCGAGTTTGTCGCAGCACAGGGCGAGTTCAGGGATCTGGACCACTGGCGCGCGGCGTACGAAGCGTATTTCCACCGGACCGGCGGGTTCAAGCCCGACATGAAGCTGATGTGCGAGCGCTTCACTTTGATCGAGGATTACGCCTGATGTTTGATACAATATTGATTGCGAACCGGGGCGAGATTGCTTGCCGCGTGATGGAGACAGCGCAGGCCATGGGGGTACGCTGTGTGGCGGTGTATTCGGATGCGGACCGCGCGGCGAAACATGTGGCGATGGCGGATACCGCCGTGCATATCGGCGGGTCTTCCCCTGCGGATAGCTATCTGCGCGGCGAGGTGATTATTCAGGCCGCGCTGGATACCGGCGCACAGGCGATCCATCCGGGATATGGTTTTCTGTCCGAAAATCCCGATTTCGTGGACGCAGTAGAGGCGGCGGGGCTGGTCTTCATCGGCCCGTCGGCCAAGGCCATTCGTGCGATGGGGCTGAAGGATGCGGCCAAGGCGTTGATGGTCAAAGCAGGTGTGCCGGTTGTACCGGGGTATCACGGGGCGGATCAGGACGATGCGTTGCTGGCGTCAGAGGCAGACAAGATCGGGTATCCGGTATTGATCAAGGCTGTGGCCGGGGGCGGCGGCAAAGGCATGCGGCTGGTCGAAGAGGCGGGCGGGTTTCAGGCGGCGCTGGACAGCGCACGTTCAGAGGCCAAGACGTCCTTTGGCAATGCCGATGTATTGGTCGAGAAATTCGTCACCAAGCCTCGTCATATCGAGGTGCAGGTCTTTGGCGACGGGACCAAAGCCGTGCATCTGTTTGAACGCGATTGCTCGCTTCAGCGCCGCCATCAGAAGGTGATCGAGGAGGCCCCGGCTCCTGGTATGACGCCCGAGATGCGCGATGCGATGGGGCAGGCAGCGGTCACGGCGGCCGAGGCAATCGGTTATGCCGGTGCGGGCACAATCGAATTCATCGTCGACGGCTCTGGCGGGCTGCAAACGGACGGGTTCTTTTTCATGGAGATGAACACCCGTTTGCAGGTGGAACATCCCGTGACCGAGGCCATCACTGGCATCGATCTGGTGGCATGGCAGTTGCGGGTTGCCGCGGGCGAAGGGTTGCCGTTGCGGCAGGATGAACTGTCGATCCAAGGGCACGCGTTCGAGGCGCGGCTCTATGCCGAGGATGTGCCCAAAGGGTTCTTGCCCGCCACGGGCACGTTGACCCATTTGCAGTTTACACCCGCGTGTCGTGCCGACAGCGGCGTGCGCGCAGGCGATACGATCAGCCCGTTCTATGATCCGATGATCGCCAAGGTAATTGTGCATGGGGACACGCGCGAGATCGCCTTGTCGCGGTTGCGCGCAGCCCTAAACGGGTGCGAGGTCGCGGGGACGGTGACAAACCTTGCGTTTCTGGGCGCGTTGGCGGGCCACGACGGCTTTGCTGCGGGGGATGTGGATACCGGCCTGATCGGGCGCGATATCGAAGCGTTAACCCAAGCCCCCGAGGTTCAGCCGCGCCATGCAGCCCTTGCGGGGATGGCGGCTCTGTCTTTGCTGGACCCGATCGAGGCGGCGGGGTTCACCCTGTGGCAGCCCTTGCGCCGTGAAGTCGGCTTGACCTGGGGCGGCGAGGATCATCTGCTGCATGTGCAGGTGGTATCGTCCGATCATCAAGTCTGGTCCGTTGACGGGACCGAAGTTATCGCGCAGCGGATCGGCGGGCGCTGGTCTGTGGGCGGGCAACACGCGGCCGCGGTTTTTGTCGCAGCGGGGCGTGTGACCGTGTTTGACGGCTACGGCTTGGTGTTTGACGTCATCGACCCGTTGGCGCGGGCTGCGGGTGGACATGGCGACGGCAACTTGATCGAGGCCCCGATGCCCGGTCTTGTACGTGTCGTGGATGCCAAGGTGGGCCAGAAGGTCACCAAAGGCGACCGCCTTGCCGTGCTGGAAGCGATGAAGATGGAGCACAGCCTGCTTGCCGCGCGTGATGGCACCGTCGCCGAGGTTCTGGCGCAGGCTGGTGATCAGGTCGAGGCGGGTGTAGCATTGGTGCGGCTAGACCCCGAAGAATAGGAGCCCGCACCATGATTACCCTGCACCACGTCGAACAGACCAGATCAATGCGCACACTGTGGTTGCTGCACGAGCTAGAGGTGCCCTTTGAAGTGTCGATCCACGCGTTTGACAAGTCTTTGCGTGACCCGGGGTATCTGGCAATTTCACCGGCTGGGCGCGTCCCCTCGCTTGAGATCGACGGGGAACGGATGTTCGAAACCGGTGCCATTGCCGAATACCTCTGCGAACGGTTCAGCCCCGACCGTTTGGGTCGTATGCCGGGCGCACCGGACCGGATGGCATGGTTGGTGTGGATCCATTTCGCCGAGACGGTATCGCAGCATTGCGCGGCGCTGACCCAGCAGCATGTGGCGCTGCGCGACGATTCCATGCGCAGCCCCATTGTGATGAAGCTGGAAGCCGCGCGGATCATCAAGTGTTATGACGCGATCGAGGCGCGGTTGGACGGCGGGATCGTGTCGCAGGATTATCTGTTGATGAGCGGCTTTACCGCGGCGGATGTGAATGTAGGGCAGGCGGTCTATATGGCGCAGCATTTCGCCAAGCTGGACAACCACCCCAATGTCGCGGCCTGGTATGCGCGCATCACCGACCGCGAGGCGTTCCAGTTGTCGCTGCCCAAAGACGTGCCGCTGTTTGACCGATCTTTTTATGACCCGTGGCCGGTCGAGTGATGCTACCGTCGTGCAGGTGAGTTTATTTGGCAAAATGAAGGGGAGGCGGCGTTATGGATAAAGGGTTCTGCGAGATTTTCGAGGTCGGTCCGAGGGACGGGTTGCAAAACGAGGCACGCGAAATACCAGTGGCGGAGAAAATTGCGCTGGTGGATCTGCTCAGCCGTGCGGGGTTCTCTCGGATCGAGGTGGCAAGCTTTGTCAGCCCCAAATGGGTGCCGCAGATGGCTGGTTCGGGCGAGGTGCTTGGCGGTATCCGGCGCGCAGAAGGGGTCCGCTATGCGGCGTTGACGCCGAATATGCGCGGCTATGAGGATGCGGTTGCCGCGAAGGCGGGTGAGATCGCTGTTTTCGCCGCTGCCAGCGAGGGGTTCAGCCAGAAGAATATCAACGCCAGCATCGAAGAGGCGTTCGCGCGTTTCGCCCCCATCCTCGAGCAAGCGCGCCACGTGGACATTCCGGTGCGGGGCTATGTCTCTTGCGTGGTGAAATGCCCCTTTGACGGGGCGGTTGATCCGTCGAAAGTGGCAGAGGTCGCAGACCGCTTGTTTTCGATGGGCTGCTATGAGGTATCCTTGGGCGATACCATCGGGGCAGGCACGCCGGACACGATCGCGCGGATGCTGCTGGCAGTGCGCGAGGCTGTCCCAGTGAGCCGTTTGGCCGGACATTATCACGACACCAACGGTCGGGCGATGGATAATATTGATGCCTCGCTATCGATGGGTGTGCGGGTGTTTGATGCCGCGGTCGGTGGGCTGGGGGGATGCCCCTATGCGCCGGGTGCCGCCGGCAACGTCGCCACCGAAAGGGTCAACGCGCATCTGGTAGGGTTGGGCTATGACACAGGGCTGGATCAGGCATTAATTGAAGAGGCCGCCGCGATGGCGCGCGGCATGAGGGCAGTGTGATGTACGAGACGTTGAAACTGGCGACCGATGATCGCGGTGTCGCCAGCTTGACCTTGGCGCGCGCGGACAAGCACAATGCGATGTCCGCGCAGATGATCGACGAACTGACGCAAGCCGCTGCCGCATTGGCCGCCGATGACGCCGTACGGGTCGTGGTGCTCACGGGCGCAGGCAAAAGCTTTTGCGCGGGTGGCGATCTGGGCTGGATGCAGGCGCAGCGCGAGATGGATGGGCCGACACGCTCGGCCGAGGCGGGAAAGCTTGCCACCATGCTGGGCGCGCTAAACACGCTGCCCAAGCCGTTGATCGGGCGGGTGCAGGGCAATGCCTTTGGCGGCGGTGTTGGCATGGCGTCGGTCTGCGATGTGGCGATCGGGGTGGATACGCTCAAGATGGGCTTTACCGAGACGCGGCTGGGGATCATTCCAGCGACAATCGGCCCTTATATATTGGCGCGAATGGGCGAAGGGCGGGCGCGGCGCGTATTCATGTCGGCCCGTCTGTTTGATGCGGCAGAGGCAATTGATCTGGGGCTGCTCGCGCGCGCGGTGCCAGCGGATGAACTGGACGGCGCGATCGAGGCCGAGGTTGTGCCCTATCTGTCCTGTGCGCCGGGGGCTGTGGCTGCCGCCAAGCAACTTGCGCGGGATTTGGGGCCGCGGATCGACGCTCAGGTCGTGGAGCATACCATCGCGGCACTGGCGGACCGCTGGGAGACCGAAGAAGCAGCCGAGGGAATCGGCGCCTTTTTTGACAAACGCAAGGCGTCGTGGATCACGGGGTGACCCCTGGCTGAGGCGCGGATGGAGACAGATGAACTATCGATTGTTGAATGCCAGTGACCAGCATCCAAGCACGATGGTGCAGGCCTGTGCGAAGGGCGCGATCGGCTTGAAAAAATGCGCCGCTCGCACGGGACGGGGCAGGGGTAAAACCGCTTCTGGCTGGGATGACGCAAATATGGCGGGCTCGGTTGACCCTGACCGGACAGCGGAGTAAACCGACCAAAGCCAATAGTGCCGTTTGGCTGACAGGGCGCGTGGCGCGTCACATACGCAAAAGGAGCTTCCCCTTGGACGACATGATGCGGGAATACCTGCCGATCCTACTTTTTCTAGCCGTGGCGATTGTCCTTGGCATTGTTTTGATCCTGGCCGCCTTCGTGCTGGCCGTGCGCAACCCGGACCCTGAAAAAGTGTCGGCCTATGAATGCGGGTTTAACGCTTTTGACGACGCCCGAATGAAATTCGACGTGCGGTTCTACCTCGTGTCGATCCTGTTTATCATCTTTGACCTCGAAATTGCTTTCCTCTTTCCCTGGGCCGTGGCCTTTCAGGACGTGAGCATGGCCGGCTTCTGGTCGATGATGGTGTTTCTTGCCGTGCTGACCGCCGGTTTTGCGTATGAGTGGAAAAAAGGAGCACTGGAATGGCAGTAGCAGCCGCCGGGGCCAATGTGGCCGGGATGGACCGCGATGTGGCCACCCAGAACCTGAACAAGGAACTGCAGGACAAAGGCTTCCTGCTGACCTCGACCGAAGACATCATCAACTGGGCCCGTACCGGATCGCTGCACTGGATGACATTTGGTCTGGCCTGCTGCGCGGTCGAGATGATGCACACATCGATGCCGCGCTATGATCTAGAACGCTTTGGGACCGCACCGCGCGCGTCTCCGCGTCAGTCGGACCTGATGATCGTCGCGGGCACGCTGACCAACAAGATGGCACCGGCCCTGCGCAAGGTCTATGACCAGATGCCGGAACCGCGGTATGTGATCTCTATGGGGTCTTGCGCCAACGGCGGCGGCTATTACCACTACAGCTATTCTGTGGTGCGCGGCTGCGACCGGATTGTTCCCGTCGACGTCTATGTGCCCGGCTGCCCTCCAACGGCAGAGGCCTTGCTGTACGGCATCATGCAATTGCAGCGTAAAATCCGCCGCACCGGCACAATTGTTCGCTAAGGGGCTGATATGTCAGAACAACTGAACGAACTTGGCGCGTATATCGAAGCGAAACGGCCTGACTGTATCCTTGGCTGGGACATCTCCTTTGACGAGCTGAACATGGACGTCACGCAGGCCAATCTGCCCGGTCTGGTGGAATTTATCAAAAGCGACGCCACCTGTCGTTTCTCGTCGTTGGTGGACATCACGGCGGTGGATTACCCGGGGCGCGCCAAACGCTTTGACGTCATCTATCACTTCTTGTCGATGTACCAGAACCAACGCATCCGTCTGCGCGTTGCCGCGCGCGAAGAGGACATGGTCCCGTCGATCGTCGATATCCACCCGTCGGCCAACTGGTTTGAACGCGAAGTCTTTGATATGTTCGGCATCATTTTTGCGGGTCACCCCGATCTGCGTCGCCTGCTGACAGATTATGGGTTCCGTGGCTATCCGCTGCGCAAGGATTTCCCGACCACCGGCTATACCGAAGTCCGCTATGACGAGAGCGAAAAACGCGTGGTGTATGAACCCGTAAGCCTCGTGCAGGAATACCGCCAATTCGACTTTATGTCGCCTTGGGAAGGGGCTGAATATATTCTGCCCGGCGATGAAAAGCCGGAGGCAAAATAATGGGTGGCATTTGGTGGTTCATACTGTCTGCCCTCACAATCATCCCGATGGTCAAGCTGTTGCCGTTTTTCGGGATCAATAAATACTGGTCCGTTGCCTGTATCGTGCCTTTGGGTACGCTTGCCCTTTTGTGGTGGATGGGCGTCAAACTGACCGAGCTGGAGCGTAAATGATGGACGGCACCAAAGGTTTCGAAGACGCCCTGACCGGCGAACAGAAGATCCGCAACTTCAACATTAACTTCGGCCCGCAACACCCTGCGGCGCACGGGGTTTTGCGTCTTGTCCTTGAACTTGACGGCGAGATCGTCGAACGTTGCGATCCGCACATTGGTCTGCTGCACCGCGGTACCGAAAAGCTGATGGAAAGCCGCACCTACCTGCAAAACCTGCCGTATTTTGACCGGCTGGATTACGTGGCCCCGATGAACCAAGAACACGCCTGGTGTCTGGCCATCGAAAAGCTGACTGGTGTCGAAGTGCCCCGTCGCGCTTCGTTGATCCGCGTGCTTTACTCCGAAATTGGCCGCATCCTGTCGCACCTGCTGAACGTCACCACACAGGCGATGGACGTGGGCGCGCTGACGCCGCCGCTTTGGGGATTCGAGGAACGCGAAGATCTGATGATCTTTTACGAACGGGCCTCCGGTGCGCGTCTGCACGCCGCCTATTTCCGCCCCGGTGGGGTCCATCAGGATCTGCCGCCCGCGCTGCTGGACGATATTGAAACGTGGTCGCATAAATTCCTGTCGGGCTTCATGGTCGACGTGGACCTGCTGCTGACCGAAAATCGGATTTTCAAACAGCGTAACGCTGACATTGGCATCGTCTCTGAACAGGACATTCAGGATTGGGGTTTCTCGGGCGTGATGGTGCGCGGGTCTGGCTTGGCGTGGGATTTGCGCCGTGCGCAGCCCTATGAATGCTACGATGAATTCGACTTCCAAATTCCGACCGGTGTGAATGGCGATTGTTATGACCGCTATCTCGTCCGGATGGAGGAAATGCGTCAGTCTACCTACATCATCCAGCAAGCGATCGAAAAGCTGCGCGCGCCCGAAGGGCAGGGCGATATTCTGGCACGGGGCAAAATCACGCCGCCCAGCCGGACTGCGATGAAAACCGACATGGAAAGCCTGATCCACCACTTCAAGCTGTACACCGAAGGGTTCCACGTCCCCGCCGGCGAAGTCTATTGCGCCGTCGAAGCCCCCAAAGGCGAATTCGGCGTCTACCTTGTGGCGGATGGATCGAACAAACCCTACCGTGCCAAACTGCGCGCGCCCGGCTATCTGCACCTGCAAGCGATGGATTACATCGCCAAGGGGCACCAGCTGGCGGATGTCGCGGCGATCATCGGTACCATGGATATCGTTTTCGGAGAGGTCGACCGTTGAGACGGTACCTCTTCATTTTGCCAAATAAACTCCCGCCGGAGGCGCCCGCCGTTTCCGCAAGAACGAAAGCCTGATCTGATGCTGCGCCGTTTGCACCCTGACCAACCGACAAGCTTTGCCTTCACCCCCGCCAACCAGGCATGGGCCGAAGCGCAGATCACGAAATACCCCGAAGGCCGTCAGGCCAGCGCGATCATCCCTTTGCTGTGGCGTGCGCAGGAACAGGAAGGCTGGCTCAGCCGTCCTGCCATCGAACATGTCTCTGAAATGCTGGGGATGGCCTATATTCGCGGGCTCGAAGTCGCGACATTCTACTTTATGTTCCAGCTTCAGCCGGTGGGCGAGGTCGCCCACTTCCAGATTTGCGGTACGACATCGTGCATGATCTGCGGTGCCGAAGACCTGATCGAGGTCTGCAAGGACCGCATTGCGCCCAAGGCGCATCAGATCAGCGCAGACGGCAAGTTCTCGTGGGAAGAAGTCGAATGTCTGGGGGCGTGTTCGAACGCGCCGATGGCGCAGATCGGCAAGGATTACTACGAAGACCTGACGGTCGACGGCTTCCGCGCCATGATTGACGACATGGCCGCAGGGCAGGTGCCTGTGCCGGGGCCGCAGAACGGGCGCTATGCGTCCGAACCCCTGTCGGGTCTGTCCAGCCTGACTGACCACGACAGCGGCAAGACACAATATAACGCCTGTGCACAGCTGGCGGTGGACATTGGCGACACCATCAAACGCATTGACGGTACCGAAGTCCCCCTGACCGCGCCGTGGCAGGGCAAGGACGGTGCCGATAGCGCTGGTTCCGACAACGAACAGCCCGTCTCGCGCGATGACAATATGCCGCCCGAAGGCCCCGATGGTGCCCAAGGGGGCCGCACGCCGGCCGAGGAAGACGCACCGCGTGATGTGGGCGATGCCTCTGATAAGCGCTCCGAAGCACCCGGAGAGGCGGATGGCGTTGAAGCCGTCGGCAAACCCGAGACAGGCAGCGTCGCGCCGGGCGATCCGGCACCCGCGCCCAAAGCACCGACAGCAGGCACCAAGAAAGCATCCGTCGCTAAATCGGCGGAAGCCAACGCAGAGGCCGCTGCCACCAAGCCCAAGGCGCTGGATGCCCCCGAAGGCGGTGCTGCGGATGACCTCAAGTTGATCAAGGGCATCGGTCCAAAGCTCGAAACGCTGGTGAACAAGATGGGTTTCTACCACTTTAGCCAGATCGCGGGCTGGGGCCCGAACGAGGTATCTTGGGTCGACCAGAACCTCGAAGGGTTCAAAGGCCGCGTGTCCCGCGATAACTGGGTTGAACAGGCAAAAAAGCTCGCCGCTGGTGATCAAACAGAATTCTCGTCCCGCGCCACAAAAGATGATATCTAATACACATAATAGATCATCTTGAATGGCGGACGAGGGGACGGATATGACTGATTTGACGCAAAAAGAGCAATGCAAGCGCGGTTGCACACGTTGGGGGGGCGGTGTCGGCCTTGTCCTCGCTTTGCTATTTTGGCAGGTCTTCGGCTGGGGTTTCATCGCCTCGTTGTTCCTCGGGATCATTCTGGGACTTGTGACATTTGTGGTGATGTCAAAGCTGCTATGCAGCACGGTGGCGGACGACACGGCAGAGGCGTCCCGCGCCCCAGCCGCCGCAGCAGCACCTGCGACGGCGGCAACAAGGCAAGCCGCCAGCGCCGCCCCCACGAGCGATGCGCCCGTAGAGCCCGAGCCAAAGCTAGATGCGGCACCTGGAGCAGTCGAAACTGTCGAAACCCGCCCCGAAGATACCACCGGTGGTCAGGCAACAGCCGATGTTGGCGGTGCTGCATCCGAAGCGACAGCGGGCACGTCTCCTGCTGCGATGGATGAGCCCGCGGGCTTTTCAGGGATCAAACCCACAGCCAAGCTGAAGGGCCAAGAAGAGCTTGCCGCGCGCAAGGGTACCTATAAATACGAAGCCCCAGCGGCGACGCCGATCGACACCAAGCCTGCACCTGCTGCGGCACCAGAGGCCGCGGCTGAACCCGTTGCCTCTATCCCTGCGCCAAAAGCTGCCGAGGTGCCAGAGGCACCGGCGACAATCGAGGGGGCGACCTCAACCCGTCCGGGGATCGCTGATATTCCGGTGGGGACCGTTGAGAGCAGCCCTGAAACACTGGACCAGCCGCGCGAAGGCGGGGCCGATAACCTCAAGCTTCTCAGTGGAGTCGGGCCGAAGATCGAGCAGACGTTGAACGCTCTGGGGATCTATCACTTTGACCAGATCGCGCGGTGGACGGCGACTGAAATCGCTTGGGTCGACGCCCGCTTGCCATTCAAGGGCCGCATTCAACGCGACGACTGGACGGCGCAAGCAAAGACCCTCGCCGCCGGCGCAGAAGCCGACTTCTCTGCACGCAACAAAAAGACCTGAGCCTGACATGGATGCCCACGAATGACAGATAAGGAAGAAATTGCCTTGGCCCGCAAAGGCCGGATGGTGGGCCTTGTCATTGCCGGCACAATGGTGCTTTGGATCGCGGCGCAATGGCTTGCACCGCAGTTCGGCTTGCCCGGACGCTATGCGCTGCTGTTCGACTTTGCCGCGCTGGCAGCCCTGATCTGGGCGATGGTAAATATATATCAGATGAGGCGGGCCCGCGCGGCCAGCCGTGACACATAAAGGTTAGCTTCATGCTTCAGGATCAAGACCGCATCTTTACCAATATCTACGGTATGCACGACCGCACGCTGAAGGGCGCGCAGGCGCGTGGCCATTGGGATGGCACAGCTGGCATTCTGAAAAACGGGCGTGACTGGATCATCAGCCAGATGAAAGAGTCGGGTTTGCGTGGTCGTGGCGGTGCGGGCTTTCCAACGGGCCTAAAGTGGTCCTTCATGCCCAAGGAAAGCGACGGTCGCCCGAGCTATCTGGTGGTGAACGCCGATGAATCCGAACCCGGTACCTGTAAAGACCGCGAAATCATGCGCCACGATCCGCACACGCTGATCGAAGGTTGCCTGATTGCCAGCTTCGCTATGAACGCCAACGCCTGCTACATCTACATTCGCGGCGAATACATCCGCGAGCGCGAAGCGCTGCAAGCCGCCATCGACGAGGCGTATGACGCCGGTCTGGTCGGCAAAAATGCCTGTAAATCGGGCTATGACTTTGACATCTATGTTCACCACGGTGCCGGTGCGTATATCTGCGGCGAAGAAACCGCACTGCTCGAAAGCCTAGAGGGCAAAAAGGGCATGCCTCGGATGAAGCCTCCGTTCCCCGCGGGTGCCGGTCTGTACGGTTGCCCGACAACGGTGAACAACGTGGAATCCATTGCTGTGGTGCCAACGATCCTGCGTCGCGGTCCTGAATGGTTTTCAAGCTTCGGGCGTCCGAACAACGCGGGCACAAAGCTGTTCGCGATCTCGGGCCATGTGAACAACCCCTGCGTCGTCGAAGAAGCGATGAGCATCTCTTTCGAAGAACTGATCGAAAAACATTGCGGCGGTATCCGTGGCGGCTGGGACAACCTCAAGGCTGTGATCCCCGGTGGGTCGTCGGTGCCGATGATCCCCGGTGCGCAGATGCGCGACGCGATCATGGATTTTGACTATCTGCGCGAACAACGCTCGGGCCTTGGTACGGCGGCTGTAATCGTGATGGATAACTCCACCGATGTGATCAAGGCGATCTGGCGTCTGGCGAAGTTCTACAAGCACGAATCCTGCGGCCAGTGTACGCCGTGCCGCGAAGGCACGGGCTGGATGATGCGCGTGATGGACCGTCTGGTGCGCGGCGATGCAGAACCCGAAGAAATCGACATGTTGCTCGATGTGACCAAACAGGTCGAAGGCCACACGATCTGCGCCCTTGGCGATGCGGCGGCTTGGCCTATTCAGGGTTTGATCCGGCACTTCCGTGACGAGATCGAGGATCGCATCAAGCACAAGCGTACCGGCCGCGTCAGCGCCGTCGCGGCGGAGTAAACGGTGATGGAAACCTTTGCCGCCTATAGCCATGCGCTGGCAGCTTTGGCCTTTTGGGCCATTCTAATGAGTGTTCTGGGCGCTCTCTCTACTATGGGGCGCACGCCAGAAGGGCGTTGTGAGTGCGGTAAGCCCAAGCGGAACTATGACGACGTAGTCTATCGCCGTGATCGCGCGTTTATGAACGCGATAGAGGCGTCGGGCCCGTTTCTGGCATCGACGCTGGCGGCGGTGCTACTTGGCGCGCCTGTGTTCTGGGTGAACCTCTTTGCGGCGCTTTTCGTGGCGGTGCGGGTCGCGATGGCCGTGGTGCATATCGGGACAACCAACCAGCCGATGCGGTCGTTGTTCTTTACGCTGGGGTTGGTCTGTATTCTGGCCTTGGCCGTGCTGGCAATTTTCGCGGCCTTTTAAGGCGCGACCGAGGAACGACAGCCCCCGCCATCGATCGGCAGGGGGCTGCATAAAAAAGACGGGTCCGGCCACACCGGCAGAGCGAGGGAAGATGAAGCAGATTGTTCTATTTTGTATGACGGCTGCGGTATTGGCTGGCTGTACCGCCCGCGAAGACCGTCTGGCCTTTGATGGTAAATACTTCCGCACCAAGCTGAGCAAAGTCGACGGGCAGCGCGATGTCTTTACCCTGCGGGTGCGCAATGCCTCGCAGTCGATCACCGGTGCCCGCGAAGCCGCGCGCTATGAGGCGACGGTGTATTGTGTGACCAACTATGGCAGTTCCGATATCAAATGGGTCGTGGGGCCGGACACCCCGCCCGAGAATTTGCGCCTTGTGGACGACGCATTGACGTTTCAGGGGGCTTGCCCTTCCTGATCGTTTGCGCGACATACCGCTGGCAAATGGCTGATCTAGGGGTGTTATTGAATAACATCGGGGTCAGTTCCCATGTGTAGCAAGGGGCAGTCCGCCCCGCTACATGAGGAGAGTAAGATGCGTAACGTATTGATCGCCGTAACCACCGTGGCCATGATGGCCAGCCCTGTCGCCGCAAAACCGCCGCTGCGTGATGTACCGGCTGTTGATGATGCGCTGCTTGATCTTGGACTGGCCGACCGGATTCGCAAGGAATGTCCTGATATCTCGGCCCGCATGCTGCGCGCGCTTAGCTATCTGAACAATGTGCAAAGCACGGCCAAATCTTTGGGCTATACGTCGGACGAAATTGACGCCTACCGCAAAAGCGATGCTGAAAAGGCGCGCATGAAGGCCCGGGGGGCTGCATATTTAAAGGCGAAGGGGGTCGATACTTCTGACCCGCAAAGCTATTGTGCGTTAGGGCGTGCAGAAATCCAAAAATCGAGCCGGATCGGTTCGTTACTGAGAGCGAAATAAGCATATGAGCGATACCCGCAAGATCATCATTGACGGCAAGGAAGTCGAAGTCGAAGGGGCGATGACGCTCATTCAGGCGTGTGAGGAAGCAGGGGTGGAAATTCCGCGTTTCTGTTACCACGAACGTCTGTCGATTGCCGGTAACTGCCGGATGTGTCTTGTGGAGGTCGTAGGCGGCCCGCCCAAGCCTGCGGCGTCTTGCGCCATGCAGGTGCGCGATTTGCGGCCTGGCCCCGAAGGCCAGCCGCCGGTCGTTAAAACCAATTCGCCCATGGTGAAAAAGGCCCGCGAGGGCGTGATGGAATTCCTGCTGATCAACCACCCGCTGGATTGCCCGATCTGCGATCAGGGCGGCGAGTGTGACTTGCAGGATCAGGCGATGGCGTACGGCGTCGACTTTAGCCGCTACCGCGAGCCTAAGCGCGCGACCGAAGATCTGGATTTGGGCCCGCTGGTTGAAACCCATATGACGCGCTGCATCTCGTGCACCCGTTGTGTACGCTTCACCACCGAGGTCGCGGGCATTCACCAGATGGGCCAGACCGGCCGTGGTGAGGACGCCGAAATTACAGCCTATCTGGGCCAAACGCTCGATTCGAACCTACAGGGCAACATCATTGATCTGTGCCCCGTGGGTGCGCTGGTCTCTAAACCCTACGCCTTCACCGCACGGCCTTGGGAACTGTCCAAGACAGAATCGATTGATGTAATGGACGCGCTCGGGTCGAACATCCGTGTGGATACCAAAGGCCGCGAAGTCATGCGCTTCCTGCCGCGCAACCACGACGGCGTGAACGAGGAATGGATTTCCGATAAAACCCGTTTCGTCTGGGACGGTCTGCGCCGTCAGCGTCTGGACACGCCTTATATTCGCGAAAACGGCAAACTGCGCAAAGCCGACTGGCCCGAAGCGCTTGCCGCTGCCGCCGCTGCGATGAAAGGCAAGAAAGTCGCGGGCCTGATCGGTGATCTTGCGTCGGTCGAGGCGACATATGCATTGAAGCAGTTGATCGAAGGGCAGGGCGGCGTTGTCGAATGCCGTACCGATGGCGCGAAGCTGCCTGCGGGCAACCGGTCGGGCTATGTCGGAACCGCCACGGTCGAAGATCTGGACACGGCACAAGCCGTCATGTTGATCGGCGCAAACCCCGCCGTGGAAGCACCGGTGCTTAACGCGCGTATCCGTAAAGCCTGGACGCGTGGGGCCGACGTTGCCCTGATGGGCCCCGCCGTCGATCTGACCTATGATTACGACCATCTGGGCGACAGCCCGTCGTTGCTGAACGCATTGCTGAAAAAGGATCATGCCGACATCGCCGAGAAATCCTCGGTTATTGTGGTGGGCATGGGCGCCTTGGCCCGTGAAGACGGGGCCGAGATTCTGGCCGCTGCTATGGCGCTGGCCGAAGCGACGAAATCCGGCTTTATGGTCTTGCACACCGCCGCATCCCGTGTGGGCGCGATGGATATCGGGGCCGTAGCTGAAAACGGCATCAACGATGTGCTGGCCGCCGATGTGATCTATAACCTTGGTGCGGACGAAGGCGACATTCCTGCAGGTCCCGTCGTGATCTATCAAGGCTCGCATGGGGATCGCGGGGCGCACCGCGCCGATATCATCCTGCCCGGTGCCGCCTATACCGAAGAAGGTGGTTTGTTCGTCAACACCGAAGGCCGCCCGCAGCTTGCCGCACGCGCCAGCTTTGCCCCCGGTCAGGCCAAGGAAAACTGGGCCATCCTGCGTGCGCTCAGCGCCGAGCTGGACGCAAAACTGCCCTTCGATTCGCTGGCGGCACTGCGCAAGGCGCTGGTCGCTGATGTGCCGCATCTGGGGGATATCGATCAGGTCGCGGAAAACGACTGGAAGCCGGTTGCGCAGGGTACGTTGGGCGACAGCCCGTTCCGCCCCGCGATTGCCGATTTCTACCTGTCCAACCCGATCGCCCGTGCCAGCCAGTTGATGGCAGAGCTATCGGCAAACGCCAAAGCCCGCCGCGAAAAACCACTGGCGGCGGAGTGAGGATTTTGGGGATGATGTTGCCTTTGGTTTTGGGAGCCTGCGAAACGCAAGCGCCCATGGCCGAAGATTTCATTCCTGAATATCGCGGTGTCGAAACCAAATTGCTGGACGGGGATCTTGTCCAGTTTGACGTGGCGATGACCAAAGCGCGGTCATCCGAGAATGTAGCGGAATACGCCGAATGTGCTGCGGCCCGATATACTTTGATCCGGGGCTTTGGTTTTGCCCGCCACGTGCGTACAAATGTTGAGATCGAGGGTGGTGTCTGGCACGCAGATGCTGTTTACACCATCTCGCCGAGCCTGCCTGCGGGCTTGAAGACAATAGATGCCGAAGTGACCGTGCAGAACTGCATGGAAAAAGGCATACCGACGGTGTGAGGACCTATGGCTGACTTCTTTTTCAACACCACGCTGGGGACGATCCTGCTGATTATTGGCCAGATTTTCCTTGTTGTGATTCCCCTGCTTCTTGCCCTTGCGTTCCTGATGTACGCCGACCGGAAAATCTGGGCGTCGGTACAGCTGCGCCGCGGGCCCAACGTTGTGGGCATCTACGGTTTGCTGCAATCCTTTGCGGATTTCGCGAAATACATCGTCAAAGAGGTGATCGTGCCCGCCGGTGCTGACCGCGCCGTGTTCTTTATGGCCCCGATGGTGACCTTGGTCATGGCGCTGGTCGCATGGGCGGTGATCCCGTTCAACGACGGCTGGGTCTTGTCGAATATCAACGTCGCGATCTTGTATGTCTTCGCGGTCTCGTCGCTTGAAGTTTACGGCGTGATCATGGGCGGGTGGGCGTCAAACTCCAAATACCCGTTCTTGGGGTCGCTGCGATCTGCGGCGCAGATGATTTCCTACGAGGTGTCGATCGGTCTGATCATCATCGGCGTCGTCATCAGCTCCGGTTCGATGAACTTCGGCGACATCGTCTTGTCGCAAAGTGGGGATTACGGTCTGCTGAACTGGTACTGGCTACCGCACTTCCCGATGCTGATCCTGTTCTTCATCTCGGCACTGGCCGAAACCAACCGCCCACCGTTTGACCTTCCCGAAGCGGAATCCGAACTGGTTGCCGGCTATCAGGTCGAATATTCCTCCACGCCCTTTTTGCTGTTCATGATCGGTGAGTTGGTTGCCGTGGTGCTGATGTGCGCGCTGATCTCGCTGATGTTCTTTGGCGGCTGGCTGTCGCCGATCCCCGGCTTGCCCGATGGTATTTTCTGGATGATCGCCAAGATGGGGCTGGTGTTCTTCTTCTTCTCGTTGGTCAAGGCGATCACCCCGCGGTACCGCTATGACCAGCTGATGCGTTTGGGATGGAAAGTATTCCTGCCGTTCAGCCTGTTCTGGGTTGTCTTCGTCTCCTTCGCCGCGAAATTCGATTGGTTCTGGGGCATTTATGCCCGTTGGACAGTAGGGGGCTGATATGGCTAACACCGACTATACCCGTCACGTAAAATACTTCCTGCTGCAGGATTTTTACCAAGGCATGAAGCTTGGCATTAAGTATATGTTCAAGCCGAAGGCGACGATCAACTACCCGCACGAAAAAGGCCCGCTAAGCCCGCGTTTCCGTGGTGAACATGCGCTGCGTCGTTATCCCAACGGCGAAGAGCGTTGCATCGCATGTAAACTGTGTGAAGCGGTCTGCCCGGCGCAGGCAATTACGATTGATGCTGAGCCGCGTGAAGATGGCAGTCGCCGCACCACGCGCTATGACATCGACATGACCAAATGCATCTATTGCGGTTTCTGTCAGGAAGCCTGCCCGGTTGACGCGATTGTCGAAGGCCCGAATTTCGAATTCTCGACCGAGACCCGCGAAGAGCTATTCTATGACAAGACCAAGCTGCTGGACAACGGCGAACGCTGGGAAGCAGAGATCGCCCGCAACCTCGAACTGGACGCGCCGTACCGATGACCGATAGCCAAAACCCCTTTGAAGAGATGATGCGTCAAATGCAGGACATGGCCAAAGGCTTTCCTGCAATGGATGCGTTTTCGCCAAAAGGGTTCGAGGCGATGATGGGCAAGATGCCCAAAGACATGATGGAAACGTTTTTTGGCAATACGATGAACCCCAACGGGTTGGATGCCAAGACGCGGATGTTGCTGACGATTTCGGGGCTGACCATGCAAGGTGCCCAGAATGACATTGCGCTGCGCCAAGCCGTAATCCACGCGGTAGAGGCCGGAGCGCACAAGCAGCAGGTGATAGAGACGATCGGGCAGATGGCGGTTTTCGCCGGCATCCCCGCCATGACCCGCGCGATGGAGATTGCGCAGGGTGTTTTGGATGACAAGGAAGGTGACGCATGAGCGTTTTCGCATTTTACCTCTTCGCGATCAGCTTGATCGCCGGCGGGCTGTTCACTGTGATCAGCCGCAACCCCGTGCATTCGGTGCTGTGGTTGATCCTGTCCTTCCTCAGCGCGGCGGGGCTTTTCGTGCTGCTGAACGCCGAATTTGTCGCGATGCTGTTGATCATCGTCTATGTGGGCGCGGTCGCGGTATTGTTCCTGTTCGTTGTCATGATGCTGGACGTTGATTTCGCCGAACTCAAGGCCGAGATGGCGCGCTATATGCCGCTGGCATTGCTGATCGGTTTGGTCATCCTGATGCAGTTCGTCATGGCGTTTGGCGCATGGGACGCGAACTCTGCCGCCGAAGGGCTGCGCACGCAGGTGATCACAGACGAGGTGCATAACACTGCCGCCTTGGGTCTGATCCTGTATGATCAATACTTTTTGCTGTTCCAACTGTCGGGGCTGATCCTGTTGGTCGCTATGATCGGTGCGATCGTACTGACGCTGCGCCATCGCGGCGATGTCAAACGGCAGAACGTGGTCGACCAGATGATGCGCGATCCGAAACTGGCAATGAAACTGAATGATGTGAAACCCGGGCAGGGCCTATAATCGGCCTGTCCTTTCAAGGATATACTCCATGTCACGTAATACAATTGTAGTGCTTGTCGTCGTTTTGATTGTGGTCGTGGGTGGCTACAGCATTTTCTAGATGCGACGGGATCGGGATGGAAACATTCCGCGACAAGAACTAAAGAACGCCTGAAAAAGGCAAAAGAACCGAGGGACGACATGATCGGAATTGAACATTACCTGACGGTAGCGGCGACGCTGTTCGTCATTGGCATTTTCGGGCTATTCCTGAACCGCAAGAACATCATCATCATGTTGATGTCGATCGAGCTGATGCTCTTGGCGGTGAACATCAACTTTGTCGCTTTCTCTTACTATTTGGGTGATCTGGTGGGGCAGGTGTTCACACTGTTCGTCCTGACCGTCGCCGCTGCCGAAGCTGCAATCGGGCTGGCCATTCTGGTCTGCTTCTTCCGCAATCGGGGTACGATCGCGGTCGAAGATGTCAACGTGATGAAAGGCTAAGATCATGGAAACGATCATTCTTTTCGCACCACTCGTGGGTGCATTGATCTGTGGTTTCGGCTGGAAGCTGATTGGCGAGAAAGCTGGTCAGTATGTGGCAACGGGTCTGCTGTTCCTTGCGGCGCTGCTCAGCTGGATTGTCTTTCTATCGTTTGACGGCGAAACCCAGCACATCCAGATTCTGCGCTGGATCGAAAGCGGGAGCCTGTCGACCGACTGGGCGATCCGTCTAGACCGGCTGACTGCGATCATGTTGATCGTGATCACCACGGTCTCTAGCCTCGTGCATCTTTATTCCTTTGGCTACATGGCCCACGACGAGAATTTTTCGGATGCGGAACCCTACCGTGCCCGCTTCTTTGCTTACCTGTCATTCTTTACCTTCGCGATGCTGATGCTCGTGACTTCGGACAATCTGGTTCAGATGTTCTTTGGCTGGGAAGGCGTGGGCGTCGCGTCTTATCTGCTGATCGGCTTTTACTATAAAAAGCCATCGGCGAATGCCGCGGCGATCAAGGCTTTCGTGGTGAACCGCGTGGGCGACTTTGGCTTTCTGCTGGGGATCATGGCGCTGTTCTACCTCACGGACTCAATCAAGTTCGATGATGTCTTTGCCGCGACGCCTGATCTGGCCGAAACCACTTTGGGCTTTCTGTGGTCCGAATGGAACGCCGCGAACCTGATTGCGATCCTGCTGTTTATCGGCGCGATGGGTAAATCGGCGCAGCTGTTCCTGCACACCTGGTTGCCTGACGCGATGGAAGGCCCGACACCCGTGTCGGCGCTGATCCACGCGGCGACGATGGTCACAGCAGGGGTCTTCCTTATCTGCCGTATGTCGCCATTGATGGAGGTCGCGCCTGAGGCGATGATGTTCGTTACCTTCGTGGGGGCCACCACAGCATTCGTGGCAGCGACAATCGGTCTGGTTCAGAACGATATTAAACGCGTGATCGCCTATTCGACCATGTCGCAGCTTGGCTATATGTTCGTGGCCGCTGGCGTCGGTATGTATTCCGCCGCGATGTTCCACCTGTTCACGCACGCGTTCTTTAAGGCAATGTTGTTCCTCGGCGCAGGGTCGGTGATCCACGCGATGCATCACGAACAGGACATGCGCAACTATGGCGCACTGCGTAAGAAAATTCCTTATACCTTCTGGGCGATGATGATTGGTACGCTGGCGATCACCGGTGTCGGTATTCCGCTGACACACTTCGGTTTCGCGGGCTTCCTCTCCAAGGATGCGGTTATCGAAAGCGCTTGGGGTGGCGGGTCCATGTACGGCTTCTGGATGCTGGTGATCGCTGCTGCGATGACAAGCTTCTACAGCTGGCGCCTGATGTTCCTGACCTTCTTTGGCAAGGCACGCGGTGATAAGCATACCCACGATCACGCGCATGAAAGCCCGATGGTCATGCTGGTACCGCTTGGCGTCCTTAGCCTTGGTGCGATCTTCGCCGGTATGGTGTGGTACAACAGCTTCTTTGGTCACGCCGAGGATGTAGGAAAGTTCTACGGTATTCCGATGGCCGAAATCGCGGCCGGTGGTGAAACCCATGTCGAAGGGGCCGAAGACGCCCACGCCGATGCTGGCGATCAAGCTGCGGGCGATCACGGTGAAGACGCAGGCCATCACGGTCCAGCCTTTGCCGGCGCACCGGGCGAGGGGGCGTTGTACATCGCGCCAGACAACCACGTGCTGGATGACGCCCACGCCGCACCGGCATGGGTCAAGGTCAGCCCGTTCATCGCGATGGTCTTTGGCCTCGTCATGGCGCTGTGGTTCTACATCTGGAACCCGAGCCTGCCGGCCCGTCTGGCAGCCAACCAACGCCCGCTGTACCTGTTCTTCCTGAACAAATGGTATTTCGACGAGCTGTATAACGTCATCTTTGTCAAACCCGCGATGGCCATCGGCCGCTTCTTCTGGAAGCGCGGGGACGGTAATGTGATCGACGGCACGCTGAACGGTGTCGCCATGGGGATCATCCCGTTCCTCACCCGTCTGGCAGGGCGCGCGCAGTCCGGCTATATCTTTACCTACGCCTTCGCCATGGTGATCGGCATCGCGGTCTTTGTGACCTGGATGACGATGAGCGGGGGGGCACACTAATGGATCATCACTTGCTTTCCATCATTACCTTCATGCCCAGCTTTGCGGCGCTTATTCTGGCTGTGTTCCTGCGGGGCGAAGACGCCGCGGCGGGGCGCAATGCAAAATGGCTGGCACTGATCACCACAACAGTCACGTTCCTGATCTCGCTGTTCATTCTGTTCGACTTTGACCCGTCCAACACCGGCTTCCAGTTCGTCGACGAGGCACAGTGGTTGATGGGCCTTCAGTACCGTCTGGGCGTTGACGGCATTTCGATCCTGTTTGTGATGCTGACCACGTTTATGATGCCGCTGGTGATCGCTGCCAGCTGGAACGTAGAGACGCGGGTCAAGGAATACATGATCGCCTTCCTGCTGCTCGAGACGCTGATGCTGGGCGTGTTCATGGCGCTGGATCTCGTGCTCTTTTACCTGTTCTTCGAAGCAGGTCTGATCCCGATGTTCCTGATTATTGGCATTTGGGGCGGGGCGAACCGTATTTACGCATCGTTCAAGTTCTTCCTCTACACCTTCCTCGGGTCGGTCCTGATGCTGGTGGCGATGGTGATGATGTATGCGGATGCGGGCACGACTTGCATCGGAGGCTGCGAAGTCAGTCTTCTGACGCATACCTTTGCATCCGACACCTTCTCGATTGCGGGGATCACTGTGGTCGGCGGTTTGCAGACCATGATGTTCTTGGCGTTCTTTGCCAGCTTTGCGGTCAAAATGCCGATGTGGCCGGTCCACACGTGGTTGCCCGATGCGCACGTTCAGGCACCGACGGCAGGGTCTGTCGTGCTTGCGGCAATCTTGCTCAAGATGGGTGGCTACGGCTTCTTGCGGTTCTCGGTACCGATGTTCCCTGTGGGCTCTGACGTGTTGGCACCGCTGGTGCTGTGGATGTCGGCGATTGCGATTGTCTATACCTCGCTTGTAGCACTGGTGCAGCAGGATATGAAAAAGCTGATCGCCTATTCGTCGGTGGCGCACATGGGCTTTGTGACGATGGGGATCTTTACCTTTAACCAGCAGGGGCTGGACGGGGCGATCTTTCAGATGATCAGCCACGGCTTCATCTCTGCCGCGCTGTTCCTGTGCGTTGGTGTTATCTATGACCGGATGCACACCCGCGAGATTGACGCCTATGGCGGTCTGGTGAACCGGATGCCCGCCTATGCGCTGGTGTTCATGTTCTTCACCATGGCAAATGTCGGCCTGCCGGGCACATCGGGTTTTGTCGGGGAATTCCTGACGATCATGGGCGCGTTCCAGGTGAACACTTGGGTCGCAGCGGTTGCTGCATCGGGTGTTATCTTTTCGGCGGGTTACGCGCTGTGGCTGTATCGTCGCGTGGTGATGGGCGACCTGATCAAGGAAAGCCTGCGCACGATCACCGATATGTCGGGCCGTGAACGCTGGATCTTTGCACCCTTGGTGGCGATGACCTTGCTGTTGGGTGTCTACCCGGCGCTGGTGCTCGATATAATCGGGCCCTCGGTCGCCGCCCTTGTTGATAGCTATGATACGGCCCTGGAGGCGGCAGGTGCCGCTGTCCAGACGGCCTCAGAATAAAGGACTGCGCGATGATTTCCGCTGATCTGAATGTCATCCTGCCCGAAATCCTGCTGGCGCTTTTTGCGATCCTGGCACTGCTCGGGGCGGTTTACACCAATAAGGACGCCGCTGCAGGCGTCATGGTCTGGGCCACGGCTATCGTGATGGCATTGCTGGCGATCTGGATCGGTATGACCAGCGGTGGCACAACGCGCATCGCGTTTAACGGTCTGTTCATCGAAGACAGCTTTGCCCGTTTTGCCAAAGTCACCATGCTGCTGAGCGCGGCGGCGGTGCTGGCCATGTCCGAAGCCTATATGAAAAAGCGCGGGCTGCTGCGTTTTGAGTATCCGGTTCTTATCGCACTGAGCGTTGTCGGCATGATGATGATGGTCAGCGCGGGCGATCTGATGACGCTGTACATGGGCCTCGAGCTGCAATCGCTGGCACTGTACGTCGTTGCGTCCCTACGCCGCGATAGCGTGAAGTCTACTGAAGCAGGGCTGAAGTATTTCGTTCTGGGTGCACTGTCATCCGGTCTGCTGCTCTATGGTGTATCGCTGGTCTATGGTTATGCCGGCACTACCCAATTCGCGGGCGTGATGAGCCTGGCGAGCGAAGGCCCGACCTCACTTGGCCTGCTGTTCGGTATCGTCTTTGTCGTGTCTGGGCTGGCATTCAAAGTGTCCGCTGTGCCCTTCCACATGTGGACGCCTGACGTCTACGAGGGCGCGCCGACGCCGGTCACGGCCTTTTTTGCCACAGCCCCCAAGGTTGCCGCGATGGCGCTGTTTGCCCGCGTGTTGCATGATGCCTTTGGCAATGCTGTCGCCGATTGGAGCCAGATCATCGCGCTGCTGTCGGTGCTGTCCATGTTCCTTGGTGCGATTGCTGCAATTGGTCAGACCAACATCAAACGTCTGATGGCCTATTCCTCGATTGCTCACATGGGCTATGCATTGATCGGCCTTGCGGCGGGCACAGAGCTGGGTGTCAAATCCATGCTGGTCTATCTGGCGATCTACGTGACAATGAACATCGGGACCTTTGCCTTCATCCTCGGGATGGAGAAAGATGGCCAGCCAGTAACAGACATCACTGCGCTGAACATGTATTCCAAGCGCGCACCGGGTAAGGCGCTGGCGATGCTGGTGCTGCTGTTCTCGCTTGCTGGTGTGCCGCCGATGCTGGGGTTCTTTGCCAAACTGGGCGTGTGGCAAGCAGGCGTCGACGCGGGGCTGATCTGGCTGGTCGTGGCCAGTGCTGTCGCCTCAGCCATCGGGGCCTACTATTACCTGCGCATTGTCTTTTTGATGTATTTCGGGGCCGAAGGGGATGACCGTCTGGACGAGGGTAAAAGCAGCCTGCTGTCCGGAGTTGTTGTTGCCGCTGCCGTGATCATGGTGGTTGGCATTGTTAATCTGTTCGGCGTCGAAACTGCTGCGATCTCTGCGGCGGCGACGCTGGTCAATTGATCCTAGGGTGGCACCCCTGGGCAACACAGGCTCCGGCATGAATCCAACAGGGGCCAAGGCGCAAACAGCGGCTTGGCCCGACGGCTATGGGCGGCAGGTTTTCGATAGCGTCGATTCCACACTTAGCGAAGCGGCGCGGCAGTCCTCGCAGCTTGCCGGTGCGACATGGATCCTTGCGCAAGAACAGACTGCCGCACGTGGCCGGCGCGGACGGTCCTGGGCAACGCCCCGGGGAAATTTCGCCGCAACCTTGATGATGCGTCGTACCGAGGCACCTTCGACTGCTGCGCTGCGCAGCTTTGTCGCGTCCCTTGCACTGCGCCGTGCGTTTGTGGCGACCACGCGGGACGAAGGCGCGTTTACCCTGAAATGGCCCAACGACGTGCTGCTGAACGGCGGCAAAGTCGCTGGAATTCTGCTTGAAAGCATCGGCGATTTTCTGGCCATCGGGATCGGGGTCAACCTCGCCCATGCGCCGGGTGCCGATCAGGTTGAACCGGGGGCCTTGCGCCCTGTGTCGGTTGTGGCAGAGACGGGCAAGGTCGTTCCGCCGGAGGTTTTTCTTGATGCCTTGGCCGCGGAATACGCCCTGCTGGAAACACAGTTCCAGACCTATGGTTTTGCGCCGATCCGTGCTGCGTGGCTGTCCCATGCCGCGCGGTTGGGCGAAGAGATCGTCGCGCGCACCATGAGGGATGAAACCCGTGGTGTATTCGAGGACGTGGATGCGCAAGGCAACCTGATCCTGCGCACCCCAAAAGGCCGCGTGCCCATCACAGCGGCGGATGTATTTTTCTAAACGCGAGCGAAGGGATGTGCCATGCTATTGGCGATTGACTGCGGAAATACCAATACAGTCTTTTCAATCTGGGACGGAACGCGGTTTATTGCGACCTGGCGCACATCAACCGAATGGCAACGCACCTCTGACCAATATTACGTCTGGCTCAGCACCTTGATGAAGTTTCAGGGCGTAAAGGCCGATATCACCGATGTGATCATCAGCTCGACAGTGCCGCGGGTGGTGTTCAATCTGCGTGTGCTGGCGGATCGATATTTTAACACACGCCCGATTGTGGTGGGTAAACCCGATTGCCGATTGCCCGTTGATGTTCGGGTAGACGTGGGCACAGCCGTGGGGCCGGACCGTCTGGTTAACACAGTTGCCGGGCATGATCTGTTCGGTGGGGACTTGATTGTTGTCGATTTCGGCACCGCGACGACCTTTGACGTGGTAGACAGCGACGGGGCCTATATCGGCGGTGTGATCGCCCCCGGCGTGAACCTGAGCCTCGAGGCATTGCATAACGCCGCAGCCGCCTTACCTCATGTAGACATCTCTAAACCACAGGCGGTAATCGGTACAAATACCGTCTCTTGCATACAATCGGGCATTTTTTGGGGTTATGTCGGCCTCGTCCGTGAGATATGTGCCCAAATAAAGGCTGAACGCGGCCGCGAGATGCGCGTGATTGCGACAGGCGGGCTGGCCCCGCTGTTTCAACAGACAGTCGATCTGTTTGATGCATACCAAGATGATTTGACGATGCACGGCTTGACCGTGATTTATAACTATAACAAGGATACCGCTTAGTCATATGAGCAGCGAAAGATTGATCTATCTGCCCCTCGGTGGGGCAGGTGAAATTGGCATGAATGCCTATGTGTATGGATACGGGAAACCCGGCAAGGAGCGGCTGATTGTTGTCGACCTCGGCGTTGCTTTCCCTGACATGGACACAAGCCCCGGCGTGGATCTGATCATCCCCGATATCGCCTGGCTTGAACAACGCCGCGACCAGATCGAGGCGATATTTATCACCCACGCCCACGAAGACCACGTCGGTGCCGTGGCCCATACCTATGACCGTCTGCGCGCCCCTATCTATACGCGCAAGTTCACCGCGAACATTGCCAAGCGCAAGATGGACGAGTACGGCCATCCCGAAGACGCGGTGACCACCGTGGCACCGTGGCCGCAGCAGACCACGGTCGGGCCGTTCACGGTCGGCTTCCTGCCCATGTCCCACTCTATCCCTGAATCGTCGTCCTTGGTGATCGACGTGGCGGGCGATCGCCTGATCCACTCGGGTGACTTCAAGATCGACATGACACCGGGCGTCGGTGAGGCCTATGACCCCGAACTTTGGGCTGATGTGTCCAAGGACGGCGTCAAAGCGTTGATCTGTGACAGTACCAATGTGTTCTCGCAGAACGCCGGCCGGTCTGAGGCCACCGTCGGGCCCGAGATCGAAAAGCTTCTGGGTACCGCACAGGGTATGGTCGTCGCGACGACCTTTGCCTCGAACGTCGCGCGTGTGAAGACCTTGGCCGATGCTGGCGAACGGGCAGGGCGTTCCGTCGTTCTGCTGGGTCGTGCGATGAAACGCATGGTCGAAGCCTCGCTTGAAACGGGCGTGATGAAGGACTTCCCACCGGTCGTGAGCCCGGAAGAGGCCCGCGGCATCCCGCGTGAAAACCTGATGCTGTTGGTGACCGGTTCGCAAGGCGAACGCCGTGCGGCGTCGGCGCAGCTGGCGCGTGGCAAATACATGGGGCTGGAGATGAAAGAAGGGGACATGTTCCTGTTTTCCTCCAAAACCATCCCGGGCAATGAACGTGGCGTGATCAAGGTCATCAATGCGTTTTCTGAAATGGGCGTTGATATCGTCGATGACAGTTCGGGTCTGTACCACGTGTCGGGCCACGCCAACCGTCCTGATCTGGAAACGCTGCATGATGTGGTAAAACCTCAGATCCTGATCCCGATGCACGGCGAACACCGCCACCTGCGCGAACATACCAAAATCGCCAACGCCAAGGGAATGAAGGGTGTTCTGGCCGTGAACGGCATGATGATCGACCTATCGGGCAACGAGCCGAAGGTTGTTGAATATGTCGACAGCGGGCGCACCTATCTGGACGGGTCGACGCAAATTGGCGCGATGGACGGCGTTGTACGCGACCGTATTCGCATGGCGCTGAACGGCCATGTCACCGTGACGGTGATCATGGACGAAAACGACGAAGCTTTGGGCGACCCTTGGGTCGACGCTATGGGCTTGCCAGAGCAGGGCCGGTCCAAGACGTCGCTCGTCGAAGTGCTTGAGGCCGATCTGGCGCAGTTCCTTGGCCGCGCCAATGCCAAGACACTGCGCGACGACGACAAGCTGCACGACGGACTGAAGCGCACTGTGCGTCAGTCGGCTAATGATGAAATCGGTAAAAAGCCCGAAGTCACCATCGTTGTCAGCCGTCTAAGCTAAGGCATCGACACGCTAAATCGAAACGCCGTGCAGGCCACTGCGCGGCGTTTTGCGTTTGTATGGAAGACTAATGGGGGACACGCGGCAGGGTACTGCGCAAAAGAAAAGGCGCAGAGAATGCTCTGCGCCTTTTTATTAGATGGTCAGCGGAAGCGAAGGGTTATTCGCAGCGCTCGGCAAAGCTCAGGCCGATGAACTCGGGCGTGTGATCGCCTAGACCGACGACACGGTTGTCATTGCGGTTGTTCTGCTGGCGGTTGTTGTCATTGCGGGTGTTTTCCCCACGCCCGCCACGGGGGCTCCGACGGTTGGTCGACTTGTCGTCCTGCGTGGCGTCCACCTTTTGCGGAGCGGCCTTTTCGGTGCTGCCCTGCGCAGGTTTCTCGGATTTGTTCGCTTGCGGCTTGGCCGCTGGCTTGGCTCCAGCTTTCGGAGCGTCAGCCTTTGGGCTGCTGGCCTGCGCTGTATCCGTCTGCGCCGTATCTGCCTGTGGCGTATCTGCCTGTGGGGTCACTGTCTGTGGGGTCACTGTCTGATCGGCGTCAGTCTTAGCCGCTTCAGGCTTCTTGCGGCTGCGCGAACGGGTCCGCTTGGGTTTATCCGCGGAGGTCCCAGCGTCGGTTGAAGCAGCAGGCGCATCTGTTGTCTTGGCATCTGTCTGGACGTCAGCTTTGACTTCTTGGCCACCCAACGGGTTTTCCAGTCGCGGAATCTCGCGCTGTACCAGACGTTCCACGTCTTCGAGGTTCTTTTCATCACGTGGTACGCAGATCATGATCGCCTTGCCGTCGCGGCCCGCGCGGCCGGTCCGGCCAATGCGGTGCACATAGTCTTCGGCATGGGACGGCACATCAAAGTTATAGACATGGCTGACCGACGGCACATCAAGGCCCCGTGCCGCAACATCAGAAGCAACAAGGAAGCGCAGATCGCCATTGCGGAACCCGTCGAGGGTTTTGGTCCGCTGGCTTTGGTCCAGATCGCCGTGGATTGGTGCGGCGTCATAGCCGTATTTTTTCAACGACTTGGCCACGGTATCCACATCCATCTTGCGGTTGCAGAAGATGATGGCGTTGGTGCATTTGTCGCCCTCGGCGTCGATCAACGCGCGCAGAACCTTGCGCTTTTCCGTCGCTTCGCGGTCCTTGCGCGAGGGTTTGAACATCAACACGCCTTGCTTGATATTCTCGCTCGTGGTCGCCTGACGCGCGACTTCGATACGCGCGGGAGCGGACAGGAAGGTGTTTGTGATACGTTCGATCTCTGGGGCCATGGTGGCCGAGAAGAACAGCGTCTGACGGGTAAAGGGCGTCATCTGGAAGATACGTTCGATATCGGGGATGAACCCCATGTCAAGCATCCGGTCCGCTTCGTCGACAACCATGATCTTGACGTCGGACAAGATCAGTTTGCCGCGTTCAAAATGGTCAATCAGACGGCCTGGCGTCGCAATCAGAACGTCGACCCCTTTGTCGATCAGCTTGTCCTGCTCGCCGAACGAAACGCCGCCGATCAACAGCGCCTTGGTCAATTTCAGGTGCTTGGTATAGGTGTCGAAGTTTTCGGCGACCTGTGCTGCCAGTTCCCGCGTGGGACACAACACCAGACTGCGTGGCATCCGCGCGCGAGCGCGTCCACGGGCAAGCAGGGTGATCATGGGCAGGGTAAAGCTGGCAGTTTTGCCGGTACCTGTCTGGGCGATTCCCAACACGTCTCTGCCAGCAAGGGCAGGTGGAATCGCACCGGCCTGGATCGGCGTGGGGGTTTCATACCCGGCCTCATCAATGGCTTTTAGGACTTTAGGATTAAGGTTTAGATCAGAAAATTTTGTCATGTGTGTCCGATGATAGCGGACGCTCATTTGGCCCGCGGCAGCATTCATGTCGGCCCGCATGGCCCAAGGGGCGGAGGCTCTCCGCGACATGTTCTGCACCCATTAGCAAGAACTGCCCGTCAGGTCAAACAGATGCGCTAAGGCGCTGTGAAGCGGGGGAAATGTGTTGCCAGATGGTCGGGTAGCGCCAGATCGACCTCGCGCAGCAGGCCGTGGCTGCGCAGACGGGCGCGTAATTGGGGAGTATCAGCGCAGACTTCATCGAAAAACGCGCGCAGTCCCGCTTCGCCACTTTCGCCCTCGATCATTGAAAAGAGGTCATTGAGGGACAGGCCTCCTTGGTCATAGGGGCGGTTGGGGCGCAGTTCGGGGCGGTAGCTGCCTTTCGTCACACGGTAGCGATAGGCGCCGATCCAGTCATCCCATGATTTTGCATGGGCATGGGCCAGCGAGATGCCCGTCGGGGCATCATGACAGGCCAGCATCTCGCCTTTCTGAAAGACATTGTGGATGCGCAAATGCATGTTCGGCAGCCCTGTGCGGACAAAGACCTTACCTGCCAGATGGCTGAGAAATCCGCCTTTCAGATAGGCCCCATAGGTCGGGTAAAGCTCTGCCACGATGCGTGCGCGGTCGGGGCCGCTGGGAATGAAATCCTTGAACACAGACGGGTCGCCCGACAGCTGCTCCATCGGGCGGACGCGGGTGGCGGGCGGATCGGTGGGGCACTGCGCCAGTATGTCAGCGATGAGGCGGTCGGCGACAAGGTATTCGTCGACATCCATATGGATCAGCCAGTCGACCTCGCGCCGACGATTATAGGCGTGGGTAGCATTGGCCGTCTGACGTTGCTGGTGCGCCTCGGGACGATCGCGCTTGCGCTGCTTCCAATAGGCGGCGTCGCAGGTAATGACGCGGATCTTGGGGTGGGCGTCCAGATGGGCAAAGGCTTCGTCGTTGGGCGCATCGAGGTAAATATACAGCCGGTGCGCGCCCGCCGCCAAATGATAGGCGGCGAACTGCAATATGTCGCGCGTCGGTGCCAGAATGGTAGAGGCGATGCCCCATGTCACATCAGTCATGGGGCCAATGTGCGGCGCGCGTGTCGGGCTGGCAAGCCCAAGTTAGACCATCATTTCCTTGGTCGCGGTCAGACGCACATCAGGATAGTCGCGGTCGACGCGATCGATATCCCATTGCAGCCGCGTCAGGTAAACGACGTCGCCGTCATGATCGAGGGCGATATGCTGCTTGTTGGCTTCGGTAAACTTCTCAACGGCTTGCCGGTCACCGTTCACCCAGCGTGCCGAGGTGAACTGTGATTGCTCAAAGCGCACAGGCAGGCCATATTCCAGTTCAATCCGGCTGGCGAGCACTTCGAACTGCAACTGCCCGACAACGCCCACGACAAAGCCGGACCCGATGGCGGGCTTGAACACTTTCGCGGCACCTTCTTCGGCGAACTGCATCAGCGCTTTTTCGAGGTGCTTTGACTTCATCGGGTCGCCCGCACGGACGCCTTGCAGCAATTCCGGCGCAAAGGAGGGGATACCGCTTACACGGATCGCTTCGCCTTCGGTCAGCGTGTCACCGATGCGCAATTGGCCGTGGTTGGGAATGCCGATGATGTCACCGGCCCAGGCTTCCTCTGCCAGCTCGCGGTCGGCGGCAAGGAACATCACAGGGTTGGTCACAGACATGACTTTTTTGGATCGCACATGGGTCAGTTTCATGCCGCGGGTAAAATGGCCCGAGGCAAGGCGGACAAAGGCAACGCGGTCGCGGTGCTTGGGGTCCATATTCGCTTGAACCTTGAAGACAAAGCCGGAAACCTTTGTTTCTTCAGGTAAAATATTCCTTGGCTGCGCCGACTGAATTTGTGGTTCCGGCCCGTAGGTAGCGATGCCATCCATCAGTTCCTTGACGCCAAAGCTGTTGATCGCGGACCCGAACCAGATCGGCGTCAGTGACCCTTCGGCCATCAGTTCAGCATCCAGCGGCGGCATCAGCTCGCGCACCATTTCCAGATCCTCACGCAGCTTTTCGAGCAGCGCGGCGGGCACATGTTCGGCCAGCTTTGGGTCGTCCAACCCTTCGATCGCGATGCTTGCGGATACTTTGTTGCGGTCGGCACGGTCCATCAGTTCCAGCCGGTCACGCAGGATGTCATAGCAACCAATAAAGTCGCGGCCCACGCCGATGGGCCAGCTCGCGGGGGTCACGTCAATCGCGAGGTTTTCCTGAATTTCGTCGATGATCTCGAACACATCGCGGCTTTCGCGGTCCATCTTGTTACAAAAGGTCAGGATCGGCAGGTCGCGCATGCGGCAGACCTCGAACAGCTTTTGCGTCTGGCTTTCCACGCCTTTCGCGCCGTCGATTACCATCACGGCTGCGTCCACCGCCGTGAGCGTGCGGTAGGTATCTTCGGAAAAGTCCGAGTGGCCGGGCGTGTCCACAAGGTTAAAACGGTAGTTCGTGCCCTTGTTCACAAAGTCGAACGACATGGCGGACGCCGAGACAGAGATGCCGCGGTCTTTTTCCATCGCCATAAAGTCGGACCGTGTGCGCCGGGCCTCGCCCTTGGCACGCACCTGTCCCGCCATCTGGATCGCCCCACCGAACAACAGGAATTTCTCTGTCAGCGTGGTTTTCCCTGCATCGGGGTGGGAAATGATCGCAAAGGTGCGACGCCGAGCGATTTCGGCAGGCAAAGCGGGGCGGTTTGAGGGGGTATCCAACATGGATTGGCATATATCCACGCCCGAACACACGCGCAAGGCTGCTTGGATCAGGCGGTGGGTGGCATTTCTTTGGGGCCGCGCGTGAAAATCGGGTACTATGAGGCGCGTGAGGTCATAGAAAGGGAGAAGACGATGGAGCTGAAAGAGATTGCAGAAGCTTTGGTGAAAGGGTGCCGCGAAGGGCACGAGGTGGCGAACCTTGATCGGCTTTATGCGGCGGATGCCGTGTCAGTCGAAGCGATGGATCACGGTAACGGGCGTGAAATCAAGGGCCTCGACGGGATCAAGGGCAAGCATGCCTGGTGGGACGGCGCGATGGAGGTCACGCGTCAGAACGTCAGCGACCCGATGCTACATGGCGACGAACGCTTTGCCGTTATGTTCGACGTTGCCGCACGCGAAAAGGCCAGCGGCAATGTGATGGAGATGAAAGAGGTCGCTGTTTACCATGTGGCAAATGGCAAAATCGTACGCGAGGAGTTCTTTGGCTGATTAGCGCATGCTGGCGCGGCGCAGCAGTTCAGCTGCGTCGGGACGGTCAAGCAGCGGTTCGGACACATCAAGCCCCGCATGGGGCAGGTCGGAATGACCGGGGATGACATCGCCCATGGCATCCGACAGCTCTTGCGGCAGCACGCCCTTGGTGCGGCTGTCGATCAGCATGGATTCCGCTGCGATCCCTTCGGCATAGATGATCTGATGGCTGTCAAACAGCAGCTGGAAGTAATCGACGAAGCCGCCGTCTTGCACGCGCACTGTATCACCGTTCACCAGATGCCGTGCCTTGACCAGCAGTTCCGAGCGGCCCGCGCCCAGACGGTCTTGGCGTTGGTAAATGAACAGGCGGTGGTCGGGGCTGACGATAAGGTCATTGTCGTTGTTCAGTGTGCCCGCATCAATGCAGATCGGTGCAAATTCACCGACGGCACGCACTGTGCTCTGGCTGATCCAGCGGATTGCCTGCACGCCATCATCGCGGGTGAGTATCTTGTCGCCCACCACCAGATCTTCAATCGGAAGCTGTTCGCCGGTACCCATGGTGATGTGCGTGCCGCGGGTAAAGGACACGCAGGCAACCTGCGCGAATTTCTGGCGCATGGTTTGGGTGTCGATGCCAACCAGCCGGTATTCCACTTTCGGCGACAGCGCGCTCAGCGGGATAAGGTAAATCGCCTCGGCGTGGCCATCGTCCGCCACCTCGACCAGCAGGATCGCGTCGTTGATTTGCCCATCGGGCGACATGAAGGTCAGCGCACAATCCAGATGCAGCGCTGCGCCGCTGGCGCCGGTTTGCGTATCAGGCGCGATCGACAAGCTGCCGTTTGCTGCCGCCTGTATCGACAGGCGCACAGGGGCCGCGCCATAGGAAAGTTCGTAGACATCATCTAGCAGCAGCTCTGATGCAAAGGACATCGGATCGCCCATATTCGCACCATCCGTCGCCGTGAATTGCGTCGCATGGTAGACAGGGACGCTTTGCGGTGAGGAAGGGCGGGGCGAGGTCATGGGGCGGGCCTTTGCGCACGAATGGTAAGGTAAATCAATACCGGCGGTCGCATAACCGTCGGTGGTTATAGCATCTTTGCCATAAGATTGTGTCTCATTGTGGTCAAGCCTTTGGCCTTTTGCTGGCATTGTTCGCAGTGACAGTGCTACGACTTGCGCGAACATTAATCGGGAGAGATCGCTATGGATCTGGGAATCAAAGAAAAACGCGCATTGGTTTGCGCATCGTCAAAGGGTCTTGGCCTGGGCTGTGCAGAGGCGCTGGCCGAAGCGGGTGTGAATCTGGTGATGAACGCACGCGGTGCCGCTGATCTGGAAACAGCCGCTGAACGCATCCGTCAGGACTATGGCGTAGAGGTCACCACCATTGCCGCCGATATCGCCACGGACGAAGGCCAGAAGCTGGTGCTGGACGCTGCTGGCGACATCGACATTCTGGTCAACAACGCAGGTGGCCCGCCCCCCGGCATGTGGAGCGATTGGGACCGTGAGGATTTCATCAAGGCGCTCGACGCGAACATGCTCGCCCCCATCGCGATGATCAAAGCGCTGGTGCCTGCGATGATGGACCGTGGCTGGGGCCGTGTCGTCAACATTACCTCGCAATCCGTACGTGCGCCAATTGGTGTTCTGGGGCTCAGCAACTCTGCCCGTACCGGTCTGACCGGCTATGTCGCGGGTACCTCGCGTCAGGTCGCGGGCAAGGGTGTCACGATCAACAACCTGCTGCCGGGCATTCACGCCACCGACCGCGCCGATGCGCTGGATGGGGGTGTCGTCAAACAAAAGGGCATCACGCTGGAAGAGGCCCGCACCGAGCGCGCATCAACAATTCCCGCAGGGCGTTACGGCACACGTCATGAATTCGGGGCGGCTTGCGCCTTTCTGTGCTCAACGCACGCGGGCTTTATTGTGGGCCAGAACCTTCTGCTCGACGGTGGCGCGACAAACATGACGATGTAAGCTGTGGGTCTGACGCTGCGGCACCCATGGGGTAGCGCAGCGGACGGGCTGACATATTCCATCACGTTTACGACAGACTGCCGCGCGATAGATAGCGCGGCAGTTTTTGCTCGGTTACCCATAGTTGCTACAGTCTTTTGCAAAGGTAACCCCTGATGTCTCCCATTGTTCTGTTTGTCCTGTTCGGTGTCGTTATCGCCGTCAGCCTTCTGGCTGCACCTCGGCGTGCCTCTGTCGAAGGGTTCTTTGGCGGAATGACGGCCCAAGGCGGGGTGCCGGGGCTTTGGACGCTGGTGCTGAGCCAGGTCACCACGTGGATTTTCGCCCGCAGCCTGATGAACGCGGCGATCTTGGGCTACTACTACGGCATCGCGGGGACGCTGGCCTATGCCGCATATTACGGGTCCTTCCTAACCGGCGGTTTTATCGTGGGCCGTTTGCGCCAGAACGGGGCCATGTCCGTGCAGGATTGGCTAGGGGCACGCTTTGGCGGAGCAGGGAACGCTTGCTATAATCTGGTGATTGCCCTGCGGCTCCTGTCCGAGGTATTTGCGAACCTGCTGGTGGTGGGACTGATCTTTAACGCTGTGCTTGAGGGCAGCGGCACGCCGGCGATCCTGATCGTGGCGCTTGTGGGCTTGGGCTATTCCGCTTGGGGTGGGCTCAGTGCTGCGCTGCGCACCGATGTGGTGCAGATGGTGGTGTTCCTGGTGGTCTTCGGCGTCGCTTTTGTGGCGCTGGTCGTCTCTCCCGGTTTTGATCTGGGCGCGGTTGTCACGGCACCGGGGACGGCGGGGGCCTATAACGGTTGGGTGCTACTGGCGGTGGCGTTGTTGCAGGTGTTTTCCTACCCCGCACATGATCCGGTGATGATGGATCGCGGGTTCATCGCTGATCCACAGACGACGCGCCGTTCTTTCGTGCATGCGTTCTGGATCTCGACGCTGTGCATCATCGGCTTTGGTTTTTTTGGTATTCAGGCAAGCCTTGCCGGTGCCGCATACGAGGGCGAGCTGATCGGCACATGGGCCACGATGTTCCCCGCATGGGTTTTTGTCGCGCTCATGATCTCGCTGCTGGTATCGGCGCTGAGCACGCTGGATTCCGCGCTCTCTTCTGCCGCACGGCTGGTGGTCGAAGAGCTGAAGCTCGCGCCGCGCAGCCTGAATGGCGGGCGGGTTGTGATGCTGGGCTTTATGGTCGCAGGCACGGTGCTGACGCTGTGGGGCAATGCGACGCTGTTTGACGCGGTGGCCGTGTCCGGGACGGCGTCGATGTTTTTGACGCCGGTTCTGATTGTGGGGCTGGTGATGCAGCGCCAGATTGCACCTTGGGCCTATTTCGCCGCCTTTGGGGCCGCGATGCTGGGGGCGTTTGCCTATTTCGCGCGTGCATGGCCCGCCTTTGCTGCCGTGCTGCCCGAGGGGCATAAATACGAACAGCTTTTGGTGATTTGTGTGAGCGTACTGGTCGCAGGCTTTGCAGCGGTGCTTGCGGGCACGCGGCGGGGCTGATACCGGTCGATCCCGAGTGAAATGATCGGATTAGACCGCGCCCATGACAGACTTCACCGAGAAGCATCCCCGGCTTGAAATCAAGAACCTTCAGCGCGCCTATGGCGGGCGGGCTGTCGTGGATGACGTCAGCCTGAAGATAATGCCGGGGCAGGTGACCTGCCTGCTGGGTCCGTCGGGCTGCGGCAAGTCGACCACGCTGCGGATGATCGCGGGTGTCGAGATGCAGGACAGCGGCACGATCCATGTGGACGGCAAGCTGATTTGCGACACGGTGTTCCGCGTGCCGCCCGAGCGACGCGAGATCGGGTTGATGTTTCAGGACTTTGCCCTGTTTCCGCACCTGAGCGTAGCCGATAACGTAGGCTTTGGCCTGAAAACGGGCAACAAGGCTGAACGCCGCGCCCGCATCGAAGAGCTGTTGGAACGTGTCGACCTTTTGCGGTTCATCGACGGCTACCCACATCAGCTGTCTGGCGGTGAACAGCAGCGCGTGGCGCTGGCGCGGGCTTTGGCTCCGCGGCCCAAGATCATGCTGATGGACGAGCCTTTCTCGGGTCTTGATAACCGTCTGCGGGATGACATCCGCGACGAGACGTTGGGTATTTTGAAAGAAGAAGGCACCGCCGTATTGCTGGTGACCCATGAACCCGAAGAAGCCATGCGCATGGCCGACGAAATCGCGTTGATGCGCGACGGTAGAATCGTGCAGCAGGGGGCCCCCTATAACGTCTATACGCGCCCTGTCGATCGTGCCTCGGTCGCGTTTTTCTCGGACGCCAATGTGCTGCGGGCCGAGGTTACGGGGGCGCTGGCATATACGGTCTTTGGCCGGTTCCTAGCCCCCGGCGTACCAGATGGAACGCAGGTGGATATCGTGTTTCGGCCCCAGCATTTACGGATCGACTTTGACCGCGGGGGCAAAGGGCCTTTGCCGACGTCTACGGATGGGACAGCGGCCCGCGCTGTGGTCGCCCGTGCGCGGTTCATGGGCAATGAAAGTCTGGTGGAATTCGTGATGGACCATGACGGCAGCACCCTGCGTGCCACCGTGCCTAATGTCTTCCTGCCGCAACCGGGGGCCGTGATGTGGCTGACCGTGCGCCGTGACCGCTGTTTTGTCTTCCCAGTGCATCCTGCGAGGTAAAACGCGGACGCCTGTCTGTGGTGTGCACGCGGGATGCCTTCGGCGAGGATTCTAATCCATTTGGAAGGCTGGCGGCGCGGTGAACAGTTCGGGTAGCGGGTGCGTGTCTTCGATCAGGTCAAGGCGAAGGGTTTCAGTTTTCTCGTTAGCTTCATTCCAGCCTGACAGGAGCCAGCTGCGGGCCGCGTGGGTCAGGGCAAGGGGATGCAAAACCAACGTCCTGAGCGATCCGTCGTCGGCATTATAGACGATCCTGAGTTTCTGGCGTGCGCGGATGGCGGCGCGAAGTACCGGCAGATGCGCCATCCCGCGTGCGGCATTGGCGAACGGGTGTTCGACCCGTTGCCAGTCCAGCGTGTCTGGATGCGCCGTTTCAGGCAGCGCCGCGTCGATCTTTTGGGCGAGGGATGTCGCGGCTGCCTTCAAGTCGGGATCGGTGGTTTCAAGCACAACCGCGAGGGCAAGCTGCAGGGCCTCTATCTCTTCTTGCGACAGGGACAGCGGCGGCAGCACGGTGGTGGGCGTCAAACGGTAGCCTGCACCACGGGTGCCCGTGATCGCCACACCCGACGCCTGTAATCTCGCGATGTCTCGGTAAAGCGTGCGCAAGGACACGCCTGCCGCCCGCGCCAGATCTTCGGCACGGTGCAACTGGTGGTCACCCAAAGTGGTGAGCAGGGAAAACAATCGATCACTGCGGCGCATGGTAAAGGATGTGCCACGTGTCGGACGGCGGCGCAAGGCAACTGTCAAAAAACTGTCAGGAGCGTATGGGGGCGCAGTCCGGTCACACAAATTTTGCGACACGAGGTAGCGCGGCCGTTGGTTTGGCTCTTCAAGCTGCCCCGACGCGGGCCTAAAAAGGATCAGAGTTTTCTGGCGCGGGGGCAGTCCCCCTGTGCATACATTCGGAATATGGAGTTGAGACTATGTTGAACAATATCGGCCTTCCGGGTCTTTTGCTGATTGCAGTTGTGGTGTTGGTCCTGTTCGGGCGCGGCAAGATTTCCAGCCTGATGGGCGAAGTGGGCAAAGGCATCACCAGCTTTAAAAAAGGCATCAGCGAAGGCGAAGACGACGTCAAAAATGGCGACAAGGATACCGCAGAGCTGGGCGATGACACAATTGTTGTCACCGAAACGAAGACCGACAAGGACCGGGTGTAAGCTCTCATGTTTGATATGGGGTGGTCAGAGCTGTTGGTCGTCGGCGTTGTTGCGCTGATCGTGGTGGGTCCAAAAGACCTGCCGGTGCTGTTTCGTAAGGTCGGCCAGTTTGTCGGCAAGGCCAAGGGTATGGCGCGTGAATTCAGCAGCGCAATGAATGATGCGGCCGACGACACCGGCATGCGCGAGATGTCGGCGGGCTTGAGTAAGTCGTTGAAGACAGCCACAAACCCGCTGGGATCGGCGATGGACGAGGTGAAATCGGCGACCAAATCGCTTACGAAGTTTGACCCCGAGAGCAATACCGGCAAGCTGGCCGCCGAGCGCGCCGAGGATGTGAAGAAGATCCAGGCCGCGACCGCGCGCGCCGGGGCAGAGCGCAAGCAGCGTGAAGCCTCGGACGCATTGGCGCAGGCGGAAGCCGCCGAGGCAAATCTGGCCACGCCGTCCGCAGCACCCCAGATCGAAAAGACGGCAACAGAGGCTGCGAAGGCCCCTGCGAAAAAAACGCTGGCCAAGAAGACTCCGGCAGCCAAAGCCCCGCTTGCAAAAACGACGCTTGCAAAAACGACGCCTGCAAAGACGGCGCCTGCAAAAAAGCCAGCCGCAAAGAAACCTGCTGCAGCGAAACCTGCCGCCAAGAAAACCGCGCCCAAAAAGCCAGCGGCCAAAAAGAGTGACACATGAGTGCTTCGGACGATATTGACGACAGTGCCGCCCCGCTGATCGAGCATCTGGCAGAGCTGCGCACGCGGCTGATCCATTCGGTGATCGCCTTTATCATCGGGATGGTGATCTGTTTTACCGTGTGGAATCCGATCTTTAACTTTCTGACGCACCCTTTGTGTTCAGCGATGGCCGAGCGCGGTCAGGATGATTGCGGGTTGATCCTGATCAAGCTGCAAGAGGGCTTTTTCGTCGCTATCTCTATCTCTTTGCTGGGCGGGCTGGTCTTGGGCTTTCCTTATATCAGCTATCAGCTGTGGCGGTTTGTGGCCCCGGGTCTTTACAAGAACGAAAAGGGCGCCTTCCTGCCGTTCCTGATCTCGAGCCCGCTGATGTTCTTTTTGGGCGCGTCCTTTGCGTTTTACGTCGTAACGCCGCTGGCGTTCGATTTCTTCCTTGGTTTCCAGCAGGCCGGTACGCTTGTGGGGGAGGGCACGGATAACGCAGGCGGGATCGCGGCGATCGCCTTTCAGGGCTCTGCGCAGGAATATCTGAGCCTGACGATCAAGTTTATTGTGGCCTTTGGCCTGTGTTTCCAGCTGCCGGTTCTGCTGACGCTGATGGGCAAGGCCGGTCTGGTCAGCGCCGAAGGGCTTGGCAACGTGCGCAAATATGCGGTTGTCGGTATTCTGGTGCTGGCTGCACTTGTCACACCGCCCGATGTTATCACCCAAGGGATCCTGTTTGTTGTGGTCTATGGGCTTTACGAAATCTCTATCTTTCTTGTACGGCGTGTCGAACGCAAACGAGAAGAACAACTGCGTGCGGACGGGTATTATGACGACGAATATGATGACCCGATCCTTGCAGAGTTCGAAGAGGATGAGGACGACCTGAAGTGAACCGTGACCCTATGGACCGTATCGCAGCGGCGTTGGAGAGAATGTCTCCTGCGCCGCTGAAAGCCCCCGATTTTGATGTGGCGGGGGCCTTTGTCTGGCAGACAGGGCCTGACCATCTGGCGCCGGTTGAGACGGTTAGCAAAGTTGATCTGCCCCTGCTGGTCGGTGTAGACCGTGCGCGGGATACGTTGCTGGCCAACACCACGCAGTTCGCCGCTGGACTGCCTGCAAACAACGCGCTGCTTTGGGGCGCGCGGGGGATGGGCAAGTCGAGCCTGGTCAAGGCCGTGCACGCCCATGTCCGCGAAAGCCATGACCGGTTGCGCATCGTTGAGTTGCAGCGCGAAGACCTGCCGTCGGTGGGCCGGTTGCTGAACCTGCTGCGTGGCGCGCGGCAGCGTTTTATCCTGTATTGTGATGACCTCAGCTTTGGTCATGACGATGCGCATTACAAATCGCTCAAGGCGGTGCTGGATGGCGGGATCGAGGGGCGGCCCGAGAATGTCGTGCTTTATGCCACGTCGAACCGCCGCCACCTGATGCCCCGCGATATGATCGAAAACGAACGCGGTTCGGCCATCAACCCTGCCGAAGCGGTTGAGGAAAAAGTGTCATTGTCGGATCGCTTCGGGCTGTGGTTGGGTTTTCACCCCTGCGATCAAAAGCAATATCTGGATATGATCCGCGGCTACTGCGATGCCTATGGCGTAGAGATTGACGCCAAGACCCTACATAGCGAAGCGATTGAGTGGCAGGCCACGCGCGGTGCGCGGTCGGGTCGTGTGGCGTGGCAGTATTTTGTTGATTTGGCTGGGCGGCGCGGCGTCACTTTGTGACCACGCCAATATAGGTCAGCTGCGGCCCCCTTTTGGAGGACCGCAGGACCAAACATAACACAGAAAATTCAGCTTAGTTCAGATAGGGTGTCGGGTCGACGCTATCAAAGCCGTTGCGGACCTCGAAATGGACGAATGAATCGTCGCCCGGCCGCAATTTGGCGATGTTCGCCCCTTTTGCCACACTATCACCCTTAGCGACCGACACATTGGCGACGTTCGCATAGACGGTCAGCAGGTTGTCAGGATGGCGGATCACGACGATCGGCACGCCTTCGGCGCTTTTGGTGATCGCTGCGACGGTACCGCTATCGGCGGCCTTCACGGCAGCACCCGGCGTGCCCTTGATGTTGATGCCTTCGTTCTTGCCCTTGGAATAGGCGCGGATGATGCTGCCCTGAACGGGCGGCGACATGCGCCCCGACGATGCGGGCTGTGTGGTCTTGCCCACGTCAGCGACGGGTTTGGCCGCCGCGGGTTCGGGTTTTGGTGCAGCGGGCTTTTCATCCACGGGGGGCAGGGGCTTTGCTGCACTTGGCGGGGTTGGTGTGGGCGATCCGGTGCCCGGCAGGCTGGTGGGTGTCGGGGCGGTGGGTGCCGGCGCAGTGGCTGTTGCCGCGGCGGGCACGGCGGCGCTGCGGTTTGGCGCGGCCTGTTGCGCGACAGGGATCAGCAGGAATTGACCTTCGCGGACAGAGAAATCAGCACCAAGCCCGTTCCATTCGGCCAGTGTTTCAACCGGCACGGCATAGAGGCGTGCGATGGTATAGGCGGTCTCGCCGCGTTCGACCTTGTGGCGGATGGGTTCGATCCCGGTCTGTTTCGCTGGGTTTTCGCGGGTCATGGTCTGGGCCGACGGTAGTGCGGTGGTTTGGACGCCGGGGGTGGCGGGCGCGCGGTTGATCGCGCCGCCGGCCATGGATTGAATATCGACCGCAGCGGTGGTGATCGGACCGGTACCAGATGCCCCCGTTGCAGGTGACGGTTCGGATACACGCGTCGGCAAGGCGATGATCTCTCCCTTGCGGAGGGGGACTGTGGCGTCGATGCCGTTATAGCGCGACAGGCTGCCCACATCGGACCCTACGCGGGTCGCGACATCAGCCAGCGTGTCACCACGCCGCGCCACGGCGACCTGATAATTAGGGTAAGAGATCACCCCGCGGTTGTCCGGTGCGGGGCGTTCGTCCAGCGGTCCGGTGGCTGCATGGGCGGTGGTGAAACCGTCACCAAAGCCGCCGCGCAAATCCATATCCAGGGGGCGGTCACAGGCAGCGAGCAAAAGCGCAGAGCTGCCCGCCAGTACCGTCAGCTTGAGGGTACGGGTCACGTTTGGTTGGGTCATCTGCTCGTCCTCGTATTCGGTGCCGTATGCGCCTTGGGGTCCCCGTTCGGGCGGAGTTCCCCTTGCTATACTGCAATTAGCCGTCTTTTCCCAGCCCTTCAAGCAAGGGAACAAAGCGCACTTTGCGCAGCTCGTCGTATTCCAGCCCGGTCTCTGTTTTGCGCACCCGTATGAGGTGTTGAACCGTGTCCGATTGGCCTACAGGCACCACCATTATGCCGCCCACCTTGAGCTGTGCTAGAAGGGGCCCTGGGGGGTCTTCGGCCGCAGCGGTGACAATGATCCGGTCAAAGGGGGCCTGTTCGGGCAAACCAAAGCTGCCATCGCCGATGATCGCGGTGATGTTTGACAGGGCGAGGTCATCGAAAATCTGTCGGGCTTCCACAACCAACCGACGGTGGCGGTCGATGGTATAGACGCGCCGCGCAAGCTTGCTGAGGATCGCGGCTTGATAGCCAGATCCTGTCCCGACCTCGAGCACTTTGTCACGCGACGACACATCGAGCGCCTGCGTCATCAGGGCGACAACGGACGGCTGGCTGATCGTTTGGCCGCAGGCAATCGGCAGGGGCATGTCCTCGTAGGCGCGCGAGGCAAACAGGCCACGGATAAACGGGCCACGGTCGATCTGTTCCATCGCGTTCAAGACACGGGCGTCGGTCACGCCTTTGGAGCGGAGTGCGTAAAGAAACTGCATCTTGCGGGTCGCGTCCGTGATTTCTTCTTCGTCGCTCATGTATTGATGGCTTTAAGCGCGTCAAATGTATCATGAGCCGTCAGGTCAGCGCGCATCGGCGTGACAGTGATATAGCCGTCGAGGTTCAGCGCCGCATCGGTGCCAGCGTCTGTCGGGATCTGTTGGTCGGCCCCCTTGATCCACAAGAACCGCCGCCCCGAGGGGGACAGCTGCGGGATCGTAGAGAACGTGGTGTCGCGGCGCACCCCTTGAGCGGCAAGGCGGATACCTTGGACGTCGGCGGCAGCCACGGGGGGGAAGTTCACGTTGTAAAACAGACGGTAGCCCGACCCGTGGGGCGGCGTGGCGTCCAGAATGCGCCGGATCACATCGGCCCCGTGTGATGCGGCAGCTTCAAAGGGATCGTCCAGATCGCGGTTTTCCGGACCATAGTATTGCGACAGGGCCACTGCGGGGATGCCTTGCAAAGCGGCCTCCATCGCGCCGCCGATTGTGCCGGAATAAAGCGTGTTTTCAGCCGCGTTATTGCCGCGGTTCACGCCTGACAGCACCAGATCAGGACGGGCATCCAGCATACAATCGTGCAGCGCCGCCATCACGCAGTCGGCCGGGCTGCCTTCGACGGAAAAGCGGCGGTCGCTGACGTTCTCGACCATCATGGGTTTGGTGTAGCTGATGCAATGGCCGACGCCGGATTGTTCATAGGCAGGGGCCACAGTCCAGACTTCGCCGTCGGGTCCAGCCAGTGCGGTGGCAATGGCGTGCAGGGTCTTAAGACCCGGAGCATGGATACCGTCGTCGTTCGTGATCAGAATGCGCATAAATTCCCCTTTGCGCCTTGATAAGCGACGGGGCGCGGCGCGGCAAGGCAGGAGCCTTCGCCGCATCAAGTTTTAGGGCCGGGAAGCCGCAAGTTGCGCCAGAATTTCAGCGGCCTGCGACTGCGGCGTGTTTAGCGTTTCGCGGTCCTCGCCGGGGTGGAAGCGTGCGCGCGTGGCGGTTGGCATGGGGGCAGGCGTCATGACGTGCACGCGCGGCCCGATTTTCACGCTTTCGGCCTGCCAGCTTTTGGCCAGCGCGATCTGTGCGGCCTTGGTGGCCCCATAGCTGCCAAAGAACTTGGTCGCCACGACGGGATCGTCAAAGAACACAGCCTGACCCGATTGCCCCAGCAGCGGTGCCACATAGGTAATCAGCGTCGAGGTGGCCGTGACGTTACACGCGACAGATTTCGCCATGTCCTTGGCGTCGATGTGATCGGTCGGGGCCAATGGGGCGGCGTGGACGGCAGTGTGAAGCCATAGATCGAGGCTGCCCCAACGGTCGTAAATGCCACGGCACAGGGTCGCCATCGCATCGGCATTGGTGATGTCCATCGGGGCCAGCGTCGCACTGCCGCCACGGGACTGGATGCGGTCATCCAGCTCTTCGAGGGCGCCGGTGGTTTTGGCCACTGCAATGATGTGGTGGGTGTCGCAAAGCGCTTCGGCCAAAGCGGCACCAAGGCCGCGGGACGCGCCGGTGATAAGAGCTGTTTTTGTCATGAGGTGGCTTTGCCTGAGCCACCGTCCCCCGTCAAGTGGGGCGCGGCGTCGCAGCGGCACGGGGCCAACACGGGGGCTAATCGTGCGCGCGGGTCAGCCCTTGGGCAGTTTCAGCGTCACGGTACGTCCGCGCTGCGACAGTACCACGCTGTCGTCGCCGATGGCTGCAACGATTCCGTCGCTGATCTTGTCGTTCAACGTGACCCGGTGGATACGCCCGCGGCCGTCCCGGATCAATGCGCCGGGTTCGGTCAGACTGCCAAAAGTACCTATCAGGGCAAGCTTGGGCAAGGATGCCTGCTGCGTTGCCAGACTAAGAACTTTTTGCGGTGTCGGAGTGCCTTTTTCGTCGGTCGCCATAGGTGCCTCTTGGTGCGCTCTGGTGTCGGGAAGTGGTTAGACCGTTGAGCTAACAAAGCCGCCGGTCATTCGAAAGAGGGCAGGACGGAGGCTGGCGAAGACTGGCTTGCAGGTCAGCAAAGCTTTGCCAGCGGCGCGGGGGCATAAACGCAAAAGGGCGGGCGAGGGGTTGATCCCTGCGCCCGCCCCTGCGGAAATGTAACGGAGTAAGCGGCCCTTATTCGGCGGCTGGCTTCATCTCGAACCCTTGATTGATCTGGTCAGTAGGGGTGACAGGGTAGTCGCCCGAGAAGCACGCATCGCAATACTGCGGGCATTTGTTGTTGCGGCCCTCTGCTTCGCCCACGGCGCGATACAACCCGTCAAGCGAGATGAACTTGAGGCTATCCACTTGAAGGTGCTCGCGCATTTCTTCTTCTGACATGGTCGCGGCCAACAGCTTTTCGCGCTGCGGCGTGTCCACACCGTAAAAGCACGGCCATGCTGTGGGCGGCGACGCGATGCGGAAGTGAACTTCCTTCGCGCCGGCATCAAGAATCATCTCTTTGATCTTGCGGCTGGTGGTCCCACGGACAACCGAATCGTCAACCAGAATGACCCGCTTGCCCTTGATCAGCGCCCGGTTCACGTTGAGCTTCAGCCGCACGCCCATGTTACGGATCTGTTCGGTCGGCTCGATGAAGGTCCGGCCCATGTATTGGTTGCGTATGATCCCCATCGCATAGGGGATACCCGATTCGAGGCTAAACCCGATGGCTGCCGGCGTGCCGCTGTCTGGCACGGGGCAGACAAGATCCGCGTCGACGGGGGATTCTTTGGCCAGTTCACGGCCGATCGCCTCGCGGGTTTCATAGACGGACCGCCCGCCAAGGATGCTGTCAGGACGGCTGAAGTAGACGTGTTCAAAGATACAAAAGCGCGATGCGACGCGGCGAAACGGAAAGTGGCTTTCGACACCTTTGGGGGTGATGACCACCATTTCGCCCGGTTCGATTTCACGAACGAATTCGGCACCGATGATGTCCAGTGCGCAGGTTTCAGAGCTTAGCGCCCAACCGTCACCGAGCTTGCCCAGAACCAGCGGACGCACACCCAATGGATCGCGCACGCCGATCAGTTTGGTGCGGGTCATGGCCACAACCGAAAATGCGCCTTCGACACGGCGCAGGGCGTCTTCCATCCGCTCGGGGATGTTTTGCTGAAGCGAGCGCGCCATCAGGTGAATGATACATTCGCTATCCGACGAGGACTGAAAGATCGACCCGCGTTCAATCAGTTCGCGGCGCAGGGCGTTGGCGTTGGTGATATTGCCGTTATGGGCAATCGCGGCACCGCCCATGGCGAATTCACCAAAGAACGGTTGCACGTCACGGATCGCTGTCGGGCCTTTGTTGCCCGAGGTAGAGTAGCGCACGTGCCCGATCGACAGTTCGCCGGGCAGTGTTTCCATGATTTTTTGCGAGGTAAAGTTATCGCGCACATAGCCAAAGCGGCGCGCCGATTGGAAGCCGGCGGTGGGGTCATAGCTGACGATCCCGCCCGCTTCTTGACCACGGTGCTGCAGCGCGTGCAGGCCGAGGGCGACAAAGTTCGAGGCGTCTGCAACGCCAATCACGCCGAACACCCCACATTCTTCTTTAAGTTTATCCCCATCATCTGCGTCACGCAGATACGAGGAATCAAATGGGTGTGCGGGGGGCATGATCTTGGACAACGGGGAAACTCCGAATCCGATGAAAGGATAGGGGCTGTGTAGGACTTAGAACGCGCCTTGTCACCCCGCCGTTACAATTTGCACGGTCAAATGCTGCGATGCAACATATTGCCAAAACGCAAACGCCCCCGAAAACGGGAGCGTAGGTATGTTATGTCGAAGTTTTGGCGGCGATCAGACGTCGCAGGCACCAACCAGCGCTTCATAGCGGGTGGTGATCCAACCCAGTGCAGCTTCGGGGTTTTGGTCTTCGATCTGGCCGGTAAAGCGCCCGAACACTTGAGCAGAGCGGCTTTCATCAACCATGGTAAAGGACTGGCCTGTGATCACGGTGCTGTAGACAAAGAACGCGATTGCAACCAGCAGGATGCCGCGGGCCACACCAAAGAGGAACCCAAGCCCCTGATCAAGACCCCCCAGAACCGATCGCTGTACCAGCGACGAGAACAGCGGGGTGAACAGCGACACCACGATCAGCGCGATGGCAAAGACAATTGCAAAGGCCCCGATAATCGATAATTCACAACTGTCGGCAAGAAATTCGCCCACAACCGGAATTTCTGACACCAGCGGTTCGACCTGCGGCGCAAAGAGAAACGCGAGTATCGCGGCGGCGATCCAGCCGACAATGGCCATAAATTCGCGTACAAGCCCGCGGCCATAGGCCAGCAAAGCGGACAGAATAATGACAAGCGCCACAACCCCGTCAATGATGGTAAAACCTTCCATGATCGTCTTGCCTTCCTTGAAGGGGCGGTTAACCAGCCCCGAATATTTCGCCTACAAATCCGGTTAGATCGCTCATGGTATTAAGCGTTATGCCGTTCTTGCCCACAGGTTTTCCGCCCGCGGGCGCGATGGCGCTGGTAAAACCAAGTTTTTGCGCTTCTTTCAACCTATTTTCGGTCTGACTGGCGGGGCGTAGCGCACCGGACAGGCTGATTTCCCCAAAAACTACGGTTTCTGCGGGCAGGGCCACGTCTTCTCGTGCACTCAACAGCGCCGCAGCGACCGCAAGATCCGCTGCGGGCTCCGAGATTTTCATGCCGCCTGCGACATTCAGATATACATCCAGCCCCGCAAAGGGGATGCCGCAGCGCGCCTCTAGCACGGCGAGGATCATTGCCAGACGGCCGCCGTCCCAGCCGACGACCGTGCGCCGTGCTTGCGAATGAGGCGAGGGGGCCACAAGCGCCTGCAGCTCGCATAGGACGGGGCGTGTACCTTCAATACCTGCGAAAACAACCGACCCCGCCGCGGGGGTGCCGCGTTCGGACAAGAACAGGGCAGAGGGGTTGGTCACCTCGGCCAGCCCTTGGCCCGTCATTTCGAACACGCCGATTTCATCCGCCGGGCCAAAACGGTTTTTGACCGCGCGCAGGATTCGGAACTGGTGCCCGCGCTCGCCTTCGAAATAGAGCACGGTGTCGACCATATGTTCGACCACCCGAGGGCCGGCGATCTGACCGTCTTTGGTGACATGGCCCACAAGGATCACCGATACGCCGCGCCGTTTGGCAAAGCTTGTCAGCTCGTGCGCGGCGGCGCGGACCTGACTGACGGAGCCTGGAGCGGAATCGACATTATCAGCCCACATCGTCTGGATCGAGTCGATGACGACGAGATCGGGTTTTTCTTCTTCCAGCGTGGTCAGAATATCGCGCAGGTTGGTTTCGGCGGCCAGCTGCACAGAGGCATCGGCCAGCCCCAACCGCTGTGCGCGCATACGCACCTGTGCCGGTGCTTCCTCGCCGCTGACGTAAATCGTTTTCAAGCCGTTGCGGGCGAAATGCGCGGCGGCCTGCAGCAAGAGTGTGGATTTCCCGATGCCCGGATCGCCGCCAACCAGAATGGCAGACGCGGGTACAAGCCCGCCGCCCAACACGCGGTCAAGCTCAGCAATGCCGGACTGGCTGCGGGGCGGGGGGGTGTCCTTGGTCGTGAGGTTGGTCAGCACCATCGCCGCGCCGCGCCGTGTGCTCAGCGATTTGCTGGGCGGACCCGAGGCCACGCCCTTGTCTTGCTGGATCGTGTTCCACTCACCGCAGGCGTCACAGCGCCCGGACCATTTGTTGTAGGTAGCACCGCAGGCGGCGCAGGAGAATGTAACGGGAGTTTTAGCCATGCGTCTTTCTGGCCGAACAAACGAGCAACGTCAAAGCAAAACCGTGCAGATCACGCAGAGTTACTCTGCGGCTTTGGGGGGCAGTTCGACAACCCGTGAATCACGCGCCATATCATCGGCGGTCACCATGCGGTCGATGCCGAGCTCTGGCATGATCTCGCGCATTTCGGCGCGTAGACGGTCCAGCTGTGCCGCAGCAACGCTTTCTTCAAGCTCGACCTCGTGCAGCCAATGCTTCATCTCGGTGGTGATACCTTTGGCCTGATCCAGACGGCTGTTGAACAGGTTCACCTCTTCCTGACGCTCTTTCAGGAAGTTGCGCGCGCGTTCGATCTTTTCGTCGGCATAGACCGTCGCGAGCTCTCTGGAGATATGGCTCATCTGTGCCGCAACTTCGAGAAGGGCGGGCTCAAGCGTGCTCAGGTCAGGGTGGTCACGCAGATAGGCCAGACGTTCACGCACGGAATCGAACTCCGACGACATCTGAAACACTTCACCGCGATCCGCCGCATGCACCGCACCGTAAGCGCGGGTCACATCATTCATATTCATAGAGAACTGGCGGTGTGACGTTTCAAGCTGCATGACACGGCGATTGGTCGGAAGGAAAAAGCAGATGCCGACGGCCAAAAAGGTCAACCCGATTTGTGCGTACATGCCCGCGTTCTCGACCGGTTCACCGGCATAGCTGATGGGCAGTTCGACCCACGCCCATATTCCCAAGGCCGCCATCACAGTCGAGACGGTAATCGCCACGGCGGCAACAGCGAATAGCGCGACTGCGAGTCTTTGAAAGATATACTGGATAAGTGCCGTCAACGCGTTCATCTGTCTCACCTTGTGCTTATGTGTCCGTTATAAGCAAGAATATGCCGGCGCCGGCAAAAGGCGAAGAAAATCTTCTATTTTTGGTAAAAGAATCGATCTAAAAGGGCCAAAATACCCTATATTCAACCTTAACGGGAGTTGTGGTGACGTGGTCGCCCCCGATGGTCGGCGAATTTTTGCGTAAGATAGCCTATTAAAACAGACGCTAGAATACATGCAGTGAAAAGATAAAGACCCCAGGCCGTTTCTATCCGACCGATCCCGATCTCTTTGACCAAGGTCACATAGAGGGCAATTAAAAAAACGTCCGCCATCGCCAGTTTGCCAACTACCTGCAAGATAGGTAGGGTGCGCGGGCCGATAAGATCAAACTGCACCAGCGCCAGCCCGACAGTCTTTACATAGGGGGCCGCCAACGCAAATAGCGCCACCACCAGCGCTAGAAACATGTCGGTTTGCCAAAGCGATTTCAAACCGCTCAGAACCGAGATCTCGGTCAGTCCGAACAGTGGCAGCACGCCCGCACGCAACAGCGGCGCACCCCATGCGACGGGATAAAGGATCAGCAACGACAGGTTCAAAAACCGCAGCAGCGTCTTTGCGCGGCCTACGCCCTTTTGCGGTGGATCATTCGACATAGACCCGATCATAGCGGGCCCCAAGCGCGGTCAGCACCTCGTATCCGATGGTGCCCGCAAACCCTGCGACGGTATCGACCGATTGATGGCCACCGATCAACTGCAGGTGTTCGGGCACCTCGGCAAGGCTGGTCACGTCGACCGTAATCAAATCCATTGAGACACGCCCGATGACCGGCAATCTGCGGCCCTCGTGTGTCAGGGTCGCCCCGTTGCCCAAGGCGCGGATCAGCCCATCGGCATAGCCGGCAGCGATGGTGGCGACCTGCGACGGGCGCGGTGCAGTCCAAGCGCAGCCATAGCCGACAGAGTGGCCTGTGCTGACCTCGCGTACCTGAATAACGGGCACATCCAGCGTCACCACGGGCTGTGCATCCAGAAAGGGCAGCCCGCCATAAAGCCCGATACCGGGGCGGGTCATATCAAAGTGATAGTCACGCCCGAGCAGAATGCCACCCGTGGCCGCCAGTGACCGCGGTACGTTCAGCCCGTCGGTCATCTCGCGGAAGGTTGCAAGCTGGCGGGCGTTCATCGCGTGGTTCGGTTCGTCTGCGCAGGCCAGATGAGAGATAATGAGCGTCGGGTTCTGGGCCAGTGCGATGTCGCGCAGCGCGCTCCATTCGGCGGGGTCCATGCCCAGACGGTTCATACCGCTGTTGAGCTGAACGCCGAAACGATGGCCGGGAAGGGTCTCGACGTGCGCGATCAGCTGGTCGACCGAATTGATCATCGGTGTCAGCGCGGCAGAGCGGATCATATCGGCGTCTCCGGGCATATGCCCTGCAAAGACGTTGATCGCAGGGCCGGGCCCCAATACGCGGCGCAGCGCTACGCCCTCTTCGGCGACGGCAACAAAGAACTTGCGCGCCCCTTGGGCTGCCAGAACAGGGGCGACGCGGTCGATCCCCAGACCATAGGCGTTGGCCTTGATCACGGCACCGGTTTCGCAGCCGGTCATTTCATTCAGCGCCTGCCAGTTGGCGGCAATCGCATTGAGGTCGATGGAGAGGGTCGCTGTTGTCATAGGATTTGTTTCGACCGGATACCCGCGAAGGTCAAGCCACCAGCACCCGTCGCGTTCAAATATCCGTCCTCCTGGGGACCACCGGCGGTTTATCGAACTGATTTCCCTAACGTAACGAAACCTTCGCATGACGCTTGCATGGTGCCGCGAACGGGGTAGCCTGTGCCTGACAAAAGACAGGCTACGATCAGCAGCCGGATATAGGACGGGAGAAACATCATGCGAATTGCAACAAAGACGACGGGGACTGCTTTGGCGGTGATCACAGCAATGGCCGCGCCCATGGCGCAGGCAGAGAACCGGATCGACACACAGATGCCGAACGCACCGGATATGGCGGCCTACGGGGACGCTGCCATCGGGGTGCGCCAGCTTGATCTGGTGCATAAGGACCAGGTCGATATTCTGTCAATTGATCCGGCGGCTGATAAACCCGAAACCCTACCACGCTATGACCGCCCCCTGACCGTCGAGGTCTGGTACCCCGCAGCAGAGGGGGCCACGGGCGACACCGCGATCAAGGCGTTCATTCGCGATGGCAAGACCGAAGTCACCCTGCAAGGCAAAGCCATGCGCGACGTGGATCCTACCCAGCCCGACGCCGCCTATCCGTTGGTCATCGTCTCTCACGGATATCCCGGTAACCGGTTCCTGATGTCGCATCTGGCGGAAAATATCGCGTCGAAAGGCTATGTTGTGGCGTCGATAGACCACACGGATTCGACCTATCGCACGCAGGCTGCCTTTGGTTCCACGTTGGTGAACCGGTCGCTGGACCAGCTGTTCGTTCTGGATGAAATGGCGCGTCTGTCGCAGGATGAAAGTTCATTCCTGAACGGATTGGTGAACGCGGATAACACCGGTTTGATCGGTTATTCGATGGGCGGCTACGGCGCGGTGATTACTGCAGGCGGCGGCGTGACGGAAGCTTCGGTCGGATATGGCTGGGGCGGACCGCACGGCACCTTGGGTATCCATCAGGCGGGATCAGAGACGCATACCAACCTGCCTGACCCGCGGATCAAGACCGCGATTGCAATCGGCCCCTGGGGTATGAACACAGGCTTTTGGGACGCCGAAGGGCTGAAGGGGGTACAGATTCCGATGCTGTTCATGGCAGGGTCGGAAGACATGGTATCGCTCTACGAAAAAGGGGTGCGCGGCATTTGGGAGAACGCAAGCAGCGTCGACCGTGCCTTGCTGACCTTTGAAAATGGCGGCCACAATGCGGCGGCACCCATGCCTGCACCGGCAGAATCCTTCCGCGATGACGCTGATCTGGGGTTCAATGTCTCGAGCCACTACACTGATCCGGTCTGGGACACGGCGCGTATGAACAATATTGCGCAGCATTTCGCCACGGTCTGGATGGGGCAGCACCTGAAAGGCGACGCCGAAATGGACGGCTATCTTGATCTCGTCGAAAACTCCAACGACGGGGTCTGGTCGATGAACGAGGACGGTACCCCGAAAGAGGACCACAACTATTGGAAGGGGTTCGACAAGGACACCGCCAAGGGGTTGCGCTATGAAACCATGTCTCCTGAATAAGGAGGCACGCGCATGATGCGTCTGCGTATCATGTTCTCGCATGCGGCTGTCGCGGTGATGGCGGTCGCATGCGTGGCAGGGCTTATCGGCTTGGCGCTGTTCGCGTCGTTGTGGGTCTGGGCGCTGGTCCCGTTGGGGGTCGCGGCGCAGATGCTGAATGAGTACAATCTGCATCGTTATGTTTTCCACCTGACACCCCCAAGGGCGCAGTGGGCGTTTGACCTGCTTTATATGGCGCATTACGGCCACCATGATTTTCCGACGAACACCAAGCTGTTTTTCGTTCCGATCTGGGTAGCGTTGCCGATGCTGGTGGTGAACGGGGGCGTGCTTTGGGGTGTGCTCGCGCTGATCGGGGTGCCGCAGGCGGGGTGGGTTTCGGTGGCAGTGGTGCCTGTAGGCGGCGTGCTGACGTTTTTGATCTATGAGTGGTTCCACATGACAGCACATGTGAACGTGTCCAAAACGCGGGTAGAGCGGTACGTGACCACGCTGCACAACCAGCACCATTTCCGCGATTTCAGTAAATGGTTTCACGTCAGCCCCGGCGGGGAAGTGATCGATCGCGTGATGGGGACATCAATCAACCGAGAGGCGCTGAAGCATCAACAACGGATCGAATTCATTCGAACGTTGGGGATGCGTCCCGATGACCAAAGGCTGGTCGCGGCACGGGACCGCTTTGCCGCGAAATACAACCTGTCAGAGGCAGAGATCTCACGCGCAGCAGTCGTCTAAACCGCTGCGCGTGATGTGATGTGTGGGGTGATTAGAATTCCTGATCGCCGCCGCCGTTATCACTTTGCCAAGGTTTCACGAGGTTGCCAAAACGGGTGAAGCGTCCTTCGAAGCTTAGGTCGACAGTGCCAATCGGTCCGTGACGCTGCTTGCCGATCACCACCTCGGCGCGACCATGCAGACGCTCCATCTCTTCTTGCCAGATCGCCATTTTGTCCAGCTCGTGATCACCGGGCTTTTCGCGTTCTTTATAGTATTCCTCGCGGAACACGAACATCACGACGTCGGCATCCTGTTCGATCGACCCGGATTCACGCAAATCCGACAGCTGCGGGCGTTTGTCTTCGCGGTTTTCCACCTGACGCGACAGCTGAGACAGCGCGATCACGGGGATGTGCAGCTCCTTGGCGATGGCCTTGAGGCCCATGGTGATCTCCGAGATTTCGTTCACCCGGTTTTCGCCTTTGCCTGTCCCGCGGACCAGTTGAAGGTAGTCGATGATCAAGACGTCCAACCCGTGGGTCCGCTTGAGCCGCCGCGCACGGGCAGCCAGCTGGCTGATCGGCAGGGCAGGCGTGTCGTCGATATACAGCGGGCAGGCCTCGAGCGCCTTGGCGGCGTCCACAAAGCGCCGGAATTCGGTTTCGGTCATATCACCGGACCGGATCTGCTGCGACGGGATTTCTGCTGCTTCGGACAGGATCCGTGCGGCCAGCTGTTCGGCGCTCATCTCGAGGCTATAGAACCCGACAACCCCGCCATCGACAGCGCCTTCGGTGCCGTCATGCAAGGTGCCGCGCCGATAAGCTTTGGCCACGTTAAAGGCGATGTTCGTCGCCAGCGAGGTTTTCCCCATCGACGGACGACCCGCAAGGATCAAAAGGTCAGACGGGTGCAAGCCACCCAGCTTTTTATCCATATCAATCAAACCGGTAGAGACACCAGACAGGCCCCCATCCCGTTGATAGGCGGCGTTGGCAACATTCACCGCATCGGTAACGGCCTTTAGAAAGCTCTGAAAACCGCTTTCGGTCTGGCCTTGTTCCGCCAGCTTATAGAGCTTTTGTTCTGCCTCGACGATTTGTTCACGCGGCTCTGATGCGACATCGACCTGTGCTGCTTTGGCGGAAATGTCGCGGCCCAGCTGGATCAGGTCACGGCGCACCGCCAGATCATAGATCATCTGCGCATAGTCACGCACGGCAAAGGCACTGATCGCGGCACCGGCAAGACGCACAAGATAGGCAGGCCCGCCCAGTTCTTTCAGCCCTTCGTCATCCTCCATGAACGCCTTGAGCGTCACGGGAGAGGCGAGGTTGTTTTTTGCAATCCGTGCGGCGGCGACTTCGAAAATACGCGCGTGGACGGGGTCATAGAAATGTTTGGGGCCAATGACCGACGCCACCCGATCATAGATATCGTTGTTCGTCAGAATTGCACCCAGCAACTGCTGTTCCGCTTCGATGGAATGCGGCATCGTCTCTGCCGCTTTAACCGTAAGCTGGTTGCCGTCGATGCTTGAAATTTCGTTCATGCTACGTGTCGTCCCACTGATAAATGACCCGAGGCTTGTCTACCCGAGCCGCCCGTCATCCCGCAATCTTTATAAGCTGTGGATAACCTGATCTCTGGGCTAGCGTAGCATATGTCGCGTGGCATTGCACCACGCGACACAATATCATGTGGACCTATTAGGGGTTTTTCCGCGCATCTTGCCAGGCTTCGGGCGCATTCAGGAAGGCTTCGACTTCGGTCAGGGTTTCGGTGTCAAAAGCGTTCTGCGCTTTGGCTTCGGCCAGCACGTCCCACCAGGTGCACAGGCTATGCAGCGTAACCCCGTGATCGCCCAAGGTCTTTTCGGTTTGCGGGAAAATACCGTAGTAAAAGATCACCGCCGTATGCGCACAGGTCGCACCCGTATCACGAATCGCGTCGACAAAGCTGATCTTTGACCCGCCGTCGGTTGTCAGGTCTTCGACAAGCAAAACCCGTTGGCCTTCCGTCATTTCACCCTCGATCCGGGCGTTGCGGCCATAGCCTTTGGGCTTTTTGCGCACATAGGTCATCGGCAGAGCCATGCGTTCGGCCACCATCGCGGCAAAAGGAATACCCGCAGTTTCACCGCCCGCGATATTGTCGAACGCCTCGAAACCGGCTTCGCGCATCACCGTCACCGTCAGGAAATCCATCAAGGTGGCGCGGATACGCGGATAGCTGATCAGCTTGCGGCAGTCGATATAGGTTGGGCTTGGCAGACCCGAAGCAAGGGTGAAAGGCTCTGCCGCGTTGAAATGGACCGCTTTGATCTCCAGCAACATCCGCGCAGTCAGGCGCGCCATTTCGGTCGAGTCGGGATAGCTGGTAGGGATCATGTCGTGCGTTCCTTTTGGGGCCTTGGCAAAGGCAGTCGTTGGTTGCCGGCCCGCATCATAACTGGGTCGGCAAAAGTCTATATCGCGGGGTGGTCAATCAGAGTTGACGGACCAGTTCAACGGCATCAGAGGATCAAAAACGGTGACCGGCCCTTCAGGCGTGTCAATATGATCGGGATAAGTCGCCGGTGTGCGGGTCAACGTCATCGTCATATCATTCGGTGCCAGCCCGTAAAAATCCGGCCCGTTCAACGAGGTAAAGCGTTCAAGCTGCTCCAGCGCGTCTTCCTGTTCGAACACCTCGGCGAGGATCGACATGGTGTTTGGCGCGGTAAAGCAGCCCGCGCAGCCACAGGGCAGCAGCTTGTTCTCGTCCGTGTGGGGCGCGGAATCCGTGCCCAGAAAGAACCGCGCATCGCCGGATGTCGCTGCAGCACGCAAGGCAAGCCGGTGGATCTCGCGTTTGGCAACAGGCAAGCAATAGTAATGCGGCTTAATCCCGCCCGCGAGGATATGATTGCGATTGATCACCAGATGGTGCGTGGTGATGGTTGCTGCCAGATTGCCTGTACTTTCGGTCACATACTGGGCGGCGTCGGCGGTGGTGATGTGCTCCATCACGACTTTCAGCCCAGCGTGGCGGCTGCGGATCGGGTCCAGCACGCGGTCGATGAACACGGCCTCGCGGTCGAAAATATCAATTTCGTGGTCGGTCACCTCGCCGTGGGTGCACAGGGGCAGGCCGATCTCGGCCATCCGTTCAAGCACGGGCGCGACGTTGTCGAAATTTGCGACGCCGCTGGCAGAGTTGGTCGTTGCACCGGCAGGGTAAAGCTTGACCGCAGTGATCAGACCGCTGGCATGGGCCGCGGCCACATCATCAGGGTCGGTGTCTTCGGTCAGATAAAGCGTCATCAATGGCGTGAAAACTGCGCCTTCTGGCAGAGCGCCAAGGATGCGATCACGGTAGGCTGCGGCATCCGCACCGCGCACCACCGGAGGCACAAGATTTGGCATAATGATTGCACGGGCAAAATGCGCGGCGGTATAGGGCAATACGGCATCCAGCATCGCGCCGTCGCGCAGGTGCAGGTGCCAATCATCGGGACGTCGAAGCGTGAGGGTCTGTGTCATGGGCTCCCCGCTAGCACAGGGCGTGCGGGCGCGCTAGTCTTGGGATGGCACCTGCGGCGGTTCTATCGCAGTTATCCCGACTTTTGGGCGGCCTTGTCTTGATCCGCGTCAGCGTCGCCCGCCGACGCGTTTCTAAGCGCGATGTCGGCCTCGATTTGTTTTTGACGCCGTGCGAAACGCGGGGCAGAGATGCGCTCGTTTACCCAGCGACATAGCATCAGGATAAAAGTTTCGCGCTGATCCTGCTCCAGTGCGTTCAGTAGGCTGCGCAGATAGGGGCGGTGATCGCGACGCGCACGTGCGCAGCGCGCAAAGCTTTCGACGTTCAATCCGTCCTCGGCGGCCAAGGTCAGCACGGCTTCGAACTGATCCAGATCTAGCAGCTTGGATTGCAATGCTGATCCCATACGCCGCATGCGCAATTTGGTGACATTGGGGCGGGTAAAGAGGCTGGCGTGCATCGCATCCAAGGGCACTGCTGGATCATAAATAACATACGCTGCTTCGGCGGCATCTAGCATTTCGGGCGCATAGCCGAAACGGGATGTGAAATCTGTACGGCGCATCTCGATGAAACGATCGTCCCATTCGGCCACACTAGGATCCAGCGTCGCTTGCGGTTGAATGGCAACAACCCGTGCGCCGGGGGCCGCAACAGAATAGGCCGCCGCCGCATAGCCACCCGGACCCGCACCGTAGAAAATCACCCGGTCGAACCCGTCAAAGAACCCGTCGTCTATCAACCGGTCGAAGAACGCATAGACATTTTCGTCGCGAAACCACGTATCCCCTTCGGAGGCGATGCACAAATGCGACCAGTCTTCGCTGCGGACCATTTCCCATCCCAAAGGGTGTGCCAATGACGACAGGGCGCGCATCCCGCTGATGGTTTCAAAGCTGACCAGCAGAGTTTTCGTCTTTTTCATAAAGATCGCATGATGTTTGCGTCCGAGCGCCTCGTAGAACCCGTCGTCTTGCGCGACTTGGGCAACAGCATCTAGCCACGCATCTTTCGAAAAATCGGCAAATGATGTCTCGAGCGTGAAGGGGGTATCGATCATGGTAAACGTCCTCAATCGTAAATGGGCCAAGGAACCCTAGGCTTTGGTATGAGGTATCGGCGCATTAAGGCAAAAATGCGGAGATTTAAGGCATATTTATAGCACATTGTGTGGTGCATCCAAGGCAAAGTCTCGTGCCTCCGACGCGCTTGGCCCTTGACCGCGCCGGATCAGAATGCACCACTCGTGCCAGCCAAAACGGGAGAACGCCATGCAACTGCCCCCTTCGATTGATGCCGTGCAAGAGCTGCTTGCGGGGCAGGGCTATGTCTGCGGCCGTCCGCTGGCGACAGTCGTCTTCCTGAGCCTTACGTTGGGCCGCCCGCTATTTCTGGAAGGCGAAGCGGGCGTCGGCAAGACAGAGATCGCCAAAGCGCTTGCCCTTGCGCTGAACCGCAAACTGATCCGGCTGCAATGCTACGAAGGTCTGGATGCTTCGACAGCCGTCTACGAATGGAACTTTCCGGCACAGATGGTCGCCATCCGAACGGCGGAGGCGACGGGTGATACGTCGCGACGTCAGCTTACCACCGAATTGTTCAGCGATGATTTCCTGATTGAACGGCCCTTGCTCGAGGCGATGCGCCCAGACGATCGGGGTGCGCCGATCTTGTTGATTGATGAGCTTGACCGCACGGACGCCCCCTTTGAGGCATTCTTGCTTGAAGCGCTCAGCGACTTTCAGGTCACGATCCCCGAGCTTGGCACGATCAAGGCCCCCGAACCACCAATCGTGATCCTGACGTCTAATCGCACGCGAGAGGTGCATGATGCGCTTAAACGCAGGTGCCTTTACCACTGGGTCGATTATCCAGACTTCACCCGCGAAATGGAGATTTTGGCCGCCCGCGCCCCCGAAGCCTCCAGCGCGCTCAGCCGCGAGGTGGTGGCCTTTGTTCAGCAGTTGCGCACTGAAGATCTGTTCAAGAAACCCGGCGTGGCCGAAACTATCGACTGGGCAAAATGCTTGCTTGCACTGGATGTGATCAACCTGAGCCCCGAAACCATCGCCGACACGCTCGGCGCTATTCTTAAATACCAAGATGACATCGCCAAGCTGCAAGGTTCTGAAGCGAAACGGATTCTGGATCAAGCCAAAGCCAGTCTGGACCCATCCAGTTGAGCCGCGCCACTGCTTCCAAATGGACAAAAATCCTCGGGGGTCCGGGGGCTGAGAGCCCCCGGTGGGCAACTGCCTGATGGAACATCTGCCATTAGAGCTGCCGGATAATCCGAAACTTGCGGGCAACATTACGCATTTCGCCCGTGCACTGCGGCGTGCCGGACTGCCTATCGGCCCCGGGCGCGTAATCGACGCGATCCGCGCGGTCGAAGTGGCGGGGTTCACGGACAAGATCGATTTCTACTGGACGCTGCACGCCTGTTTCGTGAACCGTCCCGAACACCGGATCATCTTTGCGCAGCTCTTTCGTTTGTACTGGCGCGATCCGCGGTATCTGGAACATATGATGGCGGCGATGTTGCCGGCAATCCGTGGCGTACAGGAAGACCGCCCTGCTCAAGCCGCCGAGAAACGCGCCGCCGAAGCCCTGCTGGACGGTGCCGAAGCGCCCGAACGCGAAGAAGACGGCCCCGACGATGATCGCGAGACAGAGATCAAGGTCGACGCGAGCCTCACGATGTCCTCGCGCGAACGTCTGCGCAGTCTTGATTTCGAACTGATGAGCCTCGCCGAGGTGGCTGAGGCCAAGAAGATGCTGGCGCGGTTGAGCCTGCCGGTTAAACCCATGCCCTCGCGCCGCGCCATGACTTCCCCGAGGGGGCGGATTGACGCGGCGCGCACCCTGCGGGCGGCTCTGCGGCGCGGCGGCGAGATGCACAAGCTGGCATTTAAGACCCCACGCCCCCGCTATCCTAATCTGGTGGTGCTTTGCGATATATCCGGCTCGATGAGCCAGTATTCCCGCATGGTGCTGCATTTCCTGCATGCGGTGAGCAATGCCAAGGGCGCGGGATGGGCGCAGGTACATGCCTTTACCTTCGGGACGCGGTTGACCAATATCACGCGCCATCTGGCCACCCGCGATGTGGATGCCGCGCTGAAGGCGGCAGGGGCACAGGCGCAGGATTGGGAAGGCGGTACCCGTATAGGCGCAAGCATAGAGGCGTTTAACCGCGATTGGTCGCGGCGGGTCATGGGGCAGGGTGCCGTTGTGCTGCTGATCACTGACGGGCTGGATCGCGACGCGCCCGACGATCTGGCGCGGCAGATGCAGCGGTTGCAGCTGTCAGCGCGGCGGCTGATCTGGTTGAACCCGTTGTTGCGGTGGGACGGTTTTGCGCCCAAGGCGGCGGGCATTCGCGCAATGCTGCCCTATGTTGACAGTTTTCGCGCCGGCCATTCGATTGCCTCGCTCGAGGAGCTGGCAGAGGTGATTTCCCGCCCCGATGACAGGGGCGAGAAAACGCGTTTGATGGGTCTGATCGACCGTTAGGGCTTAGGCAAAGGTGGCTGCAAAGGCCCCGCGGTAGGTCGCCGACAAATCTGCCAGCGGCGCTTTGACACCACCAAAGTTCACTTGGTCGCCGCCGAATTTCCCGACGCTTTCGAGATGCAGACCGGCGCTTTGGGCCGCGACCATCAAGGCTTCGGCTTGGTCGAAGTTGCACGCAATCAGGTAGCGCGCCTGATCCTCGCCAAACAGAACCTGTGTATCGGCGGAATCCAGGGTGACCCCGACGCCAGCTTCCTCGGCCAGCTCGAACGCGGCAAGCGCGAGGCCACCGTCTGACAGGTCGGTACAGGCTTTGATCAGCGCGCGGTTGGCACGGATGAATTCACCGTGGGCTTTTTCTAAGGCCAGATCTACATGGGGCGCATCGCCGTCGCGACGGTTGAAGACTTCGAGCAGCAGGGCAGATTGCCCGATGTGCCCTTCGGTGGCACCCAGAACCAAAGCGACATGGCCGTCACGGACCTCTTTGCCGATGATCTCGTCTGTGTGTTTCAGCAGGCCGACTGCGCCGATGGTGGGCGTTGGCAGGATGCCTTTGCCGTCGGTTTCATTGTACAGCGAAACGTTGCCCGACACGATGGGCATATCCAGCGCGGAAACTGCCTCGCCGATGCCTTTCAGCGCGCCGACGAACTGGCCCATGATCTCGGGCTTTTCGGGGTTGCCGAAGTTCAGGTTGTCGGTGGTGGCAAGGGGCAGAGCCCCGACGGCACAAAGGTTACGGTAGGCTTCGGCCACGGCCTGTTTGCCGCCCTCGACAGGGTTCGCCTTGACGTAGCGCGGCGTCACATCCGAGGTGAACGCTATGGCTTTGTCTGTGCCATGGATGCGCACGATACCCGACCCCAGACCCGGTGTGCGGGCGCTGTCGCCCATAACCATCGTATCATATTGTTCATAGACCCACGCTTTGGATGCGTAGTTCGGGCTGGAGATCAGCGCGTGCAGCCCGTCGATGGGATCAATGCCCGGCACATCCGACAGTGGTTCGGCTGCGGGTGTCTCTACGTAGGGGCGGTCATATTCGGGGGCGTTGCCCGACAGCGCCTTGAGCGGCAGGTCGGCTTTGACCTCGCCATTGTGCACGATCAAGAAACGGTCTTCGGCGATTGTTTCGCCCACGATAGCAAAGTCGAGGTCCCATTTGTCAAAGACGGCTTTCGCCTCGGCTTCGAGTTCGGGGCGCAGGACCATCAGCATACGTTCCTGGGATTCCGACAGCATCATTTCATAGGCGGTCATGGCATGTTCGCGGGTCGGGACCTTTTCGAGGTCCAGACGTACACCAAGGTTGCCCTTGTCGCCCATTTCCACGGCAGAGCAGGTCAGACCCGCCGCACCCATATCCTGAATGGAGATTACAGCACCGGTCGCCATCAGCTCTAGCGTGGCTTCCATCAGGCGCTTTTCGGTAAAGGGGTCGCCGACCTGAACGGTGGGGCGTTTGTCTTCGATGGTGTCGTCAAATTCAGCCGAAGCCATTGTCGCGCCGCCGACGCCATCGCGGCCGGTTTTCGCGCCGAGATACACAACAGGCATGCCGACGCCGGAAGCGGCGGAGTAGAAAATCTTGTCTGTGTCGGCCAGACCGGCAGCAAAAGCGTTCACAAGGCAGTTGCCGTCATAGGCGGTGTCAAACCGAACCTCGCCCCCCACAGTTGGAACGCCAAAGCAGTTACCATAGCCGCCAACGCCTGCAACGACGCCATGCACCAGTTGACGGGTCTTGCGATGCTCAGGCGAGCCAAAGCTAAGCGAATTCATCGCCGCAATAGGACGCGCGCCCATGGTGAAGACATCCCGCAGGATGCCGCCCACGCCAGTCGCGGCCCCTTGGTAGGGTTCGATATAGGACGGGTGGTTATGGCTTTCCATTTTGAAAACCAGCGCCTGGCCGTCGCCGATATCGACGATGCCCGCGTTTTCGCCCGGTCCGCAGATCACCTGAGGGCCCTCGGTCGGCAACGTGCGCAGCCATTTCTTTGACGACTTGTAGGAACAGTGTTCGTTCCACATGGCCGAAAAGATGCCCAGTTCGGTAAATGTGGGTTCGCGCCCGATGATGTCCAGAATACGCTGATATTCATCGGCGTTGATGCCGTGGCTCGAAATCAGTTCTTGCGTGATGGCTGGTTCGGTCATGATGCGCGTTTTCCCCTAGCAATATGCCACACCTCTTAGATCAAGCGCAGCGCGGGGAAAAGACCTAAGGCGGGAGAAGAGCGTCGGCCAAAAAAAAGGCCGAGCACGAAGCTCGGCCGAGTCCAACAGGGAGGTATGAAGAAGCGGCACGGAGCCGCCCGTCTTCATACCGCCCAATTATGCGGCGCGAGTGCGTGGATCAAGGCTGGAATCGTTAATCTATGACATGCCCGATATGCGGTTTTCGCATAGCTAGCGGGATTCCTTCTCACGCAGCAGTTTGCGGTGGGTGATGATCTCGTCTTGGACAAAATCCTTGAATGCCGCGACCCGTTTGGACGAGCGCAGTTCTTCGGGGTAGGCAAGGAACACAGGTACATCAGCCGACTCGGTCTCGGGGAGCACCTGCACGAGGTCGGGGAAGTCTTGGATCAGGTAGTCAGGCAGAACCCCGATCCCGAGGTTGTTGATGACCGCTTGGAGCACACCAAAGTAGTTGTTTACCGTCAGCATCGACCGCACGTCATGCATCATTAGCTGCTGGATCAGGTTCAGGCCCGCGTGCACCTGGTTGCTGTCTGTATTCTGGCAGATCAGGCGGTGGTCCGACATATCTTCAAGCCGCTGCGGGGTGCCGTTCGCCTCGAGATAGGCGGGTGAGGCGTACATGCACATCTTGATCATCATCAGCTTTTTGCGCACCAGATCGGCCTGCGACGGTTCTTTCATGCGGATGGCCACATCGGCTTCACGCATAGGAAGGTCCAGCACGCGCTCTTCCAGCATCAGGTCGACTTTGAGGTCGGGGTATTTTTCGTAAAGCTTGGGCAGGCGAGGTGCCAGCCATAAGGTGCCAAAGCCGGTTGTCGTGGTGACGCGCAGTTCGCCAAAGACCTCTTCTTCGCTGTCGCGGATGCGCGCCGCAGCGGTATCGAGCCGTTTCGACATGGCGACTGTGGCATCAAACAGCAGCTCGCCTTGTTCCGTGAGGATCAGCCCGCGCGCATGGCGGTGGAACAGGTTGGTATTCAACTGCTCTTCCAACCCGCGGATCTGGCGGCTGACCGCAGATTGCGACAGGTTCAGCTTGTCCCCCGCATGGGTCAAGCTGCCGGCATCCGCAACGGCGTGAAATATTCTGAGCTTGTCCCAATCCATGAGGGCCACCTTTTGTGATGTGCGCGCTGTTCGCAAGAGCAGCCATCTTTGCGCGGATTACGGTTTAAAAACAACCCTCCGACAGGGGGCATCGGGACATATACGTTTATCTTATCACGGATAGATCGGGTCAGTGTGCAAAAGATCAAGGGCGCGCGTCCGGTGCATTGTTATATTGGGGCGGACACAACGCTAGACAGGTCAGCTTTTGTGACCTAGTGTGAAGCCATAGCTATTGATTGCACGTAGGGGAGGACGCGCTATGGGTACGCAAAAAATTTCACTAACTGACCGGTATGACCTTGAGAAATCGCCAGTGTTGCTGAACGGCACACAGGCGTTGGTGCGCATGATGATGATGCAGGCCGCAAGGGACAAAACCGCAGGTCTAAACACCGCGGGCTATGTGACCGGATACCGCGGGTCGCCCTTGGGGGCCGTGGACTTGCAGATGGAGCGCGCCGCCAAGTCGCTGACCGCGCATAACGTCGTGTTCGAGCCGGGCCTGAACGAAGATCTTGCCGCTACCGCCCTTTGGGGCAGTCAGCAGGCAGAGCTGCGCGGCGAAGGCAAGTACGACGGTGTGTTTGGCCTGTGGTACGGTAAAGGCCCGGGGGTGGACCGTTCCGGTGATGTGATGCGCCATGCCAATATGGCAGGCTCGTCCACACATGGTGGTGTGCTGATGGCTATGGGGGATGACCACACGGGTGAATCCTCTACCGTGTTGCACCAGTCCGAGTGGGCGATGGTGGATGCCTATATGCCCGTTGTCAGCCCTGCCGGTGTGCAAGAGATCCTTGATTACGGTATTTATGGATGGGCGCTAAGTCGGTTTAGCGGGCTATGGGTCGGTCTCAAGACGATGAAAGATACCGTAGAGGCAACATCGGTGGTGAATGGCGACCCGAACAGGATGAAGCTGGTCACGCCGCAGTTTGATATGCCCGACGGGGGGCTCAACATTCGTCTGCAAGATACGCCGCACCTGCAAGAGGCGCGGATGATTGACTATAAACGATATGCCGCCGAAGCGTTCAGCCATGCCAACAAGATGGACAAACGCATGTGGGGCAAGCGCGGGGCCAAAATCGGCATCGTGGCTGCGGGTAAGAACTGGCTGGATGTGATCCACGCTATGAGCCTGCTCAACATCGACGAAAACGAAGCCGAGCGTCTGGGCCTCACACTCTACAAGATCGGTCAGACTTTCCCACTGGATATGAAGGGCTTCCATTCCTGGGCTGAAGGGCTTGATCTGGTCATTGTCGTCGAAGAAAAGCGCAAGCTGATCGAAGTGCAGATCAAAGAGGCCTTGTTCTCGGATACGCATCGTCGGGTCTATGGCTGGCACAAAGGCGGTGGTGCCGGGATGGAGCATGGCGAAGAGCTGTTCCCCACCCGTGGCGCGCTGGACCCGATATGGATCGCCGAAAAGCTGGGGGGCATCTTTATCGAGGAAGGCCGAAATACCGATGGCATTAAGGCCGGCATGGAAGCGCTGGATACCGCACGACGTGCCGATAACGCCGAAGACATTGCCGCGCGTGTGCCGTACTTCTGTTCAGGCTGTCCACATAACTCATCAACCAAGCTCCCAGAAGGGAGCCGCGCCTATGCCGGGATCGGTTGCCACTATATGGTGCAATGGATGGACCGCGAGACGACGGGCTTTACCCATATGGGGGGCGAAGGGGCGAACTGGATCGGTGAGTCCAAGTTCTCAACGCGCGAGCATGTGTTCCAGAACCTCGGGGACGGGACATACAACCACTCGGGCAATCTGGCGATCCGTGCGGCCATCGCGGCCAAGACGAACATTACCTACAAGATCCTGTACAACGATGCTGTTGCGATGACAGGTGGCCAGCATAACGAAGGCGATCTGGACGCGCCGCGTATCGTGGCAGAGATCAAGGCCATGGGCGTCAAGAATATCGCTGTGGTCTATGACGAAAAAGAGGATGTGGATCAAAAGGCCTTTGGCGACGTGCCCATGTACGAGCGTGCCGATCTACAAACCGTGCAAGAGAACTTCGCAAAGCTTAAGGGCGTCAGCGCAATCGTCTATATCCAGACCTGTGCCGCCGAAAAACGTCGTCGACGCAAGCGGGGGCTGTTCCCCGATCCCGACAAGCGCGTGTTCATCAACACGGATGTCTGCGAAGGCTGTGGGGACTGTGGTGTGCAGTCGAACTGCGTCTCTATCGTGCCCGAAGAAACCGAACTGGGACGCAAGCGGGCGATTGATCAGTCGTCATGCAACAAGGATTTTTCTTGCGTGAATGGCTTTTGCCCGTCGTTCGTGACACTTGAAGGGGCCAAGATCCGTAAGGACCCTACAACCGAGGTCAAAATCCCCGACCTGCCCATGCCAAAGCTGCCTGCCATCAACGGGACGCATAACGTGGTGATCACCGGAGTCGGTGGTACCGGGGTCGTAACGATCGGCGCTGTGCTGGCGCAAGCGGCACAGATTGACGGCAAGGGCGCTGGGATGATGGAAATGGCGGGGCTGGCCCAAAAGGGCGGGGCCGTGCACATCCATTGCCGTATTGCGAACCGACCCGAAGACATCAGCGCCATTCGCGTGGCAACGGGCGAGGCGGATGCGTTGATCGGGGGGGACCTTGTTGTCTCTGCCGGCACAAAGACACTTGGCCTGACGCGCGCTGGGCGGACGGGGGCGGTTGTGAACTCGCACCAGATCATCACGGGGGAATTTACCCGCGATACTGAATTCCAGATGCCCTATGACCGGCTGACCCTCGCACTAGAGGCGCGGTTGAAAGATGATGTGGCGCTTTTTGATGCGTCCGATTTGGCCAAGGCAACGCTGGGGGATTCGATCTACTCCAACATGATGATCTTTGGCGCGGCGTGGCAGCAAGGGTTGATCCCGCTCTCGCTTGATAGTTTGCAACAGGCGATCACGCTGAACGGCGCGGCGGTTGAACGAAACCTGCGTGCGTTCGAAATGGGCCGTTGGGCGGTGTTGCACCCCGAAGACGCCAAGCGTGTAATGACGCCAAATGTCGTCGCGCTGCCAAAAACCTTGGACGAAAAAATCGCCTTCCGGAAAGACCACCTGACGGCCTATCAGGGCAAGGGTTTGGCGAAACGCTATGGCGCGATGATGGACGAGATCACGGATGACCGCCTGAAGGAGGCCATGGCGTTGGGCTATCACAAGCTCTTGTCTTACAAGGACGAATACGAGGTCGCACGCCTGTTGAAATCCACCCGTGCCAAAGTGGCAGAGGCGTTTGACGGTGACCCCAAGATGACCTTTAACCTCGCACCGCCCATCATGTCGAAAACCGGCGCTGATGGCCGCCCGATGAAACGGACCTTTGGCGCATGGATGGAGGGACCGTTCAAGCTGCTGTCGCGCATGAAGTTCCTGCGCGGCACGCCGTTTGATCCTTTTGGCCGCACCGAAGAACGCCGGATGGAACGGTCCTTGATCACCCAGTATGAAGCCGACATGAAGGACGTATTGCCCCAGCTGACCGAAGCGACGCATGACGCGATTGTCGCTCTGGCCGAACTCCCCCTGCAAATCCGCGGCTTTGGCCCGGTAAAGCAGGCGAATGAGTCCAAGGCCGCCAAGCGCCGCGAGGAACTGCTGGCGGTGATCCGGTCAGGGGGCACGCAAACGTCGCGCGCGGCAGAATAGGGCGGCAGAATAGGCCTGTTGAATTGGGCGGCTGTAACGCGCCTGTCATGAAGCGCTGCTAGAGGACAAGGCAGGACCCTTGAAAAGGAACTGATCTTGACCCTCCAGCAGCGTGACCTCAAACCGATGACAGCGCGTGACATCAGCTATGCCTATTCCGCCAAGTCGCGTCCTGCGCGTGCATTTATCCGGCTGATGGAAAACAGCACAGGCCGTCTGGGGCTGATGAAACGTGCCATCGGCTATGAAGATGACATGTCGCACGGCATGGGGTTCTTTGACGTGATGGTCCAGCGCTATGGGCTGACGCTTAAGGTGGTGGGCGGCAGCCTGTCGAACATCCCCACCACTGGCCCTATCATCGCGTTGGCGAACCATCCCTATGGTATTCTTGACGGGTTGATGCTTGGTCACATGCTGTCGCGCAGCCGAGGCGAATTCAAGATAATGGCCCATTCGGTATTTAACCGCGCGCCGAACCTGAACCGCCATCTGCTGCCGATCAGCTTTGATGAGGATAAGGCGGCGCTGGCGCTGAACTTGCGCACCCGCAAGACCGCGCTGGACTATCTGGGACAGGGCGGTGCTGTCGGGGTTTTTCCGGGCGGTACCGTCAGCACCGGGGCGCGACCCTTCTCACGTCCGATGGATCCGGGCTGGCGCGGTTTCACGGCGCGTATGATTGGCAAGTCGAATGCGACCGTGGTGCCGATCTATTTCGATGGGCACACCAGTCGGATGTTCCAGATTGCGAGCCACCTTCATCACACCCTGCGCATGGGGTTGTTGATCAAAGAATTCCGGAAACGGGTCGATACGCCTGTGCGCGTAGTCATCGGCGAACCCATCGGCAGGAATGTGCTGGACCCGATGGCAAAGGACGCAAAAGCTATGATGGATTTCCTGCGCAAAGCGACGTATGAGTTGTCACCAGAGCCCGCAAAATCCTTTGATCTGGGGTTTGAATTTGAAGATCGGCATCGCGCCGACAGATGACGGTAAGGTGTTATGGCAGTTGGTATTTTCGATTCTGGTCTTGGCGGGCTGACCGTGTGGGATGCCGTTCAGGCGCAGTTGCCCGACGTGGATTTCGTGTATTTGGCTGACAGCGCCCATGCCCCATACGGCGTGCGCAATGCCGACGACATTTACAACCTGACGACAGCGGCCACCCAGCGGCTGTTTGATGCGGGGTGCGATCTGGTGATCCTTGCATGCAACACCGCCTCTGCGGCCGCGTTGCGCCGTATGCAAGAAGGGTGGGTCCCGTCGGGCAAGCGCGTCTTGGGTGTTTTCGTGCCGCTGATTGAGTCGATGACCGAGCGCCAGTGGGGTGATAATTCCCCCCCGCGCGAGGTCGATCTGAAACATGTGGCGCTGTTTGCGACGCCCGCGACGGTTGCCAGCCGTGCGTTCCAACGCGAACTGGCGTTTCGGGCGATTGGTGTCGATGTCGAAGCGCAGGCCTGTGGCGGTGTCGTCGATGCGATCGAAGACGGTGATTTCATCCTCGCCGAGGCCTTGGTACGCAGCCACGTGGACGCGCTAAAGCGCAAAATGCCTGCGCCAGAGGCCGCGATTCTGGGGTGCACGCATTATCCGCTGATGCAGGAAACCTTTCAGGATGCGCTTGGCCCCGATGTCAAAGTGTTCAGCCAAGCCAATTTGGTCGCGCATAGCCTGGGCGATTACCTGCAACGTCACCCCAATATGTTGGGCACGGGCGAGGCCGCCTTCTTGACCACGGGCGACCCCAAAAAAGTCAGCAGCCGTGCAACGCAATTCTTGCGACGACCGTTGACCTTCCAAGCGGCCTAACACGTATTTGCTAACACTTTCCAAACGGAACCCGACATGACCCATAACATCGCCATTCTTGGTGCTTCCGGCTATACCGGCGCAGAACTTATCCGGCTGATCGCTGGCCATTCATCGATGCAGATCAAAGCCTTGGGGGCGAACTCTAAGGCGGGGCAAACAATAGCAAAGGTGTTTCCACACCTGCGCCACATGGATCTGCCCGCCTTGGTCACCATCGACGAGATCGATTTTTCACAGATCGATCTGTGCTTTTGTGCGCTGCCGCATAAAACCAGCCAAGAGGTCATCGCGAACCTGCCCAAAGACCTCAAGATCGTTGACCTTTCGGCCGATTTCCGGCTGCGCGATCCTGAAGCCTATGCCAAGTGGTACGGCAATCCCCATGCCGCGCTAGAGCAGCAGAAAGAGGCGGTCTACGGGCTGACCGAATTCTACCGCGAAGAAATCAAATCCGCGCGTTTGGTTGCCGGCACCGGATGTAATGCCGCCACTGGTCAGTTCGCCCTGCGCCCCTTGATCGAGAAGGGCGTGATCGATCTCGACGATATCATTCTGGACTTGAAATGCGCGGTCTCTGGTGCGGGGCGTTCTTTAAAGGAGAATTTGCTGCACGCAGAGCTGTCCGAGGGGTACCACGCCTATGCATTGGGGGGCACGCATCGGCATTTGGGAGAATTCGATCAGGAGTTTTCAGCCATCGCGGGCCGTCCGGTCAAAGTACAGTTTACCCCGCATCTGTTGCCGGCCAACCGCGGTATTCTGGCGACCGTCTACGTTAAAGGTGAGGCGCAGAAAATCCACCAGACGTTGGCCGATGCCTATGACGCCGAGCCTTTTATTGAGGTGCTTCCGTTTGGCGAAGCCCCGAGCACTCGTCATGTTCGCGGGTCGAACTTTTGCCATATCGGCGTGGTGGCTGATCGGATTGAAGGGCGCGCAATTGTGGTCGCAGCACTTGATAATTTGACCAAGGGCTCAAGCGGGCAGGCGTTGCAAAACGCCAATCTGATGCTAGGTATTGACGAGGTCGAGGGGCTGATGATGGCCCCGCTATTTCCCTGAGGTCTCATGAAAAGTCTTAAAAAGCAGCGACGTATTCAGGTTATCGGTGTCGCAGTGGTGGCGCTTGTGCTGTCTACCGCGCTGATTGGATACGCCATGCGTGACGGGATCAACTTTTTCCGCGCGCCCAGTCAGGTGATCGCAGAGCCGCCCGCCGCGACAGAGGTGTTTCGTATCGGCGGGCTGGTCGAAGAAGGCAGTCTTGTGCGCGGCGATGGCCTGATCATCCGCTTTTCCGTGACCGATGGCGGCGCGACTGTTCCTGTGACCTACAGCGGTGTGCTGCCCGATCTTTTCGAGGAAAACCAGGGTATGGTCGGTACGGGAAGATACATCAACGGAACGTTCGAAGCGACTGAAATCCTTGCTAAACATGATGAAAACTACATGCCAAAAGAAGTCGTGGACGCATTGAAAGAGCAGGGCGTCTACGTGGCCCCCGAGGGCTGATGCGTACGGCGATGCCGGAATTAATTAACATCTGAACAGCCATTCTTGCAGGGACAAAACTGTAAGAAGGGCCGATTTGATGCAAACTGTTGAAGAAATTGCCAATTCCATCGTTGCGCGCGAAGGGGGCTTTGTAAATGATCCAGATGATCCGGGTGGGGCGACCAAACATGGTGTCACTATCCATACAATGCGCCGTTTGGGGCTTGATTTAAATCGCGATGGCACGGTGAATGTTGCAGATGTTCAAGCGCTTAGCCAAGCTCAGGCGACCGAGATTTTCATCACACATTATTTCCACAAACCCAAAATCGCACAGTTGCCCGAACCGTTGCAGCCGTCTGTATTCGATATGTACGTGAACGCTGGCGGCAATGCAGTGAAAATTCTTCAGCGATTGTTAAGGGATATGGGGTTTGATGTGGCTATAGATGGTGTGCTTGGGCCGCAGACTTTGGGTGCGGCGGGACACGCTTATGCTCAAGCTCCGGCACAGTTTGTGAACGCCTATGCTGTGGCGCGCCGTAATTATTATTTTGGGCTGGCCGATCAGCGACCGGCAAGTCGCAAATACGCCCGCACGCGGGCTGGCACGAAAGGGGGATGGATCAAACGCGCAGAGGAATTTATGTCCCCGCAGTATCATTTGAGCCCGCGTGACTTTAACGAAAGGGTCGCAGCATGGCGGTGATTGATAAGGCTTTGGGCCTCGTTTTTGGTGATGGTCGGAATGTTTTGCGGGATACGGTCGAAGTATTCCGCCAGAATGCCGAAAATACCGCTGCGCGTGATGCGGCCGCGCTAGAGCAGGCGATGGTGCAGTTTGCGGCTGAGTTCAGCGTAGCGCCGGTGGGGCGCTTCGATCGCGTTATGAATGGTGTGAATCGTTTTCCACGACCGGCCTTAGCGCTTGGAACGTTAGGATTGTTTGTCGCGGCAATGGTCGACCCGGTTTGGTTTGCCAGTCGTATGCAAGGGGTGGCGATGGTGCCCGATCCGTTGTGGTGGTTACTAGGCGCTGTGGTATCGTTCTACTTTGGCGCGCGGCATCAGGTGAAAACGCAAGAGTTCCAACACTCTATCGCGCGTACCATCGCGCAGACACCGGCGGTAATACGGAACATCGAACACCTGAACGCGCTGCAAACTGGTGAGGGACAAATGGAGACCGAAGACGTTGTCCCATTTGCGTCAAAGGTGGCTCCGGGTGAATCTGACAACGCTGCACTGGACGATTGGCGCAAGGCTGCGGCCTAAGGCGCGCCCTGCGACGCTTTGCTGCGCACACTGACGTGATTTCGGTGTGAATTCCCATGGCAAGGCACCGCACTCCGCCCTATGGTCGCAGGATGATTACAGAGCTCGGACATTTCGCCCTTATACTCGCCTTTGGTGTCGCCATTGTTCAAATGGTGGTACCCCTTATCGGTGCCCATAAACGCTGGCCGGGGTGGATGGCCGTAGCAGAGCCAGCCGCTGGCGCGCAGTTCGCGCTGACATTACTGGCATTCGGCGCACTGATGTGGGCCTTTGTAAGCTCCGATTTCTCGCTTCGGCTGGTGGTATTGAACAGCCATTCGATGAAGCCGATGTTGTATAAAATCAGCGGCACTTGGGGCAATCACGAAGGCTCAATGTTGCTTTGGGTGTTAATTGTCTCGCTCTTCGGGGCCATGGCCGCGTGGTTCGGAGGTAACTTACCTCCAACCTTGCGGGCGCGGGTGTTGTCGGTACAGGCTGCGATTGGCGTCGCGTTTTTTGCTTTTATCCTGTTTACCTCTAACCCGTTCCTGCGTCTCGCCACGCCGCCCTTTGACGGGCAGGATCTGAACCCCCTGCTGCAAGATCCCGGGCTCGCGTTCCACCCGCCGTTTTTGTATCTGGGGTATGTCGGGCTTTCGATGACGTTCAGCTTTGCCGTTGCCGCGCTGATCGAGGGGCGTATCGACGCCGCGTGGGGTCGATGGGTACGTCCTTGGACGCTTGCGGCGTGGATTTTCCTGACCATCGGTATCGCGCTTGGGTCCTGGTGGGCCTATTACGAACTTGGCTGGGGCGGGTTTTGGTTCTGGGATCCCGTTGAAAACGCGAGCTTTATGCCATGGCTACTGGCGGCAGCACTGCTGCATTCGGCAGTCGTGGTTGAAAAGCGCGAGAGTTTGAAAAGCTGGACAATCCTTTTGGCGATTCTTGCGTTCGGCTTCTCGTTGATCGGGACGTTTATCGTGCGATCTGGCCTGCTGACCTCGGTCCACGCGTTTGCGAATGACCCTGAACGCGGCGTCTTTATCTTGATGATCATGGCATTTTTCATGGGCGGCGCGCTTGTGCTCTTCGCCGCCCGCGCCCGCGCATTAGAGGCGAAAGGCGTATTCAGCATGGTGAGCCGCGAGTCGGCGCTGCTGGTAAATAACGTCCTGTTGGCCGTCGCTTGTTTTGTGGTTTTCATCGGCACCATGTGGCCGTTGCTGGCAGAAATGTTTTTCGACAGAAAATTAAGCGTTGGCCCCCCGTTCTTTAACGCGGCCTTCACACCTTTCATGGTTATGTTGGGTCTGATCCTACCGATTGGGTCAGCGATGCCGTGGAAACGTGCGGTAATTACGCGCGCACTGAAACCGCTGCGGTATGTGTTTGTCTTGGCAATTGCGATCGGGGCGCTTGCTTATGCGATTCAATCAGGGCGCAGCTTATTGGGGCCGCTGGGGTTGTTCTTAGGTGCCTGGATTGTGATGGGTACCATTGTCGACCTCTGGGGCCGCACCGGACGCGGTGAGAACCGTCTGCGCCGGCTTGGCCGATTGCCGCGGGCAGACTGGGGCAAGATGGTGGCCCATGCGGGGCTTGGCGTCACGATGGCAGGGGTCGCTGGCCTTACCGCGTGGTCGATGGACGATATCCGCGCGGTGCCGCTGGGTGAATCCTATGACGTGGGGCGTTATACGGTGCAGCTGGATGATGTTAAGCGCAGTCAGGGGCCGAACTATGTGTCGACCACTGGAAGCGTGACACTGTTTCATGACGGGGCAGAGATCGCGCAACTACGGCCTGAGAAACGGTTCTATCCCGTGGCGCAGATGCCGACAACCGAGGCTGCGATTGATTATAACCTGCTACGTGACGTCTATGTCGTGATCGGGGATGAACAGGCCGGCGGCGGTTGGGTGGTGCGTACCTATATCAAGCCGCTGACCAACTGGATTTGGATTGGCTGCGCTCTAATGGCACTTGGTGGGCTACTAAGCCTTTCGGACCGTCGCTACCGCGTCGCGGCGGGGGCGGCAAAAGCAAAGCAGGTACCAGCGCAATGAGGGCGATGGTCCTCGCGCTGATGTTATTGGTTACGCCCGCATGGGCGGTTCAACCAGACGAGGTGCTGTCTGATCCGGTGTTGGAACAACGCGCTCGGACCTTGTCCAAAGGGTTGCGCTGCCTTGTGTGCCGCAACGAAAGCATCGACGAAAGCAACGCCAGCCTCGCGCGTGATCTGCGTATCCTGCTGCGCGAGCGTTTGGTCGCAGGCGACACCGATGCAGAGGCGGTGGCCTATATCGTGGACAGATATGGGGAGTATGTGTTGCTCAACCCACCTGCGCGCGGGTCGACCTGGGTGCTTTGGGCGGCCGGGCCGCTGATGCTATTGCTTGCAGGCGGGGTCGGGCTTGTCTATCTGCGGGGCCGTGCTCGGACCGCGGGCGAAGAACAGGCCCCGCTGAGCGCGAGTGAACAGGCACGTCTGGACGATATTCTAAAAGATTAACGCGGGGTTGCGCTGGCAGCGCGTGGCCTTATGGGTAATGTGCAGAAGAAATGTGCAAAAAGGACCCGCGCCATGGACTATCAAACCCTGACCTATGACCTGAACGACGGGCTAGCCGTGGTCACGATGAACCGCCCGGACAAAATGAATGCGCTCACCACGCAGATGCGGGCCGAGATCGAACACGCGTTTACCCAAGCTGGTAAAGAAGCGCGGTGCGTAGTTATCACTGGTGCCGGGCGCGCATTTTGCACCGGCCAGGATCTGAGTGATAGCACCAGCAAGGGATCGCTGGATCTGGAACGGACCTTGCGCGAAGAATATGGCCCGATGTTGCAGGCGATCACCAACTGCCCCGTGCCAACAATCGCGGCGGTTAATGGTCCGGCGGCAGGGGCAGGGGCGAACCTCGCGCTGGCGACGGACGTGGTCTTTGCGACGGAATCATCCTATTTTCTTCAAGCGTTTACGCGCATTGGATTGATGCCCGACGCTGGCGGAACGTACACGCTGCCCCGTCAAATGGGCACCGCCAAGGCTATGGGCGCAGCCCTGTTTGCGGACAAGATTTCGGCCCGTCAGGCCGATGATTGGGGCATGATCTGGGAAGCCGTTGCCGATGGGGATTTTGACGCGCATTGGCGTGCCAAAGCAGCGCATCTGGCGCAAGGTCCGACCAGCGCATATGCCGCTGCAAAAAATGCCATCCGTGCCAGCTGGGACAACACGCTTGAGGATCAGCTGTCGCTGGAGGCGCAGGAGCAGGGCAAATGCGGTCAGTCGCGTGATTTCAAAGAGGGCGTGACCGCCTTCATGCAGAAACGCCCTGCGTACTTTGAAGGCCGTTAATCCGTCTAGACTGAGCGTTCGACCAGCAACACATCATCGGGGTTGAGGGTCGGGCGCGAGGCGCTTGCTACGACGGCGACTGCGATACCGTCTGCCAGCACGGTGTGGACGCTGCCTGACACCTGTTTAACAGTGATCCTGGGCGGCATCTGACCCTTATCGTATACCACCGCAATCTGGTCACATTTCTGTTGAGTATCGTGCACAAAAGACCCCTGCGGCGCCGGGTGGTGCCGTGCGGTTTTGCAGCTGAGACTGGTCGCGTTATCCCATTGTAGTCGGGGCCGAGGGTCCTTCATACGGTGGTCCTTTCCGCATAGGCGGCGTGAGTCATTTGCGCGACGGTGCGTCTGAAAGGACGCTGTTGTGATGTACTGACGCTGAACTTGGGGTGATCGCGACACTTGGTCAATGACGTTCGCCCATTATGCGCGGTTTCGAAACAACGATACAAAACCGTCATATTTCGGGCGCGATGGTTTCGAAATGTTGAAAAGTCTGTCGAAACAGTAGGCTCGAAAAAGGTGCTTTGATCACGCTGGCCCGGTGGTGCCGCAGTGAAACGATTCTCTTTGCGCCGTTCCTGCGCCCTGTACCCTTGATCAAAACGCAAAACGCCCCGCCGTTGGGGCGGGGCATTTAAGATCTAACACACTGGAAATCAGCGCTTTTCGATATCGACGTAGTCGCGGGGTGTCTCGCCAAGATACAGCTGACGGGGGCGACCGATTTTCAACTGGGGGTCGCTGATCTGTTCTTTCCACTGGGAAATCCAGCCAACGGTCCGTGCCAGTGCAAAGATCGGCGTGAACATGGACGTGGGGAAACCCATCGCTTCGAGGATGATGCCCGAATAGAAATCGACGTTCGGGAACAGCTTTTTATCTGCGAAGTACGGATCTTCCAGCGCCTGTTTTTCCAGTTCTTTGGCAACCTGCAGGATCGGGTTGTTTTCCACGCCCAGCAGTTCCAGAACCTCGTCAGCGCTTTCTTTCATCACGGTCGCACGTGGGTCGTGATTTTTGTAGACGCGGTGACCAAAGCCCATCAGGCGGAACGGGTCGTTCTTGTCCTTGGCGCGGGCGATGAATTCAGGGATGCGGTCCGGCGTGCCGATCTCTTTCAGCATTTCCAGACAGGCCTGGTTTGCGCCGCCATGCGCCGGACCCCAAAGGCAGGCGATACCCGCTGCGATACACGCAAAGGGGTTCGCGCCCGAGGACGATGCCAGACGCACGGTCGATGTCGATGCGTTCTGTTCGTGGTCCGCGTGCAGGGTAAAGATACGGTCCATCGCGCGCGACAGGATCGGATCAACCACATAGTCTTCGGCAGGGACGGCGAAACACATGCGCAGGAAGTTACCGGCGTAATCCACATCATTGCGCGGATAGATGAACGGCTGGCCGATAGTGTACTTATAGGCCATCGCGGCAATCGTCGGCATTTTTGCAATCAAACGGATCGTCGCCACTTCACGCTGGTGCGCGTCGTTGATGTCGGTGCTGTCATGATAGAAGGCAGACATCGCGCCGACAACGCCGACCATGATCGCCATTGGGTGCGCATCACGGCGGAAGCCGCGGAAGAAGTTGATCATTTGCTCGTGGATCATGGTATGGTTGGTGACCAGAGCCTCGAACTCTTCAAGCTGCGTCGCCGACGGAAGCTCGCCGTACAGCAGCAGATAGCACACCTCGAGGTAGTGGGATTCGCTGGCAAGCTGGTCGATCGGATACCCACGATGCAGCAACACACCTTCGTCTCCGTCAATGAAGGTGATCGTGCTGTCGCAGGCCGCCGTCGAGGTGAAACCAGGGTCATATGTAAAGACATTCGCCTGGGAGAACAGCTTGCGGATATCCAAAACATCCGGTCCCGCCGATGGGGAATAGATCGGCAGTTCAAAGCTGTTCCCGTCGATGGTCAACGTTGCGGATTTTGTACTTTCGGCCATGAAGTCCCTTCCTATTGTGGTATCGACGCGCGTTATGCCGTCGACTGGGGTGGTACCGAGACGGTCCGCCCCTCAGTTATTTTTGTGCATATCAGGAATATGCATTCGCATATTTTAGATAGCTGCATCGTTTAAGCGGGCAAGGCTTTCGTCGCGCCCAAGTACCAGCATCATATCGAAAACTGATGGGGTTGCCGCCCGCCCGGCGAGTGCTGCGCGCAGCGGCCCCGCCAGTTTGCCAAATTTGGTATCGTGAGCGGCAGCAAAGCCGTTCAGCGCCTCCTCCAGCATTTCTCTATCCCAAGTAACATTCTGCAACTGCGGCGTCAATTCAGTCAGCATACCACGGGATACATTGTCCAAATGCTTTTGCGCCTTCTCGTCCGGTTGAATGGGGCGTTCAGCGAGGATAAATTCAGCCTTTTCAAGAAGATCTGGGAATTTCTTCGCGCGTTCCTTTAAGCAATACATGGACCGCTCCAACCCGTCCGCTTGCGAAGATGTGAGCGCGGGCAACCCGGCGGCGGTCAAATAAGCCTCGATCTCGTGCCGCAATGCAGCATCATCCGCCGCGGCAATATGCTGACCACAGATGTTTTCCAGCTTTTTCAGATCGAACTGCGCGGGGCTTTTGCGGATACCGTCCAGATCGAACCAGTCCTGCGCCTGTGCGTCGGTAAAGAATTCGTCGTCGCCATGACTCCACCCCAGACGGGCGAGGTAATTGCGCATACCGGCGGCAGGGAAGCCCATGGCCTGATATTCCTGCGCACCCAAAGCACCGTGACGTTTCGACAGTTTTTTCCCATCTGCGCCGTGAATCAGCGGGATGTGGGCCCAGACCGGTACGTCCCAACCCATGGCGTTATAAATCATCATCTGACGCGCGGCATTGTTCAGGTGATCATCCCCGCGAATAACATGGGTCACGCCCATGTCGTGGTCATCAACAACAACGGCCAACATGTATACGGGGCTACCGTCCGAACGTAACAGAACCATGTCATCAAGCTGATCATTGCCGATTACCACATCGCCCTGCACCGCGTCGCGGATAATGGTCTGGCCGGTTTGTGGGGCTTTGATACGCACGACATAAGGGGCGTCGGGATGCGTCTCGGGCGCGGCATCACGCCACGGGGACTGATACAATGTGCTGCGGCCTTCGGCCTTGGCTTGATCGCGGAAGGCTGCGATTTCTTCCTGCGATGCAAAGCACTTATAGGCCTTTCCTTCGGCGAGAAGCTGCAAAGCAACCTCGGCATGGCGGGGCGCGTTTTCGAACTGGCTGACCACATCTCCGTCATGGTCCAGACCCAGCCACGCCATGCCCTGCAGAATCGCTGCGGTCGCCTCGGGGGTGTGGCGCTGGCGGTCGGTGTCTTCGATGCGCAGCAGGAACTTTCCGCCACGTCCGCGCGCATAAAGCCAGCTGAACAGCGCCGTCCGTGCGCCGCCAATGTGTAGATAGCCGGTAGGAGACGGGGCGAAACGGGTAACGACGGGCGTTGTCATGGGCGGAGGATCCTTTGCAGCAGAAGTTCACGGAAAACGCCCGTTCGGGGTGCCGTTTATCATTTGCTAACTCCTTTGGAGATAGCGTTACCGACTATCTACCCAGTGCAGAGAACGGGGGCAAGTATGGGGCTGTTGTCCTATGGGACGCAGACGATGCGCGCGCAGCGCGGGCATCTGATCGGCTGGGTGCCCGTATGTCTGGCCGTGGGCATCGGGGCCTATTTCACGCAGCGCGTGGAACCTTCGGCGTCGGTTTTGCTGTGGGGGGCTGGTGGTGCTGCACTGCTGGTGGCCCTCGCAGTATGGGCGGGCGAGGTAGCGGGGCCTGTCATTCTGGGCGCTGCGCTGGTTTTGATCGGGTTTGATCTCGCGGCGTGGCGGGCACATGCGGTTGGCGGACCGGTGTTGGTGTGGCGCTACTACGGGCCTATCGCAGGGCGGGTGGTGGCCCTGGACCGGAGCCAGTCTGACGCGCAACGTCTGACGCTGGATCAGGTGGTATTGGAACGCATCTCGACAACGCGTACGCCCCTGCATGTGCGCGTGTCATTGCACGGTGACAGAGCCTTTGATGCAACGATCACACCGGGATTAAGGGTGATGACAACAGGGCATCTGTCGCCGCCAAGTGGACCAGTAGAGCCGGGGGGATTTGATTTTCAGCGTCACGCTTGGTTCGCGCGCCTAGGGGCCGTCGGCTATAGTCGCACGCCCTTGCTGGCGGCGAGCCCTGCCACCGAGGGGCACCGGGGGCTGGCCGTGTTCCGTTTGCGGATGGCGGCGTCGGCACATATCCAAGCCGTGCTGCCCGGTGACATAGGCGGGTTCGCCACAGCGATTACTACCGGTGATCGGAGTGCGATTAGCCAAGACGCGTTGCGCGATCTGCGCGCCAGCAACCTCGCGCATCTTTTGGCAATTTCAGGGCTTCATATGGGGCTGCTGAGCGCCGTGGTGTTCGGGGCGCTGCGCGCGATGTTGGCGCTGGTGCCGTGGGTCGCGCTCAGGTGGCCGACGCGCAGCATGGCAGCTGCGGGCGCGCTGATTGCGGCCTGCGGCTATCTGTTGCTGTCGGGCGGCAATGTCGCAACCGAACGTGCATTTATCATGGTCGCCGTAGCGCTTGGTGCATTGATCATCGGGCGGCGGGCGCTGACCCTGCGCGCCGTCGCAATTGCTGCGACCATCGTGCTGGTCCTGCGCCCCGAAGCGTTGACGGGGCCGGGGTTCCAGATGTCTTTTGCTGCCACCACCGGATTGGTCGCGGTGTTCGGTTGGCTGCGCAGTGCCAGGATTTCGCTGGGGCCAAGATGGCTGGCTCCTGCGGTTGCGACGGTGATTTCCTCTGCTGTGGCGGGGGCCTTTACCGCACCGATCGGGGCTGCACATTTCAACACGGTCGCGCAGTATGGGTTGGTTGCGAACCTGCTGTCGGTGCCCTTGATGGGGGTTTTGGTAATGCCGGCCGCAGTAATGGGCTTGGTCGTTGCGCCGCTTGGGCTTGAATGGGCCCCGCTTTGGATCATGGGTGCAGGTCTGCGCTGGATTTTGGGGGTGGCCCAGATGATCGCCGGGATCGATGGTGCGCAGGGCCATGTGCCAGCCCCCGGTCCATGGGTGTTGCCGCTGCTCTCGCTTGGGTTTCTGTGGCTATTGCTCTGGCAGGGGCGCATGCGCTTTGCCGGGCTCGCTGCTATCCTCGCCGCGGCTATGCTTTGGTACGGTGCAAACCGACCTGCTGTCTTGATCTCCGATACCGGCAGTCTGGTCGGTGTTATGACCCCGTCAGGGCGGGCGCTCAGCAAGCCGAAAAGTGCGGGGTTCGTGGCGCTCAATTGGCTAGAGAATGACGGAGACGGTGCGGATCAAGCCCAAGCCGCAGCGCGTTGGCGCGCTCGGCTCAAGCTGGGGGGCGCAGAGGTCATTCACCTGTCAGGCAAACGGGCGCGCACTGCCTTCGGGGACTGTCAGGCCAGTCAGATCGTGGTGCTCTCGGTCATGGCTGACCCACCGCTTCGAGGCGGATGTAAGATATTTGACCCCGAAAGGCTGCGCGCCACGGGTTCGGTTGCACTAAAGATCAACAAGGGGCAGGTGACAATGCAAACGGCCCGCCAAAAGGCGGGCGCGCGATTGTGGACAGCATGGCGGTCAAAAGAAGAAAAATAACCGTTAGTAGGTGCGGATCAACCCGACCAAACGGCCCTGAACCTTGACCTTATCCGATGGCAACACCCGCGTTTCATACGCGGGGTTCGCCGCTTCCAATGCGACCGAACTGCCGTGGCGGCGGAATTTCTTGAGCGTCGCCTCGTGATCCTCGACCAACGCAACCACGATATCGCCATCGTCCGCGACAGAGGTTTCGCGGATGATCACCACGTCACCATCATTGATGCCAGCGTCGATCATGGAATCGCCTTGGACTTCAAGCGCGTAATGTTCGCCGCTGCCGCTGATCATGCCGCCTGGGACGGCGACCGATTGGGTCATGGTGCTGATCGCCTCGATCGGGACACCAGCGGCGATCCGACCCATCATCGGCACATCAAAGGACGACGCGCTGACGGGTTGCGCAGCAGAGGGGGGCGGTCCGTCGGGGCGGTCGCCGTCAATCACGCGCGGTGTAAAGCCGGCACCGGACATACCACCCAGAGTATCGGGCAGTTTCACAACTTCGATCGCGCGGGCACGGTGCGCCAAGCGGCGGATAAACCCGCGTTCTTCCAAAGCTGTGATCAGCCGGTGGATGCCGGATTTCGACCGCAAATCCAGTGCTTCTTTCATCTCGTCAAAGCTGGGCGGCACGCCATCGCGTTGGACACGCTTGTGAATAAAGGCCAGCAGATCGAGTTGTTTTTTGGTCAGCATCCGGACATTCCCCGTTTCTATTTGGGGTTTGTTCTAGAGATGTTCCTGTTTTGTGTCAACAGTCAGAGGGGGATACAACCAATGGTTTCTCCGGCTTGACGTGGGCCGTCGTCGGGCGGGCGGACCATCAGCACGTCGGCGCGTGACAGGATACCCAGCAGCGAACTGTCTTGGTTGCTTTCGGGGTGAACCGCCCCGTCACGCACCATCGCACGCATGTAATGTTCACGCGGTCCGTTGGCGGGTAAATCGACCCCAAGGGGCATATCAGCACGGGTGGCAGGGACGGCGGGTAGCCCCAGCATTTTATGCAAGACAGGTACGACAAAGACGGCGCCGCAGACCATAGCTGATACCGGATTGCCGGGCAGGCCGATCATCGCCACATCGCACAACCGCCCCGCCATCAGAGGCTTGCCGGGGCGCATGGCGACTTTGTAAAAAGACTGCTCCATCCCCATTTGCGCGGCGACAGGGGCGACCAGATCGTGATCGCCGACAGAAGCACCGCCAATGGTGATAATCAGGTCGGCATCCTGCGCCATGGTAAAGGCTTGTGTTAACGATGGTACCGTATCGCGGGCGATCGGGATCATGCGACACTGCGCACCGTGTTGTTCCAGCAAAGCGGCAAGGCCAAAGGTATTTGACGCAATGATCTGATCGGGGTTTGGCACCTCGCCTGGTTGCACCAGTTCGTCCCCGGTGGCGATGATCGCCACGCGGGGCTTGGCATAGACTGGCAGCGTTGCCACGTTCATTGACGCAAGCAGGGCGATATCAGCGGGGCGCAGCAGACGCGGGGCTTCCATCGTGTCGCCTGCGTGAAAATCGCCGCCGGCCGGGCGGATGTTGGTTTTGGCTCCGATGTCGTGCCCAAGCATGATCAGATCGCCACGACGGGTTGTATCCTCTTGAATAACAACGAAATCAGCGCCTTCGGGCACGGGGGCTCCGGTAAAGATACGCACGGCTTGTCCGGCCTTGACCACACCGTCAAACCGGTGGCCTGCGGCGGCTTCGCCGATGACCTTGAACATGGCGTCTGGTTCGACCTCGGTCTGGCGCAGCGCGTAGCCGTCCATTGAGGACGCGGCAAAGGGGGGCTGCGTGCGGGCTGCAACGACGTCCGTCGCCAGAACGCGACCGGCCGCCTGTCGTAGGCTGACCTGTTCCACCGTGGTGGCGTCTACGAGATCAAAGAGGTGCGACAGGGCGTCGCTGACGGAGATCATTCGGCCTCATACCGGCCGGATTTGCCGCCATCTTTCAGTACGACGCGCAAACCGCCGATTTCCATGCCTTTGTCCACGGCCTTGGCCATGTCATAGACGGTCAGCGCAGTGACCGAGGCAGCCGTCAATGCTTCCATCTCGACACCGGTCTGGCCGGTAGTCTTGACCGTCGCTTCGATCTGAAGCCCCGGCAGATCGGGGTCCGGCGTGAGTTCAACAGAGACTTTGGTGATGGGCAGCGGGTGACACAGAGGGATCAGGTCAGCGGTACGCTTTGCAGCCATGATGCCAGCCAAACGGGCGACGCCCATGACGTCACCTTTCTTTGCGCGACCTTCGGTAATGATATCAAAGGTTTCGCGCTGCATCTTGATGTGGGTTTTTGCGGTGGCGACGCGTGATGTGACGGGCTTGTCCGACACGTCGACCATATGAGCGTCGCCCTTGCCGTCAAAATGCGTAAGCGCCATTACATGCCCCCCGGACGCAGCGGCGTCGCAAGCAAGTTGCGGGTTGCGACCTCTACATCGTCTTGGCGCATCAGGCTTTCCCCAATCAGGAACACACGCGATCCGTATTTCGCCATATCGGCCAGATCGCCGGGCGTGTTCAGCCCGCTTTCAGACACGATCATCTTTTCCACATCCACATGTTTTGACAGCAGACACGTGGTATCCAGCGATGTCTCGAAGGTTTTGAGGTTGCGGTTGTTGATCCCCATCATGCGGCTTTTGAGCACGGCAGCGCGGTCCAGCTCTTGCTTGTCATGCACTTCGATCAGCGCGTCCATGCCCCATTGTGCGGCGGCGTCTTCAAGCTCTATGGCCTGTGCGTCACTGACCGATGCCATGATGATCAAAATGCAATCGGCCCCAAGCGCGCGGGCTTCGGCGACCTGATAGGGATCGTACATGAAATCCTTGCGCAGCACGGGCAGGGTGCACGCCTCACGCGCGGCCACCAGATACTCTTTTGCCCCTTGGAAACTGGGCGTATCCGTCAGTACCGACAGGCAGGTCGCCCCACCGGCGGCATAGGCAGCAGCCAGGGTAGCAGGGTCAAAGTCGGCGCGGATCAACCCCTTGGAGGGGCTTGCTTTCTTGACCTCTGCGATCAGTCCGTAGCCTTCGCGCGACGCGTCGAACAGCGCGTCGGCAAAGGGGCGCACGGGCGAAGCTGCTCGTGCCTCTGCCTCTACGGCCTCAAGCGGTTTGGCGGCCTTGTCGGCGGCGATCTCTTCCAGCTTGTAGGCTTTGATCTTGTCTAGGATGGTGCCAGTGTTGGTATCGGTCATGATGTCTCCGGGGTTGCCCAGTTTATGGAGCCTTGGCCTTGGGCGTGCAACCAGTCATTGCAGCGCGAGAACGGGCGTGACCCGAAAAACCCACGTCGTGCAGACAGCGGCGAAGGGTGCGGGGTTTCCAGCTTAAGGTTCGCTACGCCGTCCACGTTTCGTGCTGCCTTTTGCGCATGGGCCCCCCACAGAAGATAGGCGCGGGGACGGTCCGACAGGCGGTCCAGAATTTGCATCGTCAGCAGATGCCACCCAAGCTTGGCATGGCCGCCTGCATCCCCTGCCGGTACCGTCAACGTCGTGTTCAGCAGCAGCACGCCCTGATCCGCCCAAAACCGCAGGTCGGCAGTGCGCGGACAGGCCCCGAGGTTGTCGGTCATCTCTTTAAAGATGTTGGACAGCGAGCGGGGCAGTGGTTTGGTGTCGGCGTGGGCCGAAAAGGCAAAACCATGGGCATGGCCGGGGGTGGGATAGGGGTCTTGGCCCAGGATCACCACCCGCACCGCATCGGGTTGCGTGTGTTCAAGCGCGGCAAAGATTTGCGGTTGCGGTGGTAAAATTTGGCGCACTTCCGCAGCGAGCGTTGTGGCGATCCCCGGCAGGGTATCGTCAAAAAATGCAAGATCGCGCCAAGCCCCGAGCCGCGACAGATCGAGCGTGCTCATGCGGTTTGTGTGATCCGCGCGACTTGGGTGATTTTGTCACGCGCAGCACCGCTGTCGATGCTGTGACGCGCCATCTCAACGCCGGCTTTCAGGTCTGGTGCCGCATCCGCCACCACCAGTGCCGCTGCCGAATTAAGCAAAACCGCGTCACGGTAGGCCGAGGGGGTGCCGTCCAGCAGTGCGTTGAAATCACGTGCGTTTTCTTCGGGTGTGCCGCCAATGATGTCTTCGAACGGATGCACGGGCAGGCCGGCGTCTTCGGGCGTGATCTCGAACTCGGAGATGGTGCCGTCTGGGTTCAGGGCTGCGACCCAGCTGGTACCCGTGATCGTCAGCTCGTCCGTTCCGTCAGACCCATGCACAAGCCACGCTTTTTCAGACCCGAGCGCGCCAAGCGTTTCGGCCATCGGGCGGATCAGATCGCGGCGATAGGCACCGGTAAGCTGTCGCTTTACGCCAGCGGGGTTGGTCAGCGGACCGAGGATGTTGAATATCGTACGGGTCCCCAGCTCGGACCGTGTGGGCATGACATGGGCAATCGCGGGATGGTGCATCGGCGCCATCATGAAACCGATGCCGGCATCGCGCAGGGCAGCTTCGACGACCTTGGGCCCGACCATGACCTTGAGGCCCATCTGGGTCAGAGCATCTGCGGCACCCGATTTCGACGACAGGTTCCGATTGCCATGTTTGGCCACCACAACGCCCGCACCCGCCACGACAAAGGCCGTCGCGGTAGAGATATTCAGCGTGCCCTTGCCATCTCCGCCGGTGCCCACGATGTCCATTGCGCCTTCGGGTGCGTTGACGGGGTGGCATTTGGCGCGCATCACATAGGCTGCGGCGGCATATTCATCCACCGTTTCGCCGCGGGTGCGCAGGGCCATCAGGAAGCCGCCGATCTGGCTTGGGGTAGCTTCGCCCTCGAACAGGATTTGGAACGCTGCTTCGGCCTGATCGCGCGTCAGCGGGCCATTGGCAGCCGCATCGATAAGAGGTTTCAGAGCATCGCTCATGCGGGCACCTTTACGTTGTTCAGAAAGTTTTGCAGCATCTGGTGCCCGTGATCCGAACGGATCGATTCAGGGTGAAACTGCACGCCATGCAGGGGCAGGTTGCGGTGCTGCAAGCCCATGATCGTACCATCCTCAAGCTCTGCGGTGACCTCAAGGCAGTCGGGCAGGGTGGCGCGCTCGACGATCAGCGAATGATAGCGTGTCGCTGCAAAGGGTGACGGCAGCCCCGCAAAAACGCCCTGACCCTCGTGGTGCATCATGCCCATTTTGCCGTGCACGATCTCGCCCGCGCGCACGACCTTGCCGCCAAATGCCTGACCAAGCGTCTGATGCCCGAGGCACACGCCCAACAGCGGCGTGCGTGTCTCGGCAGCCGCAGCGGTCAGCGCCAGACAGATGCCCGCCTGATCAGGGTCGCACGGACCGGGGGACAGGATGATCCCCGACGGGTTCATCGCCATCGCGGCCTGCACGTCGATTTGATCGTTGCGGCGGATTTCAACTTCGGCCCCGAGATCACCCAGATAGTGTACCAGGTTGTAGGTGAAGCTATCGTAGTTATCGATCAAGAGCAGCATGCGGTAATTCTTTGTATTGGGGCAGGGTTTAGGGCTAGAGGAACCGCGCAAAAACACGGTATAATGTCCACTAATACATGTTCAGGGTTAAGACCCATCGTCAAGGGCAGCAGGCCGGCAGAGCCGCGCGAACCGGAACAAAAACAGGAGCGATCATAATATGTCACGCGGGTTTATTGGCGGTATCCTTATTGGTGCGGTGTTCAGTGTTGGCGTGGCTGGGGTTGCTTCGTTTATGGTGCCTATCGGGCCTGCGCCGTTGCCGACCGCACCTGCGCCAAGCGGTGAGGGTGATCGTGACAATGCGACCCAAGCCCCTGAGGCGGCGCAAGTACCTCGGCCACTGGTCGTCGCGCCGCCCGAGGATTTGGCGCAAAGCACTGACGATGTTGTGATCGTGGTAGTGCCTGAGCCTGTCGCAGAGCCGATGCCTGAACCGCAGAGTGAAGGGGTGCCCGAGGGGGATGAACCGGACGTTGCGGTGTCCGAGGGCGAGGCTGCTGCTGCCGAGGAACTTCAAGCAGAGAACACCCCCGATGCTGCGCCAGATGCAGAATCGATTAAGATGGCAGAAACCGAGGTAGAACAAGCGCCTGAACCTGCACCCGCACCTGCACCGCTGGTCGCGCTGGATATTGACGCTGCAGCGTCCGTCACCCTACCTGATGCGGCGGCACCGGACATTGCGCTTGATGATCCGATCCTGCCGAACCCGATGGCGCTTGCCCCGATGGAGCCCTCCGCACCGGATACGCTCGCGATTGAAACCCAGACGGCACCGCGCGTACAGGCCGATGCAGACATTGCGGCCCCGGCGACACCCACGCCGGATACCGACATTGCCACCGCGCCAAGCGCCCCCGACGCGCAGCCCACGGAGACACCCGCCGATGTCGTTTTTGGTGCGCCTGACGAACGCACGGACGGGCGCCCCACGATTGGAACGCCAGCGGCGATTACATCGGAGCGCGATACAGGCGTCACGATCAACCGCTTGCCTACGGCGCAGTCAGGTGAACAGGTCGCCCCCGACGCCCAAGCCGCGGTGCAAGGTCCGGCGATCACCCGTTTCGGTCAGTCTTTTGCCAACCCCGACGACAAACCCCTGATGAGCGTGCTGTTGATGGATGTCGGCAGCGATCTTCTGGGAGGCGAGGTCGGCATCGCCGCATTACGCAGCTTTCCCTACCCTCTAAGCTTTGCGGTTGATGTCAGCCTGCCAGACGCGGCAGACCGCATGAAGATCTACCGCGACGAAGGCTTCGAGGTGCTGGCGATGGTCGACCTGCCCCAAGGCGCGCAGCCCAGCGATGCCGAAACCACGCTGGCGGTGGCCTTTTCGCGATTGCCAGAGGTGATCGGTGTGCTTGAAGGTTTGGGTGCCGGCCTGCAACCAGACCGCGCCACGGCCGATCAGGTGACGGCGATCCTCGGGCAGGGCGGTTATGGGCTGGTGACCCAGGATAAAGGGTTGAACACCATGCCGAAACTGGCCGTCAAAGAGGGTGTGCCCGCAGCATCGGTGTTCCGCGACTTTGACAGCAAGGGCCAGACGTCCACCGTGATCCGGCGCTTTCTGGATCAGGCCGCATTCAAGGCGGGCATCGAAGGGTCGGTGATCATGATGGGCCGGATGCGCCCCGAGACGATCTCGGCGTTGTTGGTCTGGGGATTGCAGGACCGTGCAAGCCAAGTCGCGCTGGCACCGATATCAGCCGTTCTGACAAGCGCCACGGCAAAGTGACATAGAGGCAAACGGAATTGAAACGGACGCACTGCGCCCGTTTCAATTGACCTAGATAATCTCGTCTTCGTCGAACAGCGGGTCGCTTTCCAGCTGGGTGATCATGTCTTCGACTGTATCCGCCACGGCCTTTGGCAGCAGCTTGGCCAGATGAAACACCGCATCGCCCTCGTTCACCACAGGTAGGATCGCGCGGCCGATTAGGATGCCGTCATGGGGGGCGGTAATGTCTTCTTCGGTCTTACCAAACGGATCGGAGACGGTTGCCAAAGCGTCGCCTTCTTTAACGGTTTCACCCTCGGCACGGAAGGTGCGCAGCAAGCCACCGACCGGCGCGCGCAACCAGGTCGAGCTGGAGCAGACATGTGACTGGCGGCGCGAGGGGGCAATGCCCTTGGCAGGCAGCATGTCTTCGACATGCATCACCCGCAGAATGCCCGCAACGCCCGCCCGCACAGCCATCTCGTCAAACCGCAGCCCTTCGCCAGCCTCGTACAGCAGTACGGGCGTACCCTTGGCGGCAGCGACCGCGCGCAGCGACCCGTCGCGCAGCGGAGAGGTCAGGACAACCGGCGCAGCAAAGCTGGCGGCCATGCGCCGCGTTACGGCGTCTGATGGAGAAATACGCACCTGCGGCAGGTTGGTGCGATGGATCGCGGCAGAGTGTAGATCGATACCGAAATCACAGCGCAGCACCACGTCATTCAAAAAGATATGCGCCAGCCGCGATCCCAATGACCCCGACGGATGCCCTGGAAAACAGCGGTTCAGATCGCGACGGTCCGGCAGATACCGCGACCGGTTCAAAAAGCCAAAGGAGTTTACCACTGGGATCACCAGCAGCGTGCCCCGCAACGATTTCAACTGCGGCGCGCGCAGCAGACGGCGCACGATCTCCACCCCGATCAACTCGTCGCCATGGACGGCGGCGCTGACAAACATCGTAGGGCCGGGGCGTTTGCCGTGGATCACCTCAAGCGAGAGGCCAACAGGCGTGTGGTCCGGCAGGATCGAGATCGGTAGGTCAATCTGCACACGAGAGCCGGGCGCGACTTGTTGGCCCGAAATCTCGAACGGGGCTTGCGTCGGCATCCTCAGCTATTCCCTTGGCCCGCAAACCGTGCCGCATCCGCCGCAGCACGCCGGATTGCATCGGACTTATGGACCGTTTCCATATATTCGGACTCGGCATCGCTGTCATAGACAACACCACCACCGGCTTGAATATACAGGGTTTTATCTTTGATCACGGCAGTCCGAAGCGCGATGCACATGTCCATGTCTCCGCCCGCGCTGAAGTATCCGACACCGCCGCCATAAAGCCCGCGTTTCTCGGGCTCAAGCTCGTCGATAATCTCCATCGCGCGGACTTTGGGGGCCCCTGATACGGTGCCCGCGGGCATCCCGGCAAAGAACGCGTCCAGCGCATCGCGGTCTTCACGCAGCTCGCCCACGACATTGGACACGATATGCATCACGTGGCTATAGCGTTCGACGATGAATTCTTCGGTTGGGCGCACGGTGCCGATTTTAGCGACGCGGCCGACATCGTTGCGGCCCAGATCAAGCAGCATCAAGTGTTCGGCCAGCTCTTTCTCGTCGGCCAGCAAGTCGGCCTCGAGGGCGCGGTCTTCCTCTGGCGTAGCACCACGACGGCGGGTGCCCGCGACGGGACGGATCGTGATCTCGTCACCGAACACTCGTACGAGGATTTCGGGCGAGGCCCCGACGACGTGAAAGTCACCGAAATTGAAATAGAACATGAAGGGCGACGGATTGGTCCGGCGTAAACTGCGATAGAGCGCGAACGGCGGCTGCGAGAACCCTTGCGCCCACCGTTGCGACGGCACCACCTGAAAGATGTCGCCTGCCACGATATATTCACGGGCTTTCTCGATCGCGGATTTATAGCCGTCGCGGGTGAAGTTGCTGACGGGGGCCGCTTCTTCGTGCGCTTCGCCCAGATCACGGCTGGTGCCGGGCATGGACCGTTCCAGATCGCGCACCGCATCCATCACACGCTCGGCGGCTTGGGCATAGGCGGCCTTGGCCGATTGCCCGTCCGACACCCAAGCGGGGGAGACGATGGTGACCTCTCCCTTGACGCCGTCCAGTACCGCAATCACCGAGGGGCGCACCATCATTGCATCGGGCAGCCCCAAGGGATCGGGGTTCACATTCGGCAGGTGTTCGATCAGCCGGATCATGTCATAGCCCAGATACCCGAACAAACCGGCAGCGGCTTGCGGCAGGTCATCGGGCAGGTCGATTTTCGATTCCGCGATCACTGCGCGCAACGTGTCCAGCGGGTTGCCTTCGACGTCGGCAAACGCATCGACATCATAGCGTGCCGCACGGTTGATCGCCGACGTGGTGCCCTGACAGCGCCAGATCAGGTCCGGCTTCATGCCGATGATGGAATAGCGTCCACGCACTTCGCCGCCGGTCACCGATTCCAGCACAAAGGCGTTCTGCGCGGCACCGGTGAGTTTCAGCATTAACGAGACAGGCGTGTCCAGATCGGCTGCCAGACGGGTGTAAACGATCTGGTTCTTGCCTGCGGCATATCCTGCGGCAAAGCTGTCATAATCGGGTGTCAACGACATGGGAGACCTACCTTAGGGGAAGTTCACGTGAACGGCGTCAATCGCCTGCTGGTCGACGCGCGGTGCCGTGCGGCGGATCACGTCGTCGGAAAACGCAGCAAACAGCGCCTGAGAAAGCTGATTATCCAGCTGCGTGGCAATCTTGGTTTTGACCTGTGTCATCCGGTCATCCTTGGCGGCATCTTTTATGCTATCAAGGCGCACAAGTGCGACCTCGTCGGTGCCTTCAAGCAGCTTCACATCACCGGCTGCTGCATCAAACACAGCGGCAATGAACCCTTGGGGGGCAGCGCTGACAACGGCATCACGAGACTGGTCGGTACCGGTCTTGGGCTCAAGCCCCAGCTCCGCGAAATCGCCCCCATCAGCAAGCTCTGCCTGCAAGGTTTCTGCTTTGGCACGCAGGGCGTCGATCAACTGTTCGTTTTGCCATGCCGCTGCCACATCGGCGCGCGCGGCGTCGAATGGGTTGGGGCGTTCTTCTTTGGTGCCGTCAAGACGCATGGCAAATACGCTGCCGTCATCCAGCTGTTCGATCTGTGGAAAATCATTCTCGGTCAGGCGCGTCGCGGCTTCGCGGAAACCGGCATAGGCAGCGATGCTTTCGCTGCTATCCTGCGTCCATTCAATAGTGCTGAGGTTCATTTTGCTGTCTTCTGCGATCTGTTCGAGCGTGGCACCACCGGCCAGTTGATCGTCCAGATCACGGGCGCGGACCTCGACCAGACGCGCAGCGCGGTCGGCGGCCAAGTCTTGTACCAGCGTCGGGCGCGCCTCTTCGAAGGTGGTATTCAGCGACGGCAGCACGCCGTTCACACGGAACAATGCAGGCCCGAGGTTGCTGGGCAGGGGGCCGACAATATCGCCGACTTCAGCGTTGAACACAGCGTCGCCCGCTGCGCCAAGCTGTTGCTGGCTCAGGTCCCCCAAATCAACATCCGACAGGGACAAACCACGGTCGGCCACAAGCGCCTCGAAGGTGGTGCCGTCAACCTCCAGTGCGGCGGCGGCCTGATCGGCAGCTTCCTGATCACGAAAGACCAGACGTTCGATCAGACGGCGTTCTGGCTGGATGTACTCGTCGGCGCGGTCGTCATAGGCGGACTGCAGCTCTTCGTCGGTCAGCTCAACCTCGTCCAAAAGATCCTGCGGACCCATCGTGATATAGGTGATCGTCTTGCTGGCGGGCAGCATGAAGCGATCGGCATTGTCGTCATAAAAGGCTTGCAGCTGCGCATCAGTCGCGTCGGGCAGGGGCGCATCAAGATCATCCTGGGTCAGGTTGGCCCATGTAAAACTGCGCTGCTCGCCCACATAGGACACCAGCGTATTCGCATAGGCTTCGGGCATGGAAACACCGCCGGTGATTGCCTGTTGCAGCAGCGTCCGGCCTGCTTCTTCGCGCAGGGATTGTTCGAATTCGTTTTCGCTCAGACCGGCCTGTTGCAGCGCGAAACGATATCCCTCGCGGTCAAAGTTGCCGTCCACGCCTTGGAAAGACGGAATGTCGACAACACGTTCGCGCAGGTTTGTGTCACCGATCGACAAACCCATTTCGTCAGCCTCATTGTCCAGCGCGCGCAAACGCACCAAACGTTGCAGCACGGCGCGGTCCAGACCTATGGCTTGCGCCTCTTGGAAGCTAAGCTGCTCGCCGGACTGGCTTTCGATGGCGCGGATCTGCTGTTGCAGCTCGCGGGCATAATTATCGACTGAGATCGATTTGTCGCCCACTTCGCCGACGGTGCGTGCGCTGCCGTTCAGATTGACCGCCCCAAAACCGCCTAAACCCAGGATCAAAAGACCCATGAGCCCCCATACTGCGGTTTTCGTAAAGCTGTTGCCTTTGGCTTTCATGGTCTCATCCCTTAAACGCACATTTTGCCCTGTCTATGCGGTGCGTAGCAGGGGGGCAAGAGGCCCGTTAGACCTGTGTCAGGCGGTCAAACAGCACGTCGATCCCTGCGACATCCAGATTGGCAAAGGCGATCCGCAAATGACGCGCGCCGGTGGGGTCGTCTGTCGGGTGGAACATCGTGCCGGGCAACGTCAGAACCGCCGCATCGCGTACCAACCTCGGGGCCAGCAAAGCAGAGCTTTCCTCAAACGGATGGGACATATAGGCAAAATAGCCACCAAGCCCCAAAAGCTTCCAGCCTTTGGCGTCCAACCTGTGCATGCTATCCGCGATGGCCTGACGCCGCGCAAGTATTTCACGCCGCTCGCCGGCAAGCCAGCTGTCAAGGTTCTGCATCCCCCAAAGGGCGGCATGCTGTCCGATCTGCCCGGGGCAGATGGCAACCGTATCAAGGAACTTCTCGACTTCGGTCAGCCGGTCTTCTGATGCGACAATCGCACCCACGCGGTGCCCCGTCAGACGGTACGCTTTGGAAAAGGAATAGAGGTGGATCAGCGTGTCATGCCAGTCGGGGTCTTGAAACAGACGGTGCGGCGGGCCTGAACGGCTGTCGAAATCACGATAGGTTTCATCTACGATCAGCGCGATGCCGCGGGCGCGGGCCAGATCGAAAAACGCCTGCACCAGCTCTTCGGGATATTCGACGCCGCCGGGGTTATTTGGCGTCACCAAGGCAATGGCGCGGGTGCGGTCGGTAATGAGCGAGGCCGCGTGATTGGGATCAGGCAAAAGCGCGTCGCCCACAGCCAGCGGCACGGCGGCCACGCCCGACATATCCAGCCACATCTTATGGTTAAAGTACCAAGGCACCGGCAGGATCACCTCGTCGCCCTCGGTACAAAGCGTGGCAATCGCAGCGGCAAATGCCTGATTGCAGCCTGATGTAATTGCCGCCTGCGCAGGTTCCACGGCACCGGCGTAATGGGCGCTGACCTGAGCGGCCAGCTCGTCGCGCAATTCGGGCAGACCCAGAACTGGACCATAAAGATGCGCGTCATCATTATTCAGCGCGACATCCGCCATAGCCTGACGCATCGCCTGCGGGGGCGGGTCGACAGGGGCAGCCTGACTGACGTTGATCAAGGGCCGGTCAGCGTCAAAATGGACGCCTGTCAACCACTTGCGCGCCTCCATCACCGGAGGAGAGAAAGTCGCTGCGGTACGCGGGATCATGTCAAAGGTGCTCCTGGCTAGGCGAGGGAGGGGATGCTCCGGCGAGCGAACCTGAATGGAGCCCTAGACTGCACGCAGCGTCTGCTTCCAAATGGTTCTGAATCCTCGCCGAAGGCATGTGTCTTCGGGCGCGCGTTCAGTCCTTGCCGCGGTAGGGTTCGACGTATTGCAAGGCCATGTCCCAAGGAAAGAAAATCCAAGTATCCTGGCTGACCTCGGTGATGAACGTATCCACCTGCGGGCGTCCTTTGGGCTTGGCATAGACCGTCGCCAGATGTGCATTGGGGTAAAGCTGGCGGACGACCTCGAGGGTTTTGCCTGAGTCCACCAGATCGTCGATGATCAAGATGCCCGTTCCGTCGCCCATCAACTCGGCATCGGGGGCTTTCAGTACGACCGCTTCTGATTGGTCCTGATGGTCGTAGGACTTGATCGAAATCGTATCGACGGTGCGGATGTCCAGCTCGCGCGCGGCGATCATCGCGGGGGCCATACCGCCACGGGTGATGGCGACCACAGCCCGCCAGCCGCCATCGTCAGGGCCCATACCGTCCAATCGCCACGCCAGCGCTCGGCTGTCACGGTGAATCTGGTCCCAGCTGATGTGGAACCCTTTTTCGTGGGGCAGGCGCGAGGCATCCTTGCTCATGTCGTTATTCCTTTGTCATGTCTGGGGCGTCGACGGCTTTCATGCCAACAACATGATAGCCCGCGTCCACATGCAGGTTCTCGCCCGTGGTGCCAGACCCAAGATCGCTGAGCAGAAACAGCGCCGATTTACCCACATCGTCGATTGTGACATTGCGGCGCAGCGGCGAATTATATTCGTTCCACTTCATGATATAGCGGAAGTCGCCGATGCCCGAGGCGGCCAAAGTCTTGATCGGGCCGGCGCTGATCGCGTTGACGCGGATGCCGTCTTTGCCCAGATCTTCGGCCAGATATTTAACCGACGCTTCCAGTGCAGCCTTGGCGACGCCCATCACGTTATAATGCGGCATCACTTTTTCCGCACCGTAATAGGTGAGGGTCACCGCACTACTGCCCGGCTTCATCATCTTTTCCGCGCGCTGCATCACAGCGGTGAAGGAATAGACAGAGATGTCCATCGACATTGCAAAGTTGGCGCGGCTGGTGTCCACATAGCGCCCGCGCAATTCGTTTTTGTCCGAGAACCCGATCGCGTGCACGATAAAGTCGATCCCGTCCCAGCGTTCGCCAAGAGAAGTGAACAACGCATCGATCGACTCTTCCGACCCAACGTCACAGGGCAGAACAATGTCGCTTCCCAACTGTTCTGCCAGCGGGCCAACACGCTTTTTCAGCGCTTCGCCCTGATAGGAAAACGCCAGCTCTGCACCGGCGTCAGCAAGAATGCGTGCGATTCCCCAGGCAATCGACTTGTCATTGGCAAGGCCCATGATAAGTCCACGTTTGCCTGCCATAAGGTCATTTGCCATTGTTTTTCCTTCGACTATGTCACTGAGCTTTTATCCGGTTTATGCTATTGATAGTTTGGCATCAAGGCTGCACGATGAGCGCGGCACTTTCAGAGCATTCCGTAGAAAATCGCCTCGGCGGATCTAGGCGCGGGGGTGTCTTTAGTTGTTCTTATATGTCATTTGATATACAGCAATGGCGCAAGATTGCGCTGCTGCGCATAGAAGGGGGTCAGGATTATGGAAGCGCGCAAAGGTATATTTGCCGGTGATAACCCTTTCGACATTGCACGCCGCTGGCTCGATGAAGCCACAAATACCGAGATCAACGACCCGAACGCTATCGCGCTTTCCACTGTGGATGCGGACGGGTTGCCTAATGCGCGGATGGTTCTGCTGAAAGATATAGAAGACGCGGCCTTTGTCTTTTACACCAATTATACCAGCGCCAAAGCGCAGGAACTGGATCAGGCGGGCAAAGCCGCCTTTGTGATGCATTGGAAATCGCTGCGCCGACAAATTCGTGTGCGCGGCACGATTACAAAAGAAGAAGGCCCACAGGCGGACGCTTATTATAAATCACGTTCGCTCAAAAGCCGGTTGGGGGCTTGGGCCTCTGACCAATCGTCCCCTCTTGCCAGCCGCGCGGCCTTGGTTGCCGAGGTGGCAAAGGTTACCGCCAAGAAGGGACCAAACCCAGACCGCCCCGCTTTTTGGGGTGGCTACCGGATTACGCCGGTTGAGATAGAGTTCTGGGCTGACGGAGAGTATAGATTGCATGACCGTTTTGTCTGGCGACGTGCCGGACCAAGCGACGATTGGAGCGTAACGAGATTAAACCCATAAGGCGATTTTTTGTCGCTGATATTTTGTACGCGGGCACACAGTTGCCTGACCTAGAGAAGACCAAAGGACATTTGTGTCAGAAGTATCCAGCAATAGCTCTGCCGTTTCCGGCGTGGTGAAATGGTTCGACCCCGCAAAGGGGTTCGGTTTCGTTGTCTCTGACTCAGGCGGGCCCGATATCCTGTTGCACGTCAATGTGTTACGCAATTACGGTCAAAGCTCTGTCGCGGATGGCGCGCGTATTGATCTCACGGTTCACAAGACCGAACGCGGTGTGCAAGCGACCCAAATCCATGCCGTGCACCCGCCTGCCTCAGCCCAGGCCATGGCCCTGTCCGATATTGTGGGCATCGACCCCGCCCTTGTGGCTGCAGCACCACTGGAACCCGCCCGGGTCAAATGGTTCGACAAGTCAAAGGGCTTTGGTTTCGCAAATGTGTTTGGCAAAAGCGAAGACATCTTTCTACATATAGAGGTGTTGCGCCAGTCGGGTCTGTCGGATTTGCAGCCGGGCGAGGCGCTGGCGCTGCGTGTCATCCAAGGTGAGCGCGGGCAAATGGCGGCAGAGGTACATGCATGGGAAACGATACGGCTCGATTCATCCGGCACCGCGCAAAGCTGATCCGCGCGGGCGTTCTTGCGCTTGCTGCGGTTACCGTTGCAAGCGGCGCGTCCGCTGCGTGTCGCGTAGACAGCGTGACCTTGCGCGGGGATTGGGGACAGGCGCGGTTCAGCGTCGAGGTCGCCGATGATGACGGTGAACGCGCCCAAGGGTTGATGCATCGCACATCGCTGCCGGGCAGTGCAGGCATGCTATTTATTTATGACAGACCCCAACGTCTTAGCTTTTGGATGCGTAACACATTGATTCCGCTGGACCTGTTGTTCATCGATGCGCGGGGTGTGGTTCGGAATATCCACCGCAATGCCATTCCGCTCGACGAATCTCCGCTGGAGGGGGGCAGTGATGCGTTGCTTGCTGTGTTGGAAATTAACGGCGGATTAAGCGCGCGCATGGGTATTACCACCGGCACACAGCTGCGCCATCCTGCCTTTGCAGGGCGTAATCCCGCGTGGCCCTGTTAGTTCTTCAAAAACTATCGTTTTCTGTGCAGTTAGGGCTTTTCAATCCGATTGCTTGGGGCTAAGTAGGCCGCAGTCGGGGCGTGGCGCAGCCTGGTAGCGCACCTGTTTTGGGTACAGGGGGTCGGAAGTTCGAATCTTCTCGCCCCGACCACTTTAAGAACCACCACATATAGTGTTCCTGATCTGCTTCATGCAGATCAGAACGCTGTATTTGTGTGCAATCTTACCTTTTTGCAACAGAACCGCCTTCTAGATGTGGCCAAATGGCCCCGCCTTGCAGGCTAGATCTGGTGACTGCTAAAAAAATAATAGTCCACAGTTCAGCATTTCTTATCCCCAGCCCGCTGTGCGGTGTTTTGTGGATAACTCAGGCGATGCATGAGGCAACTGTGCTAAACGCCAGTGTCTGTTAACTTTATCCGAGATGCCACATTCGGGTCACCCCGTTTGTGCTCTGTGCATATCATTTTGCTGAATCGCCGCATTCGCCAAAGCTTCAAAAAATGCCGATCCGGTCAAGCCTCTAGTTTCCGTAAGACGATAATAAACCCGTTGACCCGATAGGGCTGCATACGCCAGTTTGTGTGAGTTGATGGGCGTGGCACTATATCTGGTGTCAGATAGGGGCGGCGCTTGGATCAGGTGACTTCAGGTATCGCGGGTTTGCGCCAGTTAAAATGGCACCGATGCGAGGCCGGCCTGACCGGTGTACAGGCGACGATGCACACCTGCGACAGCGTCGAGCGGCTTCATCATGCCGCGGGTTGAGAGTTTGGAAATTGGGGCGGCACTTATGAAAATCGAAAGAAAATTCACGCAATCCGGTCAGGATGCATATGCTGAACTGGACTTTGTGAGCACCGCCTCCGAAATCCGCAATCCTGACGGGTCAGTGGTTTTTCGCCTCGATAACGTCGAAGTGCCCTCAAGCTGGAGCCAGGTCGCCTCTGATGTGATTGCCCAGAAGTATTTCCGCAAAGCGGGCGTGCCCTCCGAGACCAAGAAGGTCAAAGAAAAGGGGGTGCCGGAATTCCTGTGGCGTTCCGTTCCCACCGAGGGTGCCACGATGGGCGGAGAGACATCCTCCAAGCAGGTGTTCGACCGCCTTGCCGGTGCCTGGGCCTATTGGGGCTGGAAAGGTGGCTATTTCACCACCCAAGAAGACGCCCAAGCCTATTATGACGAGATGCGCCACATTCTGGCCAGCCAGCGCGGTGCTCCCAACAGCCCGCAATGGTTCAACACCGGTCTGCACTGGGCCTATGGCATCGATGGGCCGGCGCAGGGGCATTATTACGTTGATTATAAAACTGGCAAGCTGACGCGTTCGACCTCTTCTTACGAACACCCGCAGCCCCATGCGTGTTTCATCCAGTCGGTTGCTGATGATCTGGTCGGCGACGGCGGCATTATGGACCTGTGGGTCCGCGAAGCGCGTCTGTTCAAATACGGGTCCGGCACGGGCACCAACTTTTCCAGCCTTCGCGGGGCAGGGGAGAAGCTGTCGGGCGGCGGCAAGTCGTCGGGTCTGATGGGCTTCCTCAAGATCGGGGACCGTGCGGCGGGCGCGATCAAATCCGGCGGCACCACGCGGCGCGCGGCCAAGATGGTTATCGTCGATGCGGACCACCCCGATATCGAGGACTTCATCAACTGGAAGGTCATCGAAGAGCAGAAGGTCGCATCTATCGTCGCCGGCTCCAAGATGCATGAACGCGAGCTGAACAAGCTTTTCGCCGCGATCAAGGCGTGGGATGGGACACAAGCCGATGCCTATGACCCCGCGAAAAACGAACAGCTGAAAGCAGCAATCCGCAGCGCCAAAAAATGCGCGATCCCAGAAACATACGTCAAGCGCGTACTGGATTATGCCAAACAGGGCCACACGTCGATTGAATTCCCGACCTATGACACCGACTGGGATTCCGAAGCCTATTCGTCCGTCTCGGGCCAGAACTCCAACAACTCGATCCGCGTCACCAACGCGTTCCTGCATGCCGTCGAGAAAGACGCCGATTGGGAACTGCTGGACCGCACCACAGGGCGCGTGTCGAAAACCATCCGCGCCCGTGATCTGTGGGAACAGGTCGGCCACGCGGCATGGGCCTGCGCCGATCCCGGCATCCAGTACCACGACACGGTCAACGACTGGCACACATGCCCCGAAGATGGTGCGATCCGTGGGTCAAATCCCTGTTCTGAATACATGTTCTTGGACGACACGGCCTGTAACCTGGCGTCGATGAACCTGCTGACCTTCCTGCAAGACGGGGAGTTCATGGTCGAAGATTATATGCACGCTTCGCGTTTGTGGACTGTTACGTTGGAAATTTCGGTGATGATGGCGCAGTTCCCGTCCAAGGAAATCGCGCAGCGGTCTTACGACTTCCGCACATTGGGTCTGGGCTATGCCAACATTGGCGGCTTGCTGATGAACATGGGCTTTAGCTACGACAGTGTTGAAGGCCGTGCGCTTTGTGGTGCGCTGACCGCGATCATGACCGGCGTATCTTATGCAACCTCGGCCGAGATGGCCGGTGAATTGGGGGCCTTCCCGGGCCATGCCAAGAACGCAGACCACATGCTGCGCGTCATTCGCAACCACCGCAATGCGGCGTATGGAAATGCAGACGGCTACGAGGCGCTTTCGGTCAAGCCCGTACCGCTGGATCAAGCCAACTGCCCCCAAGCCAACCTGATCGCCATTGCAACGGCAACGTGGGACGAGGCCCTGCGCCTTGGCGAGAAACACGGTTATCGCAACGCGCAAACATCCGTCATCGCGCCTACGGGTACTATTGGTCTGGTGATGGATTGTGATACCACGGGGATCGAGCCCGACTTTGCGCTGGTCAAGTTCAAGAAGCTCGCGGGGGGTGGTTATTTTAAAATCATCAACCAATCGGTACCAGCAGCGCTCGAGAAACTGGGCTATGGCTCTGCGCAGATCGAAGAAATTGTAAGCTATGCTGTTGGGCACGGCACCATCGGGAACGCACCGGCGATCAACCACACGACACTGGTCGGCCACGGTTTCGGTCCCAACGAGCTGGCCAAGATCGACGCGGCACTGGCGCAGGCCTTTGACATCCGCTTTGTCTTTAACCAGTGGACCCTGGGCGAGGAATTCTGCACCCAAGTTCTGGGCATCCCGGCTGAAAAGCTGAATGATCCGACGTTTGACCTGTTGAAATCCTTGGGCTTTTCCAAAAAAGACATCGAAGCAGCCAACGACCACGTCTGCGGGACGATGACGCTGGAAGGCGCGCCGTTCCTCAAATCTGAACACTATGCCATCTTCGATTGTGCCAACCCGTGCGGTAAAAAGGGCAAGCGCTATCTGTCCGTGGACTGCCATATCTACATGATGGCCGCAGCACAGTCGTTTATCTCGGGGGCGATCTCCAAGACGATCAACATGCCCAATGATGCCACGATCGAAGACTGCCAAAGCGCGTACGAGCTTTCCTGGTCCCTCGGGGTGAAAGCCAACGCGCTCTACCGTGACGGATCAAAACTGTCGCAGCCCTTGGCCTCTGCGTTGGTCGAAGATGACGACGAAGCGGCGGAAACGCTGGAATCCGGCACAAACCACGAGAAGGCTGTCGTGCTGGCTGAAAAAATCGTCGAGAAAGTTATTGTCAAAGAGATCATCAAATCGCATCGCGAAAAGATGCCTCAGCGGCGCAAGGGCTATACCCAAAAGGCCAATGTGGGCGGGCACAAAGTCTATCTGCGCACCGGTGAATACGAAGACGGCTCCTTGGGCGAGATCTTTATCGACATGCACAAGGAAGGCGCGGGCTTCCGCGCGATGATGAACAATTTTGCCATCGCCGTGTCCGTGGGCCTGCAATACGGTGTCCCGCTCGAGGAATTCGTTGACGCATTCACCTTCACCAAGTTCGAACCCGCCGGCATGGTTCAGGGAAACGACAGCATCAAGAACGCGACCTCTATTCTTGACTATATCTTCCGCGAGCTGGCCGTGTCCTATCTAGATCGCACTGATCTGGCCCATGTCCAGCCTGAAGGTGCCAGCTTTGACAGCATCGGACGCGGAGATCAGGAAAGCGTTGTGAACGTCTCAGAGCTCTCGGAAACTGCGGCAACGCGGTCGCTGGAGGTTCTCAGGCAGATTAGCTCAACCGGCTATCTGCGCAACCGGATGCCTCAGGATCTGGTATTGCTGCAAGGCGGGAATGGGCAGGGCGGCACCCAGACTTTGGACCGTGCAATGCCTCAGGCTGCGCAGCTATCCGCGTCAGCAACCGTGGGGTCAACCACAGCGGTCTCGAGCGGTGCAGTCAGCATGGACGCACGGGTGAAGGCAAAGATGCAAGGCTACGAGGGCGAAGCCTGTGGGGAATGCGGAAACTACACACTGGTCCGCAATGGAACTTGCATGAAGTGCAACACCTGCGGCGGCACGTCCGGCTGCAGCTAAAGCAATTTGAGTGAGTTTGTTGATGAAAAGCCAAGCATATGAAGCCCATTTCGAGTGTTTCGGCGGCCATTTACAGGGTGATTAACGCCCAGTTCGCGTAAGTTGTTGATTTTATTGACGCGGGCTGGGGGCAGATCCTTTATGGAGTTTGATGGCCTAATGCAGCAATCACGGAGGGGAACGAGACATCTTTTGGGGGCATGAGGGTACAAACGGAATAGCATCGAGCCCTAGTGCGGCTTCAAGATCTTAGCAGTTTCGAAATGAGAAAAGAGATAGTTTCTTCTCTCATTCCATCGAACAGGGGGCCGGTGCGCTAGCCCCTAACGACGGCCAAGCCGCAGGCATAAAACAAACGAGTGGTAAACGATGAGCTTGGCTATGCGAAACTTAGGGTGCCCTCCGGGCACCCTTTTTTCGTTTCTATACCAACAAGCAATAGCGCTATGGAATTCGCAGTGTGGTGATAGATTGAACTTTGATAGCTAATTCTGAGTAATAAGGTCCGCTTTACACTCGAAATCCGCGCTGCTGCTCAGCGAACGTCGGTGTCTACGACTTGATTTTTGGAGCTAGTGCAAGGGTGTAAAATTTCTTCATTTTGGAAATGGCTGTGAAATACAGAATCATCAAACACTTTTCGTAATTACCTAAAATATGGTCCTCGGGTTTTGAAGTTCGTTCCATATCTTGCCATAGGTTTGGTATCTTTTGAGTGTAGGATGTTGGTTTAACTATATGATAATAAATGAGTTTTACCAATATAATGAGTATACTTGATAAATAATCCGTCTCGGTGCATCATTTTTTTGTCAGATATCTGAGTCTGGCGAGGGGAGTGCTTTGGCCCAAGCGGCTAAAGCGAGGAGGAGGAAAGTGATGCAGAAAAATAATCTAATAAAGGTGGCCGCTGCGCTAAGTTTAATGTCAGCCGCTGGGGTTGCTCAAGCCGATACAATGCGGATCGCCCACGGGTTCCCGGCTCAATCAATTGTAGATGATACCTTTAAAACGCTCGCGCAACATGTCGAAGAAAATACTGATCTTGATACCGAAGTTTTCGCGCTAACGGTGCTGGATCTCAAGCAAGCTTCACCAGGGCTAACATCTGGCGTGGCGGATTCTACTATGCTGTTAACCGCCTATTTTCCAAGCGAGTTTTCTGAACAGAATTTCGTCGCAGATCTGACAATGGTTGCTAATTTGGGAGAACGGCCAACCAGCATCGGTGCGACGGTGGGTGGGGCGTTGATGGAATATGTCACAATTCAATGTCCTGAGTGCGTTGAGCAGAATTTGGCTCAGAACCAGATTGGGCTAGCGTTCGCACCAGGTTCTCAATTCTCGTTGCTGTGCAAGGAGCCCATATCATCGGTCGCTGACGTCAGGGGCCGTGCGATACGTGGTCCAGTGAGTGTATTTCGACGTTGGGCTGAAACCATGGGGGCCTCACCGATAACGATTTCTGCGAATGAAGTTTTCGATGGTCTAAATCAGGGCCTTGTCGATTGCACTATCAACGCAGTGGGCGAAATGAGTAACCTAAGCCTTTTTGATGTTGTCGGTGGAATTACTCCGGGCATGCCAGGAGGGACATTTGGCGGCTCGGGTATCGGGCAGTTGAACCTTGATTTTTGGCTGAGCCTTTCGCTCGAGGATCGCAAGGCAGTGGCGCGTGGTATGTCGAAAGCCACCGCTTTCATGGTTACCGGATACATGAAGCAAGAAGTGATAGACCTTCAAACCGCACGTGATCAAGGAATTGCGATAGTTGAGGCTGATCCCGATCTGAAATCTGCAACTGAAGCATTCATCAAGGATGATATCGAGACAATCAAAGCGATCTATCGCGATGATTTCGGCTTGGAAAAAGTTGATGAAAAAGTCGAAACTTTCATAGGATTGTTGGAAAAATGGAAAGCTTTGACCGACCCACTTGATCCGACTGACACTGAAGCTTTAACCGAGCTGTACTGGACCGAAATACATTCGAAGTTGAACCTTGAAACCTACGGCCTGAATTAGGCTGTTGGATAATGGGGTTCCAATCATGATCAAAAACAATCTTCGCCCAGGGTCAATTGGACTTTGGGCGGCGGTCGACAAGATTGTCGATCTACTCATGGTGGCGGCTGTAATTGCTGTCCTGCTTATGATGTCACATGTCACGGCTGACGTTATCAGCCGCTTGATTCTCGGTCGGTCTCTTCCTGGGACAATCGTAATCGTATCTGAATACTATATGGTTGCCTGCGCATTTTTACCTTTGGCGTATACCGAGCGACTGGGACAGCACATATCCATGGATGCAATTTCTGGACTGTTGCCTCGGCGATGGGGGCAGTTTCAAGTTGCTTGCGGGCATTTGGTTACGCTGGTCGTGTTCAGCTTGCTTACCTACAGCGCTTGGTTGACAGCGTTAAAAAAATACAAACTTGGGGCCTTCGACATGGAATCCGGCCTGCGTTTGTACGTATGGCCGTCCTACTGGCTATTGCCGGTAGGGTGCGGTGTTTTGTGCCTATTCGTAGCCATGCGCTTTTTGCAGTTCTTAATTGGTAGATTGCCCGAAAACGAACCGCTACGCGGAGATAGTCAATTATGAGCAATCTTGAAATAGGCCTGATTTGCATAGGTGTCCTTGTTTTTTTGGTGGCGAATAGGGTCCCGATTGGATTTGCTCTTATTGGCGTGTCTTTTGTAGGAATTTACTGGATCAGTGGACCAAGAGCCGCTTGGGGAACCATCAGTCTAGTGCCGCAGACATTTGCAGCCACATGGACACTGAGCTCGATTCCGATGTTTCTTATGATGGGCTATGTCAGCTACCGGGCGGGGCTAACGCGCGGTCTGTTCAAATGCGCTCGTCTATGGCTATCGGCGTTGCCGGGAGGCTTGGCGGTAGCTTCTGTATTTGGGGCCGCTGGTTTCGCAGCCGTCGCAGGCTCCTCCATCGCATGCTCGGCCGCGATGGGTAGGATCGCTTTCCCAGAAATGGTCAAATATAACTATGATCCAAAGCTTGCGGCTGGCACCCTAGCCGTAGCCGGGACGCTTGGGGCTCTTATTCCCCCGTCAATCCTGATGATCCTATACGGTATTATAGCGCAGGTCCCAATTGCGTCACTTTTTGTGGGCGGGATATCTGTCGGTCTGATCACAGCACTTGGTTACATCGGATTGATTATTGTGCGGGTGAAGTTGAAGCCTGAACTTGCGCCGGCGGTAAACGAAGAGATCACTTGGGGAATGCGTTTCAGGGCGCTAAGGGAGACAATACCGATCTTAGTATTGGTCCTGGGGGTGTTCGGAGGTCTTCTCGCTGGGTTCTTTACACCCACAGAGGCGGGAGCGGTGGGATCGGTGCTCTCGATACTTATTTCGATTGCGTCTCGTTCTTTAAGCTTCGAAGACCTCTGGGAAGCAGCGGTCGAAACCTTAACCACCACGTCTGGCCTTTTTATAATCGGTTGTGGCGCAGCTTTACTTATACGTTTCCTCGCGCTCAGCGGTTCAGGAGAATTCATAACAAATCTAGTTATCGGTTTTGGTTCGGATCCGATATTCCTGATCCTCGGGATCGCAGTAATATACCTTGTTTTGGGTATGTTTCTCGAACCCATCGGCGCAATGCTGCTAACACTTCCAATCGTGCTACCTATTGTCGAGACGGCTGGATTTAACCTCATTTGGTTTGGCGTCTTCCTAACCAAACTTCTTGAGATCGGAATGATTTCGCCTCCAATGGGAATGAATGTCTTTGTCATCAAAGGGGTTGTTGGCGACAAGGTATCTCTAGGTGGTATTTTTCAGGGAATTTTGTGGTTTCTGATGATTGACTTGGTCATCGGCAGCATACTTGTCGCCTTCCCAGAGTTGGTATTGATACCGGTCTCATGGTTGAATTAGAGGTTAGGCCGGTAAAATTTTTATCGGCCTAACGCACATACGTTTCTACGTTTAGACAAGCTTGGTGAAAACCAGCTCAGAAGATAACGAGTTTAACCTGAATCGAAAGTTTGATGGACAAAAAATCGTGGGCAAGAATTCGAACGCCGGGGTACCAAATTCGGCGTTTACACCAGTTATCAGTTGCCGTTTTCCTGGATTGCTTGCAGCACGTTAACTTGACGCCGATCCAATATACGATCCTTGTGATAATCGATATGGAGCCCGGAGTTGAGCAAACGAGCATTGCATCGCGAGCTGGTTTAGATGCCTCAACTGTCGCCGACGTAGTGAAGCGGCTTGTAAAGCACGGTATGGTCAAACGAGAAGTCGGGATAAGAGATAAACGATCTCGTGTAGCGTTTATAACTTCGTCCGGCAAAGTAGCTATCACCGATGCCGCGCCCCTTATTGAAGACGCTATTCAGAATATGCTCTCGCCGTTGGCCAGTGATGAGCAACAGAATTTCCTAAGTATGATAGATCGTATCCTTACACACAATACGTCTGAGAAATTGGTATCGACTGACGGAAGGCCTTGGCAACGGGAATTAAGGTCGTGAAGCAAAGAAGTGATATGCGAAAATGATTTAGGGTTTAGAGCCGCACATTTTGATCGGTATCCGTGTCGGGATTACTAGGGGTCGTGCCTGGCCTTTCAATAAACGGCGTGTGGAATTTCTCTATCAAGATGACAGCGTAGAACTCGCATACCCGTTAATTATCTGAGTTTTATTACCCGTTAATAAATGCAAAAAACTTGTAAAAAGGGCGATTTAATATGAAGCTTACTAAAGTTTGCGAGGGTCTAGACTTTCCCGAGGGACCAATAGCTATGGCTGACGGCACGGTCATTTTAGTCGAAATCCGGGGTCAGACACTATCTCGCGTAGACCCCGAGGGTAAGATCGATGTTATCGCAAAGCTCGGGGGAGGGCCAAACGGTGCCGCCGTCGGTCCTGACGGTATGATATATGTCTGCAATAACGGCGGCTTTGTTTGGACCGAGACAGATGGCATCAGGCGTCCGATTGGAACTCCAGAGGGCTATAAAGGAGGGTCAATCCAACGAGTGGATCCTAGTAACGGCTCTTTCGAAACGATTTATGAGAGCTGTGAAGGTCAGCCGCTCAGAGGGCCAAATGATATAGTCTTCGATGCGAATGGAGGCTTCTACTTCACAGATCTTGGCAAGTCGACATCAACCTATGTGCATCACGGTGCTTTTTACTATGCCAAGACTGACGGCAGTCATATAGCTCGGGTTCATTCACCGATGATCACACCTAATGGAATTGGGCTTTCCCCAGACAACAGCACGGTTTACGTCGCTGAAACGAGGACCAGTCGAATATGGAGCTTCGACCTTGTCGCGCCAGGAGAAATTGGACCGCTATCATTCGATATGCCCGGTAGACTGGTTGCAACGCTGCCTGACTACCAGCTGCTCGATAGCTTGGCTGTTCAGGCGGATGGTAAGATATGCGTCGCAACGCTGATGCGCGGCGGTATCAGCATAGTGTGCCCCGAAAGCGGCGAAGTCGAGTTCGTCGAGGTGGAGGGGGACCCCTATACCACAAACATTTGCTTTGGCGGAGAGGACATGAGCGATGCATGGATTACGGCTTCAGGAACCGGATGTCTTTATCATGCGAGATGGAAGTCACCAGGCCTCCGTTTGAATTATAACGGGTGAAAAGGGAGCTATCTTGATTTCACTGCGAGATGGTATTGTGTCGCAAACGGCCCAAACCGGACATTCGCTGAGGACCGAAATGCGGCAGTGCAGCCCACCCCAAAACGGGGGGTGATGGTCCATTCGATGGATCAAACCATTGAACTGCAAACAGGTGGTACTGAACGTCGTTGGCGATCTGCGCCGACACACAATCTAGCGTGAGACGGTTCCACCCAAGACGACTCCAACCCGAACGGTGAAGTAGACGCCGTCGCGTCCGGTAATGACTTTTGCAATCATTTGGGTTTTGTCCAACAACATTTGGAGGTATTTTTTTTCCCGCTCTTGTCTTCCATTTAGTCGCCATATGAATGAGCTGTGGCGGAACAAGTTCAAGAGGTTTGTAGTTTCACCTTTGTCATCAAACACTCGCCAAAGAGCCGCGTGACAACGGTCAAACAAAGTAAAGAGACGTTCATTGTATAGATAGTGATATGCTTCAACTAGTCGCGCTCGTTCCATATCATTTAAATCACTAATTTGCGCAGTATGGGTCGCCAAGTCTACAACTGAGCGAGCGGCTGTATAATGATCACCCTTCAAGATCGATTGTTCCAGGGCCTTTCGAAGAAGCGATACAGAATCATTGCCATTTTTTCGCGCTAGATCCGCAATGGTTAGCTGAATGTTGCTAGCAATAACGGAACTCTTCTTTTTCTCCGCCTTCCGTAACAGCCTATTTAGCTGAAGCAATTTCTTCTCTTCATCGACGGTTTGCTCAGCGATGATAACTTCTGCATGCAATGCTTGATTGGTGTGTTTCGATATTTTTATCACGTCCTTTGCGGCTTGAATTGCATCTGCTGTCTCATCCATGCTGTCCAAGCAGAGAGCATAGCTCAACTTAGCTAACTGCTTTTGTGGTCGGTTGAGCAAATCATAGTCTAGATCTTCAAATAGCACCTTTGCATCGATATGCTGCCCGGTCATTCGAAGCGACCTTGCGTGTGCATATTTGAGAAAGTTAACCTCTGAGACTAGATCCGAACCTTTACCTAATAAACTCAAAATATCCTCGCAAAGTCTGCTAGCACTTCTAAAATGATCCCCATCGATGAGTTTTCCAATAAATGCTGAAGCCAATGCCGTCGCCGCTCTAATTTCCTCGTCCTCGTCTAATTCAAGTGCCCTGTTTAGGGCGCGATAAATGAGCGTATTTGCATTAACAATCTCATGGTCCCCGCATACTGCTAGAGCCACTCGTCTGGCGATCTGAGACTTTTCTATATTTCCGGATTTCCAATCATTTCCGAAAAAGAGATTGAGTGCGCCCACGTCAATTTGTTTAGCTTTCTCAGCATCTGTGATTTCTCGGATGTATTCTCGCACAGGTCTTGGGACCGATAGTGTTTTAAAAGTGGACGCTTCTTGTATACCATCCAGCTGCACTAGAGTGCTGGTGTCGATTAAAGATCTTTCATGCAAGATGCGAGCGTGGACTGGGCCAAATGGATGGGGGCCCAGAAATCGTTTGAGGGTAGCTAATTGTTCGCCCCTTGGCAGTGCAGAAAGTGCAAGCAACAACTGAAATGCTCTGCCAGTGTTTCGATCTTCCGCACCCTGTAAGTCTGATACCGCAGCTACTAATCCTGATGGTACCGAACCACCAACAACTTGGCTGTCCGAATAGTCTGGGTCAACCGCAACCAACTCTCCGATAGACATGTATTCTAGATCCCGTAAAGCAGAATCAATCCGGCCGGGAACACCATCTGTGTGACGGAACAAGATCGATGCGTTGGCGGGTTTACTATAAGTCTCACTGCCAAGTTCACTTTCCTTGACGTAGATAGCTAGATCAGGCTCATCGAGTGGCTTAAGCGTAATAATCCGGAATGTTACGGATTTGGGCGGTTTCCTGCACCGTAAGACAACGAATGCTTCAGGTGCATAGTCTCGGATCGTTTGAGCAATATCCTCTACGTCAAGAAGTACGCTTCCTTCGATGGGGCTTTGAAGCGTAACCTCAATATCATTGAGGACCAAAATACACTTCCCGGCATCAGATAGGGCCTCACACATATCTGGAAATGTAGTTCCAAATTGAATTTTGAAACTTTCGAGAAATGCTTCTCTACTTGAAAAATCCGACAAATTTACATAATAAATGTCCTTAATTGTGGCATCAACGTCTTCAATGATGGAAGACAGAAAGCCGTCGAGCCCCATTCCCCAATCTGAAGCCACCCAAAGCACGCGATCGCTCTTTAAGAATTCAATGCAGGTGCTTCTTTCCAAAGCTCGAATTCTCTTATGGGCGCTTGTAGACTCTGGTGATTGCTGTCGAAGCAAATCCATATCAAATTTGCTATCAACATTGAGTGAAACTGCCTGTTCTTCGGCTTTAACATTAGGATCGGCCACCAACGCCAATGGCCGCGGTTTCTTCGAATCTTGATAATCAAAAGAGAAACTATTTGTATATTCATCAAGATCCAACGTAAAGTCTGGCTTTAGCTTGAGGCTACCATCACTGACTTTTGTTAAGCGGCGAGGCCAACATTGGAATTTCTTACTAGTTGCCTGAGATGAAATTTCGTTGTTGGAATATCCTTGAATTCGATCAATTTCGCCCCCACCAAAGGTTTGAAGGCCAAACAAAGACGCGGCTTGTAGCTCCCTCCTCGGGCTACTACCGCCGATCGTAATCGTCCTAGCTGTAGGTTCGTGCATGTGCCCGAACAGATGCAGGTCGAATCGACCGGAAGGGTTAACATCATTTTCCCATGTGGTTGAGCCTCCTGCATTCAACCAACTAGGTGGTTGGTGAGTAACAATAAGGTTTATGTCATTTTTACTCGCCCAAGCATCTGGATCTCGATCTGTAATCGCTAGTAATTGTTTGGCATCAACGTGCAATTCACCTTCATAGTCACCACCACCGAGTTGCAACCAAGTCGAGTTAAGCGCAGCGATGCCAACTTGGGTGTCCTTTTTCTTAAATATGTATGAGGCGTCGCCCGGCAATAGACCAATCTTCTCTGGCTCCAAATGTAAGCCTTCTGAGATGGCATTACTTCTCCAAACCATAAACTGTTCAAAACACTGGCCTATAAAAGTACGGTATTGAGATCCTTCAGCCCAAAATTCCCCTCTTAACGCATCGTTTTTCCAATATTGTGAGAGTGCAATGGCCTCAGCCGAGCTTGATTTCGGGCGCTGTAAGTCATGGTTTCCAGGGACCGTCAAGACTTGAGGCCTATCTTGAAACTGGTCTATGTGGTCCAGAATATCGCGCAAAATTTCGTCAAAAGCTTCGAACTCACTAGCCGCACCAAACTGTACAAGGTCACCTGAAAACACTACGAGATCAATTGGACCAGTACGATTTTGCAGATTTTCAAGATCATCCAGTAATAGGGTTTTGAAGCGTGGCCACATATCTTCCAAACCACTAGCACCTACGTGTATGTCGCTAAAATGTAGCCAACGAAAACCGGTTGAATCAGTCAAAATGCGATACTCCTTAGTGCGACAATGCACGCACCCTGATTGCAAAGCTATTTCCTTTCAAGGGAATGATGGCCTTAAAGGGATGGTTTGGCAGAAAACTGTCGCGACTGTATGCCTCTATATATATTCGCATACGCAGCGAATGCCCGCATTCCGCCCTTTCAGCGCGCGACGTAAGTAGAGTTTTCCCACCCAGCTGCATTGGTTTACTGTCCAAAGTCGCCTGCCATTGTTTCCTAACAATTCAACTAATGCGAATATCATGGCACATCGGTTCGGTGTGTGAAACATTTCGGATATGATCGAATACCAAACCCTCGCTGACGACCATCCCGACCTTTTACAGTCACCGCTGCTACGTGCAGCTCTTCTAACCTTGCAATATACGCAAGAACACGGATCGATAGGGATCACTAAAACCAAGGCGTTCAAGCGTACCTTCGTGCATTGGGCTGTACAGAATTTTGACTGGCCCGGAGAAGGTGCGGATGAGGTATTCCGTTATCATAAGGTGGTCAATGAAGCCGACTTCGCTCCGCTCGAAGTGCTGCACTTCCTGCTGATCGAATTACGCCTGGGTCGCCACTTCAAAGATGAGTTCCGGCTCACCAAGCGTGGCAAAGAGTTGGCCCAATCCCCCGGGCGCTTATTTGTCGAATTGATCCCGTATTTTGTACACGAGGTCGATCACACCTCTTATGCGCGCTTTGATGACCAACCCTTCGGGAATTGGGATGTCTGGATGAATGTGATCAACGTAGAGGCCGATCACGGCATCAGCGACGTTGCCTTATACCAAAAGTTCTATGTTGAACCGGAGAGTGACCGCAATGCTGCCAAGCGGGACACATACGCCTTCAAGGCCTGCGTTTTGCGACCGCTTGAATGGGCCGGACTGCTGATGTCGTCCCAAGAGCAGGGCTTGGAAATGCGCGCTGTCCACGTGTTTAAAAGCCCTCTCTGGCGCAGTGTTTTGAAGTTAGACACTGACGATATGCTTCAATCGGTACTCTTGCAGTGAGGTGCTCTTCACATTCTGTAAGCACGGCAGGGGCTTAGGGCGCTATCCTCCATCGTTGAGTTTGCAAACTCGGTTCGTTCTGATGCCAGTCTCCTGTCCGCATTGCCCCAAACCAAACTTGACATCGGGCAGGTGAATCGCCGATTGAGAACAAATAGCGAACAGTTAGGATTTCTATGCCCGTTTACCCAGTTGATGAACCCGTCCACATGCCTTCCCAACCTGTTCGAATTGTCAGCACACCAGTCAGCGCAGGTTTTCCTTCGCCAGCTGGAGACGACCTCGAAGATGAGATCGACCCTATGGCATGGGTGGTTAGACATCCTGCATCGACTTTTTGGTGGCGCGTGGAAGGGGACTGCCTCTGGGACGCTGGGATACGTGATGGTGACATCATCGCTGTAGACCGTGCTGGCAAGCGCCGCATTGGGCGAGCCGTGCTGGCCGTAGTGGAGGGTGCTGTCACAGCAAAGATCCTGCGTAAAAGAGGTGACAGGTACTACCTCGCGCCTGCGAATAGCCAGGAGCAGTTCCCCGACGTCGAATTGACAGAGGATAGCGAGATCTGGGGCGTCATCGCTGGTGTTGTCCGGCGTTACGACTTGGCATGAAACGGCCTATTGCCATCAGTGACAGCGCGAACTTCTATGTGAGCGCTGAGCGCATATTCGATCCAACGCTAAAGAACGTCCCGGTGATCGTGCTATCCAATAACGACGGCTGCGCCATAGCGCGCAGTGACGAGGCCAAAGCCTTGGGGATCAAGATGGGCACTCCGCTGCATCACATCCGCGATAAAGTCGAAGCCCATGGTATCCGGGTTTTCAGCTCCAACTACACCCTCTATGGCGACATCTCTCGTCGGGTGGTTGAGGTCTATGAAGACTTTACGCCAAACGTCGAGATCTATTCCATCGATGAGTGCTTCCTCGACTTTGTCGGGTTCAAAGACCGCACTGCACATGCCATGGCACTGCGTGCAGCGGTTCTAAGGAGGGTAGGGGTGCCAGTACGCATCGGCATCGCACCGACCAAGACACTTGCGAAATGCGCAAATGATATCGCCAAGAAGAACCCCATCTTTGCAGGGGTCTTGGATATGATGGATGAGAGCCTTGCAAGCTGGCTGCTGCCACGCGTGCCCGTCGGGGACATCTGGGGCGTTGGTCGAAAGACCACCGACAAGTTGAAGGCCCTGGGTGTACACACGGCAGCTGATCTTCGTGATCTGCCAATTCGGCAAGCCCGGGCTGTCGGCACTGTGGTGCTGGAGAGGATCGTGTTGGAGCTACAGGGTGAGGCCTGCCTCGCCTTTGAAGACGTAGAGCCACAGCGCAAAGGTATGGCTGTAACGCGGTCCGCAGGCACTCCGATGACAGACTTCGACACGCTGTTCCAAGCGATCACTGCGCACGCATCACGGGGCGCTGAAAAGCTACGCCAGCACGGCTTGGTTGCTGGTACGCTGACTGTGTTCTTTCACACCAATAAGCACCGGCCAGATCGTCCTCAGTATGCAGCATCCAGAACAACCCGCATGACACCGATGTCGTCGGATACTTTGGATCTCGTTGAAGCTGCTCGACGCTGCGCTGAAGCTGGCTGGCCAAAGTCAGATACCGAAACCTTTGGCTTCACCAAGGCCGGCATTATGCTGAATGATCTGGTGCGGTTTGAAGATCGCCCTCAAACGCTCTTCGACCAAGCCCGTCCGAAATCACCGGCTTTGATGAAGGCTTTAGATGAGGTGAATGATCGGTTCGGGAAGAAGACAATCGTTCTTGCAAGCGAAGGTATGGAGCAGACGTGGCGACTTCGCGCAGATCATCGAAGCCCGCGCTATACCACGCGAATGGAAGATCTACCGGTGGTGCGGTAGCCGGGCGAACTTGTCCAAAAGGTTTAGATCGTTCTGCGAAGGGCTGGGTTTAGGCTGGTTGTTCGCTTCGAGCCAGCCGCCAACGAATGCAGTGATATCGCAAAGACACTTAGCTTACGCATTGCATATTCGATATTGAAACAAGTTCCTGATGAGCATGCACAAGCCGAGCTTTGGACACAAGCGGCTTCAGTCGCAGAATATCCGTTGCCGATATAGCAAGGCAAGTTGGTTAGATTGAGACTGGGGTTGTATGAATGGTTTGCCGCCAGCTTGATCGAAGCTGAGGCGGATTGTAGCGATCTGAACTGCGAATTCAGCTTAGCAGAATAGCGTAGAATATATACTCAATTGGCTGAATAAAATCCAATGTGCGATACTGCGATGTAAGCGGACCGTTCGCTTCCTATCGCCAATATCCCAATTCGCCTAAGGCACATTGGGTCAAATACCGCTTCTACCCGATGCGACACAAGTGAAGAAAAGGGAGCCCTGATCTTCTGCCAGCGTGGTTGGGCAACAAAATCAGTGCGAAAAGATTGCCACGATTTGGTTAATTGTGCTGTGCGGAGCCGAACGTCGTAGGTGTCTCCATCACCCCATACCTCAATCTCGATGCCGTCCATCGCGCTTGCATCGACATCTGAACCATCTTCGCAAAGGTTGACCTGAGCCCCAAGTTCCCTCCAGCTTTGAGCGGAGTCCTTGGAGTTAAATCTTTGGCGTTAAGCCGCCATCTTGTCCATTGTCTTTCTCTGCAAAAATTCCATCGGTGTCAGGTTGCCCAATGCTGAATGTGGTCTGCGCCAGTTGTAATCCTCCTGCCATTCTTCAAGCGTTTTGACCTGCCCCCCGAAACTTCCCTCAGTTTAATGTAGAGTTTGCTCAACCTTCGAAGGAGCAAACAGATGCGACAGAGCCGTTTTACTGAAGCCCAAATTATCGGAATGATCAAAGAACAGGAAGCTGGCATGCCGACGGCAGAGGTGTGCCGCAGGCATGGCTTGAGTCCCGCGTCGTTCTACAAGTTCAAAGCCAAATATGGTGGCATGAACGTTTCTGATACTCATCGCCTTAGATCGCTGGAGGATGAGAACGCCAAGCTGAAGCGCCTTCTGGCGGACACGATGTTGGACAATGTTGTGTTGAAGGATTTGCTGGGAAAGAACTGACGACACCGAATGTGCGACGGGCCGCAGCACGCAAGGCAATGCGAGACCATGATATCTCGCAGCGCCGGGCGTGCAGGCTTGTCGGTGTCGATCCCAAGACCGTCCGGCGCGATCAGTCACCGGATAATCCAGAAGTTCGCGAAGAGATGAAAGCGATTGCCAGCAAGCGACGGCGCTTTGGCTACCGCCGGATCGGTGTGCTGCTGGAACGCAAGGGAAGGATCATGAACCACAAGAAACTGTATCGCCTTTATACTGAAGAAAAGCTGGGCGTTAGACGGCGCAGGGGCCGCAAGCGTGCGCGTGGCTCGCGGACACCAATGCCGGTTGCTTTGCGTCCTGGCGAGCGTTGGTCCTTAGATTTTGTGTCGGATACGTTCGGCGCGTCACGCAAGTTCCGCATGCTGGCTGTAAACGACGATTGTTGCCGCGAGAACCTCTGCTTGGTGGCTGACACCAGCATCTCGGGCGCTCGTGTCGCGCGGGAACTTGACGCGCTTGTCCGTATTTATGGAAAGCCTGCCTGCATTGTCAGTGATAACGGCACGGAGTTTACCAGTCGTGCGATCCTAAAATGGGCCGGTGATAACGACGTTGATTGGCATTACATCGACCCCGGCAAACCCCAGCAGAATGGCTTCATAGAAAGCTTCAATGGCAGCCTGCGCGACGAGCTGTTGAATGAGGAAATCTTCGATACGTTGGATGACGCCCGTCGCAAGCTGGCACTCTGGCGATACGACTACAACAACGTCAGGCCGCACTCATCGCTTGGGAACCAAACACCGGCAGAAGCTCGTCGAGCGCTTGAGCAATTTGAGGGCTCCGCGCAAGACGCGCTTGCCCAAACTGACGACGAAGAATATGAAACCCAGACCCGCAAACTCTCGTTATGAATGAGGGAGCCTCGGGGGGCAGGTCAGTTTCGCGGGCGTCACCCAGTGTTCCAAACAACGTTTCGTTGAGACATTCGTCTCGTAGCTTGCCGTTGAAGCTTTCGATAAAGCCATTCTGCTGGGGTTTTCCAGGCGCGATGTAATGCCAATCGATACCCGTGTCTTGAACCCATTTGAGGATCGCCATACTGGTGAACTCAGTTCCGTTGTCTGAAACTATTGTCTTCGGCATGCCTCGTTCTGCGATCACCTTGTCCAGTTCACGAGCAACCCGGTGTCCGGACAGCGATGTATCAGCAACCAGAACCAAGTTCTCACGACTGAAGTCATCGACGACTGCCAAGATGCGAAACCTGCGCCCGTCTGTCAGCGCGTCTGACACGAAGTCCAAGCTCCAGCGTTGGTTCGGGCCATCCGGCAGCACCATTGGCTTCCTTGTGCCCAAAGCACGCTTTCGGCCACCTCTACGGCGTACCTGAAGCTTCTCTTCGACGTAAATGCGCCTGACCTTTTTGTGGTTCACGACAAAACCCTCCTGCGCAATCATCACGTGGACACGACGACAACCAAACCGTCGCCGTTCTCGCGAAACCCGTTTGATAGCATCTCGCAGTTCAGCATCATCACCACGACGCGACAGATACCGCACCGATGACCGATCAACTTGCAGCACATCGCACGCCCGTCGCTGACTGACCTGATGAACTTCCATCAAGTGAACCACAGCTTTCCGCTTCGCTACGGGCGTCACCACTTTTTTGAATTGATGTCTCGCAGCATGGCGTTGTCCAACATCTGTTCGGCCAGTAGCTTCTTCAGCTTACCGTTCTCGTCTTCCAACGCTCGCAGCCGCTTCGCGTCAGACGGCTCCATGCCGCCGTACTTCGATTTGTATTTGTAGAACGTCGCTGAACTGATCCCATGCCGCCGACATACATCGGCAGTCTTCTCGCCAGATTCCTGTTCCTTGATCATCGCTATGATCTGTTCGTCCGTAAATCTCGCCTTCATTTGTCCGTCCTTTTGTTGGGCGGACTCTACACAAATTTGGAGGAGTTTTAGGGGCTCAGGTCAATGCCGTCAGCGTTCAGGAGCCGGCTAATATAGGGGCGGGATCAGCATTGTGTGCCCCGAAAGCGGCGAAGTCGAATTCGTCGAGGTGGAGGGGGACCCCTATACCACAAACATTTATACCACAAACATTTGCTTTGGCGGTGAGGGTATGAGCGATGCATGGATTACGGCTTCAGGAACGGGATGTCTTTATGGCGCGCGCTGGAAGGCACCAGGCCTTCGCTTGAATTATAACGGGTGAAACGGGAGCTATTTTTGTTACACTGGGAGATGGTAATATGTCGCGAACGGCCCAAAGCATACGTAATTGGGCTGGCCTCTGTTCTGAGGTCGAGCTCCCGATGAGATCACAGGATTACTGTGAACAAGGGAGATGAGAAATGGAATATTTTGCCGGAATAGACGTGTCGCTGCGATCCTGTGCGCTTTGCATTGTTGATGGCAAGGGAAAGGTATTGCTTGAGCGAGAGCTGCCATGCGAGGTCAGCGACATCGCTGAGTATCTTGGAACGTTTCCCCATCCGATTGAACGGGTTGGTTTTGAAGCCGGCACCATGAGCCAGCATCTGTTCCATGGCCTGAAAGCGGAAGGTTTTGACGTTGTCTGCATGGAAGCACGTCAGGTGAATGCAGCGCTGTCGGCAATGCGCAACAAGACAGACAAAAATGACGCACGCGGCATCGCGCAAGTACTGCGCACCGGTTGGTTCAGCCCTGTTCACATGAAGAGCCGCGAAGCGCATGGCGTCCGTGCATTGCTGAGCACCCGCAAAGCGCTTTTGAAGAAGACGATGGACCTCGCCAATGAGGTTCGTGGGCTGTTGAAGATCTTTGGCATTCGCCTGCCCATGACCGTGAAGCACGGCAGTTTTGACGGTGTCGTGCGACCGTTGATCGAGATGGATGAAGTTCTGACCCACGCTTTGGTGCCACTCTTGGACGCACGTGTGGTTTTGTATCAGCACTTTCTGGAACTGGATCGGCGCGTCAAACGCGCTGCCAGTAATGATGAGGTGTGCATGCGGATGATGACGGTCCCAGGCGTTGGTCCGATTGCATCCCTGACTTTCAAAGCCGCTGTGGACGATCCGACGCGCTTCAAACGATCTCGCACTGTTGGCGCGCATTTTGGGCTGACACCGCGACGATACCAGTCTGGTGAGCACGACAATCCTGGCCGCATATCGAAAGCGGGGGACAGAGACGTCCGCGCAACTTTGTACGCCGCGGCCAACGCTTTGCTCATGCGAACGATGGCCGGGTCTCAGATCAAATCGTGGGGCATGCGGTTGATGCGCACCAAGGGACGTCGCCGCGCCGTTGTGGCTGTCGCACGCAAACTCGCCGTCTTGCTCCACCGGATGTGGATTGATGGCACGGAATTCCGTCAGGATCAGGTGGGAGGCAAAGCATGATCTAAAACGCCATCACCAACCTGACGGGGTCGTCCCTCACCGGACGAGGTTCGTGGGAAAAGCCGAAAATGTCTGCTGCGCATCTTGAAGCGCGTCTCAAAGCAAGGCTCTCCACGTCCGATCCGACATATGCGTGCAGCGGTGCCATCACGGCATCAACCAGACTGCGAAGAGAAGCGTGACCCGGATGAGTGACAAAGACCCGAAAGAAAGAAGGAAAATGAGCTTGACCCAAACACCCAATTAGAGAAGCTGCCGTTCGCCTTGTGCCCCAGCACTGCGGTGATCCGTTCAACAAGCGGTCCTTTGTGGAGCGGTTGCGTGGTTGCGCAACTTGGTTGGCTCTGTAGTATTCGACCCATGATAAAATACCTTGGGAAATGCCTTTGCGGCGAAGTCACATATATTGCTGAAGGGCGGCCAATCGTCGTTGCGCAATGTCATTGTGAAGAGTGTCGCCGCCTAAGCGGAACAGGTCATACAGTAGGTGCCATGTTCAAGTCAGAGGCCGTGAGCGTGAGCGGAAAACTGAGCGAATTCAAGTACTCATCCGGAAAGGATTCAGAGGTTACTAAGGCCTTTTGCTCGAATTGCGGTAGTCCAGTTTATGGAAAGAATACCCGATTAGAAGATCATCTGACGTTCACGCTTGGCACGATGGACGATGCCAGTGGATTGGACGTTGAGGTTGTCATATTTGAGCGCGACAAACCCCATTGGGATCAACTCGGAAAAGAGGTCGTCTCATTTGCAACCCAGCCTGATTGGAAACCTGAGGGCTAAGTACCAATATGGCTCACTTTCGGCTGCATTCACGAAACCCACCCAATTAGAGACGCCAGCGCCGACGTTTGTGATAGTCGCAAGCGACATGACCTTTTCTGGAATAAGCGGCGCTTTCTAGGGCGTTATCGCCGGCGCTTTCTAGGGCGTTATCGCCGGCGCTATCATCTGGGCGTAAAAAGCGGTTATTCCTTGCTCAGAAGGCTAACTTTGCTCAGCGACGCTGAGGTTTGCGAAAAGTGTAGCATCGATCATAACGGGTTTGTTGCTGACCTTAGCCACGATGGGCAAGATGCGAGCCTTTACCCGAATGTATTCCCTAGATCGGATCCTGAGACCGCCAAATGCCAACAGATGTGAAAATATCTCTGCAACGCTCCTTATTGAATTTATGCTTTCTTGGCAGAAGTCCTGTGTCATTTCCGTAGAAAACCAGGCGATACCTATCTCGTTAATTCTCTTGCTGGTCTACGAACATCCGGTCTTTCGCAGCGGTGATGTGGTGGCGCATCGTAGCCTGCGCCACTTCGGGCTGTTGTAGGCGGATCGCGTCGAGTATGGCACGGTGCTCTGCCAGCACCAGCTCCTGCCTGACCGGGGCATCAAGCAGGGTCAGGGAACGCGATAGTTTGACGCCATAAGCAATCTGTTCGCTCAAGGATTCCAGTACTGAAGAAAAGAACGGGTTCTTGGCTGCGCGGGCGATTGCCAGATGAAGACGCTGGTCAGCCTCTACGCCCGGGGCGTTTTGCTGATAGGTTTGCTCCATTTCCAGGTAAGCCGCATCCATCGCCGCAATATCCTCGTCATCGCGCCGCCGCGCCGCCCAAGCGGCCGCAGCCCCTTCGACCTCGATGCGAAACTCGTAACAACGTTGGACATCCGAGACCGACTCAAGTGGCACAAAACTGATCAACTCGCGATCGGGACGGCGCAGTACGTAGCTTCCCGATCCCCGGCGCGACTGTACGATGCCATCGTCGCGCAGGCGCGACAGCGCTCCGCGCACCACTGGTCGCGACACACCGAAGTTTTCGGCCAGCACCTCTTCGGTCGGCAGTCGACTGTGTACTGGATACTCTTCTTCAAGGATCTTGGTCAGGAGCTGATCATATACTTGATCTGCCAGTGAGGGCCGCCTTGTTTCTGACAACGTGATCTCCTTGCTTAATGCCGGACGTGCGGTGTGTTCTTTATAGCCCGCGTTTGAGTAAAAGACAGGGGTGGCGCGCGCGCGACTGCAATATGACTGACCGCCCCTGTCGAAAGGGACGGTCAAAGGCCGAGTCGCTATTTTGCAGTGCCGACGGCTGGGGCCTTTGTCGGTTTTCGGATCACTAAAAAGTAGAAGAAAACCAGCGTGAGCACGACAAAGAATAGGCTATCGGGATTGGTAAAGAAGGTCGTTGGGTCGCCGTTCGACAGCGCTAGAGAGCGGCGCAGGAACTCCTCCAGATTCGGCCCGAGAATATAGCCCAGCAACATGGTGATCACCGGAAAGCCATTGCGGCGCAGGTAGAAGGCCAAGACCCCCATGGCCAGTGCCATAAACATCTGAAAGGTCGAATAGGTGGAAACATAGCTGCCCACCACGGCCAGAAGCGCGATCACGGCGTAAAGCACATCCTTGCGCACCGTGACGATCTTGATGAAATAGGGCCCGATCAACCACAGCGTCAGTGGGATCAACACCACGGCACTGAACAGTAGCGCGGCCAGCATCGGGGCAATAAGCCCGGCCTGATCCGCCATCAGCTGTGGCCCGGGCTGGATGCCGTTGATCACTAGAACGCCGAGCATGATGGCGGTGATCGGATCGCCGGGAATTCCGAAGGTGAGCATCGGCACCATGGCCCCGCCGCAGACCGCATTGTTGGCGCTTTCGGACGCGGCAATGCCCTTGGGGTTGCCCTTGCCAAAGGTCTCGGGCTCGCTCGAGGTGCGGACGGTTTCGGTATAGGCGAGGAACGACCCCATCGAGCCACCTGCGCCCGGCAGGGTGCCGACGAAATAGCCAATCAGACTGGATTTGACGTAGCAACCAAAGCCGATTTTGCGAATGTCTGACAATGGGGGCAGAAAATCCCGTCGGCGGATCTTGACCTTGTCCGCTGCGGCTGCGGCGGCGGCACCGATATCGGCCCGCGTGACTGCTTGGGTCAGCACTTCGGCGATGGCAAAGGTGCCGATGATCACCGGCATCAAGTCGATCCCGGCGGTCAGGCTGGAATAGCCATAGGTGAAGCGGGTGATCGGCTCCATTGCGTCAAGCCCAACCGTAGCGAGCATCAGACCGATGCAAGCAGCAAGCCCTGCCTGCGGAATGCGCCCGCGCTGAGCGATCACCACGACGATGATCGCAAAGGCCAGCAGCGAAAACTTGCCCGTGGTTTTTACCAAAAGCGACAGTTCGGCCACGAAAGGGGCGAGCGCAATCAGCAATAGCGCCCCGATTGCGCCGCCGATCATCGAGCCCAATGCGGCATGGCCAAGCGCCAGCGCGCCTTTGCCCTGCTGTTGCATGGGATAGCCGTCAAGCGCGGTCATCATGGAGGACGGCGCGCCGGGAATGTTGATCGTAGTGGCGGTAATTGACCCACCACACATGCCGGCCATATAGATGCTGGCACAGGCCATCAGCGCGGTCTCAACGCTGAGCGTGTAGGTCAAGGGCAGCAAGAGCGCCATCGCCAGTGTCGCGGTCAAGCCCGGAATGGCGGCAAAGATCGTGCCGATCACGAAGCCGAGGATCACATACGTAAAGTTGACCGGGTCGGCCAGCAGGGAAAAACTGCTGAAAACGAGGAAGATGAAGTCCATGGTTTAACCCCACAGGGTCGGGAGGCGAACCCCGAACAATTGCTGGAACATGACAAAGGCGACCCCGACGATTGCCGCTGATATGATGGCCTTTAGGACCAGTTTCTCGAAGGGCGAAAACAACAGGATCAGCGCAAAGACAAAAAGGCCGGATGAAACGAAGTAACCCAACGGCTTGAATGCCACGATGTAGAAGAAGATCGCCACCACCACCCAGACATGGGTGTAGCTGCGCTTCTGATCGGCTGGTGCGGTCTCTGGCTCGGCCCGCAGCGCCTGCACGATCAGGAGGCTGCAAAAGACAATCGCTGCTGCGCCCACAAGAATCGGAAAGAAAGCAGGTGTCAGCCCGCCGTCGCTAATCGGCGCGCCTATGTTCAGGGCCGTAACCAGATAACCAATGGACACTGCAAGAGTGACGTACAGAAATACCAATTGCCTATTAATGAGCATCGTCTTCTCCAAGGATGGGTGTGAGGGGTCGCCCGCACAAGCCGGCTTTCGGTGCGGTGGGGTGCATTGCCCCGCGTGCCGGTGGCTTCGACTTCGACTTCGAATGAGGTAAAACAGCGGTTGGCCAGCGGTCACGTCGTATCGCTGGCCGCGCCGAAACCATGTCTCCAACCCGTCGAGCCGGAGACATGGGGGCATGAGGGTTACAGGTTCAGTTCGTCCATCAGCGTGAACGTCTTGGTCTGCAATTCGTCGATCCAACCGACAACTTCATCCGAGCCCAACCAATCGGCGGTCACCCCAATTTGCGCCAGCCAGTCTTTGAACTCGGGACTGTCGTAGGCAGCCTTGAAGGTGGCCTCCAAGGTTTCGACCGCCTCATCGGGGGTGTTGGCCGGAGCCGCGAGCACGATGAAGCTGCCGGTTTGCAGGTCGTGGCCTTTGGATTTCAAGGTCGGCACATCGGTGTAGGTGGCGTTCTGCACCGAAGTTAGCTCCACCACGCCCTTGGCATCGCCCGAGGCCAGGATGCCGCTGAAGTCGCCAAGGCTCGAAATGGCCGCATCCAACTCACCCGAAAGCAGCGCTTCGGCTTCGGCGCTGGACGAGCCCGCATAGGTGATGACGTTGAAATCCACGTCGAGCAGTTTTTCCAGCTGCATTGCCGAGAGATACGGACCAGAGCCCTTGGGGGCCACGCCGACCCGCACTTGGCCAGGGTTTTCCTTGGCGCGGGAGATCAGGTCCTCGTAGCTTTCGATGCCCGAATGCTTGGAGACGACAATGGCGTCGGCCTCAGAGGTGATGCGGGCGATCGGCTTCATCTTGTCCAGCGAATAGCCCGGCACCATCTCGCCGCGGGGCAGGGTGATGATGCTGTCATAGGTCAGCACGCCGACCGTGTGTCCATCAGGGCGCGCGTTGGTCATCTGGATCAGCCCGGTGGCGGTGACTGCGCCGGCGATGTTTTCCACATAGATGGATTTGGGCAAGTCCTGCTCGGCGATGTTGCTGATCTTGCGCGAGATCGCGTCAGCGCCGCCCCCAGCAGGCCATGGCACGATCAGACGGATATCACGGGCCGGGAACTCCGCCGCCGCGACGGTTGTACCCAGAACGGCTGCGCCAAGCGCAATACCAAATGTGGCTTTCAAGCTTTTGTAAAACATAGATCTGTTCCTCCTCTACAGATGTCGTGGGCCAGACGGAGTCTGGCGTCATGCGTGCGCCGACTGGTCCGGAAAAGCTGCGCTTTGCCGGCTCGGCATTCTGACTGTTGGTCAGCATTGTCGTTGGTGGGCTGCGCCATGGGGCCAGATAGATCGGCTATCGCATGGCTACCGGTTCTGGTGGCGGTGCAGGCACGACGTGCACCAGTCCCGTCTTTGTCTTGCGCTCGGAAACACGAAAGCTGTGCCTCCGATACGGTCGATGCGATCCTCCCCTTTCGCCTTGGCCTATTGCTTCACCGGGTGTCTGCCCATGGGGCCGTGGCCGTTGAAGCTTTAGTCACATTATGCAGTGATATTTTACAAATCAACACAAATATGCCTGATAAACCGTCCTAATTCACCTATTTATGTGCAATATTTGTTCGGAATAAATACACATACTGCCAAATTCATTTATAAATGGTCGTAAATCTCTATTCAGACGGCGCGTTCCGCATAAGGTGTAAAGTCACTCCCCAAAAGTTCGGATCAGCCCGCCGACATAGGGACGGCGGGCTGTCTGTGCGCCTTCTTTGTCAATCTGCCCTAAGATCGGCAGGCAGCAGCGCCTCCGGCAAGTTTTGGTAACAGACAGGACGCAGGAACCGCCGAATCGACAGGGTGCCGACAGATGTCGCGCCAAAGTTGGTCGAGGCCGGATAAGGTCCGCCATGGACCATCGTGTCCGCCACTTCGACACCGGTGGGGAAGCCATTGGCAAGCACCCGTCCGGCCATCTGCTCAAGCACAGGCAGAAGCGTGCGCGCCAGATCGATGTCACCGTCGTCCATTTGCAGCGTCGTCGTCAGCTGACCTTTGAAATTGGCGGCCACCGCCTGCATCTGCTCGGCGTCCTTGACCCGGATCACCAGACCCAGCGGGCCAAACACCTCTTCCGCCAGCTCTTCGTTGGTCATCCAATCTTCGGCCGAAACATCGAACAGATAGGGCGCAGCGGATCGGCCCTCGCAGGTACTGGTCAGCAGCGATTTCACGCCAGCCCCTTCGGACACGCGTCGCGCGCCGTCACGGTAAGCATCGGCCATGCCATCGGTCAGCATGGTTTGGGCGGCCACAGCTTTCAGACCTTCGCTGGCAGCGTTCACGAAGGCATCCGCTTCTGGCCCGTCTACCACGATCGCGATGCCGGGATTGGTGCAGAATTGGCCCGCGCCCATGGTCAGGCTCGCGGCCCAGCCGGTGCCCAGGTCGGCGCCCCGCGCGGCTGCAGCCTTCGGCAGTACGAACATCGGATTGACACTGCCCAACTCGCCAAAGAACGGGATCGGCTCGGGGCGTTTAGCGCAAAGGTCAAACAGCGCGCGCCCGCCGCCAAGGCTGCCGGTAAAGCCAACGGCCTTGATCCGAGGATCGGTCACAAGCGTCTCACCCACCGCGCGACTGCCGCCTTGCACGAAGCTGAAGATGCCGCCGTCCATGTCAAGTTTGGCCAGCGCCGCAACGATGGCATCGCCGACAATCTCGCCGGTACCGGGGTGCGCACCATGGCCTTTGACCACGACTGGACAGCCCGCTGCCAGCGCCGCAGCGGTGTCGCCACCAGCGGTGGAGAAAGCGAGAGGGAAGTTCGAAGCGCCAAACACGGCAACCGGGCCGATGGGGCGTTGCATCATCCGCAGATCAGGGCGCGGCAGCGGCTGGCGATCCGGCAGGGCGGTGTCGTGGCGGCGGTCGAGGTAGGCACCATCCCGAATATGAGTTGCGAACAAACGCAGCTGACCAGTGGTGCGGCCGCGCTCGCCCTCAAGCCGCGCATCGGGCAGGCCGGTTTCAGCGGCGCCGATCTCTGTGATCTGAGCGCCACGGGCGTCGATCTCATCGGCGATGGTTTCCAGCAGCACGGCCCGCTCTTCGCGTGAGGTGGCTGCGAATTCAGGGAAGGCAGCATGTGCGGCAGCACAGGCCTCTGCGACCAGCTCGGGCGAACCGGCCGAGTATTCGAAGGCCGCGCCGCTGGCCGGTGCGGAGGAGAATTTGGCTTCAGCGCTCACGCGCTTGCCAGCAATCAGATGGTCGCCATGTGGTGTGAATGTCATATTTATCGTCCTGCCTTTTTACGCCATGCGTTGAATTTCACGATGCTATCGTCGTCGGTACCGGGGTAGAGGCCGATGATCCCCGCGCCATCATTGACCTGCTCGAGAACAAAATCCTCATAGGCTTCCATTTCGCTGCATTCGTCCGCGATTTCATCTGCGAGATGCGCCGGGATAACCATGACACCGTCGCCATCACCCAGCATCACATCGCCAGGAAAGACTGCTGCATCACCGCAAGAGATCGGAACATTGATATCGATCGCCTCGTGCAGGGTCAGGTTCGTAGGGGCGGAAGGCCGCGCAAAATAGGCGGGCATATCCAGCGCGCCAATGCCAGCCGCGTCGCGCACGCCGCCATCGGATACCACACCTGCAACACCGCGGTGCTGCAGCCGTGTAATAAGGATCGAACCAGCTGTTGCAGCGCGGCAATCCTTACGCGCGTCCATCACCAGCACATGCCCCTCGGGGCAAGTCTCTACGGCGACACGCTGTTTGTGGTCACGATTGCGGAATACGGTGATTGGGTTGCGATCCTCGCGCGCCGGGATGTAGCGCAGCGTAAAAGCCTGCCCCACCATGGTCACTGCCTTGCGCTCTACCGGCGTGACGCCCTGTACGAACTGATTGCGCAATCCCCGCTTGTAAAGCGCGGTAGCCACAGAGGCTGTCGAGACCTTGCGTAATTTGTCGCGGGTTTCGTCAGACAGGTTGTATTCGTTCATTACTTCTTCCCCTGGTGTAGAGTTTTGCACTTCGAGAAAAATAGGGCTTTGTAGATATTTCCTTCCCTTTGCAGCGATACCGCTCAGGGTCCGGAACTTTCGAAGATCTCTAGCCTGCTCCTCCCGAAGCCTTAGGCAAAGAGCTATACCCGCGCGACATATGTGTCAATATTTGTAATACTAATTTGTCCAAAATACGTAGTTAATCCCGACATATGCCGCAAAAAATATTACTAATAATTACATAATGGCTGGGGAGAGCAGCAGCTCAAGCTGCATTTTGCCTTACTCCGATACGAATAAAACTACCTCACTGTCGCCATCGGAACCGTCGCTACGGCTTTCGTGATCAGGTTTCAGGCATGTGAGGCGAAAAGTGGGCGACGCCCTTGTACTTCCGAGACTGACTAAATGATGATTGGGAAATAGTCGGTTGCCGGATGTGGAAGTCTAGCGTTCTGAGCCGGATTGGTCCTGCGCCGGTTGGAATCTGCGATAATTTTTGACTGCTCGGGAACGAGGAAGCGGACATCGTTTGTTACTGCAGCGAAGGACCGCTCTGCGCCCGTCATAAAATCATTCGCGTGCGATTCCGAGCTGACTTTCACGGTGTCAGATTGCACTGCTGTGCAGCTTCACAAAACCCGCAAACCCTCATCATAAATGAGGGGGCGTCGGGGGCAGGTCAGGTCCAGCTCGGAGCATACGATGCATTGAGCGGCATTGTCTTGGTTGTACTGCCGGATGGATATGCCGCTTTTCGACAGGTCAAGAACGGCGCTTTGGACCGACATCCATTGCAGCAAGCTTAGTCTTAACAAACAATCCGGTAGAGTTCGTTCACAAGGTCTTGTTCTCTAAACGGTTTGCTGATGATGGATGCTCCATTGTAGGCACTTCCCAAATCTGACCTATCCTGACCGCTTAGAATTAGAAACGGGACTGACAGCTCAGAGAGCTGCAACGCTATGGCATCGGTCGTCTCATGACCGAGATTCACATCAAGTAGTGCGGCGTCTGGGATTTCACGCATAGCTTCCAGCGCATTCGCCACGGACGTGAACGGCCCGCTCACTGTCGCGCCTCGAGTCTCAAGGATATCTGCGATGTCCAGACCGATGATTGGATCATCTTCAATAACCAATATCCTTTGGCCCGAGAAAGAGACACCCCCGAGGCCTTGCTCTCGCGTCCTCGTAGCTGCAGGCGTAGGTTTGTCCGACGTTTCCCGTTGAAAGCTGTCTTTGATGACGATGTCACATATCAAACCTTGAGGTGCGAAATCGAGCTTTACAGTGCCTTCATCCCGCAGGGAATTTTGCAGGATTGTTGAGCCGATGCCAGTGCTGCGTTCAGCAGCAACAGTTGGTCCATCAGACTCTGCCCATCTGATATGACACTCGCGTCCGACACTGGTGATGGATACTGAAACCTTGCCTGCCGCGACCGAGAGCGCCCCGTGTTTCAACGCATTTGTCAGCAGCTCGTGAAAGATCATAGCTAGGGCCTCGGATGCCTCACCCGAGAACCAGACGCTTGTGTTGCCAGTCACAGAAATACGGGTTTGCCAGTCGGCGAACACATCCATCTGCATTTTCAATATTTCGGACAGGCTTGAGCGCTCGGCCTCTTTAGCGATCAGGACTTTATTTGAACGGGAAAGGGCCGCCAAACGCTCTACCAGTGTGTTTGCGAACTGCTCAACAGTATCATTCTTCTTTGACGTTTGACGGATCATGGCGTTCATGATCGTAAAGGTGTTCGAAACGCGGTGGTTGAGCTCGTTTGATAGCAGTCTGAGGCGATCCTCGTTCTGCTTTGTCTCGGTAATATCGATGACATGGCCAATAAACTTGGTGATCTCGCCTTTATCCGAAAACTTTGGCATCCCCTTTGCGCTGATCCAGCGATCCACGCCGTCCGCGCGCTGTATGCGCGTCTCAAAGGACCATGATTTCCGATCATTCAGGGACGCGGTCAACAGGGCGTTTACCCGCTCCCGGTCTTCTTCTACGACATGCTTAAGGAAGATCTCTGCGCTCCAATGAGGAAGCAGACTGTCATATCCAAATATCCGGTCATGTCGCAAATTTCGCAGTGCCGTGCCCGTTACGGCGTCCAACTCCCAAATTCCGATTTCAGACGTTGCAAGCAGAAGGTCCAGGTGCTCGCCTGAATTATCCAAAAGGGCAGGGTTATCCTTCAACGTGGCCTCCTGACGGATCACGCTTCACACAGAAGGCAGCTCACACAGAAGGCAGCGCTCAATTCACCCATCACGATTACCTTGGCTCAACTGTGAGCCGGAAGCGAGCGCCTTGGCAACTACGTCGCCGAGATGACTGTCCGCGAACGGCTTTGCGAGGCGTGCTGCCATGTAACGATAGGACCCCTCCGGCAATTCGCCGTAGCCAGTGCAAAGGATAATGGGTAGGTCCGGTTTGTGCGCCGCAATCCTCTCTGAAAGCTGAACGCCGGTCATTCCGGGCATGCCTTGGTCCGTGATGACAAGGTCGATATCCGAATTTTCCGCAAGAATAGAGAGCGCATCATCACCGTTCGTAGCATCCAAAACATCATGTCCCATATCCTCGAGTATGGCGACCGTTCCCATCAGAACAAGACAGTCATCGTCGACGACAAGTATCCGAAGATCCCTATCAAGAGGGGAGGGGGCAGACTGGTGCGATGGCTCTTGCTCGTTCACGATAATTGCTTCTTTGCTCAAACTCGGAAGCACGATTTCCGCGGTCGTACCTTGGCCCGGAGCGCTTTTAAGCCTAAATGCTCCGCCAGACTGTTTGGCAAGGCCGTGAACCATGCTCAAACCAAGCCCCGTACCTTTGCCCACGCCTTTTGTCGTGAAAAAAGGCTCGGTGGCTTGGGATAGGGTCTGGGCATCCATTCCCGGTCCGTCGTCGATAACCGAAATGGACAAATAGTCTCCGTCAAGCAAATCCGCTGGTGCGTCGTTTTCCAGCTTCTTGACATTCACTGATAGCTGGCCTTGGCCGTCAAGTGCATCTCGTGCGTTCACTGCGAGGTTCAGTATCGCCATCTCCAGCTGACCCATATCGACCATAGCCGCAGGCAGATCAGGTGCGAAGTTGTACGATATCTCGATCCCGGGTCCAACAGAGCTGCGCAGAAGCTGGTCCATGTCTTGAATGCTTTGTAGGTCTACAGCCTTAGGCGCAAGTTCCTGTTTCTTTGCGAAGGCAAGCATATGCTGAACGAGCCGCTTCCCGCGATCCGCACCTGCGAGCGCATTTTGCAGCAGGGCATTTGCTTGATCGCTCTCATTGCTCGCATGTTTTTGCAAGAGGTGCAGGCTAGACTGGATGGCGGCAAGTAAGTTGTTGAAATCGTGCGCGACGCCTCCGGTAAGCTGTCCCAAAGTCTCGATCTTGCGGGATTGCGCCAGCGCCTCTTCGGTCTGCCTAAGCTGTTCTTCCTGCCTGCGACGCTCGTCGACATTGCGTCCTGTTGCAAATATCACCCCGCCATTAACAACAGCGGTCCACCCGTACCAATGCCGATTGCCCTGCGTGTCTACTATCCTGATTTCAGAATGATCGACTTTCCCGGTTTCCGACAACCCAGCGAAAAGGTCGTGCGCGTAAGCCTTGTCCTCTTCGGCAATGAGCGTGTCAAACAGCATACCCTTTAGATCGGCTGGCGCATATCCCAGCTGTCTCTCCCAAGCGTCACTTGCCTCAAGATAGCGGCCTTCAAGGGAAAGGATAAGGTGAAGATCAGGCGACGCGGACCACAGCTTGCTGCGCTCGGCGCGGCGGAGTTCCAGCTCGGCTTCCCGCGCCATTTCCTCGGTGATGTCTCGTGCGGTGGCATAGATTTTGCCATCGTTAGGCACTGAAACCCACGACAGCCAGCGATAGCCGCCGTTCCGGTGGCGGTACCGGTTGACGAAACGAAGAACAGGCTGGTTGTTCTTGCAAGCCTCGAACGCTTGAAGCGTGTCTTCAAGATCATCGGGGTGAACAAGATCTGGGAAGGGGGTAGATGCAAGATCTTGTTGCGTCCAGCCCAAGACCGCTGTCATCGCCGGGTTACACTGCTCGAAGATTCCAAGGTGATTTGAGACGACTTGGATGTCCGGGGAAACGTCCCACGTCTTGGCTCTAGCGCCTAGCTCAGCCTTGATCTTATTTTCCAGCTCAACCGCACGTTCTTTCAAACGCAGCTCGTTCTGTTCGCGTTCGGTGACGTCAAAAAACAACAAACCGAAGCGATTTTCGCTGACGGGGAATGCGCGAATATCGTAGGTGCGCCCGAGCTCTGAAACAGGGCCAACAAAAGTTTGAGGCTGCTGAACGATCGCGACCCGAGCGAACCCTTCAAGCCAATGTTTTTCTACACCGGGAATAACCTCTGTGACGAGCTTTCCCGCAATGCCCTGCGAACTCAGCCCTGTAAGCTGCGACCACGCTTCGTTCACATGGAGGTACCGCCAATTGACCTCATTGTCGCTTTCGTGAACGACTTCAGCAATCACCAACCCCTCGTGAAGCCGATTAAATACGGAAGGCCAATCTACATCGGACAGATGTTCCTGCCGACGCTCCGAACGGAGGTTGCTCATGGTGGTCTTACCTTCCCTGTCCCAAGTCTGTACGTCGCTCTGGCGGCACCGATTAGGCAAAAATAGAATGAGAAGCCTGTGTGACAACCCACTGGGAATAAAAAAAGGTACTGAAATCTAGGTCGGTGCCTGTAGCCGTAAGGCACCCCTAGCTTTGTCGACATTTTGGTTGGAATTTTATCAACGCACTAGCCAGACTGTCCCCAATCTTTAAAGCTGCGGACCCGAGATTTTACTGGTTTGGATCTCCGAAAAAGGGGGCAAGGGCCGAGAAGTCAGTAAGACGGGACGTGCCGTTGTAAACAGGGTTCAATGCGCTCAGCGATGCCGAGGTCCCCATCGTGTGGTAATGGGCAGAGCCATGGGCGTGTTGGCCACGGGTGGCGGTATAATTGATCCCCTCGACCCCGCGGGTAATCGGGTAATGTAGAAGGACGCCGTATTCTGACGCAGGCCGGAGGGGGAGCGAAAGGTGATGCGCGCCACCATTGTAGCGCAGGCCGGTGCGCCACTTCACCAATGGTACTTTGGTTTGGTTCATGGGCGGCGTTGCGCCGTGCGGGGTAGAAAGTTTCTTGGCGAGCGCTGCAAGAGGAAGGCAGATCGGGGGCAGGTGGCGCGGTTGCTTCAGCGCATCGCGTTGAAGCAACCGCGCCAGCGGGCCGGCGGTGTAACTCCCAAAAAGGCGCTCGCGCATGCCGCCCATCAGCATCGTATTGGGCAGGGGGAATTTTTCGCGGAAACGTCGCGGCATCAGGGCCGAGCTGTATGCAAAGGGATCTTTCCGTGGGTCGTCATAGTGGTCAAAAGATTCCCCAAGCGGGCGGGGGCCCGCCATATGTTCGGCGATCGGGCGGTCAGCATACATGTCGAGCATGCTGGCGATTAAGGCCTGCGCGCCTTTGCGATCCATGTCGTCGATGAGCGTCGCAAGAGAGCGCTGCGGGTAGCCGCGCCAGACCAGTCGTTCATCCACATCAATGCTCAGGCACCATCTGCCCTCTGAGAGCCCATCTAGAAGGGTCCCGCGCCAGGCGCGTTTATCCTTTGCATAGGTGGAACCCTCTTGGGGCGCAAAGACGGTGACATCGGGTTCGCGCGCAAGGATATCGGGGGTTTCATCGGTTGAACGGTCGTCCACTACGACGAACTGCATGTCCCCCATGGCGCGATAGTGCGCGAAGAGATCGGGGAGCAGATGTGCCTCGTTATGGATTAGAAACAGGCAGAGAATGCGTTTATCGAAAGATAGAGGGCCGCTGACATGGTTTAGGTATTCCTGCCACGGAGCTGTCATATCGTGTCTCTTTCCAAAAAAGCACCCAATATAACATTTTTCAAGGATAGCTACTGCACAATGAAAACTTAGGCACCAAACAGCTGACTTCGTAAACTGTTTCGATATCCAATGGAACACCTTCGTGTCCCTAAACACAGTCTCTGCATCTGTGCTGCCGGAGGTTCAACTATGTGGCTGAGGCTGACCGTCGGAAGGTACATCGTTATGAAAAAAGAACTTGCTGGCGGGATAGCCGTAAGCTGAAAAATGCGCGATGCAGGGTTGGTAGGAGAGCGGGCCGGGTATTGCGCCCTCTGCTGCGCGGTCTGTTCAGCCCAAGGTAACCCCTCGCAATACGCTATGATTAAACCAGCCTGACAGGTCGTAACTCTCACCGCTGCACCCTCAATCGGACACGTATGGACCCTTGCCATCGATGTGGTTACATATAGCAATGTTGCTTGATATCTTGACGGCAAAGCCGCTGCTGCACGATCAAAATTATTTGTGGGCACAGCGTCGATAATATTTGCGTCGCGTCGACGGTATGGATGATGATTGGATCACAGTAATGATTGATATGACTAAGGCCGCAGATCAGGCGATGGTTGTGGATAGTCGCGCCCGCGCATGCACCGATGCGGCACGCGTTCACGAGAACCTCCAGTCAAGCGGGAACGCATAAGATGTGGCCGTCCTATGTGATTAACCTTGCTGACAACACCGCCCGTCTTGACGCGGTCACTAAAATTATGACCGCACAGGGCATTGCCTTCGAGCGGGTCGAAGGCGTGAACGGCTGGGCCTTGACCGAGGCCGAGATTGCCCGAACCTACGACGCCATGCGCAATGCCAAAGAGGGCCGTCATCCGTTGGTGCCGGCTGAAATCGGGTGTTACCTGTCGCATATAGCGGCGTGGCAGCGCATTGCAGACGGTGACGCCGCAGGCGGATTTATCTTTGAAGATGATTTCGACGCAACATCGCAGCTCGGGCCCGTTTTAAGGGCGCTGAGCGTCGACACAGCTGGCGACTGGGATATGACCAAACTGTTCACGCTGGATAAAGATGTGGAGCTTTGTGGCCCACGGTCATTGCTTGATGATGTCTTGATCGGCACGCCCTACCGTGTGCCAACCTGTCTGATAGGTTATGCGCTCACCAAAAGCGCGGCTGCGCGTTTGGTTGCCCAAGCCTTGCCGTTTTTCCGTCCCGTAGATGAAGACCAAAAATTCGTCTGGGAAACCGGGCTGCGGGTCGCTTTGGTTTTGCCGCCGCCTGTGGTTCTTGGGGATCAGCAGACCGTTACCGGAACAGTCGGACGGGCGCGGCGCACAGCGCGTCGCGGCGGTTTCGTTCAATTTCTGCACCGCGCACGTTACGCGCTGAGGTATCGCCTTGCTTTGGCGCGGCATAGACGGCGCGAAGGATGGCGCACGTGACCGCGGCCAAGACCAGGGAGCCACGGGTTCTCCACATTCACTTTGGCAAAGAAGGTGGCGCCGAACGGTTCTTTGTGAACCTAGCCCATGCCTTTGCCGAGCGCGGCGTCGAGCAGCGTTTTATTATCCGGCCTAACCGCAGTTGGGAGCCAGAGATATCCCCGCTTGGTCCGGTGATACGCAATAATTTCAGCCGCATCTCGCCGATGTCGCTTGTCGCGCATTATCAAGCTGACCGTTGGGTGAAAAGTTGGAAGCCAGACGCGGTAATGGCATGGATGCCACGGGCGGGCCGGCTTTTGCACAGCTGGCCTGATACTGTAAAGCTCGCTCGGATGGGTGACTTTCCGCAAAACCTCAAGCATTTTGGCAAATGCGACCTGCTTGTCGGTAATCTGCCCGGCATTGCAACGCGGTGTCGGGATCTTGGCTGGACCAAGCCTGTGCTGACAATCTCAAACTTTGCACGGGACATTACGCCGGTCGCGATTGACCGCGCCAGCCTGAACACGCCCGAGGACGCTTTTGTCGTGGCTGCAAGCGGACGCTTTGTGCCGCGCAAGGGGTTTGATGTGCTGATACGGGCTGTGGCCAAGCTGCCTGGGGCTCATCTATGGTTGCTGGGCGACGGTCGGGAACGCGGCAACCTTGAGGCGTTAGCGCGCGAGCTTGGCATGGCAGAGAGGGTTCATTTTACCGGCTGGGTATCCGAGCCATTTCACGTCGTGGCTGCCGCCGATGCTTTCGTTATGCCCTCGCGCCATGAACCGCTTGGCAACACTCTTTTGGAGGCCTGGAAAGTCGGCGTGCCAACCGTTGCCACCCGGTCCGAAGGGCCGGATTGGTATATGCGGGATGGCATTGACGGTATCGTAACCGAAATCGATGATCACGACGCGATTGCGGCAGGTTTGGCGCGCATCCGCGATGATAAAACGCTCGCTGCGACTTTTGTTGCTGGCGCCCGTGAGCGTCTGGACCAGTATTTTAGCAAATCCGCCATTGTGGACGCCTATCTAAAAGTCTTCTCTGGCGACTTCAGCGGTTAGCTTGATGCGCGCGCTTGTCATCAATCTTGCCCGTGAAACGCAACGGTTGGCATTTCAGCGCGCCCAGGCTGAACGGCTGGGTTTAGGGCTTGATGTGGTGCCCGCGATAGGCGTGGCGCAGCTGCCAAGCCTTGCGAATGATCTGGATTGGAGCCGCTGGCAAAGACCTTTACGAGATGTCGAAAAAGCGTGCCTTTTGTCGCATCGGTCTGCGTGGCAGCGGGTTGTCGCAGCGGGCGAGCCGGTCCTCATCCTGGAGGATGACGCGTGGCTTATGCCTTCTGTCGCCCCGTTTCTTGCCCAAGCCAGCCAGATTACGGGCATAGAACACCTGAGCCTTGAAACACGCGGCCGTAAAAAGCTGTTGGGGGCCGCGCACCCGCAGATGCCAGACCTGCGGCGGCTGTGGCTCGACCGAAGCGGGGCCGCCGCTTATGTCCTTTGGCCCGAAGGGGCGCGTAAGCTTCTTGAGCGGTCGGCGAAAGTGCCGGCGCTCGCAGACGCCGTGATCGTAGAGACCCCCCAGCTCAAGCGCTGGCAGTCCGCCCCCGCACAAGCCATCCAAATCGATATGGCGTCACGGTATGGGCTCACGCCTCCTATTCCGGTGAGCAGCGCAATTTCTAGCGTGGCGCGGCCGTTGCAGGGCGGAACCCGTCATCGTTTTAGGCGATATATGCGGCAGTTGGTGATGGGGGCTGTCATGCTGCGCCCGGGCACTGAACGCATTGAGCTTTGGCCGCAGGTAGATGGTTAGACGCTGCCAAGCTGCGTAAGGGCCGGTGCGAAGCCATGATGCGGCCACAAGTCCGAGCGCACCGATGCGCATAATCCCTACGCGTCATCGGTACCTCGAACTCACAGCACCTTCGATGAAGTGCTCAGCCTTGTAAGCCAGGGCGCCAAAGATTTGGTCCTTTGATCCTGAGCTGCGAAAAATTCTGCATTTTTAATACAGTTCGCGAGGAGCTCTTTGGTCACGCCGATGCGATCATACCGTCTGGCGCGATCTGCATCGTACCAACCGAACTTTTGTTGCTGGTCTACGATGAGGAGACATCGATGTATGGCCTGAAGCGCTGCGAACCTGAAGAAAACGGATCTATTTTGCTGTTTCAAAACGCCGGTTTGCTCCAGAAGTTCGACCGATTTGTCCGCTGTAAACGGCCAGAATTCGTCGGCGACAAGGAAGACAGCATCCTCCATCCCAATTCTGCGGCCGTAATCCTCCCAGTCGAACCATATGATCCTACCGTCATCTGAAACGGCTGCGTTTCCTGGTCGGGCGTCCCATTTCACAAATTCTACGGGCAAGCCTAGAATGCTATGTGCGAGCGCGTTTTCATCAATTTCGGGGGCAGGGGCATCTAGGGCTTGTCCAAGACGCCGCGGTCCGGATGCAAAGCGCATCGCCCACGCAGGATTGGTCGCAATCGAGGGGGTCTCGCGCAAGAAGTCCTTTTGAATAGTCCGCTTTATACGCATCAGACTTTCGATTGCCGCAACAGCAAGGTCATCTCTGTCAGCGCCCGACCGTCGCAACAATGCACTTGTCAGACGTCTGCTGCCCACATCGCTTTGAAATGTCCAGCCGTCGTGTACACCGAGCAAAGCTGGAACGTCCGCCTCGGCCTGTGAAAGATATTCTAGAATACGAATTTCTCTTAGCCGGCGTTTTGGGTCAGCGCGCCATGACGCGATGATCTGTTGGTCGTGAAAATGTATCCGGACGCTCGCCCTTTCCCGCCCTCCGGGGGCGGTTATTTTTTCTATGGGTTTGCCAAAAAAAGCTTCTGCTGCCTGTGCGGCATGATCTGCCGACGGGCGCTTTGGTTTGGGGTTTTTGTTTGGATGGTCTGGCGTATTCACGTGATATTCAACCTGTACGGGTGGCGCTGTGTAATGAATCAAGCTAGGAACGAAAAGGATAACCTGCCGGCATCTACCTCTTTTTGATTACAGCGGGAGTGTTTCATTGCTATTGTGTATGAAATAGAAACGTTTCTTCTTTTGCCTTAAAAGTATCACAATTCTATGATGGTGCATTATTTCAGTTTAAAATCAACGTATTAGAGATAAAAGTCCTTTTTGCGCATCGTTTGGCTTGGCCCGCTGATTTCATGGCTCTTGCGCGCTTTTTCCTGCACGCTATAGATTAGTTTAGTTCTCTACACCCCAGTTTTTCAAATTCGCAGTCATGCTGCAAAGTCACACCTAGTATTTTTAGGTTCAAAGGATGCTCATCAAATGACCGATATCCGAGGTAATGATCAAGACAACGTCATCAACGGCACTTCTAATGGTGACACCATCAACGCCAAAGACGGTGATGATACCGTCTTCGGTATGGCGGGAAATGACGATATCGATGGTGATGATGGCAATGACGTTATTTACGGCGGTGATGGCGATGACACCATCGACGGCGGCAAGGGGCAAGACACTGTTTACGGCGGCGCCGGCAACGATAAGATAACCGGAGGTTCCGGCAGCGGCTCCGGCAGCGGATCTGGCAGCAGTGCTGGGGATAAGCTCTATGGCGAAGCGGGCGATGATACCATTTACGGCAGCAAGGGTGATGACCGTCTAGCAGGCGGTGATGGTGACGATTACATCAAGGCCGGTTCCGGAGATGACGTTGTTCTGGGGGGTAACGGGAACGACACCCTCTACGGTCAAAAGGGTGACGACAGCATTTCCGGCGGTAAAGGCGATGACCTGATCTACGGCGGATCGGGCGATGATGTCATCCGCGGAAACGATGGCGATGACACCATTAGCGGTGGATCCGGCGACGACATTATCTGCGGCGATGACGGTGACGATGTTATCTTCGGCGGCTCTGGCAACGACAGCCTGTACGGCGGCGCGGGAGAGGACCTCATGTTTGGCGGGAAAGGCGGCTCTGGTTCCGGTTATGGCTCCGGTGGCGGGGGCGACTCCTTTTACGTCGGTCGGCAGGGCGGTGGTACCGACACCGTGTATGGTGGTGCTCCTGGGAGCAAGTATTTAAGCGGTGGTACAGGTGGCAGCGGCGGAAGCAAGAACCCTCCGTACGGGTCTGCGAGCGGACAAGACATAAACGACATCCTTTATGTCGAGGGTCCAGTGACGGTCACGCTCCAAAGCGGAGAGACCTTCACTTTGACTCCTGGTCAAATGCGCCAGATCGTAAACAAGCATGACGACATCGACGATGATCTTCAGGATGGTGGCGTTGTTCTCTTGGATGATGGCACGCGCGTAGTATTTGACGACATCGGTAAAATTGCTTCCGTTGAGGATGCCAGCCCGCCCCCTAAAGTCATCTGCTTTACCCCCGGCACGTTGATCGCAACGGACCGTGGTCAGGTGCGCGTAGAAGACATTCGCGAAGGTGATCGCCTGATTACCCGTGACAGCGGCTTGCAACCCGTTTGTTGGGTAGGATCGAAAGCCCTTTCTGCGCAGCACCTGCAAGGCCACCCCGAGCTGCGCCCTGTTCTGATTCAGGCCGGTTCAATCGCGCCCAACATCCCAGAAGTCGATATGCTGGTGTCGCCGAACCACAGAATGCTCATGACCGGCAGTTCCGTTCAGATGATCATGTCGGAAACCGAAGTTCTAATCGCTGCGAAACATATGACTGGAAAAGCCGGCATTACGACGGTCGAGGCGTATACTGGCGTGAATTACATTCACATCATGTGCGAACAACACCAAGTGATCCTGGCCAATGGCGCGTGGACTGAAAGCTTCCAGCCCGGCGAATATTCATTAGAAGGGCTGTACGACGCCCAGAGAAATGAGATCTTTACCCTATTCCCCGAATTGCACTCTGTCGAAGGGGTGCAAAAATTCCAATCAGCGCGGACGGTTGCCAAAAGGTTTGAAGCCCAACTTCTCATGTAAGAAGCGGGCGGGCCACTCTGACGGCGGTGACTTATCCGTCCCGTCGTCAGAGCGGCGTGCCTATGTGGTCTATCCCGCGCGGGGTGCCAGAAGGATTAATCCTGCACCAAGAACGCACAAGCCCGCGCCAGCAACGTCCCAAAGATCCGGCCGCTGCTCCTCCACAACCCACATCCACACAAGCGATGCCGCGATATAGATGCCGCCATAGGCCGCAAACGCCCGACCGGCGAAACCGGCCTCTACCATCGCCAGCAAGCCCGTAAATACCGCCAGACATAGCAGCCCCGGCACCAGCCACAGCGGCGACGCACCACGCCACCACGCCCAGACCGCAAAACACCCCGCGATCTCGGCCAAGGCCGCAAGCGGATAGAGCAGGGCGGCAGGCATCATGCGGCGGCCCCGTGGTCAGCAAGGCATTCCTCGTGATCGCGCAGCACCTCGAGAATGCGACAGTCGGCCACCCGATCCGCATTGCACGCACCAATCATTCGCTGCAATTCAACGCGGAGCGCCTCGAGCCGCACAAGCCGCGCCTCGACTTCGCGGAGCTGCCTTCGGGCGATAGCATCGACCTCAGCGCAAGAACGATCGGGCGAGTCTGACAGGCCCAGGAGCTCTCGGATCGCTTCAAGCGGAAAGCCAAGCTGGCGGGAATGGCGGATGAAGGCGAGGCGGTCCAACTGGGTATTTTCGTACCGCCGCTGCCCGCCTTCGGTGCGACCGGGTTCAGGCATAAGGCCAATCTGTTCGTAGTAGCGGATCGTTTGCACCTTGGTGCCGGTGCGCTTTGCCAATGTTCCAATGGCGAGCATGTATGATCTCCTTTATCCTACAGTCGTTGTAGGTTTTGGAGGCGTTTCGCGCAAGCCTGTAGGTCAGAATCGCCCGTCAGCTGCGCACAAGGTGGGCGTCGTTGAATGGCGTTATGTCCCCAGTGCTCTAATGCCGGGGCCTGATAAAAAAAAATCAAATATCGCTTGAAGCTACAGTTGCTGTAGGTCGTATGTCTGCCTCTGACGGTGAATCAGATTGGAAGATAAGATGGCGGACGGCAAGGCGGTACAACGGGAATGGCGGGTTACGGGAATGGACTGCGGGGCCTGCGCGGCCAAGGTGCGCGGCGCGGTGGAACGTTTGCCGGGGGTTGCGGAGGTCGATGTTGCGCTGATGTCCGAACGGCTGCGCCTGACGCTCAACGACGGTGAAACCTCGCCCGAGCGCATCGAGAAAACGGTGCGCGGCATTGGTTTTGGCATTTCGCCGAAGGGGGCGAAGGCAGAAAAGCCGAAAGCCGGTTTCGTTCTGCCTGACGACGCGATGCCTGACGATGACGGGGCGGGGCCTGAGCCACGCAGCGCCCCTGATGCACCGCCAGAACCTAATTGGTATCAGACTGCGAAAGCGCGTTTGGTGCTTGGCAGCGGTGCCTTGCTTGCTACGGGATGGGCCTCGCGGTTGATCCTGCCAGCCGAGGTTTCACACTGGGTGTTCGTTCTGGCCACATTGATTGGGCTCATTCCCGTGGCCCGCCGTGCGGTCGCAATGGCGCGGGTGGGGATGCCGTTTACCATCGAAATGCTGATGACCATCGCCGCGAGTGGTGCGCTTGTGATCGGAGAGCCGGAAGAGGCCGCGCTGGTGGTCTTTCTCTTTGCCGTGGGCGAATTTCTGGAAGGTGTCTCTGCCGGGAAGGGGCGTAACAGCATCCGTGCGCTGACCAAGCTGGTGCCGAAAGCGGCGCGGCTTGAAGTGGGCAGTAAGACACGCGAGGTGGCGGCAGAGACGCTCAGCGTCGGGCAGATCGTGCAGGTGCGCCCCGGTGACCGGGTGCCTTGTGATGGCAAGGTGGTCAGCGGCACTTCGGGCGTCGATGAAAGCCCCGTTACCGGCGAAAGTGTGCCGCGCCTCAAAGAGCCGGACGCGGAGGTGTTTGCCGGATCGATCAATACCGAAGCCCTACTGCGCGTGCGCGTCACCAAAGCCGCGGCAGACAACACCATCGCCCGAATTGTGCGGCTGGTCGAAGAGGCAGAAAGCGCCCGCGCGCCGACCGAGCGGTTCATCGACCGGTTCAGCCGCATCTATATGCCCGCCGTGGTGGGCTTGGCTGTATTGGTCGCCGTCGTGCCCCCGCTTGCCTTCGGAGGCGCGTGGGACGAATGGGTCTATCGTGCACTGGCCTTGCTGCTGATCGGCTGCCCCTGTGCACTGGTGATTTCGGTGCCCGCGTCGATCACCTCGGCCCTGTCCACCGGGGCGCGCAACGGGTTGTTGATGAAGGGCGGCGCAGTGATTGAAGCGGCCGCGCGGGTCACGCATGTGGCCTTTGACAAGACCGGAACGTTGACCCACGGAAAGCCGCAAGTGACCGATGTGCGAACCATCGTCGGCGACGAAACAGGTCTTTTGGCCCTTGCCGCCGGAGTAGAGAGCGGCGCGAGCCACCCGCTGGGCCAAGCTATTTGCAGCGCGGCTGAAGCGCACGGGATCGACCCCGCCACTGCGACACAGTCACGCGCCTTGCCCGGCAAAGGGGCCAGGGCGGTGATTGCAGGGGCTACCATTTGCGTGGGCTCACCCCGTTTGGCGGCAGAACGCGGGGCGCTGTCAGAGGCTTTGCGCGCCGAGGTCGAAACACTCGAGGCGCAGGGCAAAACCGTGGTGATCGTACTGCGCGATGACGTCGCTCAAGGCATCATTGCCCTGCGTGATGAACCGCGCGCCGATGCGGCAGCGGCGGTGGCGCAGTTGAACGCCTTGGGAATTTCATCGGTCATGCTTACAGGGGACAACAGCCGCACAGCCTTTTCTATCGCAGAAGGGCTTGGCATCGACCATAGGTCAGAGCTGATGCCCGAGGATAAGGTCGCGGCCATTCAAAGCCTGGCGGCTGAGGCCAAGGTCATGATGATCGGCGACGGAATCAACGACGCGCCTGCATTAGCCGCAGCGCATGTGGGCGTTGCGATGGGGTCCGGCACCGATGTGGCGCTCGAGACAGCTGATGCAGCGATTTTGCGCGACCGGGTGACAGATGTACCCTCCCAAATCCGGCTTGCCCGCGCGACGATGGGCAATATCCGGCAGAACATTGCCATAGCTCTTGGACTAAAGGGCATATTCCTTGTTACGACGATGCTCGGCGTGACGGGCCTCTGGATCGCGATCCTGGCTGATACTGGGGCAACCGTTCTGGTGACGTTGAACGCGCTGCGTCTGCTGTTCTTCCGGCCAACCGTTGCTGATGGGCTGGCCGAACCCGCCAGCCGCACTACAACCTATAATAACCACATTTTGAACCCTCGGAAGGACACGATATGACCCTCACACGACGCAGCTTGTTGGCCTGTACTGCGAGCTTTGCCGCCGCCGCACCCTTTGCGGCATGGGCCAAAGAGAAACCTGCGATCCACGTGATGAAAGACCCCAACTGCGGGTGCTGCTCAGCTTGGATCAATATCCTGGAAAAAGAGGGCTTTGCTGTCACGACTGAACGCAGCCTAGGAACGCTCTTGATCCGCTACAAGCAAGACAACGGCATTCCGCAGAACATGGCGTCTTGTCATACCGGAAAGATCGACGGCTATATGATTGAAGGCCATGTGCCGCCCGCTGACATCCGCAAACTACTGGCCGAGCGTCCAGACGCCATTGGCCTCGCCGTACCGGGGATGCCCTATGGTTCGCCGGGAATGGGGCCAGAGACCAAGCGCGAAGCGTATGACGTGTTTTTGATCGCCCGCGATGGCAGCACCGAAGTGTTCTCGAGCTACGAAGCCGCGTAACGCGCAGCGATTGCTCTCCCGAAAAAAAAGGTAGCCCCCATGTCCCAAGATCACGCCCATATTGACCCGCAAAGCGGTGATCGCAGAGTGTCGGTCGCGATTTGGGCGAATGCGCTGCTCACGGTCGCGCAGATTGTGGGCGGGGTGTTATCAGGGTCGCTTGCGCTTGTCGCCGATGCGCTTCACAACTTTTCTGATATGGCCTCTTTGGTCATTGCGTTTGTCGCCCGCAAAATTGCGCGGCGGCCGGCGGATGCGCGCATGACATTCGGCTATGGCCGGATCGAAATCGTGGCCGCCCTTATCAACTATACCACGCTGATTCTGGTCGGCTTTTACCTAATATACGAGGGCGGAATGCGCCTGATCGACCCGCCTCAAGTGGCGGGCTGGACCGTGGTCATTCTGGGCTGTGTTGCGCTTGTGATTGATACCCTGACAGCGCTGCTGACCTATTCCATGCAAAAGGACAGTGTGAACATCAGGGCGCTGTTCTTGCATAACCTGTCAGATGCGCTGGCCTCGGTCGCAGTGATTTTCGGCGGTACGCTCATTATTCTGTATGACCTGCGTTGGGTCGATCCTGCGATCACAATCGGTATCGCTGTGTATATCCTCTATCTTGCGCTGACCGAAATCGGCGGACCGATCCGCATGCTTATGCTGGGCAGCCCACCTGATATGGATGCCACCGCAGTCGTCGAGGCGATGACCAAAATGGACGGGGTGCGTGACGTGCATCACGTGCACCTATGGCAGATGCAAGAACATGAGGTGGCGCTTGATTGTCATGTCGTGTTGGTGGGGCAGGACTGGACCGAACTTGACGCCGTGAAGCGCGAGCTTAAACGAACGCTCGCGGTTGATTTCGGTATTTCCCATTCAAGCCTTGAATTTGAAACCTCTGCCAGCGCGCACGACGGCGCATCGTTGTTTGGTCACGAGCAACCACCCAAGGCGGGTGGCACAAAGCCGGAGCACAGCTGACCCTAATCAGAGACCTTGACCCATGTCCGCATCCCGCCGACGGCGTGGCTCAACATGTGGCAATGGATCAACCAACGCCCCGGATTGTCGAAGACGCAGATTACATCCCTGCTTTCGCCTGCGGCAACCAGTGATGTATCGCGCAGGTCACCGAGGCTACCATCAGGGGCAACCTCGTAGAAATGGTGGCCGTGCAGGTGAATGCCGTGCGGGAATGCGGTATCGTTCGCGAAGGTGATCCGCGCAGTCTCGCCGCGCTCAAACGCAGCAAACGGGTCGTCGTGCAGGTCAGAGATATCGTTGAAGGACCAGATATTAGCCCCCCCGTGTCGCCCGCCCATAGCGCCGCCCATCATGGTGAGCGTCAGATGCTGGCTGGGGTCGCCCGGCGTTGGCAGGTTCGGCACTGCAAGCGGGGCAATCGGTTTGGGCTTTCGATCTGTGTTTGTACCAGAGATTGCCAACTCAGCCAGACGGTAGGACCCCTGCCGCGACTGCATGTCAAAGCCCACGGGACCGGTGATATCAACGATCAGATCCGCCCGCTGCGCGGGGGCCAGCACGAGGTCAGTCAAGTTGCGCGGCGTTTCAAGTGCCATGCCGTCTAGTGCAACGACCGATCCGGTGACGCCGGTAACCGCCAACGGAAAGATGCGGTTTGTGGCCGCGTTGATAATACGGAGCCGGACACGGTCAGTTTTTTTCACCGCATCCTGCGAGAGGAAGCCCCGCGCGAAATTGCCCATATAGCCTGCGTGGGCGACGCTGTGCATATCCGAGAATTCGTCGACGAGGCTGCCATCTTCGGCGATGATCCAATCAGACAGAAGTACCGTGATGTCATGGTCCACATCTGGGGGCAGATCATCCTCGATGATCAATGGCCCCATCATGCCGCGTGCGACCTGCTCTTGCGAGATGTAGTGCGAATGATACCAATAGGTCCCCGCGTCCGGTGGCACAAAGCTATAGGTCTTGTTGTCGCCGGGGTTGATCAGATCCTGTGTCATCATCGGTACCCCGTCCATCCGGTTTTCAAGCCGAATGCCATGCCAATGGACAGCGGTGCCTTCGTCCAGACCGTTCTCGACCTCCACCGTCATACGTTCGCCGCGTTTCACCCTGATCTCTGGCCCAGGCATCGACCCGTTGAAGCCCAGCATTGCGGTTCTGCCTTCGCCTTCCGGCAGGATCTGCCGCGTGACGGGTTCGGCCCTAAGCGTGAAAGGAGCCCCAGCTGCCAATCCCGGCAGGGGGAAGATCGCTGTGGCTGAAACGCTCGCGAGAAACTGTCGTCTATTCATATCGTGTCTTACCGGATGAGTTCAAAGTTGGCGCTAGCTAGGAAAAAGAGTGCTTTCGGGGCCGACCAATGTGACCGGCCCCGAAGCTGGGTTTACTTCATCTGTGTGACGGTGAGCTTGCCTTTGACGCGGTCAGCGACGAATGCGATGTCCTGACCTTCTTTCATCTTGGCGATCAGCGCCTCATCAGCTTTGAACACCATGGTCATGGACGGCATGTCGAGGTTTTCAAGCGGCCCGTGGATGATGGTGACCTTTTTGCCTTTGGCGTCGACTTTTTTGATCTTGCCCGTGGAGAAGACAGCAGGTGCCGCTGGGGCCTCGTCTGACTGCGCCACAGTAATCGGACCGTGCATGCCGGATTCATAGTGGCCGGGGATCAGGCATGCGAACTCAAAGCTGCCGTCATTGCTGAAGGTCCAGATCACTTCGCCATTCATGCCGGGATCCAGACGCACAGAATTCGGGTCGTCATGCTCCATATCCATCTTGGCCATGGCTTCTTTGTGCTCGGAATTGCCGTCCATCGTGTCGATCACGAATTCATGCTCGATCTCGCCTTTGTTGGTGACGTCGAAGCGGATGGTTTCACCTTTTTTGATGTCGAACTCGGACGGTTCAAAGATCATCTCGCCGTCGTCGGTCTCGCGCATGGTGACTTCGATCGTGCGGTCGACGGCGTCTGCCTTACCGGGCATGCCGATCGCCATTTCTTTATGCATGTCGCCGTGGCCATCATTGCCGTGGCCGCCGTCATGGCTGCCAGCAGCGAAAGCAGGGGCCGAAAGGAGCAGTGTCAGGGCGGTCGAGATAAGAAGTTTGTTCATGGTTTTTCCTGTAAGTTTTGGTGATTGTGGTTTTTCATAGTGTTCCAAGGGCCCTTCAGCCCTTGGAGGTAGGTTTGGGCGTGATTTGTGTTTTAGGACTGTGGTTCTGCGCAAAGTCCGGCAGCTCTCCGGTCCATTCATACGCCTCGGTGCCCGGTGGGTTTTCGTACCAACCGGGATCTTCGTAATCGTCCGCGTCGATGCCCTGGCGCACCTTCACGACCGAAAACATGCCGCCCATCTCCAGCGGGCCATGCGGCCCCCAGCCGGCCATCATCGGCACGGTGTTGTCGGGCAGCGGCATCGACATTTCGCCCATATCCGCCATGCCGGCCGTGCCCATGGGCATAAATTCCGGCTGCACGCGGCGGACTTGGCGCGTCATGTTCGAACTGTTGGTGCCGATCAGCGTCGGCACGTCATGACCCATCGCATTCATGGTATGGTGCGACTTGTGGCAGTGGATCGCCCAATCGCCCAGATGGTCTGCGGTGAACTCGTAGGCGCGCATGGCACCCACGGGGATGTCGATCGACACCTCGGGCCATTGCGCCGATTCCGGCACCCAGCCGCCATCGGTGCAGGTGACCTTGAAGTCATAGCCGTGCATGTGGATCGGGTGGTTTGTCATCGTCAGGTTGCCGACGCGCACGCGCACCTTGTCCCCTTGATTGACCACAAGCGGGTCGATGTCAGGGAAAATCCGGCTGTTCCAAGTCCACAAGTTGAAATCTGCCATGGTCATGATGCGCGGAATGTAGGTGCCCGGATCAATGTCGAAAGCATTCAGCATGATCAGGAAATCCCGATCAACCCGCATGAAGTCCGGGTCTTTGGGGTGGACCACGAACATGCCCATCATACCCATCGCCATCTGCACCATCTCATCCCCATGGGGGTGATACATGAAGGTGCCGGATTTGGTCAGGTCGAACTCATAGACAAAGGTCTTGCCCGGCGGAATACCGGGGTGGCTGAGCCCGCCGACACCGTCCATGCCCGAGGGCAAGATCAGCCCGTGCCAGTGTACCGTTGTGTGCTCGGGCAGGCGGTTGGTCACATAGATACGGACGCGGTCGCCTTCGACGGCTTCGATGGTTGGGCCGGTGGATTGGCCATTGTACCCCCAAAGACGCGCAACCATCCCGTCGGCCAATTCGCGCTCGACCGGTTCTGCAACAAGGTGGAATTCCTTAACCCCGTTGTTCATCCGGTGCGGCAAAGTCCACCCATTGAGCGTTACGACCGGATTGTAGTCAGGCCCGCTGGTGGGGCGGGTGGGGGTCTGGGTGAGGGCACTGTCCATCACCGCGGCTTCGGGCAGGCCCATGTTCATGGTCTGGCCCCATGCTTTGGAGGAAACAAGCGTGGCCCCAGCCGCGCCGGCCCCTAGCAGTTGACGTCTGTTCATCATGTGATTGTTTTCCTGTCTCAATGTCCTGCACCGCCACCGGCGGCGATTTGCGTCTCTGCGCCTGCACCACCGCCGCCGCTGCCACCGCCATAGATCGCGGCGGTCAGACCAGCCGAGGCCAGCCAGAAGTCGCGTTTGGCGTTAGCCGCTTCCAACTCGCTCGACAGCTTCTCGCGCGCGTCATTGAGCAAGTCGAAGGTGCTGGTGATCATGCCGTTGTTGCTCAGCAGCGCCTCTTCGTTGATTGTGCGCCGCAGGGGCATCACCACGTCCGAATAGTGCCGCGCAATCTGGTGGCTTGAGCGATAGGCCGTGGCTGCTGCGCGTGCCTCGGACCGCACATTCACCGCTTGTTCAGCCAGCACATTCGCAGCCTGAAGGTAGCTCAGCTCTGCCTTGCGCATCCGCGCCTTGCCGCTGTCGAAGATCGGGATGACGAATTCGAACTCGACCTGCGGGGTGATGCTGGTCTCGATCTCGCCGTCTTCTACCTCGCGTTCAATCTCTGCGCCGGCGATCACTTCAAGGTCGGTCAAGGTGCGGGTTGCATCGGTCAGCCCATAACCCTTGGCTGTGGCCGCGAGCCCCAGCCGCGCCACTTCCAGATCAACCCGATTGGCAAGCGCCAGCCGTTCGATCCCGCGGTGACCATTCACTGTGTTGGGCACGCGGGGTAGGGCATCGGGCACGTAATACGCCACGTCTTGCCCCCAGAGCCCCATCAAACGGGTCAGCTGTTCCTTAGCCAATTCCGCATCAAGCCGCGCCCGCGCCACCTGACCGGCCATCTCGGCGTTAAAGGCCTGCTCGCGCGCTTGTGCCGCCTTGTTAAGAGCACCGGTTTTGCCAAGCTGTTGCGCCAGTTCTGCGGCCGCATCGGTGGTGATGGCGGCGCGTTTCAGATAGCTCACCGTCTCGAACGCCGCGACGGCGTTGACCCAAGCTTCGCGAGTCTCGTTTGCCAGTGCCAGCGTGTCATTGACGGCTTGCATCTGCGCCTGTTGGAACTGCACTTCGGCAGCGGCGATGCGCTGTTTGCGAGTGCGAGCATCCAGCAGGTTGACGGCGATCATGCTTTCAAGGGCCCGGTACAGCCCCACCTCAGGCGCGCCGATGCCCAAAAGACCAACCGAGACGACAGGGTTTTCAGGCGTGGACTGTTGCCATGCTTCTGCTGCCGACAGACCGATCTGCGCGTAAGACGCCTGTAGCCCCTTGTTATTCAGCAAAGCGACTTGCACGGCGGTTTCGGCGTTAATTGTCTTGCCCTGCACCATGGCGCGGACTTGTTTCGAAGTGGCCACCGTTTCGGACTGCGACTGCGCCCAAACGGTGCGCTTGCCAATCGCTTTGGAGGTGCGCGTCTCGACGGCGGCAAAGCCCGCATCGCGTGCGGAATAGCTGACGGGCAAGGTCGAGGCTGTGCAGGCGCCAAGAACGAGCGGCGTGATGACAGCGGCTGTTTTCAATGTCCAACGCATCAGTGGTTCATCCCCTGCATCGGTGCCTGTTCCGCGTTCAGCCGTCGCCAGTCGAGCGGTTCCACCACGCCACGTCGGCGGTAGCCTGCAAAGGGCTGTTCAGTGGCGGTTGTGGCGCTGCCACGCGCGCTGCTGTCAGCAGCGGTCATCGCGGCGACTTCGGGCAGGGGGGTGGGCTGTTGCACATAGGCAGTCGTGACATCGGGAAAGGGTGGAAGCGTGGTTGCGCAAGCCCCAAGGGTCAGGGACATCGCCCCTGCAATCAATACTGTTTTCATGGATATTTGACCTGAAATTTAGGTGATCTTGCCCGCGGACGCAAATGTATCGCAGGCGCAAATGCCGCTATGCAGCGGCGATCAGGTCAGGCTCGAGGGGGGCGCAGCTGGCTGGTTGCGTCGGCTGAGGCCATGGACCGGTAGCTGAGCGCGAAACAGGCGGATTGAACGGCTGTCACTTCAGCGTGCTGCGATGCGCAAAGCGCAGCAGTCATGCATATGCCGCCGCAGCAGGCGTCACCTTCAAAGCTGTCAGGTGTGTCGTCGGGCGCAGGCTGAGCGACCGCAGCTTGCTGCGCATGATTCAAGGCCATCTCAGAATCAGCCCCAGTGTGGTGCGTCGCATGTGCACCCTCGTGCATCCCGCTGTTCGCGTGCGCCGACGAGGGGGGCAGCAACAAAAAGCCGCATACCAATACCGCGCCTAGAACGAGGCGAAAGAGGTTTGATATGGATTTAAGACAACGCATGGGCAAATCAGTGCCTTACACAAAGCGATCTGTCAACGCGTCCAGCGCTGGAAGCTTTGGCGACTTGTGGCAGAAACCCGCCAAAGGCCCACATGATTGACGCTGTGTCTGAGCCTGGGGCCATGCGCCATGAACTAGAACTCGACCCTCCGCAAAGTTCTGATCTGCAGCTAGGCTAGGCTCGTTTTTCTGCCTGCGCCAAGAACCATGCGACGACGCTATGAATTGCAGCGTTTCGTTCGGATGTTGGCGTGATGAGCGAGTGAAAATCCTGTTTGCCGGCCATGCGCTTCGGTGTGATCTGTATCAGCCGCTTGGCTGCACTGTCGGTGTAAGCGACCAAGGGCTTTGCCACGCCCGGCATTCAGGTGGTCTGTAGCCCGGTGTGGTGCGTCGAACGCAGCAGCGACTGCCACGTGATAGCTTCGCCCTTGCGATGGAAAATCCAGCCTTTTGGGCCGTCTATCCAAACACTTTCTTTACGAACTGGGATTTCAGACCCATTTGGCCGACTCCAGGAACCTTGCAGTCGATGTCGTGATCGCCGTCGACCAACCGAATGCCGCGCACCTTGGTTCCGACTTTAACCACGGACGAAGACCCTTTGATCTTCAGGTCCTTAATCACGGTGACGGTGTCACCATCCTCTAGCACATTCCCGACGCTATCGCGGGTGGCCGGCGCGGTGTCGGAGGGGTCTTGAGCGCCCCATTCGTGTCCACACTCTGGGCAATTCAATAAGGCATCGACCTGATAGACGTAGATCGAGGCGCATTCGGGGCATGGGGGAGCTGTGTCATTCATAGGACCGTTCGATACCCCGAAACCAAACCGGAGCACAGAGGAAACTCTGCGCCATCAAGTTTCAGGGTTCTGACTGGCGTTTGGGCGTTGTCTATCCGCAGGGTTGAAAGACCTGTCGCGGGGGACGAGGGACGAGGGATGGGGGGCGTTGACCCATCGCTTGGCCAAAGCGGGATTGATCGAGGTTTAGGCGCTTTCGTCATCCGCGTCTGCCGCGCCCAGCGTATCTTCGAGGTGCCAGATCTTGGAAACGATCTGCCACCCATTCTCACCCCTCACAAAGCCAAGATGGTCGACAAAGATGTTTTGATGCGCGCGAATACGGATTTTGACCGTTGCACTGATCGGCGACAGGTGGTCGATCATCAATACCTCGGCCTCACGCGGTTGGCCTTTGGACGCCGGTGACAGACGCCCCGCAACGTCGCGGCTAAAGCTGTCTATAGGCTCTACAAAGATCGATCCGTTGTCGGCATCAAACAAGCTGGATTGCGGGTGGAACACGGCGTTCAGCTTTTGGATATCACAGTCATGGATCGCGTCGAAATAGGTGTCGACTGCGGCAAGAAGATCGGGGTCGAGTGTCATGAGATCATCTCCATCTGACGTTGCTGTTATCACCTTGCCACCAAACCAAAAGCCGCGAAACTGGCAAAAGTGACAATATCCCGGTCGGATGCCGCAAATACGGGAGGACGTTATTCGAGCTGACGCGCCTAGGTCTGTATGATTGCCCGAACGGTTGCGCGCTGAGCCAAATTTTAGCCCCCCGCGCCGAGGTATCCGTCGATAATTCTACTTTTGCGATAAATAATACCCTCAGGGGTAGACGAGTCGAAAAGGGTATCGTAACACCTTTTCATCGATCGCAGGTCAGCCCTGCGTGAGAGTTTAAAAAAGAGATATTTGACAAGGTATATTGTTATCGACTCGATCACCCTTTCTAACCGATGGGGCGTATAGATGGATGACATTTTTTGTGAAACTTATATTTCTCGATTTTGAGTTTTCCGCGTCGGTTTTATTGCAATGACGCTACAGTATGGATGCTAAAAATCTATTTCATTACCAACTTGGGGGTGCCGTATTTCGCGGTGCCCTCAATTTATGAATTAGCACAGTACACTTTAAACGAGTGTCAATTCTGCAACAAGTACATACGTTCGTTCAAATGGTTGTGAACTGTGGGTTGTGCGTCTGAAGTCTCTGGGGAAAACAGGAGTTGTTCAATTTCGACGTGTATAAACGTAAGTATAGAAAGTGAATATTTCATGAAATTCTCAACATTCAAACTCGCCTTGGCTACCCCTGTCATCGCAGTCGCCTTGAGTGCATGCGGCAGCAGCAACGGTATTGCTGACTATGAAGAGCTGGTAAATAAAGCCGACGCCGTAATCGATCGCGTAAAAGTAGTGGGCGACTACAACGAGGAAACGAAAGAGTACCAAAACATCACCACCGCTGAGGAAATGTCCCAGCGTTCCGGTTCGGCAACATATACCGGCGTCGCCGGTTTGTGGGTGGCCGACAGCGAGGAAATCCTTGCGCAGCGCATGGAAAATGATGCAGACCCCGCCGTTGTTGCGGCACTCAATCTGACTGCGGACTTCGACAGCTCCTCCATCACCGGTTCGATGACGAATCTGCAAACGAACGAGGAAGACATGACCGTAAGCGGTCAAATTGATCTGGCTAACGGCTCCATCTCTGGCGGTGATCTGACGGCCGATCTTACGGGAACGATTGAAACAACCGGCGACGGCCCTGATGAAACTCTTACCTTGGTAGGGACAACAACCGGCGCGTTCGTGGGCGACAACGCAGAAGCCGCTGTAGGCGAAATTGAGGCGACCCTCAGCAACGGCGAGAGCGATGGCTCCTTTGTCGGCGGCGGCTGGATTGTCGAAGAGAAATAATACTCTCCGGAACTTCAGTAAAATTTGGGGGCGGCATATGTCGCCCCTTAACCTCCTAAAAATGTTGAGAATTAATTTGTTGAACCTATTCAAAGCGGGCACCGCTATTCTATTGTGCGGCTTGGCGACCGCGCCCTTGGCAGATCCTCTGCCAGTATGGAAATCCGCGATGATATCGGGATCTCAGCGTCTGAGCTTTTTTAGCGTGCTCAAGGCCAAACCGCCGGGACACGAGACTTACCTGAAGCGCCTTATGCGGTATGACGGTTTGATGCACCGACCTGGAAGGGGGCCGCAGAAGCTGCTGTCCTACGTGGGGCTCAAGCCGTTGATCGGCTACGATTCCAACATCAACAACGGTCTGCCCGGCGACGAATTCAATATCGGAAAGTTTACCTTCCGCACCGACGAAGAAGATCAGGCCAAGGCGGGGATGACCGTGGGTGCCAGGGCGATGGGTACGCTACTGTACAGCGTTGCACCGGCGCATGTTCTCAAATTTTCTGCCTACGGCTCATACGAATTCGCCCCCGAACACAGCCTGTCAAAACACGCTGTCGGGGCGTCGGCGTGCCTTGGCAGCCATGTCGCGTCTTATACCTGGATCGACAGTTGCGCGGGCGTGCGCGTTGCCGAAAAGAAGAACGCCAGCGTCGAAGAAGTGTACGCGTCGCTTGGCGGATCGCAGGCCTTCGCGACTGGCTGGGGGCACCACGAAGCAAAATGGGCGTTCAAAAGATCGTTCCGGGATGACTATCCGAAAAGTTATCTCAACGTTGGTTTGCTGAGCGCCATGCCCGATGTGGGCGCAATCTATACGGGTGTAAGTTGGGGCGAGGAAATCGCGGGAAAACACACATCACGATGGGGGGCGACTGCGTCGATCACACGTCCCGTATTAAAACGAAAGACAACACTTTCTATTTCATATGGGAATTTCGGGGGAGGTTCGCACTTCGGAGAACCGAGAGAAGACAATCAGTACGCAGTAAATATAAAAAGTCAGGTTCACAAGAATGTCGCCGTGAGTTTCGGTTATTCCTGGAATAACTCGAACGTCGCGTTTTATGATGAGAACAGCGTGCTGTTTGGCGTAGATATAAAATCTATTTCATTTTGATATTCCCTTCGTTTTGTATTTCAATTCCTGATGAAAACATATTACGTTTCCCATAGCGAATAACCCTAATGGCATATGTGTCTATAAGAGGTTTTTGACGGATCAAGCTGCGCCCGTATTCAGCTCAGGGTTGATATCTCTTTGGTTGCGTCGGGACCTCGCGTGGGTAGCACTTGAGCGAGGATGCAATTTACCGAGATATCGGCTTTCCCATCCGCGATATCCGCTTACATCGGGATGCTGGTGTTCCGCTTGATTTCGCGCAGCACTACGTTGGTCTGGGCGCTTTCGACCGCTGGCAGACGGAACAGAAAATCTTCGAGAAACCGGTTATAGGCGGCGATGTCACGACATAGGACGCGCATCTGGTAGTCGGCTTGCCCGGTCGTGGCATAACATTCCAGCACCTCGGCGCGATGCGCAATTGCGTTAATGAACTCGGCCAGTTTCTCCTGATTATGGCGGGCCAATTGCACCTGTACCAAGGCCTGAAAACTATTGCCTGCCTTGGTCGGGGATACGTCCGCGCGATACCGCTCGATGACGCCCGCGTCTTCAAAGGCCTTGACCCGTCGCCAGCAGGCAGAAGCGGACATGCCTGCCTTGTCGGCCAATTCGGCATTCGAGATACGGCAATCGCGCTGCAAGAGATCAAGCAACCGACGGTCGCGGTCGTCAAAGTTCATCTGGTCAGACATTTCATCTTCCTTGTCATATGCGAATACAATTTTCGATCATTCCGCAATCGGGTGCAAGTGGGGAGAGATATTTCACGGAAATGTGGTTTGATGGTCATGACAGCCAAGGATCGCCATTATGACCAAAGAGACCCACGACTTTTACCCCTACGCCCTGTCGGACCGCTATACGCGGACCGAAGGAACAGTGTTTCTGACCGGCACGCAAGCGCTGGTACGGATTATGCTGGATCAGGCGCGGCGCGATACGGCGCAGGGGCTGAACACTGCGGGGTTTATCTCGGGATATCGCGGCTCGCCGCTTGGGGCCGTCGATCTAGAGCTTTGGCGCGCGCGGGATGTGACGAAGGACAATAATATCACCTTTATGCCCGCTGTAAACGAAGACCTCGGGGCGACAGCCGTCTTGGGCGCGCAGCAGGCGGTGCTCGACCCTCATTGCGAAGTCGAGGGCGTGTTCTCCATGTGGTATGGCAAGGGGCCGGGCGTTGACCGGTCAGGCGATGCACTGCGCCACGGCAACGCCTATGGGTCGTCGCCCAAGGGCGGCGTTCTGGTTGTTGCGGGGGACGACCACGGGTGCGTGTCGTCATCGATGCCGCATCAGTCCGATGTGGCGTTCATGACGTGGATGATGCCCACGCTAAACCCTGCAAACGTGGGCGAATTCCTTGTGTTTGGCGCGTACGGGCTGGCGCTTAGCCGGTTTTCGGGCACATGGGTCGGTTTCAAGGCGATCTCTGAAACGGTGGAAAGCGGGCAATCGGTGATCCTGCGCCCTGACCGCGCGTTCACTCTTCCGCAGTTCACTCCACCGCCCGGCGGTCTGCATGTACGCCGCTCTGATATGCCGAGCCCCGAGATCGAGACACGTCTGGAACATAAGCTGCGTGCCGTCGAAGCCTTTGTCGAAGCCAACCCGATCGACAAGCGCATCTATGATCTGGAAGACGCGATCTTTGGCATCGTCACCACCGGCAAGGGCCATCTGGACCTGATGGAAGCGCTGCGTCTGTTGGGGTTGGACGAGGCGGCGTGTCGGCGCTTGGGGATCGATATTTACAAGGTCGGGATGGTCTGGCCCTTGGCGCGACGGGATGCGCTGGCATTTGTGTCCGACACCAAAGAGGTGCTGGTGATCGAGGAAAAACGCGGCATCATCGAAAGCCAGCTTAAGGAATATTTCTACGATTGGCCGGGGCACAAGCCCGGTCGCATGGTCGGCAAACACCGCGCGGCGGGCGATCCGCTGCTGCCATGGACCGGAGAGCTAAGCCCGCTGGCATTGGTGCCGGTCGTGGCCGAACGGCTTGATGCGTTCTTTCCGGATGAAAACCTGCTGCAAAAGGCGCGTGCGCTGACTGAAAAGCCGCCTGTTTTGTTGAACGTGCCAGGGGCCAAGCGCACGCCGTATTTCTGTTCGGGTTGTCCGCATAATACATCGACAAAACTGCCCGAGGGCTCGCAGGCTGCATCGGGCATTGGCTGTCACGTCATGGCGGGGTGGATGGACCGCGAAACCGGCGGTTATGCGCAAATGGGCGGCGAGGGCGTGCCGCATGTGGTGGCGTCCAAGTTTAACGGTGGCAAGCATTTATTCCAGAACCTGGGCGAGGGCACGTGGTACCACTCGGGCTCGCTTGCCATTCGTCAGGCGGTCGCGGCACAGACGAATATAACGTATAAAATCCTTTATAACGATGCGGTTGCGATGACGGGCGGGCAACCCGTGGACGGGCCGATCAGCGTGGCCGGTATCGCCCAAACGTGTCGTGCCGAAGGGGTGGCGCGGATCGCGCTGGTGTCGGATGTCATCGACAAATTCGACCGTGCTGATTTCCCGCAAGGCACCAGCTTCCATTCGCGCGAAGACATGGATATCGTCCAGCGCGACCTGCGCGAGGTCAAAGGCGTATCGGTGCTGATCTACGAGCAAACCTGTGCCACCGAAAAACGCCGCCGCCGCAAACGCGGCCAGATGGAGGACCCAAAACGCTTTGCCTTCATCAACCCGGCTGTCTGCGAAGGCTGCGGCGATTGCTCGCTCGAAAGCAACTGCCTGAGCATCGAGCCGCTGGAGACTGAACTGGGCCGCAAGCGCAAGATCAACCTGTCGAGCTGCAACAAGGATTTTTCCTGTCTGAACGGTTTCTGCCCGAGCTTTGTGACCCTTGAAGGCGCTGTTCGGCGCAAGAAAACCGGTGCCGAGGTGGATATCGACGCGCTGCTGTCCGACATAACCCCGCCCGTATTGCCAAAGTTGCAGACGCCATTTGACCTGTTGGTCACAGGGGTTGGCGGCACGGGGGTCATTACCGTGGGCGCGTTGATCACGATGGCGGCGCATCTGGAAGGCAAGGGGTCAAGCGTGCTGGATTTCACCGGCTTTGCGCAGAAATTCGGGACCGTGCTGAGCTTTATCAGGATCGGGACGTCACCCGATGCGATCCATCAGGTGCGTATTGACCACGGGGCGGCGGATGCCGTGATTGGATGCGATATCGTCGTGTCTTCAGCCGCGCAGGCCTCGGTATATTATGGGGCCGACACCAAGGTTGTGCTGAACCTTGCGGAAATGCCGACGGGTGATCTGGTGCTGCACCGCGATGCGCAGCTGCACACCGATCTGCGTGAGGAGGTTATCCGCGCTACAGTGGGGGGCGAGAACCTTGTTGGTTTTGACGCCAACGCCATGGCCGAACGGTTTTTAGGCGATACGGTTTTTGCAAATATGATGATGCTGGGCTTCGCGTGGCAAAAAGGGCTGGTGCCGGTATCCCACGCGGCATTGCGACAGGCGATTGTATTGAACGGCGTGGCTATAAACAAAAACCACCGCGCCTTTGATCTGGGTCGCATTATGGCGGCAACGCCCGATGCGCTTGCCTTGCCGCAAAAGACAAAGCCGACAGCGGACAGCCCCGCGATTATCGCAGACCGGGCTGAACGGCTGCGTGCGTATCAAGACGACGGATATGCGCAGCGCTATCTTGATCGCTTAGCTCAATTCCGCAGCGCACTTCCGCGCGCTCACGCCGAAGATCTGACGCAGGTTGCCGCCAAGGCGTTGTACAAGCTGATGGCGTTCAAAGATGAATACGAGGTCGCGCGTCTGCACAGCGACCCCACCTTTGCCGCGCTGCTGGAGGAAGAGTTCGAGCCGGGGTTCAAGATCAACTATCACATGGCCCCGCCAATCGTATCCTTGCGCAAGGATGCACGCGGGCGCCCGGTTAAGCGTGCTTTCGGTGGATGGCTCACCCCTGTGCTGTCCGGCCTTGCGAAGCTCAGCCCGCTGCGTGGTACGACGCTGGATGTGTTTGGCTACACGCAAGAGCGCCGCGAAGAGGTGGCCCTGATCCGCTGGTACGAAGATTTGATGGATGAGCTGCCGGCCAAGGTTGATGATGCACGCAGTGAGGTAGTGCATAAGCTGCTGGCGTTGCCGTTGGATATACGCGGTTTCGGACCGGTAAAACACGCCGCTGTCGAAGCCGCGCATGCGCAAGAGCTACAGTTGAGAGCGGCGCTAGAATAGAACTTGATAGTTCAGTTTAACTTCGGATTTAAAATAAATAAAAACAGTGGGATGCGGTGGTTTTATAATGTTATGCTTCAGCGTTAAGTGTCTGAATTCACTGACCCGCTGACTGCGTAAAATCAAGCCAGATCGGCAGGTGATCCGAGGCGCGGCGGGCGTCGTCCGTCTCGCATACGCCGCCGTCTGTGACGTTCAGCGCGGCGTCTACCGCGATGCGGTCCAGTGCTGCCAGCGGCAGGCGTGCGTGATAGCTTTTGCCCGGAGCATAGATTTCAAAATGATGCGCCAGCCGTCCAAGACCGACGTTCAGCGACCACTCATTCATGTCGCCCGCGATAAGCGTCGGGCGTTGAGACTGTTCATCCAGATGCGCGATCAACGCTGAAAGCTGCGCGCGACGCGATCTGCGCATAAGGCCCAGATGGGTGGCGATGATGCGCATGGGGATATCGTAGAGGTCGAAATCGACAACCATCGCACCGCGGGGTTCCATCCCGGGCAGGTTCAGGTGTTTGACATCGACCAGCTTTGCGTCGGGGCTTAATAGAACGGCGTTGCCATGCCACCCGATGCTGACTTCACTGGGGACGGGCACGGCGATCAGCCCGGTTTGCGCGGTCACCTGATCCACCGGCAGCGCCGAGGGGCGGGGCCCAAGCCGCATGTCGGCTTCTTGCAGCACGACAATGTCTGCATTGAGCGTCTCTATCACCCTCATCACGCGGTCCGGGTCGCGCTTGCGATCCGTGCCCATGGCCTTGCGCATGTTATAGCTGGCGATGCGAAGGGTGGTCTGGGTCACAAGATCGGTGCTCCTATGCGAAAGACGCCCTCGGCTAGGCGGCGGGGCAGATGCGGACTTGGCATGTTTTCGTGGCACTCTGCCTCTCGGGCCTTGAACCAATCCGACAGGATTGCCACGCTGTTTGCGTCATAAACGAATAACATCGCCTCAAAGTTCAAAAGCATACTGCGCACATCAAAGTTTGCAGTGCCTACCAGCCCCACATCATCAATCAGCGCAGCCTTGGCATGGATCATGGCGGGTTCGTAATATTTGACTTTAGCACCCGCTGTATGGGCATCGCGCAAGTACCCGCCGCGCGCGAAGTCGGCAATATGCTGGTTGGATTTATGCGGCACCAGAATACGTACATCGACTCCGCGCAACGCGGCGATGCGCAGCGCATTCGCCAGCGGCTCTGTCGGGACAAAGTACGGGGTGGCGATCCAGATACGGGTTTGCGCCAGATGCAGCGCACGAATGATCCCGTCGTGCAGCGGGTCTTCGACGATATCAGGGCCCGACGGGATGAGCTGTACCGTGGCATTGCCCGCCGTTGTGGGGGCGGGCGTAGTAATATGGTCTACATCTTCGCCACAGGCGACTTCCCAGTCGGACCGGAACACATCGCAAAACGTCTGCACCGACTGACCTTCCAGGGTAAAGGCCAGATCAACCCAGTGATCCGCGTGGGGATGGTCAGACATATAGTGTTCGCCAATATTCATCCCGCCCGAAAAAACGCGCGCGTGATCGGCGATGATCATCTTGCGGTGATTGCGCAGGTTCAGGTGGCCACTGCTGGGCAACTGCAGGATCGGCGAAAAGAACAGAACCTCGCCACCCGCCTTACGCAGCGCTTTGACTGCCTTGGAGGGGCCGCGCAACGTGCCCAGCCGGTCCATCAGCAAGCGGACCTTTACACCATTGCGGGCTTTCTCGGTCAGCGCATTGACGACATGATTACCGGTATCGTCATCCGAAACGATATAGAACAGCACATCGATGGTCTGTGTCGCGCTGGTGATCAGCTCCATCGCTGCGGTGTAGGCAGTCTGTGGTGTTTCATGCAGGTTGAACCGCTGCGCCTCTAGCGCGGGGGGCAGGCCGAAGTTCTGGAACATCTGGTCAAGCGCATGCACCGGAGTTTGTGGATCTTCCTTTTGAGTAAAGTGGATGGGCTCGTAGCGTTTCCCTTGCTTGCGGAAGCCCAGTGCCAGAAACAGTGGAGCAGCAACATAAGGCATGACCACCAAAAACAGGATCCACGCGGCCGTTGATTGCGGGCTGCGGCGCTGTTGCAAAAGAATAAAGGCCACACCAAGCGTCAGCAGGATAACGCCAACAACCTCTATATGAGTGGTGAGAAATGCAATCATGGTCGTTTTGCCCCTGAGTCGTAGAAAATCCCGCCATCCGGGCTGCTCAGCTACCTAGCACATAGCGGTCTAGCCGCCACATTTTGCAGCATTTTTGCCGAATTTTGACTACAGTGCGCGTGGGTATGGTTCCAGCTTTAGGAAAATTTATTTTCGAGTGTTGTGTCAGGGTGCGGTGAAACCGCCTGCGTGGTGTTATTTATAAGGGGCTACGGCGGTAGTGCTCTGCCGAAGGAATGTGCATTTGAGCAACATATTACCGATCACCAACCCGTGATTGGGAAATCCTGCAACCAGAGCTTAGCTGCCGTGTTGTGTCGATGAAGCGGGAAGCGCCCGCTCCGATACAAACTGATCGAGGAGTTACGATTATGAAACGCACTATGAAACTTGCATCCGCAGCCTTTTTGGCATCCACAGCATTCGCTGGCGCAGCATTCGCTGGTAGCCTGTCGGAGCCAGTGATCGAGCCCGTAATGACCGCGCCCGTTGCTGCACCAAACTTGGGCGGCGACTGGACAGGCTTCTACACAGGTCTGCAGTTGGGCTATTCCGAAGCCGACACCAACTTTGGTGTTGACGGCGACAACGGTTCCTACGGTTTCCACGCTGGTTATAACTACGACTTCGGTCGCTTCGTACTGGGCGGCGAGCTCGACTATGACAAAACAGACATCGACCTGGATGACGCAGCCGGCGTAACCCAAGGCAGCATCGACTCCGTTGCTCGTGCGAAAATCAAAGGCGGCTATGATCTGGGCAACACTCTGATCTACGCAACCGGCGGTTACGCTCGTGCCGACACGTCCATTGGTGACGAAGACGGTGCCTTCTACGGTATCGGCATGGATTACAAAATCACCGAGCAATACAGCGTTGGTGCCGAACTTCTCGAGCACAAGTTTGATGACGTAGGCGGTGTTTCCGGTGCAGACGCAGATGTAACCACATTCAACGTTCGTGGTTCCTACCGTTTCTAAGCTGATAAGCTGACAACTGGCGGTGTATCTGCCGAGGGCGTCGCAACGCGATTTCTTCGGCAGATGATATATAAAAAGTGCCAGTCAAAAAGGCTGGAGGATTATCCTCCGGCCTTTTTAGATTCTTTCATATCGGTTCTTGTCGGGGTGCCGGTGTCAGGCTGCAAGCGCTTCGGCAAAATCACACAGGGTGGCCAGTGCTTGGGCAAAGCGCGTGTTCTCGATCGTCATTGCGACACGGATATGTCCCGCCGCGGCCTCGCCAAAACTTTCGCCAGGCATGACTGCGATGTGGTGTTTCTCGAGCAATGCATAGGCAAATTCCTCGCCCGTCATACCGGTGCTGCGAATATCCAGCATTACGTACATCGCGCCTTGGGCAGGAACGAGGCTGACGGCGTTTTGCCGTGCCAGAATATCCTGAGCCAACAACCGGCGACGTTGGAAGGGAGCCGAGATTTCGGTCTCGAACGCAGCGCCCTGGTTCAGCGCGAACAAGGCGGCATCCTGAATGTATCCCGGCACGCCATAGGTCGTGTGGGTCGCAAGATTGGTCAGATGTTCAATCGCGTCGACCGGCCCGACGATCCAGCCACAACGGGAACCGGTCATAGCGTGGCTTTTCGACATCGACCCCACGACCAGCGTGTGATCTGCCATACCGTCCAGCGCGCGCGGCGACAGATGTTCGCCTTCCCAAACCTGCGTGTCATACACCTCGTCCGAGATCAGCCACATGTTGTGATCCCGGCAGACCTGCGCGATGCCTTCAAGCGTCTCGCGAGAATAGACAACGCCCGTCGGGTTGTTGGGGGAATTGACCAGCAGCGATGTTGCTCCGGTCTGCTTGGCTGCGGCGGCTATCGCGTCGGGTCGGGGCTGAAATGCATCATCGGCACTGGCGAAAACGGCATGGGGTAGGGCGCTGACACCGCGGATCGTGCCGGGGTAGGTGGCATAGTACGGATCGATATAAAGCGCGGTATCGCCGGGGTTGCAGGTCGCCATATGCGCCGCAAACAGCGCACTTTGCCCACCGGGTGTGATCAGCACATTATCGCGCGTTGTGGGGACACCGGTGCGTTCTTGCAGCCGCGCGGCCACGGCATCGCGCAGGTCGGTGGTGCCGGGAATGGCAGCATAGCCTGTGTGACCGGCCAGCGCTGCACGGTGCATATCTTGCAAGATCGGCGCGGCAGTACGGATGTCGTGTTCGCCAATGGTCAGTTCGGTTACATCGGTACCATCCGCGATCATCTGGCGCGCGCGCAAGAATACGCCCCAACCGTCTGATCCGCCGCCAAGCAGTCCTGTAATACGCGATGATAGTTGCATGCCGTCTCTCCCTCGTAACGTGAAGACGCAGGGGCGCAGAGCAGGGTTGATTTGTCAATCAGGCTTGACCGCCACGGGCGGGTCGGGCTACGCAGACCGCATGAAGATGATGCCACCCCTTATTTGCTGTATTACCTGCTAAGACCTTCCGGCGGGCTTGCTCACATCGTTTTCTTCCCGAGATTTCAGTGCCATGCCCGCGCAATCCTTGCGTAAGGACGCGCCATGACCTCAATCAAGCTGCACAACACGAAGACCCGCAAACGCGAGGATTTCATCCCAATCGATGATAAAAACGTGCGGATGTATGTCTGTGGGCCGACGGTGTACGACCGCGCCCACTTGGGCAACGCGCGCCCCGTCATCGTGTTTGACGTGCTCAACCGCCTGCTGCGCCATGTCTATGGCGAGGATCACGTGACCTACGTGCGCAACTTCACGGATGTGGATGACAAGATCAACGCGCGGGCGGCCGAAAGCGGGCGGTCAATCGGCGATATCACCGCTGAAACGACGCAGTGGTTTCTGGATGATATGGCCGCCGTTGGCGCGCTAGAGCCCAATCACATGCCACGCGCCACGGCCTATATTCCGCAGATGGTCGAGATGATCGAAGGGCTGATCGCCAAGGGCCACGGCTATGCCGCCGAGGGGCATGTGCTCTTCGCCGTTGAAAGTTATAAGGAATATGGTGCGCTGTCGGGGCGGTCGATCGACGACATGATCGCCGGCGCACGCGTCGAAGTAGCCCCCTACAAACGCAACCCAATGGATTTTGTTTTGTGGAAACCGTCGGACGACGCAACGCCGGGGTGGGACAGTCCTTGGGGTCGCGGCCGTCCGGGCTGGCATATCGAATGTTCGGCCATGGCGGACGAACTGCTGTGGAAAGAACCCTTGCGTCAGGACCGTCTGTCTGAAGGTGCGAAAAGCCAGCCCCACGTTTTTGACATTCACGGCGGCGGGCTGGACCTGCAATTCCCGCACCACGAGGACGAAATCGCCCAAAGCTGCTGCGCCAATGGCACCGACGAAATGGCGCGCTACTGGCTGCACAACGAGATGTTGCAGGTCGAGGGCAAGAAGATGTCCAAGTCGCTTGGTAACTTCTTTACGGTACGGGACTTGTTGGATCAGGGCGTGCCGGGCGAAGTGATCCGTTTCGTCATGCTCAGCACCCACTATCGCAAGCCGATGGACTGGACGGAGAAGAAGCGCGACGAAGCGGAAAAGACGCTGCGAAAGTGGTTGGATTTGACACGAGATTTACAGCCCAGCGATCCGACCACGTTTGCGCCCGATCAGAAACTGTTAGATGCCGTTGCCGACGACCTGAATACGCATCTCGCACTGACCTACCTGAATGCCCTGACTGCGCAGCCTCAAAAGCTGCTCGACCACGCGCGATGGCTTGGGTTCCTAGGCGACAAGGCGCGGCAGGATGATGAGAAGGCGCGATCTGCTTACACAACAAGTATGGGAAGTGGTGCCTCGGACGCGCTGGCTTCGCTGGCCAATCGTCTCGACGAACTGCGACAAACCGCTATGCAAAGCAAAGATTTTTCTCAGGTCGATGCGTTCAAGAGCGCACTACTCGCAGCGGGAGTTGAGGTAAGGATGAGCAAAACGGGCGTGGATTTACAACCTGCGTCAAACTTCGACCCTGCCAAACTGGATGCGTTGAAGTGATGTGCTACGCGTCCAGCACTGGTGCTTTTGCAACGTGCGGGAGCGAGGGGCCAGCCCCTCACGCTCCCCGGAGTTTACTTGGCAAAATGAAGGAGGGATCGCTGCGATGACCCTCGAACGCCTTTACCTTTACGACACCACGCTGCGCGACGGGCAGCAGACGCAAGGGGTGCAGTTTTCTACCGCTGAAAAGGTCATCATCGCCACTGCGCTCGACACTTTGGGCGTTGACTATATCGAAGGCGGCTGGCCGGGCGCGAACCCGACGGATAGTGCTTTTTTCGACGCCGCACCTACCACACGGGCACGAATGACGGCCTTTGGCATGACCAAGCGCAACGGCATGTCGGCGCAAAATGATGATGTACTTGCGGCGGTGATGAACGCGGGGACGGATACGGTCTGTCTGGTGGGCAAAACCCATGATTTCCACGTCTCGGCAGCCCTTGGCATCACGCTGGAAGAAAACACCGAGAATATCGCAAAGTCGATCGCGCATCTGGTGGCCCAAGGACGCGAGGCGTTGTTTGATGCCGAGCATTTCTTTGACGGCTACCGCGCCAACCCCGATTACGCCCTGACCGCGATCAAGGCGGCTTATGACGCGGGCGCGCGCTGGATTGTGCTGTGCGACACCAATGGCGGCACCATGCCAGCCGAGGTCGGGCGAATCACGGGCGAGGTCATCGCCGCAGGCATTCCCGGCGATCGTCTGGGCATCCACACCCATAATGACACCGAAAATGCGGTCGCCTGTTCGCTGGCCGCCGTTGATGCAGGTGCGCGGCAGGTACAGGGGACGTTGAATGGTCTGGGTGAACGCTGCGGCAATGCCAACCTGACCACGCTGATCCCGATCCTACTGCTGAAAGAACCCTATACCAGCCGCTTTGACACGGGAATCCCCTTGGGCGGCTTGGCCAACCTGACGCAGATCAGCCGCGCGCTGGACGAGATATTGAACCGCGTGCCGCTAAAGCAAGCGGCCTTTGTCGGGTCGTCGGCCTTTGCGCATAAAGCGGGGCTGCATGCCAGTGCAATCCTGAAGGACCCGTCCACCTACGAGCATATCGATCCCGCTGTAGTCGGCAATACGCGCATCATTCCCATGTCGAACCAGGCTGGCCAGTCCAACCTGCGCCGCCGACTTGAAAGCGCAGGGTTGACCATCACCAAGGGAGACCCCGCCTTGGGGCAGATCCTGGACGAGGTGAAAGCGCGCGAGGCCGAAGGCTATAGCTATGACACCGCGCAGGCGAGCTTTGAGCTGCTGGCGCGCAAGGCCTTGGGGCAGATGCCGGACCTGTTCGAGGTCAAACGCTACCGCGTCACCGTCGAACGGCGTAAAAACAAATATGACCAGATGGTCAGCCTGTCAGAGGCCGTTGTCGTTGTGAAGGTCGACGGCGAAAAACGTCTGTCGGTGAGCGAAAGTATGGACACAGAGGGCTGTGATCGCGGACCTGTCAATGCGCTGAGCAAGGCGTTGGTCAAAGATCTGGGGCAGTATTCTGCGTTACTCGAAGACATGCATCTGGTCGATTTCAAGGTGCGGATCACCCAAGGCGGCACCGAAGCGGTGACACGCGTTATCATCGACAGCGAAGACGGGCAGGGGCGACGCTGGTCCACGGTGGGCGTGTCGGCAAACATCGTTGATGCGTCATTCGAGGCGCTGCTGGACGCGATCCGCTGGAAGCTGATCCGGGACCGTAAAGGGTAAGACAAGATGGAGTTTGATGCCGATCTGAACGCCTGCGCGGGAATCGTCGAGCGTGCCGATCCGCTGCGGTTTCGCGCCAGCATGGCCGCACCTGTCGCAGCGCGGCGCGTGCTGTTCCCGCTTTATGCATTTAACATCGAAGTGGCGCGGGCCCCGTGGGTGACGCAGGAAACCATGATCGCAGAGATGCGTCTGCAATGGTGGCGCGACGTCTGTGACGAGATCGCAAAGCGCGGCATCGTGCGGCGGCACGAGGTGGCGACGCCCCTGGCGTTGGCCATCGCGCCCGAGGATGCGGTGCTGCTGGATACGCTGGCTGCGACGCGGCGGTGGGATATCTACCGCGACGCCTTTGAGGATACCGTGCATTTCGACGCCTATATTGACCAGACCACTGGCAATCTGATGTGGGTGGCTGCCCGCCGTCTGGGGCCGGCGGATGAGGCGACGGTACGAGATGCGGCCTATGGCGCGGGGGTGGCTGCATGGCTGCATGCAATCCCGCAGCTGGTCGAGCAGGGGCGCGTGCCGCTGTTGGACGGCACCGACGCAGGCGTCGTGGCGCTGGCGGAAAAGGCGCGGGCGCGGTTGCAGCGGGCACGGCGAAATCGCAACAGAATCTCCAAGGCGGCGCGTCCGGCGATGTATAGCGTGGGGGCTGCTGACAAGGTGCTCAGCGCGGCGATGGCATCTCCCGCACGCGTTAGCGCGGGGGAATTGCCGCCGATGAATGATTTCCCGCTGTCATGGCGTGCGCTGTCGGGGCGCTGGTAGCTCTAGACCCGCTCGCTGCGCTGGCGCAGCATCAGCCAGATCAATGACCCGCCCGCTAGAACCAGAAATGGGATCATCGCGATGTTGACGGCGGCCCAGCCTTCGACAGGGTTGCCGCCGGAACAGTTCATCAGCCCGCCGCTGGACAGCGATGCGAAGGTTACGCCGCCAAACACCAGCAGATCGTTCAGCCCCTGCATCCGCCCACGTTCATGGGGCTCGTGCGCACCGGCCAACATAGATGTCGCGCCGATAAAACCAAAGTTCCAACCGATGCCAAGCAGGATCAGAGCGATGTAGAAGTTGTTCAGGTCAACCCCCTGCAGGGCGACCATACCGGCCCCCGCGAGGATCACGATTCCGATCCCAAGAATTTTCTCGACCCCGAATTTCGCGATCAGGTGACCGGTGAAAAATGACGGCGCATACATGGCAAGCACGTGGCCGGTCACCACGTGGGATGCATCGACGATGTCATAGCCGCAGCCCACAACCGCCAGCGGGGTCGATGTCATCACGAGGTTCATCAGCGCATAGGACACCATCCCGCAGATCACTGCGACGGCGATGCGCGGGGTTTTCAAAAGCTCCATCCGGCTGCGGCCCTTGGGTGCATCCACGGCAGGCACGGGTGGTTTGGGGATGTTGAGAAAGGCGAAAAGCACCATGCCTACAGCGTTCAGCGCAATCGCGGCCAGATAGACCGGATAAAAGCGCATGACGGTCGCGTCACCGTTCGCGCCGGTCAGAAAGCCCACCAGCTGCGGCCCGATGATGGCCGAGATCAACCCGCCCGCCATAACATAGGAAATCGCTTTGGGCCGGAACGCGTCAGAGGCGGTGTCCGTGGCGGCGAAGCGGAAAAAGCCTTGGGAGCTCATGTAGATGCCGATCAGATAACTGCCCAGCAGGAAGATCATGAAGCTTTGCACCGTCAGCGCATAGGCACAAAGTGCGGCCCCCGTCATACCGCCAACCGCGCCCGTAACGAACCCCGCACGGCGGCCAAAGCGCTGCATCACAGTTGACAGCCAAGGTGCCGTGGTCATCGACCCGAACACGATCATCGAGATCGGCAGCGTGGCAAGGCAGACATTGGGCGACAACTGCTGCCCCGCCAATCCGCCAACCACAAAATACATCGGCATCTGGCTGCCAAGAAAGGCCTGCGCGGTCACCAGCACGGCAACGTTGCGCTTGGCGCGGGTGTCATCAATCACTGTCATGGTGAATGCGTAGACCGGGCTTTGGGGGGCTGCAAGGGCCTTGCGTCCGGCGGCGGGCTCGTCGATGGTCGCGCCATGAACCAGAGCCCGAATATCCTGCTGATCGCAGGCAGCGCTGAGGCGCATGAGATTGCTGCTGCCATGGCGGCGGCGGGCGTGTCTGCACGGGCGGTATTGCGACGGGCGGAGCGGAGCTTTGGCCCGCTGCCCGTACCTTCTGAAATCTGGTCACCGCGCGATGTGGATGAGGTTGAGGCCTATCTTCGAGTGCATAAATTTACCGCCGTTCTGGACGCGGGGCACGGGTTTGACGCTGATATATCCCAGATCGCTTTCGGCGCAGCGGCACAGCTGAACCTGCCCTATGTGCGAATAGTGCGGCCCATGTGGGATATCACCGCGCCAGCGGAGCGGGCTGCGTCAGTGGCCGAGGCCGCGCTGATGATCCGATCCGAGGCGCGCGTCTTTGCCGCGACCGGGCGGGGGACGTTAGACCAGTATCACCCTTTCTCAGGTGCGCGGCTGTATCTGCGTCAAACCAACGCACAGGCGCGATCCGCGCTGCCACCCTTTGCCGAAGCCGTCTTTGGTCAGCCGCCGTTTACGCGGGCAGCCGAAGCAGAATTGTTTCGCCGATTGCAGATCGACACGCTGGTCTTGCGCAATGTCGGAGGCGCGCCAAGCCGCCCTAAACTGGATGCGGCGCTTGACCTTGGGCTGCGGGTGATCGCCATTGACCGCCCCTCACCGCCCGCAGGCGCTCAGGCGCTGCATGGGGCAGAGGCGGGGATGACGTGGATCGAAACATTGCCACGCAAAGGGGCGGGCATATGAGCATTGGTCCGATCATCACCTGCGACGCCGATGTCGCCGAAGGTGCCGCGTGGCTGGCAGCACAGGTGCCGCAATTCGCGATCGCGCTGGACGCCACTGGCGCGCTTCCGTTACGGCTGCGCAGTGACGGGTTTGACGCGCTGATCGGGGCGATCATCAGTCAGCAAGTCTCGGTCGCGTCGGCAAACGCCATGCGGGCCAAGATGGATGCAGCGGGGCTGACCCATGAGGCGGCGATTATTGCCGCGGGTGAAGATGGCTTGCGCAATGCGGGCCTGAGCCGGCAGAAAATTCGCTATGCGCTGGCGCTGGCAGAAGCGGGGATCGACTATCCCGCGTTGCACGATGTGCCGGACGCCCTGGTGATTGAAACGCTGACGGCGGTGCCCGGTGTCGGGCTGTGGACGGCGCAGATCTATGCGATGTTTTCGCTGGGCCGCGCCGATATCCTGCCCCAAGGCGATCTGGCCTTGCAAGAGGCGGCAAAAATCCTGTTTGATCTGCCAGAGCGACCAAAGCCAAAACAGCTTGCATCAATGGCGCAGGATTGGTCGCCATGGCGATCGGTTGCAGCCCGCATCTTGTTTTCGTACTACCGCGTGGCAAAACAACGGGAAGGGATTTCATGACACGAGTACTAAACGCAGAGCGCCGCGAACCGGTCTCGGGGGAAACGCGGTCTGCCGTCGTGTTCCTGCATGGCTATGGCGCGAATGGTGCCGATCTGCTGGGGCTTGCCGACCCGTTGGCTGAACATCTGCCCGATACACTGTTCGTGGCCCCCGATGCGCCCGAAGCCTGCGCTGGCGCGCCCATGGGATTCCAGTGGTTCCCGATCCCGTGGATCGACAATTCGTCGGAAGAGGAAGCAGAACGCGGCATGATGCAGGCAGTCGATGACCTGAATGCCTTTCTCGACGCGCTGATGGTGGACGAAGACCTGCTGCCCGAACAGGTTGTGCTGTTTGGCTTTTCCCAAGGGACAATGATGGCGCTTCATGTCGCACCGCGGCGCGAGGATGCAGTGGCTGGCGTTGTAGCATTCTCGGGTCGCTTGCTGTCACCTGAAAGCCTGAAAGACGAAATCGTCGTACGCCCTCCGGTGCTGCTGGTGCATGGTGATGCGGATGATGTCGTCCCACCGCAGTCCTTGCCCCAAGCCGCAGAGACGCTGCAAGAAGCCGGCTGGACGGATGTCTTTGCCCATATCATGAAGGGTACAGGCCACGGGATCGCCCCCGATGGGCTGAGCGTGGCGCTTGCCTTTATGCGCGACAAACTGGGTCTTTGACCTGACCCCTGCGGCGGCCTCGGCTGTGCGCAGGGGGACCCCCGCGACGCAAGCCCCTTGCAGTCACATGCCTGTTACGTAATCGCCCTAATCCTTCTGCGACATCTTGTAGCCGTTTGCGACTTGTCAGACGCAAACCACGAGATATAGTCGAAAGCATCAGCGGGGCTGTCTCGCTGGACCGGACGCGGAACGGCAAGGGGCTATCGAACAATGGACGGCGACTTTAGGACTGAATTTACGCGAAGCCCGGCAGGGCTGAAAAACAAACCGGCCCTTGTGCTGAATGCGGACTATAGACCTTTGTCTTATTACCCGCTGTCGCTTTGGCCTTGGCAAGAAGCCGTCAAAGCCAAATGGCTTGATCGGGTGGATATCGTCGCCGAGTATGACGATTATGTTCACAGCCCGTCGATGCAAATTCGCATCCCGTCGGTGGTTGTTCTCAAAGATTATGTCAAACCTCAAAAGCGCGTGGCCTTCACGCGCTTTAATTTATTTCTGAGGGATGAATTTTGCTGCCAGTACTGCGGCGCGCGCGGGGATCTGACGTTTGATCACGTGGTGCCACGCGCGGCAGGCGGGATCACCAGCTGGCAAAATGTCGTCGCGGCCTGTAGCCCCTGTAATCTGAAAAAAGGGTCCAAAGCACTGCACCTGACCGGGTTCCAGCTGCGCAAGCCACCGCGCCAGCCGCAGGCCGAAGACCTGCGTAACATGGGCCGAAAATTCCCGCCTAATCACCTGCACGAAAGCTGGATGGATTTTCTGTATTGGGACGCTGAGCTCCAAGCCTGAGGCGTAGAAACCTCTGTTTCCAGGATCCTCGAGATTTGAACGCGCCTGTAGGGTGCGCGGATGGAACTCTTTGCCAAATGTTCTATTTAATAAATAAGAGTGATTTAATTATTGACTTGCTGTCGCTTGTTTGGGAATTACTGCGGGTAAAGCTACGCAGATGTCAAAGGGGAGGTCGGTTTGCAGGACAATCCATCGCACGCCGACCGACCGACGCGCGGGTCAAACCAAAGCGGGATGCGGGCCTATAACGAAAGGCTTGTTCTGTCTCTGTTGCGCCGTAACGGGCCAACACCCAAGGCCGAAGTCGCCCGCGCGACGGGGCTCTCTGCGCAAACTGTCTCGGTCATCATGCGCGCGCTCGAAGCCGACGGCATGCTGAAAAAGGGTGTGCGGGTAAAAGGCAGGGTAGGGCAGCCATCTGTTCCAATCGGGCTAGACCCCAACGGTGCATTCTTCCTTGGACTGAAGGTCGGTCGGCGTAGCGTAGAGCTGATCCTCACCGATTTCGCGGGGAAGGTGCTGCGCCACAGCAGCGAGGTTTATGGCCATCCGACCCCGAGCGCGGTTATGGGATTCACTGAGCGGGCGTTAGAAAAAATGCGCGCCACTCTATCCGCCACACAGCGCAGGCGGACGGCGGGATTGGGCGTCGCGCTGCCGTTCAACATGTGGGCATGGGACGTCGCAAACCAAAGCCTCGGTGCGTGGCGGGACTTCGATATCGTGGCGGCGTTGGCAAAGTTTGTTGAGGGCCCAATCTACCTATGCAATGACGCTTCGGCGGCCTGCGGGGCGGAGCTGGTGTTCGGTGCTCACGATAAACCGCGCGAGTTCCTTTACTTTTATATCGGTTATTTTGTCGGCGGTGGACTGGTGCTCGACAACAAGCTTTATACCGGCAAAAGCGGTGACGCAGGGGCGCTTGGCTCCATGCCGGTCGCGGGTTCGGGTACATCCGGACAGCAGCTCGTTGATGTCGCGTCTCTTTCCACGCTGGAGGCGATGCTGCATGATGCTGGCGAGAGCCACAGCCATGGCTGGAACGATCCGGCGGCGTGGCAGTTCCCACGAGACATTCGGGATAGTTGGCTGGATGCGGCCGCCAAGGCATTGGCACAGGCGATCCGTGCCGCGACCTGTCTGATCGATTTCGACACCGTGATGATCGATGGCTCGCTGGCCGAAGAGACCCGTGCCGACCTGGTTGTGCGGACCCGGCGCGCGCTCGACCTCCACCACTTGCCCGGTGTGAATACTCCCGAAGTGCGCGAAGGTACCATCGGTGCCGACGCGCGTGCGCTTGGTGCGGCGAGCCTACCGCTCTCGGACCGTTTCCTCGTCGACCGCGACGCATTTTTGAAAGGTTAAAAGATGATCCTTTGCTGCGGAGAAGCTCTGATCGATATGATCCCGACACCAACCAATGCTGGTCCTGACGGTTTCGTGCCGCATGCGGGAGGGGCGGTTTTTAATACATCCATCGCTTTGGGGCGGCTCGGGGCGCAGGTGGGGATGCTCTCGGGTCTATCGTCCGACAGGTTCGGGCAGCAATTGGTCAATGGCCTCAAGGAGAGCCATGTAGATGTGTCGCATCTTATTGTCTCCGACCGACCGACGACACTTGCGTTTGTACGGCTGATCGGCGGCCACGCGACCTATGATTTCTATGACGAGAACTCGGCCGGGCGCATGATCACGGCAGACGAACTGCCCGCGCTTTCGGATGAGGTTTCGGCGCTGTATTTCGGCGGCATCAGCCTGGCGTGCGAGCCGGGCGCAGATACCTACGCCGCGCTGCTGGCGCGCAATGCCGACGGGCGTGCGGTGATGATCGACCCCAATATCCGCCCGGGTTTCATCAAGGATATAGCGCGTTACCGCGCGCGGCTCGATCATATGCTGGCGCTGGCGGACATTGTGAAAGTCTCGGACGAGGATCTTAACTGGATCAACCCCGCGCCGCTCGCGCTCCGAGATAAGGTGGCAGATCTTCTGAATAAGGGACCGTCGGTCGTCATCCTTACACGCGGAAGCGAGGGGGCCACAGGCTATTTGGCGGATGGCGCAGAAGTGCAAGTGCCCGCTTTGAAAACGGAAGTTGTCGATACGGTCGGGGCTGGGGATACGTTCAACGCAGGTGTTCTGGCAAAAATGTCAGAGCTCGGGCAGTTGCACAAAGACGCCCTGAGACGCCTCACGCCTGAGGTGCTAGCAAAAACATTGGCCTATGGCGCGCAGGTCGCCGCGGTGACTGTTTCGCGTGCCGGTGCCAATCCGCCGTGGATCGAAGAGATGAGACAGGGTCCGCAATGACCTCTCGCGCCCGCTCAGGTATCAGGCGTCGCGATTAAACAGTTTAGCCGCGCATCGCCGTAGGGGCGGTGTCGGCAATCCCACTGTCGCGGCGTTTCTGCGCCAAGGCTCAGCGCTCTTGCGGTCCGGGCGAACCTTTCCCTATATTGACCAGAGTTTACGCGCGCAGCGTTTTGTTAAGCGAGGGTCAAGATGGGTGAGAAAAGAATCCGTAACATGGAGGAATTTGCCGCCGTCAGTGGGATCTCTCGGCCCACGCTATCAAAGTATTTCAACGACCCTGACAGTGTAAGGCGCACCACCCGCGAACGGATCGAAGCGGCGCTAAGCCAGTATGACTACCGGCCCAATGTCTATGCGGTAAACCAAAATCGCCGCAAGACGCGCAACATCGGCATCGTCGTGCCCAACCTCGCTGACCCTTTCTTTTCCGAGATCGGGCGCGAGGTAGAACTTGCCTGTATGGCAGCAGGCTATAGCCCCATATTGCTCAGCTCGCACGGCAACCCCGCACAGGAGCGGGTTAATCTGGAATCCCTGAGGGCACTTAAACCGGCGGGCGTTTTGCTGGCACCGTTTGGCAAAGCCTCTGACAGCGCCGATATTGAACGCTTTAGCAAAGACGTCCCCGTTGTGACCTTTGATGCAAATATCGAAGGAGTCTGCGAGGCGTTCGTCGGAACCGACAATTTTCAATGTGTCGATCTGATGGTTGAATACCTGTGTCGCAGCGGCGAGCCACCGTGTTTTTTCGAAATGAAGACCCCAAGCAACCCCAACGCCAACAAACGTCGTCAGGCCTATCTGGAGGCAATGGCGCGTCACGGGTTTGCGCCACATATCCATCAGGTGCCTGGCGAGGGGTGGAAGTTTGAAGAGATTGGCGCCACCGAAGGCGGGAAACTGATGGCAGCGGGGGCGTTCGAGACGGATACGGTGCTATGCTCGAACGACCGACTGGCCATCGGGATGCTGTCGGCAGCCTATGAACTGGGGATGCAGGTCGGTCATGGCAAGGGCTGTGTCATGCGGATCGCAGGGCAGGATGACCACCCGTTTTCGCGTTACACATGCCCGCCGCTGACCACCATCGCACAGGATTATGGCGCCATCGCGAATCGTGCAGCCAGCACCTTGTTCGGTATCATCGAAAGCGAAACCCGGCTGACCGAACGCGAAGAGACGTTGTTTGAGGGAACGCTGGTCATGCGGGCGTCGGCGTAAGTCGTTGTGTTCTCAGGTTGCCTGAAAAATAATTAACGCGCGTAAAATTTAAGTTGACTGCGCGTTGCATCACTGGCTACTCTCGCTTCATCATCTATAGAGGGAGGAACTATTGATGCTCTGCAAGAATTCACTGTATGCTGCTACCGCCTTGTCCCTGATCATGGGCGGGGGTGCGTTTGCTGAAACGATCACCATCGCCACCGTGAACAACGGCGACATGATCCGTATGCAAGGCTACACCGACAAATTCACCGAAGAGACCGGCCACGAAGTGGAATGGGTCACCTTGGAAGAGAACGTGCTGCGTCAGCGCGTCACCACCGACATCTCGACCAAGGGCGGCTCTTTCGACATCATGACCATCGGCATGTATGAAACGCCGATCTGGGGTGCGAACGGCTGGCTTGTACCGCTGGATGACCTCAGCGAAGACTATGACGCAGACGATATCCTTCCTGCTATGGCAGGTGGCCTGAGCCACGAGGGCACGCTTTACGCCGCACCTTTCTATGGCGAAAGCTCCATGATCATGTACCGCACGGATCTGATGGAAAAAGCCGGCATGGAAATGCCGAAAGACCCCACCTGGGAATTCATCCGCGAAGCCGCGGCTGCCATGACCGATCGCGAAAACGACATCAACGGCATCTGCCTGCGCGGCAAAGCCGGCTGGGGCGAGGGCGGTGCGTTTATCACGGCGATGTCGAATTCCTTTGGCGCACGCTGGTTCGACGAGGATTGGAACGCCCAGTTCGACACCGACGCATGGGCCAACACAATCAACTTCTACAAAGACCTGATGGATGAGAGCGGCCCTGCGGGATATGCGTCCAACGGCTTTAACGAAAACCTTTCGATGTTCCAGCAAGGCAAATGCGGCATGTGGATCGACGCCACAGTTGCGGCATCCTTTGTGACCAACGGTGACGATTCCACCGTGGCCGACAAGGTTGGCTTTGCGCTGGCACCCGATACGGGCCTTGGCAAACGTTCCAACTGGCTTTGGGCATGGGCGCTGGCGATCCCGGCGGGTACTCAGAAAGAAGATGCGGCAAAAGAGTTCATCGAATGGGCCACGTCCAAAGACTACATCAATCTGGTTGCCGAGAACGAAGGCTGGGCAAACGTTCCTCCCGGCGCACGCAAATCGCTTTATGAGAACCCAGAGTACCAGAAAGTGCCCTTTGCTCAGATGACGCTCGACTCGATCCTGTCGGCTGATCCGCAGAACTCCACGGTTGATCCGACGCCTTACGTCGGTGTTCAGTTCGCCGCGATCCCCGAGTTTGCAGGCATCGCGACCGACGTAAGCCAAGAGTTCTCCGCCGCCTATGCCGGTCAGCAGACCGTCGAAGAGGCGCTCGAGAAGGCGCAGGCGCTGACCAACGACGCAATGGAAGCCGCCGGCTACCGCTAAGCCGCCGCTTCACCGGTATTAAGGGCGGCGGACCCCGCCGCCCTTTTCCACCCCACCACCTAATATGATACCCTTCACCTAAACGCGGCATCCGCCGCCAGCAGAGGAGATGTGCCAGATGGCGACCCAACATTCCCGATCAGCGGCACGTCTGATGATGGCCCCTGCGGTGGTCTTGCTCCTTGGATGGATGCTTATTCCGCTGACCATGACGCTTTACTTTTCGTTCAAGAAATACCTGCCCATGCGCGGCGGTGATCTGGGCTGGGTAGGGTTCGACAACTATGTGCGTTTCATCACATCCAGCGCCTTCTGGCCCTCTGTGGTGACCACGCTCATTATTGTCTGCAGTGTTTTGGCGATTACTGTGGGCCTGGGTATCTTGCTCGCCATCCTTCTGAACCAGCCGATGTGGGGGCAGGGCTTTGTCCGCATCCTTGTGATCGCACCCTTTTTCGTCATGCCGACCGTCTCGGCGCTGGTGTGGAAAAACATGTTCATGGACCCGAACTACGGGCTCTTTGCCTACCTTTGGGAATTCTTCGGTGCGACACCGGTCCAATGGATGAGCCAAGCCTCGCTGACCTCGATTGTCATCATCGTGTCTTGGCAATGGCTGCCTTTTGCGACGCTGATCCTGCTGACGGCAATTCAGTCGCTCGACCGCGAGCAGTTGGACGCCGCCGAGATGGACGGCGCACCCGCGACCAAGCGTTTCGCTTATATTACACTCCCGCATCTGGGCCGCGCGACCACCGTGGTGATACTAATCCAGACGATCTTTTTACTGTCGATCTTTGCGGAAATCTTTGTGACCACGGGCGGTGCCTTTGGGACCAAAACACTGACCTATCTCATCTACCAGCGGGTGCTGGAAAGCCAAAACATCGGCCTCGGATCTGCGGGCGGTGTCTATGCAATCATTCTTGCCAATATCGTTGCCATCTTCCTGATGCGCATCGTCGGCAAGAACCTGGACGCCTGAGGAGGAGATATCATGGCACGCGCAATCACCCAGAAACGCAAGATCATCAACACCGCCCTCGCTTGGGGCATCGGTTTCCTGATCTTCTTTCCCATCCTTTGGACCATCCTCACCAGCTTCAAGACCGAGGCGCAGGCGATTGCCGATCCACCGATTTTTCTCGGCTTTGATTGGACGCTGGCCAACTACCAAGCGGTTCTGGAGCGGTCCAACTACGGGCGCTTCTTGTGGAACTCTATTATCATCGCGGGCGGGTCTACCGTCCTTGGTATCCTGATCGCTGTACCTGCCGCATGGTCGATGGCCTTTGTGCCTAGCAAGCGCACCAAAGACATTCTGCTGTGGATGCTGTCGACCAAGATGCTGCCAGCGGTAGGTGTCCTTTACCCGATCTATCTGCTTTGCATCCAGTTCGGCGTGCTCGACAGCAAGATCGCACTGGTCATCATTCTGATGCTCATCAACCTGCCGATTATCGTCTGGATGCTTTACACTTACTTCCGCGAAATCCCCGGCGAGATCCTAGAAGCCGCACGGATGGATGGGGCGAGCTTGCGCGAAGAGGTGCTTTATGTGCTCACGCCGATGGCGATCCCGGGCATTGCCTCCACCTTGCTGTTGAACTTTATCCTCGCGTGGAACGAAGCCTTCTGGACGCTCAACCTCACCGCGGCCAAGGCCGCTCCGCTCACCGCCTTCATCGCGAGCTACTCCAGCCCCGAAGGCCTTTTTTATGCCAAGCTCAGCGCGGCCTCCACGATGGCAATTGCGCCAATCCTCATCCTCGGCTGGTTCAGCCAAAAGCAGCTTGTCAGCGGCCTGACATTCGGCGCGGTCAAGTAAGTAAGGGACAGTCACATGGGACAAATTAGACTTAATCAGGTTTCCAAAAGCTTCGGCGACGTGCGGGTCATTCCGCCTCTGGATCTGACCATCGAAGACGGCGAATTTACCGTCTTCGTCGGCCCCTCGGGCTGCGGGAAGTCGACGCTGCTGCGGCTCATTGCAGGGCTAGAGGATATCACATCCGGCCATATCGATATCGACGGCATGGATGCGACCCATGTGCCGCCCGCCAAGCGCGGACTGGCGATGGTGTTCCAATCCTACGCGCTTTATCCGCATATGTCGGTGCGCAAGAACATCGCCTTTCCGATGAAGATGGCCGGTCTGCCTGCGGATGAGCAGAAGCGCCGGATCGAAGCCGCTGCCAATGCGCTTAATCTGACCGACTATCTGGACCGTCGGCCGGGCCAGCTTTCGGGCGGACAGCGCCAGCGTGTCGCCATTGGGCGTGCCATCGTGCGCGAACCTTCGGCCTTCCTATTTGACGAGCCGCTGTCGAACCTCGACGCCGCGCTGCGGGTGGGGATGCGTCTGGAAATCAGCGAGCTGCACAAGCGGCTGGCAACGACGATGATCTACGTCACCCACGATCAGGTCGAAGCGATGACAATGGCCGACAAGATCGTCGTGCTGCGCGCAGGCTATATCGAACAGGTCGGCAGCCCGCTTGAGCTTTACTATAAGCCGCGCAATGAATTCGTCGCGGGCTTCATTGGATCGCCTAAAATGAACCTCATCAAAGGTGCCGAAGCCGAAGCGCGCGGCGCGCCCACCATCGGCATCCGGCCCGAACATCTTGACGTATCCACCACCGCAGGTGCTTGGGAAGGCACCATCGGCGTGGCCGAGCATTTGGGCTCTGACACCTTCTTGCACGTCCACGGGGCCGCGGGCTCTGAGCCGATGACTGTGCGCGTCGACGGCGAGTTGCCAGTCAAACACGGGGACCGGATTTTCCTGACACCACAGGCTGACAAGCTGCACCGTTTCGATGCGCAGGGCCTAAGGGTCGAGTGATGCAATCAGCAGGAATGACAGGTTGGACCCCGCGCCGTGTTTCTGGCGCGCGATCCGACAAGGATGTGGATCATGGATAAGTTGGTAGACCTCTCAAATGCGACGCTCGGCGATCTTGATATCGTCCGGCCCACCTATGATCGCAGCGCGCTGACGCCCGGCATTGTCCATATCGGCGTCGGCAACTTCCACCGTGCCCATCAGGCGTGGTATCTGCACAGGTTGATGCAGATCGGTCAGGCGCATGATTGGGCGATCCTTGGTGCGGGCGTGCGTCCCTATGATGCGGCCATGCGCGAAAAGCTTCTGGCGCAGGATTGCCTGACAACGCTGATTGAACTCGACCCTGCGCAAACCTCGGCAGAGGTTGTAGGATCGATGATCGATTACCTCCCGATCGAGGACGGCAACGGCGCGCTTATCCAGGCTATGGCCGACCCGGCCATTCGTATTGTCGGGCTGACGGTGACCGAAAGCGGCTATTACATTGATCCGGTCAGCAAGGGTTTTGACGCGTCCCATGCCGATATTGTCCATGACGCGGCCCACCCTGAAACCCCGCGCACGGCCTTTGGTGCCATTGTCGCGGCATTGCGTCTGCGGCGCGATGCGGGGCAGGGGCCTTTCACAGGGCTGAGTTGCGACAACCTGCAAGGCAACGGCGATATCCTACGACAAACCGTCGTGTCCCTTGCGCGGATGTCGGATCCGTCGTTGGCTGATTGGATTGACGCGAACGGCAGCTTCCCCAACTCCATGGTCGATTGCATTGCCCCGGTGACCGGTCCAGCCGAGATCGCGCAGGCGCGCGAATTTGGCGTGATCGACGCCGCCCCTGTGACCCACGAAGCCTTTCGCCAATGGGTGATCGAAGACGATTTCTGCGCAGGACGGCCAGACTGGGACAAGGTGGGCGCAACCTTTTCGGACGACGTCCATGCTTATGAGAAAATGAAGATCCGCATTCTCAACGCGGGCCATCAGGTTTTGGCGAATGTTGGTGAAGTACTGGGGATCGAGGCAATCTCGGACTGTATGACGCATCCGGCGATCCGCGCGATGTTCCACCGTGTGCAGGCCGACGAGATCACACAGACGGTTGCCCCTGTGCCCGGCATGACGCCGCTGACATATCTGGAGTTGATTGAGCAGCGCTTCTCTAACCCGCGCATTGTCGACACCACCCGCCGCGTCGCTTTTGACGGCTCGGCGCGGCACGCAGGTTTCGTTCTGCCGATCCTGCGCGATCAATTGGCCGCAGGTCGGTCGGTTGCCGGTCTGGCCTTGGTCGAAGCGTTCTGGGCCCGGATGTGCGCAGGCACGCGGGAAGACGGCAGCGAGATCGTGCCAAACGATCCGATCTGGGACGAATTGCGCACTGTTGCCGAAGCTGCGCGCACGCGCCCTGCCGCGTGGCTGGAACAAGAGCGCCACTACGGTGATCTGGCGCTGGCCGAGGACTTTAGGACTGCGTTTTCCCATTGGCTTACGTTGATCTGGGCAGAGGGAGCCGTCGCCGCGATGAACACCTATGCGCTGGCCGACAACCAGGGTGGGCGGGTTAACAAGGCAGGTTGAGGCAGCCTCTGGCCGTGCCCTGTTCGGCGTGCAAAATGCCCCCCGCTGCCTGTTCTGGTCTATTAGAGACAAAGTAGAGTGGCAGGGGGCAACGGCCCGAGGATTTCTGTCCGGGCTTGATTAGAGTCGGCTAAAATGGATTTGGCTCGGTACAGTTGGATTAGACTCAGAGATCGAGGTCGACCCAGACCGGCACGTGATCTGACGGTTTTTCACGCCCGCGCACGTCCTTGTCGATCTGGCAATCGCGCAGACTGTCGGCGATGGCGGGGCTCAGCAGGAAGTGATCGATGCGGATGCCGTTGTTGCGGTTCCACGCGCCCGCTTGATAATCCCAAAAGCTGTAGTGCCCCGGCCCTTGGGTGCGCGCACGAAATGCCTCTGTCAGGCCAAGCGCCAGCAGGCGTCGCCATGCGGCACGGGATTCCGGGCGAAACAACGCATCTTCGCGCCATGCGTCCGGCGTGGCCGCATCTTCGGCCTGCGGAATAATGTTGAAATCGCCGGTCAGCAAAAAGGGGGTTTCTTCGGCCAGCAGCGCGCGGGCGCGGTCTTCTAGGCGCTGCATCCAGGCCAGTTTATAATCGTATTTCGGGCCCGGCGCAGGGTTGCCATTGGGCAGATACAGCCCGCACAGCCGGACAGACGAATGATCCCCCACAACGGTCGCCTCGATATAGCGGGCCTGTTCGTCGCTGTCGTCACCGGGCAGGCCACGGGTCACATCCTCAAGCGGCAGCTTTGACAGGATTGCGACGCCGTTAAACGATTTCTGGCCGTGGGTTTCGACGTTATAGCCGCGGTCCTCAAAAAGTTCGCGCGGGAAACCCTCGTCGACGGATTTTATTTCTTGCAGAATTGCGACATCAGGCTGCGCTTCGTCCAGCCATTGGGGCAGGGCATCGATCCGCGCTTTGATCCCGTTGATGTTGAACGTGGCGATTTTCATGACAGCCCCCCCCTATATTGGTTCGCGCAGCTATCGCGCATACCGCGATATGGGGCAAGGGGGCTGCGCCGGCTTGGCCGGTTTTCGCACGCGATTCGGGCGTTGTGCAGGCGTTTATCTAATTGGGGCATCGGCCCGACAGGGGTGTGCAGGATAGGTCTGTAAAGTTGTCTCTAATGTGGAGAACACGACGTCGTCTTGCAGTTTCAATGGGATCAACTACGTGGCGCATGTGGATGAATTGCATCATTAAAATTCGATCTTTTTGACGGCTAGGTTCACGCTGCGCTGTGGTGATTGATGAAGGACGTGCAGCCTCAGGTTTCGCTGCCGATTTCAAAAACCACCTAAAAGGAAGAAAATATGACCGCAATTGCCTACGCCGAGAACACCCTTCCCTCCGTTCGTGCCGCTGATGCGACGCTGCAGCTGGGTTCGGGCACCGGCCTTTATACCACCGGCCTAATCCGTACCGGACGCGACCCGCATTGCGGTCACGGGACCGGATTGTTCACCACCGGATTGCAGTCAGAGCCACAGGCAGGCCCCATGGCGACCGCGGGGATTAGCGGTCTGTTTACCGCTGGCTGATATTCCCGTGTCACCCTGCGCCAGAAACGGCGCAGGGGTAACCAACGAAGAGGGAGTTCTATGTCTAACGTTGTGACACTTTCGTCCGTTCGCGCCCGCGGTATTGCTGCGAAACACGCCGATATAGCAGCGATCAGCCGCATGTTTGCACAGCAGCGTCGCCGTGCGGGGGATGTGTTCTGGTTGAAGGAAAACGCAGAATGGCTGGGGGTGTTGGCAAGCTCGAATATGCCAGTGTCGTCGGGTGCTTTGATGCCCTACGCATCTTTCTATGACCAACTGGAGGAAACGATCCGTTTTTTCCCGCAGTATTACCGTTTCTTCCTGTCACTAGCCCTTGATCTTGAGGATCTTGGCATGCCCGGAGAGACAGGGCTGCGACTGGTGCACTGGGTCTCGCGTATGCGCTTGGTCGATGGGGAACTTTCCGACCTACAACGCGCCGAGGCAGAGCGGTTGATGGCACGGCGGATGCCCGTCACCCGAGACGAAACCCTGCACGCGCGATTGCGCGGGTTTTTCCTGAGATCAGAAAACTTTGTGCTGCCGAATAAAAAAGCATCTTACGAGCTCGCGCATATTGTTTTCTACCTGTCCGACTATGGTCAACGTGATCCGGCACTGCCCCTCGCGGCAATTGAAAGCCTGACCTTTGCCGGCGTCCTGGCTTATCTGGATCAGGATATAGATTTGCTGGCAGAGCTCTGCGCTGCTTTGAGGTTGGCCGGCTCGCCTGCGCCCGTCTTGTGGGAAGACGCTGTCCGCACTGCCGCAAACGCCTGCCAGATCGTGCCGCACCACGGGGAGGGGGCGGGCGACGGGTATCATATCTATTTGGTGGCCGGCTGGTTGTCGCAGATGGCGGGGGCTCCGGCATTCAGCCAAGCGGTGCCACAGGGCCCGGTCTCCATCCGCTACGCGCCACCAGAGGGTGCGCTATTGGGGCTGTCCGAAACCCTTTTCAAGATGGGAGACACGCGGCAATCTGATTGGGCGCGTATGCGTGGGAGGATAATGGCGTCGCTTGCCCCCTCGGCACAAAACATCTTGGCACAGGCAGAGGCGTCTTGCCCGCGGTTCAATGCGTTTTTTGCCCGCTTCGCCCGTGCGCCGGCCAAAACGGGGGGAGGTTCGGCGCGGGTTCAGCTTTAGGGCGGCCTCATGCTGGCATGAGACCAGCCTCCGGCGGGGGGTTCTTGGGCAGAATGAAACGGGCTGAGTGCTACATCGAGAAGGATGTGCCGCAACCGCAGGCGCTGGTCGCGTTAGGGTTTTCAACCACGAAACGCGCGCCGATCAGTTCTTCGGAGAAGTCGATGACAGCATTGGCAAGGAAGGGCAGCGAGATGCTGTCGACCACGACTTTCTGGCCGGCACCTTCAAGGACGAGATCGTCGTCCTTTGGGGCATCCAGCGCGATATCGTACTGAAAGCCGGAGCAACCGCCGCCTTCCACTGCGACGCGCAGGGCTTGGCCCTCTGCTGCGGCACCGATTTCGGCAAGGCGGTCAAAGGCGCGCGGGGTGACTTGGGGGGGCAGGTTCATTTTTCGGGCTCCGGGGTGATCGGTTTCCATCTGTCTTATCATACAATATAGAAACCCTCAGGACAGGCCACAAGGACCACCGACTATGCGCGCTTCTTTTGCTTCTGATCCGGCACTGACCCGGGGACGGTTGATACCCGAAGAGGAAAGTACCTTTCGTTCCTGCTTTCAGCGGGATCGCGACCGGATTATTCACGCCAGCGCCTTTCGGCGGCTCAAGCATAAAACCCAAGTGTTCATTGAACATGAAGGCGATTATTACCGCACGCGGCTAACCCATTCGATCGAGGTGGCGCAGGTGGCGCGCACGATTGCCGGTGCTTTGGGTCTGAATGCAGAGCTGACGGAGGCGGTCGCGCTGGCACATGATCTGGGGCATCCGCCTTTTGGTCACACCGGCGAGGATGCGCTGGAGACGCTGATGGCCCCCTATGGCGGGTTTGATCACAACGCGCAGGCCATTCGAATCGTCACCCATCTTGAACGGCACTATGCGGAATTCGACGGGTTGAACCTGACGTGGGAAACATTAGAGGGGCTGGCGAAACATAATGGGCCGGTGACAGGAGACCTGCCGTGGGCTCTGGCGGCCTATGGGCGGCAGCATGATCTAGAGCTGGATACATTCGCCAGTGCCGAAGCGCAGGTGGCGGCGATTGCCGACGACGTGGCCTATAACCACCACGATCTGCATGACGGGCTGCGCGCGGAGCTGTTTTCGACGGATGAACTGGCCGAGCTTCCGATCCTCAAGGACAACTTTGCCGAGGTGGACCGGCTTTATCCCGGTTTGAACTACTACCGGCGTCGCCACGAGGCGCTGCGCCGGTTCTTTGGTGTGCTGGTCGAGGATGTTATCACAGTCGCGCGGACCCGTTTGGCCGAAATGAAGCCCGAAACCGCCACTGATATTCGAATGGCGGGGCGCACGCTGATCCAGTTTTCCGATCCGGTGTTCCAAGACCTCAAGGTGATCCGCGCATTCCTGTTTGACCGGATGTACCGCGCGCCGTCGGTGGTTCTTATGCGCAAGCAGGTGACGCAGGTGGTCGAGGATTTGTTCCCCTATTTCTGCGCGCATACGGATCAATTGCCCAAACAATGGCGCAAAGATGTAGAGGACGCAGACGGCGATACGGCACTCGCGCGGATCGTCAGTGACTATATCTCGGGGATGACCGATCGCTTTGCCCTGCAAGAGCACGAGCGGTTGATCGCTAAAGGCTGAACCGCCCTTGATTATGGGCGCATATTCAGGTGATACACGGGGCCAAGTCGAAGGAACCCCGTTATGAACCTATTTGCCGATATCCGCAGCCTTGTGCTGTCCACCCTTGATACGCTGGTCGCTGACGGGTTTCTGCCCGAGGGCCTGAGCTTTGACGCCATCACTGTTGAGCCTCCGCGCGATGCATCACATGGGGATATGGCAACCAATGCCGCGATGGTGCTGGCCAAGCCTGCCCGTATGAAGCCGCGCGATATCGCCGACAAGCTGGCTGCAAAGCTGGGTGAGGATGCGCGGATTACTGCGGCTGATGTGGCTGGGCCCGGCTTTTTGAACCTGCGGCTAAGCGCTGCGGTATGGCAGGGCGTTGTCGGCGCGGTTCTGCGGCAAGGGACTGATTTTGGCCGCGGCGATCTAGGTCAGGGCAGACGCGTGAACGTTGAATATGTATCCGCCAACCCGACCGGCCCGCTGCATGTTGGCCACACCCGCGGGGCGGTCTTTGGGGATGCGCTGGCGTCATTGCTTGATTTTGCGGGCTTTGATGTCACGCGCGAATATTACATCAACGATGGCGGGGCACAGGTCGATGTATTGGCGCGCTCTGTCTATCTGCGGTATCTTGAGGCACACGGCCAAGAGGTTGCTTTCCCCGAAGGCACATACCCCGGCGACTATCTGGTCGACGTGGGCGTGGCGCTGAAAGACAAGGTGGGCGACGCTTATATCGATAAGGATGAATCCGTCTGGCTTGAAGATGTACGCAATTTTGCCACCGACGAGATGATGAAGCTGATCCGCGAAGATCTGGCCTCTCTCGGGGTGGAAATGGATGTGTTCTATTCGGAAAAATCGCTCTATGGCACGGGCCGGATTGAAGCCGCGATTGAAGACCTCAAGGCCAAGGGTCTGATCTATGAAGGTGTGCTTGAGCCGCCAAAGGGCAAAAAGCCCGAAGACTGGGAACCGCGCGAGCAGACGCTGTTCAAATCCACTGCGCATGGCGATGATGTGGACCGCCCGGTGATGAAGTCGGACGGCGGCTGGACCTATTTCGCGCCCGATATTGCGTACCACTACGACAAGGTGCAGCGCGGCTTTGACATGTTGATTGACGTGTTCGGGGCGGATCATGGGGGCTATGTCAAACGGATGAAGGCCGCGGTGTCGGCGTTGTCCGAAGGGGCTGTGCCGCTCGACATCAAGCTGACGCAGCTGGTCAAGCTTTTCAAGGACGGCAAGGAATTCAAAATGTCCAAGCGGGCAGGGACATTCGTGACCCTGCGTGATGTTGTTGATCAAGTGGGCGCGGATGTGACGCGTTTCGTTATGTTGACTCGTAAAAATGACGCGATGCTGGACTTCGACTTTGCCAAAGTGCTTGAGCAATCGCGCGAAAACCCCGTGTTCTATGTGCAATACGCCAACGCCCGCGTTCATTCCGTGTTGCGCAAAGCGGCAGAGGCCGGCGTCGCGACAGATATTGAAACGCTTCAACGCGCCGATCTGAGCAAGCTGGACCATGAGGCAGAGCTGAAACTGGCGCAGAAGCTGGCAGAGTGGCCGCGGATGGTCGAGACGGCGGCGCGTAGCAACGAACCACATCGGATCGCGTTCTACCTTTACGAGCTTGCGGGCGACTTCCACGGGCTTTGGAACCGTGGGAATGACGTGCCAGAGCTGCGTTTCTTGCAAGATGATGCTGCGGTCTCGCAGTCGAAAATCGCTCTTGCGCAGGCCGCAGCGATTGTAATTGCGTCAGGTCTTGGTATTCTTGGGGTCAAGCCAGCGGAAGAGATGCGATAACGCACACACGCTGGTCAGGCAGGTTCAAAAAACAGACCCGCGCAGGCGATGCCGGACGCGGTCAGTGAGGCAGAAATGGCAGATTACACGTCCTCCTCCCAGGGTGGGGGGTATTCCTTTGAGCATGACACCGGACTAGGCCCGCAGACACCGGCTAAGCCTTTGACAAAGTTTGCAAATTTTGCAGGTGCTGCGCTGTCTATCACCTTGATCGTCGGGATCGGGGTGTGGGGTTACAAGCTGCTTGTGCGCGATGTGACGGGTATTCCGGTGGTCCGTGCCGCCCAAGGCGATATGCGTGTGCGTCCTGAAAATCCGGGCGGGCAACTGGCCGATAATCAGGGGCTGTCGGTCAACGCCGTTGCCTCTGAAGGGACGGCGAACCAGTTCGCTGAACAGTTGATACTGGCCCCGAAACCATTGGATCTGGAAGAAGAAGACCAGCCCATCCCCGTCGCGATGGTTGCACCTGTGCAACAGGCCCCAGCCTCCACCTCGCCAGCGGTAGACGTTGCAGCGGCGTTTCAAAACGGGGATGTAGACGGTTTGGTTGCCTCTCTCACGGATGGGATGGAGCCACTGGAAGATCAAGACGACGGAACCACGTTGCCAGAGCCGATGAGCGCGAGCGCCACGATGGATGTGGATCCGCTCGAAATGGCCGTGTCGAACGCTGTAGCCGTGGCAATGGGCGAAGAACCCGGCGTACGTGCATCCTTGCGGCCACAAAATCGGCCCGGTGGCCGAATGGTTGCGACCAAAGCATCCTTTGAATCCGCCCCCGTGGCTGCGGCAGAAGTCAAAGAGCTGTCGCCCGACAGCCTGCCCACAGGCACACGTCTGGTGCAACTGGGCGCATTCGATTCACCGCAGATCGCGCGGGCACAATGGGTCCGTCTGAACGCACGTTTCGGCGCCTATATGGACGGCAAAGACCGCATCATCCAAGAGGCCAGCAGCGGCGGTCGGACGTTCTATCGTCTGCGCGCGCATGGGTTTTCGGATATCGCGGACGCACGGCGCTTTTGTTCGGCGCTGGTGGCTGAAAACACTGACTGCATTCCCGTCGTTACACGCTGATGCGGTACGGGGCGACAATACTGGATGCGTCGGGGCTGCGGCTGACGGCGCAAGAAAAGGCGTTGTTTCGTGCCGTAAAACCCTTTGGGTTCATTCTGTTTGCACGCAATATCGACACGCCTGATCAGGTACGTGCCCTTTGCGCTGAAATGCGCGACGCGGCGGGCCATGACGCTGTGATTACCGTCGACCAAGAAGGCGGACGGGTGCAGCGTCTGCGTGCGCCACAGTGGCGCGACTGGTCGGCTCCGCTTGATTTTGTACAGGCTGCTGGTAGCAATGCGGCAGAGGCGATGTATCTGCGCTTTCGTCTGATCGCAGACGAGCTTCACCGCATCGGCATAGACAGCAATTGTGCACCTATGGTCGATGTGGCTGGCACGCAAACGCATGAGTTTCTACGCAACCGATGCTATGGCACAACGCCGGACGTGGTCGCGGCCTTGGGCCGCGCTGCGGCAGATGGCATGTTGGCGGGCGGCGTACTGCCCGTGGTCAAACACATACCCGGGCACGGGCGCGCCACGATGGACAGCCACTATGAACTGCCGCTGGTCAATGCGCCGCGCGCCGCGCTGGATGCCCATGATTTCGCGCCCTTCAAGGCGCTGAGCGACCTGCCGATGGGGATGACAGCGCATCTTGTCTATGATGCGATTGATCCACGTCCTGCCACGTTGTCACCGGTGATGATGAACCTGATCCGCGAGGACATCGGCTTTGACAATCTGATCATGACCGATGACATCTCGATGAAAGCATTGGCGGGTGAAGTAGACCAGATTGCGGCTGATGCGTTGTCGGCGGGCTGTGATGTCGTCCTTTATTGCAACGCCACATTGGAAGACCGCGGCCGTGTGGCCGAGGCAGCAGGCGAAATGACCGACGCTGCGCAAACCCGTGCAGAACGGGCGCTGGCGATGCGCCGTGAGCCTGATGATGTCGACATTCCTGCCCTAAATGCACAACTCGACACGCTTTTGGGCGGGGCGTCAGATGGCTGATACGGTCATGGACGATGGACAGGCAAAAGTTGCTGAACGGCGCACCGCCGAGGCGCTGATTGTGGATGTCGACGGGTTCGAGGGGCCTCTTGACCTGTTGCTGACGCTTAGCCGGACCCAAAAGGTTGATCTTCGCAAGGTTTCGGTGCTGCAATTGGCGCGGCAATATCTGATGTTCGTGGACAAGGCCAAGGCACTGCGGCTTGAACTGGCGGCGGATTATCTGGTCATGGCGGCGTGGCTGGCGTTTCTGAAATCCCGTTTGCTTCTACCGCCTGACCCCAAGGACGAAGGTCCCTCGGGCGAAGAGCTGGCCGCGCATCTGGCCTTTCAGCTGGAACGTCTGCAAGCAATACGAGACGTCGCTTCGCAGCTTATGGCACGTGATCAGTTGGGACGTGATTTTTTTGCCCGCGGCCAGACCCAGGAAATGCAGCAGACCCGCCGGGTGACATATAACGCGACCTTGCTGGACCTGATGCAAGGCTATGCCCGCACACGGACGCGCGACGAGTTTCGCCCCTTTGTGATGGATCGTGAAAAGGTCTTTACGATGGAGCAGGCGCTTGAACGGATGCGCGGTCTCATCGGGTTCGAGGGCGATTGGTCCGACCTGACACGCTATCTGCCCGAAGGCTGGGACAAGGAACCGGCAATGCGCCGCTCGGCGACGGCATCAACGTTTGCGGCGTCGCTTGAATTGGTAAAAGAAGGGCATCTGGAAATTCGCCAAGACGGGATGTTTGCCCCGATCCAGTTGCGCAAGAAGGATAGCTGACGTGGCCGACCCCGCCCAACAAATCGAAGAAAGCCTGTTTGACGCGCCACCTCTGGCCGAACAGGAACGCATGATCGAGGCGATCCTATTTGCCACCGCAGATCCCATGACCCTGCGCGAGATTACAGCCCGTCTGCCCCACGGCTGTGATCCTGCGGAAGCGCTGGTCCATCTGCGCAAACGCTATGCCGGGCGGGGGGTGCAGCTTTGCCGGATCGGGGATGCCTATGCCATGCGCACGGCCGCCGATCTGGGATATTTGATGCACCATGAGACAGTCGAGACCCGCAAACTGTCCCGCGCCGCAATCGAGACGCTGGCGATCATTGCCTATCACCAGCCCACCACCCGTGCCGAGATTGAAGAGATCCGCGGCGTGTCGGTATCGCGCGGGACTTTGGACCAGCTTATTGAACTTGACTGGATCCGCTTTGGCCGCCGCAAGATGACGCCCGGCCGGCCCGTGACCTTTGTTGTGACCCAAGAGTTTCTGGCGCATTTCGGGCTGGAAAGCCCGCGAGATCTGCCAGGTCTACAGGAGCTCCGCTCTGCCGGGCTGCTCGAGGGGCGCCCCGCGTTCAGTGCAATTCCGGGTGTCGACAGCGACGAAGAACCAGAGGCCACCGAAGGCCAGAGCGAGCTGTTCGAGGATTAATCCCCCGCGGGCCTGAAAATCGCCGCAAAGGATGTTATATTAAGCCCAGATATAGACCTATGCGGGAGTGAAATCACGAAATGAACCAGATTGTGAACATGATCATGCGTCGCTTTATGGGGCGATTGATCAATAAGGGTATCAATATCGGATTTGACCAAGCCTCTAAACTTGGGAAGGGCCGAAAAGATGTGGAAGGTCGCGATAGCGATGCCGTGCCGCCAAGCCCTGCTGAAAACGCACGGCGGAATAAAGCCGGTAACCAACAGGGAAAACAGGCGCGCAAAATGGTGCGAAACATGCGCAAGCTGACGCGGTTCTAGCAATCGGCAGCGCGCCCTGACGCTGACCTTACCGCGGTGGGCTGAAATGCTTGCTTAGCTTGAGTCCTTGCCCCTGATAGTTCGACGCGATGCCTGCTCCGTAGAGCTGGGTTGGCACTTGGGTCATTTTCTCGTAGACGAGCCGCCCGACAACTTGACCGTGCTCAAGCACAAAGGGTGCTTCGTGGCAGCGTACTTCTAGCACGCCGCGTGACCCTGCTCCGCCTGCGGACGCATGGCCGAACCCGGGGTCGAAGAACCCTGCATAATGCACCCGAAATTCACCTACCATCGCGAGGTAGGGGGCCATTTCGGCGGCATATTCGGGGGGGATCGTCACGGCTTCGCGGCTTACCAGAATATAGAACGCTCCGGGATCGAGGATAATCTGGCCATTGTCGCTGTGGACCTCTTCCCAGTATTGGGCCGGCTTGTAATAGCCGAGCTTGTCCAGATCAATCACACCGGTATGCGGCTTGGCGCGATAGCCAACAAGCGTCGTATCGGGCAGGCGCAGATCGACGGAAAAGCCCAAACCATCGTCGATCACGGCCTCGCCATCAACCAGTGGGGTATCCGCATGTAGCGCACGCAGGGCGTCGTCGTCTAACGTCGCATTCCCGGTTGAAAACCGGATCTGGTTCAGCCGCATACCGGGGCGTACCAGCACTGAAAACGAGCGCGGGCAAATCTCGGCGTACAGCGGGCCGGTGTAGCCTGGCGCGATGCGGTCGAATTCCGTGCCACCGTCGGTGATTGTCCGTGTGAGCAGATCCAACCGCCCCGTAGAGCTTTTGGCATTGGCCGCCGCAGAGGTGCCTTGGGGCAGGGCGAGGGTCTCCATCAGCGGAACGACGTAGACACAGCCCTTTTCCAGCACAGCACCCTCGGTCAGATCCACGCGGTGCATCTCGAACTCAGTCAGACGGTCTGCCACCTTGGCACCGTGTCCTGCAAGGAACGATGCACGCACTCGGTAAGCCACTGTACCCAAACGCAGATCAAGGCTGGCCGGTTGAATCTGAGCGTCATCAACGGGCGGTGTGCCGATGATCTGACCCGATGCGATCATGTCGGTGATATGCTGGTTGGGAACTACGCCGATCATATCCGGGCCTTTCAAATGCAAACACCCGCACCCATCAGGGTACGGGCGTTTGTTGTATGTCGGTTGGTCGGGCTAGCAGGACTCGAACCTGCGACCTTCCGTCCCCCAGACGGACGCGCTACCAGGCTGCGCCATAGCCCGACATGAGGCGTTTCATACCTGATAAAACCGGGCGCGCAAGGGGGAATTGTTGCAAATCGCACGGGCAGCTTAGACTTTTGTACGACGCAGCACATCAGCGCGCATGGAATCACGCAATTCGGCCAAGCGGTTAAGCAATGGCGCAATATCCTGAGCCGATTCATGTGGCAGATTGCGGCACATCAACGCCGCAGACAGCACAGAGGGTTTCGCCGGGAACGCGTCTTCTGCTAGCAGCGGGGGCAGGTCGATCACGCGCGGCTTGGGGCCAGCCTCGAGTGGTTCTTCTTGATCCTCGTCATCCTCAAAGATGTTGGCGGCGCTATGATCAATATCTGCCTCTGGCGGTAGCGCAGATGGGGCAGGTGTCTTGGCCGTTTCATCTTCGACTGGTGCCGCCGCTTGCGGTGCAGCAGGCGCTTCGTCAGGCGTGTTGTCGCTTGGCGGCACGGGTGCAGAGGTCATCGGATGGCGCAAGAAACTTGGCAGGTCTTCGTCGATGCCTTTATCCAGCGCGGATGGGGTAGGCTCTGCTTCGGCGGGTGCTTCGCTCTCGACTGGCGGAGTAGAAGATGAGTTGTCAGCTTCCGCCGTCGGTGGCTCTGGCACCTCGGAAACTGGGGTTTGTTGTGGGTCTGAACCTTTTGAAGCTTTGCCCGCGCGCGATTCGAACGCAAGCACAACGCCTTCATGGGGCTGCTCTGCATCTTCGTGCATCGGTGCCATGTCGATGGTGTCGCCTGCCGTGGTCAGATCCTCTGGGGTGACACCTTCAAGAGGGGCGGAAAGCGCGGCGACATGGCCCATGCCTTCCTCGCGCAGGACTTTCTGAACGCCTTTGATCGTCAGCCCGTCTTCGTGCAGCAAACGTTTGATCCCGCCAAGCAGCAGCATATCGTTGGGGCGATAATATCGCCGCCCGCCTGCGCGTTTGATCGGTTTGACCTGTGTGAACTTGCTCTCCCAGAAACGCAGAACATGGGCCTGAATTTCAAGCCACTCTGCAACTTCTGAGATGGTTCGGAATGCATCCGGGGACTTGGGCATCAGGTTATCGCTTGTTCCCGTCTGCAACCCGGTCCTTCATCAGATGGGACGGGCGGAATGTCAGAACGCGGCGCGGGTTAATCGGAACCTCTTCGCCGGTTTTAGGGTTCCGACCCACGCGGGCCGATTTATCCCGCACAGAGAAAGTACCAAAAGAGGAAATTTTGACCTGCTCGCCGTCGACCAGCGCGTCGGACATATGATCCAGCACAGATTCGACAAGCTGTGCGCTTTCATTGCGGGAAAGACCTACTTCACGAAAAACTGCTTCGCTTAAATCCATTCGGGTCAACGTCTTGTCGGCCATAACTTCCCCCATGTGTTTTAAGCAGCATAGGCTGTCATTTTTCCGCAAGTCAACAACTATGGGACGTAACGTGCTGTTCGCGCGAAGAAAAGCCGCTTACCAGCGCAGAACCACTGCGCCCCATGCAAGCCCGCCGCCGATCGCTTCGGTGACCAGCAGGTCGCCTTTCTTGATCTGGCCGCGCTCTTGTCCGACTGAAAGAGCCAGCGGAATCGATGCAGCTGAGGTGTTGCCGTGGTCTTGAACCGTTACGACGACGTTATCCATCGACAGGTTCAGTTTCTTGGCAGTGCCTTGAATAATACGGATATTCGCCTGATGAGGAACAATCCAGTCAACCTCATCCGGCGCCACGCCGGCGCGCTCCATCGCGGTAGTTGCCGAGGCGGCGAGCTTTTCAACCGCGTGGCGGAACACCTGATTCCCTTGCATCCGCAGATAGCCGGTGGTGCCCGTGCTGATGCCGCCGTCGACATACAGCAGATCTTTGTAGCGCCCGTCAGAGTTCAGGTCGATCGACAGGACACCGCGGTCATCCGAAGTGCCTTCGCCAGTCTGTGCCTCGAGCAGGATCGCGCCAGCACCGTCGCCGAACAGGACGCTGGTGCTGCGATCGGTCCAGTCCATGATTTTCGAAAAGGTCTCGGACCCGATGACGAGCACGCGGTCGGCTTGCCCGGAAACAATAAGCGCGTTGGCATTGGCCAAGGCATAGACAAAGCCCGCACAAACGGCCTGAACATCAAAGGCAAAGCCACGTTCCATACCAAGCTGGGCCTGCACCATCGTGGCGGCAGACGGGAACGTAAGATCGGGGGTAGAGGTGGCGACGATGACAGCATCGACATCTGCGGCTGTTTTACCTGCATCAGCCAGCGCGGCCTTGGCGGCAGCAGTTGCCATCGTCGATGTGGTTTCGCCTTCGCCGACAAAGTGGCGGCGTTCGATTCCAGAGCGTGACCTGATCCATTCGTCAGTGGTGTCGATCTTGCCTTCAAACTCTGCGTTTTCGACAATACGTTCCGGGAGGTAGTGTCCGGCACCAATTACGACGGCTCTTTTTGTCATTCTTCGGTCTCTTTCGTCGGCTTTGCTGAGGCCACACGCGCGGCCAGACGATGTGTAAATTCACTTTCCGCTAATCGCGCGGCCAGCTTGATCGCTGATGAAACCCCTTTGGCATCAGCTGCCCCGTGGGATTTCACAACAGTTCCGTTCAAGCCCAGAAACACGCCGCCGTTTACGTTTCTCGGGTCAAAGCGTTTGCTGACGCGGCGCAGCGAGCTGTAGGCAAACAACGAAGCCGCACGGGACCAGATCGAGTTTTTGAACGCTTGGCGTAAACCTGACCCGATCAGCGTGGCGGTACCTTCGCCAGTCTTGATCGCGATATTACCAGTAAATCCGTCCGTGACGATCACATCCGCGGCATTGCCCGCGATATCGCCGCCTTCGACGAAACCGACGAAATCAAAGCCCGCTTCATCTGCAGCGTCGCGAATCAATTCGTGGGCTTCTTTCAGCTCGGTCCGGCCTTTGTGTTCTTCGGTACCGACATTCAGCAGGCCGATGCGCGGGCGTTCGATATCCATGCCGTTACGGGCATAAGATGTCCCCATCAACGCATAGCGCAACAGATCATCGGCATCCGCACGCACATCCGCACCCACGTCCAGCAACACATTGAACCCTTGCGGGTTGGTCGACGGGTAAAGCACGGCAATGGCAGGGCGGTTGACGCCCGGCAGCTTTTTCAGGCGGATCATCGACAGCGCCATCAGCGCGCCGGTGTTGCCGCAGCTTACTGCGACAGAGGCCTCTTTGTTGCGCACGGATTCGATGGCGGACCACATCGAGGTGTCCTTGCCATTGCGTACAACGTTGCTGGGTTTGTCATCCATAGTGACAACCCCTTGGGCATCCCGAATGGTGCAGCGCCCTTTAAGTTCGGGGCGCTTGGCCACCAGCGGTTCCAGCGTGTCGGCAGGGCCGTGCAGGATAAAGCTGATATCGGGATTCTTGAGCGCGGACGCAGAACACCCGGCAACAACGATTGCCGGGCCCTGATCGCCCCCCATCGCATCAACTGAGATTAGGGTGCGCTGAGTACTCGCGCTAGGCTGATCGGACGTGGCCGTCATCTGGTGCGATGCCTCTTATGAACTGCGATTGACGTAACGAGCTTACGCTGCGTCTTCGTCGAGGTCGATCTCTTCGTTCAGAGAAACAACTTCGTTGTCGTCATAGTGACCGCATGCAGCGCAGATGTGGTGTGGGCGCTTGAGCTCACCACAGTTGGTGCATTCGTTGGGGTTCGCTGCAGTCAGCGAATCGTGCGCGCGGCGGTTGTTGCGACGCGATTTGGAAACTTTATTCTGTTGGACAGCCATGTCTGGTGCCTTTGCCTTCGGGGTCGTTCATCGGCTTCCTGCCAAAGACGACCGTGTTTCAGATCAACTCCCGGTTTGGGCGTGACGTGCGTTTAGGCCGAAGCCTATCCGATGTCCAACCTTAATTGGGGTGAAGGGCGCAAAATACTGCGAAAAACTGCCGAAGCAACCCTTATTCACCCAAACCGACAGGGTTATTCGCCGTTACTGTCCTTTAGCTGGTCCTTTAGATCAGCCAGACCGGCGAACGGGCGGGCGTCTTCATCGGTCATTGGGGCCTCGCCGGGCTTGGTGTAGACGGCTTGACCCAGTTCAGCCCCGTCGGCGCGGGGGTATTCGGGAACTTCCAGTGCCAGCGCCTCTATCATGATAACGGCGGGGTCGATCCAGGCACCCAGAGGTTCGGTACGGTCATCCTCTGGTATCTCGACTTCGGTTTCTTCGGGCTGCTCGTAGTCTTGGACAAATAAACGCGTGATATCAACGTCTATCCGGGTTTGAACCGGCTCGAGCGTGACGACACAGGGCTGCACCACGGTGGCACCCAAACGGGCTTCGAGCTGCCAGTCACTGCGCCCGAGCGCCTTGAGCCGCCCTTCGAACGAGAGTTTACGTAGCGCTGAGAGATCGAGTTCTTCCGCGATTTTGCGCAAGCTGTCGGCGTCAGGGCGCAGGGAGAAAGGGGTTTGCGCATTCTGCGACAGCTCTGCGACGCGCAATGCTGTGGGGCTTGGGGGCGTGCGAGACATGTTAGGGGTACTTTCGTTTCTTGAACCATGGGGCGTGCTTAGTGTATGCGAGATAAAAGCCATGATCCCCAAGGGCAAGAGGGCACCAAGAATGCGTATCGACCGCCATGTCAAAAAGACACTGCTGACCGCCACAGTTCTCGCTGCTGGTCTAACGCTCGGGGCCTGCTCCCCTCAATATAGCAACCACGGGTATATCCCGCCGCAAGAAGATCTGTCGAAGATCACCGTCGGTCAGGATACGCGCGACACTGTGGCCGAAACCGTGGGTGTGCCTGCATCGGCGGGCCTGTTGACCAATTCGGGCTATTACTATGTCCGGTCGCGCCGTCAGGCAATGTGGTTCATGGCACCGCGCGAAACAGAGCGCGAAGTGGTGGCTGTGAGCTTTGACGGGAACGGTGTGGTGCAGAACGTCGAACGGTTTGGGCTCGAGCGCGGTAATGTCGTCACGCTTGATCGTCGCGTGACCAGTTCTCCGATTTCTGACAAATCCTTTATCCGTCAGCTTTTCGGTAATATTGGACGTCTTAACCCCGCGGCACTGGCCGGCTAGGGCAAGGCTATGACGGTGCTGTGCGGCGCTGTACTGGAGCCGCTCGTGCGCGGTCCGTACCGAGCCTATTGTGCGACCTCGCCACAAGATATCGATGCCGCGCAGGCGTTGCGTGCACGGGCCTTTGGTTTGGATGAAACGCACGATAGTGACGGGTTCGACGCGAAAAAGCATCATATCCTCGTGCGTGATCAAGGCAGCGGCGAACTGCTGTGTTGTTACCGTATCGGGGTGATGGAGGGCGCGTCGCTAGACCAAAGCTATGCGGCGCAGTTTTACGATCTGACCAAACTTGCAGGTTTTGACGGCCCGATGATGGAACTGGGTCGGTTCTGTCTGGCACCGGAGGTGCGGGATCCTGACGTGGTGCGTATGGCTTGGGCCGCGCTGGCGCAGGTTGTTGACGCCCATGCGGTAACGCTGCTGTTTGGGTGCACGTCTTTCCGCGGCACTGATCCGGCTCCTTATCGTGATGTCATGAGCTTGCTGCAGGACCGTCACCTTGCACCTCAGGTATGGCGGCCGCAGGTTAAAGCCCCCGAGACGGTGGGTTTTGCAAAGGGGCAGCTGGACAAACCTGCCGAGAAGGCTGCACTTCAGATGCTTCCGGCCTTGCTGCGCAGTTACCTGATGATGGGCGGCTGGGTCAGCGATCATGCGGTGATCGACCGGCAGATGAAAACGCTGCATGTGTTCACCGGGCTCGAGATCGCGGCGATCCCCGAGGGGCGCAAACGTTTGCTGCGCGGTACCGCCTAAGAGATTTCATGCCTTCGGCGAGGATTTTAGCCCATTTGGAACAGGGGTCATTGACGCTGACGCGGCACGACGCTAGCTGGCTGTCATGGCACGCGCACCCCTTTTACAAGTAAACGAGATCTCGCTGACTTTCGGCGGCGATCCCGTATTCGAAGACATGTCCCTTGTGGTTCAATCCGGCGACCGTTTGGCGCTGGTGGGCCGGAACGGATCTGGTAAATCCACCCTCATGAAGGTCATGGCCGGATTGATCGAAGCCGATAGCGGTGATGTGATCGTCGGACCAGGCGTTTCGGTTGGCTATATGGAGCAGGACCCGGATCTTACCGGGTTCGAGACATTGGGCGATTTCGCAGCACACGGACTGGATGCATCCGAGATGTATAAGGTCGAACGTGCGGGCGAAGGGTTGAAGTTCGACCCTGCACGCCCCGTGAGCACCGCCTCTGGCGGGGAGCGTCGTCGCGCGGCACTTGCACGTCTGATGGCATCCGAGCCGGAGTTGATGTTGCTGGACGAGCCGACGAACCACCTGGATATCGAGGCGATCCGCTGGCTTGAAGACGAGCTGAAGGCGACCCGTGCGGCATTTGTTATCATTTCTCACGATAGGGCGTTCCTACGCGAATTGACCCGTGCGACGCTTTGGGTCGATCGGGGCGTTGTCCGTCGTCAGGATATCGGTTTCGGCGGGTTCGAAGCCTGGCGCGACCAGATGTGGGAAGAAGAGGACATGCAGCGCCACAAGCTGAACCGCAAGATCAAGTCGGAAGCGCGGTGGGCTGTCGAGGGCATTTCAGCGCGGCGCAAGCGCAACCAAGGCCGCGTGCGCGCCTTGCAAGACCTGCGTGCAGAACGTGCCGGCCAGATCAAGCGTCAGGGCACAGCAGCCATGTCGCTTGAGGCAGGGCCAAAGTCTGGCCGCAAGGTGGTCGAGGCCATTGGCATCACCAAGGCTTATGGCGACAAGACGATTCTGCGTCCGTTTGATATCACGATCCAGCGCGGGGACCGCATTGCTTTGGTCGGGCCAAACGGTGTGGGTAAAACCACTTTGCTGAACATGCTGATCGGAAAAGAGCAGCCTGACGGCGGTGAGATCAAGCAAGGCACCAACCTCGAGATTGCGCTGTTTGATCAGGCGCGCGCGCAGCTCGACGGGGATATGACCCTATGGGACAGTCTGACGGGCGACCCTGAAATGCGCGTGTCGGGCAAGGCGGACCAGATTCTGGTGCGCGGGCAGCCGAAACACGTGGTTGGCTATCTGAAAGAATTTCTCTTTGACGAGGGGCAAGCACGGGCACCTGTGCGGTCGTTGTCGGGGGGTGAAAAGGCGCGGTTACTGCTGGCTAAGATTATGGCGCGGTCCAGCAACATGCTTGTGCTCGATGAACCAACCAACGACCTGGACGTCGAAACGCTTGATCTCATGCAGGAATTGCTGTCGACCTATGACGGGACTGTGCTGCTGGTCAGCCACGACCGTGACTTTCTGGACCGCGTTGCCGCGACCACCATCGCGATGGAAGGTGACGGCAAGGCGACGGTTTATGCCGGCGGCTGGACAGATTATCTGGCACAGCGCCAGCAGGACGACTTTGACCAAAGCGTTGTAGCCAAATCAAAACCATCGGCCAAAGGCGAGAAGCCCAGGGCCGCAGCGCAATCGGGGCTGAGCTTTACAGAAAAGCACCGGCTTGAGGCGTTGCCGGCAGAGATGAAACGTCTGGAAGCCGAGATCGCAAAGCTCGAAGAATTGATGAGCGACCCGACGCTGTATTCCGAGCATCCGGTGAAGTTCCAAAAAGCGACCGATGCTTTGGTCGAGCGGAATGAAAAGCTGCAAGATGCAGAGGCCGAGTGGCTTATGCTGGAAGAGAAAGCCGAAAGCTAAGGGGGGGCAGGGCGCGCCCGCCCCCCTCGCATACTTCTGAGAGCTTAACCCAGTTGTACCAGCGCGTGGCGTTTTTTGCCCGCGCTCAGCTTGATCGGTGTGGCCAGCGTGGCGGCGTCGACGATCAGGCCCGCATCTGTCAGCGGGGCGTCATTGTAGCGGGCACCGTTTTCGGTGATCAGACGCTTTGCCTCTTTACCCGACCCCGCCAGACCGGATTTCACAATCAGCTGAACGATAGAGATACCATCGCCGATGTCGGCAGCACTGAGCGTCAGGGTTGGTAGGTCATCGCCGACACCGCCTTTTTCGAACACTTCGTGCGCCGTGGCTTCGGCGGTTTTGGCCGCCTCTGCGCCGTGCAGCAGCGTCGTCACCTCATTGGCGAGGATGATCTTGGCGGCGTTGATGTCGGACCCTTCCAAAGCTCCCAGACGGTCACATTCTTCGACAGACAGCTCGGTAAAGATTTTGAGAAACTTGCCGGTGTCCGCATCAGTCGTATTGCGCCAGAACTGCCAGAACTCGTAGGGCGACAGCATATCGCCATTCAGCCAGATCGCGCCGCCCTGGGATTTACCCATTTTGCGGCCATCGCTGGTGGTGAGCAAGGGCGTGGTCAGGCCGTAGATCTCTTGGTCCAGCACGCGGCGGGTCAAGTCGATGCCGTTGACGATATTGCCCCATTGATCCGATCCGCCCATCTGCAACAAGCAGCCATAGCGGCGGTTCAATTCAAGGAAATCATAGGCTTGCAGGATCATGTAGTTGAATTCGAGGAAGGACAGCGACTGTTCGCGATCAAGACGCGATTTCACACTTTCGAACGACAGCATGCGGTTAACGCTGAAATGCCGGCCGATGTCGCGCAGGAATTCGAGGTAGTTCAGATTATCAAGCCATTCAGCGTTGTTCAGCATGATCGCATCGCTGTCAGCGTCGCCATACGACAGGTATTTTCCGAACACCTGCTGCATGCCAGAAATGTTGGCGTCGATGGCGGCGTTGTCGAGCAGGGGGCGTTCATCCGACCGGAACGACGGATCGCCCACTTTGGTGGTGCCGCCGCCCATCAGGGTGATCGGTTTGCCGCCGCATTTCTGCAACCAGCGCAGCACCATGATATTCATCAGATGCCCCACATGAAGGGATTTCGCTGTCGCGTCATAGCCGATATAGGCAGGCACAGCCCCTTTCATCAGCGCGTCATCAAGGCCCTGATAGTCCGTACAATCGGCGAGAAAGCCGCGCTCCATCATGATGCGGATGAAATCGGATTTGGGGTGGTATGTCATGGTGCTTGCCCTCAGCTTGGGTGGTGGTGCACTCTATAGGTGCTGAGCAGACAAAGGAAAAGGCCATGAATAAGGCCCAAGGGGCAAGAACCCCGACACGGATTGCAAAAACAGGCCCGCTGCGCGCCGCAGGGGCGATGAGCGGCACGTCGTTGGACGGGGTGGATGTCGCTGTGATCGAGACGGACGGGCGCGATATCATCGGGTTCGGCACCTCAAGCTACCGCAGCTATTCCGAGACAGAGCGCCGCACCATCGCTGCCGGTTTTGGCAAATGGTCGGGGCCAGAAGTATCAGCGGCGACGCAAGTGGTCGAAGCTGCACACCTTGAGGCATTGGCTAATTATACCGACGTTGATCTGATCGGTTTTCACGGTCAGACGCTGGCCCATGCGCCGCGGATGCAGGGGACGTTGCAGGTCGGCGACGGGGCCGCGTTGGCGGATCATATGGGGTTGCCCGTGATTTGGGATTTTCGCAGCGCCGATGTGCATTTGGGCGGAGAGGGTGCGCCGCTTGCGCCGTTCTTTCACCACGCCTGCGCCCGCTATGCGGGGCTGACCGGGCCGGTCGCCTTTCTGAACCTCGGTGGCGTGGGAAACCTGACGTGGGTTGATCCGGCGCTGCCTTTGCCCGAAACCGATGGGGCCCTACTGGCATTTGACACCGGCCCCGCCAATGCGCCCATCAATGACCTGATGCAGACGCGCCTTGGGCTGCCCTTTGACGAGGGCGGCAGGATTGCTGCGCGCGGACAGGTTGAGACGGGCGCGCTGGAGCTGTTTCTGGCGGAGCCTTATTTCGCGCGAATGCCGCCAAAGTCGCTGGACCGGAATGATTTCGAGGAGATGGTGGCGCTAGTGACCGAGCTGTCCGACGCGGACGCGGCTGCAACCCTGACGGCCATGTGTGCCGCCGGCGTGGCCGAGGCGATGCAGCATTGCCCGCGCTTGCCGGACCGCGTGTTGGTCACCGGCGGCGGGCGGCACAACCCTGTGTTGATGCAGATGCTCAGTGTGAGTCTGGATTGTCCCGTCGTTCCGATCGAGGAAATCGGGCTAGATGGCGACATGCTTGAGGCACAGGCGTTCGGCTATCTTGCAGTGCGGGTGGCGCGGGGGCTGCCGACCTCTTGCCCCGGGACCACAGGGGTGCGGGCCGCTGTCGGGGGCGGCACCTTGAGCCTACCAGCCGAGGCAAACCACCCTTTAGAATAACCTTTGTTCTGTGGTGCAGCGCTGTAGTGAAGGCGGCGTTTAGATGTAGGCTTTTGGCTTGACAGTATAAAAAATGTACCGATTCGCGATGGTACTGTACGTGCCAAAGTAGAATTGAAATCCATTTCTCCCGAATAGGTCACCTGTATCCGGCAGGAATATCTGCGCGCAGCCCCCTGTTGCACAGATGCACAATCGAATTCTGTCAACAGTCTGTTTCCTTGCCAGAGATTCGAGTGACGCTACCCTGACGTGTACTACCTCAGAGCGGTCGTGCATAAAGTGAGGGCTTTGCTCGCGCCGCTCCTCATCAAAAAGGAGAGTGACCATGACGAGTATATTTTTCAAAAGCACCGCGGCTTCGGTTGCGACGGTATTCATCGCGACATCGGCCTTTGCGTTGGAAGTGGGTGTGGGTGCAAGCGTAGGCGGCGTCGGTGTCGGTGCGGGGGCCAGCGTCGGCCACGGCTCTGTCGCGGACGCGGGTGTCGGTGCTAGCGTAGGCAACGTTGGCGCGGGGGCAGGTGCCTCTGTTGGCGGCGATTCCGTCGCCGGTGTCGGTGCGGGTGTAAGCGTCGGCAGCACTGGCGGTTCAAGCGGCGGAGGTTCAACCGGCGGCGGTTCTACTGGTGGTGGCACGACAGCAGGCAACGGCGGTACGACGGGCGGCGGGACCGGAGGTGCAAATGGTGCCACGGCTACGGCCTCGGCTGGATCGCAAAGCTCCGGGGGCGGTGTTGCAGGCCTTTCCGGATCGGCGGTACCAATCCAAGCCGCGTTGGGTGCAACGGTAATGACATCAGACCGGCAGGTCGTTGGTATGATCGAAGATGTGCGCCCTGCGGCGCAGGGCAAATTCGTGGCGACCATCCGCATGAATGTTGCATTTGGCGCGGCACCTCGGACCATTCAGATCCATATGCCGGTCCCGAAGCGCGCAACGGATAGTATCCGGCTCGGGTTCACGAAGTCAGGGTTGCTGCGGCAGATCCAAAGCTGATTATCCGACCAGCCATTAAAAAAGCGCGCCTTTTGGGGGCGCGCTTTCGTTATTTATAGGACAACGCCTGTCGGCAAAGATCAGCCCTTGAGGATGGAGCGGCCAGCGTATTCCGCCGTCACGCCCAGCGATTCTTCGATGCGGATCAGCTGGTTGTACTTTGCCAACCGGTCGGACCGCGCGAGCGAGCCGGTTTTGATCTGCCCGCAGTTGGTCGCCACAGCAAGATCCGCGATCGTCGCGTCCTCTGTTTCGCCCGACCGGTGGGACATCACGTTGGTAAAACCTGCACGGTGTGCCATGTCGACCGCTTTCAGCGTCTCGGACAACGTGCCGATCTGGTTGACCTTGACCAACATCGAATTGGCAGAGCCGCGCTTGATGCCTTGGGCCAGACGTTCGGGATTGGTCACGAACAAATCGTCGCCCACCAGTTGAATCTTGTCACCCAAACGATCGGTCAGCAGCTTCCAGCCGTCCCAGTCATCTTCGGACATGCCGTCTTCGATAGAGATGATCGGATAGTCGGCACAAAGCGCGGCCAGATAATCCACATTCTCGGCGCTGGACAGGGTTTTTCCTTCGCCAGAAAGAACATAGCTGCCGTCCTTGAAGTATTCTGTCGCCGCGCAATCCAGCGCGAGATAAATCTCCTCACCGGGTTTGTAGCCTGCTTTTTCAATAGATTTCAAAATAAAATCAAGCGCATCGCGGGTGGAGCTAATGTTGGGTGCGAAGCCGCCTTCGTCACCGATACCGGTGGACAGACCCGCGGCCGAAAGCTCTTTTTTCAGCGTGTGGAACACTTCGGAGCCCATGCGCACCGCGTCGCGGATGTTTTCAGCCGCAACGGGCATGATCATGAACTCTTGAATATCGATAGGATTATCAGCATGTTCGCCGCCGTTGATGATGTTCATCATCGGCACGGGCAGCATCCGCGCAGAGGTGCCGCCGACATAGCGATACAGCGGTTGGGAGCAGTAATCCGCGGCGGCCTTTGCAGCGGCCAACGACACGCCCAGAATGGCATTTGCCCCCAGGCGCGACTTGTTTTCGGTGCCGTCAAGCTCGATCATGGTGCCGTCAATTTCGACCTGCTCTGTCGCGTCAATGCCGACCAGTGCGTCCGCGATCTCGCCGTTGACCGACGCACAGGCTTCCAGCACGCCTTTACCCATATAGCGGGCCTTGTCGCCATCGCGGCGCTCGACGGCTTCATAGGCACCGGTCGACGCCCCCGACGGGACTGCGGCGCGGCCCATGGTGCCGTCTTCAAGCGTCACGTCGACCTCCACCGTGGGGTTGCCCCGGCTGTCAATGATTTCGCGGGCGTGGATGTCGATGATCGTGCTCATAAGGGGCTATCCTTTTGCAGATGACAATTGCGCAGCGGTTTACCGCGCCGAGGGGAGGATTGAAAGTATTCAGGCCTGTTCTTTGACCTTTCGCTCACGCCATACCGTATAGATGCCCGAGCCAACAATGATGGTTGCGCCAACATAGGTCAGCAGATCAGGGCGTTCCCCAAAGATTGTGATCCCGACCACCATGGCAAACAGCAGCCGTGCATAGCGGAACGGTGTGACAAAACTGATTTCACCGATCCGCATCGCAGCCACGATGCCATAATACGCGACCAGCCCTGTCGTTAGCGCGGCTGCCATAAAAATCCATTGTGTCCCGGACATGGGTACGAATGATGTTCCGGTGCCCAGCATGTACAGCAGGCTGGAGGGGACCAGCGCCAGAAACGCTAGAAAGGACAATTGAAATGTTGACGTCGATCTGGGCACGCGCCGTGTCGCCAGATCCCGCAAGGACAATCCCAGAACGCCCAGAACCGCAAGCAGTGACAAGGCTTGAAAGCTGTCCATTCCCGGGCGGATAACCAGCAAGACGCCGAACATGCCTACTAAAATAGCGCTCCACCGGCGCCAACCGACAGGGTCGCCCAGAAACAACGCCGCCCCGAGGGTGACCACCAACGGGGTAGCTTGCAAGATAGCCGAGGCCGAAGAGATCGGCGTCAGCACAATGGCCGATACGAAGCCCAAGGTCCCGATAATTTCGCCCAAGGCCCGCAGCAGGATAGGGCGGGTCATCATGGCGCGATCTACCAGCGACTGACCCTTGATCAACACCATCGCGCCATAACAAATGGCCCCGCCGGTCCCCAACAAAAAGATAATCTGCCCAATCGGGATATCTGTCCCGATCAGCTTGATGAACATGTCCTCAATGGCAAAGCCCAGCATCGACAGCACCATGATCAAAGCGCCGCGCAGATTATCCATTTCGTATCCCTTCATACAATCGTTCTAAATATCTTCGGAGGATGCATGTCCCTTTGTCAGGAGATGTGCAAGCCCCGGTCGTTTTACGGGGCCGGGACTGGCGGGGGTCCGGGTCACCTGATAGCACAAGCGCATGAAATTGCCGCGCCCTCCGTCCGATATACTGACCAGCGTTCTGACCGTCTTTATCGGTGTCCTCGGCGCGGGGTTCGGCTGGCTATTGAATGCCCCCATTTACATGTTGCTGGGGCCAGCCGTGCTGGTGTCTCTTGCGGGTCTGGCAGGTGCGCGGATGGGAATTGCGCTGTCGCTGCGCAATGTCTGCTTTGTGGTCATTGGCCTGTCGGTCGGGGCCGGGTTCGATCACAATGCGGTCGATGCGATGCTGCGCTGGCCCTTAGCATTTGTGGTGATGGCGGTGCTGGTTTGGGCGATGCTTGTGCTCAGCCGGTGGCTTTTGTCACGGTTTTTCGGCTTTGACCGACGCGCGGCACTGCTTGCGTCGGCTCCCGGACATCTCAGCTTTGTCTTGGCGATGGCGGCCGAAGGCAGCGACAACGTGGTCCGTATCTCGACAACGCAGTCGGTGCGGCTGTTGTCCCTGACGCTAGTTGTGCCGTTCGTCGCGCTCGCAATGGGAGTGGACCTTGGCGGGACCATCGTACCCGACGGCGCTGTAATGGGGGCCATCACACTCGCGGTCATGGCCGGCTTGTCGGTCGGGGCAGGGCTGCTGCTGGGGCGCATACGGGTGCCCGCGCCGATGCTGATCGGACCGATGCTGGTGTCGTCCCTTACGCATGTGACGGATATTGCACCGGGTGTGCTGCCGATGTGGCTGGTGATGCCGGCCTATATCGTGCTTGGGGCAATGATCGGCACACGGTTCTCGGGTGTGCGCCTTGATGATCTGACCAAAGGGCTTGCCGCCGGGCTTTCCGTGACCTGTCTTGCGGTGGGGCTGGCGATGGTCGGCGCGATCCCCGTTGCCTTGGCGCTTGGTATGCCGCTGGCGCATATCCTCGTAGCGTTTGCGCCCGGCGGCTTCGAGACAATGATCGCTATGGGCAGCGTGTTGGGCATCAGCCCGGGGTTTGTCGCGGCCTGCCATATGATGCGCCTGTTCATCCTAAGCGCCGTTTTGCCGTTGATGCTGGCACGCAGCGCACCGCGCTAGGCAATTTTTCACAGCCCCGTTGACTTTGCCGCCCAAACAGCCCATCTGGGGCGCAAGCGATGCCTTCTGCCGCGTGAGCAGACCAGCCTTGACCCGTCGATCTTTAGTCGCCGGTTCGTATGAGTGCTGAACAAAAGGCCGCCGATGTTCCCAAAATCACGCGTGGGGCCAAGCGCAACAGACAGGGTGTTGGCACTAGGCTGCCCCCTGCGATCTGCTTTGCGTCCCTCGCGGCCTCCCTCGAGAGTTAGGGCCCGCGTGACTGCTATGGCGGGAAGGCGCAATGCCTGTTTTCCGCGGAAAGACGACAATACTATGAGCGATTTTGAAATGATGGGCCTGCCGCGCCGTCTGGTCAAAGCATTGACCAACATGGGCATGACCGACCCGACCCCGATCCAGAAACAGGCGATCCCCCACGGGATGAACGGCCGTGACGTGATGGGTCTGGCACAGACCGGCACCGGCAAGACCGCGGCCTTTGGTATCCCGCTGATCGCGCAGATGCTGGAACGCGAAGCCCGCCCCGAACCGCGCACCGTGCGCGGACTGGTGTTGGCACCGACACGTGAACTAGCCAACCAGATCATGGAGAACCTCAAGGGCTTCTGCGAAGGCACCCAGCTGAAGACCATGATGATCGTAGGGGGTCAGTCGATCAACCCGCAGATCAAACGGATGGAACGCGGCGTTGACCTTTTGGTGGCCACACCGGGCCGTCTGCTTGACCTGATGGACCGCCGTGCGGTGCTGCTGCACAAGACGACGTTCCTTGTGCTGGACGAAGCGGACCAGATGCTCGACATGGGCTTTATCCACGATCTGCGCAAGATCGCGGCGGTGCTGCCCAAAGAACGCCAGACGATGCTGTTCTCGGCCACCATGCCCAAGCTGATGAACGAGATCGCCAACAGCTACCTCAACAGCCCGATCCGGATCGAAGTCTCGCCTCCGGGCAAGGCGGCGGACAAGGTCACCCAAGAAGTGCACTTTATTGCCAAAGCCGAGAAAAAGTCTTTGTTGATCGAACTGCTTGGCAAACACACCGAAGAACGTGCGCTGGTTTTCGGACGCACCAAACACGGCTGTGAAAAGCTGATGAAAGATCTGGTCAAATCGGGCTTTAAAGCCGCGTCGATCCACGGCAACAAAAGCCAGGGTCAACGGGACCGCGCGATTGATTCCTTCAAAAAGGGCGAAGTCACTGTGCTTGTGGCAACAGATGTTGCCGCACGCGGTTTGGATATCCCGGACGTCAAACACGTCTATAACTACGAACTGCCCAACGTGCCGGACAACTATGTCCACCGTATCGGCCGGACGGCGCGGGCGGGCAAAGATGGCGCGGCCATCGCGTTCTGCGCTCCCGACGAGATGGGCGAGTTGAAAGACATCCAGAAGACTATGAAGATTTCGATCCCGGTGGCCTCTGGTCGTCCATGGGAAGCGATTGATGAACCCGTAAAACCGAAAGGCCGCGGCGGCCGCGGTCGTGGAGGTCGCCCAAGCGGTGGCGGTGGCGGTGGTAATGGCGGTGGTGGCAATGGTGGCGGCGCGGGCAAACCCGCCGGCGCAGCACGGCGCCGGCGCAAACCCAGCACTCAAAAAGCGGCCTAACGTCGCCAAACCGTTATGAAATGATAAAAGGGGCACCGCTATCCGCGGTGCCCCTTTTGCTTTGGGCCATATGCCTTAGCCGACACTGCAGCTTCCAAATGGCTTTAAATCCTCGCCCGCAGGGCGAAACCTACCCGCTTTGGACAAGCGCAGTCGCTTAGCCTATTCCGCAGGTTCCGTCACCGGCTGTCGGTCGACCACCCGCCCGAGAAGCAGCATCAGCGCAAAAGCAATCGTTGCCAGCACCAACACGGCGCCAATCAGCGGTGTGATCGTCCCGTTGAACGTCATCCCGATGGCCGAGGCAAGCACTGCCGCCATGACCGTCGACACCGCCCCGATGACCGATGCGGCCATCCCCGCGATATGGCCCAAAGGCTCCATCGCCAGAGCGTTAAGGTTGCCCATCACCAGCCCTACCTGAAAGAACAGCGACGCCTGCCACATTAGGAAAAACACAAAGCCATAGGGCTCGGGTAGATCACCCAGACCAAGGCCCAGCATCAGTCCTGACAGCACGATTTGCAGCCCCAGCGCCAGTGTCACGATCCGCTGCATCCCCAATCGCACAACCAGTAACGCATTCAGCAAGCTCGAGGTGCCAGAGATCAGCGCCGCAACGCCGAACCAAAACGGAAAGCTCTCGGCGCGGTCATAAACCTGATCATAGATCGGCTGGACCAGCATCAACGTCGAGAACAAGAACCCCATCACAAGGGTTTGTACCGTGATCGACAGGCAGACCATCGGATTGCTGAAAATCTCTTTCACCGCGCGCCACAAAAGACCGATCTGCATCGGGCGGCGCTTGTGCTTGGGCAGGGTTTCGGGCAGGCGGAGCATAACCCAGACGACACAAGTCATTGAAAAGACAATGAAAGATAGGAACACGCCGCGCCAGTCGGACAGCGCGATAATCACGGCCCCCATGGCAGGGGCAAAGGCAGGCACAATCACAAAGATCATCATCACAAAAGACATGATCTTGGCCATCTGCCTTCCTGAATAAAGGTCGCGGATAATAGCAAGCGCGACCACACGAGGGCCTGCCGCTCCGATCCCCTGAATGACCCGGGCCACCAGCATCAGCTCTAGTGATTGGCTGATCCACGCCACGACCGCCCCTGCGATATAGATCGCCGAACCCAGATAAATGATGTTCTTGCGTCCAAAAGCATCGGACAGCGGGCCGGTCACAAAAGTGCCCATTCCCATGCCCAGAATGAACGCGGTGACAATCAACGGCACTTTGGTCAAATCCATAGGGGACAGGTCGTTACCGATTTGTGGCAGGGCAGGCAGCATCGCGTCGGTTGAAAACGCGATGATTGCAAACATCATCGCAATCAGCGCCACAAACTCGGGGCGGCTCATCTTGATGTCGGGTCGGTCGTCGGTCATCCACGGTCTCCATCGTGTCGGCGGGGCCACGTCGCGCAGCCGTCGACCTTTCATAAGTCTGCCTTACAGATAGTGCAATCGACGGTGTGTCGCCGGCTGTCTTAGGCGCTGAAACGTGACGCTGTCTGGCGGCGGCGCACCGGCAGACGCAGCACTTGGACAATCTCGTCCAGCCCTGACATCGGCAGGCGAATATGTTCTGGAAGCGCCAGCACCGAGACGTTGTAATTTACAATATCGCTGCGGGTCTGGTCCCATGTCTCAAGCGAAATGACCCGCGAGACAAAGCGGCAACGTTCCAGCACCGCGCGACGGGCGACAAAGCCCGTATGGGCAGGCTGGCCTAACCGAGTGCAAAACGCGTCGCTATGACATCCGACGACCAGATCGCTGCCCAGTCGGGACAGTTGACGAAGCCAATCGCCATGGCCCGTATGAAACCCGTCGAATCCGCCATAGGTCAGGATCGTCCGCGCCACAGGGCGCTTTAACGCACTTAAAGAAGGGGGCGCAGCTGGTGTCACCACCGCCGCCCGCCCGCGTCCCAAAAAGGGAAAGGGTATATCGTAATTCATGCTGCCCGCTCGTATCTGAGAGGGGTCTTTGCCCCTTTATCCAACTGATTCTAGGCGGGTTTCGTCACGATGGCAAAGGCTTTCTGTCCGAATGTATATCTCGTTTGACGGGGCCTCAGCCCTCGTTGCGCAGCTCTGCCAGAACCTTTTTCCAAAGCTCGGGTGGTTGCGCACCTGGCACGGCATGACGTCCGCCGACGATAAAGGTAGGGACCGACGAAATCCCCATCTCGCGGCTGTGGGCATCGCGTTTGCGGATAACGTCCATATCCTCATCGGTCGCCAGCAACCGCGTCACAACAGAGGCATCCATTTCGATGCCATCGGCGATGTCGGCCAGAACCTCTGCGTCGCCAATATCCCGCGCATCAACAAAATACGCTTTGAACAATGCGGATACCGCAGCTGTCTGGCGACCCTCGATCCCCGCCCAATGGATCAGCCGATGGGCGTTCAGCGTATTTGGCGTGCGCTGCATCGCTTCAAAATTGATCTTCAGCCCGGCTTTCTCGGCATGTTCCACCACGGGGGCATAAGCCCGAACCGCGCCGTCCTTGCCGCCGAACTTACCCTCCAGATAGGCGCGTCGGTCCATGCCGTCGGCGGGCATGTCGGGGTTCAGCTGAAAGGGGTGCCATTCAATCGCAAACGGGTGGTCGGGTTCGCTTTCCAATGCACGGTCCAGATGCGCTTTGCCGATATAACACCAAGGGCAAATTGGATCGGACATGATATCAAGCTTGATCGTTTGGGTCATCGTTGCGCCTCATAGGCCGCGCGCAAGGACCGGCGCAGCAGTTTGCCATTCGCGCCCATGGGCAGTTCTGGCAGGTGGATGAAAAGGCGCGGCTGCTTGTAGCGCGCCATGTTGTCTTGTGCATAAAGCGCCAGCGCGGCTTCGTCCAGCGGACTGTCTGCTGTATAAAAGGCGGCGATCACTGTCACATCGGGGCGCACTTCGACCTCCGCCGCGCCGACGGCATGGATACCGGGAAACTTGGCGAGGCTTTGTTCTACCTCGATCGGCGACACACGGAACCCGCCTGCGTTCATCATATCGTCATTGCGTCCCAGATAGGTGATCTGGCCATCCTCGCCCATCACCCCCTGATCGCCGGTCAGGAACCAGTCGCCCTGATATTTCCGCGCCGTTTGCTCGGCCGCGCCGAGGTATCCCAGCATTAGCCCCGGGTCGCTCTTGTGGATCGCGATGGTACCTTCCTGTCCGATCTCGACCGGACCATCGGCCCCGATCAAAGCAATGCGCCGCCCGTCTTGCGGCTGGCCAAGCGTGCCCCTGCGCGCAGGCCGGTCGGGGGAGGCGGATAAGAAGGTCGAGCATTCAGACATGCCGTAGGCCTCGAAAATCTCGGTGCCACTTGCGGCCTTCCATGCGCGTGCTACTGCGGCAGGCAGCTTTTCCCCCGCGCTCAGGCCATGGCGGAGGCTTGGAGCGTCAATACGGCCGTGATGTTTTAGGATCTGGCGGTAAACACCGGGCGCTGCTGCAAAAATACTTGCCTCATGGCGGGCCATAAGCTTCGGCAGATCAGCCGGAGCTACGCCCGCCGCGGGGATCAGCGCAGTTGCACCCGCGGTCCAGGGGTCCATCAAGCCGGTTCCAAGCGTATAGGTCCAATTGAACGCCCCTGCATGCATCACGCGGTCGTCGGGACGCAGGTCGTACCAGCCGCGCACCATCATCTGTCGCGCCCAGATGGCACGATGCGCATGCATCACAGCGCTTGGTTTTCCGGATGTGCCAGAGGTATAGATGATATAGCCCAGCCGGTCGGGGTCGCCCATGTGCCAGTCGGCAGGGGGCAGGTCGGGCATGCCCCGCAAATCGTCCAGATCAATGAGGGTATCCGCTGGCGGGCAGGGCACGGCGGGGTCACGCAGAATGGCCTTTGGCTCCAAGGTCGCGATAATCGCGGCGACTTCTGGCTCTGTGAGCGCGGCGGCTGTGGGCACGGGCACGAGCCCTGCGGCCAAGGCACCTAGATACGCCAACGGAAAATCCACGGTATTTCCAAGGCGCATCAGGACAATGTCACCCGGTGCCAAACCGCGCCGCAGCAATCCGGTCGCTGTGCCGCGCACGGCAGCCTCCAGACGGGCAAAGCTCCATGTCTCGTTGGTGGCAGGCCCAAGTATCGACAGCGCCGGTTTGGCACCCAGGCCGGCAGCGCGTGCCAACACATGAGCAGCAAGATTGAACGAAGCGGGGCAGGGCGTGAACCCCGTCGAAGCAGAGAGTGATTTCATGCCCAATCGCTACCCCGCACGCAGCGGCGTTGCAAGCACGCCGACCCGACGCTATAGCCAGTTCATGACGCAGGATGTCCCCAAAACCATGATCCAGATCGCCCGCGAAAGCGGCGAGACGGAAACCACGCCGCCGGTCGATCTGGGGGCCCGCGTGCGCGAGTTGCGCAAGGCGCGTAACTGGACATTGGAACAGGCCGCCAATCAGGCAGGACTGGCACGATCGACCCTCAGCAAGATCGAGAACGGTCAGATGTCGCCCACCTACGAGGCATTGAAAAAGCTGGCCGTCGGGTTGGAAATATCGGTGCCGCAGCTCTTTACGCCGCCATCAGCGGGGCAAATCAACGGGCGGATGGCGATTACCAAATCGGACGAGGGTGCCGCGAAAGCGACCACCACCTACGAGCATACGATGCTGGCCGACACGTTGCGCAAAAAGCAGATGCTGCCGTACCGCGCCCGTATTCGCGCGCGCAGAATGGATGAATTCGACGGCTGGGTGCGCCACGACGGCGAAGAGTTTCTGTATGTGCTGACCGGCGTCATTACTCTATACACAGAGTTCTACGAACCCGTCGAAATGCGCCGTGGCGACAGCGCCTATTACGACGCGACGATGGGCCATAACGTTGTATCGACCAGCGATGAAGACGCCACAATCCTCTGGGTCACATCTCTCGTCTGATTGGGCCTCGTCTGATCCGGCCTTACCTGATCGACCGCACCAGCGCGCTTCATTTTGCCCAATAAACTCTCCCCGAAGGGCCGGTCTGCGCCGCGCCCACCCCTTCGCGGCCTCACACGCGCGCCCTACTGCGTTGGATCAATCCACCAGACTTCCGGCATATAGTTCGGCCCATCTCCATACAGCGGCACATGGTCAGGGTATTTCATCGCTGCGACATGCGCGATGCGGTCTTCGGTGAACTGCCAGAACGGGATGACATAACGCCCGGCCGTCAGCACACGGTCAAGCGCACGGGTGGCCGCGTTGAAATCCTCGGCGCTGCTGGCCCCGACCATCGTATCGATCATCGCGTCAATGGCGGGTGATTTTACGCCCATGAGATTGCGGCTGCCATCCTGATCTGCCGCCTCGGAGCCCCAGTAATAGCGTTGCTCATTGCCCGGGCTCAGCGACAGGGCGCGGCGAAAGATAGCCATGTCGAAGTCGAACGCCGCGTTGCGGGCAACGAATTGCGCATCATCCACCGCATCCACACGGGCAGTGATCCCCAAACGGGCCAGAGCCTGAATATACAACTCTGCAATGGCGATATTTTCGCTGCTGCCTTTGGACAGCAGGATGCTGAACGACAACGGCTGCCTGTCGGGGCCGCGCATCGTGCCGCCGTCCGCGCTAAACCCTGCGTCGGACAGTGCCCGCATGGCGCGGCGGATGCCGGCGCGGTTGCGGGCTGATCCGTCGGACACGGGCAGCGCATAGCCGTCGATAGCACCTAGGGGCAGGGCGTCAGCAAAGGGGGTCAACAGCTCAGCCACACGCCCCGTCGCAGGCCCCGCTTGCATCGCCAGCGGAGAGTTCGAGAAATACGAGGTGATGCGCGGCTGCGCGCCACCGGTCAGCGTCTCGTTTATATATTCAAAGTTGAACGCCGCAATCAGCGCATCGCGGACACGAATATCATCAAAGGGCGCACGGCGGGTGTTCATCACCAGCCCTGTCATGCCCGAGGGTTTGCTATGGGCAAAAGTCGATTTAACCACGTCACCGCGCTGTACGGCGGGAAAGTCATACTGCGTCGCCCAGGTTTCGGCGTTGAACTCGCGCAGGGCCGAAATCTCTCCGGCTTTGAACGCTTCGAAAAGCACATTCGCATCGCCATAAAAGTCGAGCTTTATTTCGTCGATATTATGGGTGCCTTTGCGAAAGGGAACATCCTTGCCCCAGTAGTCGGGGTTGCGCGTTAGGGTGACCTGTTTGCCTGCCTTATAGTCGCTGACCGCATAGGGGCCGGAGCCCAGCGGGATCTCTGCCAGAGGTGCATTGGCGAAATCGCGGGTGTCCCATTGGGCTTTGCTCAGGATCGGACGCATGCCGGCAAGCAGGGCGAGCTCGCGGTTGTCGGTATTGAACACCATCTTCACGCTGTGGGGGCCAGTTTGGGTGATGCTGTCGATCTGGGCGTAAAGTCCGTGATAGCGCGGGTGTCCTTGGGTGCCCAAGAGCTCGTAACTGAAAATCACATCCTCGGGGGTGACCGGCGTGCCATCCGCAAACTGCGCTTCGGGGCGGAGGGTGAATTCGACCCATGACCGGTCGTCGGGGACCTCAATCGATTCGGCCAAAAGTCCGTAAAGTGCGAAGGGTTCATCCCACGAACGGCCCATCAGGCTTTCATGGGTAAAAAATGGCAACTGCCAAGGCGACGTGCCCTTGCGCACGAAAGGATTGAGGCTGTCAAAGCCGCCGGTGTTGCCCAGAACAATCGAGCCGCCTGGGGACGCATTCGGGTTGGCATAGGGCAGAGACACAAAATCAGGTGGGAGCGCGGGGTCCCCATACATAGATATACCATGCGCGGGCTCGGCACGGGCGAATCCACTGAGAAGAATCAGTGAAGAAACGGCTGCAACTGCCCGACAGCTTTGGAAAAAATTAAACGCCATTTTAGCAACAATCCCGCTCTAGCCTTGTTTTATTAGCGTATTCCTTAGCGATACGGGGGCTACAGTTCAAACTTTAAGCTTGGATTACGGCGGCGAATTGCGTATAACCAACTCACTGCTCGATAGGTTTCTTGCCTGTATGAAACCTGCCTCAATAACTTAACGTCCGCTTCGTGCGGACGTTTTTTTTTGCCCGTGATTGGGCTGCAGTGGTCGCATCAGGGGCATTCCGCTGGCGCGTTCAATTAGCCGTTTCCATTCGTTTACGCGCTCGCCATGATGCAGCTGCAGAAACGCGAGGAGAAATTCATGGCCTACAGCATCGACCTTTCAGGAAAAACAGCCGTCATCACCGGATCCAATTCCGGTATTGGCCTTGGCATCGCTTGGGCTTTGGCGCGGGCGGGGGCGGATGTTGTGCTGAACTCCTTTACCGACCGTGAAGAAGACCATGCCATCGCCAAAGACATCGCCACCGAAACCGGTGTGACGGCACGCTATATTCAGGCGGATATGTCGAAATCGAATGAATGTCGCCAATTGATCACTGACGCGGGCCGTTGCGATATTTTGGTAAACAATGCCGGTATCCAGCACGTCGCACCGATCCCGAGCTTTCCCACCGAAAAATGGGACGCCATCATCGCCATCAACCTCAGCTCTGCTTTTCATACCACGGCCGTTGCCTTGCCGATGATGCGCCAAGCAGGCTGGGGTCGTGTAATCAACGTGGCCTCCGCGCACGGGCTGACCGCGTCGCCCTATAAATCAGCCTATATCGCTGCAAAGCACGGAATCGTTGGCCTGTCCAAGACGACCGCGCTGGAAACGGCCGAAGATCCCATCACCTGCAACGCCATCTGTCCGGGGTACGTGCTGACCGATATCGTCGAAAAGCAGATCCCTGACACGATGAAAGAGTACGGCATGACGCGCGAAGAGGTGATCAAGAACGTCATGCTCAAGCGCCAACCCTCCAAGGCGTTTGCAACCGTGGAACAGCTGGGCGGTACCGCGACGTTCCTGTGTTCCGAGGCGGGCGACCAGATCACCGGTACAACCATCAGCGTCGATGGCGGCTGGACCGCGCTGTAGCCAGTATACGCGCAGATCGACCGAAGATGGCGATAGTGGAAGAACCTCAAGCGCAGTTCGTGTGATCCGCGCTTGGGGTTCAGCTTGGTGAAATACGGTTCGTGCGTGGACCAAGGGCCTGATCCACTGGAACGGGCTTTTGCGCGGGATAGACCAGCCCTGCAGAGATCACCAGCTTGGCTGCATCCTCCACCGACATGTCCAGTTCAGTCACTTCCCTTTGCGGCACGAACAGCAGGAATCCCGACGTGGGATTGGGTGTGGTCGGTACGAAAACCCCCACGAGGTTTGCCCCTTCACCACCCGCGGCGGCGACTTCGCCCTTAGCGGGGATCGAAATAAAACCAAGCGCCCAAACGCCCTTACGCGGATATTCGATCATGCACGCGGTTTCAAAGCTGCGCTCTGACTGGGCAAAAATCGTCTCAGAGATTTGTTTGATGCCGGAATAGATCGTGCGGACAACGGGTGTGCGTTCCACAAGGCTTTCTGCAAAGCGGATGAACGACCGCCCGATGATGCCCTTGGCCAACCAGCCCACAATCACCGTGAACAGCAAAAAGATGATCACACCGATGCCGCGCACGTTGATTTGTGCGGACGGGTCGAGCCCGAAATAGGTCTGGATCAGTCGGTCAGGATGATAGGCCAAAGGAACCATCGGCAACACGATACCGTCGATCCAGCCGATCACGGTCCAGATCAGCCAGATGGTCAGACCGACCGGCGCGATGACGACCAGGCCGGTCAAAAACGACGCCCTGACTCGCGCGAACAAAGTCCGGCGCGGTGCGGGAGGAAGAGGCGGCGTAAACGGTGTGTTCATGAATGAAGGTTATCCCACTGCAGCAATGCGTTAGAGCTAGGGCGTTTCACGCGTTGCTACAATGGAGGACGCATAAATATTAGGCTTTATGCGTCTTTTGACATAAGTGCAGCCGCAATTTTGGACGCAAAACGAGCGTTATTGCGGACCAGAGCGATATTTGCGGTCAGTGACCGGCCCTCGGTCAGCTCGAATATGCGCTGCAACAGATAGGGGGTAACGGCTTTGCCACTGATCCCGTGGGTGTTGGCATCGGCCTGGGCCGCCTTGATGATCGGGGCAAGATCGGCGGCGGCGATTTCATCCTCTTTCGGGATTGGGTTCGCCACCAGTTGACCACCCGGCAGGCCCATGTTGCCGCGCATTGTATGGGCGGCGGCGATATCTGCGGCATTGTCCATGCGCAGGGGGGATTTCAGGGGGGACGTGCTGCTCCAGAACGCGGGAAAGCTGTCTTGGCCGACGGTGATCACCGGCACGCCTTGGGTTTCCAGCACTTCAAGTGTTTTTGCCACATCTAGAATGGCCTTGGCCCCGGCAGCGACAACGGTCACCGGCGTTTGGGCCAGCTCCATCAGGTCGGCAGAGATGTCAAAGCTGTTTTCCGCACCCTTATGCACGCCGCCGATCCCGCCAGTGGCGAAAACCGCGATCTCGCTCAGATGGGCGGCGATCATGGTGGCGGCAACCGTGGTGGCACCAGTACCGCCCGTGGCAATACAGGCGGCCATATCGGCACGCGACAGTTTCGCGACATTCTTGGCTTGCGCCAGCGCCGTCAGCTCGCTGTCTTCCAGACCGATGTGCAGCCGCCCGTCGATCACCGCAATTGTCGCGGGAATAGCACCGGCCTCGCGTACGTCTGCTTCGACCTGGCGCGCGACCTCAAGGTTTTGCGGATAGGGCATCCCGTGGGTGATGATTGTGCTTTCCAGCGCAACAACGGGGGTGCCATTCGCATGGGCTTTGGCGACTTCGGCAGAGCGGTGCAGGGGGATCATATTTTGGTCTCTCCAGAAACATATTGGGCAGCGGCAGAAAGCGCTTGGGTCAGGGCCGCGTCTGGTGCCGCCCCTTTGATTTCGGCCGCGATATGCGCAGCCATGAAGGTATCACCGGCGCCGGTCACGCGTGTGACGGAAACGGGGGGCGGGTCTTGGGTGATTAACCCGCTGGGCTGACCCACGGTCGCAGGATTTCCGCCGTCAGTCACCACAGCACGAACTGCACCACGCGCCAGCAGCGCCGCTGCCGCGTCGCGCGAGCTGTCGAACGTCGCTTGGCACAGCAACCCCGCTTCTTCGAGGTTGACGTAAAGCGTGCCGCGTTCGGCCTGCAAAAAGGGGGCCAGCCGCAGCGCCTTGCCGGGCGATGCCGGGGCGACGCGCAGATCGGCATGCTCCAATAGCGGGCTACGCGCCATCTGTGACAAAAGGTCGAGTGTGAGATTGCCATCCAGCGCCACGGCACCACGATAGGGAGTTGGCAGTGATCCGTCTTCGAACGGGCGCAGGATCTTGTCGCCTGCCGCCTCCAGCGAATGAGCATCGGCGATGGCGGCGATCAGACCGTTCGTCCCCTCGACCGCCATATAGCGGTCAGTGGGCAGATCATCCGACCGATACACATGATCCGTATGAAGCCCCCGGAGTTTGCACGCGGCAATAAGCTCGTCGCCTTCGGGGTCGCGTCCAACAGCACTGATCAGCGCAGGGGACAAGCCAAAGCGGGCCAGCGCCATCGCGATGTTCAGTGCAACGCCACCGGGCAGGCGCGTGATGCGACCAGGCATGTCCGACCCTTGCCGCATGATCGTATCGCCACGTCCGATGATGTCCCACAGCACCGATCCGATGCAAAGAATGTTAGGTGTATGTGTCATGCCGCCGGTATGGCCCAACCGATATGGCGGGCGCAAGTCGAGGCGGCGCGAAAAGACCTATTCCGGCACGGCAAATGTCAGCGATGCCCAAAGGCTCTCCCAGTGGGGGCTGGTGGGGGTGGTTTCCACGTCCGGGGCAGGGCGCAGCACCACAGCGTCAACCAGATAGGTCATGCCAGCAGTCACCGGAAATTGCACGTGTCCCGCGTCGTCTGTCCGGTATTTGGTCACGGTGACGTCTTTGCTTGCGGTGCGCTCATACACTTCGACCTGAACGTCACGGCGCGGTTCCTGCTGGTAAGTCAACGCGACTTCCATCTGCTGATCCGCGCCTAAGGTATAGGGGTTGGTGAGCGCGACCAACTCAGTCTCCAGCCCCAAGGCTTTGTCATCGCCATGCCCGTCGCCCACGGCAATCAACGCCTTGGAATACCGGCTGTAGCGTTCGCGCACTTTGTCTTGCGGGTAGCCGTTGTCGCGGTGGTCAGCCACGGCCTGCATGAAATCTTTGTGGACGGTAAAGCCAACAAAGGTTTGCCAATCGCTATAGGTTAGCAAAGTCGCTTTGGCCTCATGGGCGATAATTGCCAGCCCATCCATGTCGGGTGCCGCCATCTTGAGCGCGGGAATATCACCCATCCGCGCCTCGATCGCTGTGCTGGTGCCGTCAAAGGTTATGTCGAACCGTTCGGTGTTATTGGGGAAATACGCGAGCCGCGTGCCCTCGAACAACTGCCCGTTGCGGATGTCGGTTGTCATTTCGGCGCCGGGCTGTACTTGATACGCGGGTGTATCCAACCAGAATTCATGCGCAAACGCACCTGAAGTTGGTAATAATGATGTTAGTACGAGTGCGGAACGGGACAGAAACATGCGAACAACCTTTTATAAACTGATACTCAAGCTGGCCTATACGTTGGTTTTGTCAAGTGGGCTGGCAGGCTTTGCACAAGCGCATGAGGTCTTGCCAACGATAGGCGACCTAAGCAGCGCCGACGGGCAGGCAACCTTGGATATGCGCATCAATCTAGAGGCAATGTTGTCCGGCATTGATCTGGACGAGGTGGCCGATACGAATGACGCCGAAAATGCCAGCGATTACGACAGCTTGCGCGCTTTACCTCCTTCAGAAATCCTGGCGCGTGCGCCCGAACTTCTGGCACGGTGGAACGCTTTGCCGGTACTACGCGCCGATGGCGAACCGGTTGCACTTGAGACAGTTGCGCTGACAATCCCCGAGGATGTGAACGGCGAGCTGCCCCGTATTGCCGAATGGTCCTTGCACGCGACGCTGCCTCAAGACACGCGCGGATTGGTTGTTTCATGGCCTGATGGTGCGGGTGCCTTCGTGTTGCGCCAGCAAGGGGTCGAGACCCCCTATACCGGCTACCTTGAGGGCGGCGCAGAAAGCCCCGAGATCCTGCTTGAGGGCGGAGGGCAGCAATCGGCATGGGAGGCCTTTGCCACCTATATTCCAGTGGGTTTTGACCACATCTTGCCCAAAGGGTTGGACCATATTCTGTTTGTGTTGGGCCTGTTCTTTTTGTCGACACAGCTGCGGCCGCTTATCTGGCAGGTCACGGCGTTTACCGCAGCGCATACGGTGACGCTGGCGCTTGGCGCGCTTGGCTGGGTGTCGGTGCCCGGTAGCATCGTGGAGCCCTTGATCGCCGCGTCGATCGTCTATGTCGCTGTCGAAAACATCTTTCTGGCCGGGCTCAGCCCTTGGCGGCCCTTGGTAATCTTTGGCTTTGGTTTGCTGCACGGCCTAGGATTTGCATCCGTACTGGGCGAATTCGGCCTCCCGGAGGATCAGTTTGTCCCCGCATTGATCGGGTTCAACATCGGGGTCGAGGTCGGTCAACTGACGGTAATTGCAATTATGTTCCTGTGTGTCTGGCAAGCGCTGCGCGTGATGCGCGGGCAGGGCGATCCGCGTGCGGCCAAAGGATTGTATGTGGCGCTGGCTGTGATTGCATTGGCGCTGTGCATCATTCCGATGCCTGCGGTGGCAAAGCTGCTAGAGGCACCGGTTGCGGTGTTCATGATCCCGTTGGCGCTGGTCTTTACGGGGTGTTTCCTGTCGGTGCAGTTCCGGCAGGTTGCGGTACCTTACCGCCGCTTCGTCGCCACACCGGCGTCGGTCGCAATTGCTGTCATCGGGGCCTATTGGTTCGTAGAGCGGGTGTTCCTGTAACACCCGCCCTGCGTGGTTACTTCATCGCGGCAATCAGATCAGCGAGCGCCTGTTCGGGCTTTTCGCTGGTCCAGATTTCATCCCCGATTCCGAAAAAGTCGGTGATGGGGGTGAGCGCGCGGATCAGATCGGTGGTCAGCCCGCCTTCGGCTACAACCGGTACCTCGATCACTTCGGACCACCACTTGAAGAGGTCCTGTTCGGCGTGGGTTCCATCGTCCAGCAGGGACGCATTGACCGGACCAAAGCTGACATAATCCGCGCCGGCTTCGCCCGCTGCCATCCCGTCATGGCGCGAACCGTTGCAAAAGCTGCCGACGATGGCGTCATCGCCCAGGGTCTTGCGCGCGTGCCGCACCGAGCGTGCCGCATCCGTCAGGTGCACACCATCAAGTCCCAGCCGTTCTGCAAGCAATGTGTGATCCGCAATCACCAATGCGATATCGCGCGCATCGGTCACTTCGCGCAGCGCATCGGCAGCGCGCATCACGCGGTCTTCGTCGCGGGTGCTGAGCGCCAGACGCACGCACGCCACATCATGCGCGTCGAGCACACGGGCCAGCACATCGGGAAAGCTGGAGAGTTCAAGCTCGGGCGGGGTCATCAGGTAAAGCTGCGGCTGTTCAGGCGTATCCATGGCTTGCTGTCCTTTGGGTTATTGCGCGTCAATTAACGGATCGCGCGGGGAAAGAAAAACTTTTATGCCTTCGGCGAGGATTTTTTCCCATTTGGAAGGCCAAAGACGGGCCGCGTCGTTCTTGCGAGGCGATGGCGGCGCGCGTATGAGGTGCCCATGAATGATACAATAGAACACCCGCAGATACCGGCTTTTGTGCTGGTGCGCCCGCAAATGGGCGAAAACATTGGGGCCGCGGCGCGTGCCATGTGGAACTTTGGACTGGACCGGATGCGTATTGTAGCCCCCCGCGATGGCTGGCCGAACCCGTCGGCGGTGGCGATGGCGTCGGGCGCCGGGCGATTGTTGGACGAAGCCGTGGTGTATGACGATCTTGCCGGTGCAGTGGGCGACGCAGCGTTTGTCTTTGCCACCACAGCGCGTGATCGTGATCTGACCAAGCCGGTTTACAGCCCAGAGGCGGCAATGGCGAAAGCTGCCCAGATGATCAGCGAGGGCCGGCGCGTGGCTGTGTTGTTCGGGCCTGAACGCGCAGGACTTGAGAACGACGATATTTCACGCGCGAATGCGATTGTATCGGTGCCGGTGAACCCTGCCTTTGCGTCCCTTAATCTGGCACAATGTGTTTTGTTGATGGGATACGAATGGATGCGGGCGCAAGGCGATGTGGTTTCTGAACAAGTCGAGATGGCGGGGACAAACTGGGCTGACAACAGCGAGATCGAACATCTCGCGCGGCATTTCGAGGAACGTCTGGACACGGCCGGATTCTTTTATCCCGACCACAAGGCTGCCAGTATGAAGGTCAATCTGCGCAACATGTGGTCACGTCTGCCGTTGACCCGCGCCGATGTGCAGACGCTGCATGGCACCCTGCGACAGATGGTACGCTGGAAAGAGCGCGGCTAGACCTTTGTGCGCTTGTGTCCTACTTCTGCGTGAAACATAGCAGACAAGAGGCACCAATGGCCGAGAAACGAAAGCTGTTCGAGGAAGTGGGCGAGGCGCAGGCCGCGCGGCCTGTGGCACAGATAGGCGGCATTGACCGTGGGCGCGGTGGTGCACAGCGCGGCATCCGTATCTGGCTGTTCATTCTCTTTGCCCTGGTCTTTGTGATGATCGCCGTTGGCGGTTTGACCCGATTGACCGACAGCGGATTGAGCATCACCGAGTGGCGGCCCTTTACCGGAGCCATGCCGCCGATGACTGAGGCGGACTGGCAATCTGAGTTCTCCAAGTACCAAGAAATTGACGAGTTTCAGGTTCAGAACTCTTGGATGGAACTGTCTGATTTTAAATCGATTTACTGGTGGGAATGGGGCCATCGTCAGTTGGGCCGGGTGATCGGCCTATTTTGGGCTGTCGGGTTCTTGTGGTTTCTTCTGCGCCGTCAGATCCCTGTGGGCTGGTCGGGGCGTCTTTTGTTTTTGGGCGGGCTTGGCGGTTTGCAAGGTGCGATCGGCTGGTGGATGGTCTCATCGGGCGTCACCAGCGGAGAGGCTGTTCTAGACGTTGCCAGCTACCGTCTGGCCACGCATTTGGGGCTTGCCTTCGTTATCCTTGGGGTCATCACATGGTACGCGCTGCTGCTTGGTCGGCCCGAGCGTGACCTGATGCAGGCGCGGCGGGCGAAAGAAGCGAAGCTCTTTGGGATGTCCACGGGAGTGCTGCATTTTGCGTTCCTGCAAATTCTGCTTGGGGCCTTGGTTGCGGGGATTGATGCTGGCCGGTTCTTTGTCGATTGGCCATTGATGCAGGGCCAGTTCTTTCCGCCCGAGGCTTTCAACATTATGCCGGTCTGGCGCAACTTCTTTGAGAACCCCGGTTTGGTGCAGTTCATGCACCGGATGGCAGGCTATCTGTTGTTTGCTTTTGCTATCGTGGTTTGGCTGCGGGGCCGTAAGTCAGCGCATCCCAATACGCGCAAGGCGTTCAACCTGATGATTGTTGCGATGGTAGGGCAGGTTGTCTTGGGGATCGTTACAGTGTTGAACGCGGCACCGGTACACATCGCGATCTTCCACCAGGTGTTGGCCGTGATACTTTGGGTTTTGATCCTGCGCGCACGGTTCCTAAGCGCCTACCCGATTCCGACATCTGTACGAGGAAAATCTTGATGACTGTTTTTGACGAGTTGATGGCGTTTCAGCGCGAAACCGAGGCGCTTGCGCAGGTTGCGGGGCGTTTGGGCTGGGATCAGGAAACAGTCATGCCGCGCGGTGCTGCCCCGCAGCGGGGCGAGGAAATGGCCGCGATGGAGGGCGTTTTGCACGCCCGCCGTGTCGATCCGCGTATTCCCGAATGGTTGGACCGGATCGATGCGGTTGGACTAGATGAGGTGGGGCAGGCGCAGGTGCGCCACATCAAGCGCGGGCATGCGCGCGCCTCTAAGGTACCCGCAGCGCTTGCAGCGCGGATTGCGCGGGTCACCTCGGAAGCGCAAGGCATTTGGGCCGAGGCGCGTGCTGCCGACGATGTTGCGGCATTTGCCCCGACCCTTGCCGAGGTGATCGCGCTGAAGCGTGAAGAAGGCCAGGCGCTTGCTGCCGGAGGCGATGTCTATGACGCGATGCTGGATGACTATGAACCCGGTGCGACCGCTGCCGAGCTAGAGGCCATGTTCGGCGCCCTGCGCCCCGAGCTGACCCGTTTGCGTGAAGCCGTTCGCGAGGCCGAGGCTCCACCTGTGTTGGCGGGTCGATTTGACGCCGATGCCCAGATGAAGCTGACACGGACTCTGGCCACGACGTTTGGCTACGATATGACGATGGGTCGCGTGGATAAAGCCGTGCACCCGTTTTCAAGCGGGTCGGGGCAGGATGTGCGGATCACAACGCGCACAAATGAGGTCGATCCATTTAACTGTTTCTATTCAACGATTCACGAAGTCGGTCATGCGTGTTATGAGCAAGGTATCGACAAAGAGTACCTTTTGACGCCTCTTGGTGGGGGCGTCTCTATGGGCGTGCACGAAAGCCAAAGCCGGATCTACGAGAACCAGCTTGGCCGGAGCCGTGCATTTTCGGGTTGGCTCTATGGGCAGATGCGCGATGCCTTTGGTGACTTTGGCGTGGCGGATGAAAATACATTCTACCGGATCGTAAATCGGGTATCAGATGGGTATATCCGAACCGAATCGGATGAGTTGCAGTACAATCTACATGTGCTGCTGCGGTTCGATCTGGAACGTGCGTTAATGGCGGGCGATCTGTTGGTTGGCGATCTGGAAGCCGCATGGAACGACCGGTTCAAGGCGGACTTCGGGTATGCCGTTGACAGGCCATCAAACGGTGTATTGCAGGATGTGCATTGGTCGGTAGGGCTGTTCGGATATTTCCCGACGTATTCTTTGGGCAACGTCTATGCTGGCTGTTTGAATACAGCGCTGCGCCGCGATGTGCAGGACTTGGATACTCAACTGGCCAAGGGGGATACCGCTACTGCCACTGGCTGGCTGCGCGAAAAGGTGCAGCGCCATGGTGGACTTTACAGCCCGCGCGAAGTGATCACCCAAGCGACGGGGGCAGAGCCAAGCGAGATCCCGCTGCTTTCCTATTTGACCGAAAAGTTTAGCGCCCTATATGCGCTATAGTTATTCCTGCTTTAAAAAGGTCCTAAAGCCTGCTTAACATCGGAACGAACCAATGTTTTGAGAGATATCGAGTTTGCTATTGCAACCGAAATATGCGATACCAAGCCCAAGATTAGTGAACTTCGCAAACTGGAGAAGACATAATGACACGCTTTACAGCATTCGCCGCTGCGCTTTTGATGACTGCAAGCGCGGCTTCCGCACAAGTAACAACTCAAGCCGCTGTTGGTGGTAGCTCCGGCGTTGCCGAGTATCCAACGACAGTTGTCGGCGCAAATGGCGTTACATACGCTTGCAAAGCGCCGACACAAATCGACGGTATCCTTGCCCGTCGTTGTATTGATCCAAGCGCCGCTGGTGGTGTTGGCTTTGAAAGCATGAGCCCTGCCGCTATCGCGGGTATTGCAGCAGTTATTGTTGCCGTTGCAGTTATTGCAAACGACGATGACAACAACACCTCTACAACAACCACAACTAACTAATTTCTTTTAGTACTGTTGGATATTTTTAAGCGCCCCTTCGGGGGCGCTTTTTTCATGCCTTCTAATGTCTGAATTCTGAAAATACAAAAAGCCGCCCCTCATCACGAGGGACGGCTTTAAGATTCTAAAAAGTAGTCTTACACTTCGGGGGAGATGATCTCGTCGTCTACTGTTTCATCGCCCTGATCTGCAATCCAGGCAACGCTTACAACGACCTCGCCGCGGCCGGTGTCGAAGACTTTGACGCCCCCGGCGCTCCGCGAGCGGAAGGAAATACCTTCTACTGGAACGCGAATCGATTGCCCTTTGGACGTGGCGAGCATGATCTGGTCATCTAGTTCGACCGGGAACGAAGCGACGATTTCGCCGCCGCGCATTGCCTTGTCCATCGCCGTTACACCCAGACCGCCGCGCCCGCGCACGGGATAATCGTGGCTGGAGGAAAGCTTGCCCGCGCCTTTTTCTGTGATCGTCAGGAGAAGATTCTCTGCCGCAGACATTTCTGCATAGCGTTCTTGCGAGAAATTCGGATCGGCGGGTGCTTCGTCCTCGTCATTTTCCACATCATCGACAAGACCCGCCATCGCACGGCGCATCTTGAGGTAGGCCGTGCGCTCTTCCGAGGTCGCGTCGAAGTGGCGAATGATCGACATGGATACGACTTTATCGTCCCCGTTCAGCTTGATGCCACGAACCCCGACAGAGGCGCGGCTGTTGAACACGCGCACGTCGGTGGCCGGAAAGCGGATTGCGCGGCCGGAGTTTGTGACCAGCATTACGTCATCATCATTAGAGGCGATGCGTGCGTTAATCAGCGTTGTCTTGGCGTGATCATCCTCAAACTTCATGGCAATTTTGCCGTTACGCATGACGTTGGTGAAATCCGAAAGTTTGTTCCGACGAACAGTACCGGCAGAGGTCGCAAAGACCACCTGCAAATCGTCCCAATCTTTCTCGTCGCGATCCACGGGCATAATCGCCGCAATGGAGACGCCGGTCGGGATCGGCAGGATGTTAACGATCGCCTTACCTTTCGAAGTGCGCCCGCCTTGGGGCAAGCGCCAGGTCTTGAGCTTGTAGACCATGCCGTCCGTCGTAAAGAAAAGTAGTTGCGTGTGGGTATTGGCAACAAAGAGGGTGGTAACCACGTCCTCTTCTTTGGTTTGCATGCCAGAAACACCTTTGCCGCCGCGACGTTGGCTGCGGAAATCGATCAACGGGGTGCGTTTGATATAGCCGCCCGAAGTTACGGTCACGACCATGTCTTCGCGTGCGATCAGATCTTCGTCGTCCATATCGCCGGACCAATCGACGATCTCTGTGCGGCGCGGAACGGCAAAGAGGTCTTTCACCTCGGTCAGCTCGTCGGAGATGATGCCCATGATACGTTCACGGCTGCCCAGAATCTCGAGGTATTCCTGGATTTTCTTGGCCAGTTCTTCCAGCTCGTCGGTGACCTCTTTGACGCCGATCTGAGTCAGGCGCTGCAGGCGCAGCTCCAAGATGGCGCGGGCCTGTGTTTCAGACAGGTTATAGGTCCCATCCTCGTTGGCCGTATGTGTCGGATCGTCGATCAGCGCGATATACTGCAAGATCTGCTCTGCAGGCCAGCGACGCGTCATCAGCTTTTCGCGCGCCTCGGCGGCATCCGCAGAGGATCGGATGGTCGCGACGACCTCGTCGATGTTGGTGACCGCGACGGCCAGACCGCACAGGATGTGGCTGCGTTCACGCGCTTTGCGAAGCAAATAGGCGGTGCGGCGGGCGACAACATCTTCGCGGAAATCAATGAAAGATGTCAGGAACTTGCGCAGGGTAAGCTGCTCTGGCCGGCCGCCGTTCAACGCCAGCATGTTACAGCCGAAATAGGTTTGCATCGGTGTAAAGCGATAGAGCTGGTTCATGACCACTTCGGCGGTGGCATCGCGCTTAAGCTCGATCACGACGCGCACACCGTTCCGGTCGGATTCATCCTGAACATGGGCGATGCCGTCGATCTTCTTCTCGCGCACTTGTTCGGCGATCTTTTCGATCATCGTGGATTTGTTGACCTGATAGCAAATCTCGTCGATGACGATGGCAAACCGGTCCTTGCGAATTTCTTCGACACGGGTCTTGGCCCGCATAATCACGCTGCCGCGCCCCTCAAGGTAGGCTTTGCGTGCACCGGACCGGCCCAACATGATCCCGCCTGTGGGGAAGTCGGGGCCGGGAATATATTCAATCAGCTCTTCCGAGGTCAGATCGGGATTTTCGATCAGCGCCTGACAGGCATCGATCACTTCGCCCAGATTGTGCGGCGGAATGTTCGTCGCCATACCAACGGCGATACCGCCTGCGCCATTAACCAGCATGTTTGGAAAACGTGCAGGCAAAACAGTAGGCTCGCGTTCTTTTCCATCGTAGTTGTCGATGAAATTGACGGTTTCTTTGTCCAGATCGCTGGTCATGAATGACGCGACCTTATCAAGGCGCGATTCCGTATAACGCATGGCTGCAGCACTATCGCCGTCCATGGAGCCGAAGTTACCTTGACCATCAATCAGCGGCAGCGACATCGAAAAGTCCTGAGCCATACGCACCAACGCGTCATAGATCGCGCTGTCACCATGCGGGTGGTAGGAGCCCATCACATCGCCCACGGACTTCGCAGACTTACGGTATGATTTATCGTGCGTAATGCCTTTTTCGTACATCGAATAAATGATGCGGCGATGAACCGGTTTTAGCCCGTCTCGCAGGTCGGGAATGGCGCGCGAAACGATGACCGACATGGCGTAATCCAGATAGGATGTCCGCATCTCGTGTTCGATATCGACCGATGGGCCATCGTACACGGGGCGCGTTGCCGGGATTTCGTCATCGTTTTCAGGGGTTTCTGGCGTCTCGTTCACGTAATCTGCCTAGCTCTTGCTGGTTCTATATCTTGCGGTTTCGTATAGCAGACGGGGCATATCGGGTGCAATGCCTGCGGCCTTGACTGGCGGGGATTCACTTGCACGTCAGGCTAAGTGGTTGAAATGTAATGATACTAATTCTGACGATATATTTGTGGCGCAACGTCAGTTCTGATAGGCGGCAACAGCGCGTGGGTTTGGGGTTAGGGTATAGTCAAACGAGGGGGAAATCACCATGCAACAGATTTTGGTCAATCAAAACGCAATCACTGAAACACGTGTCGTCACAACCCAAGCAGAGCCGCTGGCACCGGGGCAGGCGCGTCTGGCAATCGAAAGCTTTGCGCTCACGTCGAACAATGTCACCTACGCAGCAGCGGGCTTTGACATCGGCTATTGGCAGTTCTTTCCGACGTCCGAGAACGGATGGGGCATTGTGCCGGTCTGGGGCACCGCCAAAGTCGTTGAAAGTCGCACTGACGTGCTAAGCGTTGGTACGCGGCTTTATGGTTTCTACCCGATGGCATCCGAGGTGGTGATCGCCCCTGAAAATGGCACCGCCGGTTTGGTGGATGCAGCGGCACATCGGGCAAAGCTTCCGCTGATCTATAATCAATACACCCCCGTCAAAACCGGCCCTGCATCAGAGGACCACCTGCGTGCCTTGCTGCAACCTTTGCTGGCGACATCCTATCTGATCTACGATTGGTTGCGCGATAATGACTGTTTTGGTGCCGAGCAGATCATCGTGGGCAGCGCGTCGTCCAAAACCGGATTGGGGCTTTGCTGCTATCTGGCCGAACCCAAAGCGCGTGCCTATCAAATCGTGGGCCTGACATCCGTCGGTAACCGCGCTTTTGTCGAAGGGTTGGGGCATTGCGATACCGTGCTGACCTATGACCAGATCGCCGAGCTCGACCACGTGCCGTCCGTCTATGTCGACATGTCCGGCAACAGTACGGTCAAGGCCGAGCTGCATGGCACGTTAAAACACAAGCTTAAACATTCGTCAGCAGTGGGGCTGAGCCATTGGGACCAATTCACCCCGGCGATGCGCCTTGAAGGCCCAAAACCGGAGTTCTTCTTTGCGCCCTCTCAGGTCGCTAAACGTCGGCAGGAGTGGGGGCCTGGTAAGATCGAGGCACAGATTACTGCGGCGTGGAAACGTATCGCCGCCAGCGCATCGGACTGGATGGATGTGCAGGTGCATGAAGGAGTCGAAGCCGCAGAAGGGGTCTATGCCGCGTTGGCCAAAGGCGAAGCCGACCCCAAAATCGGAGCGGTTATCCGTCCGTAGCGCGTCGCGGGCAAGGGGTCAGGCTGAACAGCTTGCCCCGCCCAAGACGCAGAATTTGGCGCAATGGGGGTGGTTCAATGCGATGTCTTTCTCGGCCTCTTCCAGCGAATGCCCCAGCTCAAACTCTTCGCTATAGGGCAGCAGCGTGCAGGCCAGCACCGCTGGTGTCGCGGCCCCCTTGCGTTTGACCACCATCCGCGAGCTTGAACACATCACCGCGTCAGGCGATATGTCTAGAATACCCCAGCAGGATGTCGTGATTTCGGGCACTTCGACGGTTTCATCCATTTCGGGGAAAAGAACTGTCATACCAGGGTCTTGCGCGTCGATGTCAAAGCCGTGTTCAGCATAGAAGACCCCATAGCCGGCGCGGCTGTCTTCATCTGTCGCGCCGAAAACCGATCGCCCTGCGACGGCCATGCGGATACCGTTGTCGCGTAGCCATTTCATACCGGTGACCGTCTTTTGCAGCGCACCAGCACCGCGTTCTGCGTCATGCAAATCGGTCCGGTAATGATCCACTGAAATCCGCAAGGTCAGCTTGTCGGGATAAGCCTCGTTCAGGCGTGCCAGACCGGCCTGCACCGATTTGCGCATCATCGGGCGCATTGCGTTGGTGAGGATCAGCACATCGTATCCGGCTTCAAGCGAGGCTTCCGTGATCTCGATCATCTGCGGGTTCATGAAGGGTTCGCCGCCGGTAAAAGCGATTTCCGTCACGGGCCAGTTCCGCTGCGTGATTTGCCCCAGGTAATCACGCACGTCGTCCGCGGTAATATAGACCAGCGCGTCATTCGTCGGGCTGGATGCGATATAGCAGTTCACGCATTCGATGTTGCACAGGGTGCCGGTATTGAACCACAGGGTTTGCGGGTTTGTCAGGCTTACCGTCGCGCGGGGTTCGCCCTTGGCGGTCAAGGCAGGGTCTTGAAACTTACCGATATTTGCGTCGACAACGTCTTTCATAAAGAACCGGGCCTCACCTGATATAATTAATTTTTCTTTGTCTATGCGAATGGTATGCGCAATAAAACCCCGTGTCATTTCGCGCACAGACTTGTGAAAAGCGGAAATCTCGTTATGTTTGCGCTAACATTACATTTCGGTACCCAAAAGTCGTAGCCTCGCGACAAGGAGCATCCACATGGTATCACGCGTCATTCCGGTCGACCCCTTTGATCTGGTGATTTTCGGCGGCACAGGCGATCTGGCCCGCCGCAAGATCCTGCCGGGGTTGTTTCGGCGTTTTTGTTCAGGGCAGATGCCCGAAAACGCCCGTGTCATTGGTGCAGCCCGTACGGAAATGGACCGCGCAGGCTATCAGCAGATGATCCGCGAGGCGATTGCCGAATTCAACGGTGACTTCGAGCACGACAAGGCTCAGCTTGAGGGGTTCATTGACCGTCTTGAGTATGTTGCGATTGATGCAAAGGGCGAAGACGGCTGGGTTGAGCTGCAAAAGTTGATGGCAGGAACCGAGCGGGTAGAGGCCTATTATTTCTCTGTCTCGCCCGCGTTGTTCGGTGATCTGGCCGAGCGTTTGCAACAATGGGGCATGGCCGATGCGCAAAGCCGGATCGTGGTTGAAAAGCCGTTCGGCCGCGACCTCAAGACCGCGCAAGCGTTGAACGCGACGCTGGCCAAGTATTTTGACGAAAGCCAGATCTACCGGATCGACCATTATCTGGGCAAAGAGACGGTGCAAAACCTGATGGCCGTGCGTTTTGGCAATATGCTGTTTGAACCCTTGTGGAACAGCCAATACGTCGATCACATCCAGATCACCGTGGCCGAAACCGTCGGCGTCGGGGGCAGGGGTGAATACTATGACAAGTCGGGTGCCATGCGCGACATGGTGCAAAACCACCTGATGCAACTGTTGTGTTTGATTGCGATGGAACCCCCCGCGCGGTTTGATCCCGACGCGGTGCGCGATGAAAAGCTCAAGGTGATCCGCGCGCTGGACCCCGTGCTACCGCATCATATTGCCCGTGGACAGTATCAGGCAGAGCCGTGCAACGAGGCCGAACAACCGGGGTACCGTACCGCCGTTGGTGATCCGCGCTCGCGCACCGAAAGCTTTGTCGCGCTGAAAACCCACATCAGCAACTGGCGATGGGCTGGGACGCCCTTCTATCTGCGCACCGGCAAACGCATGGCCGCGCGCTCGTCCGAGATTACAGTCGTGTTCAAGGAAACGCCGCATTCGATTTTCACCGAAGATGCGGGTCGTCATCGTAACGTCCTGTCGATCCGACTGCAGCCGAACGAGGGCATTACCCTTGGCGTGACGATCAAGGAACCGGGCCCGGGCGGCATGCGTTTGGTGGATGTGCCTTTGGATATGACATTTGCCGACGCATTGGGCCCTGATGGGTCGGAACAGGTCGACGCCTATGAACGTCTGATCATGGATGTCATCCGTGGCAACCAGACCCTGTTCATGCGCGGCGACGAGGTGGAGGCCGCATGGGCCTGGACCGACCCGATCATCCAGGGCTGGGAAGCACGCAACGATGTGCCCAAACCCTACGACAGCGGGTCTGATGGCCCGACAGATGCCAACGAACTGATGCGCCGTGACCAGCGGCAATGGCGGGAGTATTCTGCATGAAGTTGATCGAATATGCCGACCGCGAAGTCCTTGCGATGGACCTCGCCAATCTGATCGCGGGAGAGCTGAAAAATGCGCTCCTGTCCCATGACACGGTCAGCTTTGCCGTGCCCGGCGGGACAACACCGGGGCCAATCTTTGACAGTCTCAGCGGGGCCAATCTGGACTGGTCGCGCGTGCAGGTTATGCTGGGGGACGAACGCTGGGTCGCGCCGGATCACGAGATGTCAAACGCACGGCTTTTACGCAACCGCTTGCTGGTCGGGCGTGCGGCGCAGGCGGGCTTTACGCCGTTCTATGTGGACGGGCTGACCTCGGCCGAGGCGGCAGAAACGCTGTCACCGCAAATCGAATCCAAGCTGCCGTTGTCGGTGCTGTTGCTCGGAATGGGCACGGATATGCACACCGCATCGCTTTTCCCCGGCTCCAACGGACTGGAGGCCGCGATGGCCGTGGACGCGCCAGCGGTCTGTCCGATCAATGTCGACGGGCAGGATATCGGGCGCATTACCCTGTCGCGTCGGGTGCTTGAGGGCGCGATGTCAAAGCATCTTGTGATTTTCGGCGATGAAAAACGCGCAGCGGTGGAGCAGGCGCAAAGCCTGCCGGCCCTAGAGGCCCCCATCGGCGCAGTATTGAACGAGGCGACAGTACATTGGGCACCATGAATTCCTTTGACGATTTGCGCCAGATGCAGGCGGCGGTGCAGGACCGCTCTATCCTGTCCTTGTTCGACACCCCCGACCGAGCCCGCGAGTTCAGCGCGCAGACCGGGGACATGCTGTTCGATTTCTCTAAAACCAACCTCGACCGAGCCACAATGGATGCGCTGATCGGGTTGATTGATGCCGCCGATGTGCCTGCGCGGCGTGACGCGATGTTCGCTGGTGGCAAAATAAACGAGACCGAAGACCGTGCAGTGCTGCACACCGCACTTCGCAATCTCGACGGCGGGCCAGTGATGGTAGACGGGGAAGATGTGATGCCGGGCATCCATCACACGCTCGACCGGATGCGCGATTTCGCCGACAAAATCCGCAGCAGTAAAATCACCGATGTGGTCAATATCGGTATCGGGGGCTCTGATCTGGGGCCTGCGATGGCTGTACAGGCGCTGTCGCCCTATCATGACGGGCCGCGCTGCCACTTTGTATCGAACGTCGACGGGGCACATATTTCGGATACGCTGCGGGGACTTAACGCGAAAACCACGCTGGTGATCGTCGCCTCCAAGACCTTTACCACGATAGAGACAATGACCAACGCCCGCACCGCGCGCGCATGGATGACGGAAAATGACGGCGACCCCGCGACACAGTTTGCAGCGCTCAGCACGGCGCAGGACAAAACGTCCGATTTCGGGATTGATGCGGATCAGGTCTTTGGTTTCGATGACTGGGTCGGCGGACGATACTCTGTCTGGGGGCCCATTGGCCTCTCGCTAATGATCGCCATCGGGCCGCGTGCATTTGATGCGTTCCTGCGTGGCGGCCAAGCGATGGATCGCCACTTTTGCGCCGCAGCCCCGCATGAAAACATGCCGATGTTGCTGGCTTTGGTCGGCATCTGGCACAATCAGATTTGCGACTATGCAACACGCGCGGTGCTGCCGTATGACCAGCGTCTGGGGCAGCTGCCCGACTATCTGCAACAGCTCGAAATGGAATCAAACGGCAAATCCACCCTCATGGACGGCACGAATGCGCCCTATAACACAGGACCCGTCGTCTGGGGCGCAGCCGGCACCAATGGGCAGCACGCATTCTATCAACTGATCCACCAGGGCACCCGCGTCATTGCCTGCGAATTCCTGATCGCAGCCAATGGCCATGAGCCTGACCTTACGCACCACCACAAGCTGTTGATCGCCAACTGCCTCGCACAATCCGAAGCATTGATGCGCGGCAGGTCCCTGCAAGAAGCGTCTGAACTGATGGCTGCAAAAGGCCTGACCGGGGCCGAGCTTGACCGGCAAGCCCGACACCGCGTGTTTTCCGGGAACCGCCCATCAACGACGCTGATCTATCCGCTGCTCGACCCTTTCACATTGGGCCAGATTATTGCGCTTTATGAACACCGCGTCTTCGTCGAGGGCAGCATTCTGGGGATCAACTCTTTCGATCAATGGGGGGTGGAACTGGGCAAGGAACTGGCAACATCGCTCCAGCCCATCGTCAATGGCGAGGCACCTGCCACAGATAAAGACGGCTCAACCGCGGCACTGGTCGCCTTCATCGCGAAACACGCTGACTGACGATCACAGCTTCATTTTGCCAAATAAGCTCCGGGGAGTGTGAGGGGCAGCGCTCCTCATCCCCAGCAGCACGCATGACGCTGAATATTATCCATTAACCTTAATGTCATAGGTCACCCAGCCCGTGCGCGTCGCCAGCTTGTCGTACACGCCGCGGCCACGATAGTTGTCTTCTGCCGTGATCCAACGCACGGTACCCCACCCTTTTTGCTGCGCCACCGCCTCTACCGCTTTGATCAGCGCTTGGGCAGCACCGGTACCACGCGCCTGAGGGCTGACAAACAGGTCGTCCAGAAAACAGTTCGTCATCGCGCGCAGCTGACTGACAAACGGGCGATAGTGGGTGAAGCCAACGATGGAGCCGTTCTCATCCTGCGCCACGATGCACTTGCTGCCGTGGTCTGCGTCCATCAGCCAGCCATAGACGGTCTCGCGCATTTGGGCGGTCTGATCGACCTTGTAAAAGGCGGCATATCCGGCAAAGAGATCTTCCCAAGCGCTGCGATCAGCGGCTTCCATCGGGCGCGTGGTGATGGTCATATCATGTGGTCCCTTTCTCGGTTTTACCCGCAGCGGTTATCCCTCGGGGCGGGCGTTTTCCGTCTGCTCAAAATACTGTTTCAAACGGTCGGGCAGGGGATAGCGGCCAGCGCCGTCCCGCTCTAGCATCACCAGTATACATTCAAATGTCGCGCGCAGCTCGTTGCCGACCCAGACCTCTTGCGCCAGCGCGTAAGAGGTGTTGCGAAAGCTGGTACAGCGACAGGTTACGATGTAGTTCTCACGCTCCAGCATCTCTTGCAAATAGCGGATCGACCCTGATCGGATCACCACGCGCGGACCAGGGCTATCGATCAGCCCACGTTCGACCAACGACTGCGTGTACCGGATGCGCAACCGTTCGAACCATTCGAAATAGACGGTATTGTTGACGTGGTTATTCGTGTCCAAATCAGAGAACCGGACCTGATCTGCCATGGCCAACGGCTGCGGCGTGGGCATACCGGCGGCACGCTGTTGATCGGAGGAAAGCGGGGTATGGTAAATGACTGTCATAGAACCCTGCGTAAGCAGCAATGAGGGCGCTTGCAAGACCGGGGTGATTTGTCCATTTTGCAGCCAACTAACAAATGGGAGGATGCGCCATGCTTGGCCAAATGATGAATAAACCACTGCTGATCTCGAGCTTGATCGAACACGCACAACGTTTTCACAGCGAGACAGAGATCGTTTCGGTCAAGACCACCGGCGGGCTAGAACAGACCTCGTGGGGGCAGGTTGCGCGCAATTCCCGTGCGCTTGCGTCGGCGCTGACCAATCTGGGTCTGGACCCGCAAGCCCGTTGCGGCACCATCGCTTGGAACAACCGTCGCCACCTTGAAATCTACTTTGGCGCATCGGGCGGTGGCTTTGTCTGTCACACCATCAACCCGCGTCTGTTCCCCGAACAGCTGGTCTATATCCTGAACCACGCCGAAGATAAGGTGCTGTTCATCGACAAGACCTTCGTGCCTCTGATTGCAGGCATTCAAGACAAGCTTGAGCATCTCGAACATGTCGTTCTGATGGAAGGCACCGACGAAGAGGCCGCCGCGCAGCTGCCCGGCATCAAGTTCTATGACGATTTCATCGCCAGCGGCGACCCCGAGTTTATCTGGCCCGATCTGGACGAGAACACCGCATCGAGCCTGTGCTACACCTCTGGTACCACCGGCAACCCCAAGGGCGTTCTGTATTCGCACCGATCTACCGTGCTGCACAGCTTTGGCATCAACTTGGCCGACAGCATCGCGATCACCGCGAAAGACGTGGTTCTGCCCGTTGTGCCCATGTTCCACGTCAACGCTTGGGGCGCGCCCTATGCCTGCGCGATGGTCGGTGCCGCGATGGTGATGCCCGGCCCGGGTCTGGATGGCCCGTCGCTGGTAAAGCTGATTGATGAGAACCATGTATCGCTAGCGCTTGGCGTGCCGACCATCTGGCTGGGCCTGCTGAACGAAGCAGCCAAGATCGGCAGCAAGCTTGAAAGCTTGCAGCGTACGGTCGTCGGTGGATCGGCCTGTCCGCCGTCGATGATGACCACCTTCCGCGAGAAATACGGGGTAGAGACGATCCACGCGTGGGGCATGACAGAAATGTCGCCCGTGGGCAGCATCAACCAGCTGCTGGCCAAACACAGCAAGCTGCCCGCAGCAGAGCAGAACAAGCTACGCGAAAACCAAGGCCGTCCGGTTTACGGCGTCGATCTCGAAATTCTTGATGACGAAGGCAATCCTGTCGCCCATGATGGCGTGACGCAGGGTGATCTGGTCACCAAAGGGTACTGGATCCTTGAAAGTTATTTCCGCAAGACACGCAGCGAGACGTTGAACAAGGACGGTTGGTTCGACACGGGCGACGTGGCAACAATGGACGCTGACGGCTACGTCACGATCCGTGACCGATCCAAGGATATCATCAAGTCGGGCGGGGAGTGGATCAGCTCTGTCGAGCTGGAAAACATCGCGATCGCTCACCCCCAGATCGCCGACGCTGCAGTCATCGGAGCGCGCCACGAGAAATGGGACGAACGCCCGATCCTGATTGCCGTCAAGGCTGAAGGCCAGGACCCGAGCGAGGCGGATGTCTTGTCGATTTTCGAGGATAAGATCGCCAAGTGGCAGATCCCCGATTGCGTCGTCTTCACGGATGCGTTGCCACGGAACGCAACTGGAAAAGTGCTCAAGCGTGATCTGCGCGAAAGCTTCGGCGACGTGCTGATGAACGGCGAATGAAAGCCTACACCGGGACAGGTTTACTGCCCCGGTGTCCAGCCATGGTTCTGTCCCGTGTCCGAAATATCTACGGGGCAGAGCGTTTATATAGGGTCTTTCACGGCGCGGCCAATTTCAGACGTAGGTTTGTCGCCTACATCTGCACCGCGTGCAGACCTTTTGCGGCATTGTCGTGCTGTCACGCCATTTGTGGAAGTTAAGTTTGCACGGCACGCGCGAAAGCGCCCGAACGAGCTTCGAAATCATGTTTCACCTGAGATGTTTGCCAATCAATAATGGCAAAAAATTAAAATGGGTAATCGTAAATATTTACTAGTTATCTAAATATTAGCGCAATTTAAAGGTGCATTGTCCAGAGGGTATTATGCTTAAGCGTTAACGCCTAACGCTTAACGCTACGTCGGGTGATAGGTCTGTATAGCGGCTGACCGTCAGACAGAGGCTGGTACGTCCCATTTCATATAATGATAATGGCCTACGCTTTTTATTCATGCCAGAAATTGACTTTACGCCGCCCATAAAAATGCCGCGGAGCGGGGCATCCACTACGCGGTATTTTTGACCTAGGCTCGATTTTTTCGCCTCCAACGCGTCACCCGCGTCCGCGATAGGGCGGCACACCTTGGTCTGGAATCCAGACATTTTTCGGCGTTTCGCCGGTCTGCCAGAATACATCGATGGGAATACCGCCGCGTGGGTACCAATAGCCGCCGATGCGCAGCCAGCGCGGCGATAGCAGTCCGACCAGACGGCGACCGATCGAGACGGTGCAATCTTCGTGAAACGCACCGTGGTTGCGGAACGCGCCCAGATACAGTTTGAGCGATTTGGACTCGACCAGATACTGATCCGGTACGTAGTCGATCACCAGATGCGCAAAGTCGGGCTGGCCGGTCATCGGGCAAAGCGACGTAAATTCGGGCGCGGTGAAGCGGACGCAATAGTCAACGTCAGCTTGCGGGTTTGACACCTTTTCCAGCATCGCTTCTTCAGGTGAAGCGGGAAGCTCGGTCTTTCCGCCAAGCTGCTGCAAATCGCTATAAATCGTTTCCATAAATTCTCCTGATGCGGGTCAGACCCCGCGTTTGTTGCCCCAAAGCAATACATGTAGCTGCGGCAGAAGGCGCGGGGTGAACCAGCGGTCGGCCATGGTTTTATCAACCAGCCAAAGCAGCTTATCCGCCAACATCTGCGGATCGACGGCAACGTTGGGGTCAACCTCATCGTTGCCCGGTTGCAGGTAGAGCGGTAATTTGGGATAGCGTGCGGCGGCGTCGCGGGCCCAGTCATAGTCGGCGTCATCGAAGATCACGATCTTCATCACCACTTGGCCGGCGGTTTCACCAGCAACGATGCAACGATCGAACGCGGCCCAGTCAACCGTTTCACCGCTCGACGGTGGTTTAGGGCTCAGCACGAGACAATCCAGCTGGCCGAACCACGGTTTCGAAATTGAACCCTGAGTCTCGCAGGCGAAACGGTAGTCTTTCTCATGGCCAAGGCGGATCAGCGGGGCAAAGTCCTGAATTGCGGGATTGCCGCCCGACAGCGACACGGTTAACGGCGCGTCTCCTGACAGGCGCTGAACCTCCTGCCAGACCGCATCAGAGGACATCGCGGCCCAATCGTGGCGAAACGCGGGGTCGACCGCATGCATGCTATCGCACCACAGGCAGCGATAATCACATCCGCCCGTGCGCACGAAGACGGTGGGCTCACCAATCAGCGCGCCTTCGCCCTGAATGGTGGGGCCGAAAATTTCGGCTATGCGTAGCTGGCTCATGGCCGATATTCGGCCCATGTTTTGGGCGTCTCGCTGACCTTGACGGATGTGGTTTCAGGCCAACGGCCCGCACACCATTCATACAGATGCCGCGCCATGTTTTCGCCGGTCGAGGCAAAATTGAGCACGTCGTTAAGATGGCGGTGATCGAGCGTCTCGTCGATATAAGTCTTGAGCGGCCTAAGCTCGCCGTAGTCGCGAACAAAACCATCAGCGTTCAGTTCTTTGGCCCGAAGTTCGACCACCACGACATAGTTATGCCCGTGCAGGCGGGCACATTGATGATCCTCGGGCAGATGTGATAGCTGATGCGAGGCGGAAAAGTGAAACTCTTTGGTGATTGTGAACATCAGGACAGGATCCTGCGTTTGATTGCCTCTGCCCAGAAGTCAGGGTCTTCATACTGGGTGGGGTCGGTCACGCCTGCAAGGTCGAACGCCTCGCGCCGCTCCACGCACGTGCCGCACCGCCCGCAGTGATGTGCGCCGCCCTTATAGCAGGACCACGTCTCGGCAAAGGGGGTGTTGTGGCGCTGCCCTTCGGTCACGATATCGGCCTTGGTTCGGTGGACGAACGGTGTGTAAAGCGACACGTCTGCATAGCCATCCAGCGCCATATATTGCATGAACTCAAACGCTTGGGTGAAATCGGGACGGCAATCGGGGTAGATGAAGTGGTCACCCCCGTGCACAGCCGTGGCGACCGATTGATCCCCACGGGCCGCGGCGATCCCGTAAGCGACCGACATCATTATCGCGTTGCGGTTCGGCACAACAGTGACGCGCATGGTATCTTCGGCGTAATGCCCGTCGGGTACGTCAATATCATCGGTCAACGCCGAGCCCGTCAATGCGGCCCCAATGCCGCGCATGTCGATGATATCGTGCGGGACGCCAAGGCGCGTTGCACATAGTGCCGCGTAATCCAGCTCTTTGCGGTGCCGCTGGCCATAGTCAAAGGACACCAGGCCCGTCAGCTTGCGTTGTGCCGCCACCATATGAGCAAGCGACACAGAATCTAATCCGCCGGAGCAGACAACAATCGTTTTCATATCTTAACCCTTGTTTTGATACCCGGGTAGGCTGCGACCGGGAAGGCGCCTGATAAACGAGGTGACCATAGATGCCAAGGGGGGCAGGTGTCATAAATTCCTTAGATGCAACAGGTCGGGTCATCTCAACGTAGAAACGCCGCCAGAGTAGAAAACTCTGGCGGCGTTTCGATGCAGCTGCGCTAGCGGGGGGGGGCGGGAAGCAAAAACGCCTGGGGGCTTAAGCCGATTGCATCAATAGCGCTATGTTTTTCCACTCAGGGCCGGACACCGCTTTGACCAACGCCGCTGCCACATCGCCACGCGCCGCTTTCGCTTTTACGTCCACGTCGTCACCAAAAATCATGTTGCGGTTACCCGCATCGTCCGTCAGCGCGACGGGGCGCAGTATGGCGTATTCCATGCCTGAATTCTGCAAGTGCACATCAGCGTCGTGTTTTGCTTGCAGGTAATGCGCAAGTTCGCTGTCGGGGTCTGGGGTATCCGCACCGACACTGCTTAGCATTACAAAGCGCGAGACACCCGACTTGGCGGCAATATCGATAAGATCTTTGGCACCGTCACGGTCAACCTTATCGGTCATCTCTGGCCCAGATGATCCGCCGGACCCTGCGGCAAAGATCACGGCGTCACAGCCTTCGCAGGCGTCGGAGGTCAGGTTGGTCAGATCGCCTTTGCGCAGCACCACGTCGGAGGCAAGCGCGCTGGTGTCAGAAGAATCCCGGACCAGTGCGATTGGCGTGTGCCCCTGTTCTCGCAGTTGTTCGGTAACACGGATGCCGGTTTTGCCGGTCGCGCCGGCAACGAGAATGTTCATTAGTTTGGTCCTTTGCACTTTGGTCGCGGTTTAAGTTGCCCACTGCGCACGGGTTACGCGCAGTGGGCGATATCTTAGAGAAGCGACAGGAGTTTATGCGCCGCTTCCTCGGAGGACGCGGGGTTCTGGCCGGTGACCAACTTGCCATCGGTCACAACGAAGGATGCCCAGTCGTCACCCTTTTTATAAGTGCCGCCATTGGATTTAAGCATGTCCTCGACAAGGAAAGGCACAACGTCCGTGAGGCCCACGGCCTCTTCTTCGGTGTTGGTGAAACCGGTGACGGTTTTGCCAGATACCAGCGGCTTGTCGTCGGTACCTTTGGTGTGTTTGAATACCGCGGGCGCATGGCAGACGGCCCCGACGGGGCGGTCGCTGGCGGCAAAGGTTTCGATCAGGTTGATGCTGGATTTGTCTTCGGCCAGATCCCACAGCGGGCCGTGGCCGCCTGGGTAGAAGATCGCATCGAAACCGTCAGCCGATACGTCTGACAGCACTTTGGTGTTGGCCAGTTCTTTTTGCGCAGCATCGTCGCCCTTGAAGCGTTTTGTCGCTTCTGTCTGCGCATCTTCGGCATCGCTGGAGGGATCGAGCGGGGGTTGGCCGCCTTTGGGCGAGGCCAACGTGACCTCTGCGCCAGCGTCTTTAAAGACGTAGTAGGGGGCCGCGAACTCTTCGAGCCAGAAACCGGTTTTGTTGCCAGTATCGCCCAGCTTGTCGTGGGAGGTGAGTACCATGAGAATTTTCATGTGAGAGGGCCTTTCAATTCATTTCGCCATACCGATCGGGGCGTCATGGGTGACACCGCAATAGCGATCGCGTAGACCGTCTAACGATTGGGGTCGCGGGTTGTTCCCAACCCTGTCTGACGTTTTTGTGACCTGCGTAAGCGCGGGCGGTGCAATCGGCGAAGCACACTGGCATCGCGAGGGCAAAGCGACTAAACCCGCGGTAGTTTTTCGCGGGGGAGTTTCGCCGGATGCACAAGATCGAAATAGCAGAGCGGCCGCATTGGCGCGACCATGCGAAAGAGGTCGGCTTTAGCTTTGCGGATATGCACGGCGAACCCTATTGGGACGAAACGTCGGCCTATGCGTTTTCGCTCGACCAGATCGAGAATGACATCGAAGACCCCGCAACCGCGCTGCACGGCATGTGCCGTGAGGCGGTGGACCATATTCTGACCAGCGAAGAATTGCTGGACAGGCTTGCGATCCCAGAAGGTCACCGCGACCTCGTCGCCGACAGCTGGAAACGGGCTGATCCCGAAATCTATGGCCGTTTTGATCTGGCCTATGACGGGCAGGGGCCTGCCAAGCTGCTAGAATACAACGCCGACACACCCACGTCGCTATATGAAAGTGCCGCGTTCCAGTGGCAGTGGCTGGAGGACCATCTTGAGGCAGGCACGCTGCCCGAAGGGGCCGACCAGTTCAACGGTATCCACGAAGCCTTGGTCGCACGGTTTGCGGATGTGTTCGAACCCGACAGCGATCTTCATTTCACGGCGGTCGCGGGCAATCCCGAAGACTACGGCACCGTCGAAGCGATGGGATGGGCCGCCCGGGAGGCGGGACTTGGGGCGCATTATTTCGACCTCGATAAGATCGCACTGAGCGATGACGGGCAGTTTCTGGATGACGAAGACCGCCGGATCGCCGTGTTGTTCAAGCTCTACCCGTGGGAAGACCTGTTGCGCGATGACTATGCCGACCACATCGCCGGATCGGGCTGTCTGTTTCTTGAACCCGCATGGAAGGCACTGCTGTCTAACAAGGGGCTGCTGCCCGTGCTGTGGGAGATGTTCGAGGACCACCCGAACCTGCTGCCGGCGTTTTTCGAACACGATGTCGGTGATGCGATGGCGGGGCGCGGGTCGGTTACGGGACGCGCTGCCGAGGCATTCGAGCGCGCGCGCGAAGCACTGACGCTTGCTCATGTGCGCAAACCGATCCTGTCGCGCGAAGGGGCTTCAATCGAGATTGTGAAAAACGGCCAAATCATCGAAAGCGCCATCAACACGGAGTATGCCGAACATCCGCGCATCCTGCAGGCTTATGCGCCATTGCCGACATTCGACGGGATGCGTCCGGTTGTTGGGGCTTGGATCATCGGGCAAGAATGTGTCGGGATCGGCCTGCGCGAGGATCGCACTAGGATCACGCAGGATTTGTCGCGTTTCAAACCCCATTACATTGCGCCGTATTCCGGTTAGCATCTTCCCTTATTCGTCGCAGTACAGCAGAAAGCAGATCATCATGACAAAACGGTCAAAACGCGTCGCCATCGCGATCATCGGGGCCACCGCCTTTACCCTTGCCGGCTGCCGCGACGAAAAGATTGATGCCGCAGCGTTCCCTGACGTGCAAAGTTGCAAGAACGAGGCGTCGTTTGGCGGAACCTTCACAGGTGCTGATTGCGAGACAGCCTTTGCCGAAGCCGAGACGCTGCACGTTGAATCAGCCCCTCGCTATAATAGCGTCGAAGTTTGCGAAGAACAGCACGGTGTGGGGGCCTGCGGGTCAGAGGCTCAACAGACCCAAGGCGGGTCGGGCGGTATTTTTATGCCGTTGCTGGCGGGCTATCTGATCGGGAACATGCTTGGCGGGCGGTCGGGTATGGCTGCCAGCCAGCCGATGTACAAAACAGCCGATGGCAAATTTACCAACGCGGCGCGCACCAGCACCTATTCCAGCAACAAAGGCGCGGCAAAGCTGAGCACCTCGCAGTTCACCCGTCCCGCGACAACCGCGGGCAAAACGCCAATGACCCGTGCCACAGCGAAATCGCGCGGCGGTTTTGGCAAGGGAGCCAGCGGTCGTACGGGCTTTGGCGGCTAGGGCGCACGCACAGCGGGTTCGGCATGATTGAATATGCCGACGCCAAGGCGATCTTTCCTGTGCAGTTAGCATGCTGACGGTTCAGGTGCTGCCTAGCGAGTCCGGTCCAGCGTCGGGCGCGTTGTCGCTTATTTGAGCATTCGGCGCGTGAGGATGGGATTGCGGGTTTATCTCAGGTTAAGATGTGCAGCATTACAGCAACGCAGTGGCGCGAAGGCGACATGGGCGAATAAACCCGATACATTCGTTTTTGTTGCGCCCTAGAATGATCGTTTAGAAATTCCGCAGCCTGGCTGCGCCCTATATGGACAAGCGGTTGCCTCATAGCATGTCGAAAAGGACGCATATTGGCGGCGCTTGGGCGTTGTTCGCATTTTTTAGCGCAACGATCATCATTACCTATGCGGCAGGCCGGATTGATCGGCTTTTGTCCGAGACATTCACGTATGAATTGCGGGCTAAAAGCCACCTTGAAATGCTCGATATTCGCGAGAATTTTGAACAAATCATCCATGAAAAGATGCTCGCATTACGAGAACTCGCGGTTTTTATTGGTGAGAATCCTTTTGCAACCCAAAGGGATTTTTCACTGAGGGTTCAAAACATCCGCGAAATCGACGGCATCGTAATCAACGTTGCAGCGGCCCCCGATCTTGTGGTGCGTCTGATACATCCGCTAGAGCCGAACGCCGGAGCCTTGGGGCTGAACTACCGCACCAACGAAGCACAATATCCGGGCATCGAGCGGATGCTATCTGTTGGGACCGAGCTGATGGCGGGACCTGTTGATCTTGTGCAGGGCGGTCAGGGGATGATCCTGCGCGCCCCAGTATACTGGCCCGCCCCTGATGCTGTCACTGAGGGTGAGATCGACGAAAGCACACGCCGGCTTTGGGGTATTGTCTCTCTCGTGCTCGACTACCAAGAGTTTCTGGTCGAAGCTGGCATACGTGCAGCCGAAGAACGCTATGATATGCTGATCCAGGCAGCCGACGCAAAGCCCACAAATGACGCGCTTTTGTTTACCTACGGTGACGAAAGCCTCAGGGATGCGGATACCGTCAAGCTCGAGTTTGATCTCTTTTTCGAAGAGTGGGTGTTGGAAGCGCGCACCAAGGGCGGCTGGCCGAAGGTCGCGCCGGATCAATGGCAAAAACGGGCCTTGATCGCTATTGCAGGCCTCATGCTATTGGGGACTTTGCTGTATGTCCTGCAGGTCTCCGAGCGACGTAAACGCGCCGAGGCGTTGCTTAGCAGCGGCATCGAAGCGCTGAACGATGGTTTTGTCATGTTCGACGCGCAGGATCGGCTGTTGCTGAGCAACTCCAAGTACAAAGAAATGTACGACCTTCCAAGCGAACTGCTGAGAAGCGGGACACCGTTCGAAGTGTTGCTGAGGAGTGGGGTGAACAGCAAGCAGTTCCCGGTGGGCCGGCTTGACGAAGCCAAGTGGATCGAACGCCGGCTTGCGGTTCACCGCCAGTCGCAAACTCTTGAAACTGAACAACATTTGGCGGACGGTCGGGTGATCAAAGCGTCGGATCGGCCGCTGGCCGATGGCAGCTATGTCGGGCTGCGTGTCGATGTGACCGAGCTAAGCCATGCAAAGGACGCGGCAGAGGCCGCGAGCAAGGCAAAGACAAATTTTATGGGGGTGCTTAGCCACGAACTGCGCACCCCGCTGACGGTCATCATGGGGGTGGCCCAACTGTCGCGCAATGCGCGCATGCTATCCGCATCCAAAGCGCTGCTGAAAGGGTATGAAGCCGGCGATATCAGCCCTGCCGAAGCCAAACGACTGCTGGACGAGATGTACGACCAGCTGTCGGACTTGATGAACCGGCTTGTCCAGTCCGGGGACCATCTGCTGCATCTCATCAACGAAATTCTTGATGTGGCCAAAATCGAATCCGGCAGTCTGGTCATCGAGCCTACGCATTGCGCGGTGCAGGATATTGTCGATCCGGTCATTGAGCAGCTCAATACCTTGTCGAGCAAGAAAGGGCTGGCCTTTGACGTGGTCCAAGAGGCCGACGTGGTTTTCGCCGACAAGTTCCGCGCGCGGCAAATCCTGTTCAACCTTATTGGCAATGCGATCAAGTTCACCGACACCGGATTTGTCCGGCTGGTGGTGAAGCCCGTCGGTGATGTCGTCAAATTCGAGGTCCACGACAGCGGCGCAGGCATAGACGAAGCAGAGCTGCAAAGCATTTTTGAAGTTTTCTATCAGGTCGATTCATCCGCAACCCGTCGCGCGGGAGGCACTGGCATGGGGCTCGCCATCTCGCGCAGTCTGGCAGAAATGCAAGGCGGTGACCTAAGTGTCTCAAGCGTCATCGGGCAAGGCAGCTGCTTTACCCTAACGCTCCCCATCAAGGCAGATGAAAACGCCGGCAAGCAGGCTGCCTAAGCGGGGTAGTGCGCTGTTTCAGCTCAATAACTGCATCTCGCACAGCACGGCCTGTGAAGGCCGACCCCGGTCGTAGATCACAGCGGGAAAACCGGGATTCTGGTAGGACCGGCAGGCATACCTGAATGCGCATAATCCTCATTAAAATATGAACCAAGGTGGACGATGTAGGCCCATTTCTGTCCCTATGCAGGTCAATGAATTATAAGGAATGTGGACCACGATTTATGGCAGGACTTGGCTTACGTGACTGCTCATAGAAGTTTCAAACAGGTCTAACGTCTGTCTGATTTTGCAGGCAGATTTGTAAACGCTACGTTTGGTTGAAGCGTTCTACGTAGGTTATGGGGCTATCAAACCAGTGCCATTCTCCCACCGGTAGATCTGATTTGTACGCTATATAAATCGGTGAATATCTTCCCGCGGCTTTCGGCCCCAAACCGATCTTGCCCTGATTGCCATGTACCGCGGCTTGTTTCCGGAAGCAGAAGCTGACCATCGAGCGAAGCATTTAAGGTAGCTGAATGGCGTGTCTGACGTCAGCGCCTATGGGGCCGGTTGCCTTATCTGGTGAGCAGTTCGATTACTGCGTCCGCCCCAGCAGGGCTCGATATTGCCAATGCCATTGGAACTGCGCCTCCAAGTTCAGGATTAGGCTTTTCTAAAAACCGCATCACGAGAGCTCCGTGGCCTTGATGAACTCTGTCTACGACCACATAAGCGCGCGAAAAGTCATAGAGTATCTGACTTTTTGTTCTACTGAGGGGAATTTTTTCAGATTTGGCCCTGCGAAAAGCTCGCTCGGGAATGAGCTCCAATACTGGCCGTGAATACATTACTGCTAAAATTTTCTCAACCGATGAAGCTGGAAGACCACATTCAATATTGACCTCCAGTGACGCGGAATCGTTGATTTCTTCAGGTAGTCCCAGAATTTCGGCGACACGCTCAACATCCGTTGAGCGTGTGAGCTTGGTGGTCATAGAAAATCTCCTCTTCAGGGGCCAACTGACAGCTCTGCAGGCATATCACAACCGTAGCCGCTGAATGGGCCCATGCCCGTCCACTTTAGCGCATCGAAAAGGCAACCACAAAATGCGGTATTCTTTTGATTGGTGTATGGGGCTGTTTACCTGTTTCGGGTTAGCATCGGCGTTATTAGATGCATCCAGCGATGCAAAGATCGGCCCTAACCGGCCATTCACCAACGTCTTCAACGCTGTGCTGCAGCTTTTGCAGTGATGTAATTCGGGGATCCTGCAGCATTTTGGCGGCTTAAACTTTTTGCGTCACGAAAGGATCTTTCTCATGCTCGGAAGCAAAACACGGTTACCAAAGATACGAATGAAGTTTTGGTGAGTAGCATCCAGTTTATTCAGTTCCAAACCAACTGGTCGCAAACCCCGACAAGGTTAAGTCCGATAAATCTGTTCTTGATGTTACTCACAGCTTTCACCGCATTGTCCGCGACGTTTAATGGGCCAAACTCCTTTGCATGAATGCCACCCGCAACGAAATATGCATCAAAGCCGTTGTCAGCGGCACCTTTGATATCAGTTGGCAACCCATCACCTATGGCCAGCAATCCGCCCTTTAGGGCATCTCGCCCCATCAGAGTAGCGGCTCTTTTCAGCGACTCGCGATAGATTGCCGGCTCCGGTTTTCCGGCAAAGATAACCGTGCCGCCCAGTTGCCTGTAGTATTGCGCAATGGAACCAGCACAGATGACCATGCGCTTGCCACTTCGAACTACCAAGTCGGGATTTGCGCAAATCATCTCGACAGCGTTGTCGCGCATCTCTTTAAGAAGACTGTGGTAAATATCGACAGTTTCGATCGTGTCATCTAATGGCCCGGTTAGCAGGCACAGTTTGGCGTCTGATATCCCTACAATAGGGTTGGCCAAACCCTCCAAAATGGACTGATCCCGTGCCGGACCAAAGTGGAACAGCGGAAGGTCAGGTTGGTTTGCAACCAAATGTGCGGTGACGTCGCCTGATGTAATGATGGTATCAAACGCTTCACGCGGAACGCCAAAACGCGCCAATTGCGGATAGATGTCTTTGGATAGTCGCGGCGCATTAGTGATCAAAATGACAAAACGACCACCCGCACGTGTTCTGCAGAGCGCATCGACGGCATCATTGAAGGCAGCCCCGCCGTTGTGAATAACGCCCCAGATGTCACACAAAAGGCCGTCGTAGTGATCCACAAGTTCACTGAGCGGCGTAAGTCTGACTGATGAGTCCAAAGGGTGACGGTTGTGTACCATGAGTAAGATGGGGTAAGTTTCATGGCACCCAGGGTCAAGCACCACCTTCATGGGACCTGACAAAACACATGTCTCCGAAATAGGTGTTCTTTGGTAGGGGGCGCGATATGCGGAAGCGCACGGTCGCATCTACTCCTTGCTATCTTTCCGATTTTTCCATACGGCTTATTCCTCAGGCGCTCCATCAACGCGCGCGATCTTTTTCTCTAAGGTCAACCTTAGCAGACCAGGATGCCTGAAAATTGCTACCGGATGTTTCCGGTCAAATTCCAACACCATCCCATCAGGGTCGCGTTGGGGACCTTCGACATTGCTTCGATACTGTTCTGATGCTGATTTTCAGCACGTTGGACATGCTTGATCCGCACTTATTGCCGGGATCAGGCGTTTTGGAATTTTTTCTATAAGCGTTCAATTTTTGGACAACACAACGATAGCTCTCTTTTGGGCTGCGCCTTCGAACTCGATTTATGCCCTCTCGATGTCCCCGCCTGACCCTCGCGCGCGGACGTATCATGGGTGTGACGGCTCCAAGATCCTGTCTTGGTGCTGTTGGAGTATGACTAATGTTAGACAAGTATCTACTGTTCACACCTGGCCCCGTGAATGTGGCCGAAACCTTGCGCGCGGCGATCTGTAAAGAAGATATCTGCCATCGCGAACCTGATTTCGATGCCCTTCTGAGTAGCATCGAACATAAACTAATCTCGCTGTTTCAGATCAGAAACCGAGCCCGGTATCGAGCTGTGGTGATTACGGGTTCCGGCACGGCGGCCAACGAGGCAATCTTGTCTTCTGTCGTGGGCAAGGGTGCTATTCTGATCCTATCGAACGGGGAATTTGGGGGGCGCCTGCATAAAACATCGCGGATCCACAACAAACACACCCATCTGATTGAGATGCCCTGGGGCACGCCATTCGATCCAGCCCAAGTTGCCGCCTATCTGTCGACGCACAGGATCGACGTTGTCGCGATGGTCCATCATGAGACCTGTTCAGGGATGCTGAACCCGTTGGCCGAGGTCGGTGCCATCTGCAAAGAGGCCGGCGCGTTGTTCGTGGTCGACGGTGTCAGTTCCGTCGGCGCTGAAGTGATTGATATGGAGGCGTGCAATATCGCTTTTGTGTCCAGCTCCAGTTCCAAGGCCATCGGCTCTTATCCCGGTCTGTCCTTTGTCGTTGGACGGAAAAAACATTTCAAACGGCTGAAGCACCATGCGGCAAAGACGACCTACCTGAACTTGGCTACATTCTATGCCTTCCTGAAACACCACACTCAGACACCTAATACCCCCGCTGTTCCACTGTTCTTTGCACTGGAGCAAGCACTCACGGACATCCTGCGCGAAGGCGTCATGAAACGCTATGCACGCATCAAGGCCCGAGCTAATCTGCTTCGTGTCGGCATGCGCAGGCTGAACCTCGATTTCCTAATCGAGGAGGCGGACATGTGTTCGATCCTGACCACTGTACGGGTGCCGCCGTCGATTTCTGTGCGCGATCTCCGCGACAGATTGCGTGAGAAATCCATCATCATCTACGAAGGCAAAGGGTGCTTTGCGGGCAGGGTCTTTCAGGTCGGCAACATCGGAGAGTTGTCCGACTACGACATTCGCTTCTTTCTGGCCGCGCTCAAAGACGTATTGCTGGCGTTGCAAGCCGAAGCGGCTGAACTCGTCGCACCTGTAAGGCCTACAGGCGCAACTTTAGTTATGCTGCCGATGCCAAAACGTTTACAAGAAAAGGTGGTTTCATGACAGGCAAGTTGACACAACTTTGGGCCACAAAAACCCGCAATGATGAATGGTGGTCGTCGTTTGTTACGTCACCGCTGGCCATTCTCGCCAATTATGGGGCTGTGGAAGCGCGATGGATCACCCCGAACCGGATCACGGCGGCCTCTTTTTTGGTGGCTGTGTTGGCGACCGTTGGGATTCTTGTTGGTGGTACTGCTTGTTTCATTGCCGCTGCACTCCTGATCCATCTCAGCCACATCCTCGATTGCATGGACGGACAAATGGCACGCTACCGCCGCGTGTCCTCACCGCAAGGTAGTTATTATGATCGCCTGACCGATCAGGTGCAGGTTGGGTTGTGGTTCGGGGCCGTCGGATACGCCGCTTATGCTCAGACCGAGAGCGTTGTACCTGTATTCCTCGCTATGATCGGCATCACGTTCTACGGGTTGCGCGGATATGCCAAATACGTGGCACTCGAAATCGAAACGGCATGTGACTCAGATTATCCGATGAACATGGCGAGTTCGAAAAAGGGGGAAAAATTGGCGGGTTTGGGCTTTGGTCCACGTGCCAACTTTGAGTGGTTTCTGCGCGAACAACGCAAAGTTCTCGCATTCGATGAAGGCGTGTTCATCTTCATGCTCTCAGCAGCGCTGATCTTTGATCAAATGGTCCCAATGCTTTGGGTTTTTGCGGCCAGCCAGCTGTTCTGGGGCATCTTCAAGTCATGGCAAAGAGGCAAGAACATCGGGGAAAACCCAAAATTGGCCCTTCAAAAATAGCACCCCACATCTCGCCTTATAAAGGACATCAGAAATGAAAAATGAAATCAATCGCCCGCCTATGGCAGTCATTCTGGCCGCAGGCATCGGCTCGCGGCTCAGCCCTTTAACCGACAACTGCCCGAAAAGCCTGTTGCCCGTCGGCGGGTCCGTTATCCTGGAACGGATGCTCCGCAATTGTCTGAGTTGCGGCATATCACAGTTCGTATTGGTGCTGGGGCATCGGGCGGACGAGATCAAGCAGTTCGTCGACAAGACATTCCGAGGCATTCGCGTCACCTATGTAATCAACGAGCGTTACCGCGAGACCAACACAGGCTATTCCCTTATGTTGGCCTCGAAAGCTATTGGCACTGCCGACTTTATCAAGTTCGACGCGGACGTGGTGTTTGATGTGAAAATTTTACGCAAACTTATTGATAGTGACCATCCAAACGTCTTGTGCATTGATCAAAACATTGCGCTTGAGGACGAAGAGGTCAAAGTCATCACCGACGACCAGATGCAGATCCTTGAAGTAGGCAAATCGGTTGATCCCAAATTGGCTATGGGTGAATCGATCGGGATTGAGAAAATCAGTGCCAAGACAGGCCCGTCGCTCTTTGCTGAACTTACTGAAATGATGGAGAGCAGAAACCATTTTCAGGATTACTACGAGGCCGCCTATGAACGGTTGGTGGTGAAAGGAACAGCCTTTCGTGCGCTCGATATCACCGGTTTGAACTGGACAGAGATTGATACGGCGCAGGATTACGCTGCAGCAAATGCGATATTTGGAACGCCAATCTCAACCATTTCGCGTGCGCAACAAAGGACGATCGACGAAGCTGCTGAGAAAACAGGCACGCTGGCGTAGCCCCATCAAGTCAACACCATCCCCCGCTCGACAGGGCAACGGGTGGACGATCGCAGTCAAGCTGCTGCCACAACGGCACCAGATCGCTGCATTTTGGAAGGACAGACAATGGCTAAAGGTAAAAACAGCAAGAAAGAGGCGAAGAAACCAAAACAAGAGAAGCCGAAAGTTTCTGCAACTGCGAATTCTAATGCCGGAAAACCTGCGCTTTCGATTTCTGGTAAGACGGTGAAGTAACTCTCCGGGATCAAGAGCAAAGGAACTGATCTTTGGGATGAAAAATCCCGAAGAAATATAGTTCGTGGCCCTCTTGCAGTGGTCTGTCAGCGCAACCGCCTCACTAATATTGGTGACCTGCCCCCCGAAACTTCCCTCAGTTTAATGTAGAGTTTGCTCAACCTTCGAAGGAGCAAACAGATGCGACAGAGCCGTTTTACTGAAGCCCAAATTATCGGAATGATCAAAGAACAGGAAGCTGGCATGCCGACGGCAGAGGTGTGCCGCAGGCATGGCTTGAGTCCCGCGTCGTTCTACAAGTTCAAAGCCAAATATGGTGGCATGAACGTTTCTGATACTCATCGCCTTAGATCGCTGGAGGATGAGAACGCCAAGCTGAAGCGCCTTCTGGCGGACACGATGTTGGACAATGTTGTGTTGAAGGATTTGCTGGGAAAGAACTGACGACACCGAATGTGCGACGGGCCGCAGCACGCAAGGCAATGCGAGACCATGATATCTCGCAGCGCCGGGCGTGCAGGCTTGTCGGTGTCGATCCCAAGACCGTCCGGCGCGATCAGTCACCGGATAATCCAGAAGTTCGCGAAGAGATGAAAGCGATTGCCAGCAAGCGACGGCGCTTTGGCTACCGCCGGATCGGTGTGCTGCTGGAACGCAAGGGAAGGATCATGAACCACAAGAAACTGTATCGCCTTTATACTGAAGAAAAGCTGGGCGTTAGACGGCGCAGGGGCCGCAAGCGTGCGCGTGGCTCGCGGACACCAATGCCGGTTGCTTTGCGTCCTGGCGAGCGTTGGTCCTTAGATTTTGTGTCGGATACGTTCGGCGCGTCACGCAAGTTCCGCATGCTGGCTGTAAACGACGATTGTTGCCGCGAGAACCTCTGCTTGGTGGCTGACACCAGCATCTCGGGCGCTCGTGTCGCGCGGGAACTTGACGCGCTTGTCCGTATTTATGGAAAGCCTGCCTGCATTGTCAGTGATAACGGCACGGAGTTTACCAGTCGTGCGATCCTAAAATGGGCCGGTGATAACGACGTTGATTGGCATTACATCGACCCCGGCAAACCCCAGCAGAATGGCTTCATAGAAAGCTTCAATGGCAGCCTGCGCGACGAGCTGTTGAATGAGGAAATCTTCGATACGTTGGATGACGCCCGTCGCAAGCTGGCACTCTGGCGATACGACTACAACAACGTCAGGCCGCACTCATCGCTTGGGAACCAAACACCGGCAGAAGCTCGTCGAGCGCTTGAGCAATTTGAGGGCTCCGCGCAAGACGCGCTTGCCCAAACTGACGACGAAGAATATGAAACCCAGACCCGCAAACTCTCGTTATGAATGAGGGAGCCTCGGGGGGCAGGTCACTTGGCGAATGCCAAAGGTAGGAGCCGAACTACTGCATCTACCGTCGCCCTAACGTTTACCGTTTTAACGTACTAACAATATCAAGATCGTCGAAAATTATCTTGGTCGCCTCAAGCGTTAGGTGACTCCGATCTCTGTATAAGACCATATCATCAAGCGAAGTCGAACAGATTCCAGCATTGCAAATTGAGTCATGTGGCCAAACCAAACTTACACCCTCGATCTCTCCGAGTTTTTCTAGGCCCAGAAAGAGTGGTGAATAAAGTGTTTTAAAATCGGATAGCTTAAACGTGCAACCGTCAAGTCCAATGGTAATAGAGTTGTTCAGTTTACGTTCCTGACAGAACCCAAAATCAGCACCTGTCATTGGAGGCGTGCCAATAAGAACCACAGTTTTTCCAGCTCTGGTCAGAAGTTCAATGAGCGATTTCGCTGCGGCAAAACCAATCTCTTCATTTGCAGGTATCAACTCTCCACTGACCAACATGCTCTGACCTTGCGCCATCAAGACTTGCGTATAGCCCGAAGAAATCACGACAGTTTCAATACTATCGCTCTCGATTATAACATCCACGGCATCTGATACAAAACCGGTACAGTCTGCAGCCCAGCGTTCAGTATAGCGACCATGTACTTGGGCGACTCCTAATGCGGGCGCGCAAGCACTTTTCGTCATTTGAACAAAACCACCAAACGTTTCAGAATGTTCTGCGAGAACTTGCCCCCACTGCATTGCAATACTGTCTCCTAACAGAGCCACCCGCGGTTCAGGAGTTGTTTGACACTCGGGGAATGAATGAAAGAAATTATCTTCCTGATCACAAACAGATGAAAGGCCAATGTTTGGCAGCGGCTTTTCAGAACGAATGCTTTCTTGGTAGATCACGCCTGATACGGCTGGTAAGGAAAATAATGCAGGAATAGAAGTCACAGCAATAAGTTTTATCGCTGCACTCAATCCACCCTTTTTAAATCCATATCTGAACGGCGTTTCAACATATCTATATTGGGCTGCTCCCAGCCCCACAGATAGAGCGACTAGCATTAAACTGACCCATACAGGAACATCCTCTAAAAATATATTATTTGCAAACGCAAATAGAGGCCAGTGGACCAAGTATATTGAGTAGGACCAGTCGCCAATCTTCCTTGTCAAATTTGTGATGGTGGTTTTGGGTAGCCAATTGTCCTGCCCAATGAGAAGTAAAAAAGTAAAAAGCGAAACAAGCAGGGCGTCTTCGGCTGGGTGGGTTGTCCCTAGTGGCGTGAGAAGCAGTAGAGTTATTCCGAAGAGGGCGACCCACTTAAGCTTTCTGGAGATCGATAGCTGGGGGTGCCGCAGCATGAGCCAACCACCGCAACAACCTATTATTAACTCCCAGGCGCGTGTTGGTAGCATGAAAAATGCTATTGTTTGAGCCCCCTTAGAAGATATTGGTAGGTCAATCCATCCTTTGACTAGGATCAGGCATCCCACCAAAGAAACAGCTAAGAAAATTAATAATGCAAGTGTTCTAAATCTCTTGGGGACAAAGAAAATAATGATTGGTGCAAAAAAGTAGAACTGCTCTTCAACCGCAAGAGACCACATGTGAAGAAGTGGCTTGCTTTCGGCAGAAGCGGCGAAATAATCCGTCTGAAACATCAACGAAAAATTCGCAGTGAAGGTCAACGCTCCGAGAAGTTGTTTTTGGAAGTCGATCCAGCTTGAGTAGGTGAGAATAAAATATGAACCTATTATGGTGAACACAAGTGTAGATAATGTTGCGGGAATGAGGCGAAAAGCACGCCTTGTGTAGAAATCTCTAAACGAGAATTCGCCGTCGTCACACTTGGTCATGATGGCTTTGCCAATTAGAAAGCCAGATATCACAAAAAAGATATCTACCCCTAAGTATCCACCTTCTAGATACCCAAGATTCATATGATAAATAACAACCGAAGTCACAGCGATTGCCCGCAATACTTAAATATCGGTTCTTAGCATCATTCTATAATTTCCAATTCTAGATTACTTGGCAAAAAGATTCATTTATCGAAAAGTGTGGTTGTTTGCATTTAACATAAACCAGGGAAGCAAACTGATATCGCTCTGCTTCTAAAGGTCAAAAGCGAACTGACAAATAAAGCATCTGACCGCGTCTAGGTCGACATATCCTGCTTACCTCTTCAGGCGTGTTCCTAATATTTTTTCACGAGTTGATATCAACTTGGCAAAGGAGGCGATGCAATGTCCGATTATTGGTTCTTTACATGGAAGAAGTACCTCTTCAATAAAAAAATGGCCTCTTGGGTATCATCTCAGGCTATGAGGTTGACTAGTTGAACACTAGCATAAAAAGCTAGTTCTGCGGCGCGATCTTAGGGCCACAAGTTCAATTTGTTCAAGGGTGTGCGCACTTAAATATGATTGGTAACTGCGACCTCAGCAAAGCTTTGGTCATACAATCACAGAGGGTTTCGGGCATCCCGCTTGGCTTAACTGATGGACAGGCTGAATATGTCTTTGTGTTGCCGCTTGTTCAGATAACTGATGTAGCATGTCAAAACTGCCTGCTGACCCGCTGCTACTGTTCGGATGCACGCATATCGAGGTGCGCTGCTGGTCCTATGGCCAAGCAGTTGAGTTTCGCCCTGAGCCTCTGCCCGCTGGGATCTCTGTGCATGATTTTGAGAGCCGGGCAAAGTGTCGATGCGGAGCAACTTGGCCGCATGTCACGCAGCTGCCGAAGACCAGGCGAAGTTGGTGATTGGCGTGAAACCTTACCGCGCCTGTCTCTCGCAATTCGACTTCATCCACCTTCAGTTTATTGGAACTTTCTCCGCCGCTTTCCGCACTTCCTACATACCTCTTCCGGCATGCTTCTGCTGTCTTGCCAAGCATGAAGGCCGAGTGAGCAAAGAATATGACGTAGGGGTCGGCCTATGCTTTTAAACATTTTACCAAGTGCCTCTGTTAATCAACAATATTATTTTGAGCGTGAACTCAATCAGCGCTTTTACTCGGAAAATCGTAAAAATACGAACAGCTGTCGGAATGATGCGCTACCTTAACTGGACAATTTGAGCGTGCGCAAGGGACTGCATGGAACCAAATATGGTGCTGTGACCAAGCGAATAGGGTCACTCTGTTACTTAGTTTGTATGTACTCGCATCTGGCCGAAAATTGAAACTAGAAAAATTGTTGCTCGCCCACCTTAATCGGTGGGCGGGCTTCTTTTTTTGAGTTCTGTGGCCTCTTGCTTGCTTCAGTTTGAGTCTCGCCGACTCTTCGCTTCATGAACTCGGCGTGCTTTTGGGTTTGCTAAGTGAGGATATTCGCCCCCTTATGTATCAGCCTCACCAGGCAAGCGCCGGTTGTGAGAAGATTAGGACTCCACGGCCCCTGAAAGTTCAGGCATCCTCTATCAATGTACTGGTTGCTCAAAAAATTCGGCTGGCTTGTCGCGCTGACTGGCACTCTTATAGGTGCCCTCTTTCTCCCCACAGATTTTATGGATTGGGAGCGCGCCGTTCAGGTATGGGGCGAGGTCTTAACAGTGGGTAACCGCGAAGTCCTTTTGGCTGTGCTATGTGCTATTTGTTTGCTGCGGCTCGCATACTTGGATCAACGGCGCGCATTGAATGACAAAGACTGGCCGCCGATAAGGTCAAAATTATCATACGGTTTGTCTGTGGTATTTAGGCGAGACCGCCGCATCGCTGAATTAAAGAAGGTGATTGACGATGATGGCGTCAAGTCAGCCAAAGATAGATACGTAGCGGGTCACGCACTCAATCGTGTCGACTGGTCAAACATTGCTGACTTGGATGAGTTTGGCGATGAAGTTGTTATTACGGAAGCCATGGACCACATCAGTATCTCTGCCCGCCGTCGCGTGGTAAGGCAGGCAATTGAAGAAAAAGAAAACGAAATAAGGGAAAGGCTATGTGAAATTGAGAGCGCACTTGGGTTTGATGCCAGCGACCCCCTCAGAAACAGCACTCACCGATTAGCTAATGCGAACATAACCCCATGCAAGCCGAGGCCTGCCGCAAAATTTCCTGACCAGACGATCTGCGAAGAGTGGTGTCAAATGCAGGGCAAGGTGAACCGGACAAACCGTGTTTTGGACCAGTTGCAAGTAAGGTTGCGCCAAAAAATGAGCGAGCCTTTTGACATCACTCCAAGTGAAGAATGGTCTTCTCAGTTGCTACAGGACATTGAATAAGAAACGCTGCGCTACACTTGCCGCGTGACAGGTGCTTTGCAAGCCATTGAAATCATATGCGACACATATCTAATTTCGTGTGACATATGATCGTTGAAAACATTGAATAAAAGCGGAGTTTTGGTAGGCCCGGCAGGACTTGAACCCGCAACCAAAGCGTTATGAGCGCTCTGCTCTAACCAGTTGAGCTACAGGCCCGCCTGCGCGGTTTGGTAAGGGTGCGGGGGCGGCGCGTCAAGAGATAGAAACGCGTAGATGTGGCTTAGGTGCATTGCACGCCTGCGCAACCTGCTATAACCCGTTTTCGCAAAGGGAACAGGCAGCGGGATGTGTCATGACCAACTCCAAGAACTCGATCACCTACGCGGATGCGGGTGTTGATATTGATGCAGGCAATGCGCTGGTAGAGCGTATCAAGCCAGCGGCCAAGCGCACCAAGCGTCCGGGGGTGATGTCGGGCCTTGGCGGTTTCGGCGCGCTGTTCGACCTCAAGGGGGCGGGCTACACCGACCCGATCCTCGTTGCCGCGACCGATGGTGTTGGCACCAAACTGCGGATCGCGATTGATACCGGAAATGTCGATGGCGTTGGTGTCGATCTGGTCGCTATGTGCGTCAACGATCTGGTGTGCCAAGGGGCGGAGCCTCTGTTTTTCCTAGATTATTTCGCAACCGGCAAGCTGGAGACAGAGCAGGCGGCGCGTATCATCGAAGGTATCGCAAAGGGCTGCGAAGGGTCGGGCTGTGCCTTGATCGGCGGAGAAACGGCCGAGATGCCGGGGATGTATTCCGAAGGTGACTTTGACCTCGCGGGGTTCTCTGTCGGGGCGATGGAACGGGGCGCTGATCTGCCACGCGATGTGGCGGCGGGCGATGTGCTGCTGGGTCTTGCCTCGGACGGGGTGCATTCCAACGGCTATTCGCTGGTGCGTAAACTGGTTGAAATGTCGGGCCTGGGCTGGGATGCCGATTGCCCTTGGGCGGACGGCACCTTGGGCGAGGTGCTGCTGACGCCAACGCGGCTTTATGTAAAACCGGCGTTGCAGGCTGTGCGGGCAGGGGGCGTTCATGCGCTGGCCCACATCACCGGCGGCGGTCTGACCGAAAACCTGCCACGGGTTCTGCCTGATAATCTTGGTGCTCGGATTGATCTTGATAGCTGGGAACTGCCCGGTGTTTTCAAATGGATGGCTGACGTTGGCAGCATGTCTCAAGCCGAAATGCTCAAGACATTCAATTGCGGTGTGGGCATGATCCTTGTGGTCAAGGCCGACGAAGCCGATGCGCTGACGACGCTGCTGACCGACGCGGGCGAAACAGTTTACCCAATGGGCGACGTCACGGATACCACGGGCGTTGCCTATACCGGCAGCCTGCTGTGACCAAACGGGTTGCGATCTTTCTTTCCGGTGGCGGGTCAAATATGCGGGCGCTGGTCGAAGACATGACCAGCGACCACCCCGCGCGGCCCTGTGTCGTCGTGTCGAATGTGGCAGATGCGGGCGGGATCGCTTGGGCCAAAGAACGGGGCATTGCGACCGAAGTTGTAGAACATAAACCTTTTGCAGGGGATCGCGCCGCTTTTGAAAACGAACTGACCGCGCGTTTGATGCCCCATGCGCCGGATATCATCTGCCTTGCGGGTTTCATGCGCAAGCTGACCGGCGGATTTACCGATGCTTGGGCCGGTCGGATGATCAACATCCATCCTTCGCTTTTGCCACGGTATAAAGGTCTGCACACCCACGCCCGCGCGCTCGAGGCAGGCGATACCCAGCACGGCTGCACAGTGCACGAGGTCACGGCGGCGCTGGATGACGGGCCGATTTTGGGCCAAGCTACCATTCCGGTTATGGCCGGCGACACGCCAGATGATCTGGCCGCGCGGGTTCTGGTGCAAGAACATCGACTTTATCCTGCGGTCCTACGGCGCTTTGCCAGCGGTAATCGCGATCTTTTAATGCTGGAAGGCTAGGCACGCGGCCTATTGCGCTGAAACCATGCGCTTTTCCATTGCCTGAACGGCTTCCTCTGTCCAAAGTAGCGTTATGAAAACAATCACCACCACCGCTGAACTTGACGCCTACTGCACAGAGGCCGCCAAGTATGATTACGTGACCGTCGATACCGAGTTTCTGCGCGAACGGACCTATTATTCCAAACTTTGCCTGATCCAGCTGGCCATGCCCGGCACGGATGAGTCCAACGCCGTTCTGGTGGACCCGTTGAGCGAAGGCCTATCGCTAGAGCCTTTGTACACGCTGTTCCGCGACACATCGGTGGTCAAGGTTTTCCACGCCGCGCGGCAGGACCTCGAGATTTTCTTTGTTGATGCTGGTGTCTTTCCCAAGCCCTTGTTCGACACGCAGGTCGCGGCCATGGTCTGCGGTTTCGGCGAACAGGTTGGATACGAGACGCTGGTTCGCAAAATTGCACATCAACCTCTTGATAAGACATCACGTTTCACCGATTGGTCGCGGCGTCCGCTGAGCGATGCGCAGCTGAAATACGCGGTTGCTGACGTAACGCACTTGCGCCAGATCTATGAGTTTCTCGCCCGCAAGATTGAACAGACGGGCCGTGGCCGCTGGGTTGAGGAAGAACTTGAGATTCTGACCAGCCCCGACACCTACGTCACGCCCCCGCGCGAAGCTTGGCGACGGGTCAAGACACGGACCAATTCGCCAAAGTTTCTGGCGCTGGTGCGCGAGCTTGCGGCCTTCCGCGAAGAGTATGCCCAAACCCGCAACATCCCGCGCAGCCGCGTCTATAAGGACGACGCGATGGTTGAGCTGGCCAGTAACAAGCCGAAAAACCACGAAGAATTGGGCCGTGCCCGCCTATTGCTACGCGATGCGCGCAAGGGCGAGATCGCGGATGGAATCCTCAAGGCGGTAGAGGCTGGTGTGAACTGCGCGCCTGCGGATATGCCGCAACCAGACCGCAGCCGCGACAAGCTACAGGTCAATCCGGCCCTATCTGATTTGCTTCGGGTCTTGCTCAAGGCGAAATCCGAAAGCGCGGGCGTCGCGGCCAAGCTGATCGCGCCTGCTTCGGATCTTGACGGGATTGCCGCCGGTTTGCGCGATGTGGATGCTCTGAAAGGGTGGCGGCGCGAAGTGTTCGGGGAAGATGCGCTGCGTTTGTGCAAAGGTGAGATCGCGTTGACCGCCGTAGGGTCCGAACTGAAAGTCGTTGAGCTTTAAGGCTCAACCTTTTGATATCTTTAGTTAGTTAGGGGTTACCTACGCGATGTCAGCGCGTTGCGCAGGCCCTCTACGCGGATGGACGACACACCGGCCAGCTTCTGATTTGTCAGCTTGCGCCCCGCGGTAACCTCTCGCGTGGGCTCTGTGCCGATGGCGGCCGTTTCGCTTGGCTCGATGCCCTCAAGGCGATAGGTCAAGACGCCATCAACCGGCAGTTCATCTTCGTTGGCTGGCGTCAGTTGCACTTCGTAGATACCTTGGCGATCCGCACGCCCAGTGGCCCGCACCACGGCACCTCCGGGGACCTCTTCGATCGTGAGATCAATGATCTGTTCGAACGGGCGACCGGTATAGATAACCTCTTTGGACTTAGAGGACGAAAACAACCCTGTTCGCTGCGGAATCAACGGATTGTCAGAGGCTTCCTGTCGGGTGATTGGTTCTGACCGGGCACTGCCGAACCAATTGAACGGGTTCGCACGGCTGTCGCGCACAGTCGCACAGCCTGTCAAAACAAGGGTCGATACCAAGAGGGCTGAAAAGGTCTTGCGCATGGGGTCCGCCGTAGAAATTTCGGTACTATTTGACTAACCCATCCCGGACCTGTTGGGAAGGGGGTGGACCTTTGGCATCGTGCAACCTACCTGTTTGGCAAGCGAAAAGAGGGACGCACCGTGGCGACAGAGGCATTTGAAGAACTGGTCGAGGATTTCGAATTTCTGGACGATTGGGAAGACCGCTATCGTCACGTGATTGATCTGGGCAAGTCGATGGACCCGCTGGCCGAAGCATTGCGCGTTCCCGCGACCAAAGTGGACGGCTGTGCCAGCCAAGTATGGTTGCACACGCAGTTCGAAAATGGGGTGCTGCATTTCGACGGTGCCAGCGATGCGATGATCGTGTCGGGGCTAATCGCCGTGCTTCAAAAGCTGTATAACGGGGTGCCCGCGTCCGAGGTCGGGGCCGTTGATGCCCGCGCCGAGATGGGGCGTTTGGGGCTGAACGAACATCTGTCGGCGCAACGGTCCAACGGCCTGACGGCAATGATCGAACGGATTCGCGGCGAGGCAGCGCAGCAGGTTTAAACGCTGGCGTGCGGGTGCGGCCGCAGATGTACCAGTTGAGTTTATTTGGCAAAATGAAGATCAGAGGGTCCGGAGCGTCTTTTCCAGATCACCGTAGCCGGTAAAGCGCCGCTCGAACGCGAGGCCGAGCGTTTCAGCACAGGTTTGCGCCTTGGCTGTCAGCGCGGGGTCATCGGTTTGGGCTTGATACACCAGCTTTTCGTAGTTTCCGAAATACATATCGCGCAGTTCCGGGTGGCGGTCGAGCCCCATGGGTTTCATGATGAAGGCATCGAACTGGCGGACCAGAAAATCCGTGAGGTAGAAGGCCGTAAACTCGTCCTCCGAAATTGTAGCGAAGCGATCGTTGCCTTCGAAAAAACTGTAGCAATGGGGCCCTGCCACCATCTGAACGCCCAGTTTTTCACACTCTGCCGCGAGCAGCCCGCCGGTCCCGCAATCGGCGTAGACCACAAAGATGTCGTCGTAGGCATCGCGGTGTTTGATTACAGCCGCGCGGACTTCTTGCGTTATTTTCTCGGGGTAAAGATGCAGCTTGGCGGGCAGGCAGGTCAGGTCGAGATGGGACCAGCCGTTGGCCTCTTTCAGGTCGAGAATTTCACGTGCCAAGGCCCCGCAGGCGATCAATAGAATACGGCCCGTTTGCGGTGCAAGCGGCAGGCCGGTTTCCGTTAGATCGCAGTCCGAAGGCGGTTTCATTTGGGGCTCCTGAACGGCAAAGGCCCCTCCGATCGGGAGGGGCCTTTATCTGTTACATCAATGACTTACGCTTTGGCGTTATTGTGCTTGCGTCCGACCCATTCCTTGGCCGTTTCCACAGCAACAGCTGCATCGCGGCAGTAGGCATCCGCACCAATAGCTTTGCCGAATTCTTCGTTCAGGGGGGCACCGCCGACCAGTACGATATAGTCATCGCGGATGCCTTGTTCGATCATCGTGTCGATCACAACTTTCATATAGGGCATCGTCGTGGTCAGCAGGGCGGACATGCCAAGGATATCCGGGCCTTCAGCTTCCATCGCTTCGAGGTAGGCCTCGACCGAGTTGTTGATGCCAAGATCGACAACTTCAAAGCCGGCACCTTCCATCATCATCGACACTAGATTTTTGCCGATGTCGTGGATGTCGCCTTTGACAGTGCCAATCACCATCTTGCCCACACGCGGTGCGCCGGTTTCCGCCAGCAGCGGCTTGAGGATCGCCATGCCGCCTTTCATCGCGTTTGCAGCCAGAAGCACCTCGGGGACAAAGAGGATGCCATCCCGGAAATCTGCGCCAACGATGGTCATGCCGCCGACCAATGCTTTGGTCAGGACATCGTAGGGAATCCATCCGCGTGCAATCAGGATATTGACGCTTTCTTCGATCTCTTCGCGCAGACCGTCGTAAAGATCATCAAACATCTGCTGAACAAGTTCTTCGTCGTCCAGATCGGCAAGGATAATTTCGTCTTCATCCGACATAGTCGTTCCTCATCGGTTAACTCACCCGCGCGGGCTTGCGCCTTTTTGTCACACAAGCGTCGAAAGCTTCGTGCTTATTGCGACAAACTCGGCACCGCGTGCGACGCTTTTGGTTGATCCGAAATTACGCCCGATCGTCCTGTAAAACAATGGGTTGGGGCAATATACTTGACCATGTTCCTAATTTGTTCCAAAAGATTTGGATGGATCAGGCGCACCGCAAATACAGACTGCCCGGACGCGGCACAGCAAGCAACCAATCGGGCCGGTTCGAGCCGCTGACAGTGGAAGCCGTGGCCGACGGATGGGACGGTGATGGTGATCCGTTACCTGTTTTGCGCACGCAGGTCAGCTTTGAGGTGCCGCGCAGTGTGATCAGCTATAACCAGTCGCCAGACCTGCCGTTTGACCGGTCGATCAACCCCTATCGCGGGTGTGAACATGGGTGCGTCTATTGTTTCGCGCGGCCAAGCCATGCGTATCTGGGGCTGTCGCCGGGGCTGGATTTCGAAACACGTCTTATTGCGCGTCCGGACGCGCCCGAGGTTCTAAGGCGCGAACTGGCAGCCAAGAAATATCAAGTGGCACCGATTGCGATAGGAACGAATACAGACCCGTATCAGCCAATCGAACAGGATCACCGGATTATGCGGTCGTTATTGGAGGTTCTGTCGGAGGCCAATCATCCTGTCGCCATTGTCACCAAGGGCAGTCTGATCGAGCGGGACATTGATATTCTATCGGATATGGCCGCGCGCGGGCTGTGCCGTGTCGGGGTGTCGGTAACAACTCTGGACGCTCGGTTGTCGCGATTGATGGAGCCTCGGGTGCCCGCGCCAAAGCGACGATTGCAGATGATCGAACGTCTTGCGGCGGCGGGAATCCCTGTGCGTGTGATGGCGTCGCCTATGGTGCCTGCGTTGACCGACCCTGAGCTTGAAGCGATTTTGCAAGCCGGGCGTGATGCCGGTGCCGTTGCTGCCAGCTGGATCATGTTGCGGCTGCCGCGAGAGGTATCGCCCTTGATGCAGGGCTGGCTGGCGACGCATTACCCCGATCGCGCGGGCCGGATCATGGCGCGCCTGCGCGAGATGCATGGGGGCAAGGAATACGATGCGAATTGGCACCGACGGATGCGCGGGGAAGGCCCCTATGCCGAGATGATCGCGCAGCGGTTCGTTTTGGCCGTTAAACGTTTAGGGCTAAATACGCTACTGCCGCCGATGCGGTGCGATCTGTTTCGCCCGCCCAAACGGGCGAGCGCGCAGTTGAATCTGTTCGGAGATTAACCCCGGCGGCGGCCACGGCGCGGCGCGCGGGTGGGGCCTTCGCCATCGGTGCCATCGCTGGCCGAGGAAAACGGACCAAGCGCTTCGACGATCTGTTCCAGCGTGGGAGCGTCGCCCTTGGGGCGGCTGTCGAGTGCTGCACGCATATACACCAGATGTTCCGGCATGGTGCCACAGCAACCTCCAATGATCGATGCGCCGCAATTGCGGGCCATTTCGGCGTAATCGGCCATCAGTTCGGGTGTGCCGTCATAGTGGATGTGGCCTTCGACGTATTTGGGGATGCCGGCGTTGCCCTTGGACACGATCGGCGTTGGCATGCCTTTGGAAGCGAAACCAAGCACTGTGCGCAGCACGTCCGACGCCCCGGTGCCGCAGTTGGCCCCATAGGCCAGCGGGCCATGGTCTAGCTCGTGTACCATGTCGACCATCGCTTCGGATGTCATGCCCATCATGGTGCGTCCCGCGGTGTCAAAGCTCATCGTGCCGACCCAATCAAGGCCCGCGAGCTTGAACCCTTCGGCGGCGGCGCGGTATTCTTCGGGGGCGCTGATGGTTTCAAGCCACCCCACATCGGCACCACCGGCTTTCAGCCCGTCCGCAGTTTCGTGAAACATCTCGACCGCCAGCGCGTGAGTGAGCGGGCCAACCGGCTCCATGATTTCGCCGGTGGGGCCGACGGAGCCTGCGACGATCACCTTGCGGCCGGCCTTGTCGGCAACTTCACGCGCCAGTTCGGCAGAGACGCGGCTAAGCTCATGAGCGCGCTTTTCAGCGTTGTGCAGTTTCAACCGCGAGGCATTCGCGCCAAAAGAGTTGGTCAGGAAGATATCGCTGCCCGACTGAACCGCACCTTGGTATAGCTTGATGATGTTTTGCGGCTGTTCCGTGTTCCACATCTCTGGCGCGTCACCGGACATCAGGCCCATGTTGAACAGGTTCGTGCCAGTGGCACCATCGGCCAGCAGCGTGCCTTTTTCAGCCAGAAGATCGGTAAGAGGATTGGACATGAAAAGCTCCGCTAAAGGGGTGATTTTGCCGTTTCCCACAACAACTGGCATGAAGCAACTTCATTATTCTCATGATGGTCATGAGGCCGCGCCATAGTTTCTACATGCATGGCTGCCATGAGGGCAGGGCGCGTGCTTGCGCGGCAGGGGCGCTTGGACTATGTGACAGGCTAGAAAAGGCCGATGGGTATTCCAACCGGTCCGTTGTCTGGAAGGGATGTGCATGGCCCGTCGCACGAAAATCTATGAAGGTACGGCAAAGATCCTCTATGAGGGGCCGGAACCGGGGACGATTGTCCAGCACTTCAAAGACGACACAACCGCCTTTAACGCCGAGAAAAAGGCCGTGATCGAAGGCAAGGGCGTGCTGAACAACCGTCTGTCCGAATTCTTTATGACGGGCTTGAACAACATCGGCGTGCCGACGCATTTCATCAAGCGTCTGAACATGCGCGAACAGTTGATCCGTCAGGCAGAGATCATCCCGCTTGAGATCGTGGTGCGCAACTATGCCGCTGGTGATCTGTCCACGCGGTTGGGGATCGACGAAGGCATGCAATTGCCGCGCCCGATCGTGGAATATCACTATAAGAACAATGACCTTGGCGATCCGCTGGTCACCGAGGAACATATCGCGGCCTTTGGCTGGGCCGGCCAACAGGACATGGAAGACATCCTGAGCCTGTCACTGCGGGTTAATGATTTCATGTCCGGTGTGATGATGGCGGTGGGGATCCGGCTTGTGGACTTCAAGATTGAGGTCGGGCGCATCTACGAGGGCGATTTCCAGCGTCTGATCGTCGCCGACGAGATCAGCCCAGACAGCTGCCGTCTGTGGGATATCGAAACCGGACAGAAGCTGGATAAGGATGTGTTCCGTCGCGACCTGGGGTCGCTGACGGATGCCTACACCGAAGTCGCCCGACGTTTGGGGGTCATGCCCAAGACGTCGACACCGATGATGAAACCGACGTTGATCAACTAGGCTGATGACGGAGATGAGTTTATTTTGCAAAATGAAGCAGGGGGACGCGCCATGAAAGCACGGGTGCATGTGATGTTGAAGAACGGTGTTCTGGATCCGCAAGGCGAGGCCGTGCGCCACGCTTTGGGGGCGATGGGCTTTGATGGCGTGAACGGTGTGCGTCAGGGCAAGGTGATCGAGCTGGATCTGAACGACGGCACGACGCAGGCGGATGTCGAAGTGATGTGTGAAAAGCTGCTCGCGAATACGGTGATCGAATCCTACACAGTGGAGATGGGCTGATGCACGCAGCGGTCATCGTTTTTCCGGGCTCTAACTGTGACCGCGATCTGGCGGTGGCTTTCAAGGCGGTCGGTGCCAAAGTGTCGATGGTCTGGCATAAAGATACCAGCCTGCCCGACGGGGTCGATATTGTCGGCGTACCCGGTGGGTTCTCTTACGGGGATTATCTGCGCTGCGGCGCGATTGCGGCGAACTCTCCGATTTGTCGCGAAGTGGCGGCCCATGCGGAGCGTGGCGGCTATGTGGTGGGCATCTGCAACGGCTTTCAGGTGCTAACCGAAACAGGTTTGCTGCCCGGTGCCTTGCTGCGCAACGCAGGCCTTAAATACATTTGCCGCACCGTGCCATTGCGCGTGGCGACGGCGGACAGTGATTACACCTCGGGGTATGATGCCGGCGCGATGATCGATATCCCGATTGCGCACCATGACGGCAACTACTTTGCTGATGGCGATACGATCGCCAAGCTGCATGGCGAGGATCGCGTTGCCTTTACCTATGGCGACAACCCCAACGGGTCGCAGTCGGACATTGCAGGTATCCTGTCGTCCAACCGTCGTGTGCTGGGGATGATGCCCCACCCTGAACGCGCTGCGGATGCGGGGCATGGTGGCACGGACGGGGCGGCGCTCTTCCGCGCATTGGCAGGGTCTGTGGTCACAGCGTGACTTGAGTGCCACGGTGAGGACGCGTAGATTGCCGGCATGTTCCGGTCTGCGTCCTCTCGTGAAGCCACTTTATCTGTCAGCTGGCGCGTCCGGCTGGCGGTTGCTTTGCTATTGGTCTTTGCGGTTGTCACGATTTCGATCACCAACAAGCTGCTGACGGACCGTTTTACCGAAAGCACGCGCAATCGCGCCGAGCTTCGGATCGCCCTCTACAGCGGCAACCTGCTGGCAGAACTGCGCCAGAACGCGATTGTACCGCAGTTGTTATCGCGCGACCCCGCCTTGATAGAGGCGCTGACCCGATCTGATTATTCCCTATCGACCCAGCGGTTGATCTCTTTCGTAGAGGAAATCGGGGCTGCCTCCTTGATGCTCTACGACATCGACGGGCGCACGGTCGCCGCGACCGACCGCAACCGGCTGGGGGCGTCGCACCGCCAAGAAGCGTATTTCGTGGATGCGTTACGCTCTAATTCTACCGTCTTCAGCGTGATCCCCCGCGATACCGGTGGCTATCGTTTTTTCTATTCACGCCGCATCCACGAAGCGGGGACGAACCTTGGTGTGATCGCGGCCGAAGTCGATTTGCAGCGGTTTGAGCGGGCGTGGGCGGGTATTTCGGACGCGGTGATCGTGACCGACAGCACCGGCGATATCATCATGGCGACCGAACCGCGCTGGCGCGGCTTGACCGAAAGCGAAGCGCTGTCGAACCAGACCCCGCAAAGCGCGATTGAACGGGCCATCAAGGCCACCGCCGACTGGACCGCACTGCCTGCCGATGCGTATCTGCAAGGCGAGGCGGTGATGCGTCTATCGTCGCGGATACCGTTTCGGGGTTGGCGGATCACCAGCTATACCACCTATGCCTCTGTGCGCGAAAAGGTGAACGGGGTGCTCGCGCTCGAGGTGATGGGCTTTGCGATCCTGCTGGCGTTGACCTTCTATGCCCTAAGCCGCCGGACGGCGGGACGTGCAGCATTGTTCCAGCGTGAATCCGCAGAACTGCGTGCGTTGAACGCGGCGCTGCAACGCGAGGTGGCGGAACGCAAACGGGTGCAACAAACACTGGCCGTGGCCGAGCAAACGCTGGAACAATCAAGCAAGCTTGCTGCCTTGGGCGAAATGTCGGCTGCTGTCAGCCACGAATTGAACCAGCCTCTGGCGGCAATGAAAACCTATTTGGCGGGGGCGCGGCTGTTGATGCAGCGCAATCGGCTTGAGGAAGCGCTGGCATCTTTCGGGCGTATTGACGATCTGATCGAACGTATGGGGGCCATCACGCGGCAGCTCAAAAGCTATGCGCGCAAGGGCCAGCAGCAGTTTTCCCCCTTTGATATGGAGGAAGCCCTTGGCTCTGCCTTGTCAATGATGGAACCGCAGCTACGTCAACGTCAGGTGCAGATCAATCGTATCCTCCCGTCGGACCCGGTGCAGGTGATGGGCGATCGCATGCGGATCGAACAAGTACTGGTCAATCTCTTGCGCAACGCATTGGATGCCACCAAATCGGAACGAAACCCGACGGTAGAGATTATACTATCAGCGGGTGAGACGGCGACGCTTACCGTGCGCGACAATGGCCCCGGGATCGAAGATCTCGATAGCCTGTTCGAGCCGTTTTACACGACCAAACAGCCCGGCGATGGTGTCGGGCTGGGGCTTGCGATCTCGTCGGGTATTGTATCCGATCTGGGGGGCAGGCTGACAGCCCGCAACGGCCAGCATGGCGGTGCGGTTTTTGAAATGCAGCTGCCCATCATGGACAGCACAGAGAAGACACAGGCGGCAGAGTAAACCAATGGCTCAGGTAATGAAAATCGCGATCGTTGATGATGAACAAGATATGCGTCAGTCGATCAGCCAGTGGCTGGCGCTTTCGGGGTATGACACCGAAACCTTCGGCAGCGCCGAGGATGCGCTAAAGACGTTGGGGCCCGACTATCCCGGTATCGTTATTTCTGACATCAAGATGCCCGGTATGGGCGGGATGCAGTTTTTGAAAAAGCTGATGGGCACCGATAGCGCGTTGCCCGTGATTATGATTACCGGCCACGGCGATGTGCCGATGGCGGTAGAAGCCATGCGCGTCGGCGCGTTTGATTTTCTGGAAAAGCCGTTCAATCCCGACCGGATGAGTGAGTTGGCCAAAAAGGCGACCAACGCACGCCGGCTGGTGATGGACAACCGTGCCCTGCGCCGCGAACTGTCGGATGGCAGTCAGCTGATGAAAAAGCTCATCGGTGGCTCGCCGGTGATGGAACGCTTGCGCGAGGATATTCTGGATCTGGGGCAGGCCGATGGGCACGTGTTGATCGACGGTGAGACCGGTACAGGCAAGACACTGGTGGCGCACGCTTTGCATGCTGTTGGATCGCGCGCGGGTAAAAAATTCGTCTTGGTCAGTTGCGGCGCGCTGGAAGAAGATGCGCTGAGCAAACGTCTGTTCGGCCCGATGATGCCCGAAGATGCCCAGCTTCCCGCGATCGAAGAAGCACGCGGTGGGACTTTGGTGCTTGAGGGTATCGAGGCGCTGAGCGAGACGCTGCAAGCGCGGTTACTAAGTGCGATCAATGATCAGGGCACGCCTGCGGAAACCCGTATCGTTGCGATTTCAAACCTGCAAGAGGCTGGACGCACGTCCGAAGATGCGCTGCGCTCTGACCTGTTCTACCGTTTGGCCGCCCTGCGCATCACTGTGCCGCCACTGCGCCAGCGGGGCGAGGATATCCTGACGCTCTTCACCCGTCTGTCCGAAGAATTCGCGGATGAATACGGCTGCGAGACGCCGCAGGTTTCAGCACAAGAGGCCGCGCAACTGTTGCAAGCGCCTTGGCCCGGTAACGTGCGCCAGCTGATTAATGTGGCCGAACGCGCTGTTTTGCAGTCGCGTCGCGGGTCCGGTTCTATTGCGTCGTTGTTGATGTCCGACCACGAAGAGATGCAGCCGGTGATGACCACGGACGGCAAACCGCTGAAAGAGTATGTCGAAGCGTTCGAGCGTATGTTGATCGACAACACCATGCGCCGGCACAAAGGGTCCATTGCGAGCGTTATGGAAGAACTCTGCCTGCCACGCCGGACCCTGAACGAAAAGATGGCAAAGTACGGCCTGCAACGCTCGGATTATCTCTGAGCGCTGCAAACGGGGGCTAGGTCAGCCAAGTCGCGTTTCGATCAACTCACGTGCTGCACCGGTTTCATCGGTGTAGCAGGTCCAGGACGGGCTGCCTGGCAGGTCGATGATATGCTGGCCGGTTTCGACAATCGGGATGGTCGTGTTGATCGACGCACCTGAAATGCCCGTGTGCGTTTCTACTGCGCGGATGCAGCTGCGTTTTGAAGGGCCCTGAGGATCACTGCTGCCTGTGGCGCTCATGTCTTCGCAGGCGGCCAGCGCTAAAAAGGGTAGGCAAAGCGCTGTGCGCAGGGAAATATGCATTCGTATTATCCTTATGTGTCTTATTTTGTGCAAATGTCAGGCAGCACGCCGCGCGGCGTAATCCCGCTGACCGAGCATTTCCCATAGCGCAGACCCTTGTCAAGCAAGGGCGCAAGGCGTGGGTACACCTTCTAGTATCGCGTAGCTGTAGAACCGCAATACGCGATTTCCCATTGTCATTTGGTCCCTTCTGCCGTTAATTGTAGGAAGGGCTGTTTGCCTCTTTGGATGGCAAACCAGACCCCAGACAGTTTCGATGCCTCGGTTCCCCGGCATGTGGTGACCAGGCAGACCGATTAGGCCCTTAAAAAAGGCTCAAGAACCGCTGACGATTAGGCCGTGCCTTTGCCCGGTCAGTTGCAGTTAATTAGTGGATATGGGGGCGCGTTACGCAGCACCCATGTCGGAGAAGAACCGCGATGACGCGCGCAGACGCCAAGAGCAGACAGACAGGCGGCCTTAGGGGCCCTGTTTTAGCCGCGTCACCCATCGCCCTGACAAGACATACCCTGCCTCGCAGCGCCCCACCGGGCTTGCTGTCTGCGCAGCTGTGCAAAATGGATTTATGCCTAAGAAAATGCTTATCGATGCCACCCACGCTGAGGAAACTCGCGTTGTTGTGGTCGACGGAAACAAGGTCGAGGAATTTGACTTTGAATCAGAGAATAAACGCCAGCTAGCTGGCAACATCTACCTCGCGAAAGTCACGCGGGTTGAACCTTCGTTGCAAGCGGCGTTCGTGGATTATGGCGGCAACCGTCATGGTTTCCTCGCCTTTTCAGAAATTCACCCTGATTATTACCAGATCCCCGTCGCCGACCGTTTGGCGCTGATGGAGGAAGAGCGCGCCTACGCCGAAGCGCAGGCCGCCAAAGAAGACGAAGACGAAAAGCCCAAGCGCCGCACCCGTTCGCGCAGCCGCAGCAAGACCAAGGCCGAAGACACTGTGTCTGATGATGCCACTGTCAGCAAAGACGCGGACACCACAGACAGCGATCAGATCAACGGCATGCAGACCGTGGACCTGGACGACGACGAAGGCTCCTCTCCGATGGAGCGGGTCGGTGAAACGCCCGTCGAAGAGCCTGCGCAGGACGACGATACCGCCGCTGGCGAACAAGTTGATGCAAACGGCGACGCGGCCAAGTCCGATGACAATGATCGCGATGACAGCGATGATGCGGATGACGCTGACGACGATCCCAAAGCCACCGACGCGTCTGCTAAGGATGACAGCATCGAATCCGTAGCGGATGACGATGATCACGACGATCTGCGTACCGCCCGCAAGCCACGGCCCAAGCGTTACAAGATCCAAGAAGTCGTAAAAGTCCGTCAAATCCTGCTGGTGCAGGTCGTAAAAGAAGAACGCGGCAACAAGGGTGCCGCACTGACAACCTATCTGTCGCTCGCCGGCCGGTACTGCGTTTTGATGCCCAACACTGCACGTGGGGGCGGCATCAGCCGCAAGATCACCAACGCGGCGGACCGCAAGAAGTTGAAAGAGATCGCGAACGAAATTCAGGTGCCCAAGGGTGCCGGTCTGATCGTACGCACCGCGGGCGCACAGCGCACCAAGGCAGAGATCAAGCGCGACTATGAATACCTGCAGCGCCTGTGGGAACAGATCCGCGAGCTGACGCTGAAATCCATCGCGCCGGCCAAGATTTACGAAGAAGGCGACCTGATCAAACGCTCGATCCGCGACCTTTATAACCGCGAGATCGACGAGGTGTTTGTCGAAGGCGAACGCGGCTACCGCATCGCCAAGGACTTCATGAAGATGATCATGCCGTCCCATGCCAAGAACGTGAAGCTTTACAGCGAAACGCTGCCGCTGTTCGCACGCTATCAGGTCGAAAGCTACCTGTCGGGCATGTTCAACCCCACGGTTCAACTACCGTCAGGCGGGTATATCGTTATCGGTGTGACCGAAGCGCTAGTTGCGATCGATGTGAACTCGGGCCGGGCGACCAAGGAAGGTTCCATCGAACAGACCGCGACCAAGACCAACCTTGAAGCCGCTGCCGAAGTCGCACGCCAGCTGCGCTTGCGCGATCTCGCCGGTCTGATCGTCATCGACTTTATCGACATGGACGAGCGTCGTAACAACGCCGCCGTCGAAAAATTGATGAAGGATAAGCTGAAAACCGACCGTGCGCGTATTCAAGTTGGCCGTATTTCGGGCTTTGGCCTGATGGAGATGTCGCGCCAGCGTCTGCGTCCCGGCATGATCGAGGCGACGACACAGCCGTGCCACGCCTGCCACGGCACTGGTCTGATCCGGTCGGACGACAACCTCGCGTTGTCGATCCTGCGCCAGATCGAGGAAGAAGGCACCCGCAAACGGTCGCGCGAAGTGTTGATCACCGCGCCCGTGGGGATCGCCAACTTCCTGATGAACCAAAAGCGTGAACATATCGCCCATATCGAAGGGCGCTACGGCATGTCCGTTCGCATCGAAGGCGACCCTGCTTTGGTCAGCCCCGATTTCTCGCTTGAAAAGTTCAAGACCGCGACACGGGTTGTAACGCCGATTGAACATGTGGTGTCGGTGGATACATCTATCATGGACGAGATCGATGATATGGAACTCGAGGTTGCTACAGAGGCAGAGGCCGAGGTTGAAACAACCGACGCCGAGCCCACGGATAATGGCAATGGCACGCAGAACCAGCAGGGCGGGTCTGACGATGACAACGATGCCGAGGGCAAACCCAAGCGCCGTCGTCGGCGTCGTCGGCGTCGGGGTGGCAAGGCTAACGGCGATGATGCGGCCAACGGTGAGAACAATGATACCGATTCCGACGGTGACAACGGTAGTTCCAGCGATGCGGATAAATCGGACGCCACCGTAGAGGCGAAAGCCGACGTTCCTGCAGAGGCGACGAACGACGACGCCACAGCGCAGGACAAACCCAAGCGCACCCGCAGCCGAACCCGCAAACCCAAGGCAGATGCCGCGGCAGAAGCAACGGTAGATACGGACGCCAAGACATCCGACGCCGCTGATGCGGCACCTGCGGATGCTGACGCAGCAGAAGAAGCGCCCAAGCCCAAGCGGACCCGCACGCGCAAGCCCAAAGCTGCGCCCGTAGATGCCGCTGAAGACGCGCCAAAGCCCGAGGAAACGCCTACTCCGCAAGAGCAGCCAACCCCCGAGCCCAAGCCAGAGCCAGAGGTAACGCCCGACGCGCCGACGCCTGAGCCCGCAAAGGAACCGACGCCGATCCCGATGCCGGAACCGACCCCCGCGCAGCCGTCGCAGCCTGCCGAGGTAGAGCCAACGCCGGCCCCGACCGAGGTGCCCGACAGCACCCCGACTGAAATCCCTGCCGCGCAGGAAATTCAGCCGGAGCCCCCCATGACCGAAGTGCCGCAGCCTCAGGTGGCCCCGCAGGCCCAGCCCGAAAAACCCGCCAAGCCAAAGCGGCGCGGCTGGTGGTCCTTGGGCGGCTAAGTACCGTGCCCTACAATGCGGAACACTAAAACGACAAAAGGCAGACCTTCGGGTCTGCCTTTTTTGTTTTCGATTAAACCTGCGTTTACTTTTTGCGGATTACATAGGCCTGCGGCGTTTGGTCCATCAACGCAGTTTCAAGGCTGTGACCTGCCTCGGTGCAGAAATGTGGAATGTCGATAATCGCGGCTGGATCATCTGCGTGAACCGTCAGCAAATCACCAGAAGCCAGTGATTGCAGGCGTTTACGCGCCTTAAGGACGGGAAGGGGGCACAGCAGCCCCGTCGCATCGAGAAAGTTTTTATCTGTCATAAGTCTCAAATAGGCGACATGTTTCAGCGCGTCCACAACCTTGTGACAGGGTTCACGCGCAACAGCAGGTGACGCGCTGGACAAAGCAGATTAAGGCTTGGGTCATGTTTGGATTTGACCTGATCGACGCGGGACTTTTGCCCGCCATACTCATCGCGCTGACCGCAGGGATCATCAGTTTTCTGAGCCCCTGCGTTTTGCCAATCGTGCCCCCGTACCTCGCCTATATGAGCGGCGTGACCTTGAACGACATGTCGTCGGTCGCAGCTGCGCGACGCAAGGCGGTGATTGCGGCGCTGTTCTTTGTCATGGGGCTCAGTACAGTCTTTTTAATCCTTGGCTTTACCGCGTCGATTTTCGGGGCGTTCTTCCTGCAAAATCAGGTTCTGTTTGCGCGACTGTCTGGCATCGTCGTCATCATCTTCGGGCTGCACTTTCTAGGCGTGTTCCGTATTCCGTTTCTGGACCAAGAGGCGCGTCTGGATGCTGGTGATAAGGGCGGCACGTCTTTTGGTGCCTATATTCTGGGCCTCGCTTTCGCCTTTGGCTGGACGCCCTGCATCGGGCCACAGCTTGGTGCGATCCTGTCGCTTGCGGCTTCCGAAGCATCTGTGACACGTGGCACCTTGCTGCTTGGTGTGTATGCGGCGGGGCTTGGTATTCCGTTCTTGCTGGCCGCGATGTTCATCACCCGCGCCACGCGCCTGATGAACCGGATTAAACCATATATGCGGCTGATTGAACGGGGCATGGGCATATTGCTGATCGTGGTTGGGCTGGCGTTGCTGACGGGCGCATTCACGACTTTCTCTTTCTGGCTTCTGGAAACATTTCCTGCCTTGGGATCCTTGGGTTAAGCGCCTTACTCTTGCCGGAAAACCTGTTTAAGCTGCGGTGAAATACAGGGTGAACGATGGCCGAGAACATAGAGCAGACAGTCAAAACGCGACGGGTTTTCTATATCCCGGGCTATGACCCCATTCATCCGCGCCGCTACCGCGAGCTTTACCGCAAGGAAGGCGGCGAACAGGCGCGGATATCGGATTATCAGATTGCCTTGTCGCCCAAAACGGAGGGCGGGAACTATGGTTGGAACGTCGCCGCCCATATCGATGGCGTTGATGTAGAGACCAAGGTCGAGGTGCTCGTCTGGTCCGACATCGTGCGCATCTCGATGAGCAACTCGATCCTCGCGACCTATGGGCAGCTGGTGCAAACGGCGTGGGTGTATATCGCCTCTGGTGCGCTGTGGCGGTTGATGCAGTTGCGCAAGGGGCCGGTGATCGCGGCGCTCTATCCAGTCGGGATGCTGCTGCTGCAACTGCTGATCGCTGTACTTGCGGGCAAGCTTTTGTACACTGCGTTGACATTCTTTGGCGGGCCCGCGTGGTTCAAGGGCATCGTCGCCGCACTTGGTGTGGGCCTTGGTTGGCAGGTGCTGCGGTGGTTCAAAAAGCACGATGGCAAGTTCTATGCCTACTATCTGATGCATGACTATGCCTTCGGGGCTGCGACGCGGGGGGCGAACCCGCCCGCGCTTGAAACCCGCATGACCGAATTTGGCGATGCAATCGTGCAGGCGCTGAAGTCTGGCGTGGACGAGGTGCTGGTTGTGGGCCATTCGTCGGGCGCGCATCTGGGGGTGTCGATCCTTGCCGACCTGATCCGCGCGGGCAGGGTACCGGCAGAGGGACCGAAACTGGCCTTTATGACATTGGGGCAGGTGGTCCCGATGGTGTCTTTCCTGCGGGATGCCCACCGTCTGCGCGCCGATCTACGCTATCTTTCGCGATGCGCCGCGCTTACCTGGGTCGACGTGACTGCCCCCGGCGACGGCTGTGCATTTGCGCTGTGCGATCCGGTTGCAGTGTCGGGCGTGGCCCCCGAAGATAAACGCTGGCCGCTGGTGTTCTCTGCGGCCTTCACCCAATCGCTGACCCCGGCGCGTTGGAAGGCGCTGCGCTGGCGGTTCTTCCGGCTGCATTTCCAATACCTCTGTGCCTTTGATGCGCCCAAGGACTACGACTATTTCCAGATCACCGCAGGTCCGCACAGTTTGGCCGAACGCTATGCCGAACGTCCCGCGTCGCGATCCCGCATCGTGAAACCGGTGAATAAATTCACCTCGACCGCGCCATGACACTGCCGCCCAAACCCGAAAGCCGGCCCGCGAAAGTGTCTCTGTGGCGCTATGCCAAGCTATTCCGGCAAGACATCCTGTCCGCGCAGCCCGCGCGGCTGTATCGTGCGTGGATGGCGGAATTCAAAACGCCATTTTTCCGAAGCTATCTGATCAACCAACCCGATCTGATCCAGACCGTGCTCAAGACGCGCCCCGACGACTACCCCAAGTCCAACCGGATCAGCGAAGGGTTGCGGCCGCTGCTTGGCAACTCAGTTTTCCTGACCAACGGTGAAACCTGGAAGCGCCAGCGGCGTATCATTGATCCTGCGTTCGAGGGTGGGCGCTTGCGCGAAACATTCCCCGCGATCTGGGACGCGGCAGAGGCGGCGGCGGCGCGGCTGGCCCCCCATGACGGTGAACCCCTAGAGGTCGAGGCACAGACGAGCCACGCGGCAGCGGATGTGATCTTTCGCACGCTGTTTTCGATTCCCATTGAACACCATATGGCCAGCGAGGTCTTTGACGAATTCAAAACCTACCAGCGCAGCCAACCGATCCTGAACATCGCGGCGTTTGTCCCGTTGCCGCGTTGGCTGCCGCGTCTGTTTCGACAAAATACAAAACGCAGCGCTGCCAAGATCCGTCAGTTGATCACCGCACTGACAGCGCAGCGCATGGAGGAGATCAAGGCAGGCACCGCACCAGACGATCTGGCGACCAAGATTATGACGACCCCTGACCCCGAAGATGGCTCTACCTTCACCACGGACGAGATGGTCGATCAAGTCGCGATCTTCTTTCTTGCCGGCCACGAGACCAGTGCATCGGCTCTCGCTTGGGCGATGTATCTGGTCGCGACGCATCCCGACTGGCAGGACCGTTTGGCCGACGAGGCGCAGGTGATCGACCAGTGTGATTTTGCTGTCATGGGGCAGCTAAGGCAAAGCCGTGATGTTTTCCGCGAGGCGCTGCGGCTGTATCCGCCCGTTCCGATGATGGTGCGCGAGGCAAGCTGCCCCGCGACCTTTCGGGATCGCCAAGTGGCGCGGGGGGCGCAAGTGGTCATCAGCCCGTGGCACCTGCACCGGCATGAACGTCTGTGGGACAACCCCGACGGGTTTGATCCGGCGCGCTGGCACAGCGAGAACGGCAAGAAATGCCAGCGCGAGGCCTATCTGCCCTTTAGCGCCGGTGCGCGGGTCTGTCCGGGCGCAGGGTTTGCCATGGTAGAGGGGCCATTGATCTTGTCGCGCATCTTGCGCGACTACCGCATTGAGGTTGTCGGCGAAAAGCCACCTGTTCCGGTCGCTCATCTGACGGTTCGGTCAAAAGATGGCATTTTGCTGCGTTTTGTCCGGCGCTAACGATATATCATCGCGGGAATAGATGCGCTAAACGGACACACGACGGAATCAATAAGGGCCAGGATCATCATGACCACGACAGACGCACAGCGCACACAAATGGAAACAGGACAGGGGTTTGTGGCCGCATTGGATCAGTCGGGCGGATCGACCCCAAAGGCGCTAAGCCTCTATGGCGTTGAACCTTCTGATTATTCCGGCGACGCCGAGATGTTTCAAGCCATGCACGACATGCGCGCGCGGATCATTCTGGCCGATGATTTCACCTCTGATAAAGTTCTGGGCGCGATCCTGTTCGAGCGCACGATGGACAATTCGATCAACGGCAAACCCGTGGCACAGCTGCTGTGGGAAGACCGCGGCGTCGTGCCCTTCCTCAAGATCGACAAAGGTCTGGAAGACGAAGCAAACGGCGTGCAGCTGCTTAAACCCATGCCCGAGCTTGCTGATCTGCTGGCGCGCGCGAAAGCCGCAGGTATCTTTGGCACCAAGGAGCGGTCGGTCATCCAATCCGCCAGCCCCGAAGGCATCGCGTCGGTTGTGGCGCAGCAATTCGCCGTCGCTAAAACCGTGTGCGCCGCCGGTCTGGTCCCGATCATCGAGCCCGAGGTGAACATTCATTCGGACAGCAAAGCGGAATGCGAAACGATCCTGAAGTCCGAGCTTGAAAAGCATCTGGCCGAGCTTTCCGCTGACGAACTGGTGATGCTGAAAGTCACCCTACCAGAGACCGCAGGCCTTTACGACAGCCTTGCCGATCAGCGCAACGTCCTGCGTGTGGTTGCGCTGTCAGGTGGTTATTCGACCGAAGAAGCCTGCGTTCGCCTGACCCAGAACCCCAAGATGATCGCCAGCTTTTCGCGTGCGTTGACAGAAGGGCTGAACGTCAAAATGACCGATACCGAGTTCAACGCAGCATTGGGTCAGAACATCACCAAGATTTACGACGCATCCGTCGCCTAAGAGTGTTTGACGACTAAATATAGGGCCGGTGTTTGATTGCGATCAGGCGCTGGCCCTTTGCGTTTGCCCCGAGCTTGAGTGCCTTACGAGGCTGCCATACGCTCCTTGAGCGCGCGCAAGACGTAGACGCGGATCGCAGATGCCAATCCTGCCTCTACGCCGCGTTCGGCATCGATCTGTGCGACCAGCGCGTTGATCGGCATGTCCATCCCTTGCGCAAGACTACGCAATTCCTGCCAGAATTCATCCTCCAGCGAGATCGACGTGCGGTGACCCCGAAGGGTCACCGAATGTTTTACAGGTCTCGCGCTCATGTTTCGCGCTTGTGAGCTTCCAAATTACGCGAGATTTGAGCCAGACGTTCTTTCAGAACTTCCTTCTGGTCCTTCTTCTGGCCGAACTGCACTGAATTTTCATCAGCGCGGGCCTTTCGAGACGCGCGGTTGCGCTCTTTCTTGACCTTGTTGAGGTTGATGGGGGCGCTCATTCTTTTGGTCCGATCATTTGCTCCGGCCGCACCACGCGGTCGAATGTTTCGGCATCGACAAAGCCCAAGGCGATTGCTTCTTCCTTGAGGGTCGTGCCATTTTTGTGGGCAGTTTTCGCAACTTTGGTCGCGTTGTCATAGCCGATGGTAGGGGCCAGCGCTGTCACCAGCATCAGGCTTTCTTTCATCAGCTTGTCGATACGTTCGATATTTGCTTGCGTGCCAACAACCATATTGTCGGTAAAGGCCGACGCGCTGTCGCCCAAAAGCTGCATGGATTGCAAGACGTTATAGCTCATCATCGGGTTGTAGACGTTGAGCTCGAAGTGCCCTTGCGAACCGGCAAAACCGACTGCCGCGTCATTCCCCATCACGTGCGCACACACCATGGTCAGCGCCTCGGCTTGCGTCGGGTTCACCTTGCCTGGCATGATCGACGATCCTGGCTCGTTCTCGGGCAGGATCAATTCGCCCAGACCGGAACGCGGGCCAGAGCCCAGCAAACGCATGTCATTGGCGATCTTGAACAGCGATCCGGCCACGGTTTTCAACGCACCCGAGAACATGACCATAGCGTCATGGGCGGCCAGTGATTCAAACTTGTTCGGGGCGGTGACAAAGGGCAGGCCGGTGATGTCAGCCATATGTGCAGCCACGGCCTCGGCCCAGCCTTTCTTGGTGTTCAGGCCGGTGCCGACGGCGGTCCCGCCTTGGGCCAGTTCGTAGATGTCGGGCAGACAGGCGTTTACCCGTTCGATGCCTTTTTTCACCTGATGCGTGTAGCCCGAGAATTCCTGCCCCAAGGTCAGCGGTGTCGCATCCTGCGTGTGGGTCCGGCCGATCTTGATGATGTCCTTGAACTCTTCGGATTTTGCAGCCAGCGCGTCATGGAGCTTTTGCAGGCCTGGCAGCAGCACGTCGCGGGCCTGCATGCCGATGGCCACGTGCATCGCGGTGGGGAATGTGTCGTTTGACGACTGCCCCATGTTGCAGTGGTCATTGGGGTGTACCGGATCTTTCGACCCTTTCACGCCACCCAGCATTTCAATCGCGCGGTTCGAAATCACCTCGTTTGCGTTCATGTTCGACTGCGTGCCCGAACCCGTCTGCCAGACAACCAGCGGGAAGTTGTCGTCGAATTTACCCTCGATCACTTCGGTCGCGGCGGCGGTGATGGCGTCGGCTCGTTTCTGATCCAGATTGCCCTGATTCAGGTTTTCCATCGCGCAGGCTTTTTTCACCACGCCAAGGGCACGGATAATCGGCACGGGCTGTTTTTCCCACCCGATAGGGAAGTTGATGATCGACCGCTGCGTCTGTGCGCCCCAATATTTATCGGACGGCACTTCCAATGGGCCAAAGCTGTCGGTTTCGGTACGGGTATCGGCCATGAAAAGGCTCCTGATCTTGGGCTTATGTCTGATCAGGGTTTACCCCGCGGGGGGCAGCGGTGCAATGAGACGATGGCGCTAACCTCAAGGCTAACTGTGGCTGGCTGACCGATTACTTGCGGAAGCTGTCAAGCGATACGACTTCAGCGGCTTTGGGGGCTTCTTCTTCGACCTCAAGCTCGCTTTCGTCCTGCTGGGGAAGGTCTTCGTCCTCGTCCGACTGGCCGGGTTCTTGCTGCTCGAATTTCAGGCCGAATTCTACCGACGGGTCCACAAAGGTTCGGATCGCGTCATAGGGGATATACATCGGTTCCGGCGCATCGCCAAAGTTCAACGTGACCGAGAACCCTTCCTCGGTAACCTCAAGCTTGTCGTACCAGTGCTGCATCACCACCGTCATTTCGCCGGGATAGCGATCCGACAGCCAATCCGCCAGCTCCGCATCAGGGTGCGCGGTATCAAAGGTGATAAAGAAATGATGGTTGCCGGGCAATCCATTGGCTGCAACGTCAAGTAATACCTGACGAATTAACCCGCGCATGGCATCGTGCATCAGATTGCCATACTCAATGCTTCGGCTCATTACTTCTTCTCCGGCCCTTGTTGATGACAGTAGCATACGGCATTTCACACCAGTGAAAAGGGGGCGCAAAAATTTATAGCAAGAGGTTCCAGCCGAGCGCCAGCATCGCCGTTACTGCCATGGTCAACACAAAGCCGAACCGCAAACCCAACATCAACACGGCCGCAATCAACGTCAGCGCGCCGGCCACGGGATCAAAGCTGGACCAATCAGGCAACGGCACAGCAAGATGCGCCATGGGAAGCACGCGTTCGAACAATACATGCAGCGCGAACCAGACGGACAGATTGGCAATTACGCCAACGACAGCGGCAGTAATCGCCCGCAAAGCCCCCGCCAGACGTGGCTGCGCCGAGATAAGTTCGAGATACGGTCCCGCGAAAAATATCCATAGAAAACAAGGTGTAAACGTGACCCACAACGTCAGCACTCCGGCAGATACAGCACCCCAAGGGCCTGCCTGCGCAAAACCCGCAAGCAGGGCGACAAATTCGGTGACCAAGATCAGCGGCCCCGGCGTGGTTTCGGCCAACCCCAAGGCGTCAATCATCTGTTCGGTGGTGATCCACCCGTGATCCTGCACCACGGTCTGCGCCATATAGGCCAGCACGGCATAGGCCCCGCCAAACGTTACCACCGCCAGCTTTGAAAAGAACAATCCGATCTGAAGCAGAAATTCATGTCCCATCGCCCAGACGAACAGCAGCGGGGATGCCCACAGCGTGCCCCAAAGGGCGATGACGCCGATGGGGCGGGCAGGGTGTGGGGGTGCCGCGTCAATTTCTACAGGGCTCGCGCCATCAGCAGCCTTGAAGGCCCCCCACAGTCCGGCGGTTAGAATGATCAGCGGGAAGGGCACGCCAAAAACAAACAACGCCACAAAGGACAGTGTGGCCAACATCCACCCCTCACGACCGTGCAGCGCTTTACGTCCCAGATTGCGCAGCGCCTGCACAACAACGACAATCACAGCCGCTTTGATGCCCATAAACGCGGCCTGAACCAAAGGCATCTGCCCGAAATACGCATAGCCGAATGCCAACACCAGAATGATCGCCGCACCCGGCAACACGAAAAGCAGTCCGGCCAGCAAACCGCCAAGGGTACCGCGCAGCCGCCATCCGGCGTAGGTCGCCAGCTGCATCGCTTCGGGGCCTGGCAACAACATGCACAGGGAAAGGGCGCGCAAAAAACTGTCTTCGGATAACCACCGATGCCGGTCCACCAACTCACGGTGCATCAACGCGATCTGCGCCGCGGGCCCCCCAAAGGACAACACCCCGATCCGCCCGAACACACGCGCCATCAGGCGCATATCAGGGGCGCTCATCCGCATTTCTCGCTATTGTTTCGCATAAATACTCCCGACATTCTTGACGTCAGAGGTCGCAGTACCCGAGCCTGAGGTCAAGCGCGCCAGCGGCTTCCAAATGGCAAAAAATCCTCGCCGAAGGCAGCGCGACATGCGCGTCAACCGGCACCGCGCCGTGCGATCGCAAGGTTTTAAAAAAATCAGAAAGTTGCGGGGAGGGGTAAGTGCAGGTTTCTGTTGCCAGGTACCTGCGAACCCCGCCTTAGGTCGCTAAACCCAAGGACTTAAGTTTCAATAGTTCCGGTCGCTTACGCGGCCATCGCCATTGGAGCACGATTGTCATTTGCAATTGTACATTTTACGCCGATAACGGTGGCAGTCAGCCGAGATAAAGCTACATCTTTAGACGTTCGTCGATCCTGTTTCGACCCCATAATCCCCAAATGAAGGATGATTGGTGGAGTCGCCGGGTACCGCCCCCGGGTCCGAACCGCTTATTACATGCGCGTTTATACCCATAGTCCCTAAGGACACCTCAGATATAAGGGACGTGGCTTTCTTTGCAAGGGGAAAGCCATGAAAATCCGCGGAGTGCAGCAGTCACGGTGCCGCGTTCGGCTGCTTGGTGCGGCGGGCAAAGACGGTACGGGCAAGGGCCTGGGTCTCTTGTTCAAGCAGCGTCAGTCCGGCCGCGACGGCAGCAGCGTCGCGTGTCGTCATTGCGGTGGCGATCTCGCGGTGACGCGCGACGATTGCATCGCGGGACCACGCCGTGAAGGTAATCATGTTCATCAACGGTTGCATTGCCTCAACTGCGCCAGCGAGCTGGTAAGACAGTACCGGGTTGCCCGCCGCGTCCACCAATGCGCGGTGGAATGCCACATCGGCAGCGCAAAACCCTGCATCTGACAGCGCCGGCGCTGATTGTGCGTCAAGCGCATCCTGCATCGCCTTTAGGTGGCTGTCTTGTCTTCGGGCGGCCGATAAAGGCGCGCAGGCTCTCTCAAGCGCGAAACGGGCCTCGCAAGCGGTTTCAAAGCTGACATCGTTCATTGACAAAAGCAGGGTGGAGGTCGTGATCTGTTGCGCTTGCGCGGCCTCAAAGCTGATGCGGTTCACGAAGGCACCGCCTGTGGCACCGCGTTGTGTGCGTATCAGCGATTGCGCGGCCAATCGCTTTAGCGCTTCGCGTACTGTCGCGCGCGAAACATTGAACTGGGCTGAAAGCTCTGCCTCAGACGGCAAACGTTCGTCCACGATCAGCACGCCCTTGATGATAGCATCGCGGATGTTCGCAGCAATTTGGCTGGACAGGTCAGAGGCGGTTTCTGGCGTGGTATTCATTTGTCTTACATTTATGATTTGGAAAAACTTTAAATGTCTGACATTAATTTTGCAAGATGCGAGTCGGTGGTCAAAACCCGCGGCGTGCAGCTTTAACGTTCGGGACCGAGGGGCCAGCCCCTCGGACTCCCCGGAGTTTACTGGCAAAATGAAGCGGGCCCTTAACGGCGGTCCGAGACAGGAGATATGATGTTTGATGCGTTGATGGTGAACAAAGATGAGGAAACCGGCAAGACCCATGCCGAGGTGACCCAGATTGACCTTGACCGTTTGCCCGATGGTGACGTGACAGTTGCGGTAGAATATTCGACCGTGAACTACAAAGACGGGCTGTGCATCGGGCCCGGTGGCGGACTGGTACGCAAGTATCCGCACATCCCCGGTATTGATTTTGCAGGCACGGTCGAAGCGTCCGACGATGACCGCTATAAACCCGGCGACAAGGTTGTGCTGACCGGTTGGCGTGTGGGTGAGGCGCATTGGGGTGGCTATTCGCAAAAGGCGCGGGTCAAGGCCGACTGGCTGGTGCCCCTACCTGAGGGGCTGGATACGCGGCAAGCGATGGCTGTAGGAACAGCGGGCTTTACCGCGATGTTGTCGGTCATGGCGCTGGAGGATCACGGGCTGGTATCAGGCAACGGGCCGGTTCTGGTTACAGGTGCCGCAGGCGGTGTCGGGTCGGTTGCAGTCGCGATTCTTGCCAATTTGGGGTATGAGGTTGCTGGCGTAACCGGGCGCCCGGACACAGCGGATTACCTGAAATCTCTCGGCGTCAGCCAGATCGTTGCGCGCGAAGAGCTGAACGAAACCGTCAAGCGCCCGCTCGAGGCCGAGACCTGGGCCGGCTGCATTGATGCCGTTGGGGGCGAGATGCTGGCGCGGGTATTGGGCCAGATGAAATACGGCGGCTCGGTCGCTGCTGTTGGTCTTGCGGGCGGGGCAGGGTTGCCTGCCACTGTCATCCCCTTTCTGCTGCGCGGTGTGAACCTGCTGGGCATTGATTCCGTCATGCAGCCCTACGAGAACCGTCTGCGTGCATGGCAGCGGGTTGGGAAAGACCTGCCGCTCTCCAAGCTGGAAGATATGGTTGTGCCTGCAACGCTTAGCGATTTGCCGAAACTGGGCGCGGACATCCTGAACGGGCAGGTCCGGGGCCGTGTGGTGGTCGATGTGAACGCCTGAAACGGCATTCCCTAAGTTACATTTACCGAGCGGCGGCCCCTGTGGGTCGCCGTTTGGCGTTAATAGGGACTGTTATGGTCTTGACGTTACGGGGGGCGTGCTAGCTTTGCATCACCTTAACGTAAAGTTTGATATGTCCGACAACAGCCCCATTCTTCTTTGGTATCGCCGCGATCTACGGCTGAGCGATCATCCCGCCTTGTCCGCTGCTGTGCAGTCCGGCCGTCCGGTTATTCCCGTCTTTATCAAGGACACCACGGTCGACGCCCTTGGCGCTGCGCCGAAATGGCGGCTCGGGCTGGGGCTCGGGGCGCTGGCCGACAGTCTGGGCGAAATATCCGGCAAGCTTGTGCTGCGCGAAGGCGACGCGCTGGACGTGTTGCAGACCCTCATCAAGGAAACAGGCGCGGGTGCTGTCTATTGGTCGCGGCTGTATGATCCGGCGAGTTTACAGCGTGATAGCAAGATCAAAGAAACCCTGTGCGACCAAGGCGTTGATGCCAAGTCCTTTGGCGGACATGTGATGTTTGAGCCGTGGAGCGTAGAGACCAAGGCAGGCGATTGCTACAAGGTGTACACGCCGTTCTGGAACAACGTCAAAACCCGCGATGTTGAGCCACCGCTGGCCGCGCCGTCTGATCTGTGCGCGCCGGAGGAATGGCCTGCAAGCGATGCGCTGGAAGGCTGGGGCTTGGAGGCCGCGATGGACCGTGGTGCGGATGTGGTGCGCCCCTTTGTCTGCCTCGGCGAAAAGGCTGCGCAGTCGCGGTTGGGGGCGTTTATGGCCCATGGGGTGGCAGGATATAAGCAAAACCGCGATATTCCAGGCACCGATGGCACGTCCAATCTGTCAGAGAACCTGTCTCTCGGCGAGATCAGTCCGCACCAATGTTGGCACGCTGGCCAGCGTGCGCTGCATGACGGTAAACAAGGGGCAGAGACCTTTCTGAAAGAACTGGTGTGGCGCGAGTTCGCGTACCACCTGATGTATCACACGCCACGGATGCTGACGGATAACTGGCGCGAGGCATGGGATGCCTTTCCGTGGAACGAAGACGAACGCCGCACCGAGGTCACCGCTTGGAAACAGGGGCGCACGGGCGAGCCCTTTGTCGATGCCGCCATGCGCGAGCTGTACGTGACTGGACGGATGCACAACCGGGGCCGCATGATCGTGGCCAGCTATCTGACGAAACATCTGATGTGCCATTGGCGGATCGGCCAAAAATGGTTCGAACACTGTTTGATCGACTGGGATCCCGCCAGCAACGCAATGGGGTGGCAGTGGGCGGCGGGGTCGGGGCCAGATGCGTCGCCTTACTTTCGCGTGTTCAACCCCGAGACACAGCTCGATAAATTTGATAAGAATAGAGACTATGCCAGCCGTTGGATCGCCGAGGGGCGGGCCAATCCACATAAGGATGCGCTCGCGTTTTTCGATGCAATCCCGCGCAGCTGGCCCTTGTCGGCACGAGATGACTATCCCGAAAAGATCATTGCGCTGGATGAAGGGCGTGAGCGGGCTCTGGAAACCTACAAGGGGCGAAACTTTTAACCCTTATGAAACGTGGATCTCCCACGTAACACCCATAAACCAATAAGATACGCGTCCAAGCGCATACAGGAGAGCGAATGATTTTGACCAGCACCGAGGGGCAGGCCGCCCTTCCTCGATATTTCTCGCGTGTTTTTGCGATGGCGCAAGAAATGCCAAACGGGCAGGTCGATTTTGTTATGCCCGACGGGCGGTGTTTTCGCGCGGTTGGTAAGAACCCCTTGCCGGTTGCGGAAATCCGTATACATAACAATGACTTGTTCGCCCGTCTTATCAGGGAGGGTGACCTTGGGTTTAGCGACGCCTACCTTGATGAATGGTGGAGTACGCCGGACCTGCAGGCGTTTATGGACGTCGCCCATGCGAACGAGGACATTTACGACTCCTTTCCCGGTATGGGGCTGATCCGTAAATTTGAATCCCTGCGCTTCTGGTTGCAGCGCAACAGCAAAAAGCAGGCACGCAAGAACATCAGCTATCACTATGATTTGGGTAATGATTTTTACAAATTATGGCTTGATGACACGATGACCTATTCCAGCGCAATTTTCGAAGATGGGGTTCACCAATCACTGGAGGCAGCGCAGACAGCGAAATACGCCTCTATGGTCGACCAGATGGGGGTCTCTGCTGGGGATCACGTGCTGGAGATCGGTTGCGGTTGGGGCGGTTTTGCGGAATATGCCGCTAAGGAACGCGGATTAAAGGTGACCTGTCTGACAATCAGCAAAGAACAGTTTAACTACGCCAAAGAACGTATAGAAAACGCAGGTTTATCAGACGTCGTTGAGTTTAAGCTTCAAGATTATCGCGACGAACGCGGCACCTATGACGGTATTGCCAGCATCGAGATGTTCGAGGCCGTCGGAGAACAGTATTGGCCGTCCTATTTCAATACCTTGCACGACTGTCTTAAACCTGGGTGCCAAGCAACGTTGCAGATCATCACCGTGCCAGATCGGCGCTGGAAGGTCTACAAGCGAGGCGTTGATTTCATTCAGAAATACATCTTTCCAGGCGGTATGCTCCCGAGTCCCACCGTGTTGAAGCAACAGGTTGAGAACGCCGGATTAGCCATTGAAAACTCTATTGAGTTTGGAAAAAGCTATGATGTAACGCTTCGACGTTGGCATCGGACCTTCAATGAAAAATGGGACGAGATCGCTCGCATGGGGTTCGACGAACGCTTTAAACGCATGTGGGATTTCTATCTGACCTCATGCGCGTCTACCTTTGACAGCGGCAATTGCGATGTGACACAGATCACGGTGAAACGCCCAGCCTAAGGGCGCATTGCTCGTAGTCTAAGGATGTTCCGATGCCGACCGCCGCCCGTCTGACCGCTGCCGTTTGTCTGGCACTGATGGGCTATGCCCTGTCGCGCATGATCATGCCATTGATGCCCACGTCGACGCAGTTCGGGTATTTCATCCCCACCAATATCGCCCTCGGGCTTGTCGTGGGATGGCGGGTCATCGGATCCCGTGCCGGCGGCGGCGTATCAGAGGGGATCACCAACGGCGTGACAGGTGCGGTGGTTTTGGTATTCTGGGGGCTGTTTGTGCAAAGCGGGCGCGAGATGATCGAGAAAGCGATGATGCATCGTTTCGACGGGGTCGGTGATGCGCTCGTCGGGATGATCGGTATCGGCGCAGAGTACTTTCTGATTATGGCGACGGTGCCGATTATCGCGGTCGTCCTTTTGGGCGGGGCCGTCAGCGGCATCGTGACCAACCTTATTGATAGAAGGTTCCCTTGAAGCGATGACAGATCTTTTCGTTTATGGATCCCTACGCCATGTGCCCCTGCTTGAAATCGTACTGGGCCGCACCTCGGACCGGTTGGATATTGCACCGGACTGCCTGCCCGATCACGTGGCCTTGTCGGTGGTGGAAGGGCCTTTTCCCTGCATCGTGCCTGCGTCTGGTCAAAGCGCCGAGGGTCTGCTGCTTTGCGGGCTGGGTCAAAATGACCTGGACCGGTTGAATTTCTACGAGGGCAGCTTCGCCTACGATCTGCAAGAGGTGATGCTGGAAAGCGGGGCCAGCGCCTTGGGGTATTTCGCGCGGCCAGATCAATGGACCACGCGCGATCGTTGGTCACTGTCACAGTGGCAGGCGGAATGGGGCGCGCTCAGCTGCTTTGCCGCCCGCGAGGTGATGGATTACTTTGGCGTCTATTCCGCCGACCGTGTGGCGCAGATGTTCCCGATGATCCGATCGCGGGCCGCGGCGCAGATAAATGCGCAGCAGTCGAAACACGGGGCGGGGACGTTGGGCGGCGAGGTGCGGATCGACCGGATCGACCGCGCCTATACCAATTATTTCGCGCTGAACGAATATCATCTGGCGCATGAACGGTTCGACGGCACCATGACCGACGTGTTGGAGCGCGCGGTTTTTGTGGCAACGGATGCAGCGCTGGTGCTGCCCTATGATCCGCAGCGTGATCGGGTGATGCTGGTCGAACAGCTTCGCATGGGGCCTGTAGCACGGGGGGACCGGGCGCAGTGGCAACTTGAACCCATCGCGGGTCGCATCGATCCCGGCGAAAGCCCGGAGGACGCAGCACATCGCGAAGCGCACGAAGAAGCAGGGTTGTCCCTGACCAAGCTGGAAAAGATCGCCGAGGTCTATGCCTCCCCGGGGGATTCAACGGAGTTCTTTTATATTTATCTGGGGCTTGCCGATTTGCCCGACGAAATTACCGGCGTAAATGGGCTTGAGACCGAGAACGAGGATATACGGTCACATTTAGTCGGGTTCGATGCGCTGATGACAATGGTTGATCAGCTTGAAGCTGCCAATGCCCCTTTGGTGATCGCTGCTTACTGGCTGGCAAGGCATCGGGAACGCTTGAGGTTGGAAGCGCCCGCAGCTACACCAGATGTAACTTGATTTAGGAGCATCCCATGCACGTCGCATCTGATCTGGCACAGGCCATTGGCAACACACCTCTTATCCGTCTGCGCAAGGCGAGCGAGGAGACTGGCTGCGAGATATACGGCAAGGCAGAGTTCATGAACCCCGGCCAGTCGGTCAAGGACCGTGCCGCGCTGTTCATCATTCAGGATGCCATCGCCAACGGCACGTTGAAACCAGGCGGCACGATTGTTGAAGGCACGGCGGGCAACACCGGCATCGGGCTTGCGCTGGTCGGCGCGTCGATGGGATTCAAAACCGTCATTGTCATTCCTGAAACGCAAAGTCAGGAAAAAAAGGACATGCTGCGTCTGGCCGGTGCCGAGCTGGTGCAGGTGCCAGCCGCGCCGTATCGCAACCCCAACAACTTTGTGCGCTATTCTGAGCGCCTTGCGAACGAGCTGGCACGTACGACGAACGAAGGCGTGATCTGGGCCAACCAGTTTGACAACGTTGCCAACCGTCAGGCGCATATTGAAACCACTGGCCCCGAAATCTGGGAACAGACCGGCGGCAAGGTCGATGGGTTCTGCTGTGCGGTCGGATCGGGCGGGACACTGGCCGGTATCGGCATGGCGTTGCAGCCCAAGGGCGTAAAAATCGCGATTGCCGATCCCGATGGGGCCGCGCTGCATAACTATTACACCAAGGGTGAACTGGTTGCCGAAGGCGGATCGATCGCCGAGGGCATCGGTCAGGTGCGCATCACCAAGAACCTCGAAGGGTTCACGCCCGATTTCAGCTATAACGTCTCGGACGCCGAGGCGCTGCCTTATGTCTTTGACCTGCTGCAACACGAAGGGCTGTGCCTTGGCGCGTCGTCGGGTGTGAACGTGGCGGGTGCCGTGCGTCTGGCCAAGGATATGGGGCCTGGTCATACCATTGTGACGATCCTGTGTGACTTTGGCACGCGTTATCAGTCGAAACTGTTCAACCCTGAATTCCTGCGCGAAAAGGACCTGCCGGTGCCAGGCTGGCTGGACCGTGCGCCACAATCCATTCCCGGCGTTTTCGAAGACCAATGAACGCCACGCTCAGGGGGCTTCTGGCCAGCGGTCTTTTGGCGCTTTGCCTGACGACCGCGGCCATCGCACAGACCGACGTCGAAGAAACGGCGGAGCGGTGGGACAGCGTCGCCGTAAAGGCTGAACAATCGGTAGAAGAGGTCGATACCCCGACCACCGAACTTGAAAGCATGCGCGCGCGTGTCGTCGGCTACCGGTCTGAATTCGAGGCGGCGCGCACCCTGAACGCCGATCGCATCGCTGCGTTGCGCGATCAGCTTGCCGCTTTGGGTCCGGTCCCCGAGGGCGAGAATGCCGAACCCGAAGCGCCTGAAGTCGCTAAAACCCGCGCCGATATTAATCAACAACTGAACACGCTGCTCGCCCCCGTCCAGATCGCAGAACGAGAGTTCCTGCGGGCTGACGGTCTGGTCCGCGAGATCGACAAGCGTATACGTGATCGACAGACCGAACGGCTTTTGCGTGCGACGCCGTCACCACTAAACCCGGCGTATTGGGCCCCGGCACTGGTGGACGTGCAAAACGCCTTTGCCGCTTTTTGGGAAGAAAGTGCAGAGCAAGACACCGACAGCGCTTTGGATACTTTGGAACGCAATCTGCCGACCGTACTATTTGCGGGTCTGGCGGGGCTGCTGCTGCTCTTTCGGGGCCGACTATGGGCGATGGGGATCGTGAATAAGCTGCGCGATCGTCAGGCGCGTGGTTTGGGCATCTGGCGGTTCATCGTCTCGCTGCTGCGTATCCTGTTCCCATTGGCGGGCTTGTTTTTGCTGTCAATTGCCGCCCGTCAAAGCGGTTTTCTAGGCGCGCGATCTTCTTTGCTGGTCGAACTGCTTCCGATCATCGGGTTAATGATCTTCGGGTTTCGTTGGGTGTCTGAACGCGTGTTTGCCCGCGAGCAGGAAGAGGCGTTACTGCCTTTGCCCGCAGCCCAACGAAAAATGGCGCGGCTCTATGTGAATGCCATCACCCTCGTCGTCATCTTGTCGATTGTCGCCCTGACAGTGTTGGAATTCGGTGATCCCAGTACGGCGACCCGTGCGGTTGTGCAGTTTCCTCTGGCCGTGCTGACCAGCCTCGCGCTGTTTCAGATTGGCCGGATTTTGCGCGGCTATCGTGACCCCGACGAGGACACCCCAGACGCAGATGGCGTGACCAAGGCCTCTACCCATGCGCGAATCGTGCGCAGCGCAGGGCTAGGGGCAATTGCTGTGTCGATTGCCGCGCCGGTTCTGTTCGCCTTTGGCTACCAAGACCTGTCCGACGCGATTTTGCGTCCCTACGTCACGACGCTGGCGGTGTTGGGGCTGGTCATGGCGTTGCAACGGTTTTCGGCAGATGTGTACGGCGCGATAACAGGGCAGGGACCGGCTGCCCGCGAAGCCTTGATGCCGTTGCTCTTCGGGTTGATCCTGCTGATGCTGGCCGCGCCTGCGCTGGCGCTGGTTTGGGGGGCTCGGGTCGCCGATCTGACAGAGCTTTGGGCCGCATTCGGGCGCGGATTTACCGTCGGGGAAAGCCGTATCGCGCCATCGAACCTGCTGGCGTTTGCCATCATTTTCGCCATCGGTTATCTGCTGACGCGTTTGCTGCAAGGCACCTTGCGGAGCAACGTGCTGCCCAAAACCAAAATTGATATCGGTGGGCAGAACGCCTTGCTGTCGGGACTTGGGTATGTCGGTATTTTTCTGGCCGCACTTGCGGCGATCACCGGTGCGGGGATCGACCTGAGCTCGCTCGCGATTGTGGCTGGTGCCTTGTCAGTCGGTATCGGTTTTGGTCTGCAAAACATCGTCAGCAACTTTGTATCCGGGATCATCTTGCTGATCGAGCGGCCGATCTCGGAAGGCGACTGGATCGAGGTCGGGGGCAAGTCGGGCTACGTGCGCGACATTTCGGTTCGGTCGACGCGGATCGAAACCTTTGACCGTACCGACGTTATTGTCCCCAACGCCGATTTGGTCAGCGGCACAGTGACGAACTTTACCCGCGGCAATACTGTGGGGCGGCTTATCGTAAAGGTGGGTGTGGCCTATGGCACCGATACCCGTCGGGTCGAAGCCATTCTGCGAGAGATCGCTGAAGCACAGCCCTTGGTGCTGGCAAACCCCGCGCCGAATGTGCTGTTGGTGAGCTTTGGTGCAGATGCGCTTGAGTTTGAAATCCGGGCATTTTTGCGGGATGTGAACTGGATGATGTCAGTCCAAAGCGATATCAACCACGCCATTGTCGAACGCTTTGCCGAAGAAAAAATCGAAGTACCCTTTCCACAGCGCGATGTCTGGTTGCGCAATCGCGCAACCGAACCAGCGCCGAAAGCGCCGAAACCAGACGGAGAAGCGGACAGTTGAGCCAACCGATCTACCTCACCGACACATACGCCCGCGACAGCGCGGCAAAAGTCGTCTCTATCACACCCGAGGGTGGGATCGTGCTGGACCGTGCGCTGTTCTATCCCACCGGAGGCGGACAACCCGGCGACAGCGGTTGGCTGAGCTGGGACAAGCAAACTATGCCTATTGCCACCACGGTGAAGGGGCAGGACGGCAGTGTTATTCTGGTCCCCGCCGAACCGGCGGTTATTCCGCAGGCGGGCACGCATGTGACGCAAGCGCTGGATTGGGATCGCCGGCACCGGCATATGCGCGTGCACAGCCTGTTGCATTTGCTGTCTGTGGTGGTGCCGTTTCCCGTGGTCGGCGGGCAGATTTCGGCAACACACGGACGGATCGACTTTGATCTTGCCGATGCGCCAGAGGATCGCGACGCGATAGAAGACGCGCTGCTGTCTTATATTGGGCAAGATTTACCGATCACCGATCATTGGATCACCCAAGAAGAACTGCAAGCCGCTCCTGATCTGGTCAAGACATTGTCAGTGGCCCCGCCGGCGACAGCGGCCGAGGTGCGGTTGGTGCAGATCGGCGAGGATGACGCATGGATCGACCTTCAGCCCTGTGGCGGTACCCATGTTGCCAGAACCGGAGAGATCGGCGCGATACGCCTTGGTAAGATTGAGAAAAAGGGGCGCGACACCCGTCGGATCTACGTCCATCTCGACAGCTGAGCGGCGCATTGAAATCTTGTTGAAATTCGCGCGTTTTACCCCTTGCACCCCGACAGCAGGTCACGCTAAACACCCCCTCAATGGACAGGTGGCCGAGTGGTCGAAGGCGCACGCCTGGAAAGTGTGTAGGCGGGAGACCGTCTCCAGGGTTCGAATCCCTGTCTGTCCGCCATACCCCTCTTACGATAAAGTTCACCGCGACGACCTGCGGTTGCGGCCGACCGATAGCGGCGTGGCATGCCGTTCAGAGCTGTGGTTCGGATGACCGGATACCTCAGCCTATTCACCGTCGCCTTTCTGGCAGCGACGATTCTTCCGATGCAATCCGAAGCGCTGCTGGTCGGTCTGATGCTACATGGGCAGCACGGGGTTCCTGTGTTGCTGGCTGTGGCAACTGTCGGCAATGTCTTGGGGTCAGTGGTGAACTGGGGTCTGGGTCATGCGGTGCTGCGGTTTCAACACAAGCGTTGGTTCCCCGCATCGCCGTCGCAGATGGCTCGTGCCGAAATGTGGTACGCGCGCTATGGGCGCTGGTCGCTGCTGGTCAGTTGGTTCCCTGTTGTCGGGGATGCGCTGACCGTCACGGCAGGGGTGTTGAAAGAACCGCTTTGGTCCTTTGTGGCGATCGTCGGGATCGGCAAGGCGCTGCGCTATGGGGTGTTGGCCTGGGTCACGCTGGCATGGATCGGCTGACCATCTGGCAGTGGTCTATGGTGTTGTTCAAAAACGAAAAAAGCGCCCGAGGGCGCTTTGTTTCCGTGGTAAACTCAGAGGCGCGATTAGCCGCCCCAGTTGCGCACCTGGCCGCAATCCATGTGGACGAAGTTCGAGCCCGAGTAGCGACCGACACCGCCGCCGTTGCAGGCGATTGCCGCGCGGGCCATCTGGTTCACCGAACGCGATGCCAGACGCAAATCAGCAGCCTGACCCCGCATGTGCAAGGAGTTTTTGGCCACACCGCCCGATCTGGAGCGCAGCATCGCGTTTGTCTGCGGGCTGCGATAGCCGGACAAAAGCATGTAGGGTTCGGATACGTCGAGAAGGTTGTGCGAGGCTGCCATGATGTCCACAGTACGCAGGTCCATCGATTTGACGCCATCTGTGCGCCAGTCGCGCATAAAATAGTTCAGCTCGGATACGGCGTCTTTAATGTAGTTGCCTTCGATCCAGTAGATCATGTCGATGCGTTCGCCGGTACGTCCGGAGTACATCTTGATGCGACGAATATCGCCGGCCCCACGTAAAAATCCTGCTGCGTTTGCAAAGCTCGGTGCTGCTGCTACGGCTGTCGCTGCGAATGCGCCCAATACGGAGCGCCGGGTCATGCCCGAAGTGCTCTTACCAGTCATTGTTTATGTGTCCCGTCTTCTGCCTTTGGTTCCATGATGTTACATGGAAATTTCCATCGATCCCCAGATGCAACAATTTATGGCATAGCGCGATTCTTGAACCAAGTGCTGAATCGAAAAGGTTCCATCTCACAACAAATTTAGGCGAATTTTTGCGCAACCCTTAGTGGCGTGTTCATTTTTGCAACAGGGGCGATGCGGATAAGCATCAATTTACCCTTAGATTCCAGTTCACGACCTTTGTTATTGGACAATATGCCGGGGTTCCATGCGTATCTAGGGAAACCAAAGCTCACCGATTTCGGGGGAATCAATGACTCATATTTTAGCTATTCAATCGCGGAAATTTCGCCGCCTTACTGGTTTTCTCGGGGCGGCTGCGACTGCTTTGACGCTCCTTACCGCACCGCAGCCCGCTTTTGCGCAGGTGACCGCGTTCAAACAAGCCGTCGCGGAAGCCGCAGCGCGGGACGAAGACATCGCTGCGTATTATCGGACTCACGGGTACGCGCCGATCTGGACCGAAGCAAACGACACACAGCGTGCCCGTCGCGCTGCGTTGATGTCGGCCATCCGCGCCGCTGATTTGCACGGGTTGCCCGTTTCGCGCTATGACCCCCAAGGGTTGATGGACACGCTCAAGAATGCGCAAACCCCGCGCGATCGTGGTCTCGCCGAGGTAGAGATGACGCGCGTGTTCCTGCAATATGCGCGCGATCTGCAGACCGGCGTGCTGGTGCCGTCGCGCATCGACCCGTCCATCGTCCGCGAGGTGCCGTACCGCGACCGTCAAACCACTCTTACCGATTTCATTGCCGCCGATCCCACGCCGTTTCTGCGCAATCTGCGTCCGAACACGATGGAATATAATGCCCTGATGCGTGAAAAACTGCGGATGGAGCATTTGCTGAGCCAGGGCGGCTGGGGCCCTGCGGTGCCCGCGTCGTCGTTGAAACCGGGCGCCCAAGGTGCGCAGGTCGTCGCGCTGCGCAACCGATTGATGTCGATGGGGTACCTCAAGCGCTCGAACGTGATGACCTATGACGCAACGCTGCAAGACGCCGTTCTAAGCTTTCAGAAAGACCACGGTTTGAACGAGGACGGCGTGGCCGGTCCTAGCACCATGGCCGAGATCAACAAAACCGTCGAAACCCGTCTGCAATCGGTCATCGTCGCGATGGAGCGGGAGCGCTGGCTGAACAAGGAACGCGGTGCACGCCACATTCTGGTTAATATTCCTGCGTTTACCGCGGCTGTGGTCGATAACGGGTTGGTAACTTTCGAAACCCGTACCGTTGTTGGCGCGAACCAGTCTGACCGCCTGACCCCGGAATTTTCGGATGTGATGGAATACATTGTCATCAACCCCACATGGACGGTACCGCGGTCAATTGTGACCAAAGAATACCTGCCGTCGATGAAGCGGAACCCGAATGCTGCGGGCCATATTGATCTAATCGATGGCCGCGGCCGGATTGTCAGCCGAGGCTCGGTGAACTTTAGCCGTTATACTGAACGCACGTTCCCATATGGTATGCGCCAAAAGCCCGGGCAGACCAATGCGCTTGGTCTGGTAAAGTTCATCTTCCCAAACAAATATAACATTTACCTGCACGACACGCCGTCCAAAAGCCTGTTCAGCCGTGATGTGCGCGCCTTTAGCCACGGCTGTGTGCGGCTCGCGGATCCGTTTGATTTTGCCTATACACTTCTGGCGGCGCAAACTTCTGATCCGGTCGGGTATTTCAAACGCCAGTTGGCCACAGGGCGTGAAACCTTTGTGCATCTGGACAACGAACTGCCCGTCCACCTCATCTATCGGACAGCGTTTACCACGCCACGCGGTCACACGCAGTATCGTGCCGACATCTATGGCCGCGACGGTCGCATTTGGGATGCGCTGAGCAAGGCGGGGGTGGCATTGGGCGCGGTTCAGGGTTAACTCGTCCCTGATAAGGGGAGACCGCATATGACCTATACCATCCAACAGATCGCCGACGCGCTTGGCTTGCCAGCGGTCGGCGATACGTCCATGTACATTGCCAAACTGGCAGAGCCAGCGGACGCGGGTCCCGACGATTTGGCGCTCGCCATGAGCCCCAAATACGCGCAATTCCTGTCAGACGGCGCGGCGCGTGCTGCCATGCTCTGGCCCGATGCCGACTGGCAAGGGATGGGATTGAAGGCGGCGATCCTGCCTGACCGTCCGCGTTTTGCCATGTCGGGACTGACCCGCATGATGGACCCGGGGCAGGGCTTTGGGACGGATATCCACCCCTCTGCCGTCATTGACCCGACAGCACAGCTGGCAGACGATGTATCCGTAGGGCCGCTGGCAATTGTGGCGGCAGGTGCGCAGATCGGCGCTGGCTCTGTCATCGGGCCGCAATGCTACATCGGAACAGACGCGGTTCTGGGCAAGAACGCCTATCTGCGGGATCACGTCAGCATCGGTGCTCGGGTCCGCATCGGCGACGATTTCATCGCACAACCAGGCGCGCGTATCGGCGGCGACGGGTTTTCCTTTGTGACAGCCGAACCCAGCACAGTTGAGCAGACCCGCAAGACCCTTGGCGATCGCGGCGACACAAAAGCGCAACAATGGACCCGTATTCACACGCTTGGAAGTGTGACCATCGGGAATGACGTGGAATGTGGGATGAACTGCACGGTGGATAGCGGCACCATTCGCAACACCACGATTGGCGACGGCACCAAGCTCGATAACCTCGTGCATTTGGGCCACAACGTTGTGGTGGGCAAGAACTGTCTGCTTTGTGGTCAGGTTGGCATCGCGGGCTCCGTGACGATTGGCGATAATGTCGTGCTTGGCGGTCAGGTGGGTGTCAGCGACAACATCACCATCGGCGACGGTGTGATCGCGGGTGGCGGCACCAAGATCCTGTCGAACGCGCCAGCAGGACGGTCCTTGCTGGGCTATCCCGCGACGGAAATGGGCAAACAGATCGAAGGCTACAAGGCGCTGCGTCGCTTGCCGCGCTTGCTTCGCGATGTGGCGGCGTTAAAATCCCAGATGGGCAGCTCCAAAGACAGTGAAACAAGCTAGGGTCGTCCGCGGCCCGCTCTGACGGAGACTTAGGATGAACATCAAAGATCAAGTCATCAGCATCATTGCCGATCAAGCGTTTCTGACGCCATCGGATGTGAGCATGAACAGCACGCTGGACAGTCTGGGCATCGACAGCATGGGCATCGTCGAAAGCATCTTTGCGATCGAAGAAACCTTTGATGTCACGGTTCCGTTCAATGCGAACCAGCCGGATGCTACGGGGTTTGATATCTCTAGCGTTGCGAGCATCGTCGCAGGGGTGGAACGGTTGCGCGCCGAGCAGGCCTGACGCGTGAAACGGGTCGTCATTACGGGCGCGGGCACGGTCAATCCTTTGGGGTTGAACGTGCCCGATACGCTTGAGGCCATGCGCAACGGGGTCTGCGGTATCGGGCCGCTTGCGTTTCGTGACGTGGAACGGCTGTCGATCCAGATCGGCGGTCAGGTGCACGGGTTTGACGGTGAAAGCCAGCACAACCGCCAAAAAATTGCGCTCTATGACCGGTTCACCCAATTCACGCTGGCCGCCGCCAACGAGGCGATTACCCAGTCGGGGCTTGTTTTCGCAGGAGAGCTTGCCGCAAAATCTGGCGTTGTGCTTGGTACGGCAGGCGGCGGGGTTAGCACGTGGGACGATAACTACCGCGCGGTCTATGCCGAGGGAAAAAACCGCGTGCATCCCTTTGTCGTGCCACGTCTGATGAATAACGCCGCAGCCAGCCACGTCAGCATGGAGCATCACCTTAAGGGGCCGTCGTTCACCGTCTCTACCGCTTGCGCATCATCAAACCACGCAATGGCGCAGGCCTTTTCAATGATCCGCAGCGGCATGGCACCGGTCATGGTTACGGGCGGATCGGAATCCATGCTGTGTTTCGGCGGCGTCAAAGCGTGGGAAGGTCTGCGCGTGATGTCACGCGACGCCTGCCGCCCGTTTTCGGCCAATCGGAACGGGATGGTGCAGGGCGAAGGGGCCGGAATCTTTGTATTCGAGGACTACGACCACGCGCGTGCCCGAGGGGCAGAAATCCTGTGTGAGGTATCGGGGTTTGCGATGACATCGGATGCTTCAGATATTGTGATGCCCTCCAAGGCAGGGGCCGCACGCGCCATCAAAGGCGCGTTGCAGGACGCGCGGATCAACCCTGACGAGGTGGGCTATATCAACGCGCACGGCACCGGCACGATGGCCAATGACAAGACCGAATGCGCAGCGGTAGCGGATGTCTTTGGGACCCATGCGGATAGGCTGATGATCAGTTCAACCAAGTCGATGCACGGCCATTTGATCGGTGGCACCGGCGCGGTAGAGCTTTTGGCCTGCATCATGGCGCTGCGTGATGGGGTGATCGCCCCGACCATCGGCTACGAAGAACCCGACCCCGACTGTGCGCTGGACGTTGTGCCCAATATCGCACGGGATGCGCGGGTTACTGTCGCGCTGTCCAATGCTTTTGCCTTTGGCGGCATGAACGCGGTGCTGGCCCTGCGCGCAATCTGAACACGCGAGAATACCCAAACGTCGACGTATAAAAAAAGCCGCCTCGGTCAGAGGCGGCTTTTGTAACTCAGGGGGCCAGATGACCAACCAAAGACTTACTTGTTTTCAACAATCGAGGATTTGTCAAAGCTGGCTGTGAACCCGTCAAGCGACAAGGCCAGTTCAACCTTCTGGTCGGGGGCCAGCGCGGGCACAATCGTGATCACCGCTTCCTTGCCACGCTTGAATGCGGCAACGTCGGCATCGGTCAGACCCATGCGCACATAGCAGCCAACGGGGTTACAGAACGCGAAAGGATAACGGCGGGCTTTGCCACCATCGACGGTCAGGGTCATTTGCGAGGGCAGGGCCGTTTCCAATGGTACAACAACCGTGGCACCTGCCGTTGCCTTGCCGCCGCTTGGCAGACGGAACAACGAGAATTCGGCAACAGGTGCGCCCTGGCCATCATCCATCAGCTGATACATCTGGCAGGGGTCGACCTCTTCTTCGGTCTTGATGCAGCGCATTTCCCACGCACCGATCACTTCTTTGGTGTAGGGCTTTCCAAGGGTCGGCTCACCGTCAGAGTCTTCACCAAGGCTGAGCTGCGATTGCACATCTGTGCTGCTGCCGGTGGTGGTGTTCTCTTCGGTCGAGGGCACCGCTTCAGCGGTTGGTGCCGTCGGCGCAGTCGTTTCCGGAGCGTCTGTTGCTGCGGGTGTTTCCGTGGCTGCAGTTTGTGCATAACCGGAAACGGGCATAGTCAGAGCCATCGCCGCGCAAAGAGGGAGAAGTGTGATATACTTTTTCATGCTCGTTCCAAATCAGTTAAATTCGACGCCATCTACCATGCGCCAATGCCAATGTCAGGATGATAGCGGTGAAACGATCCTGATTTAAGGCAAAATTTCGCCTATTTCATCGGGGGTTATGGCAATGCTAGCCAATCGCAGGGGGCTAAATAGAAAAAAGGACGCATAGCGCCCTTTTCCCTGTTCTTCGTTCTCCCCGTCGGACTTGGCCGACTTATTAAGGGCACGTTACGAAAGCATTGATGAACCGTCAACATAAAATATCACAATCGTTTCAGACCGGTGAACCTGTCCAAAATGAAAAAGGGCCGCACCCGAAGGCACGGCCAAGTCTGACAGGGAGGAAGTGTCGCCGATACGAAAAGGACATCACGACCGACGACAAAATCACTATGGTGTGAAAAGGTTAAGTTTGTATGCTCTCCCTGCACTTTGACTGCAGGCTATTGGCCTAAAAGGACTTAAATACGTGACAAATGATATTTTCATCGGCGGGGGTGGCGAAGCCTATGCGACCAAACAATTTCTCAACATCGGCTATGCCAACCGTCACGGTCTGATCGCGGGGGCGACGGGCACGGGCAAAACGGTCACGCTGCAAATCCTCGCCGAAGGCTTCTCTGCCGCTGGCGTGCCGGTGTTCTTGTCCGACGTAAAGGGCGATCTATCAGGCCTCGCGCAGGCCGGATCCGCCAGCCACAAGTTGCACACCCCCTTTTCCGAGCGCGCGCAAACCATCGGTTTTGACGATTTCGACTACAGCGCTTTCCCTGTGACCTTCTGGGACATGTACGGCAAACAGGGCCATCCCGTCCGGACGACGATTTCGGAGATGGGCCCGTTGCTGCTGGCGCAGCTGTTGGACCTAACCGAGGCGCAAGAGGGCATTTTGAACATTGCCTATCGTGTCGCCGACGAAGACGGTTTGCCGCTTCTGGACCTGAAAGATTTGCAATCCTTGCTGGTCTGGATCGGCAAGAACGCCTCTACGTTGGCGCTGCGCTATGGCAATGTGTCTGCGGCGTCCGTGGGCGCGATCCAGCGGCGGCTCCTAGTCCTTGAAAACCAAGGGGCGGCTGACCTTTTTGGTGAGCCTGCACTGACGCTAAGTGATCTGATGCGAACCGACACGGACGGGCGCGGCTTTATCAACATCCTCGCCGCTGACAAGCTGATGCAAGCCCCAAAACTTTATGCGACCTTTCTGCTATGGCTGCTGTCCGAACTTTTCGAGGAACTTCCCGAGGTTGGTGATCCGGACAAACCCAAACTTGTCTTCTTTTTCGACGAAGCACATCTGCTGTTCGATGATGCCCCTAAAGCGCTGGTAGATAAGGTGGAACAGGTGGCGCGTCTGATCCGCTCCAAAGGGGTGGGGGTGTATTTCATCACGCAAAACCCCGCCGACGTACCCGAAGATATCCTTGGCCAGTTGGGCAACCGTATCCAGCATGCCCTGCGCGCCTTTACCGCCCGAGACCGCAAAAACCTGCGCCTCGCCGCCCAAACCTACCGCGACAACCCGCGTTTCGAGACCGAAGAAGCGATCCGCGAGGTCGGCGTGGGCGAAGCGGTCACGTCGATGCTGCAGAAAAAGGGGATACCCGGTGTTGTCGAGCGGACCTTGATCCGCCCGCCGTCGTCGCAGCTTGGCCCCCTTGATCCTGTCACCCGCGCTGCCCTGATGGCGCAAAGCCCGATGGCCGGGAAATACGACACCCGCCTCGACCGCGCCTCGGCTTTCGAAATGTTGGCCAAACGGGCAGAGGACGCCGCGAAAGAGGCGGCACAGGCCGAAGAGCAAGCGGAAGCCGAAGATACATCGCCGGCCCTGCGCGAATTCAACGCAGCGCGGCGTTATGCTGGCAAACGGGTGACACGATCCACATCGAAACGCAGCACGAAGCCAGATGACAGCTTTGGTGGTGCCATCGCAAGCGTGGTGATCAAAGAGCTTAAGGGGACAACCGGCCGCCGCATCGTGCGTGGTATTCTGGGCGGGTTGTTCAAAGGACGTTAACGCCCCTTCCAATTGGACCTAAATCCTCGCCGAAGGCAGGCCTTATCCCGCAGGGGATAAGGCCTATTCTTTTACTTCTCGGGGATCAATCCGCGCGGGCTGAACCTAAGTACCAGCAGCAGCACTGCGCCCATGGTCATCAACCGCATATGGGCGGCGGAGTCGATCAGATGGTCTTTTAGCCAATAGCCATCAGACATGCCCGCGGTCACCAGGTGCATCAGCCACAGGCCCATGGGTTCTACCATCACCCAAAGGTACCACATCAAAAAGCCCCCCAACACGGCCCCCAGATTATTGCCAGAACCGCCGACGATCACCATGACCCAGATCAGGAAGGTGAACCGCAACGGCTGATAGGATCCGGGCGTCAGCTGGCCATCCAGCGTGGTCATCATCGCCCCCGCGATGCCGCAAATGGCTGAGCCGAGGATGAACACCTGCAAATGCCTTGCGGTAACGTCTTTGCCCATGGCTTCGGCTGCAACTTCGTTATCGCGGATCGCGCGCAGCATCCGTCCCCATGGCGAATTCAGTGCCCGCTGGCTCAGCCACATGAGCACCAGCAGCACCACGGCGAACAGGCAGACGTACAGGAACTTGACCCAAAGCGTCGACGCTTCCACAGGGTTGAACCCGAACCCAGCCGCTTGTGCCACAAAACCCGCGTCGTTTTGCAGGTCGATCTCATAGGGCACAGGGCGTGGGATGCCGATAACATTCTTGACGCCGCGCGATAGCCAGTCCTCGTTCTTGAGCACAGCGATGATGATTTCCGCGATGCCCAAGGTGGCAATCGCAAGGTAATCCGACCGCAGCCCAAGGGCGGTTTTTCCGATCAGCCAGGCAGCCCCGGCGGCAAACAGCCCGCCAACCGGCCAGGCAAAGATCACCGGCAGGCCAAGCCCCCCGAGATAACCTGTGGTGGCAGGGCTCACGGCCTCTACCGCGCTGACCGAAGGGTCGAGCAGGGCGCGAAAGATAAAGAACCCGCCAACCAGCACCGCCAGCACGACAAGCGTGCGGAGCCAGCCCTTGGCCATGCGCTTCATCACTTGAACCGCCAGCAGGATCGTCGCAGCCCCCATTAGCAAGGCGGCGACAATGCCCCAGCCGCCCGCGGACCAAGCCCCTTCGGAGGGGGGCATACCAATCAGCACAGCGGCGAGACCACCCAGTGCCACAAACCCCATGATGCCCACGTTGAAAAGCCCTGCAAAGCCCCATTGCAGGTTTACCCCAAGCGCCATGATGCTTGAAATCAGCCCCATCGCAATGATCAGCAGCGCGGCGTTCCAGCTTTGGGTCACGCCGGTCAGCACGATCAGAACCGCGACGATGGCGAAAAGGCCGGTGTTTTTGACTGTCTCGTTCATACCGATTGCCCCTTGAATAGACCTGTGGGTTTGAACAGCAGCACGATCAACAAGATCACGAAGCTGACGGCGAATTTATAGTCGGTGGACAGAAGCTGGACCAATCCGTCGGGGGCAAGCCCCTCGGGCGCGAGGTAGCCGAACACTTTCTTCCACGCATAGGTGATTGTCACCTCGGAAAACGCGATGACAAAACCGCCTGCAATTGCTCCGATGGGGCTGCCAAGCCCGCCCACGATGGCGGCGGCGAAAATCGGTAGCAGCAGTTGGAAATAGGTGAAGGGTTTGAAGGACTTGTCCAGCCCGTAAAGCACGCCCGCGGTGGTCGCAAGGCAGGCGACGATGATCCATGTGATCATGACCACCCGTTCAGGGTTGATGCCCGACAGCAGCGCCAGATCCTCGTTGTCGGAATAGGCGCGCATGGATTTGCCCGACCGCGTCTTGTTTAAGAACCAAAACAGCGCGGCAACGACGATGACAGCCGTGACAACCGTCAGCCCTTGGGTGGTCTTGATCGCCAGCCCTTCTTCGAGACCGGTCATCTCTTTGAAGTCCCGCGCCGAGATGATGAAGCGTTCCCCATCCAGAAAGCGTTGATCCTCTGCGCCGATGATAAAGCGGGTGATGCCGTTGTAGACGAAAGTCACCCCCAACGAGACGATGACGAAAATCACCGGCTTGGCCTTCTTTTCGCGGTAGAAGCTATAGACCAGCTTGTCGGTGCCAAGCAGCAGTCCGATGGTGATGATGATCGCGAATGGCAGGGCCAGCAGTGCGGTCGGCAAGACCCCCAGGCTCAGCCCCAGCGACTGGAACCCCCACGTGATCAGCACTGCCGACATGGCCCCAAGCGCCATGGTATCGCCATGGGCAAAGTTCGAGAACCGCAAGATGCCGTAAACCAGTGTCACCCCAAGCGCGCCAAGCGCCAGTTGCGACCCGTAAGCAATGCCCGGGACCAGCACATAGTTGGCCAAGGCGACGAAAGCGTTGAGTAAATCCATTATTTGCATGTCCCTAGATAGCTGATGGCGATAGGCCCATCAGCATAATGCACGGTGTAACGGGCAGCCCCGTCGGCGGCGATGCTGAGCAGGTGGCGGGCGTCAAACCCGCCGCCCATCAGGGACAGCGCCTTATCCTGTTTCGTGCCGGTCAGAGTGACGGTTTCGGCGTCGCTGACCATTTGTGATTGAACCGCCAGCGCATCAGCAGATGCGCCGCCTGCAGTGCCGGTGACGTCGGGGGTGAACTCTGTCTCTGTGCAGGGTTCGTTTTCGACGCACTCCCAGACAAAGCGGCAGCCGATGGCGATGGTTTGCTGAAACGGCTCTGGCGGTGCTGTTGAAACAGTGCCGGCCGCTGGGGCAGGCGGTGCCGCGTCGGTGCTTTGCTGTGCCAAGGCTGGCTCGGCATAGGCGATAAGGGCCAGTGGAAGGGTCCATCGCATCGCTTAACCCCCCAAAAAGGATTTGCGAACTTCGGGATCTTCCAAAAGCTCTTTGCCTGTACCGGTAAAGGCGTTCGCCCCTTGCACCAGAACATATCCCTTATCCGCAATCTCGAGCGCCTGACGGGCGTTCTGTTCGACCATCAGGATCGGAATGCCGGTGCGGGCGACTTCGATGATACGGTCAAACAGTTCGTCCATCACGATCGGCGAGACACCGGCGGTAGGTTCGTCCAGCATCAGAACTTTGGGTTGGGTCATCAGCGCGCGACCCACGGCCACCTGCTGACGTTGGCCGCCCGACAGCTCACCCGCTGGCTGATAGCGTTTTTCCTTGAGGATCGGAAACAGGTCATAGACTTGCGCCATTGTATCGCGGAAATCATCGCGGCGGATGAAGGCCCCCATCTCGAGGTTTTCTTCGACGGTCATCGAGGTGAAAATATTTGAGGTTTGCGGCACAAAGCCCATCCCCTTGGCCACACGGTCCTGCGGTGACAGGGCGGTTATGTCTTCGCCGTCCAGACGCACATGACCCTGTCGGACATCCAGCATGCCGAACACGGCCTTCATCGCGGTGGACTTGCCCGCGCCATTGGGGCCGACAATGACTGCGATCTCGCCTCTTTCGACAGCGATTGTACATCCGTGCAGAATATCTGGCCCCTTGCCATAGCCACCCGTCATCGTGTCACCGATCAAGAACGGCCCGCCCGGCGCGGGGTGGCTCTTGCCGCCGGTTTTGACAGGTTGCGCGGTGCCTTGGCCTTTGGGGTTCGCGATCGATAGGTCCTTGTTGCCCCGATCGCCATATGGGTTGCTCATGTCAGTTTCTTTCTTTCGGTATCAAGGCCGCCACAGGGGACCGTCGCGTCACAGGAATTTTCGCCTGTCCAAGCCGCTGCTGCCTGCGGCAGGGCTAGTCCCGCACAGAGGGGCGATGCAGTCCGCGTGCGTCTCATGCTGACACAGCCTTGTTCTTGAGCCCGGTGCCCAGATAGGCCTCGATCACTTGCTCGTTTGCTTTGATTTCGGGCAGGGTACCTTGAGCCAGAACTTTGCCCTCGGCCATACAGATCACCGGATCACACAAGCGGCCAATAAAATCCATGTCGTGTTCGATCACGACGAAAGTATAGCCGCGTTCCTTGTTCAGGCGGATAATCGCGTCGCCGATGGTGTTCAGCAGCGTGCGGTTCACACCGGCACCGACTTCGTCCAGAAACACGATTTTCGCGTCGACCATCATGGTCCGCCCCAGCTCTAGCAGCTTTTTCTGACCGCCCGAAATCTGCCCCGCCTTTTGCTCGGCCAGATGTTCGACCGTCAAAAACTCGAGCACCTCGTCCGCCTTGGCGCGCAGGGCGCGTTCCTGATCGGCAATGCGCTTGCGTCCGAACCATGTGTTCCACAGCGTTTCGCCGACCTGATCACCGGGCACCATCATCAGGTTCTCGCGGCAGCTCATGGATGAAAATTCATGGGCGATCTGGAAGGTCCGCAGCAACCCCTTGTGAAACAGCGTATGCGGGGGCAGGCCGGTGATATCCTCGCCGTCCATGGTTACACGGCCCGACGTGGGCTTGAGCACGCCGGCGATGACGTTGAACAGCGTGGTTTTGCCCGCACCGTTCGGGCCGATCAAGCCGGTGATCGTGCCTTTGCCAATGGTCAGATTGGCACCGTCCACGGCGTGAAACCCGCCGAAATGTTTATGGATGTCGTCTACGACGATCATTACTATGTCTCCCCGTGCAGAGCCCAAGCCCCGTTGCAAAAACAGCCCGGCTGCAGTGCAGCGGGCTGTTTTCTGTCATGTTATGTGATGTTAGCGGTATTGAACCGTCGTGATTTTGCCGCCTTCGATCTTGATCTGACGATAGCTGCCAGCAGATTCGCCGGGTCCGATCAGCTCCACCGCAGTTGCGCCGTCATAATCGACTTCGCCACCGTCCTTGAGGATCTGAAGCGCTTTGCCCAGTTCGCCGGGATAGATCTTTTCGCCGGGGGCGTTGGCCACCGACATGATCTGATCCTTATAGACTTGCGGATCCGTGGAGCCCGCGGCCTGCATTGCCAGCATCAGCAGCGCGGTTGCATCATAGCTTTCGGGGGCGAAAGGCGATGTCGTGTCAAACGCACCGTCGACAAGCGCGGTGAATTTGTCAGCGCCGGGGCTGTCGGTGCCGGGGTGCTGGCCGGTAGAACCGTCCAGCTCGGTGCCAAAGTTGTTTTCAAGGTTCGCCGCGATCATCCCGTCGGGGAAGTGGAATGTGTCGAACGCACCAGCGTCGATGGCTGCACGCACAAGGCCAGAGCCGCCCTGATCGACATAACCCGCCACAACAAGACGGTCGCCACCGGCAGAGGCCAGCGCGCCAACTTCGGCAGAGTAATCGGCCTTGCCGTCTTCGTGGGCGGCGGAAATGGTGATCGTACCACCAACGGCTTCATAGGCCTGCTGGAATGCGTCTGCCAAACCCTTTCCGTAGTCATTATTGGTATAGGTGACTGCGACCTGTTTGATGCCTTCTTCCATCAGCACGTCGGCCATGACTTCACCCTGACGGGCGTCCGAAGGCGCGGTGCGGAAGAACAGGCCGTCGTCTTCCATCGACGTAAGGCCGGGGGACGTGGCAGAGGGCGAGATCATCACCATTCCGTTTGGCAAGGCAGCGTTTTGCAAGACCGCACCAGTCACGCCAGAGCAGGCCGCGCCCACAATGCCGTTGATCCCTTCGGCGATCAAACGTTCGGCGCTGGATACAGCAAGCGCGTTGTCCACGCAGCCCGTGTCAGCGCGCGAGGCCGTGACCGTGGCCCCATCCATCAGCATGCCGCTGTCGGTGACTTCTTTCATGGCGAGCTCTGCGCTGGACGCCATGATACCGGTCAGCGATTCAATCGGGCCGGTGAAACCAAAGATCACGCCGAGCTTCACATCTTTGCTGTGTGCATCGGCATAGGCGTTGGTGGCCAGCAATGCTGCAGCCGTTGTGGCCATAAGCATCTTTTTCATATTATTCTCCCTGTTGAACATCGTGTTCTGCAAAAGAACCTATGCGCCGATTTGAAAAAAGAAAAGCGTTATCCCTAGGTAAACCGGCGCAAGACGATGTGGATCAAAGCGCTGTCTGTTCTAGGTTTACATCAAAGGGTTTTATCAGGAGAGAAAGCCATGATCTGCAGGGCAGCGAAACGCGTGTTGGCACTGACTTTTGGCGCGATGGTCTTTGGTACGCCATACGTTTTTGCGCAAGAGATGACGATTGAACAGCGCGTTTCAGGGCTGGATACCCCATGGGCGCTGGCGGTGCTTCCGCAAGGTGATGTGCTTATCACTGAACGCGATGGCCGGTTGCTGCGCGCCCGTGAGGGTACCATTAATGAGGTCGCGGGCACGCCGCAGGTTGTGGATGCAGGGCAGGGTGGTTTGCTTGATATCACCCTCGCGCGCGACTTTGACACGACCCGGACCCTTTTCCTAACCTATGCCAAGGCGCTTGACGGCGGGGCCGGTACCGCGCTCGCCGCCGCTGAGCTGTCGTCAGATGGCAGTCGGTTGGAAAACCTGCGTGATCTGTTCAGCATGTCGCGGGGATCGTCCAAGGGGCAGCACTTTGGCAGCCGCGTCGTAGAGGCGCGTGACGGGACACTGTTCGTCACCATCGGAGAGCGCGGCGACCGTCCGGCGGCGCAGGATCTGGGCCAGCACAACGGATCGGTCGTCCGCGTGAACCGCGACGGGAGCGTGCCGCAGGACAATCCCTTTGTCGGGCGCGACGGCGTGCTGCCTGAAATCTGGTCCTACGGGCATCGCAACCCGCAAGGGGCGGGGCTTGACCCGAGCGGGGAACTTTGGGTGTCAGAGCACGGTGCGCGCGGCGGGGACGAGGTTAACGCCGTGCGCAAGGGCGCGAATTATGGCTGGCCTGTGATTTCGTACGGGCGGCACTACTCCGGTGCGAAAATAGGCGAGGGCACCACGAAAGAAGGGATGGAACAGCCCGCATACTACTGGAACCCGTCCATCGCCCCTTCGGGGTTGCTGGTTTATTCTGGTAAGATGTTTCCGGACTGGCGCGGTGATATCTTGGTGGGGTCGCTCAAGTTCAACTACATCGCGCGCCTTAAGGGGGATCCGCTGCGTGAGGTCGCCCAGATCAAAACCCCCGAAACCGCACGCGTGCGCGACATTGTCGAAGCACCGGACGGCGCGATCTGGTTTATTTCGGTCGGGAACTGCGCGGTCTACCGGATCGGCACAGATTAGGCGACCGGCCTGGCCGCATGAGACCCGCGTTCACGATAGGGTGTCGTATCATAATGTGCACGGTAGCACTTTGAGAAATGCGACGGGGACGCAAAGCCACAAGCCAGCGCGACATTGATCACGCTCATATCGGTTTGCATCAGCAGGTTGCGGGATTTTTGCAGACGTAGTTCCATGTAATAACGCTTGGGGCTGCGGCTAAGATACCGACGAAAGAGGCGCTCCAACTGCCGCGTGGACATGCCCACATCGCGCGCGAGCGACGAAGGGCTGATCGGCTCTTCGATATTGGCCTCCATCATCTGGATGACCTGCCCGAGTTTGGGATGGCGCACGCCGATGCGCGTCGGCACGGACAGACGCTGCGTGTCTTGGTCGGTACGAATGGAGCTGTAGATTAACTGGTCAGCGACAGCATTCGCCAGATCCTCGCCCAGATCATCGGCAATCAGCTTGAGCATCAGATCGATCGACGACGTCCCGCCCGCTGTTGTCATCCGGTTCCCGTCCACCACAAAGACCGATTTGGTCAGGATTACGTCCTCGAAATCCTCGCTAAAGCTATCCTGGTTCTCCCAGTGGATCGTGGCCTTTTTACCGTCCAGCAAACCGGCCTTGGCCAGCGTAAAGGCGGCGGTACACAGGCCACCGACCATCATGCCCTTGCGGGCCTCGCGGCGTAGCCAGCCCAGCAGTTTCTTCGTGGTCGCTGCCTGCACGTTGATACCGCTGCACACAACCAGTGTATCTTCGCGGCGCAGTTCGTCCAGGCTGCCATCCAGCGTGTATTCCGCCCCCGCCGAACAGCGTACGCGCCCGCCGTCTTCACCGATCAAGCGCCAGTCATAGGCCGCGCGCCCAGACATACGATTGGCAATGCGCAGGCATTCAACCGCCGATGCAAAGCTCAGCAGCGTAAAGTTTTCCAACAGCACAAAGACAAATCGACGTGTCTTTTCGGAGTCAGAGGGAAAGCGGTTGGCCAGACGGGTGTCAGTCATCACGCAGCCTTTCAGGTTTGGGTTATTCATCGGGGCAAAGCGGGCGATGCCCTCAAAAACCTGCCGAAAACTTGGCCATGACCGGCGGCGAAGGTCAATAGGTTGAATTTCGGTTCTGGTCACTTGAGCCTGACCTTTATATACCACACATTCACCTTCTTTGCGCCTGTCACTCTGGGCGCTGCGGACTTCGGAGAGAAATGATGACCGATTGGACAAAATCAAGCTGGCGCGACAAACCGCGGATCCAGATGCCCGACTATCCTGATCAGGACGCGCTGCGCGCGGTCGAGGCTGAATTGTCCCGTTATCCATTGTTGGTTTTCGCAGGCGAAGCGCGGCGGCTTAAAAAGCATCTGGCGGCTGCCGGTCGCGGCGAGGCGTTCTTGCTACAAGGGGGCGATTGTGCCGAAAGCTTTGAGCAATTCAGCAGCGACATGATCCGCGACACCTTCAAGGTGATGTTGCAGATGGCGATTGTGCTGACGCATGGCGCGAAAGTGCCGGTGATCAAACTTGGCCGCATGGCAGGCCAATTCGCCAAGCCGCGTTCCGCAGCGACAGAGACCGTCGATGGCGTAGAGCTGCCCAGCTACCGTGGTGACATCATCAACGAGCTCGCCTTTACACCAGAGGCGCGTATTCCGGACCCGAAAAAGATGCTGCGCGCCTACACGCAAGCTGCTGCGACGTTGAACCTGATCCGCGCCTTTTCGACCGGTGGGTATGCGGACGTGCATCAGGTGCACGGCTGGACCCTGGGATTTACCGAAAGCGAAAAAGCAGAGAAATACCGCGAGATCGCAAACCGCATTTCAGATACACTTGATTTCATGGCAGCGGCTGGCGTGACATCCGAGACGGCTCATACGCTGCAATCGGTGGAATATTATACCAGCCACGAATCGCTGCTGTTGGAATACGAAGAAGCGCTGTGCCGTCAGGACAGCCAGACCGGCAAATGGCTGGCGGGTTCCGGTCACATGATCTGGATCGGCGACCGCACCCGTCAACCCGATGGCGCGCATGTGGAATTTGCCCGCGGTGTGCAGAACCCGATCGGTCTGAAATGCGGCCCAAGCATGACCAGCGACGACCTCAAGCTGTTGATGCACAAGCTGAACCCTGAAAACGAAGAGGGTCGTCTGACCCTGATCGCGCGTTTCGGTGCTGGTAATGTGGGCGAACACCTGCCGCGTTTGATCAAGACCGTGCAGGAAGAAGGCGCGAACGTCGTCTGGACCTGTGACGCGATGCACGGCAACACGATCAAATCCTCGAGCGGCTATAAAACCCGTCCGTTTGATTCCGTCCTACGTGAAGTGCGCGAATTCTTTGCGGTACATGCTGCCGAAGGCACTGTACCCGGTGGCGTGCATTTCGAGATGACGGGACAGGACGTGACCGAATGCACCGGCGGTGTGCGCGCCGTGCAGGACGAAGACCTGTCAGATCGTTACCACACAGCCTGTGATCCGCGTTTGAACGCCAGTCAGTCGCTTGAGCTCGCATTCCTCGTCGCGGAGGAGCTTTCGGCACGCCGGTCCAGCCAGCAGGTCAAAGCGGTCGGATAAACACTGCAGACGTTGAAAAATTAAAGGCCGTGCATGGAAAATGCGCGGCCTTTTTTCATTGAGCAGAGGGCTTGACTAGTGTGGTCGTTTTTAAACGTCAGACTTGACCAGCCGCAGATAGGACGGACGCGGACGCGGGCCATGCGTGGTGAAACCGGCGGCGGGGTCGGCAAACCCATCGGTGGCCGTCGCGCATGTATCGTGGGTCAAATAGGCCCGTGGGGGGCGTGGGATCGCCGTAGTGGCCAGATCACCGATTTTATAGAAGCCCGGGTGCGCGCCGGCATTTGACGTAAGCTCCAGGCAGCCCAGCATCCGGTCGATTTGACCCATGTCGCTGCGCAACGGCAGCACCAGCATGCGGGCGTGAACGGTGAAATCCTGACCAATGAGCGTCATTTCCCCAATCGCGGGCTGAGCGAGGATCTGATCAAGCCAATCACTGCACCGGCGTCTCTCATGCGGGTCGAATAGCGAAATCATCGGCATCCCGCGCAGGTCCATCGCCATAGCATCGCATAGATGGGATCCCGCAATGCGAAAGCGGGCGACCTCGGATCGCTTTCGCTCAAGCACAAAGGCACGATCCAGCAAGCTGGCAATTTCGGATGGGTCGACCTGGGACCGGAACGGAACCGGCTGACCACGGCACAGACCCTGCCAATAGGCATGCACCTCTGACATTGCAGGGGAAAACGGCGGCATGCTGCGACGTGGTTCGAGTTGGGGATGGTCGCCCAAAGGGGGAAGATGTGTCATAAAGCAGCCTTTTTGCAATCGTCGCGGTCGAAGTATCGGCAGTGCGGTGCCAAGAGAATTCCAAAGGGTTTAGTCAAATTAGCGGTGGTTTGTAGATAAAACAGTAAACTTGGTTAACAGACCATTAAGCTTCACGCAGAATGCAAACGGGTATATCGGGCTTCCAAAACCCGCCAGCGGACCGGGAATGGCTTTTTACTTGCCCCATTTGGTTCTTTCGCTTTTAAGGCGCGCAAAGATCGCAATCGACAAGGACCATGCCATGATACGTTCGATGACGGGTTTTGCCTCGGCAAGTGGGGCGTCCGGCCCGCATAGCTGGGGCTGGGAACTCCGGTCGGTCAACGGCAAGGGGCTTGATCTGCGGCTGCGTGTGCCGGACTGGATCGACGGGCTCGAGGCAGGTCTGCGCAAGCAACTGACCACTGCCATCGCCCGCGGCAATGTTACCTGCAATCTGCGGATTACCCGCGAGGACGGCAGCGGCGCATTGACGGTGAACGCAGATCAGCTTGAGGCCGTTCTAGACGCGCTGCACCAGATCGAAGCACGCGCGATGGACGCGGGTATCTCGCTGGCGCCGTCCAAAGCGACGGACATCGTAACCATGCGCGGCGTGCTGGAACAGGCGACGACGGTGGATGACGTGGCGGCCCTTTGTGCGACGCTGCTGGCCGAGTTCCCTGCGGTGTTCGAGGACTTTAACGACATGCGCGCCCGTGAAGGAGCAGCCTTGGGGCGGGTGCTAGAGGCGCAACTATCAGAAGTCGAGGAACTGACGGCACAAGCGGCAACGCTGGCAGAGACGCGCAAGACAGAGGTGGCGCAGACGCTCCAGCGCAATCTTGCACGGGTGCTGGACAATGCTGATGGCGTGGATGCAGACCGGCTGGCGCAGGAACTGGCGCTGATCGCGGTCAAATCCGATATCACCGAAGAGATAGACCGCCTGCACGCCCATGTGGGTGCCGCCCGCGCGCTGTTGGCGCAGGACGGGGCCGTGGGGCGCAAGCTAGATTTCTTGATGCAGGAATTCAACCGCGAGGCAAATACACTGTGCGCCAAGGCACAAAACACGGCGTTGACCCAGATCGGGCTGGCGTTGAAGGCGGTGATAGACCAGATGCGCGAACAAGTGCAGAATGTGGAGTAAGACATGAGCGACCGACGCGGCCTATTGATCATCCTCAGCTCGCCCTCCGGTGCTGGAAAATCCACGCTGGCGCGCAAGCTGCGCGATTGGGATACCTCGCTTGAGTTTTCTGTTTCGGCCACAACCCGCGCCCCGCGTGTCGGCGAGGTGGACGGCAAGGATTATTTCTTCACTGCCGAAGATGATTTCCGCGCCATGGTGAACGACGGTGACATGCTGGAGCACGCGCGGGTCTTCAATAACTATTACGGCTCGCCCAAGGGACCGGTGCAAAAGGCCATCGACAGCGGCCGCGACGTGTTGTTCGACGTGGATTGGCAAGGCGCACAGCAGATCAGCAACTCGACGCTCAAGCAGCATGTGCTATCGATCTTTATCCTGCCGCCGTCAATCAAGGAACTGCGCCGCCGTCTGGAAACCCGTGGGCAGGATGCCCCCGATACCATTGCCCTGCGGATGGAGAAAAGCTGGGACGAGATCAGCCACTGGGACGGCTATGACTACGTGCTGGTCAATGACGACCTGACAGTGACAGAGGCAAAGCTGAAGTCGATCATCACCGCCGAAAGATTGCGCCTTTCGCAGCAACCGAAACTGGTGGATCATGTGCGCGCATTGCAATCAGAATTCGAGGACACGAAATGACGCTCTACGCACTGGCCGACATCACCCCGCAGGTACACGCAGATACATGGGTCGCCCCGGATGCGAATGTCATCGGGAATGTGACGCTTGAAGCAGGGGCCTCTGTCTGGTTCGGCTGCACGCTGCGCGGCGATAACGAGCTTATTCTCGTGGGCAAAGGCAGTAACGTGCAGGAAAACTGCGTATTCCATACGGACCCTGGCTGCCCGCTGACCGTCGGGGAAAACTGCACCATCGGTCACAAGGTCATGCTGCACGGCTGTACCATCGGTGACAATTCGCTGGTCGGAATGGGGGCCACGATCCTGAACGGGGCCAAGATCGGCAAGAACTGCTTGATCGGGGCAGGGGCGTTGATCACTGAAAACAAGGTGATCCCCGACGGATCGCTTGTGATGGGGGCACCGGGCAAGGTCGTGCGTGAACTGGACGCGGCGGCGATTTCCGGTCTGACCGCCAGCGCGAAACACTACCAAGACAATGCGCGACGTTTTGCCAGCCAGCTTAAACCTGTCTGACCATGGTGCTGCGCCCGCATCTGCCGGACTTGCTGGCAGCGCTGCCTTTGCCAACGCTGGCCGTTGACCGTGCCGAACGTATCGTTGCGATGAACGCGCCTGCCGAAGCTCTGCTGGGGCGGGGTGCGCTGGACCGTCACTTTATCAACGTCCTGCGTCAACCGGCGGTGGTGGACGCGGTCGAGCAATGCCAGCAGGACGACACCCCGCGCGAGGCGCAGTATCTGGCAAGCGACAATGGCAATGACACGACCTTTCGGGTGCATGTGCGCAAGGTGACGGGGATGAATTATGTCTTGCTCAGCTTTCAGGACATCACCCAAGTTACCAACGCCAGCCAGATGCGCCGCGATTTTGTCGCCAACGTCAGCCACGAGCTGCGCACACCGCTGACCGCGATGATGGGGTTTATCGAAACGCTGCGTGGCCCTGCGCGAGACGATGCGCCCGCGCGGGACAGGTTTTTGACCATCATGACCGGAGAGGCCGAGCGCATGAACCGGCTGGTCGGGGATCTGCTGTCGCTGTCACGGGTTGAATCAAACGAACGGGTGCGCCCGACAGACAAGGTCGATCTGCGCTACGTGCTGCAATCGACCATGCGCAATCTTAACCCCTTGGCCGTAGAGGCAGACGTGACGCTTGTGGCCACGATGGGGGACGATCCGCTGCCGCTGATGGGCGACACGGACCAGCTGTTGCAAGTGTTCACGAACCTTATTGAGAACGGCATCAAATACGGTGGGGTGGGAAAAGAGGTCGAAATCTCGGTAGAGACCACATTGCGTGACCCGTCGTTACGAGGCCCCGCAGTACGGGTCACGGTCCGCGATCACGGACCGGGAATCGATCCGGTTCACCTGCCGCGACTGACCGAACGGTTCTACCGCGCCGACAGCCACCGCAGTCGCGCGATTGGCGGGACAGGCTTGGGGTTGGCAATTGTAAAACATATCCTGAATCGGCATCGGGGGCGGTTGAAAATCACCTCTGATCTGGGAGATGGGTCGCGGTTTGCGGTGATTTTACCCTTGGATGCGGCGTGAAATGCCACGTTTCGGTCCAAAATAATTTACAATTTCCGCCAGCGTCATAAAACTGTAACATGACTGTCACAAAAGCTCAGTGTCGCTTGCCTATTGCTGCGGCAAGATCACCATGGGGGTGGTCAGACAATTCTAAGCTGACAGGAGACATCATGTCGCTCGTTAAAATCACCACTTCCGCGCTGGCCATTGCCGCCGTATCCGCAACTGCCGCTGCCGCGCGTGATCAGGTACAGGTTGCCGGTTCGTCCACTGTTCTGCCCTATGCGTCCATCGTTGCCGAAGCCTTTGGCGAAAACTTCGATTTTCCGACACCTGTTGTTGAATCCGGTGGCTCCTCGGCGGGTCTCAAGCGTTTTTGTGAAGGTGTGGGCGAAAACACAATCGACGTAGCAAACGCCTCGCGCCAGATCAAAGACTCCGAAATTGAAGTCTGCGCTGCAAACGGTGTGACAGACATCATCGAAGTTCAGATCGGCTATGACGGGATCGTGTTCGCTTCTGACATTAACGGCAACACGTTCGAATTCACCCCAGAAGACTGGTACAAAGCGCTGTCCGCCGAAGTTGTTGTAGACGGAAGCATTGTCGCCAACCCCAACAAAATGTGGTCCGACGTCAATGCCAGCTTCCCCGACCAGCCGATCCAAGCCTATATCCCCGGCACGAAGCATGGCACGCGCGAAGTTTTCGAAGAAAAAGTGATCCTGGCAGGCTGTGAAGCCACTGGCGATTTCGAAGCTTTCAAAGCAGCGAACGGCGACGACAAGAAAGCGGCTGAAAAAGCATGTATTTCCCTGCGCACCGATGGTGTGTCCGTGGACATTGACGGTGACTACACCGAAACGCTTGCCCGCATCGAAAGCAACAAAGACGGCATCGGCGTATTCGGTCTGGCGTTCTACGAGAACAACACAGACAAGCTAACCGTTGCCAACATGGGCGGCGTCGAGCCCACAGTTGAAACCATCTCGAGCGGCGACTACCCGGTATCGCGCCCGCTGTTCTTTTACGTCAAGAAAGCACACATCGGCGTGATCCCAGGCTTGAAAGAATACGCTGAATTCTTCGTGGCGGACGAGATTGCAGGCCCCGACGGTCCTTTGGCCGAATACGGTCTGGTTGCCGATCCAGAGCTGGCGAAAACACAGTCGGTTGTTGCTGACGAAACTGTATTGGGCAGCGGTTCCTAAACCCTGCCTTGCGATCCGGAGGCGCTGCAAGGCGTCTCCGGTTTTTTGCTGCCGACTGATACTTTCCAAACAATGATGGCCTGACACAGGCCACGACCGAGGGCCACCATGCGCGATTTATTCAATGTGGGTTCAACCACGCTCTTAGTTGTCGTTGTTTTGATATTAACAGTCCTTGCCTTTGGTCTGGTACGCAGCCGGGCCATGTCGTCTGTTTCGGGCGATTCGCGCAAGCTGCACTCCCTCCCGAATTATTATGGCTATAACGCCGCGATGCTCACCGCCATTCCGGCGCTGTTTGTGCTGGCGATCTGGATGCTGGTCCAGCCGATGCTGATCCAGAACGCGGTGATCGACATGATCCCGCAAAGTGCCGTGAACGAAGGGTCTTCGGTCAATCTGGTCATGAGCGACGTGCGCCGCGTGGCCAACGGGCTGGATGCTGCCGTGCAAAGCGGCACGCTGGATGCCGACAGCGCCCGCGATTTGGATGTGACCGCCACCGATGTACGTGCGCTTCTGGCGGGGAACGGCGTTGCACTTGGCTCTGACGTCACGCCAGAGGTACTGGCGGCAGCGCAACGCTATCGCAGCATGGAGGTCACCGGCCGTTGGCTGATGATCGCTGTGATCAGCGTGCTTGTATTGGGCGGGATGTTTATCGCGCTGCGCACCGCGCGCGCTGATTTTCGGGCGCGCAATACGGTTGAACGGTTTCTGCTGGGGTTGCTCATCCTTGCTGCGTCGCTGGCGATCCTGACAACCGTGGGCATCGTGCTGTCGATGCTGTTCGAGACATTGAACTTCTTCCGCCTGCATCCGTGGCAGGATTTCTTCCTAGGCACGACATGGGCTCCGAACTTTCGTGGCGACAGTGAACTGTCGATCCTGCCGCTGCTGTGGGGCACCTTGTATATCTCGATCATCGCTTTGCTGGTGGCTGTGCCGATCGGTCTTTTTGCCGCGATCTACCTGTCTGAATACGCCAACAGCAAAGTACGCGCCTTTGCCAAACCCCTGTTAGAAATCCTCGCGGGCATCCCGACCATCGTTTACGGTCTGTTTGCCCTGCTGACGGTCGGTCCGTTTCTGGTCAAAGTCTTTGGGCGTGGCGACGACGGACTGCTGGGTGTCGACTGGATGAGTGGGGCCACATCTGTTCTGACGGCAGGGCTGGTCATGGGCATCATGCTGATCCCGTTTGTCTCGTCGCTCAGCGATGACATCATCAACGCGGTACCACAGTCGATGCGCGACGGGTCGTTCGGTCTGGGGGCAACCCATTCGGAAACCATCCGCCAAGTTGTGCTTCCTGCCGCACTGCCGGGCATCGTGGGGGCCGTGTTGCTCGCGGCAAGCCGTGCCATCGGCGAGACGATGATCGTTGTGCTGGGGGCAGGGGCTATCGCCCGCATCTCGGGCAATCCGCTTGATGCGATGACCACCATCACCACCCGCATTGTCAGCCAGCTGACAGGGGATACCGACTTTGCCAGCCCTGAAACGCTGGTCGCCTTTGCCCTTGGTCTGACGCTGTTTGTGTTAACCTTGGGGCTGAACGTTCTAGCGCTTCTGATCGTGCGCAAATACCGGGAGCAGTACGAATGACCGATATGCCCAACCCCGCAAAGCCGCGCCAATCGCTGCTGAAACCAGATGCACGTACTGTAAAACGCAACCGCGCCGAAGCCCGGTTCAAAGCCTATGGCATCGCCGCCATTGCTGTCGGCCTGCTGATGCTTGCGATCTTGCTGACCACAATCATCGGCCGCGGCGCAGGAGCGTTTCAACAGACATTTCTGACGCTGAACGTTCAGCTGCTTGAGGAAAAGCTGGACAAAACCGGTAATCGTGACATCGAAGAGATCAAGAAGGTCTCGACCTTTGGCTATGCTCCGTTGATGGCTGCCGCACTGGATGCCAAAGTCGCAAAAGCCGGGATCACCACAGATTTGAAGCCCAAGGAAATGGGTGCGATCATCTCTAAAGATGCGGCGGCACAGCTGCGCGACTTTGTGTTGGCGAACCCCGAACTGATCGGGACTGCGGTGGATTTCGAATTCCTGACCAACAGCCGCGTCGACGGATACCTGAAGGGCCGTGTAACCCGCGAGAGCATCGCCAACGACAAAAGCATCAACACAGAGCAGCTTGATCTGGTGGATGCGCTGATTGCGGACGGGGCGCTGGACAAGCGGTTTAACGTCGACTTTATCACTGGTTCTGACGCGTCGGACGCACGGCCAGAAGCCGCCGGCATGGGCGTTTCGATGATCGGATCGCTGTTCATGATGCTGGTAGTGCTGGCGCTGGCACTGCCCATTGGGGTCGCTGCGTCGATCTACCTAGAGGAATTCGCGCCCAAGAACCTGCTGACAGACATCATCGAGGTGAATATTTCTAACCTCGCAGCGGTGCCGTCTATTGTGTTCGGTATTCTGGGTCTGGCGGTCTTTATCAACTATATGCACCTGCCAAACTCCGCCCCGCTGGTGGGTGGGCTGGTCCTGACGTTGATGACGTTGCCCACGATCATTATTTCGACCCGCGCGTCTTTGAAGTCGGTGCCCCCCAGTATCCGTGACGCGGCGTTGGGGGTAGGGGCATCCAAAATGCAATCGGTGTTCCACCACGTGCTGCCCCTTGCCGCACCCGGCATCCTGACCGGCACGATCATCGGTCTGGCCCAAGCCCTTGGCGAAACGGCCCCTTTGCTGCTGATCGGTATGGTGGGCTTTATCGCGTCGAACCCGCCTGACGGCATTGCATCGGGTCTGATGGACCCCAACTCTGCCATGCCGGCGCAAATCTACGAATGGGCGAAACGCGCTGATCCGGCATTCTATGAACGTGCTTGGGGCGGTATCATCATCCTGCTGGTCTTTTTGATCACCATGAACGCCATCGCCGTCATGTTGCGGCGCAGGTTCGAGCGGCGCTGGTAAGAATGAGAGGCAAGGCAATGAAAGACAACGTAATTTCGGAGACGGACGTGACAACTCACAAAACAAAAATCGCCGCCCGCAACGTGCAGGTTTACTATGGTGACACCCACGCGATCAAAGACGTGTCGGTTGATATCCAAGACAAAACTGTCACTGCCTTTATCGGTCCGTCAGGCTGTGGCAAATCGACTTTTCTGCGCTGTATCAATCGGATGAACGATACGATTGATATCTGCACTGTCAAAGGCGATATCTTGATTGATGGCGAAGACATCTATGACAGCGCGGTTGATCCGGTACAATTGCGCGCCAAGGTCGGTATGGTCTTCCAAAAGCCTAACCCGTTCCCGAAATCGATCTATGACAACGTTGCTTATGGGCCCCGCATCCACGGTCTTGCCCGCAATAAGTCAGAGCTGGACGATATCGTTGAGCGTGCGCTGAAACGCGGCGCCATCTGGAACGAGGTCAAAGACCGCCTGCACGCGCCGGGCACCGGCCTGTCGGGCGGTCAGCAGCAACGTCTGTGTATCGCACGCGCGGTCGCGACAGAGCCCGAAGTTCTGCTGATGGACGAACCCTGTTCCGCGTTGGATCCGATTGCGACCGCGCAAGTCGAAGAGCTGATCGACGAACTGCGTCAGGATTATTCGGTCGTGATTGTCACACACTCCATGCAGCAGGCCGCACGGGTGAGCCAGAGAACGGCGTTCTTCCACCTCGGCAATCTGGTTGAGTTCGGTGAGACTGACAAGATTTTCACATCGCCCGAGGACCCTCGGACGGAAAGCTATATCACTGGCCGGATTGGATAAGTATCATGCAAGAACAACACATTGCCTCTGCTTTTGACCGTGACCTGGAAAGCGTTCAAGCGCAGATCATGAAAATGGGCGGGATGGTCGAAGATGCCATTCGCCTTGCCGCACAGTCGCTGGAAACCCGTGACGAAGAGCTGGCCGATCAGGTGCGCGGCGGGGACAAAGCCATTGACGCGCTCGAAGAGCTGATCAACGAACGGGCCGCCCGTATTATCGCGCTGCGTGCGCCGACGGCTGTTGATTTGCGATTGATCCTAAGCGTCATAAAGATTAGCGCCAGCTTGGAACGTATTGGCGACTATGCAAAAAATATGGCCAAGCGAAATAGCGTGTTGGCGCAGCTTCCTGCTGTTGCCGACAGTACTGGTGCCATTCGTCGCATGTGTAAGACGGTTGAATCCATGCTCAAGGACGCGCTTGATTGCTATGTTCAGCGCGACGCAGAACTGGCTATGGATGTGATCGCGCGGGACGAAGACGTCGACCAGATGTATAATGCGCTGTTTCGCGAATTCCTGACCTTCATGATGGAAGACCCGCGCAATATCACATCGTGCATGCACCTTCATTTCATTGCCAAGAACGTTGAACGCATGGGCGATCTTGTCACATCCATCGCGGAACAGGTTGTCTATCTGGTAACCGGTACCCATCCGGACGAGGATCGCCCCAAGGCCGACAACACCTCCACCAAGCTGAAGGGGTAGGGCCATGTCTGCCGCTCAGCCTCAAATCTTGTTGGTAGAAGACGAACCCGCACAGCGCGAAATTCTGGCGTATAACCTTGAATCAGAAGGGTTTGACGTACGGCGTGCCGAGAATGGCGAGGAAGCGATCCTGCTGGTTGCAGAGGCGCTGCCCGACCTGGTTATCCTTGATTGGATGATGCCTCTGCTAAGCGGGATAGAGGTCTGTCGTCAGCTTAAGACCCGCGAAGATACGCGCAATATCCCCGTGATTATGCTGTCGGCACGATCCGAAGAGGTGGACACCGTGCGCGGGCTGGAAACGGGCGCAGATGATTATGTGGTAAAACCCTATTCGATGCGTGAGCTGATGGCCCGCGTGCGCACGCAGCTGCGCCGCGTGCGGCCTGCGTCCTCCGGTGCGGCGCTCAGCTATGCCGACATTACGCTTGATCCAGAACGTCACCGTGTAAACCGTGCTGCGCACGAGCTAAAGCTGGGGCCAACAGAATACCGTTTGCTTGTGACGTTGCTTGAGCGGCCCGGCCGTGTCTTCAGCCGTGACCAGTTGCTAGATCACGTTTGGGGGCGCGATATCTATGTCGACACGCGCACCGTTGATGTTCACATCGCCCGTCTGCGCAAAGCGCTGACGTCCCACGGCGGCGATGATCCGATCCGCACGGTGCGCGGTGCAGGTTATGCATTAGGTTAGGACGCTTACCCGTTGTATTTAATGACTTCTTGACGTTGATCGCCCAATCCTTCGATGCCAAGCTCGACCACATCGCCGGTTTGTAGATAGATCGGCGGTTTGAACCCCATACCCACACCGGGCGGTGTGCCAGTGGCGATCACATCTCCGGGCAGTAAGGTCATGAAACGGCTGAGAAAAGAGATAATTTCGGCCACAGAAAACACCATTGTGCTGGTGTTGCCGGTTTGGCGGCGGGTGCCGTTCACATCCAGCCATAAATCAAGGTTCTGAGGATCTGGAACGTCATCAGCGGTCACCAGATACGGGCCGATGGGGGCAAAACTGTCGCAGGACTTGCCCTTGACCCATTGACCGCCGAATTCAGTCTGAAAGGCACGTTCTGACACGTCGTTGAAGGTCGCGTAGCCCGCCACATGAGATAACGCATCCGCTTCTGTTACATGCTGCGCCTTGGTGCCGATAACGACCGCAAGCTCGACCTCCCAATCGGTTTTTTCTGAATCCTTGGGGATGATGATCGGTTCATTGGCACCTGTAGCAGCACAGAGCTTGCTGAACAGGATGGGATGATCAGGTACAGCCATCCCAGCTTCGGCCGCGTGGTCTGAATAATTCAGTCCGATACACAAAATGCGGCGTATGTCATTGATAACCGGTGCAAAACGACCAGAGATCAAGGGCAACGTCGTTACATCCAGGCTGCGTAACTTATCGAGCGCTGCGGGTGCCATGCTGGAGAGTTCAATGTCAGATAGATGTTGCGATAGGTCACGCGCGGCACCATCTGCGTCGACGATCGCAGGTTTGATGCCATCGGCGGTTTCGATACGGCAAAGTTTCATGATTTTATCCTGTTAATAAGGGGCGTGAGAGTGAAGCGAGGCCGGTTTGTCTGAAGCCTATAATCAGTATTATGTAAAATATTGATGCGCTGCGGTTGATGTAAAGATGCAAATATGACTGGTTATCTGTTGAAATTGATTGCAAATTAACGGATCTACACCCATTTTGTTCACCGCAGTATCGGTTCAGCGTCCGCGCTGCTTCTCCCTTTACCCTGTTGTTCTGCGTGACATAATCCACATCGACAACGCTGATGCAACAGGACGCGACGCGGACTGGCAACAGCCCCAGAGTGAAAGGAAGAATATGACGCTCAAGATGTCTTCGGCGGATATGGTTGCTGCCGCCCGTGCGCGCATCCGCGAGATCGAAACGCCTGATCTGATCGCGATGCTGAACGACCCAGACGTCGTGGTCGTTGATCTGCGCGATATCCGTGAACGCCAGCGCAGCGGCTATATTCCCGGCAGCTTTCACGCGCCCCGTGGGATGATCGAATTCTGGGTCGATCCCGATAGCCCGTATTTCAAAGAGGTCTTCGGCGAGGATAAAACCTTTGTGTTTCACTGCGCCTCTGGATGGCGCTCTGCGATCACCACGGCGACGCTGCAAGACATGGGCTTTGACGCGGTGCATCTGCGCGAAGGTTTCTCAACGTGGGAGAAGCTCGGTGGTCCGGTCGAATTCCCTGAAAAGAAAGACTAACTCCGCCAAAGCGCCTATGCTACGCCCCAACAATCATACTGTAACAACAAGGTCACGACTATGACATCCATTCTGATCCTCAACGGTCCGAACCTGAACTTGCTTGGCACGCGCCAACCCGATGTTTATGGCAAAACGACCTTGGCCGACGTGCATGCCATATGCAGCGATAAAGCAAAATCGCTGGGGTTTGATATCGCGTTCGAGCAGTCCAATCATGAAGGCGCGCTGATCGATCTGATCCACGCCGCCAAGGGTAAGCATGCTGCGATTATATTGAATGCTGGTGCCTATACCCATACGTCGATTGCACTAATGGATGCGATCGCTTCGGTAGAGCTTCCCGTGGTCGAGGTTCACCTTAGCAATATCCACGCGCGCGAGGAGTTTCGTCATCGGTCTTACATCGCGCCAGTGGCACTGGGCCAAATCTGCGGCTTTGGTGCCACCGGCTATCTAATGGCGCTCGACGCGCTGAAAGTTCATTTGAAGGCTTAAGTGCCGCCCCTTAACAACTGATTTTAAATGAAAAAGGGCGAAGGTGCTGATGCGCCCTCGCCCTTTTCTTTGTCTGCTGTATTGCAGTTTAGCCTTTGGCGGCTTTCGCGACTTCTGCTGCGAAATCTTCTTTGACGACTTCGATGCCTTCGCCAACTTCCAAACGGACGAAACCGGTGATGGTCGCGCCTGCTTCTTCTGCGGCCTTACCTACGGACAGGTCAGGGTTCACAACGAACGCTTGGTTCAGCAGTGTCACTTCGGACATGTATTTCTGCATACGACCGGTGATCATTTTTTCGATCACAGCTTCGGGCTTGCCGGACTCTCGTGCGATATCCATTTGAACCTGCTTTTCTTTTTCAACAACAGCCGGGTCCAGATCTGCTTCGGACAAGGACGCAGGGTTTACAGCAGCGATGTGCATCGCGATCTGTTTGCCCAGCTCTTCGTTGCCGCCGGTCATTGCGACCAGAACACCGATTTTGCCCATGCCAGGTGCCACTGCGTTGTGCACGTAGGACACGACCTGTTCGCCTTCGATGGATTGCATGCGGCGAACCGACATGTTCTCGCCGATTTTTGCGATGGCGTCGGTGATGACGGTGGAAACAGGCTTGCCGCCCATGTCAGCCGCGTTCAGTGCATCAAGGTCGGAAACGCCGGTTGCGACGTCTGCGATACCGGAAACCATTTTCTGGAAGTCTGCGTTTTTACCAACAAAGTCGGTTTCGGAGTTTACTTCGACAGCAACACCGCGACCGCCGTCAACCTTAACGGCAACGAGGCCTTCGGCTGCGGTACGACCGGATTTCTTGGCAGCTTTCGCCAGACCTTTGGTGCGCAGCCAATCAACGGCGGCTTCCATGTCGCCGTTAGTTTCAGTCAACGCTTTTTTGGCGTCCATCATGCCGGCACCAGTTGTGTCGCGCAGTTCTTTGACCATGGATGCTGTAATTGCCATCGCTTTGGTTCTCCTTGAATTGGGATAAATTGAGGGGCAGGACTTCCTGCACCACTGTCTCAATCATGTAGTGGTGGTGTGACAGGCAGGGAAAGCAGCCCCCTGCCCGTCTCTTTTCGCGTCGCTTACGACTTGGCGTCGGCCAGCGTTTCCTTCTTGGATTCGATATCCAGAGGTGCGTCTTTGGCCATTGCGTCGTTCGATACGGTTTCTTCCGAAGCGTTGCCAACTTCGACGCCACCGTCGATCAGGGCTTCTTCTTCGGGCGCTTCTTCCATCGCACCGATATCAACGCCTGCGGCACCCAGCTGAGCGGACATACCGTCCAGCGCGGCACGAGCGGCCAGATCGCAGTACAGGTGGATCGCGCGTGCAGCGTCGTCGTTGCCTGGGATGATATAGTCGATCCCATCGGGCGAGCAGTTGGTGTCGACAACAGCGATAACGGGGATGCCCAGTTTGTTCGCTTCGGCCACGGCCAGTGCTTCTTTTTTGACGTCGATGACGAAGATCAGGTCAGGGCGACCGCCCATTTCACGGATACCACCAAGCGATGCTTCCAGTTTGAACTGGTCACGCTCCATGCCAAGACGCTCTTTCTTGGTCAGACCGCCAAAGCCACGCTCGGACTGTTCGTCGATGGACTTCAGGCGCTGGATGGATTTGGAAACAGTCTGCCAGTTTGTCAGCGTGCCGCCCAACCAACGGTGGTTCATGTAGTATTGTGCGCATTTCTCTGCGGCGTCGGCGATCGGCTGAGCAGCCTGACGCTTGGTACCAACGAAAAGAATGCTGCCGCCTTTGGCGACGGTATCACGGATAACTTGCAGAGCTTGATCCAGCATTGGAACAGTCTGTGTAAGGTCCATGATGTGGATGCCGTTACGCGCGCCGTAGATGAACGGACCCATACGTGGGTTCCAGCGCTGTGTTTGGTGACCAAAGTGTACGCCTGCTTCAAGCAGTTGGCGCATGGAGAACTCAGGAAGAGCCATGTCTTTATACCTTTCCGGTTTTGCCTCATCGGGGGTCTCGATCCCAGAATGGGACCAACCGGCGGACGTTTGAGGATTTCTCCCCCAAAGGCCCAACCCCGACTGCGGGTTTAAGTGACGCGCGTATAGTCCGGTTTTGAACGCTTCGCAAGGCTCAAGCCGCATATTTCGCCGCTTAAACGTCTATCTCAGCGCAGTTCCGCGGTGTTTGGGGCTGCTATTCGAACCGACGGATGCGCACTACGGACCTGTGTTTCGCAGGCTTGGGCCAGCGTTTTGCGGTTGTCGAAATCGGCGACGGCCAGTGGCGTGTGGTAGATCGTGGTCACTTTCCCCTGCCGCGCGGACGCCAGCGTGCGCACCAGATGCCCGCCAAAGCTCATGTCACCCCACCAGCCATAGAACCGCGGATCGGCCCCAAGCGGCGCAGTATAAAGCACGGTGACAGGCTGAACCCAGATCGCATCGCGCAGCTCTGGCGCAAAGAACGATTGAAACAGCGTTGTTTTGAACGGCAATACTTGCTTGCCGTCGGTGCTGGTGCCTTCAGGAAAGAACAGCAGCCGGTGATTATCAAGCAGTCGTTGCTGGAAAATCTCGGTCTGTTTGCGAGCATGTTTGGGGCTGCGTTCAATGAACAGCGTGCCGGTCGCCTTGGCCAGCCACCCGATGCCGGGCCAGCTGGCGACCTCAGACTTTGATACGAAATAAATCCGCTGTGCGGCGTTCAGGCTGAAGATATCGAGCCAGCTTGTGTGATTGGCGACAACCGCACCACGGTGGCGCATGGGCGTGCCCACGACTTCGCGGCGCAATCCCATGATCCAGAACGCAATGTAACAGACCGTTTGCGTGATATGCGGTGTGACGGGGCGGCCTTGCCCGCATAAGGGGCGCTCAATCAGGCGGATGGCTAGCAGGACCAGCAGCCCTGTAAAGACCACGGTCGCCAGGACAAGGCCGCGGATCAACGCCAGCGCCCACCCCAGTGGCCCGATGTCGTCTAGTGCCGGGTGATCGGCGCTGTCCCAAGCCGCGCTCACGCGGGTTGCCCGCTGTAAATCTTGGCCTGCCGTTTGCTGAGCCGCGCGGTGTCGAGCATCAAAAGTACGTCCGTTGTGTTAAAGTCATGATCGATAAAGGCCCCCTCGCCCACACAGCCGCCAAGCCGCAGGTAGGCTTTGATCAGGCTGGGCATTTGTACCATCGCCTGTCGACGGTTCAGCGTATCCGCGGGGATCAGGTCCATCTTCTGCCGCGCTTTAGGCAAAGCCGTGACCCGCAGTTCGGGGGGCGCAAGATAGGCGTGGTGCAGCAACGACAAAGGCTCTGCGAGAGCATCCGCTTGGGTCCCGTGAAAGCTTGCCACGCCGAACAGGATCTCGATCTCGTGGCGCGCCACATAGGATGCAAGCCCCGCCCAAAGCTGGTGCATAGCGATGCCGCCGCGATAGGATGGATGCAGACACGACCGCCCAAGCTCAAGGATTTCACGCCCAGAGGATTTCAACGCGGTCAAATCATATTCGTTTTCGGAATAGAACCCGCCTGCCCGCGTCGCCATGCAGCGGCGGATCAGACGGTAGACACCAACCGTCTGCGCGGTTTTACGGTCGATAAGCAGCAAATGATCGACAAAATCGTCGTATTGATCGACTTCAAGCCTGTTGTCGTGATCAACCAAAGAGCCGCCCGCACCCAGTTCGGTGACAAAGACATCATAGCGCAGCCGCTGTGCCGCATGAAGCTCCGCTTGGGTGCGCGCCAGACGGACTTCGAACTCTGCCGCTTTTGCAATGGTCATGAGCTGGTTTCGTCTCCGGTCGCAATTATGCGGATAAATAGGCAGTTACTGCCTGTCGCGCAATGCTTGCACCGCGTAGCGGTGCTTTTCCGCGAAAAATTAACGATTTGCTAACGAAGAGCCTTCATCAAAGACAGGGGTGAGCATCACCCGAAAGCTGTCGACCACGATCTTGCCCTCGCTGCGAAAATTTACCGTGACCTTGCCGCCGATGTTGCTTTGCACCTGCCCCACACCCCAATCGGGATACGAAGGGTGGCGTACCAGCATTCCGGGTGTCAGTATCGCATTGAGGTCTTCCAAACGTGCGTCCTTTTTGCTGTACAGTGCGGCCGTTCAAAGCGCGGGCAACTTTATAAGAGAGGTATTCCTATGGCTGAGACCGACACTGATTTCGCCGCGTTAATCGGCAGCCGTATCTGTCACGACTTGATATCGCCCGTGGGCGCGATCAACAATGGGCTTGAACTGCTTTTGATGTCGGGCATGAACATGAGCCCCGAAGTCGCGTTGATCGACGAAAGCGTGCGTAACGCCAGTGCGCGGTTGCGGTTCTTTCGCGTGGCCTTTGGCAGTGGCACTACGCAGCCTGTCGCGGCACAAGAGACCACCGATATCCTACGCGACCTCTATGCGCAGTCCAAATGGGAGGTGATCTGGCCCGTGGGGGTGGCTCCCTCGCGAAGCGCCCTGCGGATGGTGTTTTTGGGGCTGCTCTGTCTGGAAACGGGGATGCCCTATGGCGGTCGGATCGAAATCGAGCACCGCACTACGGGGTGGGATATTACGGGGACTGCCGACCGTCTGAATATTAACGCAGCACTATGGGGTGTGTTGGCAGGGCGACCAATGGCAGAGCGGCTGCTGCCTGCTCAGGTTCAGTTCGGCTTGTTGCCCGCCATCGTGAAAGACAGCGGGCAACAGTTAAAGTCTATCGTGACCGAGACAACAATCACGCTAAGTATCAAGGATTAGCTGCGCACCGCACCATCGCCGCGCACGAGATACTTGAAGCTGGTCAGCTGCTCTGCGCCCACAGGGCCACGAGCGTGCATCTTACCCGTGGCGATGCCAATCTCTGCCCCCATGCCAAACTCGCCCCCGTCCGCGAATTGCGTGGATACGTTGTGCATCAGGATCGCTGAATCGAGCCGCGTCATAAATTTGGTCGCGGCGGCATCGTCTTCGGTGATGATACAGTCAGTGTGGTTCGACCCGTAAGTCCGGATATGGGTGATCGCTTCGTCAATGCTGCCCACGGTCTTGGCCGCGATGATCATATCAAGATATTCGTGACCCCAATCGTCGGGCGTCGCTGCCACGGTGCCTTCGATCTCGGATAGCTCCCCGTCTGCGCGCACCTCGACGCCGGCATCCAGCAGGGCCTTGATCACACCCTTGCCCATGGTCCGCGCTACTTTTTCGTGAATCAGCAAGCATTCGGCCGATCCGCAAATGCCGGTGCGGCGGGTTTTGGCGTTCAACACGACCTTCAACACTTTTTCAGGGTCAGCATTTTCATCGATATAGATGTGCACGATCCCTTCGAGGTGGGCGAAGACCGGGACCCGCGCTTCGCGTTGAACCAAACCAACCAGACCCTTGCCGCCGCGCGGTACAATCACGTCAATCGTGTCGGTCATGGTCAACATTTCACTGACGGCCGCACGGTCGCGTGTAGGCACCAGCTGGATCGAATCCGCTGGCAGGCCAGCCGCTTCGAGCCCGACTTCCAGCGCAGCGTGGATCGCGCGGGAAGAATGAAAGCTTTCGGAACCGCCCCGCAAGATCACGGCATTGCCGGCCTTTAGGCAAAGTGCCCCAGCGTCGGCTGTTACATTGGGGCGCGATTCATAAATCACCCCAATGACGCCCAATGGCGTGCGCACGCGCTGGATGTTGAGGCCGGTGGGCCGGTCCCATTCGGTCAGCACCTGCCCGACGGGATCATCTTGGGCTGCGATGCTGCGCAAGCTGTCGGCAATCGCGCTGATCCGTGCGTCGTCGAGCAGCAGCCGGTCCATCATTGCGTCGGACAGCCCCTTGTCTCGGCCGAATTCAAGATCTTTGGCATTTGCCGCCAGAATATCGGCGCTGCTCGCGACCAAAGCATCAGCGGCTTTTTCCAGCGCGGTCTGCTTTTGATCGGCACTGGCAAAGCCCAACGTCGCGGCGGCAGCTTTGGCGCGCGCGCCGATATCTGCCATCAACGCGGGAATGTCGTCTGTCTGTGTCATATCCAAGGTCATACCCTAATTACTGCTTTTTATGATTTCGAGTTATTCTCTACCTAAAGCCTTCGGCGAGGATTTTAAACCATTTGGACGTTAGGAAAGCGCAAGATCATCCCGGTGGATCAACGCAGCACGCCCCGGCGCGCCTAATATTTCTTCGATTTCAGAGGATTGCCGCCCCTTGATTAATGTTGCTTCAGCCGAGGTATACCGCGTCAGCCCGTGCCCGATGGGACGCCCGTCGGGGTCCAAAAGCGCCACGGAATCGCCGCGCCCGAACGGGCCGGCGACAGCGGTCACCCCCGCTGGCAAAAGCGATTTGCCCTTGGACATGGCGGCGACAGCGCCTGCATCTAATGTGACACTGCCGCGGGGTTTGATCGCCGTAATCCATTGTTTACGCGCAGTTTGTGGGTCAGATTGCGCGGTGAACCACGTCGCGTTCGCACCGTTTTCCAGCGCCAGCAAGGGCCGCAAGGGTGACCCTTCGGATATCGCCATGGCGCAGCCCGCGGCCGTGGCGGTTTTTGCGGCCATCAGCTTTGTCTTCATGCCACCTTTGGACAGGCCCGAGCCCGCGTCACCTGCCTGCGCTTCGATTTCTGGGGTAATTGTGCTGATGACATCATAGCGGATGGCGTCGGGGTCGTCGTTGGGGTTGGCCGAATAAAAGCCATCAACGTCGGAAAGCAGGATCAGACGGTCCGCAGCGACGGTCACGGCAATTTGGGCTGCGAGCCGGTCGTTGTCGCCAAAGCGGATCTCATCCGTTGCGACAGTGTCGTTTTCATTGACGATCGGCACCGCGCCCATGGACAACAGCTGTTCCATCGTGGCCCGGCTGTTGAGATACCGCCGACGGTCCGCGCTGTCTTCGAGGGTGACAAGCACCTGTGCTGCGGTGATCCCGTAGGGCTCCAGCGCTTCTTCGTAAGCGCGGGCAAGGCGGATTTGCCCGACAGCGGCAGCGGCCTGTGATTGCTCGAGCGCGAGCGTGGTGGCGGGCAGCCCAAGCACTCCCCGCCCCAAAGCGATCGAGCCAGAAGACACCAGCACCACGTCCTTGCCCTGCCCCTTGAGCCACGCCACATCCTGCGCCAGACTTTGCAGCCAGTCAGAGCGCAGCTGCCCGGTTGCGCGATCTACCAAAAGCGCAGAGCCGATTTTTACAACAATACGATTGCCGTCGCTTAAGGCTGCCAAGGTGCCTCTTCTTCGTCTTCGGTGCGGAAACGTAGCCGGTCGTCGTCAATCTGGCCACGCAGTGCGCGCAGGACCTCGATGACCCCTTCGCGGGCGACGCCAGACATCATCATAACCTCGCCTCCGCAGGCTTTTTCCAATTCTTCCCGGGCGGTTACGCGATCATCTTCGTCCAGTGCATCAATCTTGTTCAGCACTGTGATACGAGGTTTATCCGCTAGCTCGCCGCCATAGGCTTCGAGTTCATTGATGATGGTCCGGTAGTCTTCGGCAACGGTGTCGGAGGTGCCGTCGATCAGGTGCAACAGCACCGCGCAGCGTTCGACATGGCCCAAGAACAGATCACCCAGACCCCGCCCTTCGGATGCGCCCTCGATCAAGCCGGGAATATCGGCAACGACGAATTCGGTGTTATCCACCCCGACAACGCCCAAGTTAGGATGCAGCGTGGTAAAGGGATAATCCGCGATCTTTGGTCGCGCGTTGGATGTGGCGGCAAGGAAGGTCGATTTGCCCGCGTTCGGCAGACCCAATAGTCCCACATCCGCGATCAGCTTGAGCCGCAGCCAAACGGTACGTTCAACCCCCTCCTGACCGGGGTTCGCGCGACGGGGTGCTTGGTTCGTAGCTGATTTGAAGTGCAGGTTACCCCAGCCGCCGTTCCCACCGCGCGCCAGTTCAACCCGTTGGCCAAGCTCTGTCATGTCCACCAGTACGGTCTCCTGATCCTCGTCGAGGATCTCGGTCCCTACGGGCACGCGGAGGATAATATCGTCCCCATCTTTGCCGGTGCGCTGTTTGCCCATGCCGGGCTGGCCGTTCTTGGCAAAGAAGTGTTGCTGGTAGCGAAAGTCGATCAGCGTGTTCAGCCCGTCGACGGCCTCGGCCCAGACAGAGCCACCAGACCCGCCGTCGCCACCATCAGGGCCACCATATTCGATGTATTTTTCGCGCCGGAAAGACACGCAACCGCCCCCGCCTCCGCCAGAGCGGATGTAGACTTTGCACAGGTCAAGAAACTTCATCTAAAAGGCCTTTCGGGGCACGTGTGGTCATAGTTTGCAGCTATACGTCCAGGTAGGTACGCAGGTCTCGCGGGCCAGACAATAGGTTTCAGCATTGCCAAGATAGCGGAAGCCCGCATTTGTCAACACTTTGGCAGACGCAGGGTTGTCGCGAAACACCGAGGCAAACATATTTTGGTTGTGCAGCGGGTTGGCTTGTACCAGCGCCTGCACGGCTTCGGAGGCCAGATGCGTATTCCAGAACGCAGGGGCCACCCAATATCCAACTTCGGATTGGTCTCGGTCCATTCGGATCAGGGAAATGACGCCCATTACCTCGGAACCACCGGTTTTCAGCCCGTCCATCACCCAAACATCTTCGGTTCGCGGCGTGCTGGTCGCGCGTGTTACATAGCTTTCGATCACCCCCGGCGGCAGCGGGTGCGGAATAGAGGCGGTGCGCATCGCAACCCGTGGATCGCTGGCGTAATGTTCAATCATGCCACGATCCGAAAGACGCACAGGGCGCAGGTCAAACCGTTCTGTTGCAATCACTTGCTGTTGCGACATTGTTAAATCTTCCATCGCTATGTTCCTCCTCCGAACGGCACGAACAAGACAGGGGCCACCGTCAGCGCGGCCAGTGTCCATCTCAAATATCGTCTCTCCCAACGGTGTCCAAGCACCGTCCCTCGCAGCCTTGATGTATCAGCCACTCAAGCCTGATTTCCCAGTTTGCCGAAACCGAGCTTCCTTTGCGGCAAAGCACTAAAAGATGTCAGTGCAGAGCGGTTGACCGTGTCTTTCGTATGGCTTGACGCACCGCAGCAGCCCGAACGCAGACTGATAATCCTGCCATTCAAGGCGGGGCAATCCGATCCTGACACAACGGCCTTCCCTAATAGAAGAACACTGGGCGATGGAAAAGAAAAGGGACCGGCGTTTCCGCCGATCCCTAAATTTTTAGACCTCTCGGGCGCGGCTTACTCTGCGGCTTCCGCCACTGGCAGGACCGAAATAAACATCCGGTTCTTCAGCCCTTTGTGGAACTGAACCTTGCCGTCGACGACAGCAAAGATCGTGTGATCCTTGCCCATGCCAACGCCTTGAGCCGGCCAGTACTTTGTACCGCGCTGGCGCACTAGGATGTTGCCGGGAATGACAGCTTCGCCGCCATATTTCTTCACGCCAAGACGACGACCTGCTGAGTCGCGGCCGTTACGGGATGAGCCGCCTGCTTTTTTATGTGCCATTGGTGTCTCTCCTTAGCCTTTTGCGAGTTCTTTGGCCTGTGCGATCCAGTCTTCACGACCGACGCGACCTTTGAACGACAGTTTCTCTTCGATAGCTTCGACGTCAGCGTCTGTCCAAGCAGCGATCTGTGCGAAGGTTGTGATGCCTTCACCGTTCAGCTTGCCAACGATAACCGGACCAACGCCCGAGATCTTGCTCAGATCGTCGGAACCTTCAGCTGCAGGGGCAGCTTTGGCCTTCTTCGCCTTGACAGGCTTAGCCGATTTTTCTTCGGCTTGGTTGTTCTTCACGCGCTTGGCCATTTCGGCCTGATCGCTTTTGTTCAGCGCATAACGCTCTTCCATGGCAGCCACGGCAGAGGCGCTCACGGAACCGGTACCGATTGCCGCTTTGACGTCGGATTTATCCGCGCCGGACGACAAGATCTCGCCGATTTTAACCAGCGTCAGTTTTTGACGGTGGCCCTTGGTGCGCTTGGAGGAGTGCTTCCGGCGACGCTTGACGAAGTGAATAACTTTCTCGCCTTTGATCTGATCGACGACTTCGGCTTGTACGCCGGCGCCTGTAACCAAAGGTGCGCCTAGCTTGGGGGAATCGCCACCCAGCATGAGAACTTCGTTGAATTGGACTGTTTCGCCCGCGTCAGCAGCCAAACGTTCTACCCGAAGCATATCGCCGGATTGAACTTTGTACTGCTTGCCGCCTGTCTTGATGACCGCAAACATGCGTCTTCCTTTACTGTTTCCGCATCCTGTGGTCCCCATTCGGGAGTTCGTCGGGCCTTGGCCCACCTCGGACAGCGCATCCCATTTCGGGATGTTCATGAAATAACAAAGGCACCCGAAACGGGCACCCTTAGGTTGAGGCTTGCCGTATGATGCACCGCCCCCCTGATGTCAAGTGCCACAGCGGCCCGCCGGGGATATATTGGCGCGGCGTCGTGAGGGGCTATAGTTCTTCGGCGACCATGTTCAGCGCCACGGCACGCCCAAGGGCATAGGAAACGTCCTCGTAAGCTGCTCCGAACCCGTCAAACAAGGCGCGGTTCAGGCTGCGCCCAGCATCGGTTTTCGAAAATGCGATGTAGCGTTCAAGAGCGTCATCCTCCAACGGAGAATAGGCCAAAGCCAGGTAGCTGTACAGCCAACTGCGGGTGTCTTCTGTGACCGCGTCATGCTGCTGCGTGACGTCGGCTAGCATCTCGGTCTCCGTCATTTGCAGGGCGTCACCCTCGGACATACCCCGCATGAACTGAAAGTTGGAGTTCATCGCCGCAGCGACATTCCGTTCGACCATGTCGCCGCTGTCGATCAATGCGGTGATCTGCGCAAGGCGGGCGTCCGCGGTCCCGTCCAGATCAGAAAACCGCGCGCGCGCAGCCTCTTCGATTTCCGGGTCGGTGATTGCAGCCCGCGCTTCGTTTTCTAGGGCGATGATCTGCGCGCCGGTACCTTGCGCGAAAAAGCTGATGACATCTTCGCGCTCTTGTCCCACCAAAGCAACCTCCAGCGCCGTGCGAACGGTTTCAACGATCCGTTCCGGACTATAAATTGCGCGCACCTGAAGCTCCCAGCCCGGTCCGCCCTGCCCGCCCAGCATGTCACTGTCCAGCTGTTCAGCGTTCTCTAGTCCCTCGCGCTGCAAGATTTCAGCCAGCTCGCCAAGGCGCAGCACATCTACCAGCACCGTGGTTCGGGCATCTGCCCAAACCGGCAGCGCCAGCAGCCACAGGCCGACCGCAACAATAAACGCCCGCATGATTACAAGTCCTGACTGGGTTGCATATTGCCCAGCCGTTGCGCGACCTGTTCGTACCTGTTCGCCATGATTTCAAACTGCACAGCATTCATCAGCGCATAAACTTCCTGCATCTGTGGGTCTTCAAGGGCTTTTGCATAGGCCAGCACCTCTTCATCCGAAAATGCCTGATAGGTATAGGCCGCCCCCGCCAACGCATTCTCATTGATAGAGGCACGCATCTCGGGTTCCTGCGCGCGCATCGCTTCGCGCAGGTCAGGCTCTTCCATCTGTAGGTCGATAACCCCCGCGCCGGCCGCTGCCATCAGGAATCTGACCTGCACTTCTTGGAGTGCCCTTATGGAGCTTTCCTCCACATCGCTGGCACCATTCAGGCGCGACAATAATTCAACACGCGGAGAATTAATCCCGCGCAATCCATTCAGAATCGCATCGCCCGCTTCGGACTTCGCAGCATCGTCTTCCTCCATATGAGAGGCGTTTTCAGCCGCGACCAACCGCTTCCCCAGATCGGTAGCATAGAAGTTGGACGCGTGGTCCAGTGCCTCATCGCTCAAAGCCTGTGCAAGTATGCCCGCCCCCATATCAAGCATCAAATCCGTCTCAAAAACCTCGCGTACCAATCGTGACCATTCAGAGCCAAAGGCATCCGCATTGATACCCAGCATCTGTGGCGCGGAATCAGCAGACAGCCGGATGCTTTCAAGCGCGACGTCAAACCCGGTAACTTCCAGAAATGCATCGACCCTTTCCCTGTCGGCAGCCCGCGCCATCGGTGCAATCACGGCGATCATGACCGCTAATCCAAAACATAAAGTTAACGGTAAACGGGTCAGTCGGCGCATCGCGGTATTCCTTTGAGGTTATTCCACCCAAGACCTTAGGCAAAATTGATCTGTCAGCAATGAAATTCCCCGTGTCCGCGAAAACTGGCCTAGCCCCCCTTGCCACCCCGTAAAATCCATCCTAAACGGACGCACCACACCGATGCGGAGAGGTGCCGGAGTGGTCGAACGGGGCGGTCTCGAAAACCGTTGAGCCTTCACGGGTTCCCAGGGTTCGAATCCCTGTCTCTCCGCCATTCATCTACACTCGCAGGGTCCCGCAGTCGGCCTATGCCGGCAGACCAGTTTCTGTGTTTAATGAGCAGTGCACCGAAACATTCACCTCGAACCGGCAGATGCAAAACGTAGCTTAACTGAGCCGGACTCTGCCTAGCAATCGCGGCTTGTCACCTGCATTAAAACGAACCTTTAGGTCACGCGGCGCAGGAACGATTGGGTGCGCGGATCTTTCGGCGCGTCAATGAGCTCCGCCGGCGTGCCTTGTTCGACGATGCGGCCTTCGTCCATGAATATGATCCGGTCGGCGATCTCGCGTGCGAACTGGATTTCGTGTGTAACAATCAGCATGGTCTGGCGTTTTTCGGCCACGCGGCGCATCAGGTCCAGCACTTCGCCGACCCACTCTGGATCCAGCGCAGATGTCGGTTCGTCAAATAGCATCAGGTCTGCATCCAGCGCCATTGCGCGGCCGATACCCACGCGTTGCTGTTGGCCACCGGACAGGGCGGCCGGATAGCTGTCAGCTTTCTCGGATAGGCCGGTTTCGCGCAGTGTCGCGTCGGCTCGCGCGTTAGCGTCAGCCTTGCTGTAGCCTTGCACGGTGATCAACGCTTGGGTGATATTTTCGCGTGCGGTCTTGTTGGCGAACAGGGCATAGTTCTGGAATACGAAAGAAGTCCGCCGGCGCAGCGCTAGAATGTCGGGGCGTTTCGCGGTTGCGGCATCGACGGACATATCGCCGATGCGGATAACGCCCGCGTCGGGTGCATCAAGAAAGTTCAGGCAGCGCAACAAGGTAGATTTTCCCGTGCCCGACGGGCCGATGATCACCACCCGTTCCCCTTGGGCGATATCAAGCGAGATGTCTTTCAACACGGTGGTGCTGCCGAATGATTTGCTCAGGCCCGCGATGGTTATTCCGTCGCCTGTCGCCCTGCCCGTCTCTGGAATATTCATTGTCTTCGTCATCGCGCATGCGCCTTGTTCAAATAGACCTCTAAGTGACGCTGCGCAAAGGCCAGCGTTTCGACTAACACCCAGTAGATCGCGGCGACAACGAGGAAGGCTTCGAAGTACAAGAAGCTGCCGGCTGCTTCTTTCTGGGTCGCACCCATCAGCTCTGTCACGCCAAGGGTGAAGGCCAGCGAGGTCCCTTTAATCATATCGATAAAGTAGTTCACGAGCGTCGGCGCGGCGACGCGTGATGCCTGTGGTAGAATGATCTGTCGCATCATCTGAACTTGGGTCATCCCAACCGCTTGCGCGGCTTCCCACTGGCTGCGGTCCACGCCCAGAATAGCGGCACGGATGCTTTCGGCCATATAGGCCGAGAAATGCAGTGTTAGCCCCATGATCGTCGCGGTGACGCCGTCAATATTCCCCAGAAAGCCCAGGACTTGCGGCAAGCCGTAATAAAATAGAAACAACTGCACCAATAACGGCGTGCCGCGAAAAAAGCTGATGAACAGCCGCACAAAGACGTCGAGGACCGGAATCCGGAACACCCGCTCTACCGCGAGCGCAGAGGCCAGCACCAATGCGCAGACCATGCCGATAAACGCCATAAAAAGCGTCAGCGGGACATAGCCCAGCAACACGGGCAGCAAGCCCCACATGTATTCGAAATCCAGCCCTCGCATCTTGGCTTACTCGGCTGTCGTGATGTCAGAGCCGAACCACTTTTCCGAAATCTCGGTCAGGGTGCCGTCTTCTTTCAACTTGGTGATTGCTACGTCGAACCGGTCGCGCAGGGCTTTGCCTTCGTCGTCGTTGCGGAACGGCAGCGCATTTCGGATTTCGCTAAAAGGCTTGCCAGCCAGCGCCAGCGGCAGCGGGCTTTCAGCAATCAGCTGGCCGGACGAGACGCGGTCCATGACAAAGGCATCCACCCGACCAAGCGCTGTGTCCTGAGCGATGTTGCTTTCATAGGTGCGAATGTCGATCTCGCCCGCATTTGGCAGTTCGTTCAACAACTCCTCAAAGTTGGAGCCGAGGTTGACCGCAACGGTTTTCCCGCTCAGGTCTTCAACGCTGCCGATGGTGTCTTCGTTGCCAGCCTTAACCACGATCTGCGCCCCGTCAAAGACGTAAGGCTGCGAAAAGGCGAATTTCGCCTCGCGCTCGGGGGTGATGGTGATCTGGTTGGCGATGGTGTCGATCCGGTTGGATTCCAACGCGCCGATCAGACCGGAAAACGACATAGTGACGAAATTGACCTCGTCGCCGGTTTCCTTGGCTACAGCGTTGATGAAATCGACCTCGAACCCCTGCAGCTCGTCGAGCTTCACAAAGGTAAAGGGAAAGTACCCGCCCGACATGCCGACATTCAGCGTCTCTGCCTGAGCAGCACTGACGCCGGTAGCAAGGGCGATTGCGGTGAGTGTGGCGTGTTTGATCATGATATTCTCCGTTACTTCTGATGAGGAGGTAACATGACGCAGCCGCGCTTCAATGGTGCTGCGGCAAGCAAGTCCGCGATAGTATCATTCATCCTTGGTCAGGAATATAATTCTGGCAAGGGGTGAGATTGCAAAACGCTATTTTGGGGGGCGCAGCGGCGGACGGGGTTTTCGGGGACGATATCGGGTCAAACGACAGCCGATATGGGGAATTACCGGTGCCAAGAATCACCCCGTAAACATTTGATCAGACAAAATAAAACCGCCGCAAAGTGGGAGGACTTTGCGGCGGGAAAATTCTTGTGGCTTTAGACGAACGGTTTAGCGCAGGGCAACCGCTTGCGATGCAATATTGCGGATCTCGCCGCGTGCAACACCGATATCTGCCAAGTCTCGGTCATTCATCGCCGACAGTTCGCGGAAGGTCTGGCGTTTGGCGCGTTGATCGGCGCTGTAGGCGCGGAATGCGTTCAACGACATGCGCAGCTTGGGCATCAGACCCGCAACGGGTGCGGCGGTATATGTGGAAGTATAGCTCATTTTCTATTCTTTCTTTCACGTCTATGCGGCGGCCTATCCACCGCATTCGGTTTGGTATGTTCCGTCAGCGAAGCGCTGGCGGTTTAGGCTGCAACCGTGCCGCGGGGTGCGGTGCGGAACAGGCCGGTAAACTTACGCGAAGCTTTGGCGACTGCGGCAGAGATATAGGCACTACGCAATGCATTGGCTTCGGCAAGCAGGCGGTCGACTTCGACCGGTGTGGCGGTTTTGTATGTAGCTTCGGTTTTCATTTTCCAGCTTTCCATTTCAGGGCTTCGTTGCCCGTGATCGTCATATGTGGGCGGTGCAGCAAAGGTGCAAACCATAGTCGATATGCGAAAAACGCATGGCTTAAATGGCACAGTTTTACCCCATAACGGCCCATATCCGGCCTTTGTATCGGCAGTTTTGACCTTCACACTGAACAATAGGGCCGCCCGAACGTTGGTAGCCCCTGAAACGGAGAGACCAACACAAACCGGAGAAGACCCATGACCAAGCAACCGAACCAGCCGCAGCAATCCGCCCCACCCATGCCCGCGCAGGAAAAACCCCAGCCGGTGATATTTACGGATTATGCCAGCATCTGAAAGTGACATAGCGCAGCCTACGGTATAGGTAGTCGGGTATGACTGACCCTGTTTCCTCAATCCGTAATCTTGGCCCCGCGTTCGAGCAAAGCTGCGCCAAAGCTGGCATTCATTCTGCCGAAGCCTTGCGTGATCTTGGCGCCGATGCGGCCTACGCGCGTTTACTGCAAAATGGGCAACGTCCGCACTTCATCGGGTATTATGTCTTGGTCATGGGGCTGCAAGGCCGCCCATGGAATGATTGCAAAGGCGAAGAAAAGAAGGCGCTGCGCGTCAAATTCGACGCGATCAAGGCCCGCGCGCACGATCCGGTCCAGTCAGAGTTCGAGCGGATGATGAACCTCATCGGTGTCCGAGAAGCGTGAGCTTGATCTCTTAGTCGGAACGTCCCCGCCCTCACCGGCGTTATACTGCAGAGTACCCCCAACAGGACACCCTGCCCCATGCCCCATTCCCCTGATGTTCAGCACGATCTTGATCGCCTGCGCGGTCTTGCCCGCACGATGGACAGCGCGTTGCGCGTGCCATTGTTGGGCATCCGGTTGGGCTGGGACAGTATCCTTGGCCTGATCCCCGGCGTGGGCGATGTTCTGGCGCTGGCACCAGCGGGCTATATCGTCAAAGAGGCGCATCGCATGGGCGCAAGCAGATCGGTCTTGGCACGCATGGGCGCGAACGTCGGCATCGACCTTGCGATCGGTGCAATCCCCTTGATCGGTGATATCTTTGACATCGGTTGGAAGGCAAACACGCGTAACGTCGATCTTTTGCACCGTCACCTTGAGGAAACGGCCCCGATGAAAACGGTCAGCCCTGTCGATGGCGCGCTGTCGTCCCATCACCCGACCCTTAAAGGCTAATGCCAATCACGCCGCATAAAAAAGGGGCCGCAGTTTCCTGCGACCCCTTTCATCGGTCTAAACCCGTTAAGGCTTAGCCAACCAGTTCCAGACCGGAGAAGAAATACGCGATTTCTACTGCGGCTGTTTCTGGAGCATCGGACCCGTGAACGGAGTTCTCGCCAACGGATTCAGCGAATTCTGCGCGGATGGTGCCAGCTGCGGCGTCGGCTGGGTTTGTTGCGCCCATAACTTCGCGGTTTTTCGCGATGGCGCCTTCACCTTCAAGAACCTGAACGATAACCGGCTCGGATGCCATGAATTCGCACAGTTCGTCATAGAAAGGACGCTCGGCGTGTACAGCATAGAAGACGCCCGCTTGGGCCTTGGTCATGTGAATACGCTTTTGTGCGACGATGCGCAGGCCGGCTTCTTCGAATTTGGCGTTGATTTTGCCGGTCAGGTTGCGGCGTGTTGCATCTGGTTTGATGATCGAGAATGTGCGCTCAAGGGCCATGATAGCTCTCCTAGGTGGGGTTGATTTGGCCGCTCCCTAGCATGGGTCATCCCCCGTGAAAAGCCGCGATTGACGCGGGGCCAGACATGGTCCACACCGCGTCCATGTTAAGCATTTCAGAAATCAACTATTCCGTCGAAGGCCGTCCCTTGTTTGAGGAAGCCAGTGCGGTCATCCCCGAAGGCCACAAAGTGGGCCTCGTCGGGCAAAACGGTGCGGGTAAAACCACGCTTTTCAAAATCATTCGCGGAGAGCTGTCACTTGATGCAGGCGACATCAGCTTGCCCTCGCGTGCCAAGATCGGTGGCATCGCTCAAGAGGTGCCGTCGTCTGACGTGTCGCTGATTGAAACGGTTCTGGCCGCCGATGTGGAACGCGCCGCGCTGATGCGCGAGGCTGAGACAACGGACGACCCCGCGCGCATCGCCGAGGTGCAGACCCGTTTGGCCGATATCGACGCCTGGTCCGCCGAAGGCCGTGCCGCCGCGATCCTCAAAGGCCTCGGCTTTGACGATCATGACCAGCAGCAACCCTGCTCTGCCTATTCGGGCGGCTGGCGGATGCGCGTGGCACTTGCGGGGGTTCTGTTTGCGCAGCCCGATTTGCTGCTATTGGACGAACCGACCAACTACCTCGACCTCGAGGGTGCGCTATGGCTGGAAAACTACCTGTCGAAATACCCGCATACGGTGATCATCATCAGCCACGACCGTGGTCTGCTGAACCGCGCCGTTGGTGGCATCCTGCACCTCGAAGACCGTAAGCTCACGTATTATCAGGGTAATTACGATCAATTCGCGAAAATGCGGGCCGAAAAGCGCGCACAACTGACCGCGCAGGCGAAAAAGCAGCAGGCGCATAAACAACACATGCAGGCGTTCGTTGACCGCTTTAAGGCCAAGGCGTCCAAGGCCAAACAGGCCCAATCGCGGATGAAGGCCATCGAAAAGATGGTGACGATCACGCCACCGGAAGAAGCCGCGCGCAAGGTCTTTACCTTCCCGCAACCTGACGAGCTGTCGCCACCGATCATCAGCATTGAAAACGGGTCGACCGGATACACCGAAGGCCAGCCTGTGCTGTCGCGCCTGAATCTGCGGATCGACCAAGACGATCGTATCGCGTTGTTGGGTAAAAACGGTCAGGGTAAATCGACGCTGTCCAAGCTGCTGTCCAACCGTCTGGTGCTGTTTGATGGCAAGGCGATCAACTCGAGCAAGCTGCGGATCGGTTTCTTTGCGCAGCACCAAGTGGATGAACTGGTCGTTCACGAAACGCCGCTTCAGCACATGATCAGCGCACGCCCCGGTGTGATGCAATCAAAGCTGCGGGCGCAGTTGGCCGGGTTTGGTCTGGGGCCGGATCAGGCCGATACCGAAGTCGGTCGCCTGTCGGGTGGGCAAAAGGCACGTCTGTCCCTGCTGCTGGCCACGCTGGATGCACCGCATCTGCTGATCCTCGATGAACCGACCAACCACCTTGATATCGAATCGCGCGAAGCGCTCGTCGAGGCACTGACGCGCTATTCTGGCGCTGTGATCCTTGTCAGCCACGACATGCACCTCTTGTCGATGGTGGCAGACCGTCTGTGGCTTGTGTCGAACGGCACTGTTCAGCCCTATGAGGATGACCTCGAGGCGTATCGCAAGATGCTGCTGACCGTTGAAAAGCCTGTCAGTAAGAACGCCAAACAGGCCAAGGAAGCCCCTAAACCGAAACGCGCCAACCGCGAAGACATCCTTGCCCTGCGCTCGGAAGTACGTACGGCCGAGGCGCGGGTGACCAAGATCAACGATATGCGTGACAAACTGGCTAAAAAGCTTGCGGACCCTGCCCTTTACGAAAAGGAAAAAGTCGGCGAACTTGAGGTTTGGAACAAGAAATACGCCGAAGTCATGGCCGCCCTTGAACGTGCAGAGGCGATCTGGATGGGCGCATTGGAAAAGCTGGAAACCGCGTCTGCCTGAAGACACGGGGCCGGCACTAAAGGTATAAGGACGGGGGCTGGCCCCGGTGGCAGTTTATGATGGCACTTGATCTGGCATTCATGATCACGGCGTTCGCGACCATGATCGTGATCATTGACCCCTTTGCGATTGGCCCGATGTTTCTGGCCCTGACCCCCGGCATGACCCCGCACCAGCGGCGAATGGTTGCATGGCGCTCGGTTATCATTGCCGGACTGATCTTGCTGGTCTTTGCCGCCTTTGGCGAGGCCGTGCTGGGGTTCATCGGGATCTCCATGCCCGCCTTTCGGGTGGCGGGGGGCGTGCTGCTTTTCCTGACAGCCCTTGATATGTTGTTCGATCGCCGGACCAAACGCCGCGAAGGCCATGCCGAAGCGGATGATGACCACGACGATCCGTCGGTGTTCCCGTTGGCCATTCCGTTGATCGCCGGTCCCGGCTCTATCGCGTCGGTGATCCTGCTGACGGGCGAGAAGCCGGGCCTCGAAGGGTTGGCGACCGTGGTCGCCATTACCTTTGCCGTGCTGCTCATCATGGGCATCACCATGCAGGCCAGCGGCTATCTTGAAAACGCCTTGGGCAAGGTCGGGATCAACGTGATCACGCGACTTTTGGGGATGCTATTGGCCGCCCTTTCGGTGCAATTCGTGCTGGATGGCCTGAGCGCCTTTGGTTTCGGGCCGGGGCCGGGCTGACATTCCCATGCCCTGCCCCCATATTCTTGGAAGACTGCCAAAGGATATATGATGCCGGATATTGAAACAGGGCGTTTGATCTACCTGATTTTGCTCGTGGCGATGGTTGCGGGCTGGTTCTTTATGCAAAGCCGTCAGGGGGTGAATAAAACGCTCCAGCAGGTCGCAGTTTGGGCCATGATTTTCATCGGCGTTGCAGCGGGATACGGGCTTTGGGGCGATATCAGCCGCAGCGGTGATATCCCGCGCCAAAGCTATCAGGCGGGAACCGGCAGCGTCACCCTGCCGCGCGCGCGCGACGGTCATTATTATCTCACCGCCACGATCAATGGCACGCCGCTGCGCTTTGTTGTGGATACGGGCGCAACCGATATGGTGCTCACCCGCAAAGATGCCGAGGCCGCGGGGCTAAAGCCAGACGATCTGAAGTATCTGGGGCGCGCCAGCACCGCAAATGGCGAAGTGCGCACCGCCTATGTCAGGCTGGCCGAGGTTGAGCTGGGCGGCGTGCGCGATACCAATGTGCCTGCTGTCGTCAACGCGGGCGAGATGCGGCAATCGCTGCTCGGGATGGGCTATCTGCAACGCTGGGGCCGGATCGAGATTACCAACGGAGAGCTAATCCTCACGCGGTAATTGTGCGCGTAAAGCCCTTAGGTCTCTGCCTTTTTTTCCCACCGGCCCGATTCTTCGGACCAGTATTGCGCCAATGCTCCCGCGGCCTTCAGAGACTTCCATTGGTCGCGGGCCACGTTCAACGCGTGCTCGTCCAACCCGTCGAACAGGATGCAAACGCGGTCCAGCGCGGCAACTTCTTCGGCGGATACGGGCGCTCCGTGGATCGAAAACACACAGGTTGCACGGTTGGGCGTAGCGTTTTGGGTGGTCAAAAGCACCGGCTGATCCGCATCATGGGGGCCGCCCGCCAAACCATGCGGTGAAAACCCGTCATCCGGCCCCCGCCACAGGGCGACATCCAGCTGTTCAAGCAGGTTTTGATCGGTGCCACGTACCGCCACGCGCCAACCAGCGCCTTGGGCCTTGCCCAAGAGCATGGTCAGCGTCTCGACCAGTGGTCGCTGGGTCAGATGGTAGAAATACGCGGCACCCATCAGGCTTACTCTGTCTCGTAGAGGTTTGAAATCAAACGGTTCAACGAGGCAACGCCCCAGCCGGTCGCCCCCACAGGTGCGAGCGCTGTTTCAGATTTAACCGAGGCAACGCCGGCAATATCAAGGTGGATCCAGGGCATACCGTCTTTGATAAACCGTTGCAGGAATTGCGCCGCTGTGATCGACCCTGCAGGACGACCGCCAATGTTTTTCATATCAGCGATGCGGCTTTTCAGCAGCTTGTCGTAGCCCGCGCCCATGGGCATGCGCCATGCGCCTTCGCCTTCGGTTTTTGCTGCCTTAAGAAATGCGTTGCACAGCGTGTCGTCGTTCGAGAAGACGCCCGCATTGTCATGGCCCAAGCCGATAATGATCGCGCCGGTGAGTGTCGCCAGATCAATCACACCCGCCGGATTAAACCGTTCCTGCGCGTACCACAGCACGTCACACAGCACCAAACGCCCCTCGGCGTCGGTGTTGATGACCTCGACCGTGTCACCCTTCATTGTTTTGATGACGTCACCGGGCCGGGTTGCCGTGCTCGATGGCATGTTCTCTACAATCCCGACAAGACCGACGACATTTGCCTTAGCCTTGCGCAACGCGAGGCTGCGCATCACGCCGGACACGACGCCCGCGCCGCCCATGTCCATGGTCATGTCTTCCATGCCTGCGCCGGGTTTCAGGCTGATCCCGCCGGTGTCAAACACGACGCCCTTGCCGACCAGCGCCAGCGGGGCCGCGTCTTTCTCGCCGCCGTTCCATTTCATCACCACAACATAGGACGGGCTTGCCGATCCTTGCCCGACGCTGAGCAAGGTGCGCATGCCCAGCTCTTCGAGCTTGGCGTCGTCCAGCACTTCGACCTCGAGGCCAAGGGATTCCATCTCGGCGAGACGGTTGGCAAATTCGGTGGTGGTCAGGATATTTGCGGGTTCGTTGGTCAGGTCGCGGGTCATAAAGGCGCCGTCTGCGATTGCCAGCAGCGGCGCTGCGGCAGCCTCGACCTCTTCGGGCTTGGAGGTCATGATCGTGACCTGCCCCGTGCGCGGCTTGCCGTTGCTTTTACGATCTTCAAACGTGTAATCACGCATCGCCAGACCAAAACACAACTCTGCCGTTTTGCGCAGGCCACCGGTCAGGACCAGCAGATCAGCGGTGCCACGGCGTTTGGCGAGCGACGCACCCGCAGCCCGCAGCGCTTCTTGGTCGGCATTGTTCTCCAACTGCACCACATCCACGGCCTCTGCCGCCATGCCGGTCGGAAACCCTAGGCTGACGGCATCGCCCGCTGACAATTTCGTGAAGCTATCACTGGCAACGAGCCGCTCCAGTGCGCCTTTGGTAAGCTTGTTGATGCGTCGCGCCGAGGGGTTCAGCGTGCCATCCGCGCCCACGGTGACAGCAACGCGGCCTGTATGGCCTGCAATCTGGTCAATATCGGTTTGGGTGAATGTCATTGGCGTCAGTGCGGTCATCATGAACCCCTTTTGTCTGAATTTTCCTTAGACGTATCCTGCGTACGCCGGTAAGGCCAGATAGCAGTTTTCGCGGGCGGAAATTTCCTTTAACGTCCGGCGAAAGTTAACCCGCGTTGATACCTAAGGGATGCAGATTGGCCAAGTTCGACCGCTATATGTTGTCCCAGTTCCTGATCCTGTTCAGCTTTTTTGCGCTGGTTCTGGTGGCGATTTTCTGGATCAACCGCGCTGTGGTGCTGTTTGACCGGCTGATCGGCGACGGCCAGACCGCGCTGGTGTTTCTTGAATTCACCGTGTTGGGGCTGCCCAAGCTGATCACCACGGTGCTGCCAATCGCGACCTTCGCGGGGTCGGTTTATGTGATCAACCGTATGACCAGCGAATCCGAGCTGACCGTATTGCAGGCAACGGGCACCAGCCCTTGGCGTCTGGCACGGCCGGTGTTCGTCTATGGGCTGTGCGTTGCGCTGATGATGTCGGTGTTGACCCATTTGCTTTTGCCCCTGTCGAATGCCCAGCTGTCCGAACGCGAGGCCGAGATTTCGCAGAATGTGACGGCGCGGCTGCTCACCGAAGGGACATTCCTGCACCCCACGTCAAAGGTGACGTTCTACACCCGCGTGATCGATGCCGATGGGGTTTTGCGTGATGTGTTTCTATCTGACCGCCGCAACCCCGACGAGGGCGTGATCTATACCGCATCCGAAGCCTATCTGATCCGCAACGGCGACGGCACGACCTTGATCATGGTTGACGGCATGGCGCAGCGGCTTGAAGTGGCGGGCACGCGTCTTTCGACCGCCAAGTTCCGCGATTTCTCGTTTGATATTTCGGCCTTGGTCAGCAGTAAAAGCGCGAAAAGCACGTCCATCGACGCGATGACCACAGCACAGCTGTTCGCGGACTGGGACCAGCTTGAGACCGCCACGAAATCCACATCGGGCGAGATCGCAGAAGAGTTGACCGCGCGCTTTGCCTCTGCCGCTTTTTGCATGATTGCTGCAATGATTGGCTATGCGACGCTTGTGCTCGGGGGCTTTTCCCGGTTCGGGGTCTGGCGCGAAATAGTGATCGCCTTTGGCCTGTTGATCGCGATTGACGGGCTGCGTGGCACTTTGGTCGAAACTGTGCGAGAAAACGCAGATCGCTGGCCATTGTTGTTCCTGCCCAGCCTGATCGGTGCCGTGATCGTCATCGGGATGATCTGGCAAACGGCGCACCCCGGCTGGACCAAACGGTTGGGTAAACAAAGGGACGTCGCATGATCCTGCATCTCTATTTCGCCCGCCGTTTCATTATGGGCTTCGTGCTGATCTCTGCCGTGCTGTTTTCCTTGCTGGTCCTCGTCGACATGGTTGAACAGGCGCGGAAATTCAGCAGCTATGACATCGGCTGGCCTCGGCTTTTCGGGATGACCTTGCTGAACACACCCGAGACGATGAATCTGATCCTGCCTTTGATCATGATCCTCGCCACGGTGGTGCTGTTTTTGTCGTTGGCGCGGTCGTCTGAACTGGTTGTGACCCGTGCCGCCGGTCGGTCGGCTCTTAGCGCGTTGCAGGCACCGATTTGGGTGGCCTTCATTATCGGCGTTATGGCCGTGGGCATGTTGAACCCGATCGTTGCGGCAACCGCGAAAAAATACGGCCAGATGACGGACAGTATCCGCGCGGGCGGGACCTCTGTTTTGTCGGTCAGCGCCGAAGGGCTGTGGCTGCGGCAAGGCAGCGACGATGGGCAAACCGTGATCCGTGCTTGGCGATCAAACAAAGATGCCTCGGTGCTTTATGACGTGACTTTCCTGACCTACGCGCCGGATGGTGGCCCGAAGCGCCGGATCGAAGCGGGCAGCGCCGCGCTTGAAGACGGAATCTGGATATTGGCGGATGCAAAGTCATGGTCGTTGGAAGTGGGTGTGAACGCCGAAGGCGCGGCAGAGACGTTTGAGACGCTTACCCTGCCCTCGACCCTGACACTGGATCGCATCCGTGACAGCATTACCGACCCCGGCGCGGTGTCGATCTATGATTTGCCCGATTATATCGAACAGCTTGAACTCGCTGGATTCAGCCCGCGCCGCCACAAGGTCTGGCTACAGACCGAACTGGCGCGGCCGTTCTTTCTGGTGGCGATGGTTCTAGTTGCGAGCGCTTTCACCATGCGCCATACGAGGTTCGGAGGCACGGGCGTTGCCGTGTTGGCGTCTGTCTTGTTGGGGTTCGGGTTGTATTTTATTCGCAGCTTTGCGCAAATTCTGGGAGAGAACGGGCAGATCCCGGTTCTTCTTGCCGCATGGGCCCCGCCCGTCGCGTCAATTCTTTTGGCGCTTGGCCTTCTTTTACACGCAGAGGATGGCTGACATGCGCCGTTTGCTCCTGACCCTTCTTGTGGCCCTTGGATTGCCTGCTGCTGCGCAAGACAGCGCTCGTCCCGCTGTGTTGGTAGCCGATGACCTTTTTATCACCCGTGACAGGGAACTGGTCGCCCGAGGCAACGTAGAGGCGTTTCAGGGCACCACCCGTATTCGAGCGTCCGCCATTCGCTATAACGACCAAACCGGTGCGTTGGTGATCGAAGGGCCGATCGTGCTGAACGATGGGGACGGTACGGTCATTCTAGCGGATGCCGCCGAGCTGGATCAGGGGCTGCAAAACGGGTTGCTGCGCGGCGCGCGCATGGTGTTGAACCAGCAGGTGCAAATGGCCGCTGTGCAGATCGACCGTGTTGAAGGGCGCTATAGCCAACTGTATAAAACCGCCGTGACCTCGTGCAAAACCTGCAACGATGGTGAGTTGCCCCTGTGGCAGATACGCGCCCGCCGCGTGGTGCATGACACCGTGGCGCAACAATTGTATTTCGACGATGCGACTTTTCACATCCGGTCCGTTCCAGTCTTTTATCTGCCGCGCCTGCGCCTGCCCGATCCGACACTAGAACGCGCGAACGGCTTTCTCGCGCCGTCGGTCCGCACGACGTCGCTTTTGGGTACGGGGCTGAAGCTGCCGTATTTCATTACACTTGGGGAAAGCCGCGACCTGACGTTGACCCCTTATCTATCGTCGTCGACCCGCACCCTCGAATTTCGCTATCGCCAAGCGTTCATCAATGGCGAGATCCAGTTTGACGGTGCCTACACGCGGGATGACCAGGAACCCGGCGACACCCGTGGCTACCTGTTTGGCGAAGGACGGTTTGATCTGGAGCGCGACTATCAACTGAGCTTCACAATAGAGGCCGTGAGCGACAGTTCGTATTTCACCGAATACGGTTATGCGGATGATGATCGTCTGCGCAGTGATCTGACCCTGTCTCGTGCGCGGCGCGACAGTTTTGTGCGCACCAGCCTTTATAACTTTGAAACCCTGCGCGCTGGCGAACTAAATAGCACCCTGCCGACCGTCGTGATTGACGGCGAATTCGAACGGCGCTTTTTCCCCAAAGCATGGGGAGGAGAACTGCGGTTCGGCCTCGAGGCACACAGCCACTGGCGCAGTTCAAACGAGGACATCATCGGCCGTGATGTATCTCGGATCAACGGGTCGCTCAAATATCTGCGTCGCTTTACCCACCGCTCGGGCCTTGTGACGGATACGCAGGTCGGGACGACGTTCAATTTTTTTGACATCACCCAAGATAGCAGCTTTGCGCAGAACCACAGCGATGTGGCCCCTTTTGGGGCTGTTGGGTTCAGCTATCCGATGGCCCGCCGCGAGGCGGGCGGCGCCTCGCAGGTGCTGACGCCTGTGGTGCAATTGGGCTGGACCGATGGGGGCAGGCTCGACATTCCGAACGAAGAAAGCACGCGCGTCGAGTTCGATCAGGGCAATATCCTGTCATTGTCGCGCTTTCCGCGCCCCGACCGGCGTGAACGTGGCACCACCGCAGCGGTGGCCGTCAACTGGTCGCGCTTTGACCCCAATGGCTGGGATACCTATGTGGCTGTTGGTCAGGTGTTTCGCAGCGTGATCGATCCCGAGTTTACCGATACATCCGGTCTGTCTGGCGCGCGCTCAGATGTTTTGCTGGCCGGCCAGATCAGGAACAACGCGGGGCTTTCGCTGACCGCGCGCACGCTGGTGGATGCCGACTTCGACATCTCAAAGGCAGAGCTGCGCGGGGGCTGGAACTTTGGCAAAACCACCGTCGAAGGGACCTATGTCTGGCTCGAAGCTGATCCAGGTGAAGACCGGACCGAGGCAATTTCAGAAGTGTCGCTGGACGGCAGCTATGACATCAACCAGCAATGGTCAGCCAGCGCGGATGTGCGCTATGACGTGCAAAACAGTACCGCAGCGACGGCGGGGCTTGGCCTGACCTACAATAATGAATGCGTGAGCGTCGACCTTTCGGTGCGCCGCCGCTATACCTCTTCAACAAGTGTTGAGCCCTCTACCGATATCGGGTTTAACGTCGGCCTGCGGGGCTTCTCGGCCTCCAACGGAACAGAAAGATATGAGCGATCATGTGGGAAATAAGTAAGATGAACCTGAACCGTCTGACACGAAGCATCGCCGTCCTTGGGCTTGGTCTGGTGACCAGCGCCCCCGTTTCGGCGCAGAATCTCTTTGCGCCCGTGGCCAAGGTGAATGAATCCGTTGTGACTGAATTTGAGGTGCAGCAACGCCGGCGCTTTCTTGAGGTGTTGAACGCCCCTGGTGCGACCCGCGATGGGGCGCTGACTTCACTCATTGACGAACGCCTGCGCAACGAAGCGGTGGCCGAGGCGGGGATCGAACTGACCCCACAAGGCATCGCTGACAGCCTGTCCGAATTTGCGTCGCGCGCGGATCTGAGCACCGAAGAATTCACCCAAGCGCTAGGTCAATCCGGTATCTCGCCCGAAACGTTCCGCGATTTCGTCGTGAATTCCATCGGGTGGCGTGAACTGGTGCGTGCCCGCTATGCCAGCCGGGTGCAAATCACTGATGCGGAAATCGACCGCGCATTGGGTGAAAGCAATGGCAGCGGCGTGCGCGTTCTTGTGTCCGAGATCATCATACCCGCCCCACCGCGACAGGCGGCACGGGTAAATGCACTGGCCGAACAGATTTCCCAGTCCAAATCTGCGGCTGAATTTTCGAACTACGCCAGCCGCTATTCCGCGACCGCTTCGCGGGGTCGTGGCGGGCATCTACCGTGGCAGAACCTGACTGACCTGCCCCCGAGCCTGCAACCGCTGATCCTCAGCCTTGCGCCGGGCGAAGTCACCGATCCTCTACCAATCCCGAACGCCGTGGCGCTGTTTCAGCTGCGCGACATCGAGGAAACGAACGTCACTGCACCGACCTATTCGGCGATCGAATATGCGACCTACTACATCCCCGGCGGACGGACCGAGGCAGCACTGGCACAGGCCGCAAGCATTCGTGGCCGGATCGATAGATGTGATGATCTGTACGGTATTGCCAAAGGCCAGCCCGCCGAAGTGCTGGAACGTGTCACCCAAGCCCCCGCAGAAATCCCGCAAGACGTGGCGATTGAGCTGTCAAAGCTGGACCCCGGCGAAGTCTCAACGACGCTGACCCGCGCCAATGGTCAAACGCTGATGCTGCTGATGATGTGTGGCCGTACCGCTGCTGCCAACGCATCTGCCTCGCGCGAGGATGTGACAAACGCGCTGCGTCAGGAACGGCTGACCGGCTATGCCGAACAGCTGCTAGAACAACTGCGGGCCGACGCGCGCATCGTTCGCAAATGACCCAAGCCAAAACGGGCTTGGCCGACAAGCCGGTTGTGATCTCTTGCGGCGAACCCTCTGGCATCGGGCCAGAGGTCGCCGCACGGGCTTGGGCGATGCTGGCAGGCGAAGTGCCACTTGCCTGGATCGGCGATCCGCGCCACCTGCCCCGTGATATCCCCCATTGCATCATTGATAGCCCGTCCGACGCGCGAGAGGCAGGCAGCACCGCCCTACCCGTGTTGCGCCACGACTTTGCCGGTGACGCGGTCGCAGGACACCCGGATCCGGCCAATGCGCAGGGCGTGATCGACGTAATCGCGCGCGGCGTTGACCTGGTGCGCAGCGGGGTTGCCTGTGCCTTGACCACGGCCCCGATCCACAAGAAAGCGCTGAAAGACGGCGCGGCTTTCGCCTATCCCGGTCATACGGAATACCTTGCTGCGCTGGCCGGTGGTGTTGAGGTGGTGATGATGCTGGCCTCGGATCAGCTGCGGGTCGTGCCGGCGACAATCCACATTGCATTGGATCAGGTCCCAAATGTCCTGACCCCTGCCCATCTGCGCCGCGTGATAGAGATTACATCAGCGGGGCTGATGTCCCAATTCGGGATCAAAACACCCAGAATTGCAATCGCGGGCCTGAACCCCCACGCTGGCGAAGGCGGCACGATGGGCCGTCAGGAAGCCGACTGGATGAACACGCTCGTTACGCAGATGCAGGGCGAAGGCTTTGACCTCAGCGGACCGCACCCTGCCGATACGATGTTCCATGCTGCCGCGCGGGCACGATATGACGCGGCGATTGCCATGTACCACGATCAAGCGCTGATCCCGATCAAGACGCTGGATTTCGACCGCGGCGTCAACGTTACGCTCGGCCTGCCGTTCATCCGAACCTCGCCTGATCATGGCACTGCGTTTGACATCGCGGGTCAGGGTATTGCCAATCCTACCAGCATGGTTGAAGCGCTGCGTATGGCGTACCGTATGGCGCAATCATGAGCGTCCGCCCCCCGTCTTTCCCCGTTTCACAGGTCCCCAGATGAGCACAATCGACAACCTTCCGCCCCTGCGCGATGTGATTAACACCCATGACCTCAAGGCACGCAAATCCTTGGGGCAGAACTTTTTGCTCGACCTCAACCTAACGGCCAAGATCGCGCGGCAAGCGGGCGATATGACTGAATGTGATGTGCTTGAAATCGGGCCAGGTCCCGGTGGGTTGACGCGTGGGTTGCTGTCCGAAGGGGCGCGCCGCGTTCTTGCGATCGAAAAGGACAAACGCTGCTTGCCTGCGCTCGCCGAAATTTCGGACGCCTATCCCGATCGGCTGATGGTCATCGAAGGCGACGCGCTCGAGATTGACCCGTTGGCGCATCTGACGCCACCGATCCGCATTGCCGCGAACCTGCCGTACAACGTGGGCACCGAGCTGTTGGTCCGTTGGTTGACGCCGCAAGAATGGCCGCCGTTCTGGCAAAGCCTTACCCTGATGTTTCAGCGCGAAGTGGCTGAACGGATCGTGGCCAAACCCGGTTCCAAAGCCTATGGCCGTCTGGCTCTGCTGGCACAGTGGCGGGCCGATGCACGGATCGTGCTGAACCTGCCGCCCGAGGCCTTTACCCCCCCGCCCAAAGTATCCTCTGCGGTGGTGCATCTCACGGCCCTGCCCGAACCGCGATTTCCCGCCGATCCGGCCGTGTTGAACCGTATTGTAGCTGCGGCGTTTAACCAGCGGCGCAAGATGCTGCGTTCCGCACTGAAAGGTGCCGCACCGGATATCGAGGACCGTTTGCTGGCCGCGGGTCTAAAGCCGACCGAACGGGCGGAACAGGTGCCGCTGGAAGGGTTCTGCGCACTGGCCCGCGAGATCGCCAAGACCTGATGCACCCCTATCATTAGCTTCAAAACGCTAAAGGCCCCGCAATCGCGGGGCCTTTGCTACATGGTCAAAGTGTTTATTCTGCCGCTTCGGGCAGGTCGCCGTTGTTGTCCTTGGCGGACTCGTCAGCGTCTGCCTTCGGGGCAGGCTTGCGGCGCGGCGCACGGCGTGGCTTGGGCTTGTTCTCGGGTGTCTCGACAAGGTTGTCTTCGGGTGCGTCGCCATCTTGCTGGCCGTCGCTGTCCGACTTGGGCGCGTTGTCGTTCTGGTTCGGGTTACTACGGGGGCGGCGGCGCTTGGGCGCATCTGCGTTACCGTTGTTGCCCTGCTGTTGGCTGTCTGGCTTATCACCTGTGTCGGTATCTGCAGCAGGTTGGTCAGCGTTATTCTGCCCGCCTTGCGCCGCTTCGCGTTCCTGACGTTCTACCCGCTCGCGGTCACGCTCAGCCTGACGTTCACGGTTTTCACGTTCTTGCTGGTCACGACGCTGGTCGATCTCGCGCTGTGCCTCGGACAACATCCGCAGGTAGTGTTCGGCGTGCTGTTGAAAGTTCTCTGCCGCCACGCGGTCATTGCCTAGGTGGGCGTCACGCGCCAACTGGCTGTATTTCTCGATAATCTGCTGCGGCGTGCCGCGTACCTTGCCTTCGGGGCCAGAACTGTCGAAAACGCGGTTAACGACGTTGCCACCCTGCGGCTGACGGTTGCGAGTATTCTTGGACCGGGACCGTGATCTGGAAGATTTCATGTAATCAGTTCAGCCTTGTTATGCTGGGCTTCGGAATAAGCTGCCGGACGCAGACGCGTCCCTGAAAGGCTAGCTTTACGCTCTGTTGGGCTTAACGCCGCGCGGGACCGCCAAAAAAGCATCCACCGCTGCAACACCCTTGAATAAGCACGGCTATGGTTTTGGAGCAAGCAGAAATTACCAAAAAACATAGTCAAACGCCAAGTTTTAGCAGGTTTATGCTGGTGTATCGGCCCAAACGACCCGGTCACGTCCGCCCATATCAGGCAAGATACGCACCCGGCCCCATCCGGCGGCTTCAAAGATTGCCTTGACGTCAGCGCCCTGCTGCCAGCCGAACTCTGCCAGAACACGGCCCGTCGGTGTCAAAAAGCCCTGCGCCTGTGCGGCAATAATCCGGTACACGCTCAGTCCGTCCTGCCCGTCGGTCAGCGCCATCTCAGGCTCGTGCAGGCGCACTTCAGGAGAGACATCGTTCATCTCGCTTTGTGCCAGATAGGGAGGATTGGACACGATCAGGTCAAACCGCCCTTCGGCCGCGCTAAACCAATCCGACTGCCGGATTTCGGTCCGTGCCTGAACCCCATGCAGCACCGCATTGGCACTGGCTTGCAGGCAGGCAGCTTCGGACAGGTCAAGCCCCACGCCGTGCGCGTCGGGTTGTTCAGCCAGCAACGTCACAAGGATGCAGCCCGACCCCGCACCCAGATCAAGCACCCGCTCAAAGGGCTCGGACAGCGCCAGTTCTATTAGGGATTCGGTTTCGGGGCGCGGGTCAAGCACATCACGGCTGACCTTGAAGTCGCGCCCGTAGAACGCCCGCTGCCCGACCAGATGGGACACCGGCACCCGCACCGCCCGCAAGGCGACCAGCTTTTCGAACCGCTCTGCAATATCGGGGGCGATCTCTTCGGGCGCGATCAGGGTGACGCGCGCCGCATCGACAGAAGCCGCGTGTGCCAACAGGATGCGCGCATCCCGCGCCGGATCAGGCACACCCGCAGCCCGCAAACGCGCTGTGGCGGCCACCATCGCTTGCGCTGCAGTGGGGGCGCTCACTGCCCCATCTCGGCCAGCAGCTGCGCTTGCGCGTCAGCCGTCAGCGCCGAAATGATCTCGTCCAGATCACCTTGCATCACGGCCTCTAGGCGGTAGAGCGTCAGGTTGATCCGGTGATCAGTCATGCGTCCTTGGGGGAAGTTATAGGTTCGGATCCGTTCCGAGCGATCCCCCGAGCCCACTTGCGCGGCACGGTTGGCAGAACGCTCACCATCGACCCGCTGACGCTCCATGTCATATAAACGCGCCTTGAGCACCTGCATCGCGATCTCGCGGTTGCGGTGCTGTGATTTCTCGGAGGACGTGACAACCAGCCCTGTCGGCAAGTGGGTAATCCGAACGGCTGAATCGGTCGTGTTGACGTGCTGCCCGCCCGCGCCTGAGCTGCGCATTGTATCGATCCGCAAGTCATTGGCACCAATGTGGATATCGACGTCTTCAGCCTCTGGCAGCACAGCGACAGTCGCGGCAGAGGTATGAATGCGCCCGCCACTCTCAGTCGATGGCACCCGCTGCACCCGATGCACGCCGGATTCGTACTTGAGCCGCGCAAAGACGTTTTCGCCCTTGATATGGGCCACGACTTCTTTCACGCCGCCAAGTTCGGTAAACTGCTGTTCAATCAATTCGACTTTCCAGCCCTGCGCCTCCGCATACCGTTGGTACATGCGCAACAAATCCGCCGCAAACAACGCCGCCTCGTCGCCCCCTGTTCCGGGGCGAATTTCAAGCATCGCGGGCTTTTTGTCGGCTTCGTCGCGCGGCAGCAGTGCCAGTTGCAAATTGGCCTCCGCGCGTGGCAGTTCGGCTTTCAGGCGGGGCAACTCTTCTTCGGCAAGCTCGGCCATCTCGGGATCTTTGAGCATGGCGCGGGCTTCGTCCATGTCTTGCAGCAGCTGGCGATAGGCGTCGATCTGTTCTACCACCGGCCGCAGATCGGCGTATTCCTTGGCGAGCTTGGCAAAATCCGCCCCGTCAGAGCCAGCAGACATCGATGCCTCCAGAAACTGGAAGCGTTGGGTGATTTGGGCAAGGCGGTCCATGGGGATCATACTGCTGGATGTCGCCGATAGAGTGGCTATGGTCAAGAGGCAGCCTGTGCTATGATGCCTCTATGAAACGCATTTCACTGGTATTCAGCTTGATCTGCCTTGCCCCGCCCCTTGCGGCGGAACCCTCATCCCCTGCCCGCAAACCGGTTGAATGCTATTGCACGGACCGCGAAGGGCAACGGGTCGAACTGGGGCAAACCATCTGCCTTGATGTGAACGGCCGCCGATTTGCCGCGCAGTGCCAGATGTCGTTGAATGTGCCGATGTGGCGCGACATTGGCAAATCCTGCCCCGGTCTTGCCCTGCGATCAGACCCCGGCCTGGGCCAGAACCTTTTGCAACCGCTTACGGTTCACACCCAGATCTGAGCGGCCAAAACGCAACCGCCCAGAAATGACGGCGCGGGAATGGTCCGTGCCCTCGACCTGCGTGACAGCCGCACTGGTGTAATCGGGAAAGCCCCAAAACCCCGACCGCGTGACATACAGCGCCTGATCGCTGCCAGTCTCCACACGCTCTGTGCGGGGTAGCTCTAGCATGGCGGTGTCGAAATTTTGCAAGAACGCAGAGCCGTCATTGTCCAGATCACGCACTGCGATAAAACCACCCTCTGACGGATAGTCACCCGGTGCCTTGTCGACCGCGCCAAGTTCCCAGCGACCGGCCGGCGCAGGAGCCAGACGTATATAGGCCTGTAGCCCCACGAAAATCGCCAAAACGACCCAGAAAAACATCATCATAATCTTCACCTTCATTTTGCCGATTAAACTCCCCGCGGAGCGTCCCGCCGGCGCAGAACGCTCCGCCAGTTGTTATTTTCCTGCCTTGGCCTGCCGCATGTTCCATCCCAAAAGACATAAGATTTCAGTCGCCACATGGGCCCCGGCAATCGCTGTCGCGCCGGTTGTGTCGAACGGCGGAGACACCTCGACAATGTCACCGCCCACAATGTTGATGCCGGCCAGATCCCGCATCATGATCGCCGCCTGCGCGGACGTGAGCCCGCCCCAGACCGGCGTGCCTGTGCCCGGTGCAAAAGCCGGATCAAGCGCATCAATATCGAATGTAAGATAACAAGGACGGTCGACAAGCACTTGTTTTATCTTAGCAACTGCGGCCTGTGGCCCTTTTTCATGCACCTCGCGCGCATCGATCGTGGTGACCCCCAGCGTATCCGGATTGGTCGTTCTGATACCCACCTGAACCGAGGTTTCGGGATCAACGATGCCCGATTTTACGGCCTTGTAGAACATCGTACCGTGGTCGATCCGGTCCATATCATCATCGGGCCATGTATCTGAATGCGCATCGAATTGTAACAGACTGATAGGGCCGTATTTTTCGGCATAGGCCTTGAGGATCGGGAAGCTGATATAATGATCGCCGCCCAACACGACACTTGCCGCACCCGCATCCAGTATCCCTTTGATATGGCTGGTTAATGCCCCGGGGAACTGGCTGGTGTGGCCGTAGTCGAACGCCAGATCACCGTAATCTGCGATTGCAAACTCGCTCAGCACGTCGAAATCCCAACCGTAAGGCGGATCATAGGGCTGCAAGGACGACGCCTCGCGGATCGCGCGCGGGCCCAAACGCGTGCCGGGTCGGTTGGTCACGGCCTGATCGAACGGCACGCCGGTCACGGCGATATCAACGCCGCGCAGGTCTTTGGTATAGCGTCGCCGTAAAAAGGACGTCGCGCCGCCAAAGGCGTTCTCGAAGCTGGGGCCTTTCAGTTCGTCACGCGTAAACGCCTGATCTACTTGGTTCTTCGCGTCTTCTAAACCCATATCACTTGGCTCCCAATGGTTGGGCCCGCTCGACGATACGGGCAAAGAAGGATGCGCCGACCGGCGCGATTTCATCGTCGAAATTATAGGCCGCATGGTGCAGCCCCGCAGTATCGCCCTGTCCGATAAACAGATAAGCACCGGGGCGTTTTTCCAGCATGTAGCTGAAATCTTCTGCCCCCATTTCGCGGCCATTGTCTGCGATGACGTGATCCTCGCCCGCAATCTCCGACGCGACCGCTGCGGCAAATCCTGCCTCTTCGGGGGTGTTCACCGTCGCGGGATAGCCCTTTTCATATTCAAGCGTCGCGCTGACATCATAGCTGGCGGCCTGACCGGCGACGATCTGCTCCATTCGGCGGATCACCATGGCCTGAACGTCTTTGTCAAAGCTGCGTACCGTCCCGTTGATATAGGCGGTTTCGGGGATCACGTTATCCGTCGTGCCCGTGTGAATTTGCGTGACAGAGATCACAAGATCAGCCTGCGCATAGTGGTTACGGCTCACGATCGTTTGCAGTGCACTGGCAATACCGCAGGCTGCAACAACCGGATCGCGGGTCAGATGTGGCGTGGCACCATGACCGCCCAAGCCGCTGATATGAATGTGAAATTCATCGACGGCGGCCATCATCGCGCCGGGGGACGTATAAAAGCCGCCCTTTTCAAAGCCAGGCGCATTGTGCAGCGCATAGACTTGGCCGATGTCAAAACGGTCTAGAATGCCTTCCTCGACCATCACCTCGGCCCCGCCGCCGGTTTCTTCGGCGGGTTGAAAAATCAGCGCGACGCGCCCTGAGAAATTGCGCGTTTCCGCCAGGTATTTCGCCGCGCCAAGCAGCATCGTGGTATGCCCGTCATGACCGCAGGCGTGCATCTTGCCTGCGTGGGTGCTGGCATAGTCCAGTCCGGTTTCCTCGGGGATCGGCAGCGCGTCCATATCGGCACGCAATCCGATGGTCGGCCCGTCGGCTTGCCCGTTGATAATCGCAACAATGCCTGTTGTCGCAAACCCCTCGTGCAGCTCGTCCACGCCAAATTCGCGTAGGCGGTCGGCCACAAACGACGCTGTTTTAAAGCAGTCATTCCCCAGCTCGGGGATCGTGTGCAGATATCTGCGCCACTCTGTCATCTGGGGGGCATAATCCGCGATACGGTTGACGACGGGCATTACTGGACTCCTGTGGGGATCTTGGTCAGGTTGCATCTGACATCAGACACATGGGGGCTGCAATGGCCGAGACAAGAAATGATGCGTTGATCCACGATCAGGACGCCGGGATCGAACGCTTGCTGGAAATCATGCGCCGCCTACGTGATCCCCAAACCGGATGCCCGTGGGATATCGAACAGGATTTTGACAGCATCGCCCCCTATACCATTGAAGAAGCGTATGAAGTTGCCGATGCTATTGAACGGCGCGACTGGCCCGAGCTTGAGGGAGAGTTGGGCGATTTGCTGCTCCAGACCGTCTATCACACTGCCATGGGCGAAGAAGACGGGCGTTTCAGCTTTCAGTCGGTGGTGCGCAATATCTCGGACAAGATGGTCGCGCGGCACCCCCATGTTTTTGGCGACGAAAGCCGTGATAAATCCGCAGACCAACAGACCGCCGACTGGGAGAAGATCAAAGCGGCAGAACGTGCCGGCAAGGCCCAAGGGGGGACGCTTGATGGCGTGGCCGTGGGGCTTCCGGCGTTGCTGCGCGCCTATAAGTTGCAAAAACGCGCGGCCCGCGTGGGCTTTGACTGGCCGCAGGTCGATGACGTCATCGCCAAGATCACCGAAGAAGCGACCGAACTGGTCGAGGCACGCGATACCCTGACCCACGCCGAAGTAACCGAGGAATACGGCGACCTGATGTTCGTTATGGCCAATCTGGGGCGTCATCTGGGGGTAGAACCCGAAGCTGCCCTGCGGGCCGCCAATGCTAAATTTATCCGTCGGTTCAACGGCGTAGAGGCCCGCTTGGCCGCACAGGGTAAAACGCCGTCGGACAGCGATCTGGCCGAAATGGACGCGCTGTGGGATGATGTAAAACGGGCGGAACGCAGCTAGCCAAGCCCGAGCCTGCTGGACAAGCGGCAGGAGTTGCGGCAAGGCTCTGCCACCACCTTTGACAGGAGAAACCATGACACCGCGCAAGATAATTATCGATACGGACCCCGGTCAGGATGATGCCGTCGCGATCCTTGTCGCTCTGGCAAGCCCGGAAGAGATCGACATTCTGGGCATAACCTGTGTCGCGGGGAACGTGCCGCTGGACCTCACCTCCCGAAATGCGCGGATTGTTTGTGAACTGGCCGGCAAGCGCGACGTAAAGATATTTGCCGGCTGCGACCGTCCCTTGGGTCGCGATCTGGTCACAGCTGAGCATGTGCACGGCAAAACCGGATTGGATGGCCCCGACCTGCCGGAGCCTACGATGTCGTTGGCCGAGGGGCACGCGGTTGATTTCATCATCGATACCCTGCGCGAACACGCACCGGGTACAATCACGCTGTGCCCCCTAGGGCCGCTGACCAATATCGCGACCGCGCTGCTGAAAGCCCCCGATATCGCCGACCGCATTGCCAAGGTCGTGCTGATGGGCGGCGGCTATTTCGAAGGCGGGAACATCACACCTACTGCCGAATTCAACATTTACGTCGACCCGCAAGCCGCTGACATTGTGTTCAAATCAGGCGCACCTATCGTCGTGATGCCGCTCGATGTGACCCATAAGGCGCTGGTGACCAAGGCCCGCAATGATGCCTTCCGCGCGATTGGCACGCCTGCGGGCGTCGCCGTTGCCGAGATGACCGATTTTTTCGAACGTTTCGACAAAGAGAAATACGGCTCTGACGGGGCTCCGCTGCATGACCCATGTGTGACCGCTTATCTGATCAATCCCGATTTGTTCAGCGGCCGCCACATCAACGTAGAGATCGAGACACAGTCAGAGCTGACCATGGGCATGACCGTGGCCGATTGGTGGGGGGTGACAGACCGCGCCCCCAATGCGACCTTTATGAATGATCTGGACGCCGACGGTTTCTTTGCGCTGCTGACGGAACGGCTGGCCCGTCTATGAGCGCGTCATTCACCCTCGCCAAGCCCGAACATCTGGACCGGTTGGTCGCCCTTGTGGCCAGCTTTCATGCCGAGACAGGGATCGAGCAGACGGATGACGACCGCCACAACGGTCTGGCCCCGCTGCTGGAAGGGACGCCTTACGGTGTTGCTTATCTAATTGGCCCGGCTCGTGCACCCATCGGCTATATCATCATCACCTTCGGATGGTCGGTGGAGTTTGGCGGTCTGGACGCAATCATCGACGAAATCTATGTGCGGCCCGGTGTGCGCGGTCGCGGTATCGCAACCGAAGCGTTGCTGGCCGTACCGAACGCATTGGCGGGCGGTGGTCTGCGTGCGATCCACATTGAGGTAGAGCGCGGCAACGAGATCGCGCATAAGCTGTACCACCGTGCGGGCTTTCGCCCTCGTGAAAACTATATGTTCATGTCGCGCAAATTCTGACGCGGGCTGGCACAAAGGGCGCGTGGACCCTATATCTGCCTTATGACATTAACAGCCCCTTTTGATAACAGCTATGCGGCGTTGCCCGATGGCTTTTTCACACGCACCACGCCGACCCCTGTGGCCGACCCCAAACTGCTGGCGTTCAATGCGCCTTTGGCCAAAACGCTGGGGATCACCCACGGATCGTCTGACGATCTGGCTTTTATCTTTGGGGGCAACGAGGTGCCCGAGGGTGCCGATCCGTTGGCGCAGCGATATGCGGGGCATCAGTTTGGCAACTATAATCCGCAGCTCGGCGATGGCCGCGCGATCCTGCTGGGCGAAGTGTTGGACCAAAGCGGGATGCGTCGCGACATCCAGCTCAAGGGGTCGGGCCGCACGCCGTATTCGCGTGGTGGCGACGGGCGTGCTTGGCTAGGGCCGGTGCTGCGCGAATACGTGGTGTCAGAGGCGATGCACGCTCTTGGCATCCCAACGACCCGTGCCTTGGCAGCGGTGCAAAGCGGAGAAGACGTGTTCCGCGAAACCGCCCTGCCCGGTGCGGTGCTGACCCGCGTCGCCGCAAGCCATTTGCGCGTGGGTACGTTTCAGGTGTTTGCCCATCGGGGCGAGATCGAAAACCTGCGCCGTTTGACCGATTACGCCATACAGCGTCACTATCCGCAAGCCGATGGTCCTTTGGGATTGTTGCGTGCCGTTTGTGCCGCCCAAGCCGATCTGATCGCAGCGTGGATGTCCGTGGGCTTTATCCACGGGGTCATGAACACGGACAATTGCGCCATCTCGGGCGAAACAATCGATTATGGCCCCTGTGCCTTTATGGACGCATTCCACCCCAATCGCGTGTTCAGCTCGATCGACCGCCAAGGGCGCTATGCCTATGCCAACCAGCCGCAGATCGCAGTGTGGAACATGGCGCAGCTGGCGACGTCGCTGTTGCAGCAGCTTGACGATCCTGAATCCGGGGTCGCCGAAGCGACAGAGATTGTGCACGCCATGCCCGCGCTGATCGAAGAGGCCTGGCTGAAACGCTTTGCCGCCAAGATTGGGATCACAACCCCCAAAGCCGAGGATCCCGCTCTGATTGACGCGCTGCTGTCGCTGATGCAGACAGATGGTGCTGATTTCACCAATGCTTTCCATGGCCTTTCAGGCGATACTGCAGCTGATCAGTTCACCGACCGCGCGGCCTTTGCCAATTGGCATGACGCATGGCAAGAACGTATCGCATCCGAGCCCGACGCCATAGCAGTCATGAAGGCCGCCAACCCTGCCGTAATCCCGCGCAACCACCGGATAGAGGCGATGATCAATGCAGCCGTCGCCGGCGATATGGACCCGTTCCACCGCCTGATGGCCGCCCTTGCCCGCCCGTTCGAGGAAACTGACCCCGACCTGCACCGCGCCCCCACAACGCAGGAAATCGTCCCCGCGACCTTCTGCGGCACCTAAAGCAGCGGGGACGCTGCGCAGGTCGCCCGTTCCCCACACTTCACCAACTTTCAGGCGGGAACCCCCGCGATCTTTCAGTTGTTTTGCTCGGCAAACTGCAACAGACTTGCAGTCGATCAGACCCAGAAGGATTACCGACAATGAGCTTGATGAAAACATTGGCCAAAGTGGCAATCGGCGTGGCTGTGGCCAAAGGGGCCAACGCCATGATGAACAAGAACAAATCCACCTCCGGCCGTGCCAGCAGTGGCGGCGGCTTGGGCGGTCTGCTTGGCGGGTTGACAGGTGGCACCACCGCGTCGGGCCGGAGCGGCGGCGGCTTACAAGATATGCTTGGCGGGTTGATGGGCGGTTCTTCGGGGGCCAGCGGCGGCGGTCTAGGCGGATTGTTAAACCAGTTAGGCGGCAGCCGTGGCACAAGCTCCTCAGGCGGGCTGGGAGGCCTGTTGGGCGGTTTGGCCGGTGCTGGCGGGCTCTTGGGTGGATTAGGGGCAAAAACCCAATCAGCCCCTGAACGCCCCGAGGCTGACTTCGGTGCCGTTTTGAACTCTCAATTCGACAGCAACCCCACGCCTGCAATCACCCCGTCGCGCGATCAAGAGGCGACCGCAGCCCTTATGATCGCCGCGATGATCCAAGCGGCGAAATCAGACGGTGTCTTTGATGACAATGAACGCGAAAAGCTGCTGAACCATCTGGACGAAGCTGACGCCGACGAGGCCGCCTTTGTTCAGGCTCAGATGGCGGCACCAGTGGACGTGGATGCGTTGGTTGCCCAAACGCCAGATGGTATGGGGCCGCAGATCTACGCCATGTCTCTGCTGGCGATCGATCTTGATACGCAGGAAGAGGCGCAGTATTTGCACAAGCTGGCCAGCGCCTATGGTATGCAAATTGATGAAGTTAATGAGATCCATGAACAGATGGGTGTACCGTCGCTTTATACCTGACGCGATCCGGTCTTACGCAGCAATCATGAAAGCCTGACCCCGCAACGGGTCAGGCTTTTGTTTTTTTGGTCTGCTTTTCCTTGGCGATCACGTGCTCGGCGAGATCACGGGCGATGGCAAAAGCCCCTTTGATCTTGTCGGCATCGGTCTTCCAGTCCCGTTTGACAACGATCTTGTTCTCTTTGACTTTCGCCAGCCCACGTTGGTCATGAATGAAGCTAACTAACCCTTCGGGCGAGGCGAATTTATCGTTATGGAACTGGATCGTGACACCCTTGGGGCCCCCGTCGAGCTTGGCAATTCCCGCACGTTTGCACATCGCCTTGATCCGGATCACCAGCATCAGCGTGTTCACCTCGCGTGGGAGCTTGCCAAAGCGGTCGATCAGCTCTGCAGCAAAGCCTTCAAGCTCGACTTTGGTGGTCAGCCCAGACAAGCGACGATAGAGGCCAAGACGCACATCCAGATCGGGCACATAGTCCTCGGGGATCAGCACCGGTACGCCCAGATTGATTTGCGGTGCCCATTGGCCATCGTCGTCAATCACGCCTTCCATCTCGCCCGACTTGATCTTGGCGATCGCGTCTTCCAGCATGGATTGGTACAGCTCAAAGCCCACATCGCGCATCTGGCCGGATTGCTCTTCGCCCAGCAGGTTGCCGGCCCCACGAATATCCAGATCCTGTGACGCCAACGTAAAGCCCGCTCCCAACGTGTCGAGGCTGCCCAACACCCGCAGGCGTTTTTCGGCAGTGGTGGTCAGCTTGGCGCGGGGTTTGGTTGTAAGATAGGCATAGGCGCGGGTTTTGGATCGGCCCACCCTGCCCCTGATCTGATACAGCTGCGCCAGTCCGAACATATCGGCACGGTGCACGATCATTGTGTTGGCCGTCGGAATATCAAGACCGGATTCAACGATGGTGGTCGCTAGCAAGATGTCATATTTGCCGTCGTAGAACGCGTTCATCCGGTCGTCCAACTCTCCGGCGGCCATCTGGCCGTGGGCGACAAGGTAGGTAAGCTCGGGCAGTTGCTCTTTCAAGAACGCCTCGATCTCTGGAAGATCGGTAATGCGCGGCACCACGTAAAAGGATTGCCCGCCGCGATAATGCTCGCGCAGCAGCGCTTCGCGTAAGGTTACGGCGTCAAATTCACTGACATAGGTGCGGATCGCCAAACGGTCGACGGGCGGCGTGCCGATGATCGACAGGTCGCGCACGCCCGTCAGGCTAAGCTGCAGGGTCCGCGGGATCGGCGTCGCGGTCAGGGTCAGCACGTGAATATCCGTGCGCATCGCCTTCAGGCGCTCTTTGTGACTAACGCCAAAGTGTTGCTCTTCGTCGATGATCAGCAGGCCGAGGTTCTTGAACTTGACGCTTTTCGCCAGCAACGCATGAGTGCCAACGACCACATCGACCGTGCCACGGGTGATGCCATCGCGCGTGGCGTTCGCCTCTTTTGCGCTGACAAAGCGGGACAGCTGGCGTACTTCAAGCGGGAAACCACGAAAGCGTTCGGCGAAGGATTTATAGTGCTGGCGTGCCAACAGGGTTGTGGGCGCAACAATGGCCACCTGTAGCCCCGACATCGCCGCAACAAAGGCCGCGCGCATTGCCACTTCGGTTTTGCCAAAGCCCACGTCGCCGCAGATCAACCGGTCCATCGGATTGCCGCTGGTCAGATCGTCCAGCACGTCCGAGATCGCGCTAAGCTGATCATCGGTTTCGGCATAGGGAAAGCGTGCAGAAAACGCATCCCACATGCCTGGCGGCGGATCCATCACGGGGGCTTTGCGCAGCGCACGTTCGGCGGCGATGCGGATCAGCTTGTCCGCCATCTCGCGGATGCGTTCCTTGAGCTTGGCCTTTTTGGATTGCCACGCACCGCCGCCAAGCTTGTCGAGCAATCCTTCGTCGTGCCCATACCGCGACAGCAGTTCAATATTTTCAACGGGCAAATACAGTTTAGAGTTTTCGGCGTATTCCAGCAGCAGGCATTCGTGGGCGGCACCGGCAGCGGTTACGACCTCCATCCCCAGATACCGGCCAACGCCGTGATCCACATGCACGACCAGATCACCGGGGCTCAGCGATTGGGTTTCAGTTAGGAAGTTATCGGCACGGCGTTTGCGCTTGGCAGAGCGGATCAAACGGTCGCCAAGAATATCCTGCTCAGAGATAACAGTCAGCTTTGACGTGCTGCTGCCGCTTTCCCAGGGGGCCTCGAACCCGTGTTCCAATGCCCAAACCGCCAGATGCAGTCCGCGTTTTCCAATCCGCGTGCCGTTCTTGATGGCGATGGTTTCACCCATGCCTTCGTCTTCGATCAGGCCGGTCAACCGTTCCCGGGCACCATCGGAATAGCTGGCGATGACCACGGGGCCGACTTGAAGTTTCTTTTTAAGATGCGCTGCTAAAGCCCCGAAAAGGCTAACAGTTTCCTGTTGTCGTTCAGGTGCAAAGTTACGCCCCAAACGCCCGCCCGCATCCAGCACATTTGGTCCCGTCGGCTGTGGCAGCGCCTTAAAATCAATCACGCGCTTGCCGATCAACGCGGTTTCCCATGCGGTATCGGTCAGGTACAGCCCTTCGGGCGGCGCGGGTTTATACACGCTGTCCATCTTTGACCGGTTCGCCATGGCCAGCCTGCGGGTTTCATACTGGTCGGCGATGCTGTCCCACCGTGACAGGCGCTGCGCAGTGAGCTGGTCGTCCAGCGTGATCGTGGCCTGCGGCACGTAATCAAACAGCGTCTCAAGCGTCTCGTGAAAGAACGACATCCAGTGTTCCGCACCCTGATGCTTGCGGCCTGCACTGATCGCCTCGTACAGCGGATCATCGGTGCCCGCGGCCCCAAATTCGATCCGGTAATTCTGGCGAAAACGGGTGATCGCGCTTTCGTCCAGAATGACTTCACTGACGGGGGCCAGTTCGATCAGTTCCAGCTTTTCGGTGGTGCGCTGCGTGGCAGGATCAAAGCGCCGCGCGCCGTCCAGCGTGTCGCCAAACAGATCAAGCCGCACGGGGCCAAGGTCACCGGGTGGAAAAATGTCGATGATGCCACCGCGGATCGCGTAATCCCCCGGTTCGGTCACCGTCGGGCTTTGCACAAATCCCATACGCACCAAAAACCCCCGCAATGCGGATTCGTCGATACGGTCACCCACACGGGCGGAAAACGCGGCATTTCGCAGCACATCGCGTGCCGGCACCCGTTGCGTCGCGGCGTTCAGAGAGGTGAGCAGAATGAATTGGTCCGGCATCCCGTGCACCAGCCCTGCCAACGTCGCCATGCGCTGCGCCGAAATATCGGCATTGGGCGACACACGGTCATAGGGCAAACAATCCCAGCTCGGAAACACAACAACCGGCACATCCGGCGCGAAAAAGCGCAACGCGGCCTGCATCGCTGCCATGCGCTTGTCATCGCGTGCAATATGCAACACAGGCGTGCCACTTTTGCCCAGTTCGTTCAGCACTGCCTGTGCATCAAAGCCTTCGGGGACGCCGGACAGCGTGATTTGGGATTTCTGTGACATCAGCAGTTACCTGTATCCGATCGCGTGTTTTTCAACCGCCAAACGGACCCGTATAAAGGTTTTGATACATCCCCCACATCGATGTGACGAAAATAGAGAACATTCCGATGATCTGGGTGTAAAGACGGTGACGGTTCAGGCGTTTGATCAGCCGTTCGCCGGTGGCGGAATCTTCGCGAATTTGCTGCGCGGTAGACACGCTCAGAAGGCCAACCAACGATAGCGGAAACGCCAGTAGCAGCACCGCTTGGGCGAATTCAAAGTTGTAGAATATCGCCAGTGTAAACAGCATCGTCATGAAAAAGCAGTTAAGGCCTATAATCCAGATGCCTGACACTTGTGTGATATAAAGAATACGGTTCACATTGATGCGGGCCAAATCCTCGAGGTCAGCAAGCGCCTGTTCGCCATTGCGCCGTGCCCGCAACACCAGATCAAAGGGCACGCCCAACACCCAATGACTGGCCGACGACCAGACCACAGCTACGGCAATCCAGTACCACAGGTTGGAGAAAGATCGCATGTCGATGACTTCGAAGATTGTCTGATAGAGGGTCAAGGTGCGCTCGTCTTTTGAGTGAAATCATTGCGTTCAGACGTGCTGCCCTACAATCCACTGCCAGTCATAACGACGGTCAAGCGGAATTCCTAGCCTTGAGCCGTGCAAAAATACATGGCAAGCCTTGCGTCAAAGCATCTGAGGTATTTTACATGAGACCCCAACAAGCCCCCTTTCCCGCCACCCGCCTGCGTCGTACCCGCCAATCCGAAGGTGTGCGCGCCTTGGTGCGTGAAAACACCTTGTCTCTTGGGGATCTGATCTGGCCGGTCTTTGTGCGCAGCGGCGACGGCATGGAAGAGCCGGTGCCCTCTATGCCCGGTGTCTATCGTCGTAGCGTCGACAAGCTGGTCGAGGCAGCTCGCGAGGCAGCAGATCTTGGTATCGGGGCCATGTGCATCTTTCCCTACACCGGAATCGAGGACCGGACAGAGGAGTGTGCCGGCGCGTGGGATCCGCAAAACAATGCCAACCGCGCCATTCGTGCGATCCGCAAGGCTGTGCCGGATATGGTCATCATGACGGATGTGGCGCTGGATACCTATAATATCAACGGTCATGATGGCTTTGTCGAAGACGGTATCATCGTGAATGATCGTACGGTCGAAGCGCTGGTCAAGATGTCGCTGGCACAGGCGGATGCGGGCGCGGATATCATCGGACCGTCGGATATGATGGATGGGCGTATCGCCGCGATCCGCGCAGGCCTTGAAGCGGCCAACCATTCGGATGTGATGATCATGAGCTACGCTGCGAAATACGCCTCGGCGTTCTACGGCCCGTTCCGCGATGCCGTTGGTGCATCAGGCGCACTGACCGGCGACAAAAAGACCTATCAAATGGATTACGCCAACAGCAACGAAGCGTTGCGCCTGATTGAACGTGACCTGCGCGAGGGGGCCGATATGGTCATGGTCAAACCCGGCATGCCTTACCTTGATATCTGCCACCGCGTGAAATCCAGTTTTGGCGCCCCCACTTTTGCCTATCAGGTGTCGGGGGAATACAGCATGGTCAAGGCCGCTGCGCAGAATGGCTGGATCGACGAAGAACGCGTGATGATGGAAAGCCTGATGGGCTTTAAGCGTGCGGGCTGTGACGGGGTGTTGACCTATTTCGCCCCTGCAGTGGCGCGGCTGATGAACGGTTAATTCTGCTCTTACGCGGGTAAATCACGGCAAACGTGGCAGATCATCGCCGATTTAGGCCCTAAATCCGTGACACCCGCGGGTTTTGCGCATAAGATCGCAAGGAAACCGGATGAACCGGTATTGATAATTACAGGCAGAATACTATGACAAACAACACTTTCTCGCGCCGGGCTTTTGCCTTGGGTGCGATTGCAAGCGCGGGTGCCGTTGCGGCATGTGGCAACGGTGTGGGCAGCCGTGGCAGCGGGATGATCGATGCGCGTGTAAGAGCCACGCTTGACGCGATGTACCGCACCTATCCCAACACGCGGCAACTGGCCGATAAATCGAACGGCATGCTTGTGATGCCGCTGGTGACCGAAGCCGGGCTTGGCTTTGGCGGGGCCTATGGCCGTGGCGCGCTGCAAGTAAACAATGTGACTGTCGATTATTACTCTGTCACCAAGGCAACTGGCGGGCTGCAAATTGGGGCGCAGCAATATGCCCACGTGCTGTTCTTTATGACCGAAACCGCCCTAAGCGATTTCCGCCGCTCCCCTGGTTGGGCTGCGGGGGCCGATCTGGAATATGTCATCTCGGACCGTGGCGAAAGCGTGGAGGCAGACACGACGACCGTGCTTGCCCCTGTCGTGGCGGCGGTGTTCGGCCGCGCCGGTCTGCGTCTTGGCGCGACGCTCGAAGGCACCAAATACTCGCGCATCATTCCCTAAGGGATACGCCCGACCTGCATCTGTGCGGGTCGGGCAGCTTTTTCCCTACCCCAAAGCGTTCAGTCGTTTGAACAGCGCCGACGTATCCCAACGTCCGCCACCCATTTTCTGAACTTCTTTATAGAATTGGTCGACCAGCGCCGTGACAGGCAGGCTCGCGTCAATCTCGTTGCCAGTGTCCAGACAAATCCCCAGATCCTTGCGCATCCAATCTACGGCGAACCCGTGGTCGAATTTATCATCCAGCATCGTCTCGTATCGGTTGGCCATCTGCCAGCTGCCAGCGGCACCTTGGCTGATCACCTCGACCACATCGCGCCCGTCCAATCCGGCCTTCTGAGCGAAATGGAGCGCCTCGCTCAGGCCTTGGACCAGACCGGCGATGGCGATCTGGTTACACATCTTGGTCATTTGGCCGGCACCGCTGTCGCCCAGGCGACGGCAGATCTTGGCGTAGACTTCCATCACGGGCAACGCTCTTTCAAACGCGCTGGAGTCGCCGCCGCACATAATCGACAGTTGGCCATTCTCGGCGCCCGCTTGACCGCCCGAAATCGGCGCATCGATAAAGCTGATCTGGCCCGCAGCCGCAGCCGTATGTAATTCGCGCGTGACGGCCGCCGATACGGTGGTGTGGTCGACAAAGATCGCGCCCTCGTCCATTCCCGCAAAGGCGCCATCGTCGCCCAGGCAAACCGACCGCAGATCATCATCATTGCCCACGCAGGAAAACACGATTTCCGCACCCTCTGCGGCGGCTTTGGGCGTTTCGGCCATGGTACCGCTATGGGTCTGCGCCCATGTGCGGGCCTTTTCTGTGGTGCGGTTATAGACGGTCACGTCATGCCCTGCTTTTTGCAGATGTGCGGCCATCGGCCCCCCCATCACACCCAGTCCCAAAAATGCGAGTTTTGTCATCGTCTTTTCCTTATCATTCAGTTGCGCTATTGCCTGTGGGGAACCTATCATCCCGCGCACATTGGTCAATTGCGTCCGGATATTACCCAGGAGCGTGACATGGCAGTGGTTTTTCGGTGGCTGATGCGAATTGCAACGCTATTGGTGGTGATCGCGGTGATTGGTGTTGGCGGGGCCTACTGGCTCGCCTCGCGGTCGCTGCCCGATTACGACGATACGGTTAAGGTGGCCAACCTCAGCGCCGAGGTAGAGATCGTGCGTGACAACGCCAATGTGCCGCATATCTTTGGCGAGAATGACCGCGATGTCTTCTATGGGCTTGGTTTCGCCCATGCGCAGGACCGTCTGTGGCAGATGATTACCATGCGCCGCACGGTTCAGGGGCGCCTGTCAGAGGTGTTTGGCACTGCCACCGTGCGCATTGACCGCCTTATGCGCCGGTTTGATCTTTATACGTTGTCGGTCCAGTCGCTTCAGGCGCTCGACCCCACGACCCGTGCGGCGTTGGACGCTTACGCCGCCGGTGTGAATGCCCGTCTGGACCAGATCAACAAAGAAGCCTTGGGCCGTGGTGCCCCTGAAATGCTGCTGTTCGATGCCCCGGTTGCCCCTTGGCGTGCGGCGGATTCTGTCGCATTGGTCAAGCTGATGGCGCTACAGCTGTCGGGCCATCTAGATGCCGAGGTGAAACGTGCGCGCACGTCGCTTGCCCTGCCAGATCAAGATCGGCTGGCCGACATCCTACCCGACGCGCCGGGCAGCGGTATCGCAGCCTTGCCTGAATATGCGCAACTGGCACCGGGCCTGCCGCAATTTGCAGCAAACATCCCGCTTGATCCATCACCCCTGTCGCCGTTCAAAACCTTTGACCTTGCGGGCGCTTCAAACGCTTGGGCCGCGGCGCGGGATCGCTCTGCCTCGGGGGGGACGCTGATCGCCAATGACCCGCATCTGGGCTTTACCGCACCGACCATCTGGTACCTAGCGCGCCTTGAACTGCGATCGGGTGGTGTCATCGGCGGTACGATCCCCGGCATCCCAGTAGTGCTGACCGGCCGCAGCAGTGCGCTTGGCTGGGGCATCACATCGTCCTATGCCGACGATCAGGACGTCTATATTGAAGAGCTGAACCCCGATAACTCAGAGGAATACCGCACCCCCGACGGGTTCAAAAGGTTCGCCAAACGCGCATCAATCATCACCGTCAAAGACGCCGACCCCATCACGCTGACCCTGCGCTGGACGGACAACGGGCCGGTGCTGCCCGGCAGCCACTATAACCTGGCGGCAATCACGCCACCCGGCCATGTCGCGGCGCTGAACTGGACCGCGCTTGACCCCGCCGACACGTCGATCGCCGCCGCGATGCAGCTGATGGAGGCAAAGACCGTCGAGGAAGGGATCGCATCTGGCGAGGCCTATATCGCGCCCTCGCAAAACCTGACACTGGTGGATGTAAACACGATCGCGATGAAAACCATCGGCGTGCTGCCTGCCCGTGACGCGGCCCACCAAAGCCAAGGGCGGATGCCCACTCCCGGGTGGATCGGTGCCAACCGCTGGCAAGGCCGCTTGCCCTATAGCGCCAATCCCGAATTCCTCTCGCCGCGCGGCGGGATTCTCGGAAATACGAACAACAAAACCGTCGACCGGCCTTTTCCCAACCACGTGTCCTTCCTTTGGGGCGATACCCAACGTATCCAGCGCTGGCGCAGTCTGATGCAGCGCCGGCAGGTCCACACCCGTGACAGCTTTATCGAAGCGCAGCTTGATACCGTCAGCTTTACGGCCCGCTCTTTGCTCCCGCTGATCGGTGCCGAACTTTGGTTCACGGGCGAAACCGCGCCCGAAGGCACGCCTGAACGTCAACGCCAGCGGGCGCTTACCCTGCTGGCGGGCTGGTCAGGAGAGATGAGCGAACACCTGCCCGAACCGCTGATCTATGCGGCGTGGGTACGCGCTCTGCAAGAACGCCTGATTCAGGATGAACTGGGCGCATTGGCACAGGAATATGACCACGTCGATCCGCTGTTCATTGAACGCGTTTTCCGCAATGTGGACGGTGCCGCTGCCTGGTGCGATATCTTGCAATCCGCGCCGAAAGAGACCTGCCCCGACATGGCGCGTCTCGCGCTGGACGACGCGCTGGTCTGGATCGATGAAACATGGGGCAGCCAGCTTGAATCCCTGCGGTGGGGCGACGCGCATCAGGCGACCCACGACCACCAGACCCTGGGCGAAGTGCCCGTGCTGCGCTATTTCATGAACATCCGCCAGTCGACCTCAGGCGGCGACAACACGCTGCTGCGTGGCCGCACACGGGGCACGGGTCCGGATCCTTTCGCCAACGTCCACGGCGCAGGGTTCCGCGGCGTCTATGACTTCGCCGACCCGGATTCATCGGTATTTGTCACCTCTACGGGGCAGTCGGGGCACTTCCTGTCACACCACTACGACGATCTGGCACAGCTATGGCGGCGCGGCGAATACATCCCCATGTCGCTTGACCAAGATCTCGCTCGCGCTGCCCCCGTTGGCATCACCAAGCTGATACCGGAGACCCCATGAACCGCGTTATCCTGTTCAACAAACCTTTTGGCGTACTGTCTCAATTCACTGATAAAGGCACCGAAGGATCGCCGCGCCCGACCTTGTCGGCCTATATTGACGAAAAAGGGTTCTATCCTGCTGGCCGGCTCGATCGTGATAGCGAAGGGCTTATGGTCTTAACCGACAGCGGCCCTCTTCAGGCCCGCATTTCGCATCCGAAATACAAGCTGACCAAAACCTATTGGGTTCAGGTCGAAGGCACTCCGGATGAACAGGCACTTAGCGCTCTGTGCAGCGGTGTGATGCTCAAAGACGGCAAAACCGCGCCCGCAAAGGCGCGGCTGATCGACCCGCCCGAACCGCTTTGGGATCGCGACCCGCCTGTACGCTTTCGTAAATCCGTGCCTGACGCATGGCTCGAGATTACCATCACCGAAGGCCGCAACCGTCAGGTCCGCCGCATGACAGCGCATGTGGATCTGCCGACACTCCGCCTCATCCGTGCACGTGTTGGAGACTGGGAACTGCACAAGCTTCAACCCGGCGCTTGGCGCTTTTCATCCGAGCTTGGCCGCTAATTCCAAATGGCCCGAAATCCCGGGGGACCGCCAAAGGCCGGGGGGCTGGCCCCCACTTGACCTTCGCGCCGGTACGTCAGGAAAACACCCGCGTGGCCCACACCCCGAGCGTGGCAGAGGTGCCGGTCAGCACCACCCCCCACGTGAAATCCGTCGCCACCATCTGGGCCGTCCAGTCTTTCAACGTGGCAAGGTTGGTGAACTCATAGGTGCCATACCCCAACGCGCCGATCAGCGCGGCATTACCGAACACCCACAGCAGCGATTTATCTTGGGTCATCGCTGGCCAGCTGACGAAATACAGCAGCACCGCGATGTAGAAAGCATAGAATACAAAGGCGGGCAGAAGCCGGAACTGATCAAGCAACAAAGGACCGATATCGCGGCTAAAAACCGGTTTGATCAGATAGCTGAGCCCCAGAAAATCGAGCGCCAGAAAAATCGCAAAGGTCAGTACATAAAGGATGATCAAGCTCATCGGGTGCTCCTGAAAAATCAACGGTACCCTTTGATATGCGGCAGCGCCCGAAAAATGCGAATTTTGCGGGCGCTTTTTGCTGAAATTTGGTCGGCGGTCAAAGGCGTTGGTATTGCGCTTCTTGTTGCGCGGACCAGCGTACGATCAAATTGAACCCGTCTTCGGTCTGGGTTTCCTCGATCACGACGTCCTGTTCGAACAGCCACGCGCGCTTTTTGCCATCGGAAAAGGCCAGCGTCAGCTCTGCCTCGCGTACAGCCCCCTGAAGCGCTTCGGCGATGACCGCTTGCAGCTCGTCCAGCCCCTCGCCCGTGATGGCAGAAATGGCAAGCACGCTGTCATCACGTTGCGCACGGGCGCGCACGGCGTCGGCGCGGTCGTCATCAAGCTGGTCAAGCTTGTTCCAAACTTCAAAACTACGGGTGTCTTTGGGCACGCCCAATGACGTCAGAATATCCCGCACGTTCTGGGCCTGGCTCTCGCTTTCGGCATGAGAAATGTCGCGCACGTGGCAGATGATATCCGCGGCAAGCACCTCTTCCAGCGTCGCGCGGAAGGCCGCGACCAGTTCGGTCGGCAGGTCAGAGATAAAGCCCACTGTATCGCTGAGGATAATCTCTGGCCCATCGGGCAACACAAGGCTGCGCATCGTCGGATCCAGCGTGGCAAAAAGCATGTCCTTGGCCATCACCTCGGCGCCGGTCATGCGATTGAAAAGCGTCGATTTACCGGCGTTGGTATAGCCGACAAGCGCGACAATCGGGAACGGCACCTTGGCCCGCGCGGCACGGTGCAGGGCGCGGGTTTTGACGACCTTGTCCAGCTGACGGCGCAAACGCACAAGCTGTTCGTCAATGGCGCGACGGTCCGATTCAATCTGGGTTTCGCCGGGGCCGCCGACAAAGCCCAAACCACCACGTTGACGTTCAAGGTGGGTCCAGGCGCGGACCAACCGCGTACGCTGATAGTTCAATGCTGCCATCTCGACCTGCAAGACACCCTCGCGGGTCGCCGCACGGTCGCTGAAAATCTCGAGGATGAGACCGGTACGATCCAGCAGTTTAACGTTCCACGCCTTTTCAAGGTTGCGCTGCTGCACAGGCGTGACGGGCCCGTCGACCAAAACAAGGTCAACTTCAGCCTCTTCAAAGATGTTCTTGAGCTCTTCGATTTTACCGGAGCCGAACAGCATGCCCGCGCTCACGGTGCGCAGGGGCACGATATTCGCCCCTTCGACATCCAGATGCGGCAAGGCATGCGCCAGTGCCACGGCTTCCGCCAAGGCGGGCTCTGCAACGCGGCGGTCGTTGTCTGACTTGATGTCAGGGTGAATCACCCAAGCCCGGGTACGCTTCGGGCCTGCGGTGTCATCAATTTGAAATGGAGGTCGGCTCAATTAGCGTCTTCACCCTCGTATAGTGAGATTGGCGTGCTTGGCATGATTGTAGAAATCGCGTGTTTGTAAACAAGCTGCGATTGGCCATCGCGGCGTAGCAGAACACAGAAATTGTCAAACCACGTGATAACGCCTTGCAGCTTCACGCCGTTAATCAAGAAAATCGTTACCGGCACCTTTGTCTTGCGCACATGGTTCAGGAATGCGTCTTGCAGGTTTTGTCGGTCAGCCGCCATTGTTGGTCTCGCTCTTGTTCTTGCTGTTATTCTTGCTGGCAACCGCGGATCGGTCCCCCCTTCGAAAGACTATGAAGACCTGTGAAGGGAGTTTCCACCCCAAAATGTCAGAACTGTTGCGCGCAAAGCTACCTTGCGTGTCATGTGCGCCACAAATCAGGGGTCAGCAGCGCAATAATAGCCAAAGTTTCGAGGCGCCCCAGGACCATTGCCGCACATAGGATGATTTTGGCCCCGTCTCCGAGCTGGATCAGCACGATCGGCGCATCGGCGGCGAATTCCATTAACGGGCCTGTGGTGGAAAGCGTCGCCACCGACATGACCAGCGCGTCGGCAAAAGGCGCACCCACAAAGGTAAGGAGCAAGGTCACCGCCGCGAGCGACAAGGCAAAGAGCATGAAGAAGATCCAAGCGATAAACGCCCCGTTGCTTTGCAGCCGCCGCCCCGCCTGTCCGGCTCCGGAAACAGAGTGCGGATGGACCAAGCGCTCCATTTCGCGCACACCGTTGCGATAAAGCGCAAAGACCCGCAGCAGTTTGACGCCGCCCGCGGTGGTCGCCACCCCGCCCCCGATCAGCGCCAGCCCCATCAGGATCAGCCCCGGTGTTTCGAGCCCCGACCAGCTTTGGGCCTCGGCCCAGGATGCGCTGACGAATCCGGTGGTCGTCAGGAACGAGGTTACCGTGAACATCGCCCCCCAGAACGCGCTACCGGTTTCAAGCGCTTCGGCACTTGCGTCTACATCGAACGCCCCCAGGAAATGCCGCACGAAAAGAAGCGCAGGGACGCCAAGGATCAACGCCAGGCCGATGCGAAATTCGGGGTCGGTGAAAAGACCGCCTTGGGTTGCCGTCACCGTATCCTTTGAAAAGGTCAGCCGCGACAGCGCGAACAGCATAAACAGCATCATCATTGCTTCGGACCCAAAGCCGACGCCGGTGTCATGGGTGCCGCCCAAGGGCGATATGCCCGAGGTCGCAAGCACCGACATCGCGTGGCACAGCGCCACCAACGACCGGTCGCCATTGGCCAGCAGCAGCACCCACAGCATCAACGTCAAAGCGCAATATGTGGGCGTCAACGCGCCAGCCGCCCGCAGCAGCCGTTGGCGCGGCGCGATCTGGCCCATGTTGCTGCGCCGCTCGTCCGGGTTCCCCGGTTCGGCCTGCGAGGTGACCTCGAATCCGCCAAGGTGCAAAGGAGCCAGAATCGCCGAGGCCGCGATCCACATCAGCAGCCCTCCCATCCATGCGACCTGCGCGCGCCACAGATGAAGCGTGTCGCTGATCCGGCCCGGATCGTCGAACAAGGATGCTCCGGTGGTGGTGATCGAGCTGACCATATCGAAATAAGCGTGCAAAAATCGCGTCGTTGGCAAGGCTTCGAGGAAGGGTATCGCGAGAAGCGCGGGTAAAAACACAAAGCTGGAAAAAAGCGACATCAGCGGCCCCAAGGCCCCGTGACGTGCGCGCCGTCCGGCATGGGCAACCGCGATCAGGGTAAAGACGGTCACGCCAAGCAGCCCCGAATAGAAAAATGCCCGCGCGGCCAGATGGTCCTGCGTGGACAGGGCAAAGATCGCCGGAAAGATCGTCGAGGCGCTGAACACGCCAAAGATCAGCAGGAACAGCGGCAGCTCGAGGATCTCGCGGCGGATATAGGATTTGCGTCTCACGTGCGGCGCTCCGGTGATATGGGCGCAGGTGCCATCAGAAAAAGTCGATCGAGACCTGCATCAGCTGTTCGACCTGCGGCACGTCTTTAGCCAGACAGAACACAGCGATGACGTCGCCTTCTTCGATGCGGGTCGTGCCAAGCGGGCGCATCACTTCGTCGCCCTTGCGGACCATGCCCATCAGCGCACCTTCGGGGAAATCAATATCAGACACCCGCTTGCCCGCAATCGGAGAGGTCGAAAGTACCTCGGCTTCGATCACCTCTGCCTCGGCGTCACCGATGGAATAGACCGACCGCACGCGACCATGACGGATGTGGCGCAGAATAGAGCTGACGGTGGTCGAGCGGGGGTTGATATATGCGTCGATGCCCAAGGGTTCCATCAGGGGGACCAGCGTCGGGTCGTTGATCAGCGCGATGACATAGGGGCAGCCTTCGGATTTGGCGCGCACACAGGCCAGCATGTTGGTTTTATCATCATCGGTGATCGCCATCATCGCATCGGCACGGCCAATGCCGGCTTCGGCCAACAAAGACGCATCTAGGCCATCGCCGTTCAACACGATGGTCCGTTCCAATGCTTCGGCGGCCCGTTCTGCAATGCGGCGGTTCTTTTCGATCATCTTGGTGCGCACGCGCTTGCCGCGTGTTTCGAGGTTTTGTGCGACGGCCAGCCCGACATTGCCCCCACCCACCAGCACGACGCGCTCAAGTTTGCTGGTTTTCTTGCCAAAAATCTCGAGCGTACGCGGGATGTCGTCACGGTGACAAAAGACGTAGCAGGCATCGCCGACAAACAGCTGGTCTTTTGATTCAGGCGCAAACAGCGTGCCGTCCCGGCGCACGCCAACCACAACCGCGCGCAGCGTTGAAAACAGGTCGGTCAGTTGGCGCAGCGGCGTGTTCACGACCGGACAGTCCTCGTCGATCTGGATGCCGAGCAATTGCGCCATACCGTCCATAAAGGTTTCAGTATCAAAGGCCGCCGGCGCGGACAGCCGTTGCAGCGCTGCATTCGCGACCTCTTTTTCAGGCGAGATCACAACATCAATCGGCATGTGGTCGCGGCGGTAAAGATCCGAATAGATTGCCGTTAGATAGGATTGGCTGCGCAGGCGTGCGATCTTGCGGTTGATGCCAAAGACCGAATGCGCCACCTGACAGGTGACCATATTGACTTCGTCCGAGTGTGTCGCAGCGATGATCATCTCGGCGTCGCGCGCCCCCGCACGGTCGAGCACGTCGGGATAGCTTGCAAACCCCGCGATCCCTTGCACGTCCAGCGTATCCGTCGCGCGGCGCACAAGATCGGCGTTGCTGTCAACGATCGTGACGTCGTTGCGCTCGCCCGAAAGATGGCGGGCGATCTGCCACCCGACCTGCCCTGCGCCGCAAATGATCACTTTCATAAATGGGGTTCCTTTGGCGTAAAGCCTTGCCTTGCGTCACCAGCTGGGCGTGCCCGCGTGACCCGTGATATGCCAGTGATTTGAATGACAGATGGCTATGCAAGGGTCAATTCAAATGTCAGAGTTGCGCCATAGTGTGAAGGAGTCAACTGATGCGCAAAGCTGCATTGATCATATGGGGTGGCTTGGCACTGGCGGCCTGCGCACCGCTAAATACCTACTACAAACCCGGGGCCTCTGTCGCGATGGTTGAACGGCAGACAACACAATGTCAGGTCGATGCGCTGGCGAAGGTGCCGGTGGCACTACAGACCCTACGCACCCCGCCGCGTTTTATCCCGCCGCGCCAGATCTGCCGGTCTGACGGTCGCTGCTATACCCGCACGGGATATTTTGAACCGGGTCAAACCTATACGGTGGACCCAGGTGCCGATCTGCGTAAACGGGTCGAAACACAGTGCATGGCAGACGCGGGCTTTGCGCCGGTGTCGATCCCTCAATGCCCTGCAGGCATCGCCAAATCCGCGCCAGTAGGGCGCACCACCGCCCTGCCCGCGCTGAACGTCAAGTCTTGCGTGATCCGCAACGGCGACGGTAGCTTTCAGATCGTGACCCAAGGCTAAGCCACGGGGGTCAGCCTTCGCTGGCCCCGTCATCATCCACATGCGCCACCCGCGTGCCTGACTTGGCAGAGGTCACCACCCCGAGGCTCTTGAGCTTGCGGTGTAGGGCAGATCGCTCCATTCCGACGAAATTGGCCGTGCGGCTGATGTTCCCGCCGAAACGGTTGATCTGGGTGAGCAGATATTCACGTTCAAACGCTTCGCGGGCTTCACGCAGCGGCAAAGTGGCCAAGGCCCCCGACAAGACGACACGCCCTTCATCGTCGGTGGTCTCTTCTTCGCCCGGCAGTTCGCGCGCCTCAATCGGGCCAGTCCCATCGCCAAGGATGAGCACGCGTTCCACAAGGTTCTTGAGTTGGCGCACGTTGCCAGGCCAGACCATGGTCTGCAAAAGGGCTTCAGCATCACCAGAGAATTCACGCAGCGGCAGACCCTGCGAGGTGTTGAAATCGGCGATGAAATGGCGGGCCAAGACCGGAATATCATCGCGACGTTCTTCCAGCGACGGGACCGAGATCGGCACGACATTCAGCCGGTGAAAGAGTTCTTGACGGAATGTGTCTTCCTTGATTGCGGCATCCAAGTCTTTGCTTGTGCTGGATATAACGCGTAGATCAACGCGGACCTTGTCGTTGCCTCCGACGCGTGTGAACTGCTGATCCACCAGCACCCGCAGGATTTTCGATTGCGTCCCAAGCGGTAGATCGGCGACCTCGTCAAAGAAGATCACACCGCCATGCGCCTGTTCAAGCAGACCAGGTTCGACGCCGCGTTCGGGGGTTTCGCGCCCAAACAGCACTTCTTCCATCCGGTCCGGCGCAACGCTGGCGCAATTGACGGTAACAAACGGTGCCGAAGCGCGGTTGGAATTGGCGTGGATATAGCGCGCGGCGATTTCCTTGCCCGCGCCCGCAGGCCCGCGCAACATGACGCGGCCGTTGGATTTGGTAACTTTATCGAGCTGCCCCATGAGGGTCTTAAATGAGGTCGAGCTGCCGATCATATCGGTGCTCACCACCTCGCGCCGCTTGAGGCTCTGGTTTTCGCGGCGCAAGCGAGAGGTCTCCATCGCGCGGCGGATCACCACCATTAGCTGATCAATATTAAAGGGTTTTTCGATGAAGTCATAGGCACCCTGCTTGATCGCCGCGACCGCAATTTCAATATTCCCATGCCCCGAGATGATGACAACAGGCACATCAGGATTGTCCCGTTTTACTGTTTTCAGAATATCGATTCCGTCCATCCGGCTGTCCTTTAGCCAGATATCAAGGATCATTAGCGCAGGCGGTTCGGCATTGATCGCCGCGATCGCGTCGTCCGAATTGCCCGCCAGTCGCGTGACAAAACCTTCGTCCTCCAGAATGTCCGAAATCAGCTCGCGAATGTCGCGCTCGTCGTCAACGATCAGAATGTCACTCATTATGGGTCTCCAGTTCTGGTGTTCCGGTGGGGGCAGCAAGGGGGAGCGTGATGACCGCCATTGCGCCGAAATGTGTTTCGCCCGCAAAGACCGGTGCGTTTTCCAACGATAGTGTCCCGCCGTGTTCTTCAATGATCTTTTTCACGATGGACAAGCCAAGACCAGTCCCTTCGGAGCGGGTGGTGACATATGGCTCGAACAGTCGTGCGCGGTCTTCAGGCAATCCGATGCCATTGTCCGCTATGGTAATTTGTAGCGCTGTTTGGCTGGTGGTCAACTGCACCTTGATCCGCGGCTCAATCTCTGCGTCAGCGTTTTTTTCATGACGGCTTTCAATGGCTTCGCCCGCATTCTTAATTAAATTTGTTAAGGCTTGCGACAGCATTGTCTGATCAATGCGCGCCATGACGTCCTGCGTCGGCAGATTGGCGCTGATGGTGACATCTGGCTGGCCGGACTGCTGTAGCACGACCGCATCCCGCAGCACCTGAACCACGTTTTGCACCGATGTCTCGGGCTCTGGCATGCGCGCAAATTTCGAGAATTCGTCGACGATGCGCCGCAAATCGCCGGTCTGTCGGATAATCACGCCAGTGAGTTGCTCGAGGCTCGCGGCATCGTCAGGCAGCTTGGGGCCGAACTTGCGCTGGATCCGCTCTGCGCTCAACTGGATCGGGGTCAGCGGGTTCTTGATCTCGTGTGCGATCCTGCGCGCCACGTCGCCCCACGCCGCCATACGCTGCGCGCTGACCAGATCGGTCACATCGTCAAAGGCCACAACATAGCCCTCCAGCCGACCGTCCTCACTGCGACGGGTGGCGACGCGGACCAGCAGGTTTTCCATCTGCCCCTGACGCGAGACTTTGATCTCGCCCTGCGCGACCTCGTTTTGACCGGTCACCACGGTGTTGAACAACGACCCGAATTCAGGCACCGCGACAGAAAGCGCGAACGATTGCTGGTCCTCGCTCCAGTCCAGCAGCCGCGCGGCGGACCGGTTCACAAAGGCGACCCGCCCTTCAGGGTCCAGACCCACAACACCCGAAGTGACCGAGCTGAGCACCGAATCAAACAAGCGGCGGCGGCGTTCAATCTGGCGCGTGTTGTCGAGCAAGGTTTCACGCTGGCCTTTAAGCTGCTTGGTCATCTGGTTGAAATAGCGCCCCAGCATCGCGATCTCGTCATCGCCGTCTTCCTCGCGTACCTGCACCTCAAGATCACCGGCACCAACCTGCTGTGCCGCCCCCGTCAAACGGCCAACGGGGCCCGAAAGACGTTCGGCAAACCAGAGCCCCAGCCAGATCGACGCCAGAATAAGGATCACCGCAAACCCTACGTAAAGCAGCCCGAATTCAAAAAGCAGCTTGCCGCGTTCGTTTTCAAGCTGTTGGTACAGCCGCACGGTTTCCTTGGTATCATCAAGGAGTGACAGGATTTTTCCGTCCACGTCGCGGCTGACATAGAGGTAGCGATCGACGAAGGCCTCCATCACGACCAGTGCGCGGAATTCATTGTTGGCCCAGTCCTCGATCACCAGTGGTGCACCGTCCAGCGCCTGTGCCTCGCGGATCTGTTCGGGCGTCGGTTGTTCGAAATCAAACAGATAGGACCGGTCGCCGCGCGCGCGGATCTCGCCGGTGCCGTCGATCATATAGGCCTCGCGCAGACCCCGCTGGATCAGGCGCTGCCCATCCGCCAAAAGCTGCGTATCGGGCACATCAACACCCTGATTGCGGGCCTGATCAATCGCACGAGCAAGTGCTATCGCATCCTCCCGCAGATCATCGCTTTGCTCGTTCTCGTAGGCTTCGGCGGCAGCAAGAGAGTTCCCCACCACAGACCGAACCCGATCCGAGAACCACCCCTCGAGCCCGACATTGATCGTCAGCCCCGCAAAAACCGCGACGCTGACCGTCGGGATCAACGCCATCAACGCGAACACGCCGGTCAGCCGAAGGTGTAGCCGCGATCCTGCGGATTTCGCCCGACGTGCCGCGATCAACCGCGCGACCTCGCTTAGAACAAGCGCTGCGACCAGCAGGATATAGACCAGATCAATCAGCAGAATGATGCGCAGGCTTGGGGTATTGCCGCCCTGTTCAAGGGGCCCAAGCACCAGATAGGTGACAAGCGCAAGCACCGGCCCCAGAACCACAAGCCCCAGGGTCGCCAAATTGCGCACGCGCCGGATCCGGCGCAGGCGCTCAAGCCGCATAAGATAATAGCTGCGTGACCGGGTAAGCACCCGCTATCCTCACCGATGATGTGATGCACGAATGCATCAACCGCCCATTTATGTGATCCTGATCCAGCCTTGAGGCTAGATGGCCACGGTTATGTGGCGCTTTTACATCATTTTCCGACCGCGTGTCACCTCAATATCGAGATCGGTGATCTTTTTTCTCAATGTATTACGGTTGATTCCCAACAAGTCGGCACATTTCGCCTGATTACCTGCGGTTGCGGCCAGTGCAATCTCGATCAAGGGCGCTTCAATTTCGCGCAAAATACGGGCGTAAAGGCCGGGGGGCGGCAGCATTGATCCGTGCTGATCGAAATACCGTTGCAAATGCCGCTCTACGGACGCCCCGAGCTTTTCGGTATTGGCCTGCGCGCGCAGGGGTTCGGGATCGGGCTGGGCCCCCAGAACTTGCTCTGCTTCGGATTGGGTGATCTCTGGCGCACGACTGGTCAGGGCTAGTTGGCGCATCGCGTGTTCCAGCTGTCGTACGTTGCCGGGCCATTGATAGTTAGCAAAGACTTTTTCCGCCCCTTCAGACAGGGCACGTGGCGCGGAATTGCCGGTTTCAGACCGTTCAAGGAAATGCGCGGCGAGCAAGGCAATGTCATCTACCCGGTCGCGCAGCGCCGGGACATGCAGCGTTGCGCCCGAAAGACGGTAGTACAAGTCGCGGCGCAGCGTACCCGCTTTCATGGCGGCGGCCATGTCGGACTGGCTGGTCGCAAGAAAACGCGGCGCATGTTCACCGGGAGAATCCATCATCCGCGCGATACGCGCCTGAAGTTCCTCCGGGAAATCGCCGATCTCGTCGATCAACAGTGTCCCGCCGCGCACGCGTGCCAGCGCGCGCATCGGGCCCTCTATGTCTTGCAAATCGGCCGAGGTCACGGTGACAAACGGCAGGTTCCGCCGGTCGGAAAAATCGTGGATAGCCTTGCCGATCAGCGACTTGCCTGTACCGGATTCACCCCAGATCAGGACCGGTAGATCGGTGTTCATCACCCGCGCCACCACGCGGTACAGCGCTTGCATCACCGGCGTGCGCCCCACCAGCGGCAGATCATCGCGGTCCCCATCGGTGTCAGAGCTTGTCTGCGCCGGACGCCGCGTCGGGCCACTGCGCTCAAGCGCGCGGGCCGTACGTTTCATCAGGTCAGGCAGATCGAAAGGCTTGGGTAGATAGTCATAGGCCTCGGCCTCTGCTGCCTTGATCGCGGTCATGATCGTGTTCTGCGCCGAGATCACGATCACAGGCAGGCCGGGACGGTCCTGTGCAATCTTTGGCAGCATCTCGAGCCCGTTGCCGTCAGGCATGACCACATCCGAGATGACCACATCGCCTTTGCCCTCGCCCACCCAACGCATCAGGGTCGTCAGGCTGGATGTCGCGTGCACCTTGCAGCCTGCGCGGGTCAGTGCCTGTGTCAGAACGGTGCGAATTGTGCGGTCGTCGTCAGCAACCAGAACTGTGCCATCCATCTGTTATCTCTCCTGTTCGGAAGCTGTATTTTCAATTTGGGTCTTGTCGGCCCGCGGCAGCGAAATGCGGAACACGGTCTTGCCGGGAACCGAATCTACCGTGATCCAGCCGCCGTGGTCGGAAATGATCTTGCTCACCAGCGCCAACCCCAGACCGGTGCCGTTCTCGCGCCCCGACACAAAGGGTTCAAAAACATCGGTGCGGATCGCTTCGGGCAGGCCGGGGCCGTCATCAATCACCTCAATCTGCAGCGGCAGCGACTGTGCCGTCCCGTCAGAGCGCCGCAGGCGGAAGGAATGTTCGTAATAGCTGTGCAGCCGGATCGTGCCGCCTGACGGGCCCGCTGCCTCTGACGCGTTCTTGATCAGGTTCAGCACGACCTGCAACAGCTGGTCCTTGTCGCCCAGGGCCGGCGGCAGCGAGGGGTCATAATCCTCGATGATCTTCATCCGCGCGCCAAACCCCAACAACGCGGAACGGCGCGCACGATCAAGCGCATCATGCAGGTTCACAGCCTTGCGCTCCGGCGGCATCAGGTTGCCGAACTGTTCAACCTGCTCCAGCAGCTTCACGATGCGGCGCGATTCCGCGACGATCAGATCGGTCAGCTCCAGATCCTCGGTGCTCAGGTTCATGCTGAGCAATTGCGCGGCACCCGTGATCCCCGCCAGCGGGTTCTTGATCTCGTGGGCCAGCATCTCGGCCATGCCAATGGCGGATTTGGCGGCGGATTTGACAGAATTGTTCTGCGTCATGCGTCCGGCCATCTCACGCGGGGTGATCATCAGGATCATCTGCCCCGCGGCATCGATCAGCGGCGCAAAATGCAGCGCACATTGCACCGGCGGGCGCTGACCGCTGCCGACATCCACATCATTCACGAACAAGGGCGTGCCATTCTCTCGGGCGCGGGTGAACGCCTCTTCCAGCGGGGCATCGACGGCAATCATGTCCCAGACCGGCACGCCGCGCACGGATTTGGCAGAGGCGTTCAAAAACCCTTCGGCTTCGGAGTTCAGCTCGGCGATCGTGTCATCGATGTCGATCAAAATGGCGGGCACGGGCAGCGATGCAAAGACGGCATCCAGCGACATCAGGCGGCCTCCAACTGGTGGTCCGGCAAGCAGGCGGACGGAATAAGACGGTGTACATCGGCGGGGCTGGATGCGGTCAACATGGCACGGCGCAGATCGGCGGGCGTGTTGCTGGTGTCCATGTACCAACCCAGATGCTTGCGCGCGACGCGCAGGCCGATGACCTCTCCGTAGAACTGGATAATCGCCTCGTAGTGGTCGGCTACCATGCGCGCGAAATCGGCCCCCTGCGGGATCACCGGCGCGGGTGCGCCGAACAGTTCATGGGCGACCTGTGCCAGCAGCCATGGTTTGCCTTGGGCTCCACGCCCGATCATGACACCGTCGGCACCCGATTGCGCCAGCGCCTGACGCGCGGCAGCGGTGCTGATAATGTCACCATTGGCGATAACCGGAATACTGACCGCCTGCTTGACGCCCGCAATGGCAGCCCAATCGGCGGCACCCTTATAGAACTGGCAACGTGTGCGCCCGTGGATGGTGATCATGGTGATCCCCGCTTCTTCGGCCCGCGCAGCAATCTGCGGCGCGTTAAGCATATCGTCGTCCCAACCCAACCGCGTCTTGAGCGTGACGGGCACCTTGACGGCATTCACGACCGCTTCGATCAGGCGCAGCGCGTGGTCGGGCGTTTTCATCAGCGCAGAGCCGGAAAAGCCTTGCGTCACTTTTTTGGCCGGACAGCCCATATTGATGTCGATCACCCGCGCACCCTGTCCTTCGACCATGCGCGCGGCTTCGGCCATTGGCGCGGCTTCGCGGCCCGCCAGTTGCACGGCAGTCCCTTCTACGCCCAGACCCAGTTCAGCCTTTTCCAGCGCACCGGGGCGGGCATTGATCATATCGACGCTGGCGACCATCTCAGACACCACAAGCCCTGCGCCGAAGGACGCCACCAGATTGCGAAACGGTAAATCGGTGATCCCCGCCATCGGGGCCAGCAGAACCGGCGGGTCGAGTTTGAAAGGCAGATCCGAGAGATCCAAACGCTTAATCCTTGTGCAGTTGCCTTTGGTGTACCGAGCCAAGGGTGGGAACTCAATCAAACCAGCAGCTCTGGCCGGTGAAAAACTGATCTATTGCCTAAAATTTAATCACATAGTGCAGCCGATTGCGCCGGCAGCTTTCCCTGCTTAGAACGGGGCGAGTTTATCCAAGGGAGTGGACGATGGCGTCGACACCGAAAATCGCAGCTCTCATCGTGGCTGCCGGACGGGGCACACGTGCGGGTGGCGCAGTGCCAAAGCAGTGGCAGCCGCTGTGTGGTAAACGTGTGATCGACCACACGCTGACCGCATTTCAGAGGCATCCCAAGATCGAGCGGATCATCATCGTTCTGAGCGTCGGTGACATGGCGCAGGCTGATAGGTTTACCGCGCAAGGCTGCCTTGTGGCCGAAGGTGGCGCAGATCGCGCAGCATCAGTCCGCAACGGGCTGGCGTTGCTGGGGGATGCCGATCTGGTGCTGATCCACGATGCCGCCCGCCCCTGTGTCACGCCGCATGTTATCGACGGCGTGATCGACGCGCTGGCCACGCATGCTGCCGCCGCGCCGGGTCTGCCTGTCACAGACGCGCTTTGGGTCGCCGAAGACGGTGCCGTTGCAGACACGCAGGACCGCACGGCGCTTTATGCCGCGCAAACCCCCCAAGGCTTCGACGCTGCCACAATCCGCGCCGCTCATGCCGCGTTCAAAGGTGTCGCCGCCGATGATGTCGAAGTCGCCCGCGCCGCGGGTGTTGCGGTTGCCATCACCCTTGGCAGCGTGGATAACCTGAAAATCACGGTGCCGGGTGATTTGTCCCGCGCCGCCCGTATATTGGAGTCTTCGATGGATATTCGCACCGGCAACGGGTTCGACGTACACGCCTTTGGTCCGGGGGATCATGTGACCCTTTGCGGCGTCGAAATTCCGCATGATCAAGGGCTTGTGGGACACTCGGACGCTGATGTTGGCATGCATACTGTCACCGATGCGATCTATGGTGCGCTGGCTATGGGGGACATCGGCCAGCACTTCCCCCCGTCTGACCCGCAATGGAAAGGCGCGCAAAGCCACATTTTTTTGCGTCATGCCGCCGATCTGGCGCGCAGCCAAGGATTCACCCTGACCCATGTCGATTGCACGCTGATCTGTGAATATCCTAAAGTGGGGCCTCATGCCGCAGAGATGCGCCGCGTGATGGCCGATATACTGTCGCTTGAAGAAAACCGCGTTTCGGTCAAGGCAACCACTTCCGAACGTTTGGGATTTACCGGCCGCGGCGAAGGCATCGCCTGCATGGCCACAGCAACATTGGTGAAACTATGACTTTGGCAAAGCTGATCGCGACCGTTCTGGGGGTTGGCTATATCCGCCCCGCGTCAGGCACTTGGGGCTCGCTTGTGGCGCTGCCTTGGGCGTGGCTGCTGCATGTGATCGGCGGGCTGCCATTGCTGATTGCGGGCGTGATCCTCACATTTGCAGCAGGCTGGTGGGCCACTGCGCAGATGACCGCAGGCAGCACCGACCATGACCCGTCCGAGATTGTGATCGACGAGGTCGCCGGCCAGTGGGTCGCGCTGCTGCCACTGAGCTATGCAAGCTGGACCATGGACATGAATATCCTTGTGATGTGGCCAGGCTGGATTGCAGCGTTTGTGCTGTTCCGTCTGTTCGATATCTGGAAGCCGCTGGTCATCGGCTGGGCCGACCGGCGCGGCGATGCGCTTGGGGTCATGCTCGACGATATCTTTGCAGGCATCTTCGCGCTGCTTGGGGTGATTGCACTGGCGGTGCTGTATCACGTGTATCTCTTTGCCTGATCTGCGCGCCCTTCTGGACCGCGCCCGCGACCGTGGCGTCATGATCGCTTGTGCTGAAAGCTGCACCGGCGGCATGGTCGCTGCCGCGCTGACCGAATTGCCCGGATCATCGGCGATCTTTGACCGGGGTTTTGTCACCTATACGAATGCCGCCAAAATCGACTTGCTGGGCGTCAGCGCCGCGACGCTGGACGTCCACGGTGCGGTATCGGAGCAAGTCGCGTTAGAGATGGCGCGCGGTGCGCTGGCACGATCAGGGGCTCAGATTGCCGTCTCTATCACCGGTATCGCAGGCCCCGGCGGGTCAGAGCATAAGCCCGAAGGTCGGGTGTGTTTCGGCCTCGCATCCGCGGCAGGCATCACCACCCACACTCAAGAGTTCGGTGCCTTGGGCCGCGATAGCGTTCGTCTTGCTGCCCGTAATTACGCCCTAAAGCTGGTTTTTGCAGCGATTGCATAACGCCCATAATTTGAGCGACACTGCGGATTATCTGCCTATATTTGTGGCGAATCTAGAAACGCCCGTTTAATCACCGGCTTTGCCCGCTTTTTAACTTTTTTCCGACGCGCACATCCGTTTCACCCGTTTGCAACCTAAAACCTTTCGGGAGGAAACCAAGATGAACGCAGCTGATACGGCATGGATCATGACGGCCACGGCGTTGGTCCTGTTCATGACATTACCGGGCCTGGCCCTGTTCTATGGCGGGCTCGTGCGCAGCCGCAACGTGCTGAGCGTGTTTATGCATTGCTACGGCGTCGCTTGCTTGATGAGCGTGCTGTGGTTCTTTGCCGGCTACTCCATCGCGTTTGGACCGGACACATCGGGTATCTGGGGCGGTTTGGGCAAGATCGGCCTGTCGGGCGTCACCGCAGAAAGCCTGTCTGGCACCCTGCCCGAGATCCTGTTTTTTGCCTTCCAGATGACCTTTGCGATCATCACACCAGCGCTGATCGTCGGCGCTTATGTTGAACGCATCGGCTTTGGTTTTGTGATGCTGTTTTCGGGCCTGTGGATGCTGCTGTGCTATGCGCCGGTGGTGCACTGGATTTGGGGCGGTGGCTTTCTTGCGGATGGCGGTATCTTTGGCGAGGTCGGCGTGCGCGATTTTGCAGGTGGCATCGTCGTGCATGAGACAGCCGGTCTTGCCGCGTTGATCCTTGCCGTTTTCCTCGGCCCGCGTTTGAACCACAACACGCCGCCTCATAACCCTGGCTTTGTGATGATTGGTGCGGCGATGCTGTGGGTCGGCTGGTTCGGCTTTAATGGTGGCTCGCAACTGGCGGCAGACGGCGGGGCCGCGATGGCAATCACCGTGACCCACATCTCTGCCGCGACGGCGTCGCTGACATGGGCACTGTGGGAGCGGATCAAGTTCGGCAAAGCGTCTCTGGTGGGCATCGTCACAGGTACCATTGCGGGCCTTGCATCAATCACGCCGGCGTCCGGATTCGTCGGCCCGTGGGCAGCCCTGCTGATCGGCGCTGTCGCCGGTATCCTGTGTCAAGAAGCCGTCGTGCTTATCCGCAACAAGGTCAAAATCGACGACACGCTCGATGTCTTCGCTGTGCACGGGGTCGGTGGTATCTTTGGCACCATCATGATCGCTGCGCTTGGTGCGGGCACGTGGACCGCGCAGCTGGGGTCGCTGGCTATTGTTGGGGTCTATACCACGATGGTGACGGTCGTGCTGGTGCTGGTCTGCAAGGCGATCACGCCATTGCGTGTCAGCAAAGAGGTTGAGGTCAACGGGCTCGATCTGTCGGTCCACGGTGAACGCGCCTATGATCTAAGCAGCTAACCCAAATCGAACAAACACACGCAAAGGCCCCTTCTTGGGGCCTTTGTCGTTTCAGGCGGCGCTATGCCCCCGCGCCATATAGCACAGCGGCGCGTTTCTCGAATGCGCGCACCACCCGCTGCATCGCCTCGTTAAATACGACACCGATGATCTTTTGCAAAATCGCATTCTTGAATTCGAAATCGACAAAGAAATGTATCTTGCATTTGTCGTCGCCGATGTCCTCGAACCCCCAGTTCGACTTCATATACTTGAACGGGCCGTCCAGATATTCTGTGTCGATCTTTCTGGCTTCTGGCCACAGGACAACGCGGCTGGTGAACCGTTCACGAAACACCTTGAAACTGATGACAAGATCGGCGTCCATCACCTCGTGATCGCCCATGTCCTCGCGGCTTTTAATCCGCGCGGCGGCGGTCCAAGGTAAAAATTCGGGGTATGACGCCACATCGGCCACCAGATCATACATCTGTTGGGCGGTATACGGCAGCTCGCGGGTCTCTGAATGGGTAGGCATTGATTTCCATCTGTCATGAAGTTAGCCCTTATGAAATCTTAACTCCTCCTTTTTCAAGGTAAAACCAATGACAACGCGACCATATGTCATCGACGAAATGATCTCGGCCAAGGCAATTGCCGCGCGGATCGAAACCCTGTGCCGTGAAATTCAGACCGAATTCGAAGGCACTGAAAAGCTGACAGTTGTCGGTTTGCTGCGCGGGTCCTTCGTATTCATCGCTGATCTTGTGCGTGAACTAAACCTGCCCATCGAAGTCGATTTCCTAGAAGCGTCCAGCTATGGCGATGGTATGGAAAGCACGCGGGAAGTCCGTATTCTCAAAGACTTACGCGGCGCAATTGAAGGTCGTGACGTATTGGTCGTCGAAGATATCGTGGACACTGGTCACACCTTGCATCACGTACGCAATCTGCTGCTGTCGCGTGAACCTGCGCGGCTGAAAACCATCGCATTGCTCGACAAACCCAGCCGCCGCGAGGTGGACATGAAGGCCGACTGGATCGGCTTTGAAATTCCCGATGAATTTGTCGTGGGGTATGGCATCGATTACGCACAGCGCGACCGCAACCAGCCGTTTATCGGCAAGGTCCGCTTCACATGAACATCGCATGGCTGATGCGCATGAGACGTTGGGTGCAAAATCCGCCCTCGGCCAGTCGCGTCAAGTTTGTCTTTGCGGTTGTACTGGCCGGCGCTTTGATCTTTGGCGCGGAATACTTTGGCTACTGGCCCGAATGGGCCACAACCGAACGCATCAAGAAACCCTTCTGACTTTTCCAAATGGCAAAAAATCCCGGGAGTTTGAGGGGCAGCGCCCCTCATTATCGGGTGTGAGTTTGAGGGGCAGCGCCCCTTATCTTCAACCCAGCTTCGCCAACCGCGCCGCCTGCAAGCGCGCAAAGTCGTCTCCCGCGTGATAGCTGGACCGTGTTAACGGCGTCGCAGACACCATCAAGAACCCCTTGCCGTAGGCCGATTTTTCATAGGCGGCGAATTCGTCAGGGTGCACAAACCGGTCTACTGCGTGGTGCTTTGGCGTCGGCTGCAGATACTGCCCAATGGTCAGAAAATCTATATCTGCCGCGCGCATGTCTTCCATAACCTGCATCACGGACTGACGGTTTTCGCCCAAGCCCACCATGATGCCGGATTTGGTGAACATGGTCGGGTCGAGCTCCTTCACCCGTTGCAACAAACGCAGCGAATGGAAGTACCGCGCACCGGGGCGGACTTCGGGGTACAGGCCGGGGACCGTTTCCAGATTGTGGTTAAACACGTCCGGCCGCGCCTCGACCACGGTTTCGAGCACCTTTGGGTCACAGCGGATGAAATCGGGTGTGAGAATCTCGATCGTCGTGCCCGGCGACCGTTTGCGCACGGCGCGGATGGTTTGTGCGAAATGCTCTGCCCCGCCGTCTTCGATATCGTCGCGATCGACGCTGGTGATGACCACATGGTTCAGCCCTAATTTTGACACCGCATCGGCGACGCGCCCGGGCTCGAAGATATCAAGCGCTTCTGGCGGGCGCCCCGTGGCGATGTTGCAGAAGGTGCAGGCGCGGGTGCAAACCTCACCCATGATCATCATGGTGGCGTGGCCTTGCGACCAGCATTCGCCGACGTTAGGGCAGCCTGCTTCTTCGCAAACCGTGACCAGTTTGTTCTCGCGCATGATCTTGGCGGTATCTGCATACCCCTTGCCACCCGGTGCCTTTACCCGAATCCACGACGGCTTTTTTGGCTGTGGATTATCGGGGCGTCGGGCCTTTTCAGGGTGGCGCTGCTCGGGGATTTTCAGGTCTCGCATGATCAGGCTCCGTTGGGGATACGCCCCTTATGTAGTCGCTTCGCGCGGCGCATGAAAGAGGGAGTTCTCATGCGCAGGGCAGCCTTGCGTGTCGTCACGATTTGCAGCCCATTGGTCAGCCGATCATGGCGCTGCCGGGTCCAAGCGTTTCGACATAATGTTTGCGCAACCGCATAAGCGCAATGCGCAGCACAATTTTGCCAGATCGCGCAGACCAGCCAAGGCGTTTTTCAGCGGTCTCCAATCCCTCAAGGTAACAGCAGCACCGCAGCACAATGTCCGACAGTCCCGGCCCCAGATCTGCAAGCGCTGATCCGACGCGTGCCCGCGCCGCAGAGGGCGCACTGCCCTCAAACGAGACGCTGTCCCCCTGCCCGCCTGGTGCCAGAAACCGGTCCCAATTCTGGGTCACGGCCTCGCCCATTTGCGCCAGTTCGAAGTCTTCACGCAGGCGTTCGCCTGCCTGTACCAGATTATCGGACAGGAACGGCGCGCCGTGAGCATCGCGACGGCGGGCCAAGGCAGCCAAGGGGCTTTCCGCCAGCGTATAGCGCAATCGCCGCGCGTTCTTTTGGAGGGCTCCCGCAGGCGGTGGTGTCGCGGCGAAAGATGTCTGTTCCTCGTCAAACCCGGTCCCGAGTGCCTCTGGCGTCGCCTTTGCCAGCATATCCTCTAGCGCGTTCCGTCCCGCAGCTGTGATGTGATAGCGCAAGATGCGCCCTTCGCCATCGGTGGCGATCCAGCCGTTCAACGCCATCGCTTGGGCCACGCAGCGATCCACGACTGCCGTGCGCGTCTGCGCGCCCTCAGGCCCGCTGCGCACCACGACGCCTTTGTCCATCTCAGCAGCAACAGCAAGCAGGGCACCGGTTTCACATAAACGGCGCAAGATCCGCTGTGCTTCGCTGGTCAGGGTTTCATCATCGGGCATCATCGGTTGTGCACTGTTGTTCATCGCAACGGGCTCCTGCATGGGGTGGGTTTTACAGCGGCTGACCTGCCCCAGAACATCCAGAGCATCATCCGCCAGCGGATCGTCGCGCCGCGTTTCCAGCCGACGGATCTGGCGCAAAATCGTCGAGGCATGGCATTCCGCAGATCGCGCTAACGCCCGAATAGGGTGCCCCATCTCTATATGAGACAGGTAATGCCGCGCGGCGTCGGGCACCCATCCCGGCAATCCGGTCCCGTCTGGTCGTGTATTCAGTATTTGCGTCATGCTCTGTCCTTTCCAAAAGCAGTGTGGATATCCACAGATTTATCCACAGTAGCAAAAGGTTAATTGGTTATGGATTTGTTAATATATGTGGTCCAACCCCATAATTGTTTCCAAATGGTAAACACTTGTAACCACGTCGCACGGCGAGTGGTCCCGATGCGCAACACGCGTGGTTTGGGTGGAATCCTTGGTGCGTTAGGCCGCGTCTATTCGGGGCTTCAGGTCATTCAAGGATATGAAATCATGCAAGATATTATAACGCGGCTCGCCAACATCCACCGCCCTGCCATTCTTGTTCGTGCGGCTAATATTGGCAAAGGGGGGTATCGGCGCGGGCCAATCTTGCGTCGTATTCTTGGGCGCACCGTCCTACCCCGCAGCGCCGTCGCGCTGTTTCAACTGATCGAGATCGAAGCAGACCTGAACACCAGACGTAAAAAGACGGACGCAGGCTATAACCTGGTCCGTCATATCGAAGTTATGATCGCGATCGTCGCCGAAGCAGAGCTTTTGCGCGCCACCCCGCGCAGCGCGCCTGATTGACCGCCTACATAAAGCTGTCGGGTTCGGCTGCCTTGCGGTCGGCGACAAAGGCATCCAGCGCCGCGCGGGTATCAGGGTCCATCTCGGGCTGCACATAGTCGCCCAACAGCTTTTCAACCCGCGCCGCCGCCAGTGCTTGCGTATCGCGCGCGCCTTCGTCCGACCATGTCTCGAACGGCTTGTAGTCCAGCAGATCGGATTTCCAGAACGCTTCCTTAAAGTTGGCTTGGGTATGGGCGCAGCCCAGATAATGCCCACCGGGACCAACTTCGCGGATCGCGTCCATTGCTTGCGCATTTTCATCAATTTGCACGCCACGCGCCAGATGGTGCAAAGCGCCCAATTGGTCGGCGTCCATTACAAACTTCTCGAACGACGCAACCAGTCCGCCTTCCAGCCAGCCGCAGGCGTGCAGCATAAAGTTCACACCCGATAGCAGCCCCATGTTCAGGCTGTTGGCTGTTTCGTACGCGGCTTGCGCATCGGGCAGCTTTGACCCGCAGAACGACCCCGAAGACCGGAACGGCAGGTTCATCCGCCGCGCCAGTTGCCCCGCACCATAGGTGATATGCGCGGCCTCCGGCGTCCCAAAGGTTGGCGCGCCCGAATTCATGTCGATCGAGGTCACAAACGCGCCAAAGATCACCGGTGCGCCTTTGCGGATCAGTTGGCTATAGGCGATGCCGGCCATTACCTCTGCCAGAACCTGCGTCAGCGTCCCGGCGACGGAAACCGGCGCCATCGCACCGCCAACAATAAAGGGCGAAATGATCGACGCCTGATTGTTCTCGGCAAAAACCTTGAGCGCCCCCATCATCACGTCATCAAAGGTCAGGGGCGAGTTGATGTTGACCAGCGATGTCATGACCGTGTTCTGGTCGACAAAATCGGCCCCGAACAGGATCTTGCACATATCCACCGAATCCTGAGCACGGCTGGGTTCAGTCACCGACCCCATGAACGGTTTGTCGCTCAACGTCATATGCGCGTGCAACATATCCAGATGGCGCTTGTTCACGGGCACATCCGTGGGTTCGCAGACTGTGCCGCCAGAATGGTGTAACCATTTGGACATATAGCCCAGCTTCACGAATTTATTGAAATCATCCATCGTTGCATAGCGACGGCCACCGGCGGTATCGCGCACAAATGGGGGGCCATAGACCGGCGCCAGCACCAGATTGCGCCCGCCGATTTCGACGTTTCGGGCGGGATTGCGGGCATGTTGGGTGAATTGCGACGGAGCGGTCTTGCACAGCTCGCGCGCCAGCCCACGTGGAATACGCACACGGTCGCCGGTCACATCGGCCCCGGCCTCGCGCCACAGCGCCAATGCCTCAGGGTTGTCAGGAAAGTTTACGCCGATTTCTTCCAGTACTGTATCGGCATTATATTCAATGACCTCCAGCGCTTCTTCGGTCAGCACCTCATAGTTGGGAATGTTGCGTTCGATGTACTTTGCTGTCTCGAACGACACCGCCGACCGCGCTGCCCGCCGTGCTGCACCGCCACCACCGCGCCCGCGTCTTGCTGATTCCGCCATGAGGTATTCCTTTTCGCCAAAACTGAGGTCTAGCTACCCCATTCGCGCAGCGGCCTTTACGCGGATTACGGCCTTAGAGGTCAAAAACCGACATCCTGATCCGCCGCCCGTTCATTTTGCGAAATAAACTCCGGGGGTCTGGGGGCTGGCCCCCACTCCACTCTTGCCACGCAGGCCATCCGCCCATAATCAGTCTGCATGACAGATATCTCCCATGACCGCCTTCTCATCATCGACTTCGGCAGCCAAGTCACCCAGCTGATCGCCCGCCGTTTGCGTGAACTCAATGTGTTCTGCGAAATCCACCCGTTCAACACGGTGGATGATGCCTTCCTCAAGGATTTTGCGCCCAAGGCGGTGATCCTGTCCGGGGGGCCATCTTCGGTTTTTGCCGAAGGTGCACCGATGCCACCGCAATCCGTGTTCGACCTTGGCGTGCCGATCCTCGGCATTTGCTATGGCCAGCAGGTGATGATGCATTGTCTGGGCGGCAAGGTTGAACGGGGCCACGGCACCGCTGAATTCGGCCGCGCCTATGTGACACCCTCTGAGGCACGTCTTGAATTGCTTGAGGGTTGGTTCCTGACCGAAAAAGAACAAGTCTGGATGAGCCACGGCGACCACGTCAGCGCCATCGCCCCCGGTTTCGAAGTCTATGGCACTTCGCCGCATGCCCCCTTTGCGGTGACCGGTGACGTTTCGCGCAACTTCTACGCTGTGCAGTTCCATCCCGAAGTCCACCACACCCCCAACGGCGCGCGCCTGTACGAAAACTTTGTCCGTCTCGCGGGCTTCAAGGGCGACTGGACAATGAGCGCCTATCGCGAGGAAGCCATCGCGGCGATCCGCGAACAGGTCGGCGATCAAAAGGTCATCTGTGGTTTGTCCGGCGGGGTCGATTCCTCTGTCGCTGCAGTGCTGATTCACGAAGCCATCGGCGACCAGCTGACATGCGTCTTTGTGGACCACGGCCTGCTGCGCAAGGGCGAGGCCGAAGAAGTCGTGACCATGTTCCGCGACAACTATAAGTTGCCGCTGATCCACGCGGAAGAGCAGGAGCTTTTTCTTGGCCAGCTTGACGGCGTCTCGGACCCGGAAACCAAGCGCAAGATCATCGGCAAGCTGTTCATCGACGTGTTCCAGAAACACGCCAAAGACGTCGGCGATGCGACCTTCCTGGCGCAGGGTACACTTTACCCGGATGTAATTGAATCCGTGTCCTTTTCGGGCGGTCCATCCGTCACGATCAAATCGCACCACAACGTCGGCGGTCTGCCCGAAAAGATGGGGCTGAAACTGGTCGAACCTTTGCGCGAACTCTTTAAGGACGAAGTGCGCGAGCTGGGACGCGAGCTGGGTCTGCCGCCGTCGTTTATCGGTCGTCACCCCTTCCCTGGACCAGGCCTCGCGATCCGCTGCCCAGGCGAAATCACCCGCGAAAAGCTGGACATCCTGCGCGAAGCCGATGCGGTCTATATCGACCAAATCCGCAAACACGGGCTTTATGATGATATCTGGCAGGCCTTCGTGGCAATCCTGCCCGTGCGCACCGTCGGTGTCATGGGCGATGGCCGGACTTATGATTTTGCCTGTGCACTGCGCGCGGTGACATCCGTCGACGGGATGACTGCGGATTACTATCCGTTCACCCATGAATTCCTGGGCGAGACAGCGACGCGGATCATCAACGAGATCCCCGGTATCAACCGTGTGACCTACGATATCACGTCGAAACCTCCCGGGACCATTGAATGGGAATGATCTGAATGGCTTTGATCGGCCGCATGACGAAGATGCCTCCGGCGGGGATTTTTTTCCATTTGGAAAATAGACCATGACCCCGACGCTTAGGGCGGCTTCGTGGATGATGGGGTCGATCACATCGTTTTCTGCGATGGCGGTCGCCGGGCGCGAGCTTGGCGGCCACCTCGATACCTTCGAGATTATGATGTACCGATCGCTGGTCGGGGTGATCACCGTCTTTACGCTGGCCAGTTTCTACGGCACGTGGGGGCAGATCAACCGGCGTAACTTCGGGATACAGATCGGGCGCAATCTGGCGCATTTTACTGGCCAAAACCTGTGGTTTTACGCGGTCACGGTGATCCCGCTGGCGCAGGTGTTCGCGCTTGAATTCACGTCTCCGCTTTGGGTGATCGTGCTGTCACCCTTTATCCTTGGCGAACGGCTGACCAAAGTGCGGGCCTTGGCAGCGGTGCTTGGATTTGTTGGCATCCTATGTGTCGCGCGCCCCACGATTGCCGGCCTGAACGCGGGGGTGATTACCGCCGCTTCATCGGCGATCTTCTTTGCGCTGACGATCATGTTGACCAAACGTCTGACGCGTACGCAGACGATCACCTGCATCCTGTTCTATCTGACGGTAACGCAGCTGGTTTTTGGGGTGGTCATGGCCGGCTATGATGGGGAAATTGCGGTGCCGGATACCGCACAGATGCCATTGCTGTTGTTGATCGGGATTGCGGGGCTCTTGGCGCATTTCTGTTTGACCAATGCGCTTTCCATTGCGCCCGCGACGGTGGTCGTGCCGATAGATTTCGTCCGCCTGCCTTTGATTGCCGTGATCGGGATGCTGCTTTACGCCGAGGCCTTGGATATCTGGGTCTTCATCGGTGGCGCGATTATCTTCGCAGGCAATTATTTGAACCTTTGGGTCGAAGCCCGGCGTACGGCGTAACGAAACTGCAACAGTTTTGCGACAGCCTCGCTGGCTTCCCCTTGGTCAAGAATTGACAGATTGACGCACCCTGCCGTTCAGTTGCTCTATAACTTGTAGCCGCGACCCCGTGGCTGCATCGCTTCTGGGGAGGAGTATTCTACGATGATGTATCGAGTAATCGCAATGGCAGCCCTGTTGGGCAGCGCATCCACGGTGTACGCGGGTGGCATCGACAGGTCTGGTCAGTCGATCACGGCCTTGTTTGAGAGCGGCCGCTATGCTGAGTTTAGCCTCGGGTCGGTGTCGCCTGACACGTCAGGTGTTGGTGCAGGGCCTCGGTCTGCTGTTGCGCCGACGCCGGGTGCGAATTCCGGCAACATGACGGACAACTTCTTTACCTTTGGTGCCGCCTACAAGGCCGACATCAATGATCAGCTTTCCTATGCAATCATCTATGACCAGCCCTTTGGCGCTGATGTGGATTATCCAGCGGGCACTGGCTATTTTGCCCAAGGGGCAAATGCTGAGTTCAACAGTAATGCGCTGACAGGCCTGCTGCGGTACAAAATGCCGAATAACTTTAGCGTCCACGGCGGTATTCGTGTCCAGACAATCGAAGCGAGCGCTGCCATCCCTTTCATTGGGAACTACAGCGTCGATGGCGACCGTGATACTGGTTTGGGCTATGTCGCCGGTGTTGCCTATGAAAAACCTGAGATCGCGCTGCGTGTGTCTTTGACCTATAACTCCAAGATCAAATACGATGTCAGAACATCCGAGAATTCAGTTCTCGGGTCTAATGTAACAGAGACAAAGGTTGAGACCCCTCAGTCCGTCAACCTCGAGTTTCAAACTGGTGTCGCAGCAGACACGCTTGTCTTCGGTGGTGTCCGGTGGGTTGACTGGTCGTCGTTCGAGATTGCGCCAAACGATTATGGAAGGCTGACTGGTGGCGGCAAGCTGCTGAGCTACGAAGATGACGTCTATACCTACAGCCTAGGTGTCGGTCGCCGTCTGAACGACACATGGTCCGTCGCCGCAGTTGCTGGCTATGAAAAATCCAACGGTGGTTTCTCGAGCAACCTCGGCCCGACTGATGGTAACAAGAGCCTCGGTCTGGCAGCGACCTATACCCGCGACAGCATGAAGATCACAACGGGCATCCGTTACATCAACATCGGCGATGCGGAAACAACGCTCGGGGGCGGGCAAACAGCAGCGGTCTTCGAAGACAATGATGCCGTCGCAATCGGCGTAAAAGTCGGCTTTACTTTCTAAGCCCTACCACACCGAACCCGATATCAGCCCGCCGCAGCATTGTGGCGGGCTTTTTCGTGGGAATGCGGTCACTGGCGTCTTGTGTCTGGCTGCGGTACTCATTGCGAAACAAGACGTTCCAAGGATGACGACCGATGCTTTACCCCTCTGCCGATGCGTGGCGTGCTGCGCTGCATAAACATGTGCTGGTCTTTGGCATGTCGGGACTGGGCAAGACGCATATGGCGCATTTGTTGCGGCAGTCGGGCGACTGGTTCCACTATTCCATCGATTACCGGATTGGCACCCGCTACTTGGGCGAAACCATCGCAGATAACGCCAAGGCCGAGGCGATGAAGGTGCCCTTCCTGCGCGATCTGTTGCTGAGCGATAGTATCTATATCGGGTCCAACATCACCTTTGATAACCTGTCGCCTGTCGCCACCTGGTTGGGCAAACCCGGTGATCCGGCCAAGGGCGGGTTGCCCATGACGGAATATGCGTTGCGGCAAGAGGCGTTCAAACAGGCAGAGATCGCGGCGCTGCGTGACACCGGTCACTTCGCCCGCCGTGGCGAGATTCTGTATGGGTACCCGCATTTCATCTGTGACACCGGCGGATCGATCTGCGAATGGGTGGACCCCGACGACGATAATGATCCGCTGATGCAAACGCTTTCGGCGGAATGTCTGCCGGTCTGGATCAAGGGCGACGATGCCCACACCCAAGAGCTGATCCGCCGTTTTGACAAAGCGCCCAAACCGATGGCCTACCAGCCGGAGTTTCTGCTTCGTGTCTGGCAGGAATATTTGAAAGAATACAATTCCCAAGAGGATGATGTCGATCCGGATGCCTTTATCCGCTGGACCTATGCCCAAGCGTTGGCCCATCGACAGCCGCGCTACGAGGCGATGTCGCGTTGGGGCGTGACTGTGACCGCTGATCAGGTGGCCCAGCTTAGGACAGAGGCAGATTTTATCGATCTGATCGCGGGGACGTTAGACGCGTGACCCTTGGCGCCCTTTGCGCGGGCGCTTATCTAAAAGCGGCGCAGAGAATTCAAGCAATGACCCAAGACGTGGAATACTGACATGCCGATTAAACTGCCTTCCGACCTGCCTGCCTATGACGTGTTGACGCGCGAGGGTGTCATGGTGCTGGACGAGGAAATGGCGGCGCGTCAGGATATCCGTCCGCTGCGTATTGCCTTGCTCAACCTCATGCCCAAGAAAATCCAGACCGAGAACCAGTTCGCACGGCTGATCGGGGCCACACCGCTGCAAATCGAATTCAGCCTGATCCGTATGTCGGACCACCAGTCGCGCAATACCGCCGCCGACCACCTTGAAAGCTTCTACCGTCCCTTCGAAGAGGTCACGGACGAAAAATTCGACGGTCTGGTCATCACCGGCGCGCCGATCGAACATCTTGATTTCGACGATGTCACCTATTGGGAAGAGCTCACCCGCGTCTTTGATTGGACGCAAACCAATGTCCATTCGACCTTTGGCGTATGCTGGGGCGGCATGGCGATGATCAATTATTTCCACGGCATCAATAAACACCTGCTGGAAGATAAAGCGTTCGGGTGCTTCCGGCACAGCAATCTTGAGCCGTCTTCACCCTACCTGCGGGGGTTTTCGGATGATCTGGTGGTGCCTGTCAGCCGCTGGACTGAAATGCGCGCAGCAGAGGTGGACGCGGTGCCAAGCCTGACAACCTTGCTGGGCAGCAAGGAAGTCGGCCCCTGTCTCGTTGAAGATGCCGGCCACCGCGCGCTGTATATTTTCAACCACCTAGAATACGACCGCGACACGCTGAAGGACGAATATGACCGAGACGTCGCCCAAGGCACGCCGATCAACGTTCCGTGCAATTACTACCCCGACGACGATCCCACGCAGGTACCGCTGAATCGTTGGCGCAGCCACGCACATCTGCTCTACGGCAATTGGATCAACGAGATCTACCAGACGACCCACTATGACCTGAACGACATTGGTCGTGGTCCTTTTGGGACGTAACATGCTGTTTATTCTGACAATGATTGCGGTTGTGCTGGGGCTGGTCATCTTGGTGCAATGGCGGGCCAGCACGCGCGAGGCCGCAGCGGACGCCGCCTCCCCCCCGACTGGCGAATTGATCGATATCGACGGCGTCACCGTGCATACCAAGGTGCAAGGCAGTGGGCCGGATCTGGTGCTGATCCACGGGGCCTCTGGCAACATGCGGGATTTTACCTTTGATATGGTGGACCGGCTTGCCGACCGCTACCGCGTGATCCTCTTTGACCGCCCGGGTCTCGGGTGGACAGGCAATCTGCCGCAACACGCTGGCGCATGGAATGCGACGGCAGCCACGCCGGCGGAGCAGGCAGCGTTGTTGCAAAAGGCCGCCGACCGAATTGGGGTGACCTCGCCGATTGTGTTGGGCCACAGCTATGGCGGGGCGGTTGCGCTGGCTTGGGGCCTCTCGCGTCCCGATGAAACGGCGGCGCTGGTGCTTGTCTCTGGTGTCTCAGAGCCGTGGGAGGGTGACCTTGGCTGGCAGTACAAAGTAACTGGGTCTGCCTTTGGGTCCGGCGTCGTGATCCCGTTGGTCACCGCCTTTCTGCCCCAGGGGTTCATCCGCGCCAGTGTCAACGCCATCTTCGCGCCGCAAGATACACCCGACGGCTATAATGACCATATCGGCACAGGTCTGGCCCTTCGCCGGACATCCATGCGCGCCAATGCGCAGCAGGTAAACACTTTGCTGCCCGAGATCAAAAAGATGGTTTCGCAGTATGCCACGCTGACCATGCCGATAGAGCTGATCCACGGGAACGCAGACACCATCGTCCCGCTAGAGGTACACGCCGCCATTGCGACCCCGCAACTGCCCGATGCGAGACTGACCACCCTGCCCGGTATCGGCCATATGCCGCAACATGTCTCTCAACCCGAGGTCCTCGCGGCCATCGACCGCGCGGCTGCACGTGCGGGTTTGCGCTAGGGCGCAGAACGCTCCATAAGTTAGGGTGAACAGAATTTTTGAGGAGGCCCCCATGGACCTGCCCTTTGATGGTGCGATCAGCGCCTTTTTTGAAAACGATGCCCCCGCGCCGATCAACAAAGCGATCAAGCGCGCCGATAAGGATGACATCCTCAGCAACAGCTACCCCCATTCCGAACGTCTGGGACGCAAGCAGTATGACCGCGAAATGGACCGCGTTCAGATCGAACTGGTCAAACTGCAAGCATGGGCCCGCGACACCGGCACGCGCATCGCAATGATATTCGAGGGGCGTGACGCGGCAGGCAAAGGTGGCACCATTGCGCGGTTCCGTCATAATCTGAACCAACGCGCAGCCCATGTGGTAGCCCTGCCGAAACCCACCGAAACCGAAGCCGGACAGTGGTATTTTCAACGCTATATCAAGCATTTGCCAACGGCAGGCGACATGGTGTTTTTCGACCGTAGTTGGTACAATCGCGGCGTTGTCGAACCGGTGTTCGGCTTTTGCACCGACGCCGAACGAGAGGCGTTTTTCGAACAGGTCGTGCCGCTTGAAAAGATGCTGGTGGACGACGGGCTGCATCTGTTCAAATTCTGGCTGAATGTGGGCCGCGGCGAACAGCTGCGCCGGATGCTTGCCCGCGAACACGACCCGTTAAAACAGTGGAAGCTCAGTCTGATCGATGTCGAAGGCTTGGCAAAATGGGATGAATACAGCGCCGCGATCAAAGAGACTTTGCAGCGCACCCATACAGCCCGCACACCTTGGACCGTGATCCGCTCTGACGACAAACGTCGCGCGCGGCTGGCCGCCATTCGTACCGTGCTGCATGCCTTTGACTACGCCGATAAAGACCCAAAGGCGATTGGTACCATTGACGACCAAATTTGCGGTGCCCCCGATATCTGGGATGCCTAAACGCGGCTATCACCACGGCAACCTCCGACAGGCGCTCATCGACGGCGCGCTTAAGCTGATCGAGGATCGCGGCCCCACAGGGTTCACGCTGTCAGAGGCCGCAAAGCAGGCGGGCGTGACCCCTGCCGCCGTCTATCGCCACTTCGAAGGCCGCGAAGACCTGATCGCCGAAGGCGCGCTGCAAGGGTACGATATCTTTGCCGAACTGATGGAGGCGGCTTATCAATCCGGCCAACCCTCGGCGTTAAAGGCGTTCGAAGCGACAGGCCGTGCCTACCTCGCATTTGCCCGCGATCACCCTGGCCATTACATCGCAATGTTCGAAAGCGGCATCTCGGTCAACCGCACCACCGATCTGGCCGCTGCAGCGGCGCGTGCCAGTGGGGTGCTTGAACAGGCCGCGAGCGATCTGAGCCAGCATATCCCCATTGAAAAACGCCCGCCCGCGTCCATGTTTTCGGCCCATATTTGGGCACTGAGCCACGGGGTGGTTGAACTTTTTGCGCGCAACTCCCCGGGTCGTGCGTCACCGTTCCCGGCAGATGAACTGCTGGAAAGCGGCATCGGCATTTACCTTCGGGGCCTCGGCCTGATCGGCCCCGACGACTGAACCGCTTATCCGGCCAGAGCTTTCGCCGCGATCTCGAACGACTTTACGCGCGCGGCATGGTCATGGATCTGCCCTGTCAGAATCAGCTCGTCCGGTTGATATTTCGCAATCATATCAGACAGCTGACGTACCACAGTTTCGGGGCTACCTACGGCTGTGACGCGCAATGCCTGATCGACAGCCTGCCGCATCTGAACGCCGACCTCGGCATCAATATCACGGACCGGACGCGGCAACTTGCCCGGAGTGCCGGTGCGCAGACGCACGAACGCTTGCTGCATGGATGTGCGCAGGTAAGCTCCCTCTTCATCCGTATCGGCAGCAAATACATTCGCCGCGAGCATGAAATGCGGTTTTTCCCACTGGGCGGATGGTTTGAAATCGCGGCGGTAGATCGCCACAGCATCCTCTAACGCGTCTGGCGCGAAATGCGAGGCAAAGGCATAGGGCAGACCGAAATGCGCAGCCAGTTGTGCGCCATAAAGCGACGACCCCAAGATCCACACCGGCACATGGGTGCCCTGTCCAGGATGGGCCATGACGCGTGCACCGGCAGGGGCGTCTCCCAAATAACCGATCAGCTCGGCTACATCTTCGGGGAACCGGTCGCCCCCCTGCATCCCACGCCGCAATGCATGATACACCGCCTGATCCCCGCCGGGCGCGCGGCCAAGGCCCAGATCGATCCGGTCACCATGGATCGTGGCCAATGTTCCAAATTGCTCTGCAATGGCCAAGGGCGCGTGGTTGGGAAGCATGATCCCCCCCGCGCCGACGCGGATAGTCGAAGTATGATCAGCGACATGCCCGATCAAAACCGATGTCGCAGCCGATGCGATACCTGGCATGTTGTGATGCTCTGCCATCCAATAGCGATGGTAGCCTGCAGCCTCGGCACGCTTCGCCAGATCAATTGTGTTTGCAATGGCTTGGCGGGCATCTGATCCTTCCGGCACGGGGGAAAGATCAAGAACTGAAAATCGCATGGGAGGGCTCCGTTTTTACGTATCCTTTACCTAAGCACGCTGCCTTGAAAACAAAACCACCTCGCCCGCTTCATTTTGCGAAATAAACTCTCCCCGAAGGGTCGGCTGGCCCCATGCTTACACGAAAAAGGCCGCCCCATACCGGAGCGGCCTTTTCCAAATACTGTAAAGTAAAGCTTAACGCTTGGAGAACTGGAAGCTCTTACGCGCTTTTGCACGACCGTACTTCTTACGTTCAACAACACGGCTGTCGCGTGTCAGGAAGCCTGCCGCTTTCAGCGCGCCGCGCAGCGAGGGATCATAAAGCTGCAGTGCTTTGGAAACACCGTGCTTTACCGCGCCCGCTTGACCGGACAGACCGCCACCTTTCACAGTTGCAACAACGTCAAACTGACCGTCGGTGCCTGTGATGGTGAATGGCTGTGCCAGGATCATCTGCAGAACGGGGCGTGCAAAATATTCGTTTTGCGGCTTGCCGTTTACGATGACTTTACCGGAACCTGGTTTGATCCAGACGCGGGCAACCGCATCTTTACGCTTACCGGTTGCATAGGCACGGCCAAGCGCGTCACGAACGGGCTCGCGCGGGGTCATGTCAACTTCTGTACCCTGAACGCCACCGATGTTCTCGGTTACGGCCGCTTCGAGGCCTTCGAGTGTTTTGATTTCATCAGCCATGCTTATGCACTCCGCGTGTTTTTAGAGTTCATGGATTTCACGTCCAGAACCTCGGGGCTTTGCGCCTCGTGGGGGTGTTCGGAACCCGCGTATACGCGCAGGTTGGTCATGATCTGGCGGCTTAGACGGTTGCCGGGCAGCATGCGCTTGACCGCTTGGGTCACAACGCGCTCCGGGTGTGCACCTTCGAGGATCTGAGCTTTGGTGCGCTCTTTGATCCCGCCGGGGTGACCTGTGTGCCAGTAGAAGTTTTCTTCACGCTTCTTGCCGGTCATCTGGATCTTCTCGGCATTGATGACGATGACGTTGTCGCCGCAATCCATGTGAGGTGTGAAAGAAGGCTTGTGCTTGCCGCGCAGACGAGTGGCAATGATCGATGCAAGACGACCAAGGACGACGCCTTCAGCGTCGACGATGATCCATTTCTTGTCGATATCTGCCGGTGTTGCAGAAAAGGTTTTCATGGAGGGAATTCCCGTTAGTTTGGTGAAAGGGTCCGAAACCGAACCCCGCTATCTGATGGCTGGGTTATAACCATGCCCCTCGCCACGTCAAGCGCGGCTTTTGCTATTTTTATGTTTAAAAACAATGCCCTACAAATTAGGTATTATTTTACCCCATAAAAATCACACGCTCAGCTGCTCTGGCGGGGAGTCCAGCAGCTGACGCAGCCGCATGATCGCATCTTCAAAGCTGTGCAGCGCGACGCCGGCGTTGATCGCGAGGCGCACAGCATGAGGCGCGCGGGCGTCGCGGCAAACAAATTCTTCGGCTGACCGGATTTGCACGCCTTGCCCCTCTGCCGCCTGACAGAACGCCCCTGCCCGCCAGCCAACAGGCAGGCTCAGCCACAAGAATGGCACATTAATCCGCCACGCCACATCATAGCCGCCCAGAATATTGACCGCGCTTTGCACATAGGCGTTAAAGCCCTGTCGCGTGCCTTCAGCAATCGCGTCGATGTCCGGATGCACGAGCAGCTTTGCGCATAGATCAATCAGCGGGGTCGCGAGGCCGAAGCAGTTGTATTCAGCCACACGACGCAGATCAGGCGTGCGCTGGCGCGGGCCAATAGCAAAGCCGATGCGCAGCGCAGGTGTTAGGGTTTTAGCCAGCGACGATACATACCACCCGCGTTCAGGCGCCAACATCCGGTAGGTGGGCGCGCGCTCTACCCGCATCCGATAGCAGTCATCCTCGACGATCTGTATGTCATGTTTCCGCGCGACCTCGACCAGCGCCTCGCGGCGGGCGACAGGGGTGAAGCCGGCGGTTGGGTTATGTACTTCCGGTGAGGTGCAGAAGATCTGGACGTCATGATTTCGCGCCGCTTCATCAAGCGCTTCGGGGATCACGCCGTCTTTGTCCATCGCGATCGGGATAACATCAGCCCGTAGAAGCTCCCCCGCCCGTCGGAAGCCGGGGTAGGATAGCGCTTCTATGGCGATGGCGGGCCGGCGTCCTTGCAGAATGGATTGAAACACCAGCGACAGCCCGTTCTGACCCCCATGAGACAGGATCACATCCGCCTCAGTGAATGACCCCAGCGGTGTCCCAGCCAGCCATTTGACGACCGCTTCGCGCGCAGGACGGGCGCCGGTACGGCTTGGGTAATGCATCACACCCGATGCCGGATCCTGTGCGACCTCTGCCAGCAACGTGCGGATCAAGGTGGCCTGCCCCGCGGAGGGTAAGTGAGGCGAGAACATATTCACCGCATAGGTGTCGGCGGGGTAATTCTTGGTGCCCTGGTGCACATGGTGGGCAATGACATCCATTTCGATCGGGCTGTTGCGGTCGGGTTTCTTGGGCGGCAGGGCAACAAACGTGCCGCGCCCGACCTCTGCCTGCAACATCCCGCTGTCAGTCAACATCGTATAGGCCCGTGCCACGGTCCCCGGTGTCACCCCCAGCTTCCATGCCAGTTCTCGGACCGGGGGCAGCTTTTCACCCGCCGTCAGGCCACCGTTTGCGATGCCGTTTCGTATCATTGTAACAACGGCTTTGTATTTAGGTCCTGGCCCATCAATGCGCTCGGGATGCCAAATTGTACCCATTACAATGTTTTCCTTTTCAAAATGTATCGTATTTTGTACCCCTTCACTACGACAAAATGTAACATTGTGTCAATACAATTTAAAAATAGGAGACTCTCATGACACAGACCCTGACCCTTTCCCACGATACAGTGGCGATCCTGAACCAGCGCAGCACGCCGTTCGCTGCTGTTCTAGCGGTCAAATTTGCGGTTTGTGTTACGAAAATGGCATCGCGTCGCCATACCCGCAAAGCGCTCGCACAGCTTGAGCCGTGGCAGTTGGCAGACGTGGGACTCACACCGCGACAGGCTCATGATGAGTCTATTCGGGTGTTCTGGAAAGCGTAACGTCCCTGTGGCGCAGTCCAGACCTCTTCACTCGGGCCGGTATATACCGGCCCTTTTTTCGATTGTACTAATCAAAAAGTGATACAATTAGCGTGGTGGAATCGCATAGGTAAGCGAGGCCCGCGCGACAGGGTCGTCCAGCCCGTCGGAATAAACCAGCACATCACAGATCGACAGCAGTTTACCGAGCTTGAGCAGCCGCGTTTTGGCGATCAGATCGGTATTCGCCGCAGGCTTGCGCATAAAATCGATGGAGCAGTTTGTCGTCACTGCCAGCGCTTTTGGCCCGATCCGCGCAAGTGTCATCAGATAGGCGCTGACATCCGCGAGCGCGAAAATTGATGGCCCCGACACGGTCCCGCCGGGGCGTAGGTGGCGGTCGGCGGTCAGCAGGCGCGTCGTTAGATCTGTTTCTCCCACGTGATCAATCGCAAAGTCATCGGCAACCTGCTTGAACACGTCCTTCATAAAAACCGAAAGCGCATCGGCATCCATCATGATCGGCATACTTGTCCTCCCTCATATGTCGCGGTTAGGCTCTGGTAAAAGCGGGAGGGGTGCAAGATGACAATCGTTGAAATGGAATGTGACGGTGCGGTAGCACGGTTAACGATGAACGCGCCGGCACGGCTGAATGCGCTGTCAGACGAAATGCTGGCCGCGTTGCAATCGCGCCTGGACGAGATCGCGCATCGCCCCGACATAAGGGTTGTCATCCTCGCCGGCGCGGGCAAGGTATTTTGCGCCGGTCATGACCTCAAACAGATGACGGCATTGCGCGCGACGCGCGATAACGGGGCCGCGGGGTTCAAGGATCTGTTCGACCGATGCGCCCGCCTCATGGCGCGCATCCAGTCCCTGCCCCAGCCCGTGATCGCTCAGGTCCACGGTATCGCAACCGCCGCAGGATGCCAGTTGGTGGCGACCTGTGATATGGCCGTCGCGGCCGACGACACGCGTTTTGGCGTCAACGGGGTGAACATCGGCCTTTTTTGTTCGACCCCGATGGTCGCGCTAAGCCGCAATATCCCGCGCAAGCAAGCGTTCGAAATGCTGACAACGGGCGCGTTTGTCGACGCTACCCGTGCCCGCGAGCTTGGGTTGATCAACCGCGTCGTTGCGCCGGACCAGCTCAGGGCCGAGACCTCTGCCCTTGCTCGGCAGATCGCGGACAAATTGGGCACGGCCGTTAAGATCGGGAAACAGGCGTTTTATGCGCAGCTCGCCCTGCCGGTTGCGCAGGCCTACGTCTATACCGGCGACGTCATGGTGGAGAACATGCTTAATCCTGATACCGCCGAAGGCATCGCTGCGTTTCTGGAGAAACGCGCGCCGGACTGGGATCAGTAGGACAGAAACAGACTGTTTCCAAAGCCCCGCAGAATGCTCACATTTTCGTGCTTTCAATTCAGGCGCTTTTGTGGCACAAATAAGACAAGGTATCTGCCTTGATGATTTTGGGTCGCCGATGGCGGAAGGTCCCTCCAGGTCAGCCTCTCACTGACCGACCGTTCCCGTAGCGGCGACCCCAAAAATCCCCCCTCCTTGATATGCGATGAATTCAGGTGGCTGTGTCGACCGCGGCCTGAGCCATGTTTCACCTCGCAGACACCACTGGCTATTGCGCCGCGCCAGCCCCTGCCCTACATCGCAGGCATGACACATACACTCCATATCATCGGCGGCGGCATGGCCGGATCAGAGGCCGCTTGGCAGGCTGCAAACGCAGGCATTCAGGTTGTGCTGCATGAAATGAGGCCAAAGGTTGGCACATTTGCGCATCAAACGGGACTATTGGGAGAGATGGTTTGCTCCAACTCCTTCCGTTCCGATGACGATGAACAGAACGCTGTGGGCCTGCTTCATTGGGAAATGCGGGCTGCGAACGGGTTGATCATGGCCACAGCGGAAAAGCACCGCCTGCCCGCGGGTGGCGCCTTGGCGGTGGACCGTGATCCTTTTGCGCAATCGGTGACAGATGCGCTGATGGCGCACCCCAATATTTCTGTCGAATACGGAGAGATCACCGACCTGCCCCGCGACGGCCACTGGATTATTGCGACCGGCCCGCTGACCTCGGGTGATCTGGCGCAATCTATTGCAGCCCAAACCGGTGCCGAGGCGCTGGCCTTTTTCGACGCCATCGCGCCGATTATCTATCACGACAGCATCGACATGAGCAAAGCGTGGATGCAGTCGCGCTATGACAAGGGCGAAACCGAGGAGGAGCGCACTGCTTACCTCAATTGCCCGATGACCAAGGACCAATACGAGGCGTTCATCGACGCGCTCTTGGCCGCCGATAAAACCGAATTCAAAGAAGGCGAAACCGCGGGCTACTTTGACGGCTGTCTCCCGATCGAGGTGATGGCAGAACGGGGTCGTGAAACCCTGCGATTTGGTCCGATGAAGCCCGTAGGCCTGACCAACCCCCATGATCCCGACACCAAAGCCTACGCCGTGGTGCAGCTGCGCCGCGATAACAAGCTGGGAACATTGTATAATATCGTCGGCTTTCAAACCAAGATGAAATACGGGGCCCAGACAGAGGTGCTTCGGATGATTCCGGGGCTGGAAAATGCTTCCTTCGCCCGCCTTGGGGGCATTCACCGGAATACTTTCCTCAATTCGCCCACCCTGCTGGATGATCAGATGCGCCTGCGCAGCCAGCCGAATGTACGTTTTGCGGGCCAGATCACCGGCGTCGAAGGGTATGTTGAAAGTGCCGCAATGGGATTGCTTGCGGGGCGTCTTGCGGTGGCTGAAATCAACGGCGAGGCTGCAACGCCGCCGCCTCCGACGACGGCGACAGGCGCATTGATCACTCACATCACCGGGGGTGCGGATGCAAAAACCTTCCAGCCGATGAACGTCAACTTCGGTCTGTTCCCACCGGTAGAGGGCTTGAAAGCGGGACGCCGCGGGCGCAAGGATCGCTATAAGGCTTATACTGATCGCGCCAAAGTCGACTGGCAGGACTGGCTGGACAGCAGCGCCCCCACTGCATGAGCTTTTGCACCCGGTTTGCGCCATCGCCCACCGGGCCGCTGCATCTGGGGCACGCCTATTCTGCGCTGGTAGCTCACGATATGGCGCGCGCACAGGGAGGTAGATTTCTCCTCCGGTTCGAGGACACGGATCTGGAGCGGTCAAAGCCGGAGTATGTGGCGCAAGCGCTGGACGATCTGGCGTGGCTTGGCATCACGTGGGATGCACCTCCCTTGATGCAATCAGCGAATTTTTATTTTTACAATCAAAGTGTTGAGGCACTTACTTCACGTGGCCTGACATACCCATGCAGGTGCAGTCGCAAGGATATCGCCGCCGCATTAGCAGCCCCGCAAGAAGGCGCGCCGCATACGGTTTATCCCCAAACCTGCAAAGCGCGTAGCATGGCGGAGCGTGATGCCGGCGATGCCGTCCGCCTTCATATGGACCGTGCGCTGGACCAGGCTTCGGCTGGGCTGGGTTTCATCGAAGACGGGCCCCTGCACTGCGGCGTACATCCCATTGATCCGGTAACACTTTTGGATGAAATCGGCGATATTGTCATTGGCCGCAAGGATATCCAGACCGCAGCGTATTTCCTCGCCTCGGCCCTTGATGACATCCGCCAGACCATCACCCACGTGGTCCGCGGCGTTGATCTTTTTGAATTCACGCAGGTTCAGATTTTGCTGTTGGATTTGCTGGGTCACACCCCGCCGCGCTATCACCACCACGATCTTATTCGTGATGATGATGGCAAGAGACTGGCAAAACGTGACGATGCGCGCGCGATCTCTGTATATCGGAAAGACGGCGCGTCACCGGATGATATTCGTTTTCTGATAGGGCTTTAGAGGCTATTTATCATTCATCACATCAAGCGTGATGCGTTCAATGCCGTCTTCGACAACCGTATAAAAACAGGTCCGCCGCCCTGTGTGACACGCCGCGCCGGTCTGGTTCACCTTGACCAGCAAACAGTCGCGGTCGCAATCGATGCGCAGTTCAACCAGCTCTTGCACATGGCCGCTGGTGTCACCCTTGATCCAGAACGACTGGCGTGACCTGCTCCAGTATGTGACGCGCCCGGTATCCAGCGTCTGGCTTACGGCCTGTGCATTCATCCAGGCCATCATCAATACCTCGCCCGAAACCGCATCCTGGGCGATTGCGGGGATCAGCCCTGCTTCGTTGTATTTCAAGGTGCTGGTGTCAAAGTCCATGGCCAAGCCTTCAGTTTATTTTTGCATCATCCGCGTGGAAGCTTATGTAGGGATTAACGGCGGAAAGGAACAGCCATGAGTGACGACACAGACCTGATCAAGCTCTATTCAGCGCGGATATTGGGGCTTGCGGCTGATATCCCGCATGTGGGCCGCCTGGACAAACCAGACGCCAGTGTGACACGCCGTTCGCCCCTTTGCGGATCAACAGTGACCGTCGACGTGGTGGTCAAAGACGGAGAGCTGGCCGAAATGAGACAGGACGTCAAAGCCTGCGCGCTTGGACAAGCCTCTGCCGCTGTGGCTGGGGCTGCGGCAGTTGGCGCTTCCCTCGCGCAGATCCAAACGGCGCGTGACCAGCTGAAGGCGATGCTAAAGGGCAAAGGCCCTGTGCCAGATGCGCCCTTTGACGGGTTCGAGGTACTGACCCCCGCTGTCGCTTATAAAAACCGTCACGCGTCGATCCTGCTTACGATTGAAGCGTTGGCCGAAGCGATGGAACAGACCCAAACGGTCGCGCAGAACGGATAAGCTGTACTGTAGGGACACCGGCCGCGGCGCTGCAGCGCCGTTAATGCGCCTTGATCGTTCATTTGCCACTACATGACTGCCAAAAAAAACGCCGCACATCCCGATAGGATGGCGGCGTAAGGATGCGATGACCGTGAAGGCTCGTTTTGATCCGCGTCAGAGGGGACAACTCTGGCACAGGGACGAAGATATTGCGGACTTCGCCAACGCATAAAGTTTGGGACAGATGCGCGGGCTAGATCAAAACGACACGGGGTACGCAGGCAGAAGTCAAACGAAGGCGGGAAGGTGCAGGCCGACCATGAGGATAACAACCAAGGCAGCCGCCCCTGCGGCGTCTTGCAACAGCGTGTCTTTCGACCGTTTAGCAATGGCTTTGACTGTAAGGATCGTGGTCATGTGCGTTCTCCCGTTTCCGTTGCCTATTTGTTCTCATTTTCACGCCTCTGTGTAAAGAACTTTATGAGAACAAAAGAGAACAAAATGGGATTTTCGCGTTAACCCACTGATATTAAACGTATCGCTTCATCCTGCCGCATCAGCCACAAAAGCAGACGTGCCTCCGTACCGCGCGGGGTCGTCAATTCAGGGTCCACCGCGAGCAGCGCCCGTGCATCTGATTGGGCCACCTGCATCAGAGCGGCCTGTTTCTCTAGGTCTGCGACCCTGAACCGTGGCACGCCCGATTGCGCCGTCCCGATCAGATCGCCGGTGCCGCGCATCTTCAGATCGGTTTCAGCGATCACAAACCCGTCCTCACTTTCACGCAGAACCTCGAGCCGCTGACGGCCGGTTTCGCTGAGCGGGGCCTGATACATCAGCAAACAGGTAGAGGCCGCCTGCCCGCGTCCCACACGCCCGCGCAACTGGTGTAGCTGTGCCAGACCAAAGCTTTCGGCGCGTTCAATCACGATGATGCTTGCGTTTGGCACGTCGACGCCAACCTCGATCACTGTTGTGGCGACCAGCAGCTTGGTCTCGCCCTTCTGAAAGGCGCGCATCGCGGCATCTTTGTCCGCAGGGGGCATTTGCCCGTGGACCAAACCAACAACGCCCTCGCCCAAGGCCGCGCGCAGGTGCTTGAATCGCGCCTCGGCAGCGATCAAATCGCTGACCTCGCTCTCTTCGACCAGCGGACACACCCAATAGCACTGTCGCCCCTCGCTTATCGCCGCGCGCAGGCGGGTGACGACCTCTTCCATGCGGTCGGTCGCGATCAGTGCTGTGCGGATTGGTTTCCGGCCGGGCGGCTTTTCGTCCAGCACAGAGACATCCATATCGCCGTATTGCGCCAGAGCCAGCGACCGCGGAATCGGCGTGGCTGTCATTACCAAAACATCGACCGCCTGCCCCTTTTTACCAAGCTCAAGCCGCTGGCGCACCCCGAACCGATGCTGTTCATCGACCACTGCCAGCCGCAGATCACCAAAGGCGACGTCCGCTTGAAACACCGCATGAGTGCCGACCAGGATCTGGATCGCGCCATTTTCCAACGCAGCAAGCTTCGCCCGTCGTTCTGCCCCCTTGTCGCGCCCCGTCAACAGTTCAAGCACGACACCCGCTTGTCCCGCCAGGGGTTGCAGCCCTTCAAGGTGTTGACGTGCAAGGATTTCCGTCGGTGCCATCAGGACACCCTGTCCGCCCGCCTCGACCGCGCGCAAAAGCGCCATGAACGCAACCAACGTCTTGCCCGCCCCCACGTCCCCCTGAAGCAAACGGTTCATCCGCGTACCGCTGGCCATGTCGCTTGTGATCTCGCCAATGGCGCGGGTCTGCGCACTGGTCGGTGCATAGGGCAACGCCTTTAGCACGCGCTGCTGAAGCGTGCCGTTGCCAATCGTTTCGCGCCCGGCCTTACGCCGGTCTTTGGCCCGCGCGAGGGCGAGCGTCAGTTGATGGGCCAGCAATTCATCATAGGCCAACCGCGCCCGTGCCGGCGCGGCAGAAGACAGATCGGCCATGTCGCCCGGCGCATGGGCCTGCTGCAGGGCGTCGGCGAAATCGGGCCAGTCTTCTTGTTTTTTCTGATTGTGATCAATCCATTCGCCAACCTCTGGCGCACGCGACAGCGCGGCACGGGTGGCTTTGTACATCAGCTTTTGCGTAATCCCGCTGGTCAGCGGGTACACCGGTTCAAACGTCGGAATATCGTCCGCCTCTGCTTCGGGAACGACGAAATCAGGGTGGACCATCTGGGGGATGCCATCAAAGAGCTCGACCCGTCCCGACACGATACGGCGCGACCCTTCGGGCATCTGCCGCTTCCAGTAATCCCCACGGGCATGGAAAAAAACCAGCTGAAAGGCGGTGGCGCTGTCCTCGACATGAATACGGTAGGCACCGCCTTTATTCGCGGGCGCGCGGTGCGCCCCAACGGTAACAGCGACCGTCACCGTCGTGGGCAGGATCGCATCTTGAACCGAGCCTTGGAGCCGCCGGTCGATGCCGGAATAGGGCAACGTAAACAACAGGTCACGCGGTGCCATCACGCCAAGATGGGCGAAGTTCTGCGCGGTTTTCGGCCCGACCCCCTCAAGCGTTTCCAGCTTGGAAAATAAAGGGAACAGCGCTTCGGGGCGGCCCGTCATGCGTCTGCGATCAGCGCAAGCCAGCCGTCCTCATCCATCGTCTGAACGCCTAGATCAGCGGCCTTTTTCGCTTTGGACCCGGCCCCAGGGCCCGCCACCAGAATATCGGTTTTGGCGCTGACAGAACCCGAGACCTTGGCCCCGAGCCGTTCCGCCCGCGCCTTGGCCTCTGCGCGGGTCATTTTTTCCAGCGTGCCGGTAAAGACGACGATTTTGCCCGCCACAGGCGATCCGTCAGTATCAGGGCGCGCCACATCCTGCACCGAGAGTTCTGCGACCAAACGGTCGATCGATGCGCGCTCGGCCTCTTGGGCGAAAGTGTTGACCAAAGATTGCGCCATCACTTTGCCGACCCCATCGATTCCGATCAGATCGTTCCAAGCGGGCCCGTCACCTGTTTTGGCCTGCTCCATCGCGCGCTCGAACGCTGTCCAGCTGCCGTAATGTTGTGCGATGAGATTAGAGGCCGCTTCCCCCACGTGTCGGATACCAAGCGCAAAGATCACGCGGGACAGCGGAATTTTCCGCTTATCGTCAATGGCTTGGAACAGCTTGTCAGCAGATTTTTCACCCCAGCCGTCGCGGTTTTTCAACTGCTGCATGCCGCTTCCAAAGCGGGACTTCAGCGTGAAAATATCCGCGGGCTCTGCGACCCAGCCGTCGGTATGGAACTGTTCGACCTGTTTCGCGCCCAAGCCGTCAATGTCAAAGGCCCCCCGCGAGACGAAATGTTTCAGCTTTTCAACCGCTTGCGCCGGGCAAATCAGGCCGCCCGTACAACGCCGGACGGCGTCGCCTTCTTCGCGTATGGCGTCACTGCCGCATTCGGGGCAACGTGTGGGGTATACGAAAGGGTCGGCGTCTTCGGGTCGTTTGGATAGGTCCACATCTGCGATCTTGGGGATCACATCGCCTGCGCGGTACACCTGCACCCAATCGCCGATGCGCACGTCTTTACCTTCGCGTATAGTGGCCCCTTTGCTGTCCAGCCCTTTGATGTAATCCTCGTTGTGAAGCGTCGCGTTCGACACGACGACACCTCCCACCGTCACAGGCTGTAATCTGGCCACGGGCGACAGCGCACCAGTGCGCCCGACCTGAATGGTGATATCCTCGAGCCGGGTCCAAGCAAGTTCGGCCGGGAATTTATGCGCAATCGCCCAACGGGGGGTTGTTGATCGAAAGCCAAGCCGATCTTGCAGGGCAAGGTCATTCACCTTGTAGACCACGCCATCGATATCATAGCCTAGCGTCGCACGTCGCTCTTCAATCTTGCGGTAGTGGGCGATCATCGCTTGCGGACCGTCGCACAGGGTGGTCAGGGGGTTGGTGTCAAATCCGAATTCTTTCAGTCGCGCGATCGCCTGATACTGCGTTTCGGCCAGCGGTTCAGACAACGCACCCCATGCATAGGCAAAAAAGGCCAATGGCCGCGCGCGGGTAATTTCAGCATCCAGCTGACGCAAAGACCCTGCGGCAGCGTTGCGTGGGTTGGCGAATACCTTACCGCCATTTGCAGTCTGGCGGGCGTTCAGCGCCTCAAAGTCATCGTGCCGCATATAGACTTCGCCGCGCACCTCAAACAGATCCGGTGCGCCCTCGATCCGTGTCGGGATTGTGCCAATCGTGCGCGCATTCGCGGTGACATTTTCCCCCACCGCACCGTCGCCGCGCGTGGCAGCCTGAACCAGATCGCCCTTCTCATAGCGCAACGACAGCGAGAGCCCGTCAATCTTTGGCTCGGCGGTAAATGCCAATGGCACCCCCGCCGGTAGCCCCAAATACTTACGAATGCGCGCGTTGAAATCGACAACGTCATCATCTTCGAACGCATTCCCCAAGGACAGCATCGCCACGTCATGCCGGAGCTTGCTGAACCCTTCCGCCGGGGCAGCACCAACCTTGTCGCTGGGGCTGTCGGCGCGTTTCAAAACAGGAAAACGGTCTTCGATCGCCTTATTCCGCAGCTTCAGGCGGTCGTATTCCGCGTCCGACAGATCTGGCGCATCCTGCGCGTGATACGCCTTATTCGCACGGCTTAGCAGGTCAGCCAGCCGCGCCAATTCGGCCTTTGCATCCTCCTGAGAGAGATCCTGAAGTGCGGTTTTATCAGTCACGGTTTGCCCCAGCCTACTGTTTCGACTGAGGGCTAGATACGCAGGGAGCCACCCGACGTCTACATTATTTCCCTAGCTTGAGTGGCTAGCCGCCAACCGCCAATCTCTCCGGTTCGGGGAAGCCCATGCTGATCGGATCACGCAGCACATAGCCACGGCCCCAGACCGTCTCGATATAGTTTTCTCCTCCGGTCGCGATGTTCAGCTTTTTTCGCAATTTGCAGATAAAAACATCGATGATTTTCAGCTCCGGCTCGTCCATTCCCCCGTAAAGATGGTTCAGAAACATTTCCTTCGTCAACGTCGACCCTTTGCGCAGACTCAAAAGCTCGAACATTTGATATTCCTTGCCCGTCAGATGGACCGGTTTGCCCGCCACGGTCACCGACTTAGCATCAAGGTTGACTGACACCCGTCCGACATTAATTACTGACTGTGAATGGCCTTTTGACCTACGGATGATCGCGTGAATACGGGCGACAAGCTCTTCGCGGTGGAACGGCTTGGTTAGATAATCATCCGCGCCAAAGCCAAATCCTTTGATCTTGTTTTCCGTATCATCAGAGCCCGAGAGGATCAGAATTGGCGTCTCTATCTTGCTCAGGCGTAATTGCCTCAAGACCTCGTGCCCGTTCATGTCCGGCAGATCCAGGTCAAGCAGGATAAGATCGTAGTCATAAAGTTTTGCCAGATCGATCCCTTCCTCCCCAAGGTCGGTGGTATAGGTGTTGAGATTGGCATGGGTCAGCATCAGCTCGATGCTCTTGGACGTGGTTGGGTCATCTTCAACCAGCAGTATTCGCATGTTCTCACTCCGCTTATATGAATTGGGTGTAATATGCACCGTGACCAAAAAAGTTTAACCACTCGTTAATAGTGCTTAAATTGTTAATCAGGCAACTTAAAGTTGTCTATACTTTTGTAGCGCGGTGGCACGCAAAGCGGTTTCCCCATGATCCGAAACCGCGCGCACCCATTCCACAAATTCATCCCGCCCCACCCCGTATCGCTCTTCTGCATCAGCTTCGGTGATCAACCCATACAGCACGCCGCGCACCACGGCGGCTTTGCGCGATGCCACCCAGCGGCGTGTGTTGCAATCGGGCAGATCAGCGAGGCTAAAGCTGGACCCGTCGGGCAATGTCACAGCCCTGGGACGTTCCACTTTCTTCAGATACACAATCATTCCCTTTCTACCCCTTACCAACACCGGTCACGCGACCGATCATATCGCGTGCAGGCTAGGTCGCGGCGCGTTAACGACTGGTGAAGTCACCCCTTGAGAGTATCGTCAATTTTCCTATATTAAGCCTCAAACCTCCCGGAGTATGACCATGCCGCTTGACCGCACCCCGCCGCTCAATTCTTTGGGCTTTGCAAAAGCCCCTGCCGACACCCGCGTCGTTGTGGCGATGTCTGGCGGCGTCGATAGTTCCGTCGTTGCCGCGATGCTGGCCGAGGAAGGCTATGATGTCGTCGGGGTCACGCTACAGCTTTATGACCACGGTGCCGCACTGGCGCGCAAAGGGGCCTGCTGTGCCGGGATCGACATCCATGATGCGCGGCGCGTCGCAGAAGCAATGGGCTTCCCACATTACGTGCTCGACTATGAAAATGTGTTCAAGGATGCGGTGATCGACGAATTCGCCGACAGCTATCTGGGGGGGGCCACGCCGGTACCCTGCATTCGCTGCAACGAACGGGTCAAGTTCAAGGATCTGCTGGAAACAGCCAAAGATCTGGACGCCGATTGCATGGCCACAGGTCACTACATCCAACGCAAAATGGGCCCCGACGGGGCCGAGCTTCATTGTGCGGCTGATGCCAACCGGGATCAAAGCTACTTTTTGTTCTCCACCACGCCCGAACAGCTCGACTATTTGCGCTTTCCCCTGGGGCACCTTCCCTCCAAGAACGACACACGAGCGCTTGCCGCGAAATACGGCCTCAGCGTTGCGGACAAACCGGACAGCCAGGATATCTGCTTTGTCCCAAATGGCGATTACGCGTCGGTGATCCGCAAGCTGCGCCCCGAAGCGGCCAATCCCGGTGATATTGTCGATACCGAGGGCAATGTACTTGCCCGGCATGATGGCGTGATTAATTACACCATCGGGCAGCGCCGCGGTCTTGGTATCGGCGGGCTGGCCGATCCGCTTTATGTCGTAAAACTTGACGCCGATAAAGCGCAGGTCATCGTGGGGCCGAAATCGATGTTGGCCACCCGTACAGTCCCTGTAAGAGAGATCAACTGGCTGGGCGAAACCCCGTTAATGTCACAGGCCGAATGGCCTATTGCCGTGCGTGTCCGCTCCACGCGCCCGCCCATTGATGCAATTCTGCGCCCCATCTCCGACACCGAAGCAACGGTAGAGCTGCTCACGCCCGAGGAAGGAATTTCCCCCGGTCAGGCCTGTGTGTTCTACGACCCCGAAAGCACCCGTATTTTCGGCGGCGGCTGGATCCACAAGGGCTGAACCGCTTCCAAATGGTTTAAAATCCCGGGGAGTTTGAGGGGCGGAGCCCCTCATTTATGTCGTGAGTTTGAGGGGCAGCGCCTCTCATTTACGTCGCGCGTTCGAGGGGCAGCGCCCCTCTTTCAACGACAATAAGGTGGATACCTACAAACGCGACAGAACCGCTCGCGCTGCACGCAGGCCAGGTGCGTCGCCGCCCTTTCCAAGGCGCTCCATCGTCAGGGCCATAGCGTCTTTTTGTTCTTCGGGATGGGCAAAGACATGCTCCAAACCGCCGGCGATCTTTTGTGGCGTGCAATCGGGGCCTAAAAATTCTGGCACCACCCGCGTGTCAGAGACGAGGTTCACCAGCGTTACAGTATCAATCAGCGCCATCGCCTTGATCAGACGGAAGCTGAGCCAGTTCATGCGATAGGCGATCACCATGGGCAAAGACGCCGCCGCCAGTTCCAGCGAGACAGTGCCAGAGGCCGCTAACGCGATATCGGCCGCAGCAAAGGCTGCGCGTTTCATCGCTACATTGTCTGCACGCGTCCCTACGCGCGGGTCAAGGACGATGGGGCGCACGGTCCAGTCTTTGGTCTGTGCGATCACCGCTTCGGCGACAGGACCTGCTGCTGGAATGACGACCCGTGCTTCGGGATGCGTTTTGGCAAAGCCCGCGACGGCCTCGCCAAAGACGTCCGACAGCCGCGCCACCTCTGACCGACGCGAGCCCGGCAGCACCAAAAGCAGGGGGGCGTCACCAATCTCATGGGCCTGCCGGAATGCGGCGGCTTCACGATGGGATGCGATTTTTTCTCCGACCACCGGATGACCGACGAAATCACAGGCCATGCCTTCGGCCTCCATCAACGGGGGCTCAAAGGGGAAAAGCGCCAGCACATGATCAATAAACTGTGCCATCTTTTTGGCCCGACCGGGGCGCCATGCCCAGACCGTCGGAGCTACGTAATGCACGGTGCGGATAGTCGACACGGCCTTGACCCGCTTGGCCACGCGGAGCGAGAAATCGGGGCTGTCGATGGTGATCATCACATCGGGCTTGGCGTCCACGACGGCCTGCGCCGTCTCGTTGATCCGTGCCATCAGTGATCTGTACTTGGGCAAAATCTCGGCGATCCCCATGACCGACAGTTCCGACATGTCGAAACGGCTGGTCAGCCCCTCGGCCGCCATATCCGTCCCACCGATCCCTTCGAATGTGATGTCAGGGCGCAGCGACTTCAGTCCCGCCATCAACGCGCCCCCCAGACGGTCGCCCGACGGTTCACCCGCGACGATAAACACCTTCATCCTGCGGTCCTAGCCCATAGCACGAGATTCAATTCACCTGCCAGATCCGCGCAGGCCTCGGGTTCAAGCACGATCACGGCACCGGCTTCGATCACGACCCCTGACAGCCCTGCCTCATGGGCGCGGCGCAGCGTATCGGGGCCGATGGTTGGCATATCAACCAGATGGCTCTGGCCCGGTTTCGGTCCTTTGAACAGGATTGCATCAACGCCACGCGCGCGTGTGGGCAACGTAGACAGCAGGTGATCGGTTCCGCCGATCGCCTCTATGCCCATGACCTGCCCTTGGCCGATGACGCAACATTGGCCAACGTCCATCGGGGCGAGGCAATGCACCAACGCGGCTCCGCGGGCTGCGTCGTCGCTCATTTGCGCATCCGGCTGACGCTGGCTGTACACGCCTTCACGCGCCATCAGGTCGGGCACAAGTTCATGTGCGGCCACAACGGCAAAGCCCGCTGTCTCGAAAATATCAACTAAGGCGCGCAAAGCTCCGTCATCACCAGCGGCAAGCGCCTTTTGGAACACCGGCACCAAAGGCAGCGTCGCGGCATCGAGCTTTGACGGATCGAACGACGGGCGCGCAATCGCGCCACAGAAACAAACCCGCGTGACGCCGCGCGTGCGAAGCTCGACCAGAAGGCTGCCAAGCGTCTCAAGCCGGAACCCAAGATCGGGGACCAGCCCCACCGGCGCTGTCCCCTCGTAGGCGCAAACTAAAGGCGCGTCGGACAGCGTCGACACCACCCGTTGAGGCAGTCCGCCGCCCCCTGCGATCAGCGCCAGCATCAACCCGGCGTCAGAAAATGGCGACCTGTGTCGGCGAGAACGAAGTCGACGATCTCGCGCACGTAATCGCTGCCGGTTTCCTCGCCCAAGCGGCGTGCGCGGTCGTGGAAAGTGCCCTCGCCCTGCGCCAGCATCTGAAACGCCGCCCGCAACGCTGTGATATCCGCGCGGGTGACACCGCGCCGTTTGAGCCCGACAAGGTTCAACCCGTCCAGCACGCCACGCGGCGCTTGCACCAGCCCGTACGGGATCACGTCATTGGTCACCATCGTCACGGCACCGATAATAGCGCCACGCCCGATGCGCACGAACTGGTGGATACCCGCAAGCCCGCCGATCAGTACGTCGTCTTCAATGATGCAATGCCCTGCCACGGCGGCATTGTTCACCACGATAACCCGATCCCCAAGGATCGCGTCGTGTGCAATGTGACAGCCTGCCATGAACAGCCCGTCGTCGCCGATCTTGGTCAGGCCACCCCCACCTTCGGTCCCGCCATTCATGGTGACATGTTCACGAATCCGGTTGCGTTTCCCGATCACCAGCCGGCTGGTTTCCCCCTTAAACTTGAGGTCCTGCGGGATCTCGCCGATCACCGCGAACGAAAAGATCACCGTGCCTTCACCAACTTCCGTGTTGCCGGTGACGATGGCGTGGGATTTCACCTCCACGTCGTCCTGCAGCACGACTTGAGACCCGATCACGCAGAACGGACCAACCTTGGCAGAGGCCGCAATCTGCGCGCCCTCTTCGATCACCGCGCTTGGGTGGACATTGCCCATCAGGACAGGTCCATCATCGCTGTAAATTCAACTTCTGCGGCCATCTCACCCTCGACCGACGCGACGCCGCCGAACTTCCAGACCTTGCCACCGGGCTTGCCGCGCAGGGTGGTCAACTCCATCCGTACGACGTCCCCGGGAATGACCTTGCGGCGGAATTTGCACTTGTCGATGGCCATGAAATAAACCTTCATGTCCTTGTCCGCCATTTCGAGCGTGACGCCAACCATCACAGCCGCAGTCTGCGCCATGGCTTCGACGATGGTGACGCCAGGCATGATTGGCATACCGGGAAAATGCCCTTGAAAATGCGGTTCGTTCATCGTGACGTTCTTGATCCCTACGGCGCTTTGCGTGCCTTGGATATCGACCACTTTATCGACCAGCAAAAAGGGATAGCGGTGCGGAATGATCCGTTGGATCATCTGGATATCGGCACTTGGCAGGGTGTCGGTCATTGCATGTCCTGTCTGTTAAAAGCTGTATTGTGGCTACCAATTCTGGCCGCCATGGGCAAGCGGGGGGATCAGTTCTTGCCGCTGCCAACCGACGCGTCCAGCCGTTCGATGGCCTCGTCGGTGATGTCGATGGCGTTGGCGCTGACAAAGACTGACCGACGTTCAAGGATCACAGCGGCCCCTGCTTCGCGCATCATTTGTTCCAGCACCGGTCCCGCCGCGGCCAGAAATACCTGTCGCTCTTTCTCGACCAGCTCATTCAGCGCCCGCCCCTTGGCTGCCTGAGACGCTCGGGTTTTCTGAACTTTTTCGTCAAATGCATCCGCAAGCCCGCTGAAGGCATCGGGACTGAGCTTGCTACGCTGGTCCGTTAGCTTGCGTTCTTCGGCCTTCAAATCCGCCTCTATCAAGCGATTTTCGGCTGAGATTTCAGCGCTTTGCGTTTCGACGTCATCCGCTACGCGCAGACCAAAGGCGCTTTCGGTGAAGACACGGTCGGAATCAATGGTCAGGATCGGGCTTTGCACCAAGCGGCGTTCGGCCTGTTGCTGTGCAAAAACCGGCACCGCCCCAAGGGGCAGCACCGGCAGGAGGCAGATCAAGAGTGCCCGCAGTTTCATATTGACCTCAGAAGTCAGTCCGCAGGGTCACTTCGAACTTCTGTTCTTCGTCGTAGTCTTCTTTTTTCAACGCTTTAGACATGTTGAATTGCAAAGGACCGACAGGTGTATCCCAAAAGAGCGAGACCCCGATCACATGGCGGAACGACCCTGATTCACCAACAATAGACGACCCTGTAGGGATCTCTACATCATCCAGGTTCCAGACATTGCCCACATCATAGAAAACGCCGCCGCTGATGCCGTATTCCTCGGGCAGACCCAGTGGGAATTCCGCCTCCAAGCTGCCAACGACAAAAAGGTTACCACCAAGGGAGTCGTCCGACCCGTTGCTTTGATCACGCGGGCCGATGCCACCTGTTTCAAAACCACGCATGATCGACGGACCAATCACAAAACGGTCTGACACGCGGTTGTTGCCTTCGCTCCATGCCAGTGCGCCACCTTGCAACGTGGCGCGCAATGTCACCTCTTCGTTAAAGATACGTTTCTCGCCGATGGCCTTGGCCGTGGTTTTTACAAACTTGGTGTCACCACCGATACCAGCGAAATCCTGACCGAACTGTAGCAAAACGCCCGAGGTCGGGTCCAAACCAGCGCGACGGGTATCATAGCTATAGTTGTAGCCGACCGAAGACGTCACCTGACGGCCCGCAGCAATGTCATTCGCAACAACAAAACCGGTAGTGGTATCGTCGCGCTCTGACATCTCGAGGTCGTCGTAGGTATAGTTGAGCCCCAAGCGCCCGTTTTCACTAACGGGGAAAGACAGCGTCGGCTGCAGAACGATACGCTTTGTGTCAAACGAGCTATAGGACGAGCTGGTTTCAGCATAATCGAGGTTCAGCCCGAATGCGACGTCCCGCCCCAGCAGGCTGGGTTCTACAAAGTTGAACCCATAGCGTTGCGCGTCTTCGGCGGTGCTTACCGTGAGCTTCAGTTTTTGGCCGCGCCCAAGGAAGTTATCCTCGGCAAAGCTAACCGCGATACCGATGCCGTCGCTGGACGAGAAGGAACCACCGAAATTCAGCGAGCCTGTAGGCTGCTCAACGACATTAACATCGACAACGACCTGTTCGGGGGAAGACCCCTCGCGGGCGTTGACTTCGGCACCTTCGAAATAGCCAAGGGCACGGATACGCTCGGCGCTTTCACGAATCTCGCGTGGGTTGAACGGGTCGCCCTCAACGCTGTCAAACTGCCGCCGAATAACACGGTCAAGCGTGGTGGTGTTGCCTTCGATATCGATCCGTTCAACAAAAACGCGCGGACCCCGTGAAATGCGGTATTCCACATTCAGCGTCAGATCGCGATCGTTGCGGGTGATCACAGGTTCGACACGGAGGAAGTCGACGCCATCACGAATGGCTTTGCGTTCCATCCGCGCGATGTCGGTTTCCACCAGCGACGGAGAATAAACGGCACCCGACTTGGTTTTGACCACACCACGGTAATCATCCGCATTCACGCCATTGATTGTCGAGGTGACGGTGAGTTCGCCAAACTTGAACTGCTGCCCCTCTTGGACATTGAACTGTACGAAATACCCGTCACGCTCTTGGGTAAGCTGCGCGTTCGCCGCGGCGATACGCATATCGACATAGCCGCGCGACAGATAGAAATCACGCAGCATCTGGCGGTCAGCTTCGATGCGTTCGGGAACGAATGTATCACGTTTAATCAGTCGACGGAAAAGGCCGGCCTGCTTGGTCCCCAGAACACGGCGCAGACGCCGGTCGGAATACTCGCGGTTCCCAACAAAGCTAAGACGTTCGATCTCGACGTTGTCACCTTCGAAGACTTCGAAAACCAGATCGACGCGGTTCTGGTCGCGCTTGATGACCTTGGGCTGAACACGGGCGGCGATGCGGCCGTCGTTGTTATAGGCTTGGGCAATGGCGTTTGCGTCTTTTTCCGCTTGGGTCGGATTGAACACACGGCGTTCGTCTGAATCGACAACCGATGCCAGCGCTTCATCGTCAATACGCGCGTTGCCTTCAAAGCTGATGCGGTTGATCGTGGGGAATTCGACCACGGTGATGACCAGTGTTCCGCCCCGAGGTTCGATGGCGACGCTTTCGAACAAGCCGGACGCCTGCAATTTCTGATAGGCGTCGTTCAATTCACCCGCGCTAATGGCGCGTCCGCGTGCGATTCCGGCCTGACCAAGAATGGCGCTGTCACCGATACGTTCGTTGCCGTCGATCTTAACTGTGTTGAACTGATAGCTCTGTGCATCAGCATGTGGCGCCGGCACCAGCCAAGCGACTGATAACATTACGCAAAACGAAGCACCCCGAAGGGATTTCGCAAAAGGAGTGAAAACCGCTGTATCAGTGGGTTTATTCCACTTGTCGTTGTGCATCATCTGCCCTACCCGCTGTCAAAAAACTCTTTCGTACTGACTAGACAGATTAAGACCCATTGTCAAAACGAAGAGGCCGCCAGACACCTATATAGAGTGTCCGACGGCCTATTTAATCACGATACAGTGCGGCGGGGCACATCAGCAGCGCGTTTTAAAACGCCTTATGCGCCGATCCATGCGCCTGCGGTCAGCGCAATCAACAAAAATCCGAAATACAAAGCGCGGTCCCAGTTCAGGTCCATCAACAAGCTCAGTCCGCGATAGTTTGTTTTAAGTGTCATCATAATCTTACCCCTCGTTACCCTAAGGCAAAAGTTGGCAGAGAATTACGGCGCAGCTTGGGCCAAATGTGGCAAAAGTAAGATTTTTGCTACATTTGGCCCCGCAAATCGGCGAATTATCGCTTACGGGCAGAACAGGTCATTACCCAATGCGAATACCATCAGCCCAAGCACCAGTGTCAAACCAATGGTCATGAGCACACGCAGCGCGCCATCGCTTGGCGGTTTGCCGGTCACAGCCTCATAGGCATAAAACACCAGATGCCCCCCGTCCAACGCAGGGATCGGAAAGAGGTTCAGCAACCCCACTGCCGTCGAGAGCACTGCGATGAAATAGATAAAGCTTTGCGCACCTTGCGATGCCATCGCCCCCGATGTTTGCGCAATGCCTACCGGCCCGCTGAGATTACAGGTGCTGATATTTCCCACAATCATATGCTTGAGGCCCGACAGCGACCCGTTGATGATCCGGCCCGTGTTTTCCACCCCGCCCCAAAGTGCTGAAAGGACGCCGGGATTGGTGGTGGCTGTATCAAAGGCGGTGCCACCGACGATGCCAATGCGCATCTGTGACTTAAAGCTGCCGTCGGGTTGGGGCTCGTCCGTCACTTTGGGACGCAGGGTGATGTCGAGCATTTGGCCATCGCGCCAGATGTCGAGTGCGAGCGGAGCGCCGTCGGATGCCTCAACCGCGGTCTTCAACTGGCGGAACGCGAAAATCTCGGCCCCGTCGACCGATGTGATCACGTCGCCGCTTTTCAGGCCAGCCTCGTAGGCGGCGGATTGTGGCATGACCTGCTTGATCAGTGACGGCATGACATAGGGACCATCCACTGTCACCACCGCGCCCTCGCGGTTGACCTCATAAAGCAGCGGCTGGTTGAGCGGGATGCTGGCAAAGGCTTCGGCATAGGCGGTCGCGTCTGTCACCGGCGGCAAGGTCACCCCCCCGATAGAGACAATCTCGTCGCCCGAGGCCAGTTCATTTTGTTCAAACGGTAGAGGGTGCAATTCACCGACGGTCATGGGGTCGCGAGGCACGCCCACCGACAGCCCGATGGCTGCAAATACCAGAATGGACAACGCAAAGTTGAACACCGGCCCCGCCGCAACGGTTGCTGCACGGGCCCACAACGGCGCGCCATGCATGGTTGCGCGCAAACGCTTGGGGTCGGTCTCGGCCGCTTCCATTGCGGCGACGTCCTTGCCCGATGCAGCATCCGCATCCCCGGCAAACTTTACGTATCCACCAAAGGGCAGCGCCGCGATCTGCCAGCGTGTGCCGCGTTTATCGACGCGACTATACAGCACCGGCCCGAACCCGAGAGAGAAGACGTCGGCATGGATACCAGACCAGCGACCAACGATATAATGGCCGTATTCATGGATCGCGACGATAACCGACAGGGCAATAACAAAGGCCAGAAGCGTCCAGATCAGCCCGCCAAACTGCGGAATCAATGCGAAAATATCCAAAACTCTACCCTGCCCTTTTTGTTATTGCGGCCCACGCGGCCTGTCTTGCCAGATGGTCCACTTGGGCCACGTTATCAAGAGTGATGGCCGCGTCGATCACCCCATTGTCAGGGAAAAGTGTTTCCATTGTGTCTTCGACGATCTGGGCCATTTGCGGAAAACGCAGTTTACCGTCTACGAAGCCATCCAGCGCCACCTCTTTGGCGGCGTTGAACACCGCACCGGCCATCCCGCCGCGCGCCATCACTTCCCGCGCTAGGCGCAAAGCGGGCCAGCGGACGTCATCGGGCGCACGGAATTCAAAACTGCCGATTTTGGCAAGGTCCAGCCGCTCGACCGGCAAATGTGTGCGGCTCGGGTGGTGCAGGGCAAAACCGATGGCGTGGCGCATGTCGGGCGGGCCGATATGTGCCATCAATGCGCCGTCGTTAAACCCCACAAGTGCATGGATCATTGACTGCGGATGCACCAAGACTTCGATCTGGTCCGGTGAAACGCGGAAATATTCACGCGTTTCAATAACTTCCATGGCCTTGTTAAACATGGATGCACTGTCGATCGTGATCCGCTGCCCCATATCCCAATTCGGATGCCTCGACGCTTGCTCAAGCGTCGCATCAACGAGCTTTTCCAACGGCCAGTCGCGGAAGGCACCCCCGCTGGCGGTGATGATGATCCGCTCGACCGCGGCCATGTCCTCGCCAATCAAGGCCTGAAAGACTGCGGAATGTTCGCTATCCACCGGCAGCATGGTCGCGCCGTGCGCAGCAGCGGTTTCCAGCATCAGCTGACCCGCACAGACCAGTGATTCCTTGTTGGCCAATGCCAGTGTCGCGCCTTGCTTCAGCGCGGCGACCCCTGGTGCAAGTCCGGCGGCACCGATGATTGCAGACATAACCCAATCGGCGGGTCGTGTGGCGGCCTCGTTGATCGCTTGGGTCCCGGCGGCGGCCTCTATCCCGGTGCCAGCCAGTGCGTCGCGCAGGTCTTCCAAAAGGTGGTCATGGGCAGTGACCGCAATTTTCGCGTTCAACCGCTGCGCATCCTGTGCCAGTTGCGCAATGTTGTTTGCCCCCGTCAGTGCCACGACATCATAGGTATCGGGCGCACGCGCGATCAGATCAATGGTGTTCTGCCCGATAGAGCCCGTAGCCCCGAAAATGCTAATCTTCTTCATGCGGTACGGGTCAGCTTAGCGAGGGTGTAATAGTCAGGAATTGGCCGATAATCAGCAGGAAAAGTGCTGCGCCCAACATGCCGTCGAACCGGTCCAGCAGCCCACCGTGACCCGGGATCAGGTTAGAGCTGTCCTTGACGCCCAAGCGGCGTTTCATACCGGATTCAGCAATATCGCCCATCTGCGACGCCATCGACATCGCAACGGACACGCCCACAAGTTGGAAGCCGACACCTGTATTGATCGAAAACAAGAAACCCACGGCCGCCGCCCCGATCCAGCCAGCGGCAGTGCCCGACCATGTCTTTTTAGGGCTGACCTTGGGCCAGAACTTTGGCCCGCCAATGGCGCGACCGGCGAAATAGCCGACAACGTCGGTGATCACCACAACCAGCACCAGCCACATCAGCCAGCCAAAGCCGAAATCATCCCGCACCTGCGTCAGGCCAAAGCCCGCCAGCATGATCATCACGGTGAAACACATAAAGATCGTGCGATGTTTTTCCAGCTGGCCAAAGCCTACCAGCGCTGGCGCGAGCAGGACTGGCAAGGCAAATCCCACGGGCAGATAGATCGACGCAAGCGACGCCGCCCCGACCAATAGCCCCATCTGCATCCGCGCACCGCGGTTTGACGGGTTCAACATGCCCACCAGTTCCCACGCCATCACGCCGCAAATCAGCGCGACCAGAACGTGGAAAACGGGCCCGCCCAGATAGATGCCGCCCAAACCGACGACGATCATCGCCAGCGCTGAACCAACGCGCGCCGTAAGGTCTGACCAACGCTCCGATGAAGGTGTCGTCATAGTGATTTCCTTTCGTCGTGCGATCAGGAGGACACAGCGCCAAAGCGCCGGTCGCGATTGCCGTAGGCCGCGCAAAGGTGACCGAACTCCGCCTTGGTAAAGTCGGGCCAAAGCGTATCAATGAATTCATATTCCGCATAAGCCGATTGCCACAGCAAAAAATTAGAGATCCGCGCCTCGCCACTGGTGCGGATAACCAGATCGGGGTCCGGCAATACGTGGGTATCCAGATAGCGTGGCAGCGTTTCTTCGTCGACTTCATCGGGGTGCAGCAGGCCAGACGCCACATCCTGCGCCAGACGCTGCGTGGCCCGCGCGACCTCGTCGCGGCCACCGTAGTTCAGGGCAATTGTCAGATGGGTCAACGTATTTTCAGCGGTTTCCGCCTCGAGCACGTTCATCAGCTTGACCAGCTTGGCGTCCAGACGCACACGGTCCCCGATAAAGCGCACCCGCACGCCCTTGGCCTTTAGCGCCCGGGTTTCTTTTGTAATGTAGCGGCGAAACAGGCTCATGAGGCCCGCAACCTCGACTTGTGTCCGCTTCCAATTCTCGGTCGAGAAGGCAAAGATCGTCAGATATTCGACGCCGACATCGGGACAGGCCTCGACGATCTCGCGCACACGTTTCGCGCCGGCGTGATGCCCGAACAGTCGTGGACGCCCCCGCTGGGTTGCCCAACGGCCATTTCCATCCATGATGATCGCAACATGGCGCGGAGCCCCTGGGACAAGCTGGGTGGTCTGGTCGGTCGCAGCAGGCATCATGTATCCTTATCGAGCAGCAGGCCGATGCGCGAAACCGAAGGCAACGCGCACCGTGAAATCCGCTTAAACCTGCATGATCTCTGCTTGTTTCGTCTCTAGCTGCTCGTCGATGAGGCCGATGAACTTGTTGGTCATGTTCTGAACCTCACCCTCCCAGACTTTCTGGTCGTCTTCGGACATGCCATCGGCCTTGGCTTTCTTGATCTGGTCCATGCCATCGCGGCGCACGTTACGGATCGAAACGCGTGCGCTTTCGGCATATTGACCAGCGACCTTGGTCAGCTGTGTCCGGCGCTCTTCGTTCAGCTCGGGGATCGGCAGCATAATGATGGTGCCGTTCAACTGAGGGTTGATCCCCAGACCGGATTCACGGATCGCTTTTTCAACTTTACTGACCAGCCCTTTGTCCCACACGTTGATAGTGACCATGCGGGGTTCGGGCACGTTGACGGTACCCACCTGGTTGATCGGCGTGCTGCTGCCGTAGGCATCAACCATAATCGGCTCCAGCATGGAGGCGGACGCGCGGCCTGTGCGTAGGGAGGCAAATTCGGTACGCAACGACGCAATCGCGCCGTTCATGCGCCGCTCAAGATCGTCTGTGTCCAGCATAAAATCGTCTGACATGATGTCCCCGGTGGTTTTGTAACTATCTAAATTTGAACCGATATAACGCGATCGTGCCCCTCTTGTATAGAGAGGCACGCATCTATCGTAGGTTGGGCGCTAGCCCTGCACCCGCGTATACGTCCCCTCGCCTGCGAGAATCCCCTTGAACCCGCCCGGCTCGTCCAGCGAGAAGACGATGATCGGCAGGCTGTTGTCCCGCGCCAATGCGATGGCAGAGGCATCCATAACCCCAAGGCGCTTTTGCAAGACATCGTCATAGGTCACATCGTCGTAGCGCACCGCATCGGCGTGCTTCGCGGGGTCTTTGTCATAGACGCCATCGACCTTGGTGCCTTTAAAGATCGCTTCGCAGGCCATTTCATTGGCGCGTAGCGTTGCGGCTGTATCGGTGGTGAAATACGGGTTGCCGGTACCGGCGGCAAAGATGCAGACGCGCTTTTTCTCAAGGTGGCGCACAGCGCGGCGACGGATGTAAGGCTCGGCCACTTCGTTCATGGTAATCGCCGAGATGACCCGCGTGTGGATCCCCAGTTCTTCCAGCGCGGATTGCATCGCCAGCGCGTTCATCACTGTGGCCAGCATTCCCATGTAATCAGCGGTCGTGCGTTCCATTCCCTGGGCAGACCCTTGCAGCCCGCGAAAGATGTTGCCGCCGCCGATGACCATGCAAATCTCTACGCCAAGGTCATGAACCGATTTGACCTCGTTCGCGATGCGTTGCACCGTTGGCGGATGCAGGCCATACCCCTGATCGCCCATCAATGCTTCGCCTGAAATTTTTAGCATAACCCGCTTGAATGTTACTTTTGACTGGCTCTCGGGCATGGGGGCACCTTTCGGGGTATGGGAGGGGTTTTCATTGCGCCGTAAAATGTCGCAAATAGCGCAAACATTCAATGCTCCGTCAGAGGTTCACGCAAAGAAATGCCAGAAGCCCCGCTATCGCGCGTTTTAGACGTCGTATCCCGCATGAACCCCGCGCAGCCTGTGCTGATCGCGGGGCCCACGGCGTCGGGTAAATCCGCGCTGGCGCTGGCGATTGCGCAAGAACAAGGCGGCGTGATCGTGAACGCGGATGCCAGTCAGGTTTACGACTGCTGGCGTGTCATCTCTGCCCGCCCGCCTGCCGACGAAGAGGCATTGGCACCGCATCTTATGTACGGGCATGTGTCGGCCAGGGACCCCTATTCCGTCGGTCACTGGCTGCGTGAGGTCACCGAGGTTCTGCAGCAACCGGCACGCCCGATTATCGTGGGCGGTACGGGTCTTTACTTTGCAGCGCTGACCAAGGGACTGGTGGATATACCCCCGACGCCCGACAGCGTGCGCAAGATCGGCGACACGATGACCCGCGCGGCCATGATCGACACGCTTGATGACGTGACAGCCAGCCGGATCGACCTGCAGAACCCGATGCGGGTGCAGCGCGCGTGGGAGGTGCAGCAAACCACAGGACGCGGGCTGGCCGCGTGGCAGGACGCGACGCCACCGCCGACCTTGCCGCTGGATCGCTGTCAGGCCATCGCGGTCAGCGCATCGAAAGACTGGTTGAACGACAGGATCATCCGCCGCTTTGATCAAATGCTGGACCAAGGCGCTTTGGACGAGGTCGCCGCCGTGCGTCCCGTCTATGACCCGACCCAGCCCGCGCATCGCGCCATTGGCGTGCCCGAGCTGATGCGCTATCTTGACGGTGCCCTGTCGCTTGAAGAGGCACGGCAAGAGGCCATTATTGCAACCCGTCAGTATGCCAAACGGCAACGCACATGGTTGCGCAGAAACACGGCTGACTGGCTGCCCTATTCACCCGGCTGAGTCACAGCTCCCGTTTCGCGCCGTTGTCTTATTCAACCTATACCTTTGCCGAATTGTGTATAAACATAGCTGAAACTTGTCTTTTTATGATGGGGCTATGCAATGAATGCGAACATCATCGAACTGCTGACACTTGCGCAACTGTCCCAAGGACAAGACTGGCGTGTGCATCTGTGTCACGATCGGCCGGCGAATATATTGATCTGGATTACGCGCGGCCAAGGTCTGTTGCAGCTTGACGGGCAGCGCCGCGGACTTGGGGCGCATAACGCCGTGTTCATCCCCGCCGGCGCGCTTTTTGCCCTTGATTTGGGGCGACAGGGCATCGGTCAGGTGGTTGTGATCCCTGAAGGCTCGGAATTACGGCTGCCGCAGATGCCGCGCCATCTGCGTATCCGCGATGTACAGGCGCAGACCGAATTCACTGGCCTGATCGAGGCAGCGCAGCGCGAACAACAAACCAAACGACCGCTTTTCCACGACGCCCTAGAGGCGCAAGCCGCGCTCATGTCGGTCTGGTTGCGGCGGCAGATATTGCAGGACGAACACATTCCCAGCCGGCCCAATGCGGGGTCACGGTTAAGCGCGCGGTTCTGCCAGCTTGTCTCTGAACGCTATCGCAGCGGCGCGCCGATGTCGCACTATGCCGAAACCCTTGAGGTCACGCCGACTCACCTGTCTCGTGCGGTAAAATCCGCAACGGGACGAACCGCAGCAGATATACTGACCGAACGCGTCCTGCATGAGGCGCGGCACCTGCTTGGCTCAACGCAACACCCCGCTCAGGATATCGCGCGGCATTTGGGCTTTGGCTCGGCGGCCTATTTTACGCGATTTATACAGAAGCATACCGGCAGCACCCCATCGCGGCTTCGTGTAGCGACTGCCTGAGGTGATGCACGCATAGGCCGGAATTCAATCTTTTCTAACCTTTAAATATAACGAAAAACGGCCACCGCTCTCGCGATGGCCGCAGCAGCCTGATCGAGGCCGGGTGGCTTATTTGCTGACGCCGCTACCTGCGGTGTTCAGATTGCCGACCTGTTTGGCCACCTCATCGGCAAAACCGTTGATCATAACGTCATAGAATACACCCTCGGATGGCGCGACTGCGACGTAGCCTTCTGGCACGACCTGATCCACCGCATAGGCGGCTATGTTAACGGGGAAGCTGCGCGCGGCGATCGATTCATCGGGAGACGAGATATTCACAACACCCTCAAGCTCGTTGAACTCTTGGCCGTCGTTCAGCATCGTGGCACCATCCAGCGAAACTTTGCGGACGTCGATCTTGATGGTGGGGTCGCTTGCGTCATCGCTGCCCAGAACACGGGCGGCCACGGCAGCTTTCAGGTCCTCGGTGATCTGCGGATAGTATTCCATCGCATTCGCGTCCTGCGCAGCGCTGATCGACGTGTCTACGTCAATCGCCGAGAAGGATACGGGCTCGTCCGCAAACGCGGCGGAGGACAGTGCGGCGAGGCTTACACCTGTGGCCAATGCGATCGTTTTAACTGAGTTGAACATGCGAATGCTCCTTATCTTTCTGATGCGCGCCGATCGTAGAAGACAACCTGCTGACGCTCTGGAAAGGGAACACGGCAATTGAGAGTTAGGTTCCGAAGGGCACAGGCACGGAACGGCGGATAATAGCGCAAGATATGTTTTTTAAGTTATACTTCAAAAACTTAGGTCGTCCGGTCAAAGGCCGGCAATGACCTTCACATAGTTTTTGGTTTCGGCGTAAGGCGGGATACCACCGTATTTTTTGACCGCACCTGGCCCAGCGTTGTATGCGGCCAGCGCCAAATTCCACGAGCCAAACGCCCGATACTGCCGCTTGAGGTACCGCGCCCCTCCGTCGAGGTTCTGATACGGATCGGTCGGGTCCACGCGCAGATGACGCGCCGTTTCCGGCATCAGTTGGGCCAGACCAAGCGCGCCTTTGTGGGATTTTGCCGTGGGGTTCCAGCCGCTTTCCTGTTGCACAAGACGCAAGAACAGGTCTGTCGGGATACCGTGGCGCATCGCGGCTTCGCGGGCCATGCCATGGTAAACACCCTTGTACTTCCCGCGGTATTTTGGCGTATCCCATTTGGTCGGGGTTACCACGCCCTGCGGCTGAAGCCGGACCGAGGCCGCATATTGTTTTGAAGCACGCGTGTCCAAGATCTTGGTCTGGGACGCAAAAAGCTTGGTCCGGTTCTTGGAGGAAAATACGTCAGCAGCAACCGGTGCTGCACCCACTGAAAAGCAGCACAGCGCCGCCGTTAGCAAAATTCGCATATTGTCCTTGCTCCGCATAGCCTCAATTCCGGCAGACCATAGCAAACTGGCTCATGCGTGCCAGCCTTTTCATGATCCGGTTCACTTCAGCGTGGGCAATCGGCTGCGATTATCCTGCATCCCCCCTGTTTATCGCAAACCCTGCTAGGTATAACGTCGGCCAATCCAAGGCGCGTGCGGGATTCGCGCGTGGCTCTTAATCTTGCAGCAAATGGGGGCATCATGGCCGGCTCAGTTAACAAAGTGATCCTAATCGGCAATCTGGGGCGCGATCCCGAAGTGCGCTCGTTCCAGAACGGCGGCAAAGTGTGCAACCTGCGCATCGCGACCTCCGAGACTTGGAAAGACCGCAACACAGGCGAGCGTCGCGAAAAAACCGAATGGCACTCGGTTGCAATCTTTCAGGAAGGCCTCGTGCGCATCGCAGAGCAGTACCTGAAAAAAGGCTCCAAAGTGTATATCGAAGGCCAACTGCAGACGCGCAAATGGCAGGACCAGTCCGGTGCGGATAAATATAGCACAGAGGTCGTGTTGCAGGGCTTTGGCGGTACATTGACTATGCTAGACGGCCGCGATGGCGCTGGCTCCGGTGGCGGTGGTGGCAACTATGGCGGCGGCAGTGGCGGCTATGACAGCGGCCCATCCGATCAGGGTGGCTATGGCGGCGGCTACGACAGTGGCCCATCGGCCGGCGGCAACGAAGGCGGCCGTAGCTCATCGCGCGATCTGGACGACGAAATCCCGTTCTAAAACAATCCAGTATAAGATATAGTTAAGGCGGGGAATTCCCCGCCTTTTCTGCATCCAGACCTCAGGTTCAGCGCCTCTGCTGTTTGTTATCCGCGCTCGGCCAAGGCATCAGACAAAAGCCGGCGAACGGCGTCCGGCGGCACATCCGCTGTTACGAAAGCGTCGCCAATACCGCGGGCAAGGATAAAGCGCAGTTTGCCGTCGATGACCTTTTTGTCCTGTCCCATCAAATCCACCAGATGATCTGCATTGGGCAAATCGCCGTCGATATCGCGCAGGTCGGTCTTCATTCCCATTGTACGCAAGTGGGCGCGCACGCGGCTGGGATCTTCTTGCGCACAAAGCCCCAATCGTGCCGAAAGCTCGAACGCCATCGCACACCCGATCGCCACGCCTTCGCCGTGCAACAACCGGTCGGAGTAGCCGGTCGCCGCCTCTAGCGCGTGGCAGAAGGTGTGACCAAGGTTCAAAAGCGCGCGGTCGCCGTGCTCTTTTTCGTCGCGTAGCACGATGTCGGCTTTCATCTGAACCGACCGTCGCACCGCTTCGACCCGCAGCGCCATATCACCTGCGGCCATCGCGGGGGCATTTTCTTCGAGCCAGTCAAAGAACGCGGCATCGCCAAGCAGCCCGTATTTGACCACCTCACCATACCCGGCAAGGAAATCACGCGTTTGTAGCGTGCCCAGAACGGCTGTATCGGCCAAAACCAGTGACGGTTGATGAAACGCCCCCACAAGGTTCTTGCCCTGCGACACGTTGATTCCAGTTTTGCCCCCGACAGAGCTATCGACTTGTGCCAGCAGCGACGTCGGAATTTGCACAAACCGCACGCCACGGCGCAGGATCGCAGCGGCAAAGCCGACAAGATCGCCAATCACCCCGCCGCCAAAGGCGATTACGATGTCGTTGCGTTCAACTTTCTGGTTCATCAGCCAGTCGACAGTGCGGGTCAGTTCTGCCCAGCATTTTGTCGTCTCGCCCGGTGGCAGCGCCAGCGCCTCTACCGTAATGCCGGCCGTCGCCAGACCGGCGCGCAAGGTATCAAGGTGGTGTGCCGCGACTGTCTCGTCACTGACTACCACAACACGCTTGCGCCGTAAAAGAGGAGCAATCAGTGTGCCTGCCTCTGCCAACAGATCAGGGCCGATGACCACGTCATACTCGCGACCCTCAAGGCCGACATGAACCGTTTCTCGCATTACAGCACCTCAAGTACATCTGGGCGATCCGCCAGCGCATCCACCACGCGCTGCGCCATCGCATCAATCGACAGCGCCGGCGTGCTGGTGACGGTCATATCCGCAAGCCGGTAGATCGGTACGCGTTTTTCAAAAAGCTCGGTCAGGGTGCCGCGGGGGTTTGCCGTGCGCAACAGCGGGCGCGAGGTTTTATACCGCACCCGGTTCCAAAGCAGGTCGAGGTCAGCATCCAGCCAGACAGACAGACCACGCGCCGAGATGTTGTCGCGGTTGGCCTCTGCCAGAAAGGCCCCGCCGCCGGTGGACAGGATACCCGGTGCTTTGTCGAGCAGACGCGAGATCACTTCGGTCTCGCGCTTGCGAAAGAAGGCTTCGCCGTCGCGTTCAAAGATTTCGGGAACGGTTAGATTGGCAGCGGCTTCGATTTCGTGGTCGCTGTCCACAAAGGGCACGCCAAGTTTAGTGGCCAAAGCGCGACCCACGGCAGTTTTACCTGCACCCATCATGCCGACCATGACAACCGTCTTTTTCAAGTGGTACCGGGGTGGGTTTTGCGCCGTATCGGCTGGGGATTGCTGAATTTCGCTCATTCTTGTGTGAATGACGTGATCTTGCCCAAAAGGCCATATATAGAATAGTCAAAATATGCAGAACAAAGCAGGCGGAATTCATGGGCAAACTAATCAAGTTTCTGATTTACCTCGCAATTATCGGGTTTATCGGCCTTGCGGTCTATGCCTATGTGGGGCCGTTCTTTGGCGCGGACTTTGCCCCCCCTCAGGTTGAAATCCGCGAATCCGTGACGTTGGAGCAGCAATGATCCTATTTGTCAGGCAGCTAAGCGTTTTTTGCCTGATTGCCCTGCCCCTTGGTGCCGCTGCGCAAGCCGCGTCGCAGAACGCACCTGATGCGCCCCTTTCTGTGATCGACTGGCTGGGCGAACGTCCCAAAACGCCACGCCCTAGCCGCAAGGCCCCCGTGAAACCCGCAGAGGCCCCCGTGGCGCGCAGCGCGCTGCCGCCTGCCGTAACTGTTGCGCCCTTGGGCAAGGGCGGACCACGTGCCATCGGGCTGGTGCCCACAAAGGTCACCGGTCTGCCGCAGGATTTGTGGGTGGGCAGCACCGCCGAGGATATCGCGCATCAGCTCGACCGCTTGCCAGAGCTGCATCTGCCTGTGGCCCATTCATTGCTGTTTACCATACTGCTTGCGCAAGCGACCGCCCCGCAAGGTGATGCAAAGCAGGGCGATACGCTCGCCCTCGCCCGCGTGCGTACCTTGATGGAGGCCGCAGCCCTTGATCCGGCAATGTCGTTGATCGAACAGGCCGGCGTCGATACCTCCGTTGCTCACTTTGACCTGTGGATGCAGGTCAGCCTGCTGCTTGGCACAGAGGATCGCGCCTGTCTGCGTCTGAAAGACAAACCCTTTCTGACCACAGATTACGGTGTGCGGATCCTGTGCGCCGCGCGGTCGGGGGAATGGGACACGGCGTCGCTGACCCTGGGCTCTGCCCAAGCGCTGGCGCTGCTGCCCGAGAATGATCTGTCGCTGCTCGACCGGTTTCTCAATCCCGACCTTTACGAGGGTGCCGCGCCGTTGCCCGGCCCGCGCGAGATGACTCCGCTCAAGTTCCGTTTGCTTGAAGCCATCGGAGAACCGCAATCGACCCGTAATCTACCGCCCGCCTATGCCGTCGCCGATCTGCGCGACATCGCAGGGTGGAAGGCGCAGCTGGAAGCCTCTGAACGGCTGACCCGTATCGGTGCCCTGCCCGATAACCGGTTTCTGGGGATCTACACAGACCGCGAACCCGCGGCTTCTGGCGGCATCTGGGATCGTGTCGACGCGTTGCAGCGGTTCGACAGTGCCATGTCCTCCGGTAATCCAGAGGCGATTGCAAAGACCTTGCGCCCCGCGTGGCGTGCCATGCAACAGGCCGAGACGGAGGTGACATTCGCCACACTCTATGCCGAAGGCTTGCAGGGCAAGAAACTCACCGGTGCCAGTGCCGCGTTACGCGACCGCGTCTTGCTTCTTTCGCCACTATACGAACAGGTCGCCGGGGCTGATACGCAATCGGCAGAGATCGCCTTTCTCGCGCAAATCGCACGAGGCGAAGCCCCGACCATCACGCCTGATATTCCCCATGCTCAGGGCATCGCGAGCGCGTTCAGCACCCCCACGCCGCGCAGCGGGTTGGTTGAACTGGCGCAAAACGGTCAGCTGGGCAGTGCCATTTTGCATACAATTGCCCTTTTGGAAGATGGCGCTCGCGGGGACACGGCTGCCTTGCGCGATGCCATCTCTACCCTGCGTGCCCTGGGGCTAGAGGATGCTGCCCGCCGTGCGGCACTGCAGACGTCCTTGCTGGAACGTGATTGATGCAAACTGACCTGCTGCATTGGATATCGACCTTTCTAGAGGCGCAAGCGGCTGAATTGGGTGCTGCAACGAATACGCAGCTCGCCTATGGTCGCGACCTCAAGGATTTCGACAGCTTTCTTGCCCGCCGGTCCTTGGATTTCGCGCGTGTGGGCCGCAAGGACATCGAAGCCTATTTGATCTGGTGCGATGCGCAGGGTCTTGCCAAATCGACCCGTGCGCGACGGCTATCGGCCATCAAACAGCTGTACCGCTTTGCCTTCGAGGAAGGCTGGCGCACGGATAACCCCGCGATACAGATTGCGGGACCGGGTCAAGATAAACGCCTGCCTAAAATACTGTCCGAACACGAAGTCGACCTGCTGCTCGACGCGGCGCATAATTCTGGCCGGAACATATCTGACCAGTTGCGCAACACCTGTCTGATGGAACTGCTTTACGCTACGGGTATGCGGGTGAGCGAGCTTGTCAGCCTCAAGGTCAGCGCCGCACGGGGCGACCCGCGATTGCTGTTGATCATGGGCAAAGGCAGTAAGGAACGGTTGGTGCCGCTGTCTGATCCGGCGCGGCAGGCGCTTGCGGAATGGCTGGTGCAGCGCGACAAGACCGAGGAAGCAGCACATGCCAAAGGCAAGCCCGTGTCGATCTACCTCTTTCCCAGCCGTGGCAGCAGCGGATACCTGACGCGCCACCGGTTCTATCTTCTGATCAAGGAATTCGCGCTTGCCGCCGGTGTCGAGCCCTCCAAGGTCACGCCCCACACGCTGCGCCATGCCTTTGCCACCCATCTGTTGGCCAACGGCGCCGATCTACGGGCGATACAGACCATGCTGGGCCACGCCGACGTTGCCACGACCGAAATCTACACCCACGTGCTAGAGGCGCGCCTGTCCGAGCTGGTGCTGGAAAATCACCCGCTCGCCAAGGCGGGGCGGCGCAGTTCCGGCGGCAAGACATCCTCTGACGGCCAATAACCTGTGAGTAGCGCGCTGTGATACCCTTGCGTTAAGCCAGCCTGCTCCATCGCAGACGCGGCGCCAACGTGGTCATAGTCAAGCGTGTGGAACGTGACCTGTCCCGCGTCCAGTACGGCAAAGCGGGTCTGCGGCGCACCGTTATTGGGCGGCATACCGATGACACCGGCGTTAATCCAAGGCCCCCGCGGGGTCTCGCGTTCAAACGGCACACCACAATGCCCTGCGATGATCCCGCCTATGGGCCCGATGCTGCGTTCAACCGCTTGCCATTCTTCGTCGAACACCGCCTCGGACGAGACTGGCCAGATAAAGCGGGCGATATCATGGTGCCCGCCGTGGATCACGGCATAGCGTTTTCCGGCGTGGACAAAACTAATGATGTCAGGCACCTGCCCCATCCAGTTGCACTGCGCGTCAGAGATCTGCGCACTGGCGTAGCCGTACCAGCCGACAGACAGCAGATCACAGGCGCTGCCGTCCTCGAACCCACAGCCGCAATCCATCGCCCCGGCGGCGAGTTGTTTTTCACAGTTTCCGGCGACGACAGGCACACCGCTGGACCGCATCCTTTCGCTGACCGCATAGGCATCAGCGCAATAGGCCACCACATCGCCGGTGCAGATCATCCGATCCGGCCCAACCCCTAGGGCGCGCGCACGGTCAAACAGCGCTTCAAGCACCTGCAGGTTCGAATATGGCCCGCCGAACAGCACAATCGGCCCGTTCAATTGTCCCAAATCTTGATGGTTCACCCTGCTCATCCCTTGAATGAAACCGCACACACGCCCATAACCCTAAGAGCAAACGGATAAGGTATATTCACAAATGGACACGGCCCCCGCAATCCTAGACGGCGCATTTTGGATCAGCTGCGGTATCATCTTGTTTCTTCTGGTGCTTTCCGGCTTCTTTTCGGGGTCTGAAACGGCACTGACGGCTGCATCGCGGGGCAAGCTGCGCGGGCAAGCAGACAAAGGGTCCAAGGGTGCTGAACGGGCTCTTCGGATCACCGAAGATAACGAGCGGCTTATTGGCTCTGTCTTGCTGGGCAACAATCTTGTGAACATTCTTGCAGCCTCGCTTGCGACGGCGCTGTTTACGCGTGTCTTCGGCGAATCCGGTGTGGCGTTGGCGACGCTGGTGATGACCCTCCTTGTGCTGATATTTGCCGAGGTGCTGCCCAAGACCTATGCGATCACCAATGCAGAAACTGCCGCTGCCGCTGTGTCGCGCCCCATTGCGCTGGTGGTGTTGGTCTTCAGCCCCGTTGTGTCGGCTGTACGCTTTTTGGTCCGTGGTATCTTGCGATTGTTCGGCGTGACGATCGACCCCGACAGCAACATCCTAGCCGTGCGCGAAGAAATCGCTGGTGCGCTCCAGATCGGTCGATCCGAAGGTGTGGTTGAAAAAGAGGATCGCGACCGTATTCTTGGCGCCTTAGACCTGCGCGAACGTATGGTCGAAGAGGTCATGCTCCACCGGTCTGGGATCGAGATGATCGACGCCGCGAATGACCCGTCACAGATCCTTGAACAGATACTTGAAAGCAATCACACCCGCCTGCCCGTCTACCGCGACGACCCAGAAAACATCATTGGTGTGATCCACGCCAAGGACGTGCTGCGGGCCATGTACGAGCATATCAATGGTGCCGATGACGACGCGCCGTTCAAGTCTTTCAAAATCGCCGATATCGCGGTGAAGCCCTATTTTGTGCCAGAAACGTCCACGCTCGACGAACAAATGCGCCAGTTCCTCCGCCGGCGTACGCATTTTGCACTCGTGGTAGATGAATACGGGTCGCTGCAAGGGCTGATCACGCTCGAAGACATTCTGGAAGAAATCGTCGGCGAGATCACTGACGAGTTTGACCCAGACGCAGATCACGGGGTCACCAAGACCGAAGACGGGCAGTTTTTCGTCGACGGAGCCATGACCATCCGCGACCTGAACCGCGCGACAGAATGGGACCTGCCTGATGATGAGGCAAACACCGTCGCCGGTCTGGTGATTCACGAAGCGCAGATGATCCCGACGCCCAGTCAGGTGTTTTCCTTCCACGGGTTCCGGTTCGAAGTCATGGCGCGTGACGGTAACCGCATTACCCAGCTGAAAATCCGGCCGCTCTGATCGGCGCTGCCGTCGCGCTGACGCGTCAGTTTGTATCCGTACCATTGTCCATTTCGGGCGTATCGTCCTGTTCCTGGCTTTGGCGCAGGGTCTTTCTGACCGCGTCGCGCACGGCATCGCTCGCGCTTTCCATCAATTGTGCGCGGTCCGGTTCAAACTCGATAGCATAGAGGGCCCGACGCAGGTGACGTTCAGCCGAAGTACGCGCCGCATCGCGCAGCCCCTTGTCGGGGTGGCGCATCAAGCCGTTCAAGGTCGTTTGCAGGCGTTGCTGCACCTCTACGACCGTGCAGCCATCCCGCGCCAGCGCGCCAAAGGCGTCTTGGACCAGATCTGAAGCCTTTAGGGGTTCGACGTATATATGGTCCAAAACCTCGTCTCTCTCCCGCGCTGTTTCGTCCTCGTAGTCCGTCAGAACCCGCCCGATCCGTGTAATCATGTCGATGGCGGTTCCGGGATCGTTCACACCCGGTGACAGCGCCTTTGAGGCAACCTCTCCCATGACGATCAGGCCAAAACGGGGGTCTTGGTCAAAGGTACGCAGATCGCCGATGATTACACTGGCCCTGATCCCCGCGCCGAGGGTTTCGTCGGTGTGTTCGTCGTCTATGGGATCGCCCACGCGGTCGATCATCATCATCGGTTCATTCACGAAAACAAAGCTACCGATGTTGCGTCTAAAGTAAATTTTTACCCCGTGGTTTGCCGCCACAGTGTTCAACGCCTCGGGATAAAGATGCTGGATATAGCCATTCTCGTCGGCCGTGAACGGTTCGGCACTTTCGGGAATATCACCGGTCAGCGCATTGGCCCCAAGGCAGGGGTTCTGCAATCTCTCCCGGAAGGACAGGCGGGTCTGTTCTTCGACCTGACGGGACGTGTCGATCAGGCTACCAAAGGACTGCAGATGAAGCACCCAGCGGATCAGGCTGAGCACAATAACGATCAAGACGATCACGGTCATGATGAACAAGACAAACGACCGCTTGTCGTCGAACACCCCCAATTCGCGCAGGATGATCGCGATCAACGCATAGACATATGCGCCGATAAAGACCGCCAGAGTGTTCTGCGTTGTGCGGTCCTTTACGATCAGACGGTGAACCCGTGGCGTCCATTGAGTGGAGCTGCTGCGATACACGGTGACCATGACGCTTAACGAAAAGGTGGTCACCGCAAGCATCGCATTCGCGATAATCGACAAAAGTCGGTCCGCAGCACTGCCCGTCAGATATGTCGCCAGTGACTGTGGTATCCACCTTTCGATCAGCGTGCTTACCAACAGAGAAAACACCGCCAAGAGCCCCATAATCAAAACACGCACCCAAAGTTTGCGGCTGTATTCGCGGCCTTTACGGATCAGCGTCGAGGGGATCAAAAAATCAGGTGTCATTCATATATTCCGCGCTTGGGCTACCGAGTTCCCTAAACTTGCGCGCAGATCACTTGGCTTTTACACTCAACGCGCAGGTCGTCCGACTGGTTCATACTGGTAGCACGAAAAGTTGAGGCAGCGAATAGGCTTACGCCTTTTATACACCACGCTAGTTTTATCAGGGACTCCGGATGCGCCACGACATTCCCATCATCTTGCTGGCCGCGGGCCAATCCTCGCGGATGCGAGGGCGCGACAAGCTGACAGAGCTGATTGACGCAGAGCCGCTTTTGCGACGGCAGGCACGGATCGCACGCGCCGCGACAAAGGCCGCAATCATCGTGGCGTTGCCGCCCGCGCCCCATCCGCGCTATGATCTGCTGCGCGGTTTGGATGTCACACCGTTGCCTGTGCCAGACGCGGCGGAAGGGATAAACGCATCGCTGCGCGCGGGGTTTGCGGCCTTGCCGAGCAGTTCTCTGGCTGCGATGATCCTGCTGGCCGATCTACCGGAGCTAACCGAATATGACCTTAGGTGCGTGCTTCAGTCGGTTGATTTAAATACGAAGTATACGATATGGTGCGGCGCGACCTCTGATGGAAAGGCCGGACATCCAACGGTGTTTGCCGCGTGTCATTTTGACCGCATTGCGCAGATGTCCGGTGATACAGGCGCCAAAGAGATTATCGCACAGGCGCAGGCAGAGACGCTGATCGTGCCCCTACCGGGGAACCGTGCGCGGCTGGATCTGGATACGCCCGAAGCATGGGCCGCTTGGCGCGCCGCTCGCTGACCCCTGCCTTTCAACGATAAAGCTAAGGACGACAAAACGGGACAGTCTCCTGCCCCGTTCATTGCCGTGCACCCCCTTTTGTGGGGAACACGGGTGTTGCTGCATTCAGCCCGCCGCTTACTTCGTGAGAAGTTTTGCCTCGTGCTTTTTGAGCGTGCGGCGCGCGGCGACATAGCCGTCCACCCCTTCGCGCGTCGCCAATTCTGGGAATAGCTCCAGAATCTCGTTGCGCTGCGCGTTGCCCACACCTGCAAGGCTCATATCGCCCGGCTGGAAGCTTTCAGTCCATGTACCGTCGGACAGGATCACCTCGTGTTGGTCGAACATCATGTGGATGTAGGTCGTGCCCGAGGTCTCGACGATATCAACACCTTCGAGACCGGTCAGGTGCTTCGCCGCGACGAGGACTTCACGCTCTTCGAAATAGAGCGCCGTTTTGTCGTTGGCCACCAGAACGCGGTGGTTGGGGCTGACCAGCATGTCTCGCTCGGGCAGGTTGTTCCCCAATGCGCCCTGACGGATCAGCACCGGCAACAGATGCGCCTTACGCGCCAGTTCATGACCGGACATTTCACGTGCACCGACCCAGCGGATTTCCTGAATGCCGTTGTCGCGGGTAATGACACGGTCGCCAACCTCCAGATCTTCGACCCGACGTTCGCCTTTGGGCGTTGCGATCAAGGTGCCCGGCGTAAAGCAGGGGATGATCTCTTCGATGTTGGTAAAGTCCAACCGACCGGTTTCAGCGCCGGACGCATCCGTGAAGACAATCGTACCGTCGATGCCGTCATTGACGCCGTCGCCGTCAATCGTGTCACCGGGATCACTATCCGGAGTGACATTTTCAAGACGGTAGCCGCCACCGTTCAGCGAACCGACAAGGTTGATGACATCATAGTCATTGGCGTCGGTGCCGGAGCCACCATTGATGGTATCGCCGCCATTAACGTCAAGGAAGGTATCCCGACCATCGTTGCCGTCTAGGCTATCATTGCCTGCACCGCCGCGAATGGTGTCGTCGCCGCCGCCTGCGATAATGGTGTCATCACCTTCACCACCGGTCAGACTGTCGTCTCCGAACCCGCCAAGGATGCTGTCGTCGCCGCCATCGCCAAAGATGGTGTCGTTATCTTCGCCGCCGTTGATGGTGTCGTTGCCTTCTCCACCGGACAAAAGATCGTCGCCGCGAACACCGCTGATGGAGTCGTCACCGTCACCACCGTCTACGGTATCGTTGTCGCCAGCCGCAAAGATCGTGTCGTTACCGTCACCACCCAAAATGCTGTCTTCACCGAAGCCACCAAGGATGTAGTCGTCACCGTCACCACCGTCGATGGTATCGTTGCCGAGACCACCGTCGATTGTGTCGTTGCCGTTACCGCCCATGACGCTGTCGTTATCGTTGCCCGCAAAGATAGAATCGTTGCCCTCGCCACCGTCAATAACGTCATCGCCTTGCGCACCGAGTATGGTGTCATCGCCCTGGCCACCCAAAATTGTGTCATTGCCTTGGCCGCCATCTAGGCTGTCGTCGTCGATGCCACCGTCGATGTAGTCGTTGTCAGCACCGCCAAAGATGGTGTCGTCATCGTCTTCACCGTACAGAACGTCGTCTCCGGCGCCACCGTCGATCAGATCTTTGCCATTGTTGGGCTGAGGATCTGTCGCATCTACTTCTTCGCCAGCATAACCCGCGATGGGTTCTGTGCCAAAGCCGCCATAGATTGTGTCGTTGCCGCCGTTGCCCTTGAGCGTATCGGAACCGTGGCTGCCGATGATGAAATCATTGCCATCACCACCTTCGACAAAGTCGTCGTCGATGCCAGCATTGATAAAGTCATCGCCCGTTCCGCCAAAGATCGTATCAGAGTCGTCACCGGTGCGGATCGTATCGTTGCCCGAACCACCATCGACAAAGTCACGACCGTCGTCCTTGTTCGGATCGCCGGTTCCGAAGAACGGATTTGAAACAGTTTCACCTGTTACCGGGTGAATGAATGTAGGTTGGTCATTCTTGTAGTCCGAGAACGTATCCACACCCGCATCGATCAGATCGTCGCCGTCACCACCAAAGATACTATCCGCGCCTTGAATATCCGTGATGGTATCGTTGCCGCTGCCGCCATAGATGGTGTCGTTGTCAATGCCGCCTTCGATGACGTCATCGTCCGCGCCACCGTCGATGTAGTCAGCATCATCGCCGCCATCGATGGTGTCGTTGCCGCGGCCACCAATCAACGTGTCCCTGTCATCGTTGGGGTTTGCGTCCTGATCAAATGGTGTGCCCACCAAAGGAATATCCGCGTCAGGCACGCCGATCACGCCCGAATTGTTGCCGATCAGCACATCATTGCCCGATCCGCCAACAAGAGAGTCGTTGCCGTCACCACCGATCAAGCTGTCATCATAGCCGCCACCGTCGATGATATCATCGCCGCCTTGGCCATCAATGGTATCATCGCCACTACCGGCGTTGACCACGTCGTTCCCGTCGCCGGTCAAAACATGTTCGTCACCACCAGAGCCTGTGACCGTATCATCGCCGCCACCCAGTTCGAGCTTCTCGATCTCTGAGAATTCGGTGATGCCGGAGCCGTTGGTCAGTGTCCCTTCCTCGTCGTCAGTGAAGGTCACTGTCAGATCGTCATCCACAGCGGTGCTGTCGATCACGTCGCCTGTGGTTTCGCCGCTTTCGCCGCCGATGATAACGTCATTATCAATGCCGTCGGTCAGCGCGAAGGTGTCATCGCCCGACCCGCCGTCAACGGTATCGTCGCCCAGACCGCTATCGATCGTGTCGTCGCCGCCGTTGCCAAAGATCGTATCGTTGATACCGTCGGTGCCGTCGATCTGGTCACCCTGCGCGTCCGTATACTCCGGCTGCATGGTTTCGCCGCTGTCCAGACCATCAACCGGACCTGCTATCTCTTCACCGATGATATGTTCAATTTCGGTGAATTTGAACGATCCAGCAGAGCTGCCATCAGCATTATACAGGTCGACGGTGCCGTTCTGGCCATTGCCGTTGCTGTCGGGTGTCAGATCACGCAAGCGGAAATTAAGGCCAGTCAGGTCAAGCGTGTCATCGTCGGTGTTCTGGCTGGGGTCAGAGTCGAAGCCGCCTGCGCCGCCATCCACTTCATCACCATAGTTGCCGCCAAAGATGGTATCCTTGCCTGCGCCACCGCTGATCTTGTCTTTGCCCTCGCCGCCGGTCAGCTGGTCATTCCCGTCACCGCCGACCAGCGTATCGTCGTCATCGCCGCCAAACAGCGTGTCGTCGCCTGCGCCACCGTCGATAAAGTCGTCGCCCTCGTCGCCCATCAACAGGTCATTGCCCGCGCCATCGTCAACGCTGCCTACAGGTGCGTCGAAATAGACGTCGGTGATGTTGATGCCCGCGTGATTGCCATCCGACAGATCCTGATCCATCGTGTGGGTAATCTCAAGGTAATCGACCGGGCCTTCGATGTTCACCAGGGCAGAGTGGTCCGGGTCAGTATCGGGGCCATTATCTCCGCGGCTGATCAGGGTTTCGTAACCGCCAACGCCGTCCTGGTTCTGAGCGTTGATGCCGCTGCCTGTATCGACCTTGATCGCCGTGCGCGTCCCATCGGGGCCGATCGCCACGATGACAACTTTCGAAGCGTTATCAATGTCATTGATGCGGAAGCTGATGTTGGTCACATCCTTGGAGAAGTCCAAACGATATGTCGCGCTTTCGCCATCCTGGTTCGCCAGCGATGCCAAGGAGCTGTTGGCATTGGTCGCCTGATCGTCGCCAGTGATCGAATGCACCTTTTGCTGGTCCGTCGAGAATGTCGTCTCGGGCGTTTTGGTGCTGCCGGTGACAGAGAAGGTCACATTGACGTTGCCCGTGTCCTGAACAAAGCCGCCGCCCAGATTATCATTATTGTCGACAGCGGAGGTATCGTGGGGGTCTGGTGCCTTGTCCCACTCAAAGCTCTCGCGCTCTGTTGTGCCGCCAGACGAAGAACCGTCACCGGTGTTGTTGTCGCCGTAGATCGTATCTTTGCCGCTGCCACCGGAGATGGTGTCATCGCCGCTGTTGCCTTCGAGGTAGTCGTCGCCTTCGTTGCCCTCGATGCTGTCGTTGCCACCCTCGCCAAAGATCGTGTCATTCCCAGCACCGCCGGTCAGCACATCGTCGCCACCAACCAGCCCGTCTGTCGGCGATGTCGCATCGCCTGGCGTGGTGTAAGTGTTTGCAATGTGGTCATATTTAATCGACGGAAGGTCAGAGCTGTGGCTGACGAAATCATAGGATTTGCCGACCTCAAGCGGTTTGTCTGTCACGATCCCGACGGCATCCGTACCGTCAAAGTTCATCACGTAAACGGTCACATCCTGCGAGGAATCCACGGCGTCCGAGGGACGCACGACATAGGAATATTCGGGGATGAATTTATCCCCTGCGTATTCGGTGTTGCCGTTCAGCTTGGTGGTTTGAACAAGGGTCTGCGTACCATCGTTGTCATTCAACGAGTCGTCCCCGTCCTTGACGCCAACAGCTACGGGGGCAGAATTATCGTTAATAGTGAATGATTTACCCGTCAGCTCGCTGGTGCCGGTATCGCTATCGCGGAACGGGCTAGAGCCGCCAGCGACGGTCACATTCGACAAGTCCCACGTCAAAACAGTGTGATCTGCACCTGCCACAGGATCGACCCCTTTCGACACAGGATCCGCCTTGGTCAGGCCCGCGCTGTCACCAAAGATGATGTCGTCACCTTCGCCGCCGTCCAGAGTGTCGTTGCCAACTGCGCCGTCGTCGTCAGGTAGCGCGGCCACGGGACTGTCAAAAAACACGTCTGTCACGTTCACGCCCGAATTGCCGCTGGTCGCACCTGTGTGGATGAATTCGATTCGCGACACGGGGCCTTCGATGGAAACGTTTACCGAATATTTACTATCAGAGGGGTAGTCGTCACCACCTTTGCTGGTTGCTGTATCGACACCGAATTTGCCGTCGCTGTCGGTCAGTTTCACACCGCTGGAGTTGCTGTTCGCAATCAGATCGACATCGATCATTTTCCCTGACGCATCGTAGGCCAGAACCTTAACTGCGCCATTGTTGTCGATATCATTCACGTTGAACGATACGTTGCCAACGGCCTGATCGAAACGGAGCTCGAACTTTGTATCACCGGTGCAGTTTGCCAGCGATTCAAAGGAGCTCTCGTCGTTGATTTCTTCGGAACCGCTGTCGATGTTGTCGATAAACTGGTCACGATCGCTGAATTCCTGCGAGGCATGATTATTGGGCGAGAAGCTTTTCAGATCGAACGTTACATTGACGGAACCGGTGTTCTGGGTGAACCCGCCCTTGAGGGAATCGTCGTCATCGATCTCGGACCCGTCGCCGGAAGGATCTGGTGCCTTGGACCATTCGAAACTCTCGCGGTTGTCACCAAAGGTACCCTTGGTCGCACCGTCACCGATCAGGATGTCATCACCGCTGCCACCTTCGACCAAATCATCGCCCGAACCCGCCACGACTGTATCATCGCCCAAACCTGCCTTGACCGTATCGTTCCCGCCGCGCGCAAGGATGATGTCGTCGTTGTTGGCATAGCCAAACACCGCATCATTTGCATCAACACGGTCGCCATGGGGGTCGCCTGTATAGCTGGCGTCGATCAGGTTGTCCTGTTGGTTACCATCCACAATACCGTTCGGCCCCTCGCTCGGTGCCTCGGTCGCCGTTTTCTCGGCCTCGGCGGTGCTGGTTTTGCCAAAAAGCCATAGCTTGTTCAAAAAGATGGTCATATCAGTCGTCTCCAAAATTTGCTCGGGCACGCTGCGGTGGATACCGTCAGCCCAAAATAGTAGTTTGCCCGTTCACGGGCGAAGCTCATCAGTTCGTGGGGCACGTAACCCGTGCCAAATCCTTAGGGTAGGACGCGGCGCCGCCCTGCCCTTTACGCCGCTGCTGGGGGCGTAGCGGTGCAGGACAAAGAGCGCGGCGCCCATTGTTTAAATCTGTAATCAACTGGGTATGGGCCATTTGTGTTCTTGATGTGATCCGACGGCGGCGGTTTGGGGGATTAAACAAGGCGAAAGCGGCGCGCCTGGCGCAACGCAGCGTAGCGTCATCGCCTTTAACCAGCCGGTCTGGCTTTCGCGTTAAGTAGGCATGTGATCCCATCGGTCTCTCCCGTTTTCCACCGATATGGCGGGCCATCGCAAAATGGCGAACACTAACCCCCTAACAATGCTTCGCGGCCATCGACGACGCGCAAAGAACTTTACCGTTCTGGAGGGAGAGACAGCCAAACAAGGCCGCCCTCTGCCGAGCAATCGACAGTGGTGTATCCAACGATCTCCTAAGAGCCGAGCGACACATCTTCCCCGCACAACTTGCGCGTTCAATGCGGTCGCCCCCGAAACCTAAAAACTTTGCCCCCCAGTTGGGCAGGCTCATGAATACTCTTCGGTCTGCTTTGCAGGAAGAAGAAAGTGGCAAGAAAGTGCTGAGACGCCCCTTTTCGGCCATGTTTCGTCCAAGTCTGCTGAATTAAGATACCCGCATAGGTGGTGTATTGTTTCCAAATCCTTCGAGAGGGTAATCATCCACGCACCGGAAATTTAGAAATTAAAGAGAAAATTCGACCGAACGTTCCGGAGTAGATCTCTATTGTTTCGGTTTACGATACAGCGAACAACGTCTGACAATAAATTCAACTATACCGATACTGGTCTTTTGCAAATTTCCCAAATTGGAACCAATAAGTTGAAACAGCGAGGATTTTTTCAAAAAATGTAGGTAGTTTTTTTCTGATACGGCCGAATCAGACCTTAGGCAAAAGAGTAGTCAACGGCGCAGATGATAAGGAATACTACCGCTGAAAGAGCGCGGTTTCCCCACAGGACGCTGACCAGGCAGCGGCATTAAACAGCCCCATCGCCCGCAACCAAAAGCGGTATTTACGTCAATTTTGATGCAAAATTATCTTCGCGTGGCCATTGGCTTGAATACCGGCCACATCACAAACATGCTGCCACGCAACACGCCAGAATGCCGTTGTGGTACCAGCCCAATACGCCGCTAGCCGGCGCTAGGGATAAAATCCCGTCATCGACATAGAAAACAAACGCACGCGCGACGAGGAAAGCGGATACATCCCGCAAGCCATCGCTGCTCGAAACTATATTTCACGGAAAACCCTGTCGAAACAAGGTGGTACCCAAGGCCGGACTCGAACCGGCACGCCTCGCGGCGGGGGATTTTGAATCCCCTGCGTCTACCATTCCGCCACTTGGGCACAATGGGGGTCTGTTACCGTGCAACGCGGCCCGCGGCAAGAGCAATTTTACCGCTTTTGCTTGACCCCGTTCGATTGTTCTGGTGTTGCCAGTTGACGGACAACCTTTACCGGAGAAAACAGTATGATCCGACGGCTTTATGACTGGGTTCTTGGCCTGGCGAACCATCCACACGCACTTTGGGCGCTTGCGGTTGTCGCGTTCCTCGAAAGCTCGGTTTTTCCTATTCCGCCGGATGTGTTGATGATCCCGATGATCCTCGCTCGCCCCAGCCGTGCATGGTTGATCGCAGGGGTTGCGCTTGTGGCGTCGGTTTTGGGTGGCATGTTGGGCTATGCCATCGGGGCGCTCGCGTTTGAACAGTTGGGACAGCCGATCCTCGCCAGCCTTGGCAAAGGCGACGCGATGGCTGAATTCTCGACGCGGTTTAATGATGTCGGGTTTTGGGCCGTGCTTGGCGCAGGGGTCACGCCCTTCCCGTACAAGGTAATCACAATCATGTCTGGCTGGACAGGGATGCCGCTGGCGACCTTTATCGTCACCTCTATCCTCGCGCGGGCGCTACGCTTCTTTATCGTCGCCGCGCTGCTGTGGGAATTTGGCGCACCGATCCGTGACTTTATTGAACGCCGCCTGCCTTTGGTGTTTACCGTATTTGTCGTGCTGCTGTTCGGCAGCTTCTTTTTACTGAGGTATCTGTGATGACCCGAAACACCTATGTCCTGATCGCCACGCTTGGCTCTGCGGCGTTGCTGCTGGGGGCGTTCGGCTTTCAGCATATCGGCGGCTACGCCCCGTGCAAAATGTGTCTCTGGCAGCGTTGGCCCCATGCCGCGGCGATTGTTATCGGGGTGATTGTGCTGTTCGGCGCGCCGCGTGCATTGATCTGGCTTGGGGCCCTCTCGGTGGCCATTACTGGCCTCATCGGCGTCTATCATGCGGGGGTCGAATGGAAATATTGGCCCGGTCCGTCGTCCTGCACCGGTGGCGGCATGGATTTGGGCACCATGAGCGGGAGCGACCTGTTGTCCACAACAGCGCCTTCCGGTCTGGTCATGTGCGACGCTATCGTCTGGCAGTTATTTGGGCTTTCCATGGCAGGATGGAACGCCGTCGCATGCGCCGTACTGCTGGCGTTCTGGGTCTCTGCGGCGCGCAGTTCTCGCTAATATATCCGGCAGGTCGCCGCACTAAACGGCGACCTGCCCCGCCTTGCGAGTCTTTAGCAACAAGCTGGTTTCGCTGGCGACCACCCCATCAAGCTTGCGAATACGGGCCAGAACCTCGTCAAATTCCTCGAGCGTTTTGGTCCCGATTTCAACAATCACATCCCACCGCCCATTGGTTGAATGCACCGCGCGCAGCGGCGCCATGCCGGCAAGCGTACGCGTGATACGTTCCGTCCCGCGGCCTTCGATTTCGATCATCATCAAGCCGCGCACGGGATCCGCCCTGACATCCGATCGTGTAACGACAGTAAATCCCAAAATCTCTCCGTTTTGTTGCAACCGCGCCAGTCGCGCGCGCACCGTGGTGCGCGACAGCCGCAAGGCAGTGGCAAGATCAGAAAGCGAGGCCCGCGCGTCATCGCGCAGGGCTGCCAAAATTGCTTCGTCCGTATTGTCCATAACCCCTGCCCGAATTGGATAGTTATTCTCCGATTTGGTCACTTTAGTCGATTGTTGCTGATCATACCAACCAGATAATCTGCACGAAACTCGGATTAAAGGACCGCTCGTATGACTGGACAAAACTGCATTCTTCTTGGCGCGCCGCTGGACAGCGGCAAACGTCGTCTGGGCTGTTTGATGGGCCCCGACGCCTATCGTACAGCTGGACTGGCACGCGCCCTGACCGATCTGGGCCATGATGTCACCGATCGCGGCAACGTGGCCCCCGCAGCGTTCACCCCCGGTCAGCACCCCAAGCTGCACGCGCTTGAAGAGACCATCGCTTGGACTCATAGTCTGGCTGACGCCACCCAAGCGGCCCTGCAAGACGGCACACCCATCATCATGGGCGGCGATCATGCGCTGGCGTCCGGCACCGTTCTGGGCGCGATGCGCCATGCGCAGGCGCAGGACCGTCCGCTGTTTGTGCTTTGGCTGGATGCCCATAGCGATTTCCACACGCCCGAAAGCACCGACAGCGGCAATCTGCATGGCACGCCATTGGGCTATGTCACGGGCCGCGAAGGCTTCGACGCTTTCCCTGATCTGCCCTATGCCCTACCGCATGATAATATAGCGATCATCGGACTGCGTTCCGTCGACGCCGCCGAACGTGCTGCGTTGCAGGAAACCACCATCCAGCGCGTCGACATGCGCGAGATTGATGAAACCGGCATCGCCACGCCACTGAACACCTTCCTTGAAAAGGTCGCCGCCGCCAACGGGATGCTGCATGTCTCGCTCGATGTGGATTTCCTTGACCCGTCCGTTGCGCCCGCTGTTGGCACAACCGTCCCCGGCGGTGCGACGGTACGTGAAGGTCATCTGGTCATGGAGATGCTGCACGACAGCGGGCTCATGACCTCGCTTGATCTGGTAGAGTTGAATCCGTTCCTGGACGAGCGTGGCCGCACTGCGCAACTGATGGTTGATCTGGCCGCCTCTGCCTTTGGCCGCCGGGTTTTCGACCGCCCCACCCGTGCATATTGATTTGACTGAAAGGCTCCCTGGCATGACCAAGCTGACCCCCTCCGACAAAGCGCTGGTGCCCTTTGTATCCGTCGACAACATGATGAAGTTGATCCATCACATCGGGTTAGAGCCCATGCTGATTGGCCTCGGCGACTATATTGAGGCTGACTTCAAACGATGGGAGCTTTTTGACAAAACGCCCCGCGTTGCCAGCCACTCGGAACAAGGTGTGATCGAACTGATGCCGACCTCGGATGGTGAGGTGTACGGGTTCAAATACGTCAACGGTCACCCCTCGAACACCGCCGAGGGCTTGCAGACCGTGACCGCCTTTGGCCTGCTGGCAAATGTCGCCAATGGATATCCGGTGCTGCTGTCCGAGATGACAATGCTAACCGCACTGCGCACTGCGGCGACGTCGGCGGTGGTGGCGCGGCTGCTGGCCCCCAAGGGCGCGCATGTCATGGCGATGATTGGTAACGGGGCGCAGTCCGAATTCCAGACCCTCGCGATGAAGGCCATCGTTGGCATCGACGAGGTGCGTTTATATGACATCGACAAAGACGCCACCGCCAAATGTGCGGCGAACCTGCAAGGGCTGGGGATTAAGGTCGTCCCCTGCGACACCGCCGAAGAGGCCATGCTGGGCGCGCAAATCGTCACCACCTGCACCGCAGATAAACAATACGCCACCATCCTCACCGATAATATGATCGGGAGCGGCATCCACATCAACGCCATCGGCGGCGATTGCCCCGGCAAGACAGAATTGGCCCCCGCGATCCTGCACCGCGCAGGGATCTTTGTGGAATACCCCGAACAGACCCGTATCGAAGGCGAGATCCAGCAGCTTGAACCGGACCATCCTGTTACGGAAATCTGGCAGGTGCTGACCGGTCAGGCGCAGGGGCGCACGGATGACAAGCAGATCACCCTGTTCGACAGCGTCGGCTTCGCGATCGAGGATTTCTCGGCGCTGCGGTATGTGCGCGACCAGATCAAGGCGACTGATCTATTTGATCCCCTTGACCTGCTGGCCGACCCCGAAGATCCGCGTGACCTTTTCGGGATGCTCCAACGCGCCAAGTAACTAGCAAAACGGGGCTATCTCGGCGCGGTCACATCATGGTGGTATAGCCAGTTGAACGCGCCGACCATCGCCCCGGGGGCAAGGGTACTGGCCACCTTCAATCCTAGATGGGCCGCTGTCCGTACCGCACCGGGGCGCAGGTGATAGCGCATGGCGTTACCTGCCGCTGCTTTGATCACCCGGCGCACGCGTGGTTCGCGTAGGGTCTGGTAGCGGCTTAGCGCATGGTCTGCTGGGTGGTTCAACACGGTGTCAGCCAACACCCACGCGTCCTCTAGCGCCATGTTCGCCCCTTGGGCGAGGAACGGCAGCGTCGGATGCGCAGCATCGCCAAGCAACGCGACCCCGCCCTGATGCCACGTCTGTGCCACGGGATGTAGATGCAGCCCCCAAAGCGTGCAGGTCTCAACCGCGTTGATCATTGCCTTAGCACGCCCGCCAAAGCCTGCGAACGCCTGCTTTAGGTTCGCCGGATCGTCGAAGCAGTTCCATCCTTCGGCAGCCCAGCTGTCCCGCTCTTCCACCGCGACCAGATTGACCAGTCCTCCACCACGTAAGGGGTAGCTCACCAGATGCCGCCCCGGTCCCATGGTCACATGCGCCTCGTTCGGATGGTCAAAGGTATTAGGCACGACAGCCCGCCATGCCACCTGTCCGGTGAACTCTGCCTGATCTGCGCCATTCAAAACGGCGCGCGCGCGGCTATGAATGCCGCTGGCATCCACGATCAACTCGGCCCGTCGGCGCGATCCGTCTGTGAGGCACAGCTGCGGCGTGGCACCGGGCGTCACCTCTGCCACCTCGACGCCCAGCTCAATCGACACATTGCCTCGTTTGGCAGCCCCCAGAAGGATATCCACCAGATCGGCACGATGCACAAACATATATGGGTACGCACCCTGCCCCCGCATCAGGTCCAGCCGTGCGACACGCGTGCCTGTCTTATAGTCCTGCAACACGACCGCCTGCCCCCGCACGGCGGCGCGTTCGGTCAGCTTGGATTCGAGCCCCATGGCGCGCAGTACCGCGATGCCGTTTGGACTGATCTGCAAGCCCGCGCCAACCTCGGTAATCGCGGGGGCCTGTTCAAGTAGGGTGACGGCCATGCCCCGACGTGACAATGCCGCCGCTGCGGCCAGCCCGCCGATCCCACCACCAATTACAATCGCGTTGCTGATACCCATGTTACCAAGCCTGTCTTGCCAGCTTCATACACAAAAGCGCCGGGCTCTCACCGCGACGCTTTCATTATTGTTCTAGTGCGAATGTCATCATACGCGATCCGCCTGCAGGCGATCAATCGTCGCGGTGGACTTTCTCGCGGCGCTCGTGACGCTCTTGCGCCTCAAGGCTCATTGTTGCGATTGGACGCGCATCCAGGCGTTTCAGCGAGATAGGTTCACCCGTGACAGAGCAATACCCGAATTCACCTTCGTCAATGCGGCGCAGCGCCCCGTCGATCTTGCTGACCAGCTTGCGTGCGCGGTCCCGTGTGCGCAGTTCAAGCGCGCGGTCCGTCTCTTCGGAGGCGCGATCGTTCACATCTGGGATATTCCGTGTGCCGTCCTGCAAGCCTTCGATGGTATCGCGGCTTCCCGCCAGCAGTTCGGATTTCCAATTCAGTAGTTTGCGTCTGAAGTATTCAACTTGCCGATCATTCATGAACGGTTCGTTTTCAGCGGGTGTATAGCCATCCGCCAAAAAAACTTCCTGCTTCATATCATTCCCCATCGCGGTCTTTAATCCCTGTCATGAAGGCGCGTCTCCCGACATCACTCCCGTGGCGTGCATCTAACGCAGCGTTAGCGGATTGTCACTACACAATGCTTATGTTTGTTGGTTTAAGGACCAAGAATAGCGCGTTGAAGAAGGTTGAAAACAAGATGAAATTCCAAGGTACTCAAGATTACGTTGCCACAGATGACCTCACGATTGCGGTGAATGCGGCCGTGACACTGGAACGACCTCTGCTTGTAAAGGGCGAACCGGGTACAGGCAAAACGGAACTTGCGCGTCAGGTTTCCAATGCGCTTGGCCTGCCGATGATTGAATGGAACATCAAGTCCACGACTCGTGCACAACAAGGCCTGTACGAATATGACGCCGTCAGCCGTCTGCGCGACAGCCAGCTTGGTGAAGAGCGCGTGCACGACGTGAAAAACTACATCCGCAAGGGAAAGATGTGGCAGGCCTTCGAAGCGGAGGGCAAGACGGTGCTTTTGATCGACGAGATCGACAAGGCGGACATCGAATTCCCCAACGACCTTTTGCAAGAGCTCGATAAGATGGAGTTTTTCGTCTATGAGACCGGCGAAACGATCAAGGCGGTGAACCGCCCCATCGTGATCATCACCTCAAACAACGAAAAAGAGCTGCCCGACGCCTTCCTGCGCCGCTGCTTCTTCCACTATATCCAGTTCCCCGAGATGGACACACTGCGCAAGATCGTCGAAGTCCACCACCCCGGCATCAAAGATGCCTTGCTGACTACCGCATTGACCCAATTCTACGACATCCGCGATCAACAGGGCCTGAAGAAAAAGCCGTCGACGTCCGAAGTGCTTGATTGGTTGAAACTTCTATTGGCCGAAGATCTGGACGCATCCGACCTGAAGAAAGACGGCAAATCCGCCTTGCCCAAGCTGCACGGCGCGTTGCTGAAAAACGAGCAGGATGTGCATCTGTTTGAACGCCTTGCCTTTATGGCCCGCGCGCAAAAGTGACCGGAAAGGGGCGCGGTACGCCGCGCCCTGACGCCCCTAAAACGATCCCTATTTTTCCACCGCCCCGTTATTTCATGGCGGCCGATGCGATAACTTTACTTGTGACGTTCCGGCAACGATGGTCACAAGCCTGCCTTATTTGTTAACATTTTTCTCTAAATTGACATGCTTGCTCCCTAGAATGGTCGGGATAGCGGGCGAAAAAACACCTGTAATCAGCTCAAAAGGGCAGTCAGGTTTATGATGCATATGATTTTCGCACTGTTCGTGCGCCCCGCGTTGGATATCGTTAAAGTCGCCCGAACGGTCTTTACGTCTGTCGCAGCGGGGGCGCGTCCATGAAAAAGATCCTCCTGTTGCCCCTCGTGCTGGCGGTCAGTGCCTGTGTTCCGGCCTCGCACCCCGGTGTGGTCACCCGCGCCGCGATGGAGCCCGCCTCGACGTCCTCCCTGCCCGCGATGAAACGGTTCACCCTGCACCAGGCCCTGCCCGCGCCTCGATCCAACAACGATTTGTCACTTGATTTCATCGAGCTGTCGTTCCGTATGGAAAGCGGCAAGGAGCTGCCTGTTTTCACCCGTTTCGAAGGCCCCGTCAGCGTGCGCGTCATCGGTGCGCCGCCGCCGACCCTCGGCCCTGACTTGACCGCGCTGATGAACCGTTTGCGGCAAGAGGCCCGCATCGACATCAGCCCGACAACCAACCCGGCAGCCAATATCACGGTCGAAGCCGTCAGCCGTCGCACCATCAGCAAGGTGCTGCCGCAAGCCGCCTGTTTCGTGGCTCCCAATGTCAGCAGCCTTGATGAATATAAGAAAGTCCGCCGCACAGCGCAGACCAACTGGTCACTGCTGAAGACCCGCAGCCGCGTCTCTATCTTCATCCCCAATGACGCCAGCCCCCAAGAGGTCCGCGACTGCCTGCACGAAGAGCTGGCCCAAGCCCTCGGGCCGCTGAATGATCTCTACCGCCTGCCGGACTCCGTCTTTAATGACGACAACGTGCATACCGTGTTAACCGGCTTTGATATGACAATTCTACGCGCCTATTACGATCCTGCGCTGCGGTCCGGCATGACACGGGGTCAAGTGGCCAACGCCCTGCCCGGCATTTTTGCACGGATCAATCCCGGCGGCACCTCGACCCAAGCACGGTTTGTAACCCGCACCCCCCGCGAATGGAACGCCGCCGTTCAAGGCGCTCTTGGACCCGGCCGGTCCAGTGGTCAACGTCAGGACGCTGCCTATAGCGCCATTAAGATCGCGCAAAGCCTTGGCTGGCAAGATCACCGCCGCGCCTTCGCCCATTACGCAATGGGCCGCGCCTTGCAATCTGGTGACGCCGAAGCCGCGCATGAACAGTACAAGATGTCCGACCTGTTCTACGCCCGCACCCCCGGAACGGACCTGCACCGCGCCTATGTCGCGACGCAACTGGGGGCTTACTCTGTCTCCAAGGGTCAGGGTGCCGAAGCGCTGCGTCTGATCGCCCCCCATATCAACACCGCCCGCTTGCGCGAAAATGCCGCCTTGCTCAGCACCCTGCTGTTGCTGCGTGCCGAAGCGCTCGAACTGGAAAATCGCGCGGCCGAGGCGCAGGCCGTCAGGCTGGACAGTCTGGGCTGGGCACGGTACGGATTTGGCTCTGACTGGGCTGTGCGGGCCAAAATGCGCGAGATCGCGTCGCTTAACCCGCTCAAATAAATAGCGAAACGGGTTAAAATGATCGTCATACTTCTCGCCGTGATCGGCGCTGTTATCGGGGGGCTGACCGCCCGTAAACGCAACGGAAACCGCAAGGATATTGCTCAATACGCGGTGGGCTTTGCGATGGCCTTTATCATCGTCGGCATGATCCTTACAGTCGTTCTGGACCGAGTCCTAACCGGAGCGTAATATATGTTTCTGCCGTTCTTTGAGCAACTGCGCCAGCATAAGGTGCCTGTGTCCATGCGCGAGTTTCTGGCCTTTCTCGATGGTATGTCGGCCGGGCTTGCGACCTATGACGTAGACGCGTTCTACTATCTTGCGCGCACCAGCATGGTCAAAGACGAACGCAACATCGACAAGTTCGACCGCGCCTTTTCGGCCGCGTTCTCTGGTCTTGAAAACATCAGCCTCGACGAGGTGATGGAAGCGGTGGATATCCCGCATGAATGGCTGGAAAAGATGGCTGAAAAGCATCTGACCGCGGAAGAAAAAGCCGAGATCGAAGCCGCCGGCGGTTTTGATAAACTCATGGAGACGCTGCGCAAGCGGCTTGAGGAACAAAAAGAACGGCATCAGGGCGGCAACAAATGGGTTGGAACGGCGGGCACCTCGCCTTTCGGCGCATATGGTTACAACCCCGAAGGCGTACGCATCGGCCAGAATGAATCGCGCCATCAACGCGCGGTCAAGGTCTGGGATAAACGCGAATTCAAGAACCTCGACGATTCCGTTGAGCTGGGCACACGCAACATCAAGGTCGCGCTAAAGCGCCTGCGCCGGTGGGCCCGCGACGGGGCGAATGACGAATTCGATCTGGGCGGTACGATCCGCGCCACGGCAGAACACGGCTACCTGGACGTGAAAACCCGCCCCGAGCGGCGCAATGCAGTCAAGGTCTTGCTGTTTTTGGACATCGGCGGCTCGATGGACCCGCATATCAAAACTGTCGAAGAACTGTTCAGCGCCGCCAAATCCGAATTCAAACACCTCGAACACTTCTATTTCCACAACTGTCTCTACGAAGGCGTCTGGCGCGACAACCGTCGCCGCTGGACCGAACAGCTGGACACAATGGAAGTTCTGCGCACCTACGGTTCTGATTACAAATGTATTTTTGTTGGCGACGCATCCATGTCCCCCTACGAGATCGCCTATCCCGGCGGGGCCAACGAACATTGGAATGCCGAAGCCGGATCAGTCTGGCTGTCTCGCGCGCGCGAGCAGTGGAACAGCAACCTTTGGATCAACCCGATCCCCGAGAAATACTGGCCCTACACGCAATCCATCAAAATGGTGCAGGAAATCTTTGGACAGGATGCCATGGTACCTATGACCCTCGAAGGGCTCAGCCGCGGAATGAAGACGCTGACGCGGTAATCGACTGCTGCGCCAATACGGGTAGGAACATTTCAACCGTGCCTCGCGTTTCACCAAGAACCCAATTGGTGAAAGGAATTACTATGATCAAGAAATCAGGCTCCGCAAAATGGACCGGTAACCTCAAAGAGGGCAAAGGCCACGTCTCCACCCAGACCGGCGTGCTCAATGACCAGCCTTACGGCTTCAACACCCGTTTTGAAGGCAAAGACGGCACCAACCCCGAAGAGCTGATTGGCGCAGCCCATGCGTCCTGCTTTTCCATGGCCCTGTCAATGATCCTCGAAGACTACGACCTGGTCGCGGACAGCATTGAAACCAAAGCCACCGTATTTCTCGAACAAAAAGATGGTGGCTTTCACGTGCCGAAAATCCACCTCGATGTAGAATGCGTGATCCCCGATGCCACGCAAGAGCAGTTCGAAGAGGCGACAAAAACCGCCAAAGAAAATTGCCCGATTTCCAAGCTGATGACCGCTGAGATCACAATGGATGCGAAACTGTCCTGACCTCGTCCCAAGGGCCGCGCACGCCGCGGCCCTTGCACTTACCCCTTCACCCTTTTCTCAAATACTCATTCCACCCTTGCACCCCGCGCCCCCCCGTCCATATTGGACATATGATCCGCATCCTCCCCATCGTCCTCGCCGTGCTCTTCGGGCTTGCCATGTACCGCTTTTCTGCGTGGCGCACCGCCAGAGAGCTTGACGAGAAATCGACCGAGCTGCTGGACCCTGCCCTGCGTGAGATGACCTTTAAGCTTGCGAAAGCACTCGATCTGCCGCGGATCAAGGTCCACATATACGAAGTGGCCCCCGTCAACGGTCTTGCCGCGCCGGATGGGCGGATCTTCATCACCCGTGGCTTTTACGAGAAATTTAAATCCGGTGCTGTCACCGCCGAAGAACTCGCCAGCGTGATTGCACACGAGCTGGGACACGTCGCCTTGGGCCATTCACGGCGGCGGATGATCGACTTTTCAGGCCAGAACGCCATGCGTGCTGCGCTTGGCATGATCTTGGGGCGCATTATCCCCGGTGTCGGAATCTGGATCGCCAATATGCTTGCGAGTTTGCTGGCAGCACGGCTGTCGCGTGGCGATGAATACGAGGCGGATGCTTATGCCGCCGCTCTTTTGACCAAAGCAGGCATCGGCATCGCGCCGCAGATCTCTTTGTTCGAAAAGCTCGAAGCGTTAACGCAAAGTAACCACGGGACGTCGCCCGCATGGTTGCTTAGTCATCCCAAAACGGCAGACCGGATCAGTGCGTTGACTGCGCTGAAATCCGCGTGGGACCGCTAACCGAGCGCTTTGGCAAGCCGCGGCAAACGCGCTTTCTTCAACAGCGGGCGCATTTCCCATGGCTGTCCCGACAGGCGGCGCGCTTCATCCAGAACGGAATCAGCAACCTGCACGATCATCTCTGGCTGGGCCAGCCAGACACCGTGCAGATAGCTATCGGGATCCACCCGTGCCAAGCCTTCTTCGGCCAGAGTGCCACGGGGAAAATCCTTGGCGTTCAGCGTCATGATAATGTTGGCATGGCCGGTGATCGCGGCGGCCAGCACATGCACGTCGTTTTCGTCCGGCAGATACAGCCGTGCTGCCACACCGGGGCTTGGGGGGACCTCGGCCTCTGGCCATGCGGCGCGCAGCAAGGCGATCTCTGCGCGGGCCTGTGCTTCGCCCTCGGGGCCAAGCTTGATCGCGGCGCGCGCCCATTCTTCCAACAGGCGCGCCGACCACAGCGGTTCAAACACCCCGACCCGCGCAGCACCCATCACCATCTCACGCATGACGGTGGGATAGAGGACGCAGGCGTCGATCAGGATGCGCAGCGTCACGACAGACGGAAGAACAGTGACTTTAGGTATCCCGTTTCGGCCAGTTGTGGCAACTGCGGGTGGTCCGGACCGGCGAAACCGGTGTGCAGCAGCGCCGCTCGACGTCCTGCGCGACCAATGCCGCGCACGGATGAAGTGCGGAACTGCGTCAGATCGACCGCGTGCGAACACGAACACAAGCCCAGCACACCATTCTCTGCGACCAGCTGCGCTGCTAAACGGGCAACACGTTCATAAGCACGCAACCCTGCCTCGAGCGCAGGCTTGCCGGGGGCAAATGCGGGCGGGTCACAGATCACGACATCAAATTCTTCGCCCTCGGCACGCAGGGCGGTCAGAATATCAAACGCATCCCCCTGCCGCGTTGCGAAACGGTCCGATACGCCCATGGCATCGGCACCCTGCTGGGCAAGTTCCAGCGCCGGAGCAGACCCATCGACCGCAACCGCAGAGGATGCGCCATTTGCCAGCGCTGCCAGAGAGAACCCGCCGACATGTGCAAACACATCCAGCACGCGTTTGCCCTTGGACAGGTTGGCCGCAAAGGCGTGGTTGGGGCGTTGATCGTAGAACAGTCCGGTTTTCTGGCCGCCTGTAAGGTCTGCCATATAGGTCGCGCCGTTCATCGGCACGGGCACTGCCGCGCCGGGCGCGTCGCCGTGCAGCACACCGCTAACGTCGTCCAACCCTTCAAGGCTGCGCGTCCGGCCCGATGCGTTTTTCAACACGTGGCGCACGCCGGATTGTGCGACCAGCGCCGCGGTCAGCGCGTCGATATGGACGTCGGCCCAAGCGGCATTCGCCTGAATAACAGCCGTATCGCCAAAGCGATCGATCACGACACCGGGGAGCCCGTCCGCTTCGGCGTGGATCAAACGGTAATACGGCGCGTCATACATTTGGTCACGCAACTGTACGGCGCGTTTAATATGAGCCTCGAACCAGCTTTGGTTCACCACCGCTTCGGAATTCTGGTCCAACATCCGGCAGAAGATCTTGGAGGTCGGGTTCACCGCGACCACCCCCATCACCTGACGGGCGCTATCTTCCAGCAGCGCGAGGCTGCCGGGGGTCAACGCTTTGGTGCGTCGGTCGGTGACCATTTCATTGGCATAAACCCAGGGAAACCCGTGCCGGATGGCGCGGGCATTGGCCTTGGGCAGCAGGCGCACCACAGGCAAATCGGAAGGGTCGGTCGAAGCGGGAGGGGAAAGGGGCGTTGTCATACCGCCCCCATTAGTCGGTTCCACGCGGTTGGGGAAGCGCAGAGTTCACCGATACGCTTAATAGGCGGCAAGTTTCGTACGTTTGTAGCTGCCCGGTGTAGACAGCTGTTGTTCGATCGCGCGGGCAAGATCGTGGATCAGCACGGTGTTGTCTGGCTGCGCTTCGGCAATGGGCGGGGCAAAACTGTTCAGTTCAACCGTGACCTGACGGGGCTCGGCCAGCGCCTTGCCATTGCGCGCATCCACCACGGTCAGAATGAACTCAGCCGATGGCACGTCCGTCGCAGACCCTGAGGCGGGATTATGAAAGCGCAGGACCTCCACCTCAAGCGTTGCTGGAACTGGTCCATATGCGGTGACGGCACCCTGTTGGATTGCGGCCTCGAAGATAGCACGGACCTGATCGCGGTGATCGGTATTTGCTGCGTCATGCCAGATGATGTCCGCCGATTGCAGCAGGGTGGTCTCTTGGGCTACACGAAGATGATTGGGTAAAAAGACATTGGTTTGCTGGATATGAACGGCATCCAACAGCGTATCGGGCTGGTAAGAATTAAGGTTATCCAGCAAAGACATACGGGACGAGGATGTATCATACATCGCATTCCGGCTGGCAATATCCGCCGGTGCACAACCGGACACGGCAGCGGCGCAGACCAAAGCGATCAACAGGTTTTGATGTTTCATATTCCCCTCCAAAAGCTGCCGGTGAATAGGACTGTGCAGCGTTGATATTGTAATGCCGTCCAATTAAGGCGGGAATGGGGCGAGAATGTTCAGAACCTCGGGCAACATTTGGGTATTTCGGCACGTTTGCGTCTTATTGTAATGTTTTCTAGCTTCGAGGACGTGTTTTCCATCCCCCACGCCGTCGGGGGGTGGCCATACCGATCAACCCCTCCTGCATTACGCCGGTCATCGGATGATCCAGATTTTCTGGCGTGACCTGATCCAGCAACGCACGTAAGGCGGTTTTGGTGTCTGACTCCATCGGCAGGCTCAGCGCCCAATCCAGAAAGATCGACCGGCACTCCGGCGGCGTGATCCCCGGTATGCGATAGGATTCATAGATCAACCCCTTAGGGTCGTTCAGATCACCTTTGGTCATGGCTGTCCCCTGTCGGCCTTATCAACGTAATCGGCCAATGCTTCGCCAATGATCGCCGCAGCCTGCGCATAGCTCCGGGTCAAATGGTCGTGCAGTTCTTTCGGTGTCTCGACCTCATGCGTGCGACACAAGAACCGCAAGCCCGCCTGCCCCAAAGAATCCTCGCGCAGAACCGATGGTGACAGCAACCGCGTCGCGGCCTGCAAAGCCCAGCACGTGCGATACACCTTGCGCAACACCTCTGCCTGATCGGCACTGACGATATTTTGCTGGTTCGCATGCGCAATGCCGCTGGCGATATCGCGCGCCGTTGTCCCTGCCAGCAACGCACCCGCTTGCGCCAACAGCTCGATATCCTGCAAGCGCCCCGGCCCGTTTTTGGCGTCCCAAATGCCGCCCGCGGCCTTTGCAGCGGCAAGACGCGCGCGCATGGCGGCGACCTCGTGCAAGGTATCGGCGCGGTCGCGCGGGCGTGCGAGCACCTTGTTACACAGCCCCGACACCTCCTGCATCAGGTCATCGGGGCCGGCCACACATTCGGCTCGCGTCAGCGCGAGATGCTCCCATACCCAAGCTTGCCCCATCTGGTAGCTTTCAAAGCTGGCGAGACTGGTCGCCACTGGACCCTGCGTGCCGGAGGGGCGCAAACGCATGTCCACTTCGTAAAGCTTGCCTTGGGCCATGGGGGCGGTCATCGCCGTGATCATCGCTTGGGTCAGGCGCGCGTAATACAGCCGCGAGGCAAGCGGCCGCTTTCCGTCAGAGGTTTCGACATCGGCGGAATCGTAGACGACAATCATATCAAGATCAGAGGCCGCGGTCAGGCGGCGCGCACCAAGCGACCCCATGCCCACCAATACAGCGCCGCGTCCCGGCGGTGCCCCATGACGCCGCGAAAATCCGTCGATCACCACGGGCCATAGCCCGCGCAAAACTGCCCGCGCGAGATCGGCATATTGTGCGCCCACCGTCGCGGCATCAAGCAACCCGCGCAGGTGATGCACACCGATCCGAAAGTGCCATTCCTTTGCCCATCGACGGCAGGTATCAAGCCGCGCCTCATAGTCCTCCTCGGCCTCCAACGCTTCTGTCAGGCTCTCGAGCAACCCATCTTCACCGGGCCAATCGCTAAAGAAATCGCCGCCGATCACAGCATCGAACACTGACGCATTGCGCGACAGATACGCCGCCAAGGCGGGCGATGCGCTGACGATATCCACAAGTAAATCAGACAGTTGCGGGTTGATCTTCAATAAAGAGAATAGCTGCACGCCCGCGGGCAGCCCTCCCAAAAATCCGTCAAAGGCCAAAAGCGCCTCGTCCGGCTTGGTGGCCCGTGCCAGCCGTGCCAGCAGGCCGGGCTTGAGCTCTGCAAACAGCTCAGCCCCGCGGGCGCTACGCAAAGCGGGATAACTAAGCCAACGATCAACAATGGCGGCGTCAAAGACATGTTCGTCAGGGGCGGCAGCCGGTGTAGGGCTTGTGGTCGACCCCGCAAAGAACCCTTCGGTTAATTGGTGAACCTCTTCCAATCGCCGTTCAAGATCGCTGCGCAGCGCGGGCAGATCCATGTCCATCATCGCGGCCAGACGGTCAAAGCCTTCATCGGACTGTGGCAGCGTGTGTGTTTGCGCGTCGCGGATCATTTGTACCCGGTGCTCGACGGTGCGATGCGCACGGTAATGGTCGCAAAGGGTTTCGGCCGCGTCTGCGGGAATCCATTCCTTTTCGGCCAATACAGCCATGCCTTCGCAGGTACCGCGCACCCGCAGGTCAGGGTCGCGCCCACCCGCAATCAACTGGCGGGTCTGGGTAAAGAACTCGATCTCGCGGATGCCGCCGCGCCCCAGCTTCATATTGTGGCCTGACAGTGAAACCTTGCCCCCCAGCCCTTTGTGTTCGCGAATGGCAAGCCGCATGTCATGCGCATCCTGTATAGCGGCAAAGTCCAGATGCTTGCGCCAGACAAAGGGGCGCAGGACCGACAGAAACTGATCCCCCGCCGCCAGATCCCCGGCCGCGGGTCGCGCCTTGATATAGGCTGCGCGTTCCCACGTCCGGCCAAGACTTTCATAGTATCTCTCGGCGGCTTCCATCGCCATGCAGACCGGTGTGACACCGGAATCGGGCCGCAAGCGCAGGTCGGTGCGAAAAACATACCCCTCGCCCGTGAGATCGTTGAGCGTTCCGCTCATGGCGCGGGTGGCGCGCACAAATGCGGTGCGTGCGTCGTGGAAGTCAACCGGATCAAAGCGGGTCTCGTCAAACAGGCAGATCAGATCGATGTCAGAGGAGTAGTTCAGCTCGCGTGCGCCCATCTTGCCCATGGCAAGCACGACCATCCCCGCGCCGGTTTCGGCATCCTCTTCGGTCATGCCGGGCAGTTTGCCGCGTTTGATCTGCGCCTTCAGCCCTGCCGTCAGCGCGGCCTGGGTCGCGGCATCGGCGAAATCCGTCAATGCACCGGTAACGTCCTCCAGCGACCAAGCGCCTGCCAGATCGGCCAGCCCCGTCATCAACGCCACGCGTCGCTTGCTCTGACGCAGGTGGCTTGCAAGCTGGTCGGGGGCCACATCGCCTGCGCAGTCGATAACATGTTGGACTGCCACAGCGGGATCCTCGAACGCCGTGCGACACCAGTCGGTTTCCTTTTGCATCAACGCTAAAAGGTAAGGCGACGTCGACCCTGCCCCCGCAACAAGGGCTGCGATCTCGGGCGGCACATCAGGAAACAGCGCACGCGCATCCTGCGCCTGATCGGTCGTAAAAATGCGGGGACAGCGGGTGATCTGACTGGCAAGTGTTCTCATATGCCCAGCATTCGCTGGTTACTGGGGCTTCGTCAATGGGCGGAAAGACAGTGCTAAGCCCCAACAAACGCGGCCAAAACCAAATAATGTAAAAAACATTTACATTAAACCTTGCAAAGCGGGCCCAGCATGCCGATCTACTGTAATGTGAAAGGCATTTACATAGCCCACCACCGCACCGGCCCGCAGCGTTCAGGGCCACCACACTCTGACCGAAAGGGAACTTGATGACACAGAGCTATGCACCCTCGTACGCCGCACAACGCAGTTGGCTGGGCCGTGCCGAGGATTTTCTTGACGACAAGGGCAAAGGTGCCTGGATCGCCGCCATGGTTGTCGGCTTTATCGCATTCTGGCCGCTTGGCCTCGCCGTTCTTGCCTATATGATCTGGAGCAAACGCATGTTTAAATCTATGTCTTGCAGCAAACGTGCCCGCCGTGGCGTTGTCACCGGGCGTTCTACTGGAAACGCCGCATTTGACGCCTATAAGGCCGATACGCTTGCCCGTCTGGAAGAAGAGCAAACCAACTTCGAAGCCTTCCTGACCCGCCTGCGCGACGCCAAGGACAAGGCCGAGTTCGACCAGTTCATGGCCGAACGGTCGCGCGATGACGACGATGCGCAAAAGGCCTGAGCCTTGCGTGAAGACAACCGTGCCCTCCGCCTTGGCGGGGGGACAACCATTCTTGAGGGACGAGACATGATGACCCCCACCACCCCTGATCCATTCGACCAGCCCGAATTCTATAGCGGTATTCCGACCAAACGGTTCATGGCATGGGTTGTTGATGCTTTGCTGGTATTGATTGCCAGTGTGCTGATCGTGCCGTTCACTGCCTTTATCGGGTTGTTTCTATTCCCGTTATTGATGCTAATCGTGGGCTTTACCTACCGTGTTGCGACGCTTGCCAGCGGGTCGGCCACATGGGGGATGCGCCTGTTCGGCATGGAGCTGCGCACCGCACGCGATGAACCGCTTGATCTGGCGTCGGCCTTTTTGCACACGGCAGGCTATAGCGTAAGCGTTGCCATGATGCCGTTGCAGGTGATTTCGATCATCCTCATCTGTTCTACCTCGCGCCACCAAAGCCTGACGGATGTGATCCTAGGCACGGTCCCGCTGAATCGTCGTGCCGAAAGCGTGAACTGACCCAAACTTGTACTTGGCGCGGTTTGGTCCAGTTGTTAGGATTTCGCGGAACAACAACGGATTTTCATGCGCCATACACTCCCCATCGCACCGCAGTTCTATGTCACTGCGCCGCAGCCCTGCCCTTATCTTGAAGGTCGGATGGAACGTAAGCTGTTCACCGCCCTACAAGGAGAGTCTGCGACCAAGCTTAACAACAGTCTGTCGGGGCAAGGGTTCCGGCGGTCGCAGAATGTACTGTACCGCCCGTCCTGCGCAGATTGCGCAGCCTGTATGTCCGCGCGCATCAACGTGGCCGACTTCAGCCCGAGCAAGGGCCAAAGGCGCACGATCAAACGCAACGCAGGGATAGCGCGACGGGCGACGTCGCCATGGGCCACAGAAGAACAATACGATCTGTTTCGCACCTATCTTGACAGCCGTCATGCGGATGGTGGCATGGCGGATATGGATGTTTTCGAATTTGCCGCGATGATCGAGGAAACACCGATCCGCAGCCGTGTGATCGAATATCATGACAAGCAAACCCGTGATTTGATCGGTGTGTGCCTGACGGATGTGCTCGAGGATGGGGTGAGCATGGTCTATTCCTTCTACAGCCCCGACCGCCCCCGTGACGGGTTGGGCAACTACATCATCCTCGATCATATTGAGATCGCCCGCTCGGCGGGCCTGCCCTATGTTTATCTAGGCTATTGGGTGCCCGGCAGCCCCAAGATGGGGTATAAAGCCAAGTTCTCGGGACTTGAGGTCTATATGGGGGGCGCGTGGCAAAAGATGCGTAACCCCGATGATTTCTCCTCCGATGAGCATCCGCTGAACACCGTTCCAATTGCCGAGCAGGTCGCCAATATCGCGCTGCCCGATCTGAGCCCGACCAGAGGCTGATACGCGACTGCGCTGCGCTTTGAACCGCTTTCATTCTCAATGAAACGAAAAAAGGCACCCCGAGGGGTGCCTTTTGTTTTAGCAGAACCGTGCTGCCCGTTTAGTTCGGAATTAGATCCGGCACAATTGTCACGATCACCGGGAACATCCACAGCAGCGCCAAGGCCCCAACCTGGATCAAGACGAAAGGAATGATCCCACGGTAGATGTGCGACGTGGTCACGCTCGCCGGCGCAACGCCGCGTAGGTAGAACAGCGCAAAGCCAAAGGGCGGCGTCAGGAACGACGTTTGCAGGTTCACCGCGATCATGATCGTCACCCATTTCGGATCAAAGGTGCCGCCATAGATCACCGGCCCGACAATCGGGATCACGATGTAGATGATCTCGAGGAAGTCGAGCACAAAGCCCAGCACAAACAGCACCAGCATCACGATCAAAAAGACTGTCAGCTCGTTGTCAAAGCTTTTCAGCCACTGCTGGATGTAGTGTTCACCGCCAAAGGAGATCACAACAAGGTTCAGCAGCTGCGACCCGATCAGGATGGTAAATACCATCGAGGTCACCTTGGCCGTCTCGCGCACCACGGGGCTAAGCACGCCCGAGGTATAGAGAATCCAGCACGAGAACAGCAGACCGAAGACCGCGTATAGATACGCACCATAGGCCACGAAGAAGGCAAACCAGCCTTCGACGCTCACGCCCTCTTGGTTTATGCGCAGGTCAAAGTTCACACCCACAAGGATGCTGATCAGGATCGCCAGCGTGGACCAGATGATCACCTTGGGTGACCGATCCATATCCTTGAGCTTGCGATACGCCGCCAGCATGATGGCACCACCTGCCCCCAAAGCCGCGGCAGGCGTCGGGTTGGTGATACCACCAAGGATTGACCCCAGCACCGCAACGATCAAGACCAGCGGCGGAAAGACCACGCGGATCAGTTCGTTACCTGCGCAAAGCTTCAGCGCATAGACCACACCATACATCACAGCCACGAACGGCAGCGCCATCAGCACCACCAATCCACCCGATGACGTTGCAGGGCCGATCAGCAGGATGTCCACCAGCACGGCAAGAACCAGACCAATGCCGCCGATGATCAAGGGGCGCTTGCCCGCCGAAGGTGCCACACCGCGACCCGTCGTCATGACCAAGGCCAGCAGGATCAGGATGATCGCAACACCGGTCCCGATCGGAGCGGCATCAGCGATCTTGTCTGCCTGCTTTTGGGCCAGTGCTTCTTCGGTCAGCTTTTCGCTGGCCTGTTGACCACCCGCGGCTTCGATCGCGGCTTGTTCGGTCACCGCTTGATCCCATGCACTTTGCCCGTGCAGTTCGATCATCGCGGCCTGACAGGCTTCGCCGACGTTCGTGCGCAGGCTGGCGCCTTTCCCGATATCGCTAAAGCTTGAAACCACTGTCGACTGGCTTCCCACCATACCAAGGTTGCCCAGAACAATCGTCCCGACGATCAGCAAGGCCGGCATACCAAGGAACCACGTAAAACCTTCGCCCCGCGTGATGGGTTCGGCATTGGTCGCCCCCATTGGCACAGCAGGCGCTTTTTCAGGGTTCAGCAGCGCGTATACAAAGGCATAGAGCGCATAAAGCAGCGCCAGCATGATCCCCGGCAGCAATGCCGCCTGAAACAGCGTGCCCACAGACACGACCGCAGGCTCGCCCAGATAGGTCAACGCATCCGTACATCCAGCCGAGGTTGCCCGTGCTTCTTGCGCCGCTGAGTACAAGTCACCAGCCAATGTGCCCAACAGAACAATAACAATGGACGGTGGGATAATTTGCCCCAAGGTACCAGACGCGGCGATTACACCGGTTGAAAGCTCGGGCGAATATCCGTTCCGCAACATCGTAGGCAGGGCAAGCAGGCCCATCGTAACAACAGTCGCGCCAACAATTCCTGTCGAAGCGGCAAGAAATGCCCCAACAACTACGATCGATACGGCAAGGCCACCAGGCAACGGGCCAAACACCCGCGCCATCGTGGTGAGCAAGTCGTTAGCAATCTTGGAACGCTCGAGCGTGATCCCCATGAGAACGAACATCAGAACGGCAAGAAGCGTCTCGATCGACTGCCCCGCGAGAACACGTTCGTTCATCCGGTTCACGATAAAGCTAACATTACGATCCAGCGCGACTTCCCACCCTTGGGGGAAAACCGATTCACCAACGAGCGGTAGATCGGGATAGCGGAACTTGGACACCGCGTCGTTGGGAACGCCAGAGTTCACCAGATCACGATACGCTTGGGACGATTGGTCAATCGCCTGATGCACCATCAACCCCGCACTATCGAGCGCGGCAATGATGCCGAAAGAAATGATACCAGCACCACCGATGGCAAAGGCCACCGGAAAGCCGGACAGGATGCCGCCAAAGAGGCAGGCAAAAACAATGATCAGGCCAACTTCGACCCCGTCGAGACCAAATAGCATGGGACGCCCCTTGAATTAATGTGTGCCCTCATAGGCTTCTTCGCCCTCGCCCAACGTATCGCGGTCGAGATATTTATCTGCGCTCTCAGGCCCTTCGCGGAACTCTAACAAAGCACGATAAAAAACTGATATTGCCTGCAAAATCACCATTACGCAGAAGGCGCAAAGCAGGATCTTGAACAGGAAGTAGCCATTGAACCCGTTCGGCGAAAAGCCGATGGTCTCCACATTCCACTTCAACAGACGCGCTTTGCGCAGCAACAGCTCTAGCCGGTCGGATGCCGACGGGTTCGGTGTCACCAGATGGCGCCACAGGAAGAACCAGCCATAAAGCCACGTGACAATCGCGAAGGGGATCATGAAGCACAGCGCGCCGAACATGTCGATCACGCGCTTGGTGCGGAACTTGGCACCGGCATAGAACAGGTCAACCCGTACGTGCCCGCCTTGCACAAAGGTGTAAGACACACAAAGACAGACGACCAAGGCGTTGAAAAGCTTTAGTTCTTCGGCAAACCAGCTGATGTCGAATTGCAGCGGAATACCAAAGCCGATAGAGATATCAGGCCGAGTAAAAATGCGCTGCATAAAGACGATTATGATCTGTTGCAGCACCATCAGCAATCCGGCCCACGCAAAAAGACGCCCCGTCGCGTTGGCAAAACCTTCCAGCCCGCGCACACAGGCCCACATAACGCTGCGCTTCCAAATCCCTATGGCCGTGACAATCACCAGCCCGATCAGCAGGACAAAGAACAGCTCTGCCGAGGCACCGTAGTAGATGAACCGCATCAGCGCTTCGCCATTGGACCAGTCTAGCCACATGGACGGGTTCAGCAGCGCTGCAAAGAAATTATAGAACGCCTCAAGTAGGTTGCCCAGAACAAAGCTGATCAGGTTGCCCTCTTGGAACTGGTCCAAGCAGCTGATTTTGGCCCCTTCCGCCGCGCGGAAAAATCCTGCGCATACTGCATCTTCTGCCATTGATATCCCCCCTTCGCCCGCCCGGTTTCAGCGCCGGCTTGGTGCGAAAATTATCCTCCCTTTGCGTGCCCTGTTTCAGGGATGCAAAGTCGCGTGCGGGGCCGCCCAAAGGCAGCCCCCATGTCATCCCAACGGGATGACTTACATTTTGCCAAGAACGCGCTGGCGTTGCTCGACATAGTAGGCATCGGATTTCGACAACCATTCTGCCGATGCGGACAGCGAGGATTCAAAGCTGGTACGGATGTCAGCGAACAGGGTATCGTCCATGTTCTCGTCCATAACCTCTTTGGAGGCGGCACCGAACGCATCCCAAACATCGTCGGGGAACTGCATGGTTTTAACACCCTGCTGCTGCAAACGGGACAATGCGGCACCGTTATTGGCCAGCGTTTCGGCCAGACCTGTGTGTGTCGTCGCCATCGATGCATATTCGATGATCTTTTGCTGTGCAGGCGTCAGGTCGTTGAACACATCAAGGTTGACCGATGCTGTCAGACCCGAACCTGGCTCGTGGAAACCAGCGGTGTAATAGATCTTGGCGACTTCCTGGAAGCCCGCGCGTTCGTCCGCAAATGGGCCAACCCACTCAAGACCGTCCAGCGCGCCCGACGACAGCGCCTGATACAGTTCACCACCAGGGATGTTCTGAACCGATGCGCCCAGTTTACCCAGAACCTTGCCGCCCAGACCGGGCATGCGGAATTTCAGACCATTGAAGTCTGCGGCAGAGTTGATTTCCTTGCGAAACCAGCCACCGGACTGCGACCCGGAGTTACCGGCGAGGAACATCTTCATGTTGAAGATTTCACCGATCTGGTTGTGCAGATCATGGCCGCCACCGTGCAGGTACCAGTTTGTCAGCTCTTGGGCTGTGGCACCGAAAGGAACGGCGGTGAAATACGCCAGACCGGGGTGCTGGCCGATAAAGTAATAGTCGGCGGCGTGGTACATATCCGCCTGACCGGAAGATACGGCATCAAAGACTTCGAACGCGCCGACAAGCTCGCCGGGGGCTTTCTTTTCGATGGTCAACGTGCCGTCAGACATTTCGTTAACCATATTGTTCAGATAGGTGGCAGCGTCATCGAGCACGGCAAAGCCACGGGGCCAAGCGGTGACCATGGTCAGCGTGCGTTTGCCTTGGGCATACAGCGGTGCGGCCAGTGTGGTTGCAGCAGCGGCAGACCCGCCAAGCGCGGATGTCTTCAGAAATGAACGACGGTCCATGTTGGATACTCCTCCCGAGTAATATGAGGGTGCCCGCGCTTCATTATATGCGCGCAGGTCATTTCAAGTGACACTCAATTTACGCAAATGCCCGAACATGAAAATACCAACTACTGCGTAGACAGCACAGTTTTACCGCCCAAATATGCTGCAGACGACTGAAGTGACCCGCCATATCTTGTGCACCCGCACGCATAGCGGGTGAAAGGCTCGCTGCATCTAGCACTTTGATTCGCGAGGATTTCCCAGTATCAGCCATGCATGCGCCGCCCGTCATTCCTGATCGCCCCCACCTATGCTCAAAAGCTGACGCTCATTGCTGCCGTCCCTTTGGTGCTGGCAGTGACGGCGATTGCATTTGTGGTGGCATTACAGGCCCGCGCCGTCGCGAACCGTGAAATCTCGACGTTAGAACAGCAACTGATCGACGCCAAAAAAGTCGAGCTGCGCAACTATGTCACCCAAGCACGCAACGGGTTTTACTTTGTCTACGGCTCTGCCTCGCCCGATGACGGGGGGGCAAAATCGCAGGTCGCGCAGATCCTGTCAGCGATGATTTATGGCGAAGAGGGGCAATTCTTTGTCTACGACTACGACGGCACCGCGCTCGTCAGCCCGCGCCAAACCGACCGGATCAACCGCAACTTTGCCGGCGAGACGGACAGCCAGGGCACTGCTGTGGTGGACGAACTGATCCGCATCGCGCGCAATGGCGGCGGGTATCACACCTATATGTGGCCTAAACCGTCGACCGGTGAAGACGCACGCATGATCACCTATGTGACGTCGTTTCCAAGTTGGCAGTGGGCTGTGGGCACGGGTGTATTCATCGATGACGTGCTCGCCAGCGGTGCCACCGCCCGTTTCGATGTCTTGGCGCGGGTGCATCGCACGTTCTTCTATATTGGCGCGATCACGGTCACCGCGCTTTTTCTGGTCTTCGGGTCGGGTATGCTGGTCAACCTGCGCGAACGCCGCCTTGCGGATGCCAAGCTCAAGAAGCTCACCCAACGGGTATTTGATGCCCAAGAAGAAGAACGCGGGCGTGTGGCGCGCGAATTGCACGACGGGATCAGCCAGATTCTTGTGGGGGTGCGCTATGCGCTCGACAATGCGCGCCGCAGGCTTGAACGGGGCGACACCCGCGCAGCAGAGCCTTTGGCCAAGGGGATCGACAGCCTTGCCGAAGCCATCGCAGAAGTCCGCCGTATCAGCCGTGAGCTACGCCCCAGCATCCTTGATGATCTAGGCCTTGGTCCGGCGCTGAAAACTCTGGTAGAACAGTTTGCACTACGGACAGGCGTGAAATGCCAGTTCAACACAGTGGTGTTTCGCAACCGTCTGGACGACGAGGCTAAGATTGCACTGTACCGGATTGCACAAGAGGCGCTGACCAATATCGAACGCCATGCCCGCGCCACGGAAGTAATTGTCGACCTGCGGGGACACCGGCAGGGGGCGACGCTCTCTATCTCTGACGACGGGTTGGGGCTGTCCAAGACGCGCTCTGTTTCAGGCGGCTTGGGGCTGCGCAATATGCAAGAAAGGATTGAACAGCTTGACGGGACGCTGACGCTGCAAGCCTCGGCCCAAGGCGGCACCCAGATCACCGCCACCGTACCGCTGACCCATATGCTGCGCCCGCCGCCGATCGCCCTGCCCTGACCCCGATGATCTTCCTCCTGCCGAAAGCAACCTCATGCCCCCTTCAGCCTCTCCGCCATCACATATGATCAAGGTCATGATTGTCGACGATCACCCGATGGTCGCCGAAGGCATTCAGTCGATCCTAGAAAGCTACGATGATATTGAGGTGGTCGGCTGTCTGCCCAACGGTCGCGCTGCCATTGATAGCGTCGCGCAGCTGGCACCTGATGTGATCTTGATGGACCTCAACATGCCCGAGATCGGCGGACTTTCGGCGACTGAAATTTTGCTGGAGCGCGAACCTGATACCCGCATCGTGATCCTGTCCATGCACGATAACCCCGAATATATCTCTTCGGCGCTGAGCCACGGTGCTTTGGGCTATATCCTCAAAGACGTGCCCACCGATGAGATCAAGCTGGCGATCGATACAGTGATGGCCGGCAGTCGCTATCTATGCACCGGTGCGCAAGGGTCGCTTGAACCCAAGGACGCAACGCGTGAATCCCTGACCGAGCGGGAGCAGACGATCCTGCTGCAGCTGGCACAGGGCAAATCCAACAAAGAAGTCGCGGTGACCTTGGACATCTCCGTGCGTACCGTCGAGACACACCGCAAGAACATCAAACGCAAGCTCGGCATCTCGTCGACTGCGGGGCTGACACGTTATGCGATGGAACATGGGGTGTTGCAGGGAACGGGAGTCCGGCTTTAGCGCCGCAAAACCGGTTTAAACGGCTACAATTTTTCAAAAATTAGAAAATTTACGATTTCACGCAACAAATGAAAAGATTTTAAGCCCCTAGCGACACTTTTAGATCAAATATGCCATTGACGCCCCTTTGCGCCGCTCATAATGTCCACGCACGCAATGAAGGGCCTTTGGCTATGACAGATCTAGCAATTACAGATATCGTCGTCATTCTAAGACACACGCGCATGGGCCGGTAACGGCAGACCATACCAGTCACCATGCGCCCCCGTCAAAATCGGGGGCTTTTTTTTGCGCAACGCACCTTTTGATAAACCACCGCCTGACGGAGCACCAAGATGACACGTAAAATGACCGGAGCGAAGATGATCGTTCAAGCCCTGATTGATCAGGGTGTCGATACCGTATTTGGCTATCCCGGCGGCGCTGTCCTACCGATTTATGACGAGGTGTTCCAACAAAACAGCATCAAACACGTGCTGGTGCGCCACGAACAGGGCGCGGTGCATGCCGCCGAAGGCTATGCGCGCTCGACCGGGAAACCGGGCGTTGTGCTTGTGACCTCTGGCCCCGGTGCCACCAACGCTGTGACTGGTCTGACGGACGCCTTGCTCGATTCCATTCCGCTTGTGGTTCTGACGGGTCAGGTTCCGACCTTTATGATCGGCTCTGACGCCTTTCAGGAGGCCGACACCGTGGGCATCACCCGCCCCTGCACCAAACACAATTGGTTGGTGAAAGAGACCGACAAACTGGGCGCTGTCCTGCACGAGGCATTCCACGTGGCCACCAGCGGGCGCCCCGGTCCGGTTCTTGTCGACATCCCCAAGGACGTTCAGTTTGCCACGGGGCAATACACCCCCAAGAAACCGTCGACCTCGCATTATCAGCCGCCCCTCAAAGGCGACATGACCGAGATCACCGCACTGGTAGAAGCCATCGAATCTGCCAAACGTCCTGTCTTTTATACCGGCGGCGGCGTCATCAACTCTGGCCCCGCGGCATCGCAACTGCTGCGCGAATTGGTCGAGGCGACGGGCTTTCCCATCACCTCTACGTTGATGGGCCTTGGCAGCTATCCTGCGTCCGGCGACAAATGGCTGGGGATGCTGGGGATGCACGGTCTTTACCAGGCCAACATGGCGATGCACGACTGCGATCTGATGATCAACGTCGGGGCGCGTTTTGACGACCGCATTACCGGCGTCGTCGATCTGTTCAGCCCAAAGTCGAAGAAAGCGCACATCGACATCGACCCGTCGTCGATCAACAAGATCATCCGTGTCGACATTCCTATCGTCGGTGACGTGGGCCATGTGCTGGAAGACCTCCTGAAAGTCTGGAAATCCCGCGGCCGCAAAACCAACTCCGACGCGGTTGCCAAATGGTGGAAACAGATCGAGGAATGGCGCAATGTTGACTGCCTGAAGTTTGAACAAAAAGGCAAGATCATCAAACCGCAATACGCGCTCTCGCGGCTTGAGGCGCTGACCAAGGATCACGACCGTTATATCACCACCGAAGTCGGCCAGCACCAGATGTGGGCGGCACAATATCTGAATTTCGAAGACCCGAACCGCTGGATGACATCCGGTGGGCTCGGCACAATGGGCTACGGCTTTCCTGCCTCCATCGGTGTGCAGATGGCCCACCCCGACGCGCTGGTAATCAACGTCGCGGGCGAAGCGTCGTGGCTGATGAACATGCAAGAAATGGGCACCGCGATGCAATACGGCCTGCCGGTCAAACAGTTCATCCTGAACAATGAACGCCTGGGTATGGTACGCCAGTGGCAGGAATTGCTGCATGGCGAGCGTTATTCCCAAAGCTGGTCTGAATCCCTGCCCGACTTTGTAAAGCTGGCAGAGGCTTTCGGGGCCAAGGGTATCATTTGTTCCGACCCCGATGATCTGGACGATGCCATCATGGAGATGTTGAACTACGATGGCCCCGTTATCTTTGATTGTCTGGTGGAAAAACACGAAAACTGTTTTCCAATGATCCCGTCAGGTAAAGCCCACAATGACATGATGCTGGCGGGTGCCGGTACGCAGGGTGTGATCGACGCCAAAGGATCGGTCTTGGTCTAAGCCGCGAACGGCACAAGCAAACACATCGGCGCGGTCGCGCGCCGACATTGAATACATCTTAAAAGGACAGTGTCATGTCAGCCCTAAAGATCAAAAAAGGCGCCACCAGCCATTCAGCCTACAACCTGCGTCCCAACTTTTCGGATGTTATTGAACGGCACACGCTTGCGGTTCTGGTTGAAAACGAACCCGGCGTGCTGGCGCGTGTCATCGGCCTGTTTTCCGGCCGCGGTTATAACATCGACAGCCTCACCGTGGCAGAGGTGGATCATACAGGTCACCTGAGCCGCATCACGATCGTCACCTCGGGGACACCGCAGGTCATCGAACAGATCAAGGCGCAACTGGGTCGGATTGTACCGGTACATGAGGTGAATGACCTTACCGTCGAAGGTCCGGTGGTCGAACGCGAACTTGCCATGTTCAAGGTCAGCGGCACAGGCGAAAAACGCGTCGAAGCCCTGCGTCTGGCGGATATCTTTCGTGCCAATGTCGTTGACAGCACGTTGGAAACGTTTGTTTTCGAGATTACCGGCGCGCCCGAGAAAATTGATGCCTTCGCCGAGCTGATGCGCCCCTTAGGGCTGGTATCTGTCGCGCGGACCGGTGTCGCAGCGCTGTCTCGCGGCAACTGAATGCCTGACTAAGCCCCGTGACCTAGCCTAGCCTCAACAGGCTAGGCTAGGTCACGTTGACGAAGCTCTGCGGGCAGTGTGTTTCTGGGCCGGAAATGCAAAATATCGCCCCCAAGAGTATCCCTTACGGTCGTGTTTGAGTGCTGCATCAGCTTTTCCGGCAGATCGGCATCCGCTTTGCTTTTCACGATGGCGGGATTGAACGCCTTACGCAGCTTGGCATCCTGATAGACTTCGAACTGAACTAGGTCGCCGGCATCAAAGGGTGCCTCGGTAGGGTCTACGCTGTCCGGATCGCCGTGAAAGTAAGCGAGGTCGCCGTGATCTTCACACCAGAAAACGGCTTTATTGGCTTTCGCGTCGCTCCAAAGCACTACTCCGTACATTTCCGAACCCCTCCTAAATACTTCTAGACATGAGATATACTCGCGCCATTTTGATAAATTGTCGATTTTTTTACGATTTCAATTTGTGTCGGTCGCTGCTTATTTTGACGCTGATCAGCGTCAATTAACATCTAATAAGGGCAAATCCACTTGCCAATTCATTCAAAGGTTGTGATGTTTAATTACTTTATTCTAATGGACTTTTTTCATGACAAGCCCAGCTGATATTAGAACGATTTTTGGCGATAATTTAAAACAGTTAATAGCAGACTACCCGTCGGTGACCTACCTCGCACATGAGCTCGGCGTCAACCGGACCCAGTTAAATCGCTACCTCTCCGGGGACAGTTTCCCCCGACCCGACGTTCTGGCCAGAATTTGCCAGTTCTTCGGTGTCGATGCCCGCATTCTGTTGGAACCTTTAAATGACATAAAAAAACCTGCCCCCCCGTCGTCTGGACTGATGCGTGATTTTGTAGCGGCCCGCGCGCTGGATCTTCCCGAAGCCATGCTTCCCAGTGGGTTCTACCGCTTTTCGCGCCGAAGCTTTCTGATCCCCGAAAAATTTGCCGTCGGGCTTTTGATGGTCTTTCGTCGCGGACGTAGAACCTATGTGAGAGGCTATGAAACGGCGATGGCCATGCGCATGCAGGGGTTGCCACTCAAATCTGAGTTTCGCGAATATCGTGGTGTCGTCTTGATGCAGGAAGAGGGCATCGCAATCATCGCGTCACGGCGCGGCGCGATGACGTCATCATTTAACTATCTTGGTCGAATTGGGACATTTAACAATAACTTTTGGGTCGGGTATATCACGCGTACCGTACCCGAAAGCGCCATCGGGCTGCGCGCAACGCGTCTGGTCTATGAATACCTGCCCCAAACCCTGCCAGCCGTGTTGAAAGTCGCCCGTAACGGCGGGTTATTTGCCGAGGAAGAGCTTGAGCCCTTCCATCGGCGTCTGCTGCGTCCCGAGTACGCGTTTGAATAATGCGCGCGCTAGCCGAGCTGTGGTCGGCGGGCTTGGGGCCAATGGGTCGTCTCGTGCCAACGCTGGGCTAATTGCAACAGCTTCACGTCGCTACCGCGCGGCCCGATTAGTTGTAGCCCCGCTGGCAGCCCTGCCGCGCCAAACCCGGCGGGGATATTAACGACGGGCAGTCCGATCAGGCCAGCCGGCACCACCACCTGCATCCAGCGATGATACGTATCCATATCACGACCCGCGATCTGTGTCGGATGCACTTGATCGACGTCAAAGGGCCACAGCTGGGCAGACGGCAACACCAGCACATCGACCTTTTCAAACAACGCCGTCACACAGCGGTACCAATCGGACCGCGTCAGGCTGGCCTTTTGTACCTCATGTGCCGAAAACCCAAGGCCGCGTTCTACCTCCCACTGGGCGGCGGGTTTAAGATGCGCACGCGTTTCCTCGTTGCGATATAGCGGGCCAAGTCCGGCTGCTACGGCAAAAGAGCGTAGGGTAATCCAGCTTTCCCACATCGCTTCTGCATCAAAGGGCGCGGGCAGATGGGTGATTTTGTGCCCTAAAGCCGCCATCTGGTCCAATGCCGCCCGACTGGTCGCGTCGATCCCGTCCTCGTACGGAAAAGCCCCGCCCCAATCACCCAGCCAACCGATGTGCCGCGGATGAACCGGTGCGCCCATTTCGGGCAGGCTAGGTCCTGGCGACAGACCCAGTGGCTGATCGGAGTCGTTACCGGTCATGGTATCCAGCAACGCTGCCAAATCACGCGGGGTACGCGCCATCGGTCCTGCCGTGCTGAGCTGATGCAGGAACATATCCCCTTCGGGCTCTGCCGGAACAGTGCCCCAGCTTGGCCGCATACCGTAGACGTTGTTCCAGCCGGCGGGGTTGCGCAGGCTGCCCATCATATCTGAACCATCCGCGACGCTCAGCATACCGCAGGCCAGCGCCGCCGCCGCCCCGCCCGATGAGCCACCAGCAGAGCGGGACAGATCATAGGGGTTGCGTGTGGCACCGTAGACCGGATTGAACGTATGGCTGCCAAGACCGAATTCGGGCGTGTTGGTCTTGCCGATGATGATGGCCCCCGCCGCACGAATACGGCTGACGAACACACTGTCCTTCTGCGCTATAGTGTCGGCAAACAGAGGCGAGCCTTTGCTGGTGGGTAACCCCTTGGCATCGGATAAGTCCTTGATCGCGATGGGAATACCGTGCAGCCAGCCGGTTCTTGGCGTTGCGTCGGCCTGTGCGGCCTCTGCCATCAGGTCTGCCCGGGGGCACAGCGCGACAATGGCGTTGACCTGCCCGTTGACGGCGTCAATGCGCGCCAAGGTTGCCTCCATCAGCGCGACGGCGGTCAAGCTCCCGTTCGCCAGCGCTTCGGATTGGGCCAATGCCCCGATGTCTAGGATATTCATGCCTGTGCCCTCCGTTCGGGTCATAGAACGGAAGGCAGCGCGCAGATGCAAGAGGCGGTGACGCGAATGTCGCGCGTCACCGGTATGTCCGCGCGGCGCTGCCTAGATTATGGTCTTAGCTTTGCGCCTCGGCACGGGATTTACCCGATACCGCAAGCGCCAGTGCGGCCCCCATCAACCCGTCAAGATCACCATCCAGCACCCCTTTTGTATCCGAGGTTTCATAGTTGGTGCGCAGGTCTTTAACCATCTGATAGGGCTGCAGAACATAGGACCGGATCTGGTTGCCCCAGCCTGCGTCGCCTTTATTCTCGTGGGCTTCGTTGATGGCAGCGTTCCGGCGATCGAGCTCCATCTGATAAAGCCGCGATTTCAACGCCTTCATTGCGATGTCACGGTTCTGGTGCTGCGATTTCTCAGAGCTGGTGACGACGATCCCCGTGGGGTGGTGTGTGATCCGAACGGCAGAATCCGTGGTGTTCACGTGCTGGCCACCGGCACCGGAAGAGCGGTAGGTATCGATGCGGATATCGCTCGGATTGATGTCGATTTCAATATTGTCGTCGACCACCGGATATACCCAGATAGAGGTAAAGGACGTGTGCCGTTTCGCAGCGCTGTCAAAGGGGCTGATCCGCACCAGACGGTGCACACCGGATTCTGACTTCAGCCAACCATAAGCGTTCAAACCGCTGATCTTGTAGGTGGCTGATTTGATCCCGGCTTCTTCGCCCGCGCTTTCGGATTGCAGCTCGACCTTATAGCCCTTTTTCTCGGCCCAACGGACGTACATCCGCGACAAGATATTGGCCCAATCACAGCTTTCGGTGCCGCCCGCCCCTGCGTTGATCTCAAGGAAGGTATCATTCGTGTCAGCCTCGCCGTTCAGCAACGCCTCAAGCTCTTTTTGGGCTGCTGTTTTGGCGAGTGTTTTCAGGGAGCTTTCCGCCTCGGAAACTACCTCTTCGTCGCCCTCCATCTCGCCCAGTTCGATAAGCTCGATGTTGTCGGCCAGCTCTTGCTTGATGCCTTCGTAGGTGGCGATAGAATCGACCAGCGCTTGGCGGTCACGCATCAGCTTTTGCGCTGCGTCGGGGTCATCCCACAGGTTGGGGTTCTCGACGCGGGCGTTGAATTCTTCCAGCCGGTAGGGCGCGGTTTCGACATTCAGACGCTGCGCCAACAGCTCCAGCGATTTGCTGATCTGGTCTGCTGTGTTTTGTGCATCTGCGCGCATGGTATCCTGCCTTTAAATAGATCGCGGCCCCGAATAGCCGGGGCCGCGTTTCAAATAGACCAGCGCGGCAACTTGGGCAAGCGCTAGGGCGGTGCCTGTGGCGTCAGTACAGCCCGCCAGAGTTGATCGTCCCAAAGCTGGCCTTGGGCCCCACACGGGCTTTTTTACCGGTAGAGGTCGTAACCTCGCGTGCGCCACTGCCTGCCTCGTTCACCAGTGGCAGATCGGCACCCATCGCAAAGCCACCGTCAAAGGTGATCCCGAACAGGGGCTCTTCGCCATCACGGAAATATTCGGCCACAACATTTGAGCCCGAGGCACTGTCGGACAGACGCGCACCGCTGAAGCGATCAATTTTGATAAAGCGCCCACCGGGCGGCACTTCGAAGGGGCCGCCGCCATATTTCTGAATGGCCTCGCTCATGAAACGCTGGAACACCGGACCGCACATACCGGCCCCATACGCCCCACGCCCCAGCGAGCGCGGATTGTCGAAACCGATATAGCAGCCCGCCACGATGTTGCTGGAGAACCCAATGAACCAGACGTCTTTCGCATCATTTGTCGTACCGGTCTTGCCCGCAATTGGCACCGGCAAATTCACCGCGCCGCGGGCCGTCCCGCGATCAACCACGCCCTTCATCATCGAGGTCAGCTGATAGGCGGTAATCGGGTCCATGACCCGTTCACGGTTGGAAACAATGCGCGGCCCGACACCGGGGGCAAGGGTTTCCAACTGGCAGTCGTTACAGATCCGCTGGTCGTGCTTATAAACGGTGCGGCCATAGCGATCCTGTACACGGTCAACCAAGGTCGGCTGCACACGCTCGCCGCCATTCGCGAACATCGCATAGGCCGACACCATCTGGTACAGCGTCGTTTCCTGCGAGCCGAGCGCGTTGGCAAGTACCGGCGACAGATTGTCGTACACCCCGAACCGTTCGGCGTAATCGCCAACTGTGTTCATCCCGACCTCTTGTGCAAGCCGGATGGTCATCAGGTTGCGCGACTGTTCGATACCCGTCCGCAAGGGCGTGGGCCCGTAGAACTTGTTCGACGAGTTGCGCGGCCGCCACATGCCCTGAGGTGTATTGATTTCGATCGGCGCATCCACGACGATGGTCGCGGGGGTATAGCCGCTGTCGAGCGCCGCAGCATAGACGAAGGGTTTAAAGCTTGACCCCGGCTGGCGCTTGGCCTGCGTGGCGCGGTTAAACACCGATGCCTGATAGGAAAAGCCGCCCTGCATCGCGATCACGCGGCCTGTGTTAACGTCCATCGCAACAAAGCCGCCCTGCACTTCGGGGATTTGGCGCAAGGTCCAGCGGATAAACGACCCGTCGCTATCGGTGGTCATGCGACGCACAAGCACCACATCCCCGACCTCAAGCAGATCTGCAGGCACCTGTGCCCGCGGGCCAAGCTTGCCGTTTTCCAGACGTTTGCGCGCCCATTGGACATCCTTGGCAGGAATAGAATGACCGCCCTCGACTTCGTCCACGCCCTCGATCCCGATACGGGCGGCACCATTTTCAAGGTTCAGGACAACTGCCGGATGCCATTGATTTTCCAGATCAACATCACGCGGCACCCGCACGTCAGACAACGCTTCGCGCCAATCTGCCTCTGACGTCAGCTTTTCAGTCGCGATTTTCTTGCCGGTGCCGCGATAGATACCAATGCCCCGGTCATATTGTTCGAGTTGAAGCTGCAGGGACTGTGCCGCGATGGGTTGCATTTCGTTGTCGATGGTGGCGCGCACGGTCAGACCGCCAGTGAAAAATTCACCCTCGCCAAAGTTTTCGGACAGCTGGCGGCGAATTTCATCGGTAAAGTAATCACGCGGCGGCAGTTCTGCCTTAAAGCTTTCGAAATCACCATTCTGCACCGACCGCAGGGGCTGCGCGACTTCGGAGTCATACGCAGCGGCGGTGATATAGCCGTTTTCCTTCATCTCACGCAGAACAAAGTTCCGACGCGACAGCAACCGCTCTTTTTGGCGGACAGGATGATAGTCGGACGGCGCTTTGGGCAAGGACGCTAGGAAGGCTGCCTCATGCGGGGCCAGCTCCCCCAGCGTCTTGTTGAAATAGGTCTGCGAGGCCGCAGCTACACCGTAGGAGTTTTGGCCAAGGAAAATCTCGTTCAGGTAAAGTTCGAGGATTTTCTCTTTGGGGAGCGTTTCTTCAAGGCGGGCGGCAAGGATGATTTCCTTTACCTTGCGCTCTGCGCGTCGGTCGCCAGACAGCAAAAAGTTCTTCATGACCTGTTGCGTGATGGTCGACGCACCGCGCACGTCCTTGCCCCGTGTGCGCACCGCATCCACCGCAGCGGCACCGATGCCGCGCAGATCGTACCCCTCGTGGATGTAAAAGTTCTTGTCTTCGGCCGAGATGAACGCCTGTTTGATCAGTGCCGGGATCGTATTGGCCGGTGCGAACAGGCGGCGTTCCTTGGCGAATTCATCAATCAACCGCCCCTGCCCGGAATAAATCCTGCTGATCGTCGGCGGCGTGTACTGCGCGAGGGATTCGTGGCTGGGCAGATCGCGGCCATACATCCAGAACACCGCGCCGATGGTCATGGCGACCATACCGATGCTCATGGTGAGGGTGGTGAAAATACCCCCGAAAAAAGACAGGATCAAACGAAACACGGTTGGCAGTTCCTTGCAAGGAGGGTTGGTGAACCGTCTATACGCAACCCTGTGGGAATCGTCAAAACACGATGCAGTTTTCCTGTGCGATAACCCGCGCACAGATAACGCCATCGGACGTGCCGTGGATTACTGGCGAATCAAAGGCTTAAGCGCTGCATCCGCGTCGCGCCACTTGGCAATGGAATCGGCAATTGCTGAGACCATCACAGCACGCCAGATCGGGTCCCGCAGATTGGCCAGGTCCCGTTTGGAGCTGAGAAACCCGATTTCGATCAGGACCGACGGAATATCGGCGGATTTCAACACGGAGAAACCGGCATTGCGCAGCGGGTGCCGGTTCATTGGCCCCCCGGCAGCTTTCATCCCCTCAAGCAGCGCGGAGGCGGCGGCAACGGACCGTGGCTCTGTCTCTTGGCGGGCAAGGTCCAGCAGCACGCTGGCCACCTGATCGTCCGACCCGGTCAGATCAGCCCCCGCGATAATATCCGCGCGGTTGTGACGGGCCGCCAGATGATCCGTGGCGGAATCACTGGCGTCATCCGACAGCGTGTAGACCGTCGCACCCTTCGCCCCGCCTTGGGGCAAACTATCAGCATGAAGTGATATAAACAGATCGCCCTCTGCCTGATGCGCGATGGCGACACGTGTTTCCAGCGCAACGAAGTGGTCGGTGTTGCGAGTCATCACCACGTCGATTCCGTCACGCACCAGCGTGTCCCGCAGCGCTTGGGCAAAGGAAAGCATCAGGTCTTTTTCCAAAACGCCGTCCGTTTCAGCCCCCGGATCGACCCCGCCGTGTCCGGGGTCCAGCACAACGCGGAACGGGCTTGCTTTGGTATCGGCCTCCACCTTCGGCGGCGCAGCAAGCGCCATGGTCCACGCGGGATCCACAGGCGCACCAGCGGCTTCGGCAAACTCTTCGACGGTGGCCGATTTCAACTCGATCTCAAGCGTGGCCTGACCAGAGCCCTTGTTCACCGGCATCCCGATTTGGCGCGGGATCATTGGTTCGGCCAGATCCGCCACCAGACGTGACCAACCGGGCTGGAACGGACCAAAGCGCAATCCGCTGATCCGCCCCGGCTCTGGCAGCAGGTCTTGGGTGTTGACCCCGCTCCAATCGGCCTCGCGAAAATCAACCACCAGCCGTGCCGGATCATCCAGCAGGAACACGCGAAACGGCACGCCCTGGCTTAACCCCAACGTCAAGGTTGTCCCGCCGAACCATCCATCCGAGATCGCGCTTTTGTCCGGTTCAACCCGCGCAAGCGCCGTCAGATCCTGCGCCGAAGCAGGCAAGGACAGCGCGCAAACCGTTGCGATAATAGGGAAAATACGCATGCCTGTCACCGTTCTGCTTGGGGTGGTTGCGGCGGGTATAACATTCCGCCGCGCCCCGAACCAGCCTTTCAGCGTGCTGCCATATAGGCCTTGAGCCGCCCAAGACCCTCGGCGATGTCTTGTGTGCTGCGCGCATAGGAAAAGCGTAGCGTCTGATGCCCGCGTACCGGATCGAAATCCAGCCCGGGCGTTACAGCCACGCCGGCCTTGTTTAGAATGTCACGCGCCAATTCGCGGCTGTCCGTTGTCAGCGATGACACATCCGCATAGACATAGAATGCCCCGTCAGGGGGAGCGAAACTGGTGAACCCGGCTTCGCGCAGCCCCGTGACCATCATCGCACGGTTGGCGCGGTAGACGTCCATGTTTGCCTCAAGCTCTGCCGTGCAATCCATCGCGGCAAGGGCGGCCACCTGACTGGCGTGCGGTGCACAAATAAACATATTCTGGGCGATCCGCTCAACCACGCGCACGTGATCCTCGGGCACAACCATCCAACCCACACGCCACCCCGTCATAGAGAAATACTTGGAGAAGGAATTGATCACATAGGCGTCGTTCGTGATCTCAAGCGCGGTAACGGCTTTTTTCTCGTATTCGATGCCGTGGTAAATCTCGTCCGAAATAAATGACGCGCCCTGCCCGTGGGTCGCGTCAATCAGCGCAGACATCGCCCCATGGTCCAGCATCGTCCCCGTGGGGTTGCCCGGCGAGGCGACCAAAAGCCCCTGAAGGTCCATATCGGCGAAATCCGACGGCACCGGCTGCAAACGGTTCTCGATCGAGGTGGGCAGATCAACTGGTGTGAGGTCCAGCGCCTTAAGAATTTGGCGATAGCTGGGATAGCCCGGCGCACCGATACCGACCCGATCGCCCGTATCAAACAGCGATGTGAACGTCAGAATAAACCCGCCCGACGAACCAGAGGTGATCACCACGCGGCTTGGGTCCAGATCAACATTGTACCACTCGCCGTACATCTGCGCGATCCGCTTGCGCAGCGCCGGCAGGCCAAGTGCGACGGTATAGCCAAGCGCGTTCTGCTCCATCGCGGCTGTCAGCGCGGCGCTGGCCCCTTTGGGCGCGCCGGTGCCGGGCTGGCCGACTTCCATATGGATGATGTGGCGGCCTTCTGCCTCGGCGGCAGCGGCGGCCTGCATTACATCCATCACGATAAAGGGATCGACCTGGGACCGGGTTGAAATACGCATAAGCTTGATCCTACTGTTGGGCTTGGACCTTTCACCGCACCCCGCTGGTGCCGTCAACCCTTGTGCGTGCGTTCAAAATCGCGCACCACCCCTGCAACCGGTGCCTGCACCCCTGCGCAACAACAAGCGAGTGACCCTGATGAAAAAGCTGATCGCCCCCGCCTTGATGGCCCTGTCCCTGACAGCCCCCGCCCAAGCGATGGACCTGACCGAACTGACCGACGCCGAGCGCGCGCAATTCCGCGCGGAGGTTCGCGCCTATTTGATGGAAAACCCCCAAGTCATCATGGAAGCGGTCAACCAGCTACAGCAACGCGAGGCCGAAGCGCAGGCGCAGGCGGATTTCACGCTGGTATCCGACAATGCAGCGGCGATCTTTGATGATGGCTATTCCTATGTCGGCGGCAACCCTGACGGCGATTTGACCATTGTCGAGTTCATGGATTACCGCTGCGGCTACTGCAAAAAAGCGTTCTCCGAAGTCGAAAAACTTGTGAACGGCGACGGCAACATCCGTTTTATCGTAAAAGAGCTGCCGATCCTGGGCGAGCAATCCATGGTCGCCTCGCGCTTTGCCATCGCGACCAAGATCGTGGCGGGCGACGAGGCCTATAAATCCGTTCACGACGCCCTGATGAGCTTTAACGGTGACATTACGCAGACGTCGCTAAGCCGATTGGCCAGCAGCTTTGATCTGGATACCGACGCGATCCAGAAAGAAATGGACAGTGCCGAAGTCACAGCCGCGATCGCAAACACACGTGAGCTGGCACAAGCGATGCAAATTTCTGGCACCCCGACTTTCGTGATGCAAGATGAACTCCTGCGCGGCTATCTGCCCTATGACCAGATGAAAGCCATTGTCGCAGAAAAGCGCGACTAAGATGCGCCTGGCCCTGGTGTTTTGCGTGGCCGCCCTTCCGGTGGTCGCGCAAACTGACTTTGGCGCGCTAACAGATGCGGAGCGTATGGCGTTCGGGACAGAGCTACGTGCCTTGTTGCGCGCCGAGCCCGAGCTGGTCGCCGCCGCAGTGACGCCTCCAAATTACGCGGCCGAGGCCTATCAAGAGAAGGCACAAGCCGACCTTGACCTGATCGCGTCGCTCACACAGCAGGTGCTGGCGGGCACGCGGATTGCGTTGTTCACCGGTGAAGATTGCGCGGACTGTGCAAATGCGCTGGAAGAACTTAACACAATATCAAATACATACAACGTGACGTTCAAGCATCACGTTATGTCCGATCCGACAAGCGCTGCCTTGGCAGAACAGCTCGGGATGACAGATTTGCCGTTTTACGTCATGCCCGACAGTATCCTGCGCGGCCATATGCCTGACATCGTCCTGCGGCGCTATCTGACGCAATAGCGGTTAGAGAAAGCGCTGATGATAGCGCACCATGCGTTTGAAATGCGCGTCCAGCGACCGCTTGAGATGCGGCGCTTCCTTCACGTTAAGAATGTAGTCGACCAGTAGATCATATTGCTTGATCTGGCGCGGCAGACGGTTTGACGGGGTCAGCCGCGACTGCCGTTCCTCTTCGTCGATGACTTGCACCACCTGCTTTTCGGGCCATTCGAATACCGGCGCATCGGCCACCATCGGCTTGCCGTTCATCAAGGGCAATTCGGCGTCGTAATAGGCAAAGATTGACCGCTCTAATGGCTCAACTTCGGCCTTAATCGCGACGGGCCACGCCCAGACAAATGCGATTTCCCACACGTCGATCTGACGGTTTGCAATCACATCCGAGCGTGCCGACGTCAGATGCCGCCGCACCCGTGTACGGATGCCATCGACTGACTGGCCCACGTAAATCGGATTGCCGTCCAGATCGCACAGCGCATAGACGCCGATCTGATTGGTCAGCGCCGCCAATGCTTTGCCACGAAACGCCTGCGCCGCGTTCATGCCACTGCGCCCAAGCTTTGGCGTTTCAGAATGGGGGCGAACAGCACCTCGTCCAGATAACGCACCACCGGCACAGCAACGCCGTCCCCTGCCACGCGGTAGGCATTGTTATAGGTGTCGGGCATCTTGTAGCTATCGGGCAGCCCCATCAGCCGCGCCACCTCACGCGAGGACACAAGCCGCGCCTTGGCCTGGTTGCCCTTGATAAACATCAGGATTTGCCGCGATGATCCGCCCGCGGGCGTCCGTAGGCACCCTGCGATCCCGTCGGTGCGCAGCTCTGCCCGTTGACGGACGTTGCCGTCTGCGTCAGGGCGGCCACGTTTATAAATCGTACCGACCACCGTACGCCCTGCCGTACGCGCCACACGCAACCGTTCAAGGCTGGGCGGTGACATCAGTGTCAGCAAACGGTCGGTGTCCGCCGCACTGAACCAAGGCATCGTGGCGCGGCGTTCTAGCACGCGCTCTAGCGCTTGTTCATCGGCAGGGGCGTCGTCAAGCTTCCACCAGACCCAGTTCGACCGCACAGGACGCGACGCAGAGGCCAGAAACTTTTGCAACTTCTTGCCGTGAAAGACATGGGACGGCTTTGGCGCCGTCAGACCCGAAATGTCGATATCCTCGCGCACGCAGACAACAAACAGTCGCGGGCGGCTTTGTGGCAGGAACCGCCGTGCGTCGATTTCAAGCGCGCCAACCTTATATCCAAGCCGCACAAACGTCGCGAGCACCGTGTTCATATCAGCGCCACTGTTGCGTGACACCAGCCCGACCACATTTTCAAAGGCGATGATCCGCGGTGCGAAACCCGCTTGGATGGCCGTTGCGATCTTGTCGGCCCAATGCGCAAAAACACCACTGCGCGCGCCGCTTAGGCCCTGGCCCTTGCCCGCGAGGCTGAAATCCTGACAGGGACTGGAGGCCCAATACATATCTACCTGACGCGACAGCAGATCGTCCGGCATCTCGGCGATATCGCCGTGATGCAGCGCGTCCTGCCCCCAATTGCGGGCATAGACCTTGCATTTCATCGCATCGATATCATTGGCCAGCACACAGTCCCACCGGCCCTGCAAAGCCGCACGCACCATGCCACCGCCGCAGAAAAACTCGGCGTATGTAGGGGTCTTGGCGGCGTGATCAGGCATATCTATTGATATGGAATACGCAAATATCTGTCGATGGCAAATGCGCCGCTTTGGGCAAAGTCACTCGGCTGCTTGCTCTGCCGCTTGGGTCTCTGCCTCGATGGCTTCGGCGCGGGCTTCGACCTGTTCGACGATGTGGTCGATCATACCCTTGTTGCCCAGCTTGTGACTTTGCTTGCCCGCAAGATAGACCATCCCCGACCCGTTGCCGCCACCGGTAAAACCGACGTCCGTCATCAGCGCCTCGCCGGGGCCGTTGACGACGCAACCAATGATGCTCAGGCTCATCGGTGTTTTGATATGTTCCAACCGCCGCTCCAGCGCTTCGACGGTTTTGATTACGTCAAACCCCTGACGCGCGCAGCTGGGGCAGCTGATAATGTTAACACCACGGTGGCGCAGGCCGAGGGATTTCAGGATTTCGTACCCGACTTTCACCTCTTCGACGGGATCAGCAGACAGTGACACACGGATCGTGTCACCGATGCCCATCCACAGCAGGTTACCCATACCGATCGCCGATTTGATCGTGCCCGACGTCAGCCCGCCAGCCTCGGTGATCCCAAGGTGAATGGGCGCGTCCGTGGCTTCTGCCAACTGTTGGTAGGCAGCGGCAGCCATAAAGACGTCGGATGCTTTGCAGCTGATCTTGAATTCGTGAAAATCGTTGTCCTGAAGGATCTTGATGTGATCCATCCCGCTTTCGACCATCGCATCCGGGCAAGGTTCGCCATATTTTTCAAGCAGGTGCCGTTCAAGCGAGCCTGCGTTCACGCCAATACGGATGGAACAGTTGTTGTCCCGCGCCGCCTTGATCACCTCTTTGACGCGCTTTTCGTCACCGATATTGCCGGGGTTGATCCGCAGACAAGCGGCCCCAGCCTCGGCGGCTTCGATCCCGCGTTTGTAGTGAAAGTGGATGTCGGCAACGATCGGCACGGTCACTTCGCGCACAATTTCTTTCAGCGCCTTCGAGCTTTCCACATCAGGTACCGACACCCGCACAATATCAGCGCCCGCATCAGCAGCAGCCTGAACCTGCGCGATCGTCGCTTTGACATCGGTGGTCAGCGTGTTCGTCATCGTCTGCACGGTGATCGGCGCATCCCCCCCGACCGGCACATTTCCCACCATGATCTGGCGGGATTTCCGACGGTAAATGTTGCGCCACGGGCGAATGTGATTGAGGGACATGCAAAGCTACCTTTGGCAATGAAACAGTCGAAGGATCGGTCAGGGCCGGTTCGCCCTACACCTATTCAGCCCGTCGCGTTGTTGCAATGGTAACCGGCTTATTCAGTCGGCGGAGTCGCGGCATTCTTCAGCTCGGCCACCATCGTGGCAAGCGCGGAATTCTCTTCCAGCACCGCGGGTTCATAAAGTTCAGCCAATGCCTGACGATGCAGTGGCAGATTGGACGTCACAGCACCACGATCACCGACAGGTCCGAAATACTGACCATCCATCGCGAAATAGAGCGCACCGGATTCGCCCGTACGCAATGTTGGGGGTTCTTCGGTTGCGGGGATATCCCAGCTGTCGCCCTTGTTCATGATACCTTCAAAGATGACCTTGCCGTCGGCAGCACGGACCCGCACCCAAGACGGATAGGCCGCAACCATACGCACCTGCGGGGCGGATTCTTCGACCACCTGCGGTACCGTACCGGGGGCCACATCCGCCACATCGCGCTGGATATCACCATTCTGGGCAACACGCTGCGGCGTCACGCCAATCGATGGTGACGGGGATCGCGAGATCGAGGCAAAGCTGCCGATGCTGCGCGGGTCAATCGAGGAAATCGGCGCATCACGGGCCACAAGCACGGGAACATCCAGCGCCGCCGGACGATAAAGCCGATCAAGCGCATCCGACCGCGGGGCTGCCATTGTCGCCGGAACGTCGGGGTCCTCGGTCGTATCGGGCGCAGCGGCAAGCGCGCCCTGCAGCGGGTCAAGGTCAGACAGCACAACGGGGGTTTCGTCCACGGGGGACACCTGCACGCGCTGCACTTCTTTCAGCACGCTCCAGCCGCCATACCCAATCCCGCCAATCAGCGCGACCAGCACCAGAACCGACCCCAATGCACCGGGTTCGATTCGCGCCAGAAAGGAATCGCCAACTGGCGTGAAGGGGGTCGCGGGGCGGGAAAAGATGTCGCTTTCACCGGTGTGTTTCAGGCGTTCTTCGCGGGACGGCTTTTTAACAACCGAGGCTTTGGACGACATGCCATGCGCGACAGCAAAGCCGGATTCAGCACAGAATGCGGCAAAGGCCTTGTCAGGGTCCATATTCAGATAGCGCGCATAGGAACGCACATAACCCGCAATAAAACCAGGTGTATCAAAGGCTTCCGGGTCAGCATTTTCGATTGCCGCGATATAGGATGCTTTGATCCGCAGTTCGCGCTGCACGTCCAAGAGCGATTTACCAAGGGTCGCACGTTCGCCCCGCATCAAATCACCTAGGCGCAAGTCGAAAGCGTCAAAGCCTTTGGCTTCAACTTCCTCGTCATCTGCTGACTTGAAGGACCACCGCCCAATCATAAAAATGTCCCGTAGCTATGCCCGCTGCCCTTAATCGAAACAACATGTTGATTCGAGATTAGGCTTTTCTTTCGTTATCGGTAGCATAAATCAACGGACTATACGAAATATTCGGGGTCATCCCGCCATTTCGGCACGATTCAGCGCACAATGGGACCATAGGGCGTCCATTGCGTGAACCAGCCCTTCGATTTCCAGCGGGCCATGCACAGGCGACGGGGTAAAGCGTAAGCGCTCTGTTCCGCGGGGGACTGTGGGGAAGTTGATCGGCTGCACGTAAATGCCATGATCTTCCAGTAAGCGGTCGGACAAAATCTTGGTATGAACAGGGTTCCCGACGATCACAGGGACGATATGGCTGCCGTGATCGATGATCGGCAAGCCCAACCCCTTCAGCCGCAGTTTAAGCACTTTGGCCTGCTGCTGATGCTTCTCGCGCAGCTCGGGCGCGGTCTTGAGAAATGCGACCGACGCCGCAGCGCCTGCAGCCACCGCAGGCGGCAACGACGTGGTAAAGATAAACCCCGGCGCGTAGGACCGGATCGCATCACACATCTTGGCGGAGGCCGCGATATAGCCACCCATCACGCCATAGGCCTTGGCGAGCGTGCCATTGATAATATCAAGCCGGTGCATCAGGCGGTCACGTTCCGCAACCCCTGCCCCGCGTGGTCCGTACATCCCGACGGCGTGGACTTCGTCAATATAGGTCAGCGCGCCGAACTCGTCTGCAATGTCGCAAATCGCTTCGATCGGGCCAAAGTCGCCGTCCATCGAATAGATCGATTCAAACGCGATCAATTTAGGCGCTGCGGGATCATCGGCGGCCATCAGCTCGCGCAGGTGATCCACGTCATTGTGCCGGAAGATACGCTTGGCCCCGCCATTGCGGCGCACGCCTTCGATCATAGAGGCATGGTTCAACGCGTCGGAATAAATGATCAGACCTGGAAAGAGCTTGGGCAGCGTGCTCAGGGTTGCGTCGTTGGCGATATAGGCGCTGGTGAACAGCAACGCGGCTTCTTTGCCGTGCAGGTCGGACAGTTCTTCTTCAAGGCGCTTGTGATAGACTGTGGTACCCGAAATGTTGCGCGTCCCGCCAGAGCCAGCCCCGGTCGCATCAAGCGCCTCGTGCATGGCGGCAAGAACAACAGGGTTTTGCCCCATCCCAAGATAGTCGTTCCCGCACCAGACAGTGATGTTTTTATCCTGCCCGTCAGGTTGCGTCCAGACGGCGTGCGGAAAGTGCCCGTTGCGGCGCTCAATGTCGATAAAAGTCCGGTAGCGACCTTCCTCGTGCAGCCGGTCAATCGCCACATCAAGCTGTTTGGTATAGTCCATTGCGCCTTGCTCCTTCGTCGGTGGCGGGACCAGCAAAGGCAACCGGATCATTCGCCATATTCGTGCCTTGGAATGAATACCGGTTAGAACCATTCAAATCAATGCTTTAATAGGCACCGATTGTCGCAGGCCCTGCCGCAAGGCCCCTCGCAGCACGACCAGATGATGCGCATCGGAAACCCATGCACTGCCCTGCACACCGCAAGCGAATGATTTTCAAGCGATTCTTGTACGGTTTCGCGCGCAGACATCGCGCGCATGTAGCCCACCACTGGACATGGCCAAGCGCGCTGATACGGTCGCGCTAATATCCACCCCGACAGAAAGGTTTACCTCACATGTCCCTACCCGACGTCTTGGCGCGGATCGACAGCGATCTGGATGCGGCCACCGACCGCCTGCTGGAGCTGCTGCGCATCCCCTCTATTTCAACCGACCCCGCGTTCAAGGAAGACTGCGACCGCGCTGCCGACTGGCTGGTCGAGGATCTGAACAGCATCGGTATTGAGACCACCAAACGCCCCACCCCCGGTCACCCGATGGTCGTGGGTCATGTCGATGGCCCCGCAGACAAGCCGCATATCCTGTTCTATGGCCACTATGATGTGCAACCCGTTGATCCGCTAAACCTGTGGAACCGTGATCCCTTTGATCCTGCCGTTGAAGACACAGCAAAGGGCCGCGTGATCCGCGGGCGCGGTGCGGCGGATGACAAGGGCCAACTGATGACCTTTGTCGAATCGTTGCGGGCGTGGAAAGCCGTGAACGGTGACTTCCCCTGCCGGATGACGTTCTTCTTTGAGGGCGAAGAGGAATCGGGCTCGCCATCGCTGGTGCCTTTCATGAAGGAAAACGCCGAAGAGCTGCGCGCCGATTATGCGATGATCTGCGATACAGGCATGTTCCAGTCCAAGGTGCCCTCTATCGTGACCATGTTGCGCGGATTGATGGGCGAAGAGCTCACCATCACAGGCCCCGATCTGGACCTGCATTCCGGCATGTACGGCGGCGTATCGATGAACCCCGCGCGTGTTCTGTCCAAGGTGATCGCATCGCTGCATGACGACGCAGGTCGCATCACCGTGCCGGGTTTCTATGACGGCGTGCCCGAGCTGCCCGACGATATTCAGGCCCAGTGGCAGGGCCTCGCCTTTGATCACGACAGCTTTTTGGGCGACGTTGGCCTGTCCAAACCCGCCGGCGAGCAGGACCGTATGCCGATCGAGATGATCTGGTCGCGCCCCACCTGCGAAGTCAACGGCATGTGGAGCGGCTATACAGGCGCGGGTTTCAAGACCGTGCTGCCGTCGCAGGCACACGCCAAGATCAGCTTCCGTCTGGTGGGCACGCAAGACCCCCACGTCATCCGCGAAAGTTTTCGCAAGATGGTGACCGACATGATGCCCAACGACTGTACAGCGAGCTTCCACGCGCATGGGTCGAGCCAAGGGTCAGTGTTTGAAACCACCGCCCCCGCGTTCGAGGAGGCGCGCAAGGCACTGACAGACGAATGGAATGTGCCCGCCGCCTATGTCGGGTGCGGCGGGTCGATTCCCATCGCAGGCCACTTCCAGAAAATTCTGGATACCACGCCGGTGCTGATTGGATTCGGCAAGGATGACGATGCCATCCATTCTCCGAATGAAAAATACGATCTGGAGAGCTTTCACAAAGGTATCCGAAGCTGGGCACGGATATTGGATGCAATGACCTAAGAAAACGGGCGGGCCTCGCGGCCCGCTTTTCCCTTTTTAGGACGAGGTAAATCAGACAATCTAAAAAGGGATAAGTGGCGCGGTTGACGGGGCTCGAACCCGCGACCCCCGGCGTGACAGGCCGGTACTCTAACCAGCTGAGCTACAACCGCGCAGTAAGGGCGGAATAAGATAACCAGCCCGGAGCGTCAAGCGATTAACCGCAGAAAATTACAAAGAATTCTGGAAAATTTCAGCGCAGACCGCGCAGGGCAAAATACGGCCTCGGACACCCCAGAAATGGGTGAAAACAATGGCCTGAACGCACAAGCAAACCACGCCCCGAAGGGCGTGTGCTTGTCATCATGATGTATGATAAAATGCAGCGGTGGCGCGGTTGACGGGGCTCGAACCCGCGACCCCCGGCGTGACAGGCCGGTACTCTAACCATCTGAGCTACAACCGCCCACTGCGTACTTCGTCGTTGCCGTCGAAGCGTTTGGTGGTGATAGGGTCTGCTCGCGATGGCGTCAAGCAGGGTTTTGCACCGAATGGCACGAAAATTGAAATTTTCTTTAGGCAGGAGCAAAATGCCCTGTCCGCCCCTGTTTTGGCAAAAGAAAAACCCGCGCTTTGCGGCGCGGGTCTATGTTATTTCTCAGAGTAAGTGCCCCAGACGTGGTCACTGGGGGCTGGCGGCATATCCTTGGTTTGATGCAGCCGGTGCAGATTTACTTTGGCGATAAGATGCCCGGTGATCGGTGCCGTCACAAACAGGAACGCCATCACCAGAACTTCGTGCAGCGACCCTGTCTCGGACGCGAAGGAATATATCATCGCCGCCATCAACAAGGACCCGACACCCAGTGTCGAGGCCTTGGTCGGCGCGTGGAGCCGCGACATGCAGTTATCGAGCTTGATCAACCCGATCGACCCGACGAGTGTGAAAAACCCGCCTACGATCAACAGGGCAGAGATGATGATTTCGGGGATTAGGGGCAGATCACTCAATGATATCACCTCGCAGGACAAAGCGCGCGATGGCCACGGTGGACACAAACCCAAGCATGGCAAAGATCATCGCGCTTTCAAAATAGATGGCAGTGCCCAAACGCATACCCAGCAGGATGATCAGGGCGATCGCATTCACCACCATTGTATCCAGCGCCAGAATACGGTCGCCGGTATTGGGGCCTTTCAGCAAGCGTAGCATCGCCAGCAACTGCGAGACCGCAACGGCACCAAAGGCGATGTTCAAAGCAATCACAATCATTCGAAAATCTCCTTCAGGCGACGCTCATAGCGCTGTTTGATGTCGTCGCGGACCTCGTCAGGATTTGCCGCGTCCAGCGCATGCACCAAAAGTGCTTTCCCATCTTCAGAGACATCGGCAGAAACCGTACCCGGCGTCAGGGTAATCGTGCCGGCCAACATGGTAATCGCCTCGGGGGTGCGTAGCTCCAACGGGATCACGACCCAGGCCGGACGCATGTTCTTGTTCGACTTGAACAAGACAATCATAGCGACCACGACATTGGCCACCAGAATATCCCACAACACCATGATCAGATAACCCACCAGCTTGGCAGGTTTGGCAACCGGCGGGCGGTCAGGCCAATAGGCGGCAGTTGCAATGGGGATCAACAGCCCAAGGATAACCCCAAATACAACAGTGCCAAGCTTGATTTCATTGACCAACAGACACCACGCAATCGCAAGGATCGCGGTCAGCATCGGATGCGGAAGCAGTCGGGATAACATATCAGTGATCCTTTTCTGGTGCAGCGGCGGCGTCTGCGCCTTGGCCATCAGTAGCATAGCCTGACCCGTTGGCCTCACCGTGAGTGTCTTCGGCGTGATCGTCGGTGATCTCTTTGCCCGGCGTGGTCAGGACAATCGATAGATAGCGTTCGGGGTCGAACAGCTGTGCCGACGTCGCTTCTAGCACGCGGGTGACAGGGCCCGCCGCGACGGTCAGCGCGACAAGCAAGGCCAGCAGGCTGCCAACGGAAACCATAGCCAAAACGCCCTGCCCTTCAGGTGCCGCCGACGCGGCAACAGCGTCCTCTGCAGGCGTTTCAGCCCGCTGATGCGCTTTCCAGAAAATTTGGCTGCCAGCCCGAGAGAAACCAACGACCGCGATCAACGACCCGCCAAGGATCGTCGCCCAGACCCACCACATCAGATCAGCGCTGCGTGCCGCATCCAGTATCAGCAGTTTGCCGACAAAACCCGAAAGCGGCGGCAGACCTGTCATGGCAATCGCCGCAACAAAGAACATGCCCGCCACCAGCGCGCCACCTGTCATGGGGGGCGCATCAACGAAAGCTACATCTGCCGCGCCGCGCCGACTGCGGATCACATCGATCAGCATAAACAACGCCGCAGCGGCAAAGGTGGAATGGATCGCATAATAAAGTGCTGCGGAAATCCCTGCGGGGGTAAAGACCGACACGGCGGCCAGCAACATCCCCATGGACCCGATCACGGAAAACGCGACCATCCGGTCAGCTCGTTTCGCTCCCAGCACGCCCGCCATTCCGAGCGTCACGGTCAGCAACGCCGCAGGCATCAGCCAGACATCAAACAGTCCTTGCGTGATCTCAAGGTCAGGAGGGAAGACCAGCGTGTAGAAACGGATGATACAGTAAGCGCCAACCTTGGTCATGATCGCAAATAGCGCCGCCACCGGCGCCGGTGCTTCGGCATAGCTGGCTGGCAGCCAGAAATGCAGCGGCAGGATCGCGGCTTTTACCGCAAAGACCAGCAGCAACAGAACTGCAGCGACGCGAATACCCGCGCCATCGCCTGCGTCCAATGTAGCCACGCGCATCGCCAGATCCGCCATGTTCAGCGTGCCGGTTTCTGCATAGATCGTGCCAAGCGCGAACAGGAATAGCGTCGAGCCCAAAAGATTATAGAGCACATATTGCGTGCCCGCCCGCAGACGCCGTTGCCCGCCTGCATGGATCATCAACCCGTATGACGCAATCAGCAGCACTTCGAAAAACACAAAGAGGTTGAACGCATCACCGGTCAGGAAAGCGCCCAATATCCCCATCAACTGAAACTGGAACAGTGGATGGAAATGCCGCCCGCGATTGTCCCAGCCCGACCCGATAGCATACAGCAACACCGGCACTGCAAGCACACAGGTCAGCAGCACCATCAACGTCGACAGACGATCCGCGACCAGAACAATGCCAAAAGGCGCGGCCCAATTGCCAAGCTGGTACAGGCTCACCGTGCCGTCAGAGGCCTGCCAGAACAATCCAACCGCTAGCATCAGCAGCCCCAGCGTCCCCGCAACTGACAAGGCGCGCTGGATCAACAGATGATAGCGTGCGGACAATACCATGAAAGCCGCCAGCATAGCCGGCAGAACGATCGGAAGAATAAGCCAATGGGTCATGCCGGGCCTCCTCCGCGCTGTGAGGGTTCAGCGTTTTTGGTGTCGGCCAGCGTGTCGGGTTCGTTCACCAGATCATCGCCCGCGCTCAGGTAAGACCCGACCGCAATCATCACCACCACGGCGGTCATGCCAAAGGAAATAACAATGGCCGTTAGCACCAGTGCTTGGGGCAGCGGGTCGGTATAGACCTCTACCCCGTCCCGCAGGATCGGCGGCGCATTCAACGCCAACCGGCCCGACGCAAAGAGGAAAACATTGACCGCATAGCTGACCAGCGACGTGCCGATGATCACAGGAAAGGTACGCAAGCGCAGAATCAAATAGACCCCGGCAGCAGTGAGAACGCCAATGGCGGAAGCGACTAAAAGCTCCATATCAGGTCTCCGTCTCGGTTTTCGGTTCATCCCGTGACGGGTCGATATCCATAGGGTGTTCGCTTTCCTCGATGCCCGCACGACGCCCCAGCCGCGAGAAGCTTTCAAGCGACAGCATCACCGCGCCGACCACCGCAAGGAACACCCCAAGGTCAAAGCCCATCGCGGTCGCCAGCTCAAATTTCTCCATTGGGGGAATGCGGAAATAGCCGAACGCGGAGGACAGGAAAGGGGCCCCGGCGAACCACGCGCCGATACCGGTCAGACCGGCACAAAGCACCCCTGCCCCGATGATGCCGTGATAAGGATAGCGCTGGCGGTTGTCGGCCCAAGCAAAGCCGCTGGCCATATACTGCATCACGACCGCAATCGCCACGATCAGACCGGCGACAAACCCGCCGCCCGGTTCGTTGTGTCCACGCAGGAAGATATAAACACCTACCAGCAACACGACAGGCATCAAGACGCGGGTCAGCACCACCATCATCATCGGGTGGGCGTCGCCCGCGCGCTTTTCCTCATAGCCACGGTTCAGCAAACGTGCGCGCACGGGGCCTGACAAAAGCGCCTCTGTCAGGGCATAGATCACCAGCGCAGCAATCCCGAGCACGATGATTTCGCCAAAGGTGTCAAAGCCACGGAAGTCTACAAGGATCACGTTCACCACATTGGTCCCGCCGCCGCCTTTGTAGGAATTGGCAAGGTGGTAGTCCGCGATAGAGGCAATCGGGAAATCCGACATCAGGATTGAATAGATCAACCCCGCCGCGGCCAGCCCTGCCACAACCGACACCACGATATCGCGGCTACGATGCAAAACAGTGCTTTCCTTAGGCGTGCTGTTGGGCATGAAGTTCAACGCCAGCAACAACAGCACGATCGTCACCACCTCGACCGAGATCTGGGTGAGCGCAAGATCGGGGGCCGAGAAGTAGTTGAACCCGACGGATACCATCAGGCCGATGATCCCCATCAGGATCAGAACCGCCAGACGGTTCCGGTGCACCGTGACCAAGAACCCCGTCGCGATCATCAACATCAACCAGCCGGCAAAGCCCACTGCCGTTATCGGCAGCATCTCGCGCGTAGGTGCGCCGTCGGTGCCGGTGAACCATGCGTGTGCTCCAATGGCGACGACGGCGGTCACAAAGATCGCGGCGTAGCGGGTGAAGGAACCGTTATGCAGACGCTCCGACACGAGGCTTGCGAGCCCGACAGCGCCTGCGATAATCCGGTCAAAGATGTCCTTTGCCTCGGGGCGCGGGGTCGCGGCCCAAAGACGCGCCAACGGGTTCCACGCCGCCAGCAGGATCAAACCACCGACCACAGCAAACGCTGACATCCCGAGAGCGGGCACAAACCCGTGCCACAGCTTGATATGTTCGCTTGGCATTTCAGCAGCAGAGCCGATCACGGCTTGCGTCACGGTACGAACAAAAGGTTCCGCCAGAAACGGAGCCACACCGATCACGATCACGGGGATGATCAGCAAGGCGGGCGAAATCCACAGACCGAATTCGGGATCGTGGGGCTTGGCCGGATAGTCGTTCCGGACCTTGCCAAAGAAGGTATGCGCGATAAAGCGGAAGCTATACGCAGCAGAGAACAATGCCCCCAGCGTCGCCACAGCCGCCACCAGATAGGGCGAACCGAACAACGTTGTGTGCAGCGCCTCTTCCAGCATCATCTCTTTTGACAAGAACCCATTAAGCAACGGGATACCCGCCATAGACAACGCAGCCAGTGTTGCAATCGCAAAGGTGATCGGCATCAACCGGCGCAGCCCGCCCAGACGGGTCATGTCGCGGGTATGGACCGCGTGATCGACAATACCGGCGCTCATGAACAAGGCCGCCTTAAAGCTCGCGTGGTTCAGAATGTGGAATACAGCCGCCATCGCGCCAAAGGACGTGCCGGTGCCCAGCAGGAACGTGATCAAACCCAGATGCGACACGGTGGAAAATGCCAACAGCGCCTTGAGGTCGTTTTTAAAGATCGCGATCAGCGCACCAAGGACCATCGTGATCAACCCGGCAGAGCAGACCAACACGATCCAGATTTCCGTGCCCGACAGAACCGGCCACATCCGCGCCATCAAGAACAGCCCCGCCTTCACCATCGTGGCAGAGTGCAGATAGGCCGAGACCGGCGTTGGTGCCGCCATGGCGTGCGGCAGCCAGAAGTGGAACGGGAATTGCGCGGACTTGGTGAAACACCCCAGCAGAATCAGGATCAGCGCGGGGATATACAGCGGCGACGCCTGAATAAGGTCACGATTTTCAAGGATCACCGTCAAATCATAGCTGCCCACAATCTGCCCCAGCAGCAGCATGCCACCGATCATCGCCAGGCCACCCATGCCCGTTACAGTCAGGGCCATACGCGCGCCCTGACGCCCCTCGGGCAGATGCTTCCAGAACCCGATCAGCAGGAAGGACGATAGCGACGTGAGTTCCCAGAAAATGAGCAACATCAATATGTTGTCCGACAGAACGATCCCGACCATCGCGCCTTGGAACAGCAGTAGATAGGTGAAGAACGCGCCCATATTGTCGTCACGCGACAGGTAGAACCGCGCATAAAGGATGATCAACATCCCGATTCCAAGGATCAGACCCGCAAACATCAACCCCAACGGATCGAGGAAGAGGTTCACGTTCAACCCCAGCTGAGGCAGCCACGTGAGGCTAGCGGTCACGACCTCGCCCGCAAGGACAGCCGGCGCGTGTGTCGCAAGGCCGATCGCGGCGCAGGCCGTCACCAGAAGGGTCACCAAAAAGCAGCTTTGTCGGCCGGCCTGATACATCAGGCCGGGCAGCAAGGCGCCAAGAAACGGGAGGGCTATAATCAGGAACAATGACATGGCCGCAACTATGTCATGAGCTGCGCTAAAACGACCAGCCCTCTTTTACCAAATTACGATGGAAAAATATCGATTTATGAGGACTTCTTGTCGCAGTAATTGAACTTCAGCGCGGCGTGATGTTCCAATTTAGGTCCATTTTGCGAATATATAAGAGAGCAATCGCGCCTGCCCATAAAAAAAATGCGGCAGTCGTCTAACTGCCGCATCACATTTGATAATTCCGCGCCCCTTGGGGCCTCACGGCTGCTACAGATTCTCTTGATCGTCAGCCAGCACCCCTTTGAAACCGGTGGCGACCACAAATTTCTCGGAGCTGTCGGAACGGCTGGCAGGCGGCTTGGTGTTGGCGACCTTGGCGAACCGACGCTTGAGCAGCTGTTGCAAATCGCCCTCCGCCCCGCCGGCCAGTACTTTGGCGACAAAGGTACCGCCGTCTTCCAGTACATCAAAGGCAAAGTAAGCCGCAGCCTCGCACAGGGCAATGATCCGATTGTGGTCAGTCTGCTTGTGGCCCGAGCTTGACGCCGCCATGTCCGACATCACCACATCGGCCTTGCCACCCAGCCAGCCTTTGACGATCTCGTCTGCGTCGTCTTCCATGAAATCAAGCTGGTGCAATTCGCAGCCTGCAATCGGCTCCATCTCTTGCAGGTCGATCCCAAGAATGGTGCCGACGTTCTTGCCCTTCTTTTCGCCCAGAACGTTGCAACGTTTCACCGCGACCTGACACCAGCCACCAGGGGCCGCCCCAAGGTCAACGATCCGCGCACCCGGCACGAGAAAGCGGTATTTGTCATCAAGTTCCATGATCTTATAGGCCGCACGCCCGCGATAACCTTCGGCATTGGCGCGTTTGACGTATGGGTCATTCAATTGGCGCTGCAACCAGCGAGTCGAGCTCAGCTTGCGACCGCGGGCTGACTTTACCTTGACCTTGAGGTCACGCTGGCCGCGCCCTGATGTATTCTTGCCTGTGGGGGTCTTCCCGCCCGAAGCACCGCCCGTTGGCGTCTTGCCTGTCGGAGTTTTCGCCATCAGCCTAATCCTTCTTCCAAAACGCCATCCGCGCTCATCTGGGCGTATAACAGCCCCTCGCGCAGACCACGGTCTGCCACACTTAATCTATCTGTCGGCCAGCACCGCATCAACGCCTGCAAAATCGCAGCACCTGACATGATCAACGCCTGACGGTCCAGCCCGATACGCGGATCGGCACGCCGCCCCCCCGGCCCCATCGCAAGATAGGAATGGATCACCTTGTCGATCTGCGCCGAGGTCATCCGAAGCCCGTCCACCTTGGTCCGGTCGTAGCGCTTTAGACCCAAATGGCTGGCAGCAACAGTGGTGACCGTGCCAGAGGTGCCAACAATCTGGAAATGGTCCTGGGACTGGATGGATTGATAGGGGGTAAAGTCCGTCAGGTTCTCCTCGAAGAACCAGCTCATCAATGCGAAACGCGCGGCGTCATCTTCGACGTCAGAGAATTGGTCGCGCAAGGTCGCCACGCCCAATGGCACACTGATCCAGTCGACCACACGCGCGGCGGGCACATCGGTTTTCGCCTGATGGAACCCGCCATGCAGCCGCATGATGGATTGCGCACGGTCGGCTTTGGGCACCTTGGAGATGTCGATCCAGACCAGCTCGGTCGAGCCGCCACCGATATCCACGACCAGCAGATTATGGGTCTTGCGGTTCACCAGTGGCGCGCAGGAAATTACCGCAAGCTGCGCTTCTTCCTCCGGCTTGATGATATCAAGCTTTAACCCCGTCTCGCGCTGGATACGCTGCATGAATTCGGCACCATTGGCGGCACGGCGGCACGCCTCGGTCGCGACAAGCCGCATACGCCGCACCTTGTTGCGGCGCAGCTTTTGCTGACAAATGCGCAATGCCTGAATGGTACGCGTCATCGATCCGCGCGACAATCGCCCGGTTTTCTCGAGCCCCGCCCCAAGCTGGACGGACTTCGAGAAGCTATCGACGACATGGAAACCGCTGCCTTTCGGCTGTGCGATCAACATGCGACAACTATTTGTGCCCAGATCAAGGGCCGCATAAAGTTCGGTCGATCTGGGCGGAACTGGCGCGGGGCTCAGAGCCGGCGGTACATCGAGCGCGCCCGCACCTTTGGGACGCTGTGGCGCCATGATTGCGCCTTTCATATTGAGTTACCCCCAAGGTAATGTTTCTGCGGGCAAGGAGCAAGCGGGAAACCTGAGAGCAGGCACGCTCGAGCCTATCGTCGGCCTCACAACCATCTTGAAAATTATGACACCCCGCCCCCCTCGCCTGTGGCGAGGACGCGCTGTAATGTCGTCACGTCGCAGACGCCGTTTTGAATGTCGAAAAATGGCGTCGGGGACAGATCAACAGCCGCTAAGAAAAACAAGCACAGCAGAGGAATCAATCATGCCCGAAGTTACCATCGTCTATTGGCGTGATATTCCAGCACAGGTCATCGTTGGCAAAGGCCGGCGCGGATCAAAGCGCCCGCTGCCCGAACGGTTTGAACAGGCCATCGACCGCGCCGCGATGAAAATCGGCGCGGATGACAGCGATTCCTATCTTGCCGAATGGCGCAAGGCCGATCCCTATACGGTCGACGGCGATCCCGACGCCGTGGCCGATGCCGAAGTCGTGCGTATCGATACCGAATACGACCGCGACCGCATCAAGACATTGATTGCCAATGACGGCTGGGCCTGACCGCCTCTTGCCGGTGCAAAAGTTGATCCCCTCATGAAAGAAATGCTCATGTCCCTTTTGAACTTTCGGCGCAAAGAAGCCCCAGCGTTTGAATTGCCCACTCCCGAGGTTGCGGCCTTTTTGCAGGACTATTCGATCGAGGTGATGCCCCGCACGGCGGAAAAGGTCGAAAATTTCCGCGATCTGCTGCCCGAAGGGACACGGGTCTACATCGCGCATATCGATGGCACCCCGATCGAAGACATGGTCGCCACCGCAGCGCGTCTGAACGCCGACGGCTACAAGGTCATGCCCCATTTTCCCGCGCGCATTATCAAGGATCGCGCGACGCTGGAAAACTGGATCGCCATGTATCAGGGCGAGGCTGACGTAAAGCAGGGCTTGCTGCTGGCCGGCGGCGTCACCACACCGCACGGGGATTTCAGCGATTCCATGCAGCTGATGGACACGGGCCTGTTTGACAAACACGGGTTCGAACGTCTGCACATCGCAGGCCACCCCGAAGGCAACCGTGACATCGACACCGACGGCACCCGCCTGCGGGTCGACGATGCACTGCGCTGGAAACAGGGGTTTTCCGAACGCACCGACGCGAAAATGGCCATCGCCACGCAGTTCGCATTCGAGGCGCAGCCAATCATCGAATGGGCCGACACCCTGAAACACGCAGGAATCGACCTGCCGATCCATATCGGTATCGCGGGGCCCGCCAAGCTTCAAACCTTGATCAAATTTGCCATCGCCTGCGGCGTCGGCCCTTCGCTGAGGGTGCTGCAAAAGCGCGCGATGGACGTTACCAAACTGCTGTTGCCCTACGAGCCGACAGATGTGATCACCGAACTGGCCACGCACAAAGCGGCCAACCCAGATTTCAACATTACCCATGTGCATTTCTTCCCGCTGGGTGGGATCAAAACGAATGCAAACTGGGCCATTGAAAATGGCGGACCTGCTGCGCAACCAGCCAACTCCGTCTAAGGAAAGACTGAACACCATGACCAGAACCGTCGTCGAATCCAAAACCAAAACAGCAATCATCGGCTTTGACGAGCCCTTCTGCGTGATCGGGGAACGTATCAACCCAACGGGCCGCAAGATCCTCGCCGAAGAGCTGGAACGTGGCGATTTCAGCCGCGTCGAGGCCGACGCCATCGCACAGGCCGCAGCAGGGGCAAACATTCTGGACGTGAACTCCGGTGCTGTGTTCTCGAATAAAATGGCCGAAGATCCGCGCTATGCCGACAATAACTTTGTCGAACCGATGTTGATGCCAGAACTGATCCGCGTTGTGCAAAACGCCGTCGATATTCCGATCTGTATCGACAGCTCTGTTCCTGGCGCATTGGAAGCGGGTCTTGAGGCATGCGAAGGCCGTCCGCTCCTGAATTCGGTAACAGGCGAAGAAGAGCGGCTGGAACTGGTGCTGCCTTTGGTCAAGAAATACAACGTGCCGGTGGTTGCGATCTCTAACGATGACACTGGCATCTCCGAAGACCCCGATGTGCGTTTTGAAGTCGCCAAGAGGATCGTCGAACGCGCCGCAGATTTCGGCATTCCGGCGCACGACATCGTGGTTGATCCGCTGGTGATGCCGATTGGGGCGATGGCGACGGCAGGGCATCAAGTCTTTACCCTTGTGCGTCGTCTGCGCGAGGAACTGGGCGTAAACACCACCTGCGGTGCGTCAAACATCAGCTTTGGTCTGCCCAACCGCCACGGCATCAACAATGCTTTCCTGCCCATGGCGATGGGGGCGGGCATGACCTCTGCAATCATGAACCCGATCACGCTGGCAGTGAACCCGACAAAAATTGCCGAGAAAAAAGCCGAACTGGTCGCGGCGGGCATCATCCTGCCTGACGAGATTGACGATGAAACTTTTGTGACGCTGCTCGGCATGGGATCGACAAAACCCACTCCCGGCAAAGAGATGGAGGCAATCCGTGCCGCCAACTTCTTGTTCGACCGTGACCCCCACGGGACCGAATGGATCAAGTTCAACAAGGTCGCGCCCAAGGCCGGCCAAGAGGGTCGCGGACGCGCTGGCCGCAAGGGTGGCCGTCGCCGGTAATGGGGATTCTCCCTACCGCCAAGAACAAAAACCTCGCAAACTCTGGTTTGCGGGGTTTTCTTTTAGGACGAAAGTCCTGTTTCCAGCAATCAGAGGTTGACCGCATACCTCAAGCACGCATGATCTAGGCGCAAAGCCGAAAGGGCTTTGTATTGTCCTAGACTCTGGTAACGACCACCTCCCATGGCGCATTCCGGCAGTCCAAGTTCGGTCTAAAAATGAACACAACTGTGTGGCTAGTATGAAATGCCAAGACGCAGCCCGTAGGTGGATCTATGACGACATGCTTTGAGGGAATAACCACGCAGCCCGTTTTTTGGGCGGCAGGCGGTGTCAGCCTTATTGCGGCGATCGTCATGATTTCGATGCTGCGGGTCCAGCGATTTCGGGGCAAGCTTTACTACGCGCTCACCTTCTTTGCGATGATCTATACGCTGCTTATCGTTGGTGCAGAAGCATCAGCGGCGGCCTTTGACTGTCAATACAAACTGGGCGTTGCCGCGTGGCTGGGGAACGCGCTGGTGCCTGTGGCGTGGTGTTTCTTTGTCTACGCCTACGTCCATCAGTCCAGCTGGCTCAGCAAAAAACGCGTGGTGGCAGCACTTGTGCTTGCCCCGCTGCTATCTTTCGCTTTTGCTGCGACGAACACACATCATGGTCTGGTATATGATCACGCGACCACGATCCCACCAGGCGCGCGCCAGATCGACTACATCCACGGGCCCGGCTTCTACGCGATTATGGCCGTGCTCTATACCTTCGTCGGCGCCACCTACTATGGTCTCTATAAAGGGTTCAGGCGGTCGCGCCGGTCAGCGTGGCCGCTGCTAACGATGCTAGCCGTCGTAACGATGACCCCGCTTGCAGCAAATGCAGCCTATATCTTTCTGGGCTTCACCATTTTCGGACTGGACCCGACGTCGTTTATGTTCAGCGTAGGTATCTTCGCCTTCACGTTTATGCTGCTCACAAACAAGACGTTGGATATGGCGTCGGTCGGTCAATCCGCCTTGTTTAACACAATGAGCGAAGCTGTTGTTCTTGTGGATAATAACAAAAACGTCGTCTTGATGAACACAGCTGCAAAGAACCGCGGCTTCTGCAAGGTCCCCAAGGCCGAAGCCGCCGCCCTTCTCGCCACTATTGATACCCGTAGCCTAAGGACCACCGATGCATCCGTGACCATCGACGAACGCGTCTATGATCCTCGGATCCAAGAGATCGAAAGCCCGCTGGACCCAGGCGGTGCCATTCTGGGCTGGAGCGTCACGTTGGTCGACATTACTGACCGCATCGCCATCACCCGCGCCCTCGAGAATGCGTTGCTGCGTGCAGATGACGCCAATCGTGCCAAGGACGAATTTATCTCGGCTGTCAGTCATGAGCTGCGCACGCCGCTGACGTCGCTCAAAGGAGGCTTGGCTCTGGCCCTCAGTGGACGTCTGGGCGAGATGGACGACCGCGTCCGGTCTCCGCTTGAAATCGCACAGCGTAACGGTGTGCGCCTGTCTCGGCTGGTCGACAACATTCTACTGTCCCAGAAAATCGATGGGGACGCCCTTACCCTTGATCAGCAGCCGGTCGATCTTGGGGCCCTTTTAAAAGACAGCCTCGAGGAAAACCAAATGTTCGCTGCCGAACAGCGGATCAAGCTCGTCCGGCCCAAGGGTGACCAATCCGCGATTATCACCGGCGACGCCTTTGCAATCAGGCAAATAATCGACAACCTTGTCTCGAACGCGATCAAATTCTCTAAACCCGGCAGCGTCGTCGAAGGCGCGCTGTCGGTCTCTGACGGCCACGTGCGACTGTCGATCAAAGACAGCGGGCGTGGTATCCCTGATGGGATGGAAGAACAGGTCTTTGGCCGGTTCGCGCAGGTCAAAAACGGCGGCCAATTCGCGACGCAGGGCTCAGGTCTGGGCTTGCACATCTCGCAGCAGCTTGCCCAGCAGATGTCGGGAAAGATCTTTTACGAAAGCGAAGTCGGCAAGGGCTCGGTATTTCATATGGACTACGCCACTGTCGCGGCACAGCACCCGAAAGTTATCCACGCAGCAGATGCCGGTTCAGCGGACGCACCTGCCCTCCAGCACCGTGACGACGTGCCAGAAAACGTACAGGTATAACGCGCGAAACGACTTCGTGAATATATCAGGAATAAGGGAAATGGTGGTCCCAGCTGGATTCGAACCAGCGACCTCTCGCTTCGGAGGCGAGCACTCTATCCAGCTGAGCTATGGGACCATATAGGGGCGGTATAGCCAGACTACCCGCCCCCTGCAATTACAAAATCAGTTCAGTCTCATGCAAAGAGATCATGCGCCAATTCAAGCGCTTCGATCAGCGTGTCGATCTCGGCATTGGTGTTGTACATCCCAAAAGAGGCGCGGCAGGTGGCGGTTTGCCCCAGATGTTGCATAAGCGGCCCACAACAATGCTGCCCCGCACGTACGGCAACGCCCTTCTTGTCCAAGATGGTAGAGATATCATGCGCATGCGCCGCCCCGTCCAGCGTAAAGCTGAAGATCGCGGCCTTATCCGGCGTGGTGCCCTGAACCTGCAACCAGTTCAATCCTGCCAGACGGGTCACTGCATAATCACGCAAGGATGCTTCATGAGCGGCGATATTTTCCATTCCGAGGTTCATCATGTATTCTAGTCCGACGCCCATACCGATCGTCTGCACGATCCCGGGGGTGCCCGCCTCGAACTTCATCGGCGCATCGTTGTAGATAATGCCGTCTTTGGTGACTTCGCGGATCATGTCACCACCGCCGAGAAACGGGCGCATCTCGGCCATGCGGTCGGGGTGGATATAGATCGCACCGGACCCTGATGGACCATAGAGCTTGTGACCGGTGATCGCATAGAAATCGCAGCCGATATCTTGCACATCCACCGGCATGTGGACCGCTGCTTGCGACCCGTCAACCAGTACCGGCACACCTTTGGCGTGGGCCCCGGCGGTGATCGCCTTGACGTCCACAACCGTTCCTAACACATTCGACACCTGCGTCACCGCAATCAGCTTGGTTCTGGGGGTGATCGCATCAATCACCGCCTGCGGATCAAGCGCACCAGACGCATCCACATCTACCCATTTGATCACCACGCCCTGGCGTTCGCGCAGAAAATGCCACGGCACGATGTTGGCGTGATGCTCCATCACCGACAGGATAATCTCGTCGCCCGGCGACAGGTTCGGCATGGCCCAACCATAGGCGACCAGATTGATCCCTTCGGTGGTGCCGGAGTTAAAGATGATGTGATCCTCGTTCCCGGCGTTCAAGAACCGCGCAACGGTCCCGCGCACGGCTTCGTACTGGTCGGTTGCAAGGTTAGAAAGATAGTGCAGCCCGCGGTGAACATTGGAATATTCGTGACTATAGGCACGGCTGATCGCATCGATCACGACCTGCGGCTTTTGCGCCGATGCACCATTGTCGAGATAGACAAGCGGCTTGCCGTTCACTTCACGGGACAGGATCGGGAAATCGCGGCGGATGGCGTTTACATCATACATCAAGAAGCACTCCTTGGGCAGCAATGCCCACGATAGAAAGAAGCAGGCTCATCCCCAAAACGACGGCCGCCATAGCAATCAGCAACACGCCAACGGCCTTGCCCAAACCGGCGAAGTCGAACGCCGCGGCAATGAAGTTCACCAATATCCAAAGACCGATGATCCCGGTCGCCAACGATGCCAGTACCGACACGCCAGGAGAGATGTACATGAGCAAGAAAATCGCCGCCTGCGCGATAATGCGCAAGACCTGCAAAAACACGACCAACGCCAATATATCGCCAAGGTTGCCGTCGCCGCCAAGCGCACGGCCCGTCCAGAACAGCCCGTGTGTGGTGATCACCAACACCCCTGTCAGCAGTACGAACATCGCCAAGGGACTGGTAAAGAACGCGGGCATGCCCGGTGTCGGTTGCACCACAAGGCTGACCGAGAAAATCAACGTGTTCACCGCCGCCGCCAGCGCAAGCGCGGTCCACAATACATTGCGATCAAGCCGCCAGCCGATAATCTGCTGTGCCGCCGCGCGAGGGTTGCGCAAGCTTAGAATGACCAACTCGGACAAAACCGATCGTATGTCAGGGGCGTTCATGGGCGTATCCGATATGCAACCAGCAAGCCGCTGATCCAGAACCATAAAAATACGCAAAGCCAGATCAGTCCGACAATGCGCAGCTCGATCCCTTCGCCGACGAACCCTGCCGTAAGTCCGTGCAGCAACACAAGGGGGCTGGACGCCAGCAAGGCCCAGAAGAGCGCAAGACGGGTGCTATACCCGCTCGGGCGGCCGCGCATCACCTTGAGGATGATTTGCGTGCCCGCCGCGAGCATATAGAAAATCAACGGCGCGATGAACAGCCATGCCATCAGGGTCGCCCCCAGCAACATGTCCAGCTCGGTGCCGGTGACATGGGCTTCGCGGGCCAGACGCGGGGTCTGGGCCACGAAAAAGATCAGACACGCGACCATCAGATAGATCAGGTTGCGATCCTCCCGCGGGCCCTGCCCCAACAACCGCCGCACAACGGCGGCGGGGTTGCGGTAGCTGGCCACGATATCGCGTGTCGCCGCCATCAGGCTGCGTGCCGCTCAAGCCACGCGGCAAGCCGTGCGGTGATCTCTTCGCGCAGAGTTTCGTCCTCGATCTCTTCGACGGCCTCGGCCAAAAAGGACAAGGTCAGAAGATCGGTCGCGACATTATGGGGCACACCGCGCGACCGCAGATAGAACAAGGCATCCTCGTCAATCGCACCAGATGTGGACCCGTGCGAACAGGCGACATCATCGGCGTAGATTTCAAGCTCGGGCTTGGCGAGGAACTGGCTATCTTCGTCCAGCAGCAACGACTGGCTGATCTGATAGCCATCGGTCTTTTGCGCGTCTTTCTTGACCAAGATCTTGCCTTGGAACACGCCGGTCGCCCCGTTGCGCAGAACCTTCTTGAACACCTGACGGCTTTCGCAGTTTACCGCGTCGTGGGTTACGAACACCGTGTCGTCGTGGTGGAAATCAGAACCATCACCGACGCTGGCACCCGCGACATGAGCCGCCGCATCATCGCCAGTCAGCTCGATCACGCAGTCGTTGCGCGTCATCACGCCATTGGCAGTCAGCGTAAAGGATTTGAACGCGGATTCAGCCCCCAGACGGGTAAAGATATGCGTCGCTGCGCGTTGTTCATGGTCACGCCCTTGGGCGCGCACATGGTGGAACGCAGCGTTGTCGCCGACCTCGACTTCGAGCACACCGTTAAAGCGCGCAGCCACGGGGCCGTTTTCCAGCAACGTGAATTCGGCACCGGCGTCCAGCTTGATAACGCTGTGCAGTATGACATCGGCTGTTTCCGACGTCCGGCGATAGATAATGTTCACCGGCTTGGAGACTTTGTCCGTCACATGGATCAGCACGCCATCGGGCGCAAACGCCGTGTTCAGCGCGGCCAAGGGCCGTGCCACAGGAGTTTGGCCGTTCTTTTCCAGCGTACCATAAAGATCGCGGGCCCAATGCAGGTCCGCGTCTGCCTGGGACAGCCGTTCAATCGTGATACCATCAAGCGCCAATGCGTCAGACGCATCCGCGTCGAACACGCCATCGACAAACACCAGCTTGAGCCGGTCAATCTGGTCGAACAGGACCACATCATCAGACGCCCGCAAGGCAGCCGAAGTCGCCTGCGGCTGGGTCAGCGTATCAGGGCGGGTGTATTTCCAGTATTCGTCACGACGCTCCGGCAGACCTGCCTGTTGCAGCCGCGATAGTGCGTCTTTGCGTGCCGCATCGGACCAGCCCCCTTGGGGCAGATCCAACGTGGCGATCAACGCCTCGGTCGGGGTTTGTTGTGTCGCTGCTTCGGCCATTACGCCACCTCTGACAGGATGTCGGCATACCCGTTGTTTTCAACTTCAAGCGCCAGCTCGGGGCCACCGGTTTTGATGATCCGACCGTCAGCCATGATGTGCACGACGTCGGGTTTGATGTGGTCCAGCAGACGCTGGTAGTGGGTGATCACAAGGAAGCCGCGCCCTTCGGTGCGCAGCGCGTTCACGCCATCAGCAACCAATTTCATCGCGTCGACGTCCAAACCGGAGTCTGTTTCGTCCAAGATGCACATCTTTGGCTCGAGCATCGCCATTTGCAGGATTTCGTTCCGCTTTTTCTCGCCACCGGAGAAACCGACGTTGACGGGACGCTTCAGCATCTCTGCGTCGATCTTCAGGTCTTTGGCACGTGCGCGCACAACCTTGAGGAACTCTGCCGCAGACATTTCTTCTTCGCCACGAGCCTTGCGCTGTGCATTCACAGCCGTCCGCAGGAAAGTCATGTTGCCGACACCGGGGATTTCAACCGGATACTGGAACGCCAGAAACAGGCCAGCCGCCGCACGCTCTTCGGGATCGATGTCGAGCAGGTCGATATCGCCGAGATGGGCGGAGCCTTCAGTGACCTCATAGCCGCCTTTGCCAGACAGGACATAGGACAACGTGGATTTACCCGACCCGTTGGGGCCCATGATCGCGTGTACCTTACCGGCTTCGATCTCAAGATCGACACCTTTCAGGATTTGCTTGTCTTCGTCTTCCAGTTTTACCTTCAGGCCTTTGATGCTCAGCATGGGAGGTTCCTTTTCTTGCGCTTTGGCGCTGCAATGACAGTGAATTGAGTGAATGAAAACCCCGCCAAGGGGCCGTCATCGGTGTAAGATTTCATGCCGCTCTCCCTGCCTGTAAGGCTTTGGGAAAACGCGCATAAAGGGCGGTTCGGCAGGCATCTATGCCCGCCTGATAGGAAAGCGGTGACAGCGGATCGGGTAGAACCGCTGTGGGGATATCTTCGATCTGCATCGGGGCCTGCATCGGCCGACCGACTGAAGCTGCATAGTCGAGGTACTTCAACCGTGACTGCCCCGTCGGGGCCAGCCAGCTGTTGGGTACGCCATAGGCATCGGCCACGATCAACCCGTGCAGGGATGATGCAAATACATGATCGCACGTTGCAATCGCGTCGCAGACCGCCTGGGCATCGCCGCGTGGATCGATCAGTTGATATCGTGTATCGCTGGCGACAAGCGCTTGCAGCACGGGATCATCAATCAGCGAGTGATGCGGCACGATACCGATCCTGCCGTTCGGTGCCCGTTTGTGCGGCCAAACGGCATTGATCAACAACCCCGGATCGCCAAACTCGGACAATTCCAAGCCCAACAACGCGGCTGTGATCGGACCGCGTACCAGCGCTATATCCACATGGTCGGTAAACCCTGTGCCCTGCACCGGATGCAACAATCCTGCCCCCCAGATCACCGGCCGATGATCCTGCGCCTCGCTAAAGTTGCGCTTGACCACCTGCAACAGCGATCCGATCGCCCAGACATCAGCCTTGCGCACACCAGCATGCTCCACAGGCCGGCCCGAGACATGGGCCAGCACCACAGGGCTAATGGCGTCCCCGAAATTCGGGACCGCCTTCCACCAGTGCAATCGCAAAGGCATGGTGTCAGCCGATAGTTGCATCAGCTTGCTGCGTCCTCGTACACGGTGATGATCATGTGTCATCCCCCTTGCGCAGCACCAAAAGCGCCACACGGATCGCAGCATAGATCATCGCAAAGATCAGCATCTGAAAGAACGTGTTCTCAAACGCGGCGAGCGTCAGCCCGCCGCCCCGAACCAGAGCCATCAGCACCCAGAAAACCAAGGCGGCGATGGTCACATCCCATGTCAGTTTGCGCATCATCGCGATTACCCCACAGAACCTTCAAGAGAGATCGCAACCAATGCTTGCGCTTCCATTGCGAACTCCATCGGCAGTGCCTGAAGCACGTCTTTGCAGAAGCCGTTGACCACCAAGGCCACCGCCTCTTCCTCGTCCATCCCGCGCGAACGGCAGTAGAACAGCTGGTCGTCGTCCACCTTGGATGTCGTTGCCTCGTGTTCGACACGGCTGCTGTTATTCTTGACCTCGATATACGGTACAGTGTGGGCACCGCACTGGTCGCCGATCAGCAAGCTGTCACATTGCGTATAGTTGCGCGATTCCTTGGCTTTGGGGTGCATGGATACCAGTCCACGGTATGTGTTCTGCGCCTTGCCCGCCGAAATCCCCTTGGACACGATGCGCGACTTGGTACGCTTGCCCAGGTGGATCATCTTGGTGCCAGTGTCAGCCTGCTGCATGTTGTTGGCGATCGCGATGGAATAGAACTCGCCTTGGCTATCATCGCCGCGCAGGATGCAGGACGGGTATTTCCATGTCACAGCCGAACCGGTTTCAACCTGCGTCCACATCACCTTGGCACGGTCGCCACGGCAATCGGCACGTTTGGTCACAAAGTTATAGATCCCGCCTTTGCCGTTCTCGTCACCGGGATACCAGTTCTGAACGGTCGAATATTTCACCTCGGCGTCTTCTTCGATGATGATCTCGACCACCGCGGCGTGCAGTTGGCTTTCGTCCCGCTGCGGCGCGGTACAACCCTCGAGGTAGGACACATAGGACCCTTTGTCGGCGATGATCAGCGTGCGCTCGAACTGGCCAGTGTTTTCCGCATTGATACGGAAATAGGTCGACAGTTCCATCGGGCAGCGCACACCCGGCGGAATATAGACAAACGACCCGTCTGAAAAGACAGCCGAGTTCAGCGTCGCGTAGAAGTTATCATTCACCGGCACGACCGAACCAAGGTATTTCTTGACCAGTTCCGGATGCTCGCGGATCGCTTCCGAGATCGAACAGAAAATCACGCCGGCTTTCTTCAGCTCGTCCTGAAAGGTGGTCCCGACGGAAACAGAATCGAACACGGCGTCCACAGCAACCTTGCGAGGTTCATCGCCCATGTTTTCTGCACCCTCGACGCCCGCCAGAATGGCTTGCTCTTTCAAGGGGATACCCAGCTTCTTGTAGGTCTCGAGCAGCTTGGGATCTACGTCGTCCAGGGACTTGGGCTTGACCGCCATGGATTTGGGACGCGCATAGTAATACTGGTTCTGAAAGTCGATTTCAGGGTAGTCCACCATCGCCCAATTCGGCTCTTTCTTGGTCAACCAGCGCTCATAGGCCGCCAGACGCCATTCAAGCATCCACTCCGGCTCTTCATTCTTTTCCGAGATCAGCTTGACGATATCGACGTTCAGACCCAGCGGGGCATAGTCCATCTCGATATCGGTGGACCAACCGTATTTATAGGCACCGCCGACTTCGCGCACGGCATCCACGGTGTCCTGATCAACACCTTCTTTGACGCCATCATTTACGTCTTTGACCAATGTGCTATCCATGCTTTTCATCCTTCAACTGGCGGTGCGCATCAAGCGGCCCGCGCCTCGTGTTTTTTCAATTTCGCGGTCCATGCGTCGACAAAACGCATGACCTCTTCTTCTGTGGTGTCCGGCCCCAGCGACACGCGCACGGCACAAGATGCCAACGCCTCGTCAAAGCCCATGGCCGTCAACACCCGACTTGTCGCCACCTTGCCGCTGGAACAGGCAGACCCCGCACTGATCGCAAAGCCCGCAAGGTCCATCTGCATCACCTGCGTCTCACCGCGCCATCCAGGCGTGATAAAGCAAGAGGTGTTCGGCAAACGCGCCACATCTTTCCCAACAAAAATAGTCTTCTTTGACGCAGCCTCAAGAGCCTTCTCTAGAACATTTCTAAGGTCTGCAACCCGTTCCCAGACACCATCCGCCAAATCCTGCGCCGCTGCCGCGCAAGCAGCACCAAAGCCGGCGATGCCGATGACATTTTCGGTCCCTGCACGACGCCCCAGCTCCTGCCCGCCCCCGCGCAGCATCGGCTGCATCAATCCAGGGGTATATTGCGGCCCCGCGATCAACGCGCCGATCCCCTTGGGACCGCCCAACTTATGCGCCGAGAGCGCCAATGTGGCATGACGCCCGACCTCTGACCGCCAACGGCCCAGATCGGAAAGCTTGCCCGCCGCCTGCACCGCATCGCGCAACACGGATGCGGGCGACGCGCCCAAACGAGACAGCTCGGCGCACAGAGTGTCAGGCTGCAGCACGCCGGTTTCGCTGTTGGCCCGCTGCAAGAACAGCGTCACCCCCGCCAAAGCACCGTCCGGCAGCGCGGTCAAATCCACGTGACCATTGCGATCCACGGGCAATTGGTCTGCCTCAGGGCACCAGATCCGCACCGCTTCATGTTCAATCGGCGCGCCGGTCACCGCGGTAGAGTCCTGAACCACGCCTGTAATCGCCTCAGTGGCGCCGCTGGTAAAGATCACCTCCGAGACATCGCAGCCGACCAGTCCGGCCACCTGCCCCCGCGCCTTTTCAACCATCATCTTGGCTGCACGCCCTTCGGCATGGACGCTCGAGGGATTGCCCACCACATCCATCGCCGCCAGCATGGCCGCGCGCGCCTCTGCCCTCAGCGGGGTGGTCGCGTTATGATCCAGATAGGTTCTCATATCAGCTTCCAGATGGTCCTAAATCCCAGGGAGTGTGAGGGACAGCGTCCCTCATTCCGCGTCGGCCTCGTCCACGATGGCAAAGAGGTTCGGCACCGCCGGACAGGGGGCGAGCTCGTTCGCGACAACGTCTGACAGCCGCGTCTGGTGCAAGTACACATAGACCTGCGCGCTCAACCCTTCCCACAAACGGTTGGTCAGGGATTGCGCACGACTGCCTGACGACCCGCCAGAGGCACCTGCCCCCACATGCATCGCGTCGACCTTTTCATCGACCGCCGCCAGAATATCGACAACGCGAATATTCGTCGCTGGTCGCGCTAAACGATAGCCGCCGCCGGGGCCACGCACCGATGCCACCAGCTCGGCCCGACGCAGTTTGACGAAAAGCTGTTCCAGATACGGCAGGGAAATGGACTGACGCGCCGCGATATCGCCCAGATTGACCAGGCGATCCGCAGGCTGCAACGCTATATCAGCCAGCGCGACCATGGCATACCGCCCCTTGGTAGACAGCTTCATTGCAGTGTTCCCTTTCCCAAAGGCGCCTGTTTGATTGACGAGGACGCATGAAATGCCTAAACGCAATGTCTGACCCCCGGTAAAGGTGGGATCACACAAGTTAGAACCGTTCTAAACTGCCTTAGCGAATTCGTCAACTATTCCGCTGCACTTAGAACCCCAAGCAGGGACGCTCATGCCCGAGGTTATTTTTCCCGGACCCGAAGGCCGCCTCGAAGGCCGCTACCATCCACAAAAAGAACGCGACGCGCCAATCGCCATTCTGCTTCACCCACACCCACAATTCGGCGGGACGATGAACCATAAGGTCGTGTATAATATGCACTATGCCTTCTACAATATGGGTTTCACCGTTTTGCGCTTCAACTTCCGCGGCGTGGGACGCAGCCAAGGCGAATACGATCAAGGCGTCGGTGAACTCTCTGATGCAGCGTCAGCGCTGGATTATCTGCAGTCGATGAACAACAACTCCAAGCACTGCTGGGTTGCGGGTTTCTCGTTCGGCGCATGGATCGGCATGCAATTGCTGATGCGCCGCCCCGAGATCACGGGCTTCATCTCTGTCGCACCGCCTGCGAACATGTATGACTTCAGCTTCCTCGCACCCTGCCCGGCTTCCGGTTTGGTGATCAACGGGACGGCTGACCGCGTAGCACCACCGGCTGATACCGTGACCCTCGTGAATAAATTGCACGAGCAAAAGGGCATCACCATCACCCACCAAGAAGTCGAGGGTGCCGGCCACTTCTTTGAAGAGCCGCATATGGATACGCTCATCACGTCGACCACGGACTATGTGAAGCGTCGCCTGACGGAAACGACCCGTTAATGGCGGATCAGACAGTCGTCGATCTGGCCAATCAGCTGGCCGAAGAATGTCTGGCAGTACAACGCGAAACCGGACAGGAGCGGCTTTTTATGGAAGTCGCTGCTGTTCTGGGCGCGTCGTCGCAGACCATGGAAGAAGCCTTTGTCACAGCGATCCGTACGCGGCTTTCTGCCGGACAGGGGCGTGACTTTATCGCCAAGGCGCTTGCCGCGCACCGCGCAAAAGAAAGCTGACGTATGACCACCAGACTAGAGCAACAGATTGCCTTCCTTAACGAAGCAGACAAGCTCAAGTCGGTCACACGCGGGACGCTTTTATGCGATGCCTCGCGGGCGGAAAATTCGGCTGAACACAGCTGGCACCTGACGCTCTATGCGCTGGTGCTGGCGGATCAGGCGGGCGAAGGCGTCGATATCACCCGCGTCATCAAAATGTTGATCCTGCATGACCTCGTCGAGATTGACGCAGGCGACAACCCGATCTTTGGCAGCTACGATGCGGCCGATATGGAGGCCCAGGAACAGCTTGCCGCTGACCGGATATTTGGCCTTCTTCCCAACGATTTACGCGACGATCTTCGTGCCACATGGGAAGAGTTCGAAGCGAATAAGACCCCCACAGCCCGCTTTGCAAAATCGTTGGACCGTTTCCAGCCCCCCATGCAAAACCTTGCTGCAGGCGGTGGCAGCTGGGTCGAATATAACGTCACGGAAGCCCAGTTCGTGGAAAAGGTCGGCTCTAAGATCAAGGCCGGCGCGCCGGGCTTGTGGGAATTCGCACGAGGCCGCGTCTCTGCATGGTTCGCGGCCCGCGGCTAGCACCCCCTGCCTTTAGCTGCCCGACCTTTCTCCTTTGCGTCACACCCCTGTTGCAGGGCTGCGGTATCTGGTAAACAGCACAGCTCTCTTCAGTATACCATTGCATACCGACTAGGCATTCGTGCCCGAGTAGGCTATGCGGGTGACAGTTTCACCTCAAAGGACCGCAGACGATGACCAAGATCAAAGTGGAAAACCCGATCGTTGAGCTCGACGGTGATGAAATGACCCGCATCATGTGGGATTTCATCAAGAAAAAGCTGATCCTGCCCTATCTCGACGTGGATCTGAAATACTACGATCTAGGGATGGAGGTTCGCGACGAGACCAACGACCAGATCACCATAGACGCCGCGCACGCTATCAAGGAACACGGTGTTGGCGTCAAATGCGCGACCATCACCCCCGACGAAGCACGGGTCGAGGAATTCGGCCTCAAAGAGATGTGGCGGTCGCCGAACGGGACGATCCGCAATATTCTGGGCGGCGTGATCTTCCGTCAACCGATCATCTGCAAGAACGTTCCCCGCCTTGTGCCGGGATGGACCAAACCAATCGTCGTGGGTCGTCACGCCTTTGGCGACCAGTACAAAGCGACCGATTTTAAATTTCCCGGCAAGGGCAAGTTAACACTGAAATTCGTCGGCGAGGACGGGACAGAAATCGAGCGCGAGGTTTTCGACGCGCCGGACGCCGGCGTCGTTATGGCGATGTACAACCTTGATAAATCCATCATCGACTTTGCCCGCGCGTCGCTGAACTATGGTCTGAACCTTGGCTGGCCGGTCTATCTGAGCACCAAGAACACGATCCTCAAACAATACGACGGTCGCTTTCTTGAATTGTTCCAACACATCTACGAAACCGAGTTTGAAGATAAGTTCAAAGCCGCGGGCATTACCTATGAACACCGTCTTATCGACGACATGGTCGCCTGTGCGATGAAGTGGAACGGCGGTTACGTCTGGGCGTGCAAGAACTATGACGGCGATGTGCAGTCGGATACCGTGGCGCAGGGGTTTGGCTCGCTCGGGCTGATGACATCCGTGCTGATGACCCCCGACGGCCAGACCGTAGAGGCAGAAGCCGCCCACGGCACCGTCACCCGCCATTACCGCCAACACCAGAAGGGCGAGGAAACCTCGACCAACTCCATTGCGTCTATCTATGCGTGGACGGGCGGGCTCAAGCATCGCGGTAAACTGGATGACAACGCCGAACTGATCCGCTTTGCCGAAACCTTGGAAAAGACGGTCGTGGATACGGTGGAATCAGGCTCTATGACCAAAGACCTGGCCCTGCTGGTCGGCCCCGACCAAGGCTGGCTGACCACGATGGGCTTCCTGGAGAAGGTCGACGAGAACCTGAACAAAGCGCTCGGCGCGCAATAAGCAGACCGCTCAAAGCAAGGGCCATCCTGAACGGGTGGCCCTTTTTCTGTGCAGCAGACCCAGCGTGACGCGATGTAATGGGGAAAACTATTATTCTGCATTGCAGCACCCCTAGACAGGTCAACATAGCTGCCCTATCTGCACGATATGACATATGCTGACCCCCTCCACCACAGCTCGCTTGATGATGTCCAAGGCCTAAGCCTCGGGGTATTTTTGTGCGGTATCGGAATCTTCGTGTTGACCTCTGCCGGACTGATCACCGGCCAGACGGCGGGCTTGGCGGTGATCATCGCCTATTTCACGGGGTATTCCTTCGGCGTGGTGTTCTTTTTGATCAACCTGCCGTTCTACTTCCTTGCCTACAAACGCCTCGGTGCGGAATTTACCATCAAATCGCTGATCTCGGTCACCATGCTGTCTGTTGTCACCGAATTTCTGCCCTACGGGTTTGCGATCCAGTCGCTGAGCCCGGCCCTCGCAGCGGTAATATTTGGCGCGCTGGTCGGGTTGGGGCTGCTGGCGATGTTCCGACATAATGGGTCGCTTGGGGGCTTGGGCGTGATCGCGCTCTTGGTTCAAGACACCACGGGGTTCAAGGCGGGATGGGTTCAGCTTATCACCGATGGGGTGATCTTTTCGGTCGCGTTATTCCTGTTTCCTGCTTCGGTTGTGGGATATTCCTTGCTCGGCGCGCTGGTGCTGAACCTGATCATTACCTTCAACCACCGCCGCGACCGCTACATCGCCACCTGACCCGCCGGCTCTTGACACCGGCCCGCGCCCGTCTCAGGACTGGGTCGGAAACCAGCATTGGGGGCACGGTGATATGCATTATTTCTGGCTGATGATCGCCATCGTGACCGAAACCCTGGGCACCAGCGCGCTGCAAGCCTCGCAACAATTTACGCGGCTATGGCCCTCTGTCGCGGTCGTTGTGTGTTATGCGATCTCGTTCTATCTGCTGGGGCTGACGCTCAAGGTGATGCCGGTGGGCATTGTCTATGCGATCTGGTCGGGGCTGGGTATCGTCTGCATCGCGGGCATCGGGTATTTCGTGTTCGGGCAAAAGCTCGACCTTGCCGCCGTTTTGGGCCTGTCGATGATCATCAGCGGCGTGCTGGTCATTCATCTATTTTCGAACAGTTCCACCCATTAGATGGCCCTGCTCGGGAACCCGTCGCTGCGTTAAGGTGTTAGCGTATATCGCAACGACCGAAAGTGCCGCATGCTCGATTCATTAAGCTCCGTTTGGGGCACCCTGCCCGATCCTTTGCGTAACCAGCTTGAGGGGTACGCCGTCGGGTTCTGGAGCGTGCTGCCGCAGCTTATTTTGTCGATCATCTTCCTTTGTTTTCTCTGGGCTGTCGTCCGCATTGTGCAGGCTATCGTGCCGGGCGTGCTGCGCCGCGCCCGTATGCGTCGGTCGCTTATCGATGTCATCATGATGCTGATTATCGTGGGGATGTGGCTGTTTGGCGTGTTGATCGCCGTTACAATCGCCTTTCCCACAATCACCCCCGGCAAGGCGCTGACTGCGTTGGGTGTGGGTGGCGTGGCCATCGGTTTTGCCTTTAAGGATGTGTTCGAGAACTTCCTAGCAGGGATCTTACTGCTCATCCGCGAACCTTTTTCTGTCGAGGATTACATTGAATGCGAGGGGTTCGAGGGGCAGGTCGAAGAAATCACGATCCGCGACACCCATGTGCGCCAGACCGATGGACAACTTGTCGTGGCCCCAAACGCGATGTTCTTTAAGAATCCCGTCACCATCCGCACCGCCCGTGACGTGCGCCGGACCACTGTAATTTGCGGCGTGGCCTACGGCGAAGACGTAGACGCCGCGCGCGAGGTGATTGCCCAAGCGGTGCGCGGGGTGGACGCGGTGCGCGATGATGTGCGCGACGTTGAAATCTTTGCGCAGGAATTTGCCGACAGTTCGATCAACTTCGAGGTTACTTGGTGGACAGGCTCGCGGCCCATCGACATCCGCAGCAGCCGCGACAAAGTCGTCGCCGCCGTGAAACGGGCGCTGGATGACGCAGGAATCGAAATCCCCTTCCCCTATCGCACCCTGACCTTTAACGAACCGCTACCGGTTCGGGACTATCGCGACCGCAAAGAAAGCGCAGAAGACACAAGCACCGACGGCTGACATCCTTTAGGGCTAGCTTTCTGTGGCGTATCGCGTTAAGCGCTGCCCAAATGCTGCGGTGCGAGAGCGTGCGCGGCCCCCTCCCGTATCAAAGGCATACCCCAATGGACATGCGAAATATCGCAATCATCGCTCACGTTGACCACGGCAAAACGACGCTGGTCGACGAGCTTCTGAAACAATCTGGCACCTATCGTGAAAACCAGGCGACGACCGAGCGCGCGATGGACAGCAACGATCTGGAGCGCGAGCGCGGCATCACGATCTTCGCAAAACCGACGTCGGTTGTTTGGAACAACACCCGTATCAACATCGTCGACACCCCCGGTCACGCCGACTTTGGTGGCGAAGTTGAACGCATCCTGTCGATGGTAGACGGAGTTGTCCTGCTCGTCGATGCCGCAGAAGGCCCGATGCCACAGACCAAATTTGTGACCTCCAAGGCGCTGAAACTGGGCCTGCGCCCTATCGTTGTGCTGAACAAAGTCGACAAGGCAGACGCCGAGCCTGACCGCGCGCTGGACGAATGCTTTGATCTGTTCGCCAGCCTTGATGCCACAGATGAACAGCTCGAATTCCCGCACATGTACGCCTCCGGTCGTTCCGGCTGGGCTGATCTGGAGCTGGATGGCCCGCGCAAAGATCTTGACGCTTTGTTCAAACTGGTGCTCGAGCATGTTCCCGCGCCAAAGCAAATCGAAAACACTGACAAGCCGTTCACCATGCTTGCCACTACCCTTGGCGGTGACCCGTTCCTGGGCCGCTTGCTGACAGGTCGTGTTGAAACCGGCACGTTGAAAGCGGGCCAGAGCATCAAAGCCATGTCGCGCGACGGCACGCTGATCGAAAACTTCCGCTGCACCAAGATCCTAGCCTTCCGCGGGCTTGAGCAGACGGCCATCGAGCTGGCAGAGGCAGGCGACATCGTATCCATCGCCGGTATGTCCAAGGCAACAGTGGCCGATACGCTTGCCGAAACCTCAGTTTCCGAAGCAATACCGGCCCAGCCGATCGATCCGCCCACCATCACCGTGACCTTCGGTATCAACGACAGCCCGTTGGCCGGTCGTGATGGCAAGAAAGTTCAGTCGCGCGTGATCCGCGAGCGCCTGATGAAGGAAGCCGAATCCAACGTTGCGATCAAGATTTCCGATACCCCGGGTGGCGACGCCTTTGAGGTTGCCGGTCGTGGCGAATTGCAAATGGGCGTTCTGATCGAGAACATGCGCCGCGAAGGGTTCGAGCTTTCGATCTCCCGCCCGCAGGTTCTGTTCCAACAAATCGATGGCGTCCGCCACGAGCCTATCGAAGAAGCCACCATTGACGTGGATGACGAATACTCTGGCGCGGTCATCGAAAAGATCACCGGCGTCCGCAAAGGCGAGCTGGTAGAGATGAAGCCCGCCGGTGCCGGTAAAACCCGCATCGTGGCCCATGTCCCATCGCGCGGCCTGATCGGTTACCACGGCGAATTCCTGACCGACACACGCGGTACAGGCGTCATCAACCGCGTCTTCCATTCCTGGGCACCGCACAAGGGCCCGATCCCGGGCCGTCGCGCTGGCGTTCTGATCTCGATGGAAAACGGTACCTCGGTGGCATTCGCCCTGTGGAACCTTGAAGAGCGTGGCAGAATGATGATCGGCCCACAGGCCGACGTCTACACTGGCATGATCATTGGCGAACACAGCCGCGAGAACGATCTTGAAGTGAACCCGCTGAAAGGTAAGAAGCTGACCAACGTTCGCGCGTCGGGCACCGATGAAGCCGTTCGTCTGACCACACCCATCACGCTGAGCCTCGAAGAGGCCATCGCCTATATCGATGACGACGAACTGGTTGAAGTGACACCAAACGCTATCCGGCTGCGCAAGCGTTATCTGGACCCGCACGAGCGGAAGCGGATGGCGAAATCAGCTTAAGCTAAACGATCACTGGACTGGGGCTTTGCCCCAGACCCCAGGATTTAATACCATTTGGAAAGCGGGGCTGTTTCGGCCCTGCTTTTTTTATGTCTAGCGATGTTGGGGGGAGATTTGGTGTGGTCGGCGGCCCGGTTTGGCCCGCCGACAGAGGTTCAACCTAGGCTTTAGCCGTCGATTTCGACGACCATCAGTTCGCGTTCTGAGGCATCTTTGGCATGGCTCAGCGCCTCTTGGTAGGCGTCGGAGTTATAGCAGTCCACCGCATCTTCGACCGACGCAAAACGGGCCACGACGTTGCGCGGGCGCTCTTTGCCTTCGAGCTGGACGAACCGGCCACCACGGGCCAGAAAGCTGCCGCCATGCGCCGCGATAGCGGGGCCAGCGAGCTTGGCATATTTACCATAGGCGTCTTCATCAGTGACGGTGACATGAGCGATCCAGAGAGCAGGCATGGGGTTTATCCTTTCAGAACATTTTCAGCCGCGGCAATCGCTGCCTCGGCGTTTGCGATATCTTTCGCGCCACCCTGAGCCATCTCAGGACGGCCACCGCCACCTTTGCCACCCAGTTCGGCAACGACTGTCTTGACGATATCCACCGCCGACAGCGTGGCGGCCAAATCGGCAGTGACACCCGCAGCAACGGCGGCTTTACCATCGGCATCAGCGATCAGTAGGACTGCGCCCGACCCGAGCTTCGCCTTGTGTTCGTCGATGAGCGCAGGAAGATCCTTGCCCGTCACACCATTGAGAACCTGAGCGATAAACTTGATCCCGCCCACGTCGCGCGGGGCCGCAGCGCCCGCGTTTCCGCCGCCGGACATGGCCAACTCACGGCGCAGTTGTGCGACCTCATTGGCGAGCGCACGGCGTTCGTCAAGCAGCGCGCGCACACGGTCCGGCACATCCACGGTGGAAGTCTTGAGCTCAGCTGCAACGCGCGACAGGGCGGTTTCCTGAGTGCGCAGCCATTTCAACGCCTCGGTCCCGGTCAACGCCTCGATCCGGCGAATGCCCGAGCTGCTGGAGCTGTCGCCGAGCAGAACAAATGCCCCGATGTCGCCGGTCTGGCGCACATGGGTACCGCCGCAAAGTTCGAGCGAATAGGTCTGCTTGTCCACGCCTTTGCCCGATCCGGCCTCTCGGCCCATTGAGACAACGCGAACCTCATCGCCGTATTTCTCGCCGAAGAGAGCCTGTGCACCCATCTCGCGGGCGTCGTCTGGGGTCATGATCCGTGTCTCAACGCCGGTGTTCTGACGGATAAAGCTATTCACCTCATCCTCGACGGCGGCCAGCTGATCCGCTGTCATCGGGTGGTTGTGGCTGTAATCAAAGCGCAAACGGTCTGCCGCATTCAGCGAGCCACGCTGCATGACGTGATCCCCAAGCGTGTTGCGCAACGCTTCGTTCAGCAGGTGGGTGGCAGAGTGGTTCGCACGGATCGATGTCCGACGTGCGTGATCAACATCCAGCACCGCAGCCTGAGAGGTTTTTATCGTTCCCTCGGTCACCTCGCCGATATGGATAAACACGCCAGCCGTCTTGCGGGTGTCAGTCACAGTGACCAAGCCGCTGTCGGTTTTGATCGTGCCGGTGTCCCCGACCTGACCGCCGCTTTCGGCGTAAAACGGTGTTTGGTTCAGCGCGATTTGAACGCTGTCACCCTGTTTGACCTCGGTGACCTGCGTCCCGTCCTGAATCAAGGCGGCAATCTGCCCTTCGGCGGTTTCGGTGTCATAGCCCAAAAAGTCGGTGGTGCCGGATTTCTCGGCGACGTCGAACCAAACGGTCGCATCCGCCGCTTCGCCCGAGCCGGACCACGCCGCGCGTGCTTTGGCCTTTTGCGCATCCATCGCAGCATTGAAGCCGTCCAAATCGACCTTGCGATCCTGTTCGCGTAGGGCGTCCTGCGTCAGGTCGACTGGGAAGCCATAGGTATCATAAAGCTTGAACGCGGCCTCGCCGGACAGTTCGGCACCGGCGGGCAGGCCTTTCAATTCGTCGTCCAACAGCTTTAGGCCGCGGTCCAGCGTCTGCTTGAAACGGGTTTCTTCAAGCAAGAGCGTTTCTGTGATCAGCGACTGGGCCTGCCCCAATTCGGGGTAGGCCCCACCCATCTGGCGCACAAGTTCCGGTACAAGGCGGTGCATCAGCGGGTCTTTCAGACCGAGAAGATGCGCGTGACGCATGGCGCGGCGCATGATCCGCCGGAGCACATAGCCACGTCCGTCATTCGAAGGCATCACCCCGTCCGCGATCAGGAAGGACGTCGAACGCAGGTGATCCGCGATCACACGGTGGTGCGTTTTGCCCGGACCGTCGGGGTCTGAGTTGGAGGCATTTGCGCTCGCCTCGATCAAGTTGCGCATCAGGTCGGTCGCATAGTTGTCGTTGGTGCCTTGCAGCAACGCCGCAACCCGTTCGATCCCCATGCCCGTGTCGATGGATTGGTTCGGCAATGCCTTGCGGCTGCCATCCTCGAACTGTTCGTATTGCATGAATACGAGGTTCCAAATCTCGACAAACCGGTCACCGTCTTCCTCGGGGGAGCCGGGAGGGCCGCCCCAAATGTGATCGCCATGATCGTAGAAAATCTCGGAGCATGGGCCGCAAGGGCCTGTGGGACCCATCATCCAAAAGTTATCATCCGTCGCGATGCGGATGATCCGGTCGTCGGGCAAGCCCGCGACTTTCTTCCAGATCTCTGCGGCTTCATCATCCGTATGATAGATGGTGACATAAAGCCGGTTTGGGTCGATGCCCAGTTCCTTGGTGATTAGCTCCCAGGAAAAGGCGATAGCTTCGGCTTTGAAATAGTCACCGAAGCTGAAGTTGCCCAACATTTCAAAGAACGTATGGTGCCGCGCGGTATAGCCGACGTTATCCAGATCATTGTGTTTGCCCCCGGCGCGCACGCATTTTTGCGCGGTCGTCGCACGAGAATAGTCGCGGGTTTCAACGCCGGTGAACAGGTTCTTGAACTGCACCATACCCGAATTCGCGAACATCAATGTAGGATCGTTCCGTGGCACCAGCGGGCTGGACGGCTGGATCGAGTGACCCTGCTTTTCAAAATAACCAAGGAAGGTTGAGCGAATATCGTTGAGCGTCTTCATATGCGGGGCCTTTCGAGGGGCAAAAAACAATTACCTTCGAATACCTGCGTGACAGACCACTGTCCACAGGCAGCCCCCACGAAAAAAGGCGCGCCACTGGGGCACGCCTTTTCTAATCATCTGCGGTGAAAGCGTTACGCTTCTAGAATGTCCGCGTCATCGCTGCCAGAACCAGCAAAATCCAGCCCATGAGCGGCGCGGATCTTGTCCTCGATCTCATTGGCCATGGCGATGTTCTCTTTCAGGAAGGTCTTGGCATTCTCACGCCCCTGCCCGATCCGTTCGTCGCCATAGCTGAACCACGAGCCCGATTTATCGACCACGCCGGCCTTGACCCCCAGATCCAACAGTTCGCCCATCTTAGAGATGCCTTCCCCGTACATGATGTCGAATTCGACCTGCTTGAACGGCGCCGCGACCTTGTTCTTGACGACTTTGACCCGTGTGGCGTTGCCGACCACTTCGTCGCGATCTTTCAGCGCGCCGATGCGGCGAATATCCAGACGGACGGAGGAATAGAATTTGAGCGCGTTGCCGCCCGTTGTCGTTTCCGGCGAGCCAAACATAACGCCGATCTTCATCCGGATCTGATTAATAAAGATCACCATACAGTTGGACCGCGAGATCGAACCGGTGAGCTTGCGCATCGCTTGGCTCATCAGGCGGGCCTGAACCCCAACCGAGCTGTCGCCCATGTCGCCTTCCAGCTCGGACTTCGGGGTCAGCGCAGCGACGGAATCGACCACCACCATGTTCACCGCACCGGACCGTACCAGCGTATCGGTAATCTCGAGCGCCTGTTCACCAGTGTCGGGCTGGGAAATCAGCAACTCGTCAATATCGACGCCCAGTTTGCGCGCGTATTGGGGGTCAAGCGCGTGTTCAGCGTCCACAAAGGCACAAACGCCGCCGTTTTTCTGCTGCTCTGCGACGCAGTGCAAGGTGAGCGTCGTTTTACCCGAAGATTCCGGGCCATAAATCTCGATGATCCGCCCCATAGGCAAACCGCCAATGCCAAGCGCAATGTCCAGGCCCAAAGACCCGGTCGAGCTTGCCGTGATGTCCTGAATGGCCCCTTCGGCCCCAAGTTTCATGATCGACCCCTTACCGAACTGGCGTTCAATCTGTGCCAGTGCGCTGTCTAGGGCCTTTTGCTTTTCAGCTTGTTTCTTGTTGTCCATAGTCAAAAGATCTGCCGTTGCCATGATAGGTTATCCTCTTACTGTCACAGTGGTCTGCAAGCCGCAATCATCATGCCCCGACCATCTTGATGTTCTTTGTATGTTCCATATGAGACTAAAATGAGAACATTACAACGTGTTTGTTTCCCCTTTCATCTATTTCGCGAACTGATTAACATTCTATTGATATGCTGGATTATTTATTTTCTTGACCAAAGGTATTCTTTCAAGTGCTTGTTTTCTTTAAAGAACGCCTTGCTTTTTTGTCGGTCCCCAAGACCGGTACAACTGCCTATGAAACCGCGCTCGCACCCCGCGCCGATATGGTCATATCTGAGCCGCCGATGCTGAAACATGCGCCGGTCTATCGTTACAATCGGTTTATCCGCCCCATGTTTCTGAAGGTCTGTGACGCAGAACTGGAACTGATGGCGGTCATGCGCGAGCCGATCAGCTGGCTGGGCAGCTGGTATCGCTATCGCCGGCGCCCCTTCATGCAGGGCAAGCCAAATGCAACCTTCGACGTCAGTTTTGACGAGTTCATCCTCGCCTATATGAAGGGCAAGAAACCGGGGTTCGCCGATGTGGGGAGCCAGTCAAATTTTCTGGCGTCTCAGCCGAATGGGACAGGAATAACCCACTATTTCAAATACGAAAATCAGGATCGGCTAAAGTCCTTTCTTGAGCAACGGCTCGAGGTGAAGCTGGACCTGAAGTCCGAGAATGTCTCTCCTCAAATGGATTTGCATCTATCACATGACGTAGAGCAACGGTTCAGGCGTAAGTTCGAACAGGAGTTTGCGCTCTACGACTCGATTTCGTGAAAAAGCGATAGCTTACTGCATCTGACTGTTCACGGTATTGGTCAGCTCTGTCAGAGAAAACGGCTTAGGCAGAAACACCGAATTCGGTATCGTCATCTGCGCGTCCCCAAAGCTGTCTTCGGCGTAGCCTGATACAAAGACGACCGGCACACCCGGTCGTTCTTTCAGCGCTTCGCGTACCCAGGTCGGGCCATCCATTCCGGGCATGATCACATCAGTCACAAACACATCAACGGTCAGCGCCTCATCCTCGAGGGTCTTTAGCGCCATTTCCGCTGAATCCGCTTCCAGCACGGTATATCCGCGCATGCGCAGTGCGCGGCTTGCAAAAGCGCGTACAGGCGCTTCGTCTTCGACAAGCAAAATGGTACCATCATCCCGTTTGCCCCCTGTAAGAGGCAGAGGCTCTTTCAGCGGCTTCGGCGGGTCGATTGCCTTGGTTTGGCAAGGGAAAAAAAGGGTGAATATTGTGCCTTTCCCCACCACGCTATCAATAAAGATATAGCCGCCAGACTGCTTGACGATACCGTATGCCGTCGACAGCCCCAGCCCAGTCCCCTCGCCCGTGCGTTTGGTTGTGTAGAAGGGCTCAAAAACTTTCTGCAAACGGTCCGGCGCAATGCCTTCACCTTCGTCCGCGACCCGTACCGTCACATATTTTCCCGCCGGCACCGTCACCCGATCGCGGGTCAAAGGCTCAATAAGCTGGGTATTTTCAGTCGTTACCTTGATTTCCCCGCCCGCCGGCATCGCATCGCGGGCGTTGACGATCAGGTTCATCAACACCTGCTCGAGCTGTCTTTTGTCAGCTCTGATCGGCTGCAAAATGGGATCGTGGCTTAGCGTCAAGGTCACCGTTTCACCAACGAGGCGGTTCAGCAAATGAGTAAGATCGGCCAACGTATCGCGCATATTCACGGTTTCAGGGCGCAGCGTCTGTTTGCGCGAAAACGCGAGCAGTTGCCCTACCAGCGCGGCCGCGCGGTTCGCGTTTTGGTCGATTTGAACCAGATCACTATAGTCGCGGTCGCTTGGGTCATGTCTAAGCAACAGCAGATCACAATGTCCTGAAATTGCAGTAAGCAGATTGTTAAAATCATGCGCCACGCCACCGGCGAGCTGGCCAATTGCCTGCATCTTCTGGCTTTGGGTAAACTGCGCTTCAAGCGACTTTAGCTCTGTCGCATCGTGAAGGACGGCGATCAGCGCCGGCGTTCCGCCTTCGGAGATCAGGCTCAGACGCACCTGAACGAATATCTCTTTGTCACTCCGCTTTAGTCGCAAAAATTCGGGCTTTTGCAGCAGACGCCCATCAATCGTGTCTTGTAACCAGCCTCCGATTGAACGGCCTAACCCCTCCATAAGGTCTGACAGGGCGGTCCCCTTCAGCAATTCTGCCCCAACCAGACATTGCGCGGGGTCATTGAAGGATACTACCTCTCCTCCCGGGGCCACCTTTATCAGCGGAATTGGAAGCTGCTGGAGCGCCGACCACCCGACTTCCTTGTACCCGTCGTCACCATGCGGCAGGAAATACAGCGCTCGCCGATTGGCCGACGCCGGCACCTCGGTGATCGTCATACACAGGGGCCCCGTCGCCGTCTGCACCGTCACCATTTTTCCCGTGCTAGATGGCAGCGCCCCGATGATCTGGCTAAGCGCGGTCACACGCTTGCCCACCATTGCGCGCGCGGCGGCATTCATGAACAAAATGACGTCTGTCTGACTAACCATCACCATCGGCAACGCATAGCCTTTGGTGCCGGCAACCGCATCGCTTACGCCATACAGTGTTTCAAGCCGCCACAGCAGATCCTCGCCAACGCGGTGGACCGACAAACGCATGGTGCCGTCCCGTGTGGTGATGTCGTCCTTTGCGGCGCCTGTATCGGAAGCCCGCAGAGCCAACCGTGCAGTCAGCGCAACGGGATCGGCAAAAAGCGTCACAAAAAGATCTGATACCTGCGCCGGCGTGGGCCGGTTAAACGTTTCTATTGCAGCGGGGTTTTGCGTGATGATCGCGCCAGCTACGGTGGTCAAAACGCAGGGGTGCGGGTCTTCGGCAATCGTTGCCGTAGCGGCGCTACGGTGCCTTTTTTTCTGGCTCTGGCGCAGCGCCGCATCGACGCATTTAACAAACACTGCGATCGCCACCGTGGCACTGGTGGCCTGTAACACCATCGCAAGAGAGCGCGCGGGGGCGATGAGACTTAGAAGGGCGGCGGAAACGACAAAAGCTAAAAGCAATAGCGGACGTTTACCAAGAAATATTTCACGAACCGCACCATATTCCGCCAACACATTCTCCCCGACCTGTGGAACCAAGTCCATTTAGGCGTATGAAGGTTAATGTGCTGTTAATTCGCGATCAGGTCAAAGAAAATGACACTCAAAAGTTGAGTTTAAATTATCTTAAACACGTTTAAAATGTGCGGTGAAAAATCCATCTCCCTGATTATCTACTTCAAATCGTTGTGAAAAAACCTGCTTCCACCCGGAATTACGTGCAATGAATGCATCCGCGCGGTCCTCGTTCTCCGATTGCAGAACAGAGCACGTTGCATAGGCTAAAGTGCCCGTATCAGCAGTTAAGGTCGCCGCATGATCCAGAATTTTGTCCTGGATATGTGTCAATTCTTCCAGACGGCTGGCTGTAAATGTCCATTTCCCTTCGGGCGATCGACGCCATGAGCCGCTACCGGAACAAGGCGCGTCGCACAGCACAACATCATAAGGCGCTGCCCCTTCAAGCTCGTCCGTTTCCAACTGCTTAACGGTTGCACCTGCGCGTTCGGCACGCGCAGGCAGATCGATCATCCGGCGCGGGTCGATGTCGTGAGCAAAAACCGAAACATCGCGACGCGCTGCCATCGCCAGTGCCTTGCCACCGCCACCGGCGCAATAATCAAGCATACGGGTGCCGGCAGGCAGCGCTGCAACAACCGCTTGGCTGGCCGCATCCTGAAGTTCAACATCACCGTGCAAGTAACTGTCAGAATTACGAAGTTTACGTTCTCCGGAAGTCACCGTCAGGGCCGTTTCGCACAGATCATTGGCGCGCGTTTCGATCCCGGCGTCTGCTAGCGCCTGGGTCACATTGGCCACCGATGCCTGCGCCGTATTAACCCGTACAGAAATCGGGGCCCGCGACTGGAGGGCCTGCGCGACCGTGTCGGCCCGCTCCCCCAGCGATGCCTGAAACAGGGGTATGATCCAATCCGGCAGGTTCCATAAGACCGCCGCATCGCTCGGCGCATCGGGCACAGTGGCCTCGTCTTCGGAGAGCGGCAGCGGCGCGTGGCCCTGCCCGTTGAACAGCGGCCCAAGGTCGATCTCTTGCGCGCGCAGCACCCCAATCATCAGCGCCCGCCCGGTTTCGCCGGCCCCCAGGTGCGCCGCCAATCGCCGTTGCCGCAAGACATCGAACACGTGATCGCGTACCGCCGCACGGTCCTTGGACCCTGCATAGCGGCTGCCACGGGCCCAACGGGTCAAGGCTTGCTCTGCCGGAACGCCATCCGCCATTGTGTTCAAAATCTCGATGGCGGCAGAGATGCGCGCGCCGGGGGTCATGCTTGAGTCACGTAGATTACGCCTTTGATAGGAGGGACTTACCCGATGCGGTAGTTGGGAGATTCCCGCGTGATCTGAACGTCATGCACGTGGCTTTCGGACAGACCCGCATTGGTGATCTTTACGAAAGTACAGTTATTGCGCATCTCGTCGACCGTGGCACAGCCGGTATACCCCATGGCCGCGCGAAGACCGCCAACCAACTGATGTACCACCGCATTGGCGGAGCCTTTGTAAGGCACCTGCCCCTCGATCCCTTCGGGCACGAGCTTGTCCGAGGCGGCATCTTTTTGGAAATACCGGTCGGCCGAACCGCGCGCCATTGCGCCAAGGCTGCCCATCCCACGATAGCTTTTGAAACTGCGGCCCTGATACAGGATCACTTCGCCGGGGGATTCATCGGTGCCGGCGATCATGCTGCCGACCATCGCGCAGGACGCGCCTGCCGCAATTGCCTTGGCAAAATCGCCCGAAAACTTGATGCCGCCATCTGCGATGATTGGCACATCGCCCGCCGCTTTGACGCAATCCATGATCGCGGTCAGTTGGGGCACCCCAACACCGGCGACCATCCGCGTGGTGCAGATCGACCCCGGGCCGATACCGACCTTAACGGCATCCGCACCCGCATCAATCAACGCACGCGTGGCGTCGCCCGTGGCAACGTTGCCCGCAACGATCTGGACCGTGCTTGATAGCCCCCGCGCACGGCGGACGGCTTCTGCGACGCCGGCAGAGTGGCCATGCGCGGTGTCAATCACGATCATGTCGACACCGGCTTCCACCAAGGCCTGCGAACGCTCATAGCCCGCGTCCCCGACAGTCGTCGCTGCAGCAACCCGCAGCCGCCCAAGATCATCCTTGCACGCGGTGGGGTTCAGCACCGACAGCTCGGTGTCTTTCAAGGTCAGCAAACCGGTCAGCTTGCCATGCGCATCCGTGACCAACAGCTTTTCGATCCGGCGCGCCTTCATCAGGCTGATCGCCTCGTCCCGATCTGCGGGCTCTTGCAGCAAGGCCAGATTATCGCTCGACATCATCACCCGTACAGGCGTCGCATCGTCAGAAGCAAAACGCATGTCGCGGTTGGTTACGATACCGACGACGCGACCTGCTTCGTCCACCACAGGAAAGCCTGTGACCCGATAGCGTTCCTGCAACGCCTTGGCATCCGCCAGCGTTTGGTCGGGCCGCAGGGTGATCGGGTTATAGACGATGCCGGATTCAAACCGTTTGACACGGCGCACTTCCTTGGACTGTTCGTCGACCGTAAGGTTGCGGTGGATAACCCCCATGCCGCCCGCCTGTGCCATGGCAATCGCCATGCGGCTTTCGGTCACCGTATCCATCGCAGAGCTAAGCAGCGGAATGTTCAGCGCGATTGATTTGGTCACGCGGGTCCGCGTGTCAGCCGTAGACGGCAACACGGTGGATGCCGCTGGCACCAGTAGTACATCATCAAAGGTCAGAGCCTCACGAATCTCCATTTTGCACCTCGGCTTGCATGGGTTCATTTGGCGGTTTCATATTTCATGGATGGGTCGCATTGGAAAGACCCTTTTGCACCTTAACGACATTGTGCAACGCAGCTATGTCACCACGGCGTGCGCGCACAGAGGCGCACAGGCGCAGATGACCGGCATTATGCCGCATCGTGGCTTTCGCCTGCCGCCTGCTACGCTATGGTGCGGCAAAGTGTTGAGGATAAAGATAGATGAGCAACGATCCCCTTGTGGTATTCACGCCTTCGGGCAAACGCGGTCACTTTGCCAAGGGCACACCGGTGCTTACGGCGGCGCGGCAGTTGGGCGTCGATCTGGACTCCGTTTGCGGCGGGCGCGGGATTTGTTCGAAATGTCAGGTCTCTCCCGGCTATGGGCAGTTTTCCAAACACGGGGTCACCGTGGCCCAGGATGCCTTGTCGGAATGGAACAGCGTAGAGCAGCGGTATCAAGACAAGCGCGGACTGATCGAGGGCCGCCGTCTGGGCTGTCAGGCGCAAATCATGGGCGATGTGGTGATCGACGTGCCCGCCGAAAGTCAGGTCCACAAACAAGTCGTCCGCAAACGGGCCGAAGCACGCGATATCGTCCTGAACCCGTCGACCAAGCTCTTTTACGTCGAGGTTCTTGAACCCGACATGCACGACCCCTCGGGCGATCTTGAGCGTCTGTGCGATGCTCTGCTCGACCAATGGGAGCTTGAGAACGTAAAGGCCGATTTGCAAATCCTGCAAACGCTGCAACCCGCTCTGCGCAAGGGCGCATGGAAAGTCACAGTTGCCGTGCATTTGGGCGATGATGAAAACCCGCCGCGGATCATGCATCTCTGGCCCGGTTTCTACGAAGGGTCGCTTTACGGGGTCGCGGTCGATCTTGGGTCGACCACCATCGCGGCGCACCTGTGCGATCTGCAAACCGGAGAGGTCGTGGCCTCTTCGGGCGTGATGAACCCGCAGATTCGCTTTGGCGAAGACCTGATGAGCCGGGTCAGCTATTCGATGATGAACGAAGGCGGCGCGGCAGAGATGACCCGCGCGGTGCGCTCCGGCATGAACACGTTGTTTGACGAAATCGCCACCGAGAGCGGGATCGACAAAGGCTTGATCGTGGACGCGGTTTTCGTTTGCAACCCGGTCATGCACCACCTATTTTTGGGGATCGACCCGTTTGAACTGGGGCAAGCGCCCTTTGCGCTGGCCACGTCGAACGCGCTGCGTCTACGCGCTATGGACCTGGACCTGAGCATCCACCCTTCGGCACGGGTCTATCTGCTGCCCTGTATCGCGGGCCACGTTGGTGCGGATGCGGCGGCCGTCGCCCTGTCGGAAGCGCCAGATAAATCAGACGATCTGGTGCTGGTCGTCGATGTGGGCACCAACGCTGAAATCTTGCTGGGCAACCGCGAAAAAGTGCTGGCCTGTTCCTCCCCCACGGGTCCCGCGTTTGAGGGCGCGCAGATCAGCAGCGGCCAACGCGCCGCACCCGGCGCGATCGAACGGGTAGAGATCGACCCCGTCACCAAGATTGCCCGCTTCAAGGTGATCGGCAGCGACCTGTGGTCTGATGATCCCGCCTTCGAGGCCGAGATTGGGGCCAGTGGCGTCACCGGCATCTGTGGCTCGGGCATCATTGAAATGGTCGCTGAAATGCGCGTCCACGGCATCGTCGACGCCCCTGGCCTGATCGGTACGGCTGAACAAACCGGATCGGCAAATGTCTTTGCCGACGGGCGCACCAATTCCTATCTGGTCTATGACGGCACTGCCGATGGCGGGCCACGCATCACCGTGACCAACCGCGACATCCGCGAAATCCAGATGGCCAAGGCCGCGCTTTACTCAGGGGCGCGTCTGCTGATGGATAAATTCGGTGTCGACAAGGTAGACCGCGTGGTGCTGGCCGGCGCATTCGGTGCGCATATCAGCCCTAAACACGCGATGATCCTTGGCATGATCCCTGACGCACCGCTGGACAAGGTCACATCGGCTGGCAACGCGGCGGGCACCGGCGCACGCATCGCATTGCTCAACACCTCAAGCCGAGCCGAGATCGAAGAGACGGTCCGTAACATCCACAAGATCGAGACCGCCATCGAACCACGTTTCCAAGAGCATTTCGTCAACGCCTCTGCCATCCCCAACGCGGTAGAGCCCTTCCCGATCCTCAATAGCATCGTCACCCTACCAACCGAGACGTTCAATACCGGCGGCGACAGCTCAGGCGGTACCCGCAGACGCCGCCGCCGCTGATTGGTGTTCTCAAGGCCAGCAAAGGGTGCGTCGGGCAAAAACCCCGCTTGACGCACCCGCCACATCGGATTAAGTCACCTCACGGCGCGCGGGTATGGTGAAAAGGTATCACGGCAGCTTCCCAAGCTTTAGTTACGAGTTCGATTCTCGTTACCCGCTCCAGGTCTTCCATTCAGTTTTGGTTATTCAGACAAGGTGTTTCGGCGCTGAATTTAGCACAGTTTTGGGCGATGCTTACTCTATCGCGCCACCTCCCTGTTCGCACAGGCGGTACCCCCGCGACCGTTCAATCACATCAAGATGCAAGTGGTCCGCATGCGAAGCGTTCGATCCCGGCCCCAGCACGGTCGAAAAATCCAGACAGGCTGACGCCCTTACAGCATCTTGGAACGCCTCGGCCATAGTGCCCTGCGCCTCGCGCGGCTCGACTGCGATGGGGGGACCCTCCGCGAAGGTGAACCCCATAACGTCAAACGCATTCCCGAAAGCATGCTCTGACAATTTCCCATCGGGTGCATTGTTGCGGCGTCGGCAAATGTAGCCGGACCCGTTTTGGATGGACATCAAAGCGCCACGGTCGGTCATGCGCCGCGCAGCGGGAAGAACGAAATCTCGGGTCCATGTCGCCAGCGCATTGACAGCAGGGCAGCGCATGGTGGCGGCGGGGGTAATTTCCACGCCCGGCGCAATCTCGCTCACGGTCAAGGGGCGTAATATGCCGCAATCGGTATCGTCGGTCGGAACGATGGGTGCCGCTTCGCTATAGGTGACCCCAAGCCCCTCTAGGTTTGCAAGACATGTGGCATAATCCGGATCGTTAAGCCGCAAGGTATCGCGCATTCCTTTGCCTCGTGGCTGGGAAATCGCGGGGTGGATGGACCCTTCATCGGGCGTTTCGACCTCAGTTTCAGCTTCCGCGCCTGCATCCGCATCGATCTGCACCGTTGGGCGGGGAACAGGACGGGCTGAACTGTCAGCTCCCGCAGCCAAAACGGCTGCCGGTTCCAACAGACAGAGGACAAAAACCGCAGCCCGCATCAATCGACAAACACGACTTCAACGCCTTCGCTGACCATATGGGCCAATTCCTCGACGTCCCAATTTGTGAACCGCACGCAACCGTGGCTTTCAGCGGTGAACAACGACGCCGGCGTGTCCGTGCCGTGCAGACCATAGGTTGGCTTGGACAGGTCAATCCAGACCGACCCCACCGGACCGTTAGGACCTGGCGGCAGTGTCAGCTGTTCCTTGACGCCATCGGCGACAAAATTGACATCCGGATTGTAGCTATAGGTGGGATCAATTGCCACGGCTTCGACGGTCATATTGCCGCTGGGGGACGGGGTTTCATCCGACCCGATGGCTACGGGGTAATTGGTCATCATGTGACCGTCTGCTGCGTAAACAACAGCGCGGCGTTCGGATTTTCGGATCTCGATCCGCGCGACTTCGCCTTCCATCTTTGGCCCCACATCGGCCACGGTCAGCGTTTCACCTGCGGTAAAACGCGCGCCGGGGTTCAGCGACTTCAAGAAATCCTCGTCCATATGAAAGCGCTCGGCAAGACGTTCGGACACGCTGGTATAGCCCAGCTTTTCCATCTTGGCCTTCTCGGCCACGTGTTCGGGAATGGAAGCGGTGAGGTCGCTGGTGTCCTCTTCGGTCACCGTGTATTGCATCAGCACGGAGGGCGCTGCGTCACCGCCAAGGGCCGACCACACTTCGGAATCCAACAATCCGTCGATCACAAAGCCTTCGCGCGCTTCAAAGCCGCGCAACGCGCTCTCGCTCATCGCGCCCTTATATCCATCGATGATCCCCGGAGAGATCCCGGCGCGGTCCAAAAGAACCTGCAAAACAACGGTGAGGCTGGATTGACCGTCAGTCAATGCCCCCCCCTGATACGTGGTGGACGCGATTTCATCAGGGTTGACGGCAAAGGCGGGAGACGCCAGCAAAAACGGAAGGGCTGCAGTAACAATACGCATCAACATAATCCTCATTAATTTGAGTACCAACGCGCAAGGGTGTGTTTGGTTCAAGGTATCGAGAAAATGTTCGAATATGATGAACTCGGCTGTCCCCCTTATCGGGCGACGATAATATCGGCGCGCAGACCGCCAAGACTGTCCGAAGACCCCAAGCGCAGCATTCCACCATGAGCGCGGGCGATGTCCGTCGCGATGGCGAGGCCCAGCCCAACACCGCCGCTACCACTGTTTTGATTGCGTGCAGGATCAAGTCGAGAGAACGGTCGCACGGCTTCAATACGAAGGTCTTCGGGGATGCCTGGTCCGTCATCCTCGACCCTGATCCGTAACGTCTTGTCCGTCAGCAGCACCGACACCTCGGCCCGCGCGCCATACCGCACCGCATTCGAAATCAGATTATCCACTGCCCGCAAAATCGCCATCCGGCGCAGACGGACAGTGCCCGTCCCGTCCCCCTCGGGCGGCAGCAAGGTCACGTTGCGCCCCGCACGCTGCGCGTCTTCTACCGCGGTTTGCATCAGCGCGTGGGGGTCCAGCGCTTCGGCCTCGCCCTCGGCTGTGCCTTTTGCGAAATCCAGAAACGCGTCCAGCATCCCCTGCATATCGTTGACATCTTGCAACAGCGGCTCTGCATCGTCATCGTCTATCATCGCCAGCCCAAGCCGCATCCGGGTGAGCGGCGTGCGCAAGTCATGACTGACGCCCGACAACATCAAGGTCCGCTGTTCGATCTGCCGCTCGATCCGCGCGCGCATATCGACAAAAGCAGCCCCCGCCGCGCGCACTTCGACCGCTCCGGTGGGCGTATATGGCACATGTCGCCCCCGTCCAAAGGCTTCGGCTGCGCGGGCCAGACGTTTGATCGGGCGCAGCTGGTTGCGCAGATAAACGAACGAAATCAACGTCATCAAAAAGCCGAAGCTAAAGGTATACACAAACAGCTGATGGGGGTTTGACGCTGAAATACGGCGGCGTTCAAATTGGATATCCAGCGGGCCGAACCGTGACCGGGTATAAAGATGCACCCCCCCTGGTTGGGTCAAGTCGAGGCTCAAAAACGACGGCAGCTTACTCTCGAACCGCGCCACCATCACCCGGCCGGAATAGTCATACCATTTCATCCGGTTGCGCGACGGAATCTCGGCGGCGGAAACTGGGGCAACGCGCATTTCGAGCACCGCGAGCTGATTTTGCACAGCGGCTGCAACGGCATCGGCTGTGGGGGCTGCCTCTACCAGCTGCATGACCAAGGCGACCTCGCGCAGGACCGTATCGGTCATCTGGTTGGTGACCCCCTCATAGTTCCGCTGCGCGAAGATAACGGTCATCACCAGTTGCAAGATCACCACCGGCAACAGCAAGATCAGGGCAGCACGCCCATAGATGCCGCGGGGCATATAACGTTTGAGCCAGACAAAGAACATGAGATAGACCTTAGCCAGCCCCCTGCCCCAGTGAAAGGCAAAACCATGCTGCCCCCAGACGACTTTGACCCCGCCATCGGACCTGCCGAAACGCTAGAGCCAGGTTTGCGCCGCATTGTGGCCGACAACCCCTCGCCCATGACCTATCGCGGGACCAATACCTATCTGCTAGGAACCCGCGGCATCGCGGTGATTGATCCCGGGCCCGCCTCGCAGTCCCATCTGCAGGCGATCCTTGATGCGATCGGGCCCGACCAGCACATCAGCCATATCATTGTGACCCACACCCATCTTGACCACTCGCCGCTGGCACGAGACCTTGCCCGCGTATGTGCCGCACCAATCCTTGCATTCGGGGATGCTTTCGCCGGTCGGTCCGACGTGATGCAGCAACTGGCCGCCGCATCAGACATCGGCGGTGGCGAAGGCATCGATGCGGAGTTCATCCCCGACCAGCTTCTCCGCCACGGAGAGACCATCGCCGGTGACGATTGGGAAGTGCAGGTGATTCATACACCCGGACATATCGGCAACCATATTAGCCTGCGGTGGGGCGACGCCTGTTTCACCGCAGACCACGTTATGGGCTGGGCCAGTTCGCTTGTGTCGCCCCCGGATGGGGATCTGACCGACTTTATGGCGTCCTGCGCGGAACTGCAGCAAACCCGCTGGCGGGTGTTCTACCCTGGCCACGGTGCCCCGGTGACAGACCCTGCCGCGCGACTGGATTGGTTGGTCTCGCATCGGCTTTCCCGCGAGGCAGATATCGTGCGTGCCCTAGAACACGGCCCCGCCACTGCTGCGGCGCTCGCCGCCGAAATCTACACCGAAACCCCGCCTGCATTGTTGGGTGCCGCGACCCGCAACGTCCTTGCACATCTGATTGACCTTACAGGAAAAAACAAGATTGCGCCCCTAGGTCCGCTTTGCGCCACGGCCTCATTTCGGAGGGTTTAAAACTCTTTTGAAAAAATCTGGAAAAAAGTGACAAATCCCTCTGGACGCCGTAAATTACCATAGCTATACGGTGCAGACCGTTCCGACGTAGCTCAGCGGTAGAGCAGTTGACTGTTAATCAATTGGTCGTAGGTTCGATCCCTACCGTCGGAGCCAATTTTCCCATAGTTTGCAATATCTTAGCATTAGCCGCTTTTAGCGGGACTATCGGGTATTGGCCCGTGGGGAACGCTTGGGGAACTACCAACGCTTGGGTAATCACCGCTAATGCATAGCCAAGCATCAACATGCATAGTTAAAAGAGCAGCCAAGGATCACGCTGTCGTGTTCCAATCCATTTGAAATGAGTTAACCTTCCCTATGGGCATGTCTGTGACCTCACAGGCCTTTGAATGCTAGTCAAAATAGGAACAACGGGGATAACCCCTGTTTTTCAAATCGGATTCGGCAGACCCCCAGCGCTTCCACGAGGTCGGTATGCATAAGGATCGTTTTCGCGCAGCGCTCTCGATTTGGCACTTGAACAAACAGTCAGGCGGCGGCTTCTAGTGCTAGCTCCTTAGGACTAAACTAGCGTTCGACCCACCAGCATAAATTAGGGTATCGGCCCTAAGGAGACATTAACCGATCCCTGCTGCGCGGCACCGCAGCTTCCCCGAACCGGACATTGGTAATGGAGCGCAGCATTTTGGCGCGGCGGATGACGGCAATGCGGACATTCCTGCCGTTCGCTGCGTTAGCTTGGTTTCCGCTGCGGCTGCGAAGGCCGCCGTTAGAACGGCGGAAACCAGACCTTCGCTGCGTCTGCAAACTAAATTGTATAACATGAAGAAAGCGGACGCTCGGGGCTGCGGCGCAGTTTTTGCGATTTGCAGACGCAGCTAACTGCGGCAATGAGCCTAAACTGACCACGTGAGGAGCGCAGGCCTTCGCATTTGCAGCATAAGCTGGTCCGGCAAGAACGGCCCGAAGCCGACATTCAGACCTGGCTCCGATGCCGCACGGCGGCTTCCCGAGACCGGCCATTCATGTATCGTGCAGCATTATCGATTGGTGAAAGTCAGCTGTGCGGACAAAATGTGAGTTCGCAGCGCTAGCGCTAATGGACTTTCCTCGGATGGCGGCTCGTTTCAGTTCGGCGAAGGGCTCCTCCACCAGTGAATGGCTGAACAACTGATGGGTTGTAACGTCACTCGACATGCAAACAAGTCTTAGATTTTGTTCTTCCTCGAACATTCTCGAAATTTGGTGGTCAAACTGAACCTTTCCAGCGGAGTATTAGCTGTTGCGCCAAGACTCAACCGCAGGCTGACACCCTGCTTTCAAGTTTCACGCGGAGCCGCGGTTTTGCCTATTGCGACAAAACCGGGCGCGTCGTGGATCAGTCAGTAAGTAGCTTCTTGCGCTCGGTAAACTCGGTCGAGTCGATCTCACCTGTGGCATAACGTTCCTTGAGAACCGACAGGGCTCGGTCGTGCGCCGCATGACTTTTCGAACCGGGTCTGGTCGCGCCGGACAGACCCAGGAGGTATATGATCCCCGCAACGATCCCGACCACAATCAGAATCATAAAGATAGGCCCAACAATCATTCCAAACCCTCCCCACTGGTTGCCGCCCCACATCATGTCATGGCCATGATCGTAAAAGCCGTTTCGGCTCGGAATTTCTCCGACTTGTGCCATAGCCGACGTGGCTGCCACGCTGAATGCTGCCACTATACCCGGGACATATACCCTGTTCTTGAGTTCCATTTCATAGCTCCGTTCGATTAACAGCAACTCGGACGACCTGCTGAGCATCAAGCTATAAGCGAAGAATGGGGCTCGGGTTGTGATCTGGATCAATACAGTGCCAACAAAATGCTGTAGAACATTGCAGGATACCGATGCGCAATTCGCATTTCGAAAGAATCTAAAGCGATCAAATAAGTGCTTACATGGTGCCGGGTTCCCGGTTCTGCGTCTATCACGCCAATAAAGGAGTGCACGTTCGTGAGTTACACAATCAATCGCATGTTCAATGACAGCTCATTTGACGATATCGACGCCCGAACCCGAAGCGCCCTTGCGGACCATGGTTTTGGTATACTGACCGAAATCGATGTAAAGACGACGATGAAGAAGAAGCTTGATGTCGAGATGGCGTCCTATCGCATACTTGGTGCCTGCAACCCGAAAATGGCCTACTCTGCCATTGGGCTAGAGCCGCGGGTTGGCGCGATGCTGCCCTGCAACGTCATCCTACGCGAAGCAGAGGGCGGTGTTGAAGTTAGCGCCGTCGACCCGGTGGCGTCGATGCAGGCTATCGAAAACGCTGAACTGACTGCCATAGCGGGCGAGGTCCGTGAACTTCTAACGAAGGCAGTCGAGGCGATTTAAGGTGAGCCTGCGCGCCGGCATTATCGCAGCGCTGGCGATCCTTGGGGTCGCTCTGCTCGGTTTATGGCAGTTCGCGCCTTCGGTGTTCGTAAAGGCACGCGAGTTGATGGACGCCGAGCGTCTTAATATGCTGGTAGAACGCGCAGGTATGTGGGGTCCTGTGGTGATTATCACGCTGATGACTGTCGCGGTTGTGGCGAGCCCGATCCCGAGCGCCCCGATCGCACTGGCCGCGGGCGCTGCCTACGGGCATCTCTGGGGGACGGTACAGGTCGTAATCGGCGCCGAACTCGGGGCACTGATCGCTTTCGGCCTCGCGCGTGTTCTGGGGCAAGATGTCTTGCGGCGGGTGTTCGGTGATCGGGTTGATGCCGGTCTGCTCGGCTCGCAAACCGCTTTGACAATGACGGTGTTTGCGAGCCGCCTTATGCCATTCGTGTCTTTTGACATGATCAGTTACGCGGCAGGTCTCAGCCGCCTTCACCTCTGGCGCTTCGCGCTCGCGACACTGGCAGGCATCGTTCCGGCGAGCTTCTTGCTTGCCCATTTCGGTGGGGAGGCGGTCAGCGGTGACCTCGGGCGGGCGACATGGGCGGTGCTCGGGCTCGGTCTGGTCACCGGATTACCCCTGATCTGGATAGCGACCCGACGCAAAACCCCAAAGAAATCCTGATTGCGGACGCCTACAGGAAGACAGCATCACACTTTCCGGCGGGGTGGCCATGGGCACCAAAGTGATGATCGGCGCGGGCATCTTCGGGCTGTCGGGCCCTTTGCGGAACTCGCCGGGCGTTCCTCGCGCGTCGTCCTATCAGGGCATACGCTGCAGGCCACCATCAAAAATAACTTGAGCTTCCAGTCACTGGACGCGTGAAACTACAACAGACTCATAAAGGTTGCCACATCATGGACCACGATCATCATCACGCCGCGCCCGACATTCCGACGGGAGCCGAGACGGTAAAGGACCCGGTCTGCGGGATGACGGTCGCGGTCAAGCCCGATGGGCGCCACGCTGCGTTCGGAGACGAGACCTTCCATTTCTGCTCCGAGAAATGCCAGACGAAATTCAAAGAAGACCCGTGGTTCTATGCAACCGGCCGTAGCGCAGAGCGCCCAAAGGTGGCCCCTGCGGACGCGCTGTATACCTGCCCGATGCATCCTGAAATCATCCGCGACGCGCCCGGTGCCTGCCCGATCTGCGGCATGGCGCTGGAACCGATGGTTCCTTCGGATGAGCCCAGCGAGGAGCTGACCGACTTTACCCGCCGTATGTGGATCTCGGCTGGTGCAGCAGTGCCCCTGATCGTGCTGACCATGGGGGGGGTGGTCGGATTGCCGGTGCGCGACTGGATCGGGCATCAGATGGCCAGCTACCTTGAGTTTGTGCTGGCCACGCCCATCGTGCTCTGGGCAGCATTGCCGTTCTTCAAACGGGGGTGGGATTCGGTCGTGAACCGCTCGCCCAACATGTGGACACTCATCAGTCTTGGCGTTGGTGCGGCCTATCTCTATTCGATCTTTGCGACCTTCCTGCCGGGCCTCTTTCCGGAACAATATCGCATGGGCTATGGAGTCGGCACATATTTCGAAGCGGCGGTGGTGATCATAGCACTGGTATTTGTCGGCCAGGTGCTGGAACTGCGCGCGCGTGAACGCACAGGAGACGCGATCCGCGCGCTTCTCGATCTCGCGCCCAAGACCGCGCGGCGTATCTTGCCGGATGGAACTGAATACGACGCGCCGTTGGAAAACATTATGGAGGGCGACAAGTTGCGCGTGCGCCCCGGCGACGCGGTTCCGGTGGACGGGACAGTGATCGAAGGGCGGTCGTCGCTGGACGAAAGCATGCTCACAGGCGAGTCGATGCCCGTCGAGAAAGGCCCCGGCGATGCAGTGACCGGTGCCACAATCAACAAGAATGGCAGCCTCGTGATCGAAGCGGGAAAGGTCGGCGCTGATACCGTGCTGGCGCAGATTGTGACCATGGTATCGAACGCTCGGCGATCACGTGCCCCAATTCAGGGACTGGCGGATCGGGTCTCGGCCATTTTTGTGCCGACAGTCGTAGGTATCGCGATCTTTGCTTTCGTTGCGTGGATGATCTTTGGGCCCGAACCTGCACTGGTTTTTGCGATCGCATCAGCCGTCTCTGTCCTGATTATCGCATGCCCCTGCGCGCTTGGACTTGCCACACCAATCTCCATTACCACGGCTGCCGGACGAGGCGCGCAAGCGGGCGTATTGGTCAAGGATGCAGAGGCGCTGGAGCGCATGGCTGGTGTTGACACGCTGATCGTCGATAAGACCGGCACGCTGACGATGGGCAAGCCGAAGCTGACGGACACGCTGGTGCTGGGGGATATTTCCGAGGCAGACTTGCTGTCTTTGGCCGCGGCACTGGAACGCGGGTCTGAACATCCGCTGGCCGAAGCGATCGTTGAAGGGGCCGAAGCGGTCGGCGCAGCGCGGCAAGAGGCCACTGACTTCGAGGCCGTCACCGGCAAGGGTGTGCGCGGAAAGATTGGCGGACGCGCAGTCGCCCTCGGCAATGCCGCGATGATGCAGGAAATGAGCCTGGATACGACCGAGGCCGAAGCAAGCGCCGACGCCCTGCGCATTGAGGGCAAGACGGCGATGTTCATTGCGGTCGATGGGGCTCTTGCGGGCATCGTAGCCGTCGCTGACCCAATCAAGGACAGCACCGCGCAGGCAATCAAGGAACTGCATGCCCAAGGGTTGCGGGTGATCATGGCGACGGGCGACAACGAGCGCACGGCGCAGGCGGTCGCGGGCAAGCTCGGTATCGACGAGGTGCGCGCGGGTGTCCTGCCGGAAGACAAAAAGACTCTGATCGATACATTACGTCGTGAAGGCCACAAGATCGCGATGGCGGGCGACGGCGTGAACGACGCGCCCGCACTGGCCGCCGCCGACGTCGGTATCGCGATGGGCACGGGTGCAGATGTTGCGATGGAAAGTGCAGGCATTACCCTTCTGGGTGGCGACCTCATGGGCATCGTTCGCGCACGCAAACTTGCTCGCGCTACCCTGCGCAACATCAAGCAGAACCTATTTTTCGCCTTCGCATACAATACGCTTGGCGTGCCCATTGCGGCGGGATTGCTCTACCCCGTCACGGGCCTTTTACTTTCACCAATGATTGCGGCGGCAGCGATGAGCCTATCGTCCGTCTCGGTTATCAGCAACGCGCTGCGCCTCCGGCGAATTGACCTATAAAGGAAAACGGCTGTTCAAGGGTTCAAAAGTAGTGACCTGCCCCCCGAGGCTCCCTCATTCATAGTGAGAGTTTGCGGGTTTGGATTTCATATTCTTCATCGTCATTTTGGGCAAGCGCGTCGTGTGCGGTGCCCTCAAATTGCTCAAGCGCACGGCGCGCTTCAGCAGGTGCTTGGTTTCCGAGTGATGAGTGCGGTCTGACGTTGTTGTAATCGTATCGCCAGAGAGCCAGCTTGCGGCGAGCATCATCCAAGGTGTCGAAGATCTCCTCGTTGAGCAGCTCGTCGCGCAGGCTGCCGTTGAAGCTTTCGATGAAGGCATTCTGCTGCGGTTTGCCCGGATCGATATAATGCCAATCAACATCGTTATCGCCAGCCCACTTCAGGATCGCACGACTGGTGAACTCTGTGCCGTTATCACTGACGATACAGGCAGGCTTTCCATAAACGCGCACAAGCGCATCTAACTCGCGTGCCACCCTCGCACCTGAGATGCTGGTATCGGCCATCAGGCACAGGTTCTCACGGCAGCAGTCGTCATTCACTGCCAGCATGCGGAACTTGCGCCCCTCTCATGGTTTGTAAACAAACCACTGCCGGGCAGCGGATGCGCCGAACGTATCAGACACAAAATCCAACGACCAACGCTCGCCTGGGCGCAAAGCCACAGGCATAGGTGTCCGCGATCCACGCGCACGTTTACGGCCTCTGCGCCGCCTGACACCCAGCTTTTCCTCGGTGTAGAGACGATACAGCTTCTTGTGGTTCATAATCATGCCTTTGCGTTCCAACAGCACGCCAATCCGGCGATAGCCGAACCGACGCCGTTTGTTGGCAATCGCCTTCATCTCTTCGCGAACTTCAGGATTATCCGGCGGCTTGTCGCGCCGAACGGTCTTGGGATCGACACCCGTTGCCCTCTCACACATGCTCGCATGTGTGAGAGGGACCAGCCTGCACGCACGACGTTGCGAGATATCATGATCCCGCATCGCCTTGCGTGCTACAGCCCGTCGCACATTCGGTGTCGTCAGCTCTTTCCCAGCAAATCCTTCAGAACAACGTTATCGAGCATCGTATCGGCCAGCAGACGCTTCAGCTTCGCGTTCTCATCTTCCAGCGATTTAAGCCGGTGGGTGTCTGACACGTTCACTCTCGGGACATTGCTGCGCAATACCCTGCCGTGCAACGCATGCCGCCATACTTGGCTTTGAGCTTGTAAAACGACGCCGGGCTCAGGCCATGCCTACGACACACCTCTGCCGTCGGCATCCCAGCTTCCTGTTCTTTGATCATCCCGATTATTTGGGCTTCGGTAAATCGGCTCTGTCGCATTTGTTTGCTCCTTCAAAGGTTGAGCAAACTCTACATTAAACTGAGGGAAGTTTCGGGGGGCAGGTCACCGGCCATCGAAAGTTCACCATGGCGACAAAGATCGACGCCTATTTTTGTGATCCTCAGTCACCTTGGCAAAGAGGGAGTAATGAAAACACCAATCGACTTCTTCGCCAATACTTCCCGAAAGGCGTTGATATATCGGGCTTTAGTCAGGCCGAGCTGAGCGCCGTGGCCCGCCTGCTCAACGAGAGACCTCGAAAGACCTCGCAATATCAAACCCCCGCAGAGAAATTTGAAACGTGTCTTGCGGCGGTCCGTTGAAACCACGGCGCTGACCGACGCTTAACTTGATAGAATGCTGCACAATGAATAAATGGCCGCAATGACGAGCCGCACTGCAGCATCTTGAAGTCATGGCCAAGGTCCGCAAAGGGCCACCCATGTCAGGATGATTTTGCCGCAAACGCAAAATGCTGCGGTAGGGCATTTGGTAAACGGGCTCAAACCGGACTTTGGCTGCGCGCAACCGACGTGGGGCATAACATGATCGTTTTGGCACCACGCTACTATCTTGTTCAAAGCTTTCTCTGCACTTGTTGTATCGCGATATGCATTGTGTCCTGCATGCTCCTAAGCCTTCAAGCTGTGGGTCGCTTAGTATACACCTATCTCGTGACTATACGGTTTGGGGGTGACATTAGGTCATGATAGCACTCCCGAGACCCTAACTTGATCGATTAAAATGGAGACCTGATGATGACGACTACTGGAAAACAGTTGTTCACGACGCTCGAGGCTGACGGCACGCTGACCGTCGCGGTTGAAGATGTGACCTTTGACGCTCCCACCGGCAATCAGGTTCTGGTCAAAATGGAAGCTGCGCCGATCAACCCGTCAGACCTTGCCATTCTGGTCGGCGGAGCAGACGTCGAAAACGCCGAATATACGCAAGGCAAGTTTGTTGCCAAGATACCAGAGGCCGCAAACGCTGGATCAAAGGCGCGCCACGGAATGAAGCTGCCCGCTGGGAACGAAGGGGCCGGCACCGTAGTTGAAGCTGGTGAAAGCGACGCGGCGCAGGCACTTGTCGGGCAGCGCGTATCTTGCGTGCCAGGCAACGCCTACAGTCAATATTGCCTCGCTGATGCCTCCATGTGCCTGCCTCTGGGCGATCATTCCGCCGAAGACGGGGCAAGTGCTTTCGTTAACCCGATGACTGCACTTGGATTTGTCGAAAACGCCAAAGCCGATGGACAGGACGCCATTCTCCATACGGTGGGTGCGTCAAACCTTGGGCAGATGCTGACGCGTATCTGTAAAGAGGACGGACTTGGGCTGGTAAACATCGTGCGCAAGGATGAACAGGTTAACCTGCTGAAGGAGCTCGGGGCGACGCATGTTGTCAATTCATCGGACGATAGCTTTATGGATCGACTGAGCCATGCCATCCGTGAAACCGGTGCGTTCTACGGCTTTGACCCTGTTGGTGGGGGCAAGCATGTTGATATGTCATTCAAGGCGATGGAACGGGTCGCAATCGAGCAGATGACCGAATACTCTCGCTATGGCTCCAACCAACAGAAACGAATGTTCATTTATGGTCGCCTTGATACAAGCCCAACACTGCTGACGCCGTCCTACGGGTTTGGCTGGACGCTGTCGGGTTGGCTTTTGTTCCCCTTTTTGCAGTCCGTCGGGCAGGAAACTATGGGTCGTATGCGGCAGCGTGTACGCGACAATCTTACCACCACTTTTGCCAGCACCTACAAATCACGCGTTTCATTGGAAGGCATGCTGAAGAAGGATGCCGTTATGGACTACCGCGCCATGAAAACAGGCGAAAAATACCTCGTGACGCCCTGGTCGTAACGCATATCGGAGCGGCGCGGCTCATCAAGGGCAGCGCCTGCTTTTCCAAGTTGCCTACTGCGGCGCAGCTTATCTGACGTCAGCACCCTCGGGACAGATTTGAGGATTTGAATAAGGAAGGATTTCGTTCATCTTATCGATTAGGTGATCGGGATGACAAAGAAATCCCAGACGTCGAAAGACGCTGCCGAGAAGGTGGTCAAAAGTATCCGCCGTAAGACCCGGCAGTCAATTCAGTGCAAAAAGGCAGCAACGGGTAAAACAGCGCGTCGAGCCTTTCAGCCCTTCCTCCAAGAGGTCTTCTCTACTTCAACGGAAACTATGCGTCCGCAGCGAACGGCAGGAAGGTCTGCAGAGCCGCCGCTCGCCTTCCGATTTTACGTTGGTTTGGTTTGAAAACGCAGCGAAGGTCTCCTTCGAGCCCAAGTTGCATGCTTTTTGCTTCGCAGCGAATGTCGGCTGTCAGGAGACGGTCAAAAACCTTCAACGAGGTCTTGGGTTTTAAACGGGATTTTTGGTAGCCTCCTATGAGGGCATTTCCGACCGTTCCAAAAACGAGCGTTTGTGGAGAACTGAAGGGTAAGAAATTTTGTTAGAACTGATACGCAGCGTATTTGAGAGCACTGAGCAGCTCGCGGTATGGGGCGCTTTAACTGGGTCCATAGGCACGGTGACCGGTGCACTAAGCCTTTATCTCAGATTCAGGCAACAGAAGCGCGACCAAGTAAAACTCAAGTGTGAGGTGAATTTTGACCACGAGTTTCACCATGGCTCTAATCCCAGAAAAAAGTACAAAATAGTCGTTCGCTCGATAGGTCGCCGTCCTGTTACTATAGATCATGCCCAGTACAGATTAGGACCATTAGCGTTTCCTGAAAAACTTCAGCGTTGGGCCAAATGGCGTAAGGGGGAATGGGTAAGAAATGTCGAACCAAAAACTAAATCATCTCTCATTGAAGGTACGAAAATAGAGATTCCCATCGACGCTGAGAGCATTAGCTTTGAACACGTCTACAAAGTGAAGATAGTTGATCAAACAGGACGATTTTGGCCGGTATCATGGCCAAGCCGCAAAAAGATCCAAACAATCACCCACTACAAAGAACTAGATAATCTTGCTGAGGAAAACACTCGGCAGAAGGTCACTCTTCACGGATTTGAGTTCCAAAAGAAATTTAAGCTCGCAATCCACTGGAATCCTGAAACGGGCAAGAAAACTCCGATGAAGGGACGTTCATTTGAGTTTAGTTCACACAAGCAATACACAGACAAAGTCAGCGTTCTTAAACAAGAAAAAATACCTATTTTCTTAAAAACTGGGACATCTGATTTCGACTCCTAACAGTAGCCAGATATAAATCTATACCCTCTCAACAAGGACTAATATTGGCTGGCAGGCTGAATCATTATCTTTTAACTCGCAAAGGTGGCTACAGGGGTCTTAGCCATCATCTTCAGCCAATTCAATTTGCAGTTTTTTCATGAGGTCGGCGCGATCCATAGGCCAAGTTTTATATGTGCCGTTGGCGCGTTTTTCATGCCATGTCACGCTTTCAGAAGTATCGACCGACACACGTTCGCCATTGGTCCCGATGGACACTTCATCCGCAATTTCTGCATCAAGAATGGCTTCCGCCTCTTCCGCTGAAAGCTCGAAGCTGACATTGCCATCGAAGACTCTAGACTTGACGATCATGTAAGGCATATTCCTGATTTTCTTTCGCTATATGCACATAGGCGTCCCAATAACCACCGTTTGTTGAACGGCTCAAAAGACCAGACATTCATGCACTTGAAGCGAACCGCAGTAAAGTCCCGCACTCTGTGAGTTCGCCAATCACTGCGTTTTGCAGTTGCAGCGAATGGCGGCAATGCGGGTTGCAACCGCAGCAACACGATAAGCCGCTGGATGACGGCTTCTCTAATTGGGTGTTTGGGTCAAGCTCATTTTCCTTCTTTCTTTCGGGTCTTTGTCACTCATCCGGGTCACGCTTCTCTTCGCAGTCTGGTTGATGCCGTGATGGCACCGCTGCACGCATATGTCGGATCGGACGTGGAGAGCCTTGCTTTGAGACGCGCTTCAAGATGCGCAGCAGACATTTTCGGCTTTTCCCACGAACCTCGTCCGGTGAGGGACGACCCCGTCAGGTTGGTGATGGCGTTTTAGATCATGCTTTGCCTCCCACCTGATCCTGACGGAATTCCGTGCCATCAATCCACATCCGGTGGAGCAAGACGGCGAGTTTGCGTGCGACAGCCACAACGGCGCGGCGACGTCCCTTGGTGCGCATCAACCGCATGCCCCACGATTTGATCTGAGACCCGGCCATCGTTCGCATGAGCAAAGCGTTGGCCGCGGCGTACAAAGTTGCGCGGACGTCTCTGTCCCCCGCTTTCGATATGCGGCCAGGATTGTCGTGCTCACCAGACTGGTATCGTCGCGGTGTCAGCCCAAAATGCGCGCCAACAGTGCGAGATCGTTTGAAGCGCGTCGGATCGTCCACAGCGGCTTTGAAAGTCAGGGATGCAATCGGACCAACGCCTGGGACCGTCATCATCCGCATGCACACCTCATCATTACTGGCAGCGCGTTTGACGCGCCGATCCAGTTCCAGAAAGTGCTGATACAAAACCACACGTGCGTCCAAGAGTGGCACCAAAGCGTGGGTCAGAACTTCATCCATCTCGATCAACGGTCGCACGACACCGTCAAAACTGCCGTGCTTCACGGTCATGGGCAGGCGAATGCCAAAGATCTTCAACAGCCCACGAACCTCATTGGCGAGGTCCATCGTCTTCTTCAAAAGCGCTTTGCGGGTGCTCAGCAATGCACGGACGCCATGCGCTTCGCGGCTCTTCATGTGAACAGGGCTGAACCAACCGGTGCGCAGTACTTGCGCGATGCCGCGTGCGTCATTTTTGTCTGTCTTGTTGCGCATTGCCGACAGCGCTGCATCCACCTGACGTGCTTCCATGCAGACAACGTCAAAACCTTCCGCTTTCAGGCCATGGAACAGATGCTGGCTCATGGTGCCGGCTTCAAAACCAACCCGTTCAATCGGATGGGGAAACGTTCCAAGATACTCAGCGATGTCGCTGACCTCGCATGGCAGCTCTCGCTCAAGCAATACCTTTCCCTTGCCATCAACAATGCAAAGCGCACAGGATCGCAGCGACACGTCTATTCCGGCAAAATATTCCATTTCTCATCTCCCTTGTTCACAGTAATCCTGTGATCTCATCGGGAGCTCGACCTCAGAACAGAGGCCAGCCCAATTACGTATGCTTTGGGCCGGTCTCTCTCGGCTGATTTTGCTGCGGCTGCGAAATGGTCGAGCTGCTTGTTCGTTAGAATGGGCTCGAAGCCGACCTTAGCTGCGCTGCGTGCGCATCCGGACTGGCCAGGACTTCCCACGCGTAACGGGCCAGACCAGCCATAGACCGAGCGGTAGAAATGCTGTCCCCGCCAGTTCGCATTGCGGACATTCGCACAGTCGCGTTCCAACTAAATGCTCACTGATGACCGAAGAGCTTCGATCAATCGTCGGAATTCCAAGTTATCAGAGGCACCTTTCCAGAAGTTTGCGAAACGGCAGACAACTTGAAGGTTGCCTGGTGCATAATGCCCACCACTGTCGATACGATCCAAAGAAGCAAACATCGCAGGATCGCCGTTGACCTCATCCAGTTCCAGCGGGAGGTTCGTTAACTCACAGAAATATTCCTGTGAACCCAATAGTTTGACCTGCCCCCCGAAACTTCCCTCAGTTTAATGTAGAGTTTGCTCAACCTTCGAAGGAGCAAACAGATGCGACAGAGCCGTTTTACTGAAGCCCAAATTATCGGAATGATCAAAGAACAGGAAGCTGGCATGCCGACGGCAGAGGTGTGCCGCAGGCATGGCTTGAGTCCCGCGTCGTTCTACAAGTTCAAAGCCAAATATGGTGGCATGAACGTTTCTGATACTCATCGCCTTAGATCGCTGGAGGATGAGAACGCCAAGCTGAAGCGCCTTCTGGCGGACACGATGTTGGACAATGTTGTGTTGAAGGATTTGCTGGGAAAGAACTGACGACACCGAATGTGCGACGGGCCGCAGCACGCAAGGCAATGCGAGACCATGATATCTCGCAGCGCCGGGCGTGCAGGCTTGTCGGTGTCGATCCCAAGACCGTCCGGCGCGATCAGTCACCGGATAATCCAGAAGTTCGCGAAGAGATGAAAGCGATTGCCAGCAAGCGACGGCGCTTTGGCTACCGCCGGATCGGTGTGCTGCTGGAACGCAAGGGAAGGATCATGAACCACAAGAAACTGTATCGCCTTTATACTGAAGAAAAGCTGGGCGTTAGACGGCGCAGGGGCCGCAAGCGTGCGCGTGGCTCGCGGACACCAATGCCGGTTGCTTTGCGTCCTGGCGAGCGTTGGTCCTTAGATTTTGTGTCGGATACGTTCGGCGCGTCACGCAAGTTCCGCATGCTGGCTGTAAACGACGATTGTTGCCGCGAGAACCTCTGCTTGGTGGCTGACACCAGCATCTCGGGCGCTCGTGTCGCGCGGGAACTTGACGCGCTTGTCCGTATTTATGGAAAGCCTGCCTGCATTGTCAGTGATAACGGCACGGAGTTTACCAGTCGTGCGATCCTAAAATGGGCCGGTGATAACGACGTTGATTGGCATTACATCGACCCCGGCAAACCCCAGCAGAATGGCTTCATAGAAAGCTTCAATGGCAGCCTGCGCGACGAGCTGTTGAATGAGGAAATCTTCGATACGTTGGATGACGCCCGTCGCAAGCTGGCACTCTGGCGATACGACTACAACAACGTCAGGCCGCACTCATCGCTTGGGAACCAAACACCGGCAGAAGCTCGTCGAGCGCTTGAGCAATTTGAGGGCTCCGCGCAAGACGCGCTTGCCCAAACTGACGACGAAGAATATGAAACCCAGACCCGCAAACTCTCGTTATGAATGAGGGAGCCTCGGGGGGCAGGTCACGGGCACCCTCGGTAAGTCCGAGCGGATCGCCGCAGGTCTCGACATCCATGAATGGGGGTGGTTCGGATCAATGGGCGGCAATGGCGATTTTGCGGGCCTGATTTCAAGGCAGGACCGCCAGCTCAGCGACGCGGTAGACTGCATCCCCCGCAAGGACCCGGTCACTCGCGAGAATTTCGAGGAATATTGTCGGCGTTTCCGCAAGGCATTTGTGGATGCCGACGCCCATCATGTTGGAGAGTTTCCGACGGCGACGAGGCTGCTTGCCATGAAGCGCCCCGACACATTTGTCTGCGCAAATGGGAAGAATAAGGGCAACTTGGCCAGGGCACTGAACTTTGCCCCTACGACGCTTTCGCTGGCGAATTATTGGGATCGGATAATTGTGCCGATCCAATCGTCGCCTTGGTACGACGCGCCTCATCCCAGCGGCGGCGATGGTGAGTTATGGGACTATCGCGTAGCGATGCTCGACACCCTCTACTATAATGCGGACGCCTGACTTGGTCTTCTATGAGATGGACCGGCATCGCGCCGCGCCCTTATCTAAGCAGCCCTCCAGCCGCCGCGATCCCGGCACGTAGCTGTCGGCCCAAAGCCGAACGTGGTGGCTTTGCTGTCTAGCGGCCGCTTCCAGCCCAAAGCATACGTAATTGGGCTGGCCTCTGTTCTGAGGTCGAGCTCCCGATGAGATCACAGGATTACTGTGAACAAGGGAGATGAGAAATGGAATATTTTGCCGGAATAGACGTGTCGCTGCGATCCTGTGCGCTTTGCATTGTTGATGGCAAGGGAAAGGTATTGCTTGAGCGAGAGCTGCCATGCGAGGTCAGCGACATCGCTGAGTATCTTGGAACGTTTCCCCATCCGATTGAACGGGTTGGTTTTGAAGCCGGCACCATGAGCCAGCATCTGTTCCATGGCCTGAAAGCGGAAGGTTTTGACGTTGTCTGCATGGAAGCACGTCAGGTGAATGCAGCGCTGTCGGCAATGCGCAACAAGACAGACAAAAATGACGCACGCGGCATCGCGCAAGTACTGCGCACCGGTTGGTTCAGCCCTGTTCACATGAAGAGCCGCGAAGCGCATGGCGTCCGTGCATTGCTGAGCACCCGCAAAGCGCTTTTGAAGAAGACGATGGACCTCGCCAATGAGGTTCGTGGGCTGTTGAAGATCTTTGGCATTCGCCTGCCCATGACCGTGAAGCACGGCAGTTTTGACGGTGTCGTGCGACCGTTGATCGAGATGGATGAAGTTCTGACCCACGCTTTGGTGCCACTCTTGGACGCACGTGTGGTTTTGTATCAGCACTTTCTGGAACTGGATCGGCGCGTCAAACGCGCTGCCAGTAATGATGAGGTGTGCATGCGGATGATGACGGTCCCAGGCGTTGGTCCGATTGCATCCCTGACTTTCAAAGCCGCTGTGGACGATCCGACGCGCTTCAAACGATCTCGCACTGTTGGCGCGCATTTTGGGCTGACACCGCGACGATACCAGTCTGGTGAGCACGACAATCCTGGCCGCATATCGAAAGCGGGGGACAGAGACGTCCGCGCAACTTTGTACGCCGCGGCCAACGCTTTGCTCATGCGAACGATGGCCGGGTCTCAGATCAAATCGTGGGGCATGCGGTTGATGCGCACCAAGGGACGTCGCCGCGCCGTTGTGGCTGTCGCACGCAAACTCGCCGTCTTGCTCCACCGGATGTGGATTGATGGCACGGAATTCCGTCAGGATCAGGTGGGAGGCAAAGCATGATCTAAAACGCCATCACCAACCTGACGGGGTCGTCCCTCACCGGACGAGGTTCGTGGGAAAAGCCGAAAATGTCTGCTGCGCATCTTGAAGCGCGTCTCAAAGCAAGGCTCTCCACGTCCGATCCGACATATGCGTGCAGCGGTGCCATCACGGCATCAACCAGACTGCGAAGAGAAGCGTGACCCGGATGAGTGACAAAGACCCGAAAGAAAGAAGGAAAATGAGCTTGACCCAAACACCCAATTAGAGAAGCGGACATGGCCGTTCTACACATTGGGCGGAAACCGGAAGTCCGCCGCACCTACGAGGTAAGATTGGTTCATAGGCGACAGCGGACATTCAAACGGAAACGAATTGGTGATCCTTTCAAAGGTGCGGGAAGCATCTCCGCGACCTATTCACCGAACTTCGCCTCACTCTGGTCAGGGTGCTATGCGCTCAGCGGCCAAGACAGCATTCTCCAACGGGACACGTACTCCAGGCTTGGTTACATCCGGGTCGTAAGGCGTGCGCGCAAAGACCTCTTCAACCATCGGCGCAAAAAATTTGAGCGGCAGGTCATCATAGTCCGGGTCAAAGCTCGCCTGATCCCAATTTTCGCAAAAGGCTGCGCAGTCGTCGAAGTATGGGCTGTCCTTGGACCGATCCCGCTTGTTGGGGTCGCCGCCCACGTGGTGTCCATAATAGAGCATTTGGAAATCGCCATGCGTCTGGACACACCATGCGCATTGCTCGCGCACAAAGGGGCGCAGGATCGTCGCTGCATATTCATCATGGTTATAGGGCGCGTAGATATCGCCAATGTCATGCAACAGCGCTGAGACTACCCAATCGATGTCGGCACCCGCGCGCCAAGCGCGTGTGGCGGACTGCAGTGAATGGCCCAAACGCGTGACCTTATAGCCCGACAAACTTTGGTCTAAATCAACCAATGCATCCATTAGCCGCTTCGCTGTATGCTTGGTGTGATCGACCTCATGGGCTGTCAGGAACTCGTATTCCTCTTTGGTGCCATCTTTCATCTGGGTGAACGCGACTTTTTCCAATATTTAACTCCTGCAATCTTTGCCACAGGATGCAGACCAATTGGCTTTACCGCAATCCATAAAAGTGGAATGCTATAATAACATATTGTTATCTAATCGAGGAATGATCGTGCGGCGAAAACTCCCCCCTCTCAACGCTTTTCTCGCCTTTGAGGCCGCTGCACGGCATAGAAACTTCACGCGTGCGGCGCAGGAATTGTCTGTCGCACAACCCGCCATTACGCGCCATGTGGCGCGGTTGGAGGACTGGATTAGCTCACCATTATTTCGTCGAAATGGCAGCGTCATCCAATTGACCCGTGAGGGAGCCCTTTTGTCAGATCTCGCGACAACCCTTTTGGACCGACTTGAACTTGGCATTCGGGATGTAACACGCATCGGCAAAAATGAGCTGGTCGTTGGTGCCTCGTTTGACGTTGCACATCTGTGGTTGATGCCAAAGATTAGTGCTCTGCGCCGGGCTTCCGAGGCCGCGGTAAATTTCATGACCGCCGATGATTATCGCGCCTTCGATGATCCGTCTGTCGACTTTTCGATCCGCTACGGCAAAGGAAGTTTTGGCGCAAATTGCGCGGACCTTCTGTTTAGTGAGCATTGCCAGATCATCGCATCACCCGGGTTTTTAGATAAGCATCCGGAATTCGATCCCGATGCGCCATTAACGACACTTGACCCACACCTTATTTTTGATCACGGCGACCCTCATGATGTCGGCTGGATCACTTGGCCCGTTTGGTGTGGCTTGACAGGTCAGTCCCTTCCCGACCCTGGGGAACTTTCCACGATCCGCAGTTACCCGACGATGCTTGACTTGGTAAGTGCAGGCGAAGGCATAGGGATTGGTACCAAGGGGTTAGAAGACGATCTGATTGCATCTGGAGCTATCGTCCGCGTTGGCGCACCGATCGCAAGGGAAGGCTTTGGATACTACATTGTTTATCGAAGGGAGCTTCTCGAAAAGCCGTCGTTCGCGCGACTTAGAGAACACCTACTTGACCAAGTGTGATTGGATATTTCTGTCCGTGTAGCGGTCATCCTAACCGGGTAAAATACTGCGACCTGAACGAATGACTTCAACACGGGCTGCGACCGCAGCATAAGCAGGTCGAGTCAAAGACCGGTATGGGCCGTTCTTGACGAACGGCCCAGAACATCAAATTTCGATGGCTTCGGCGATTGCGAGGGCATCTTCCAGCTCAACGCCGAGATAGCGCACCGTACTGTCCATCTTGGTGTGACCCAATAGAAGCTGAACTGCGCGCAAGTTGCCCGTCTTTTTGTATATCTGCGTGACCTTCGTGCGCCGCACTGAGTGAGTTCCATAAGCGGTCACTTCTAAACCAATCGATGAAACCCATTCCCGCACAATGCGTGCATACTGGCGGGTAGAGATTTGCAACCGCTCGTGAAAACGCCCGGGCCATAGGTACTCTGACCCAACCATCAGCGGGTGTTCCATCCACTTCGCGAGCGAGGCTCTGGTTCCCTCGGAAATCTCGAAGCGCACGGGTTTCTGGGTCTTGCTTTGGAGCACCGACGCCCGCTCCTTGATTTGGCCTGACGCCATAACATCGACCACTCTCATTTTGACCAAATCGCAGCCGCGCAGCTTGCTGTCGATGGCAAGGTTAAACAGCGCGAGATCGCGATGGTTCTCGGCAAGCTCAAGCCTGACCCGGATAGCCCACACATGCTTGGGTTGCAGTGGGCGCTTCTGACAGACAATGCGGCCCTTGTTCCAGGCGGGGCGAAGCGCGCGAATGGCAGGTAAGTTTTGTGTTTCCATGACTGATCCTCCGATCCGCCAATCCCTCCCACATCGACAACCCGACGTTGACCGAGCCAGCATATCACAGGATGCTGCAACGCATCCGAGGTCGGCTTCGAGCCCACAATAACGGATGCTGCGTTTAGTTTTAACGGCAGCTAAGCAGGAGACGAGAAATTCGCATAGTTGAGATGGGCAGACATGGCAGCGCGACATGGCCAATAAACAGTATACCGTCACCTGTCAGCTTTCTGCCGCACGTCAGCATCCACTGAGCCGCTGTTCAATCTCGCAGGGTCGCTTTCTCTCCCGGTCAAGGTCCCTTGCATTGGTGATTTCCCTTTCATCTATTAGTTCGGTAAAGTGATGGCCATAACGTTTCGGGATTGTTCCGCGGCGAGAGAGGACCTCTGCCATGGACGACAGCTCAACGATGGCTCTGACGACGATGAACCCGTCGGAGATTGTTGCCACCCTTCGTGAAGGACTGTTGATCCTAACCGACGACCTGACGGTCGAATTCGCCAGCGACAGGTTTCTGAAGATGTTTCAGGTCAACCGCGAGGAAACATTGGGCCGTCCGCTGTGCGATCTGGGCGATGGGCAGTGGAATATTCCGGCTCTGCTTGACCCGTTGAACGCGATTGTCGCACAGGATATGACGCTCGAAGATTTGGAAGTGGAGCACCATTTCGATCATATCGGACGCAAGGTGATGCGGCTCAACGGGCGCAAGACTGTCTGGGCAGGCGAAGATGCGACACGTATCTTGCTGGCGATTGACGATGTGACCGAGGCGGCAGATCACGCCCGAAACCTCGGGATCCAGCGGCGATTGGCGGAAGGCATTGTCGATACCCTACGCGAACCCCTTCTTGTTCTGGACGGCGACCTTCAGATTGTGGCCGCAAGCCGCGCGTTTTACATGAAGTTCAAAGTGGACGCAGAGCATGCGGTCGGCAGAAATCTGATAGATCTGGGTAATGGTCAATGGGCAAACGCCGAGTTGATCCGGCTTTTAAAAGAGGTCGTCCCCGAACATTCGACAATCGAAAGTTATGAGATCACTCATGATTTCCCACAGATAGGTATACGGACCGTTCTTTTGAACGCGCGGAAGATTTTCCAAGAGGGCAACAACACTAAGACCTTGCTCTTGGCCATCGAAGACATCACAGAACGCCGCCGCTTGGAAGCTGAACGTGATCGGGCTTTGGATCAGTCCAACCGGCTTTTAGATGAACTAAACCACCGCGTAATGAATTCGATGTCGATGATTGGCTCTGTCATCTCGATGGAAATGCGGACCCTGAGCGAAGATGAGTGCAAGAGCGCCTTTGTTCGCATGCGCAACCGTATCGAGGCGATCGGCACCTTGTACCGCGCACTCTCGCGCACCGGCGCGGTTGATATCGTTAAGGCGAAAGACTATCTCGGCGCGATCGTCAGAGATACCGTGACCGCAATGGAGGCGACACCTGGCGCCATAGACCTTACCGTTTCAGTTGATGACATCGCGCTTTCAACGCGTTTCGCCGTGCCCCTTGGTCTGATCACCAGCGAGTTGGCCACCAACAGCCTGAAATATGCCTATAAGGGCCGCGATAAGGGCAAGCTCGGATTAAATGTAGTTGCCAATAAAACCGGCGTTGAATTTACAATCTGGGATGATGGCCCAGGCATCGATGAAAACGCTCGCGTTGATTCAGGTCTCGGTCAAAAGCTGGTCGAGGCGTTCGTTCTTCAGTTGGGTGGCGCACTGAACAGGACAAGCGGGCATGACGGTACACGGTATGTATTGACTGTGCCGCATTCTGAGATCAACCGCTAAACTGCCAGCCCCCGAGGTCGGATATATGCCTTCACCGGCGCGTTAGAGAGCTTAGTGTCGGGAACTAAGGAGCCTCACTCGGCTTTTCGAGCGGAGCAATCCCCCTTTCCATATCTCGCATCCCCTTTCGGCTGGGAGCGGGCAATTCTTTCAGGGGAGCGGACGGCAATAAAGTCCGCGCAGCTGACTTTCACCAATCGAGAATGCTGCACGATGCATGAATGGCCGGTTTCGGGAAGCCGCAGTGCGTCATTGGAGCCAGGTCTGAATGTCGGCTTCGGGCCGTTCGCATGATTTTGCAAAGTACACTACCTGCGCATAGCTGCCGTTAGTATGGCGCGTAGCGAAAGTCCGCCATCCGCCCTTGGCGTCGAGGGGCGCACCACCGACGCGAACGGCCCTAAGCGGACCTTGGCCACCCAATACACATGCTGCGATGCAGCCCGTCGAAGCGGCCATTCGTGCAAAGCGGAGCATTTTTTGTAGTTCAAATGTCAGTGTGCTGACAAAGCGACGCCTATCCGCCCAACAGACATCCTTCCAATCTGCTTCGGCTCTCGAAGTGGCGTGAAGGGTTACGGGGGACGATCTATTCGGATGATGGCGAGGTTAACATTGAGAAGAATGCATCGGTGACGCGCAAACTTCGTTGAGAGGACAAGCAGAACACATCTTCGGAATGAGTTTCGGGGAATTGGGATACTGGAATCCGAATGACGCCATCGCATCTGGTTGACGCCGCATCGAACATAAAGCCTATTCCCACGCCTTGCGCGCATGCCTCATAAATCGCCTCGCGCGTTTCAAGTACCAGTAGGGGTTTGATGTGTAATCCAGCGCGCTCCAACACGGTATTTATCGCCCGTTGGGTTTGAGAATGCTCGGTCCGAAACAAGACGGGTTCGTTCTGCAACTCACTGAGAGATAATGTTAGGCGGCGCGCCAATGGATGGTCTTGCGGAACAAGCGCTACAATTTTTTGATAATAAAATGGCAACTTAACGATGTCGTCGGCATCGGGCGCATCGGTCAGCAACCCCAGATCGGCCTTGCGATCCCTGACGGCATTTACAACTTCTTGCCAGTTGCCGAACAACAGTTGCAGCTGCACCCCCGGATAAACCTTTTGAAACCGCGACACGAGTTGCATCGCCGGCCCCGGGGCACCGCACGCAATTGACAGCTCGCCCACTTCGAGCGTATAGGCGCGCTCCAAAATCTCCGCGGCTTCGCGTTCTGTGTCGCGCATGGACGCCGTGCGATGAAAGAGCTGGCGTCCAATTTGGGTGAGCACGGCCCCTGCCCCAGTCCGCTCGAACAACTTGACGCTATAAGCTTTTTCAATGGTTCGAATATGCGCTGTTATTGCGGGCTGCGAGACGCCAAGCACGCGCGCCGCATCTGAAAAACTGGCCTGGCTGGCAACTTCATTGAACACGCGGATCTGGGAGGAACTAAGCCGTTTCATGCGATGGTTTACCTGCTGCTGCCATAACCAAAACTTATATTGCGTCACCTCTATATTACATTCGATCCCTATACATCCCTCGAATCATTGTTTCTTGGGGGTGCCGGATGGCCGAAGTATCAATCAAAGGGCTGCGCAAAGCATTTGGCGACGTTCAAATTTTGCGAGGCATTGATCTCACGATTGCGGATGGAGAGTTCGTTTCGTTGGTCGGGCCTTCTGGCTGTGGTAAGTCGACCCTGCTGCGCATCATCGCTGGACTTGAAGAGGAAAGCGAAGGGTGTGTGTCCATCGACAACACGCCTGTTACAGGTATTCGCGCGTCAGATCGCAACCTGTCGATGGTGTTTCAGTCCTACGCGCTTTATCCGCACCTCAGCGTGGCGGAAAACATCGCGGTGCCGCTCAAGATGCGGACGCTCAACACGTGGCAACGCTTGCCATTGGCGGGCCGCTTCATGCCTGGAGCCAAGGCGCGCAGCGAAGACATCGCATCCGCCGTGACCGAGGCCGCCCAGACCCTCGAGATCGAAGCACTTCTCGATCGCAAGCCGGGCGAGCTTTCGGGCGGGCAGCGTCAGCGCGTGGCGCTGGGTCGAGCCCTTGTGCGCCAACCCGCAGCCTTTCTGCTCGACGAGCCCCTCTCAAACCTCGACGCGAAACTGCGTGTTCATACGCGCACCGAGATTGCCGAACTTCACCGTAAATTAGGAGCAACCTTCATTTATGTGACCCACGATCAAGTCGAGGCCATGACGATGTCTGACCGTATTGCGGTCATGATGGGCGGGGAAATCCTACAATGCGCCCCGCCACAAACTGTCTACGCCGACCCTAACGATCTACGCGTTGCCGAGTTCATTGGTTCACCCAAGATCAACACCCTCCCCGTTGAGGCGGACCACACTGGCACCTTGTCGCTAATGGGACGCCCGCTGCCACTTTCTTCGGCCAATCTGCGCGGTCCGCTCCAGATGGGACTGCGCCCTGAAATGCTGACGCTGACCACCACAGATCCGATGCTCTGTGGGCGGGTTGTTCATCTCGAACACCTCGGCTCAGAACTCTTTGCGCAAATCGTTGTCGAAGAGCTTGACGTTCGCATTGTCATGAGGGCGGAACCCGGACGCTATGACGCGCTGCAACCCGGCCAGATTGTCGGCATGGATTTTGCCCCAAACGCCGCCCTGTTTTTTGACGCGGACGGCAAGCGCGTCCGGCAGGTCGTTTCGGCGAAACAACTCGTTGAGGCGGAGTAGAAGATGGCCATCACAGAATCCCCCCCCCAAACAGACACGCGTCGCCGCACACGCTCTCAAAGAAGCAACGCTTGGGTTTTGACCGCGCCCGCGCTGGTCCTCATGCTGGTGTTATTGCTTGTTCCCGTCGCGTGCGCCATGATCCTGAGTTTCACGGATTACTCGCTGGCCGCCCCCGAGGTTCAGTGGGTGGGGTTCGACAACTACGAGAAACTTTTCACGCGCTCGTCATATGAGAAAATGCTGTGGGCGACATTTACATACGTCGCCGTCGTCGTCCCGCTGTCTGTTGGTCTCGGACTGGGGGCGGCGCTGTTGATCAACTCATTGGCGCGCGGCAAGGAATTCTACAAAACCGTCTATTTCCTGCCCGTGATGGCGACACTGTTAGCCATGGCAATTGTGTGGGAACTCATGCTCCACCCGACAATTGGCATTGTGAATCGCACGCTGGAAATGGGCTGCGGCACAGTCATCGAGGGCCTTTGGCCTTGGCTCTCACATGGCTGCGCGAACGGGATGCCATTGTGGTTGGGCGACAAAGACTATGCCCTGTGGGTCGTGTGCTTCATCGGTATCTGGCAGGGGTTTGGCTTCAACATGGTACTTTACCTCGCGGGGCTGACAGGCGTGCCACGTGACCTGTATGGCGCCGCGGAAATGGATGGGGCGCGTAGTGGCTGGGAGCGTTTTCGCTTGGTGACGTGGCCTGCGCTTGGCCCGACGACGGTCTTTGTCGTCACGATCACCTGCATCCGCTCCTTCCAAGTATTTGACACGGTCGAGGCGCTCTTCCCCCAAGGCGGTGGGCCTTCCAAATCCGCATATATGATGATGTTCGCGATCTATGAAAAAGGCATCAAGCAGAACCTGATCGGGATGGGCTCTGCGATCACCGTGCTGTTCCTCATCTTCGTGATGATCATCACCATCATTCAACGCCGACTGACCGAACGTAAGGTGCATTACTCATGACTCGTATTGGCGAATTCCTCAAACATGCTTTCCTTCTCCTCGGGGCGTTAATCGTCATCGTGCCCTTCTATCAGATGGTCAGCTACTCCCTCAAATCACCTGCTGAAATTGAACGCGGCATAGGTGGGTTCATGGGGTCGCAAGCGCTGATGATTGACGACCGCTGTGTCGCCAGCAACACGCCTGACAGAGTTGATGTCGAGGCTGCGCGCGCAGAGTTTCCCCGCCTGAGCGACACCAACATCCTTGGAAAATTGCTTGAGCGCGTTCGTGAAGATTGCAAAGTCCGCCCTGCCATTTTCAACTATAAAAGCGCCTTCAAAGAAGCGCCCCTCATGCGCTACCTGCTCAATGGGCTGATCGTGACAGGCTCAATCTTTTTGCTGCAAGTCATCGTCGCGCTTCCCGCCGCTTATGCGCTCTCAAAACTGAAATTCTGGGGCCGCGAAACGGTCTTTGGGCTCGTACTTTTCTGCCTGCTCATCCCAGTTCACGCCATTGCATTGCCGCTTTATATCGGCCTCGCAAAACTGGGGCTGATCAACACATACGCCGCGTTGATCGTGCCATGGACGATCTCCGTTTTTGGCATATTCCTGATGCGCCAATTCTTCATGACTGTCCCCGACGAGTTGATTGATGCCGCACGCATGGATGGCATGGGCGAGCTCAGTATTGTCTGGCGCGTTATGTTGCCCACGGCCGTTCCCGCCTTGATGGCCTTTGCCATCTTTAGCGTGGTGGCCCACTGGAACGACTACTTCTGGCCACGCATGGTCGTCACGGGCGACCGCAGCCTCTTCACCCCGCCGCTTGGATTGCGCGAATTCAAGGCTGACATTGATGGAAGCCTCTATGGCCCGATGATGGCCACCGCCACGGTGATCGTCACACCGTTGATTGTCGCTTTCCTGCTGGCCCAGAAAAAATTCATCGAAGGCATAACGCTGAGCGGCATGAAGTAGCCCGTCAGCCTTTCCCAATCCGGCACCGCCGGACCAACGGCTCTGGTGACATTTCACCCCGCCAGAGCCTTCTGTAAACTGGAGACAGAAGAATGATCCGTACCACCCTCAGCGCAATGGCTTTGGTCGCTGCCACGACGCATATTGCACAGGCCCAAGAACCCGTCACCATTGACTTCGCATACCCTTACGCGTCAGCGTTTGACGTGACGTTCGATGCCATTTTGCCGAAATTCAAAGAGAAGTATCCGCGCATCGAGGTTCAGTTCCGTTCCGCATACGAACACTATGAGGATGGCACGAACACAATCCTGCGCGAGTCTGTGTCGGACAATTTGCCCGATGTCACCATGCAGGGCCTTAACCGCCAGCAGATCCTCGTTGAGAAAGGCATCGCACAGTCGTTGACGCCGTTCATCGCGCAAGAAGACACCTTTGAAACAGACGGCTACCACGCCGCGATGCTCAAACTGTCGACCTTTGATGGCGACGTGTATGGCCTGCCCTTCGCTGTGTCTTTGCCCGTTGGCTACTACAACATGGATGCGTTGGCCCGCGCCGGTGTGAGCGAGGTGCCAAAAACCTGGGAAGACATGATCGGTGTCTGCCAAAAACTGATTGCAGACGGCTCGAACAACCCCGTCTATTGGGATTGGGCCATCACGGGGAACTGGTTCTTGCAGTCTTTGATGTGGACGCAAGACAAAGCCACGGTTGAAAATGGCCGGCTGACGCTCGATAGCCCCGAGGCGCTCATCACACTCGAAACTGTCAAATCCATTGTTGACGGCTGTGAGATGAAGAACCTGACGTCTGACCAAGCCGTTGCGTCTTTCTCTGCGGGTAAGTTGCCAATGCTTTTTACGTCGACGTCGTCAGTTGGCCGCGTTGAACGCGCTAAAGGTGATTTCACCTTTGCCACAGCAGCCTTTCCCGGCCTCACAGGCACACCCAAAGGCCTACCCGCGGGCGGCAACGCGGCGATGCTAACGTCGACATCTGACGACCCTGACGTTCTCGCCGCAGCATGGACATGGCTCACCTTTATCACCTCTGGTGAAGGCGCGGCAGAGGTTGCCAAAACGACGGGCTACATGCCCCCAAACCAAGCGGCCAACGACGTTATCTTGGCGGACTTCTATGACCAAAATGCCAACAAGCGCACGGCTGTAGATCAGCTGCCCCTTCTGCGAGACTGGCAGGCCTATCCGGGCGCAAACGGTCTGGCCATCACTCAGGTGATCTATGAAGGCCTTGAGATGATCGCCACAGGCGAAGCCGACGACATGGAAGAATTGCAAGAGGCGTTGGTTGAACAGGTCAACGATCTTTTGCCCGCCAACTAAATCGCGATTTCGCAGGACGCCACTGATGGTGTCCTGCGCTTTGCTCTTCAAAGGGTCTGCTATGACAAACGCAATGAAATTCATTCACCTCACTGACACCCATGTGATCGGTGGCAACCGGTTGCTATATGGGGCAAACCCCGCGCGCCGCCTGTCGCGCGCCGTGGACAGCATCATCAAAGACCATGCCGACGCGGCCTTCGTGGTTGTGACGGGAGACATGACACATTGGGGCGATGCAGACGCATATGCCGCATTCGCGCGCGAAATCCGCCGCCTTCCTATGCCAGTCCATCTGATGGTCGGAAATCACGACGACGGCGACGCCTTCAAACACACCTTTCCTGACGCGCCACGCGATCCGTCTGGGTTTGTGCAATTCACCTTTGAGACGCCACATCATAAGGCAATCTGTCTCGACACCAAATTGCAGGGCACACATGCAGGCGGATATTGCACAGGGCGTCTGGCGTGGCTCAAACAGCAGCTCGAACACTCGGACGAGCCGGTTTTACTGTTCATGCATCATCCGCCGTTTCCTGTTGGCATTCAGGCAATGGACAACATCATGATGCAAGATGCCGAACCGTTTCATAATGTTATTGCCCCCCACAAGCACCGCATCCAACATCTGTTTTTCGGCCATGTGCATCGGCCAATCTATGGCAATTGGCGGGGCGTTTCGTTTTCATGCATGCGCGGCTTGAACCATCAGGTTGCGTTGGATCTCAATCCAGAAACCACCAATGTGCCGGGTGATCTGGCACAGCCCGCATATGGTGTTGTCTTGCTCTCCGAGGGTCTCGTTGTCGCACATATGTGTGAATTCGCCGACACGTCGCCACGCTTTTCCCTCGCCGCGCCAGAGGGCGAAGACAATCGCGCCTATCAATTGAACATGCGCCACGAAGGTTTCACAGACCTATGAACGAGCAGGTGCGACAAGCGGTCGAGGGACGCCACCATGACAAGGCGCGAGTGCATTCAGCACAGCGAATTCTCTGCGATCTTGACGGGTGCCTGATTTCAGGCTCCCGTGCTCTCACTGGGGCGTGCGCGTTTGTTGAACGCTTTTCCGATAGGTTGGCGTTGGTTTCCAACAATTCGACGGACACGAAAGCCAGCTTACAGGCGCGCTTGGAAAGCTTGGGCATGCCTCTGCGCCCCGATCAGTTTTTCCTTGCAGGCGAGGAAGCTTTGGCATGGGCGGCCGCACATTTTGGCGCGGGGCCGATGTTCTTACTGGCCAATACGCGTATGCGCACCGCCGCAGCAAATTGCAGCCTATTTCATTGCCACCGAGAGCCGCGCGCCGTGATCATCTGTCGAGATACGGACCTAACCCTTGAGCGCTTGGAAATGGCGCTTCTTCACATTGCCAACGGCTGCCCCGTCATTTTGGCCAATGACGACATCACTCATCCGGGCGACACCGGTCCCGCCATTGAAAGCGGTGCGCTGCTGCGCCTTCTCGAAACCTGTCATACCCCCTCGCAGATCATTCGCATCGGCAAACCAAAGCCAGACTTGCTCCTGAAAGCCTTGGGGCACGTAGATGCGCGCAACGCCGTGATGATCGGAGACAATCCGAGCACGGACGCATTGGCCGCCCGTAGAGCTGGCATACCCCCCATCCTCGTCGGACGCGCCGTAGAGCGTTGGTTGGATGACCTCATATAAAGGGTTAGTCCCATGACGACCTCCATCCTGAAAAGTATGCATATGGGTGCCTGTCAGTAAATCGAGTTCCCCAAAGTCTGCGTAATTGGGCTGCCACCCAAGGGGGGACTGAAGGGTGTCTTTATTGCTCGCCAATTAAATACATCAACCCTGGCGTGGCACGGCCGCATCAAGTGACTTTTGACTATTTTTTAATCGACAGTCGTGCAGGCGTAGGTGTCCGCTTTGAGACGCAACTTTCCAAGACTCACAACAACAGCGAAGGGCCGGTTTCCGCCCCTTGTGTTTATCTTCGCAAACGGCCCAGAGCCGACTTTCAGCAACCACCCCGGATGGTGCGGTGCGGCCCGTCGAAGCGGCCGTTAGTGCATGATTAACGCATTCCGCGCGGTGGGAGGTTGCTCTGTAGTCTTAATTGACACCAATTGAATCACATAACTAACTGCGGCCCGTTGGGCCGCAGTTAGTTATGTGCCTAAACCTTAAATTTTCGCAATATTTGCTGCGCATATCCATCGGCATCTTTTTTGCTTGGTAGGCAGCATGTTGCTGGTAGATTAACGCAAGTATCGCGCCACAAGCTCAGATCGCCGAGCGCGTGAGTATCCGTGTTTAGTTATCGGCCTTCCTTGGCTTCTGAGTTGTTCCGGCGGCGTTCTCACTCTCGGTTTCAGTATCGGTACCAGCAGATTCGCCTTCGGCGTTCTGGTTTTCCGCCTCCGTCGACGATGACGTGTCAGACGCGATGCCCTCGATCACGGACGTATCACTCGACGCGCCTTTGGTCGCTGCGTCAGTCTGCTGATCGCTGCTCGATGTTGCTCTCTGCGTCCTATCTTTCGATGATGGGCCGGAGGATTCGGCATTTTGACTATCGGCCTCTGACGGGTCGTCGGATGGGAGGCCGCCGGATTCCTGTAACGAATCTACCAAGTCGGCGCTGTCGTTAATGTCGCTGTCGGATACGTCGTCAGCTTCCTCACCTTCGGCGTCGGACGACGTGCCCTCTCCTTCGTTCTCCGCGGCGGACTGCCCGGAGGAGTTTGAATTCTAAGATTCCGCCTTGGAAGCGTCCAGATCCCCGCCGTTGCCAGTATTCTCCTGCGTGCCTTGCATCTCGCGCGTGGCGGATGATCCGCCCCCCGAATGACTGTCTTCCAACCCGTTGCTGTCGTTGCCGCCCGCAGAAGACCTTTGACCGTTTTCCGCGGCTGAGATCCGCTCTTCAATCTCCAACAGCTTGTTGGAGCGTTCTTCTACATTGCTGGTAAGATCTGTTACGATTTTCTGGATTTCGTTTCGCTGCTCTTGGGCGTCAGCAACATCGGTTTCCAGTGCCGCCTTCCGCTCGGTCAGGCTGGCGACACTCTGCTCAAGCTCCGTCTGCCGGGCCTGCATGTCGTTCAGGCTGCTTTCCAGCGTTGCGACCTCGTCTCTCAAATTCGTTTCCAGCGCCGTCAGAGACTGGAGCTCGCTTTCGGCGGTGGAGACTTCTTCGGCGAGCCGCGCGTTGTCCTCACTAAGTGTTGCGAGGCTTTCCTGAACTTCGGCCTCACGCGCCCGAGCTTCCTCGACCCGGGCATTTATGTCGGTCAACTCCTGCGTCTGGGAGTCGATTTCACTTTGGATGTCGACCTTGCGGGATTCAAAGCTGGCCATTTCTTCGCGCATCGACGAGATCTGCTGCTCCAGCTCATTATTTTGCTGCTGCTTCTCCGCCACCGTTTCCTCGATGGAGGTCTGCTGCACGTTCAATTCGTCGAGCTTCGGCTGCAATGTGTCGATGTCTGACTGGATGCCGTTGCGCTGTTCCTGCAGGGACTGGATCTCCGGTTCCAGCGATGCGAGCTCCGCCTGCAACTCCTCGACGCTTCCGGCTGCTTCCTGCTGCGTGATGATGTCGCTTTGCAGGCGCGAGATGGTGCGGTCGGTCTGCTTCTGGAGTTCTGCATTGTCGGTGAATGCATATATGGCGGCGCTCCACCCCACGACAGCCGCCGCGGCGACCCCGATTGTCTTTACATCCCAAGTTGAGCTTTTGTTCTCCGCCACGCGAAAATCCCCCTCCGGCCGAGCCGATTTCTTAAAACTGTATAGGGCTGCAACGCGTCAGGCGGGTGGAGGTTCCGAACCCCTGGGGTGCGTCGGTTCCCGACACGCGGGGGGCCTCGTCGGGGACTGGCATCAAACGCCCCCCCCCCCCGCCGATCACTCTGACGCATTCCGCCTGGTGGCAGACTGCGCTTAGTCTTTCGCGGAGTGAGTTCATGAATGTGCTGACAAGCTGCATCCTGGCTTTGTAGACCCAAGGCGCAAGTTCGCTGCGCAGATCGTCACTGATGAGCATCGGCTCGAACCAGTCCTTCGCCGCGCCTGCACCCGAAAAATGTCGCGTCGCAACCCCGAGATTCTGCTTTATTCAGGTGGATCAATTTTGTTTGCGGGCGCAGTGAAAGTCCGGTTTCCACCCTCAATGTCGAAATCACAAACGGCCCATAATGTCGCCCATGATCCACCCACCAAACGGCAGGTTTGCAACCGCTGTTATCGATCAAAACGACGGATCTATATGTCTGCCGATCATGGCGTGTTCCATGCTAACAGCAGCCGCAAGATTTGCGTCGGCAATGGTTCCGTCCGAGCGAGGCACTGCCTCGCTCGGCACCAATTTCTTTAAGCTGACAGTCCGTTGATGACATATTTCGAATGAGCTTTCGGACGGGCTTGCTTTTGGATCACTTTGGTGGCAACCCTCTCGTCACATTGTGGAGTCGGACCGGATCTCCCTCGGAGTCGGTGCCATTTTTTCTTTTCAAATCAACAGCTTCGACATGGGCTTCCATCCCTACCGTCGGAGCCAATATCCTCGCACAGCGTTGATATTATAGGAAAAAAGGCACCCCTTGGGGTGCCTTTTCTCGTTCTGGTCACATTCGGTGCACTCCAAAAGTCACATCGCGTGCACAGCATGTGCACAGAGTCAGACCGGAGTCGCAGCGTGACCGATCTTCATCGCACCCCGTATCTCGAGCAGCGCGCTGAGAAATACTATTTTCGACGTAGGCTTCCTTTCGATTCAAACTCTAAATCAAACCGGTTTTTTGTTTTTTCGCTACCTACCGACATTCCCTCCGAAGCAAGGGATATCTCGGCTCGCCTGACGGCGATGACCACCCTTGCCTACGATTATGCACGGGGGTGTCCGACCATGGACCAGAACACATTCAAAGCGCTGCTGAGCGAACTTGTACGGGTTGAAATCGCTGCATTTGAAAAACGCGTCTCTCAACTGGTCAAAGATCCCTTGCAGCAGCTGAATTTGCCGCACAACGCGAAGACGCAATACAGACGACCTGGAGTACCGCCCGTACCGAGGGGGGCGATCGGCGCGCTGGGCTGGCCGCCACACGCGCTGCATTTTACACTGGGCCGATTGCGCAGCGCATCGTCGACTTCCATGCCGACAAAGGCGGCCTTCTGCGAGCCGAGGATCTCGCGTCCTATGAGGTGCGTGAGGAGCCGACCTTGGCCATCGACTTTCGAGGCGCACAGGTCCACTGCTGCGGTGCCTGGTGTCAAGGCATCTCAATGGCGCAGACGCTTGCCATGCTGGAACAAGCCGGCCCGGACGCTGCCCGAGACGGAAACCAGATCAATTTGCATTTTCTGATCGAGGTGTTGAAACGAGTGTTCGCCGATCGCGAAGCGCATGTCACCGACCCCCGCTTCATGCAAATCGCCCCGGAGGCGCTGCTGGACCCCGCTTTCATCTTCGACCGCTTGCGGAGCATCGATGAGACCTCCGACCCACTACCCGTACCCGCGGCCCCTGCCACGGTCCCTTCGGGCGAACGCCCGGTCTTCGAGGCAGGCTGCGCAGATACCTCTCATGTCAGCGTGATCGACAGCGCCGGAAATATCTTCTCCGCCACCCCGAGCGATCCAAGTTATGATACCGTCGTGATCCCCGGCACGGGTCTGTCGGTTTCCTCGCGCGGGTCGCAGAGCCGTGCGATTCCCGGTCACCTTAATGCCCTCGCCCCTGGCAAGCGGCCTCGGCTGACGCCGAACCCCATTCTTGGCCTGAAGGACGGACAGCCTTGGCTTGCCATGGGTACGCCCGGCGGGGACGTTCAAGTGCAGGCCATGGCGCAGGTATTGATAGGCATGTTAGATTTGGGCCGAACGCCGCGCGAAGCCGTTGAGGCACCACGGGTGGCGACCTATGCATTCCCCGGTAGCTTTGCGCCGCATGACGTCCACCCCAACAAGGTGCTCTTCGAGGCCGACATGCCGGAGAATTTGATCGAAGGCCTCCGTGCCCGCGGACACGACCTTGAACAATGGCCCGCCCGAACCTGGATGGCGGGCGGGGTTTGCATCGCCTTACGCGACATTTCGCATGCGGATGCTGTCGCGGACCCACGGCGCGCGGGAACGGCCAAAACTGGAGCGAAACCATGAATGCCGACATTTGCAAACGCATTGCGGCTCAGGATACACCATTGCAGATGGCCTTTGATCTCTGCGGTAGTGCAGTCGCAAACGAACTTTTCACCGCAATGCGATTCCACGCTGAAACGATGGAGGTGGAAAGGCTTCATTCTACCCTTCCTGGTAGCTACCCCGTCAGCGGGCGCAAACCCAAGCGGGATACGGAATGGGGAAAAAGGTGCTGATTGACCGACGAGTCAATAACGGCTTCGGTGCCGCTGATATCAGGTGGGCCTTCACGGATCACGCAACAATCTTGGGGCTTGGTCTTAATGCTGTGTTGAATGTTCCGATCGTCCGTGACGGTTCGGTTCTCGGCACGATAAATTACTTGCGTGGCAATCCGGCTTTCGGTTCGAGAGAAGCAGAGCTCGCAAAGCAAATTGCGACTGCGTTGGCAGATCGAGATGATCTGTGAGACTGAATGTTCAGCATGCCGATGTCTTAGCAACCTGGTACTTAGCGCCAGCCGTTGCGCGCCACTTCAACCTACGTTGCGCTGCATTACGGCGGAATGCAGAATATGCAAGTGTCGCGGCGAAGGTAGCAAGGTTCTCAAAACAGCTGTAGGTGCGGATGCATCCAATGTTCGCAATCCGCACTTCACGTCCGATCAAACAGCGAAACCGCATTCTCGACAATACGACAGCTTGCTGCCACAAAGTCCCACGGAGGCATTCCCGCGCCTATGTAGGTGGGAATAGAGTACGCCTTTGGGTTTGAGGGAGGAAAAACCATGAATGCATTGAGACAAACAATCTGCGCGGCATTCGCCGTGGGGCTTTTGGGCAGCGCGGCCGGCGCAGAGACCCGCGTGACGTATAAGTCTGCCAAATCGGGCACATCTTACTATCAAATGGGCGTGGAGCTTGCCGAAGCCATGAAAGCGGGCAGCGGCGGAGACATTTCAGTCACGGTAGAAGAGAGCCAAGGCTCGGTTCAAAACGTCATGGAAGTGCGTGCGCGCGGTGCCGACTATGTCTTTACCACCCCGCCATCGCTTGTCGGGCTGGCCCAAGACGGCAAGGCGATGTTTGAAGGCAAGACGGCCCCGGCCTTTGATGAAATTCGCGCCCTCTTCCCGATCCCCTCACTGACCATGCATGTCGTGATGTCTCAGGACAGCGAAGCCACGTCGATGGCTGACCTCGAGGGCAAAAGCATTTTGCTGGGCAAAGGGTCTTTCGGCGCGACCGAGGGGGCGAAGTATCTGGAAATGTTCGGGTTGTCGGACAGCGTAGAGATTGCTGATGCTGAGTTGAGCAACGCCGTGGCCGCGCTGAAGAATGGGCAGATCGATGGCTTCGTCACTGCGGGCTCATTTCCGGCGCCCAATGTTGTTGAGGCCGCGGCTTCGACCCCCGTCAATGTGATCTCGCTGAACGATGAGCAGATCACGCAATCCAAACGCACACGGATTGTCATTCCTGCGGGGACCTATGCGGGCCAAGAGCAGGATGTGACCACGACCTCCCTGCCCGTTGCCGCCTTCACGACCACAAAGATGGACGATGAGACTGCCTATCAGTTGACCAAGACCTATTGGGAGAACAAGGCAAAAATGGCCGACACGTCGCCTTGGTGGGGCAATGTCACGCCAGAGCTGATGACCAACATCACCACTGAGCTGCACCCCGGCGCGCTGCGCTATTACGAAGAAGCCGGGATCGCGACAAAGGCGTCGCAATAACATGGTGCGCGGCGCGGGCTTTCCGCGCCGCCCTGCCCCAACTCAAGGCCGGACCTCCCCCACATGACAAACCTTCCTGAGAGCCGTATGGCTGCGAGTTTCTGGATCGCGCTCGCGATCGCGCTGGTCGCTTATCACTTGGCACTGGTGTTCTCAGGTCTGGTGCCGAACCTTATCAGCAGGCCGCTGCATATGGTCTTTATCCTCCCCTTCGCCCTGATCCTTGACGCAGGCTCGCCCATGCGGCGGATCACGGGGAGTATCCTTGCAGCACTGGGCATCGCCGCAGCGCTTTGGGTGGCGTTCAACAGCAATGTGCTCGGGGACCAATATGGATTTATCGAGAGCAACTTTCAGCTCGCGGTGGCGGTGACGCTGCTCTTGGTGGTGCTGGAAACGGCCCGGCGTGTGATCGGCTGGCCGCTGCCGCTGGTGGCGACACTCGCGCTGCTCTACGGGCTGTTTGGACAGTATATACCCGGCGAGTTCGGGCATTCTGGCACGCCTGTTGAAAGTTTTTTCGGGACGCTGACCATAGCCGAGGGCGGCATCTGGGGCTCGCTTACCGGTGTATCAGTCACGGTCGTGGCGATCTTTGTGATCTTTGGCGCTGTCCTGAACGCTGGAGAAGCGGGCCAAGGGTTCATGAATGTCGCGGCGGCGGCGGCAGGCCGATTAAAGGGCGGCGCGGCGAAGGTTTCGGTTTTGTCGTCAGCGCTGTTCGGCTCGATCTCTGGCTCTGCCTCGGCGAATGTCGCCTCCACCGGCGCGATCACCCTGCCCGCAATGACTAAGCTTGGATATCCCAAACGCCTTGCCGCAGCGGTGGAGGCCGTGGCCTCCTCGGGCGGGCAGATCATGCCGCCCCTGATGGGCGCCGGTGCCTTTGTCATGGTTGAGCTTACCGGCGTGCCCTACACTGGCATTATGGCCGCCGCAGCCTTACCGGCGCTGCTGTATTTCGTGGCGGTCTGGGTGGGCATCAACGCCTATGCCCGGCGCTTTTCGCTCGAGAGTATTGCCGAGGCGGATCGCCCCGCCCTGCGGGACGTGGTAATCACGTCACTGTTTTTCCTCGTGCCATTCTCAGTCCTTCTGTGGGGGATGTTCATTGCGCAGTTCACACCTGAGTATTCCGCAGCCATGGCGATCTTGTCGGCGGCGGTGCTTTTGTTCTTCAATGCGCAGCTGACCTTCCTTCCACGTCAGATCGCCAGCCGATTGGCAAGCGCGGTTCTGAACGCCGCACGCCAGGTTTCACTGATCGCGTCGATCATTCTTTGTGCCTCAATCATTATCGGCGTTCTGTCGATCACCGGCCTCGGCGTGAAAATTACTTCGCTCATTTTGGAGGGGTCGGGTGGGCTTCTCTGGCCGTCCTTGCTGCTGACGGCGCTGGCCTGCCTAATCTTGGGGATGGAGGTGCCGACCACAGCTGCCTATGTGATCTGTGTCTCAGTGGCCGGGCCTGCGCTTATTGAGCTGGGCCTTTCACCGCTTCAGGCGCATCTCTTTGTCTTCTGGTTCGCACTCTTGTCGACGATCACGCCCCCAGTCTGCGGGGCGGTGTTCATTGCGGCAGGGATGATTGGCGAGAACTGGTTGAAGGTCGCGCTGACGGCAATGGCACTTGGCATTGGGCTTTATATCATTCCGTTGGGCATGGTCGCCAATCCCGACATACTGCGGCTCTCAGACGCCCCACTGGCAGCTCTTTTGGCGGCTGCGCGGTTGGCCTTGGGTCTGACATTGCTCTCGTCCGGTCTGATCGGAGCGCGGCGGCCCTTCCCGACGATTGCACTCTGCGCGGGGGGGCTGATAGTTGTATTCTCAGGACTCTGGCTTTGACCACTTTTCTTGCTGGTTTTACTGAAAGGGATGCTGAGGCAGATGTTTGGGGGTCTTTGTCTTTCTATTCACTCGCCTAAGATGCGCGTGTCGCCGCCAAAATACAAACATCAGCAGCGATAATCCCCTGTGAATCGTATTGGACGCGGAACGCATCGCAGATTCGTTCTGACAGCTAACTTCGAGGGGAACGTTGTTGAAAAGGCCTTGCTCAGTGTAAACTAATAGTCGTCAGCGCTTTCTGATAACCGGACGATCGATCATAGTTTTCTCGATAAAAACACAGTAGGGATTTGTGCTGCCATCGATCGCAACAATGTCCATGTTCCCAGCAATATTGAATGACGGCTCGATCAGAGCACGTTTGACGAGACTAAACTCGTGTACCGCTTACTTTTGAACGCCTGGCAACAGCATGCGCCAATAGCATGCGTTGCCACTTACATAGCAAATGCCGACGCCCAATTTTACGAAATTCGTAAAAACGCAAACGGGCAGCAAATGGCCCTGAGCGGACTTCTGAGCTTAGTAAAATTCAATAGGCCGCCTTCCCCAAAGCTGCCGACGTACGGGGCGCAGCATCTGGGGCTGGCTGGAGGTCATCAATACAGACAAAGCGGTTGTTCCCTTGGTCGCAGCAAAGTCCGCTTTAGGACATTCTAAAACTTGGACTGTCGATATCAAAAACACTCATCGAATAGGAAAAACCACCGCCGCGATCGAACAACGTGGCTACCTATTCAACAGCAAGTTTTGAATTAGATCATCCTTCGCGTTCCAATTTCTTACGTGCCAGCTTACGAGCACGACGGATCGCTTCCGCTTTCTGACGCGCGTTTTTCTCGGAAGGTTTCTCAAAATGCTGCTTGAGCTTCATTTCACGAAACACACCCTCCTTTTGGAGCTTTTTCTTTAGGACCCGGAGGGCTTGATCAACGTTGTTGTCGCGAACACTAACCTGCATGTGATTTCCATCAACTTTCTTGTAAAAATTGCAATAACTCTTGGCACTGGCTGGGATAACAGCCACAACTTCATTTGTATAGCATGGCCGGATATGCAGAAGAAATATGCTGATTTCCACTGTTGCGCCGAGCCCCACTCAACCGACCATAAAAACATCGTATCGTGTTGTTTTACCGATAATTTGATGGGTGCATTTCTGAACACCCTCAAGAGGGTCAGCCTTAGCCGGCCACTTTAGCACTACGCGTTTACGTGCATGTGCGATCGCCAATCGTACAAGATCAGCCGCGTCATCGTCCGTGCCCACGATTTCGCGAACTTGACGCAGTTCTAACTTCACCAGTGCAGAATTTTTCCGTTCAGGATGCATTGGATCGATCAGAATTGCTTCGGCAGACAATTCAGGGATCAAATTCAGGGCGTCGCCTTTCAAAAGTGTCATGCGGCCAATAATTTCGCGAAGCTGGCCACCTTCTCTTGCTGCGCGTTTCATGCCTTGAACTAACAATGAGTGCATTTCCTCTGAGCGTTCGATCAAAGTGACCTGCGCACCTAAAGACGCTAAAAGAAACGAGTCCCGCCCCAATCCGGCTGTCGCATCAACGATCATGGGCGTTTTACCCTCCCGCAGCCCCATTGCCTTGGCTAAGTCTTGACCACGACCACCGCCAAACCGAAGGCGATGGGCGACAGGACCTTTGACAAAATCAATGCGAAGCTCTTTCGCAAACTGCTTCAAGCTTTATCCATTTTCTATTCCTGAAGATCACCATCGCTCGTACTCTTAAGTCTGTAGTGCAATTTCCACACGTTTATAAAGAGATTATTGGTGGACCGTGCAGCATATTACCGTATGGGATCTTTTCGGCCGTTAGATCGATCGCAGCATGTTCGCCCTTCAGGTGACACTGCAAAGGTAAGACGGCCCTTACCGGACATTCGAGCCTAGCAAAATCCGACTTGCTAAGCTCCCGAAAGCTGCCGTTGGAACAGGGCGCAGTATTTTGACACGCTCGATGTCCGCTGTGCAGACAAAGCGACACCTACGTCGCCCAACATTCAGCCTTTCAACCTGCTTCAGTTCTCGAAGTGGCGTGACCAGATTTCTGTGCGTTTAGCGTCGCGCACTTCGTATTCGCGTATCGCGCGGGTAAGGTCGCCAACTTCGTCTGTTTCTTTGTCAGCCGCTATGTCTGTTAGCCGCATAGTATACCAAGCAGTTATCCCGCCTTCTGGCACATCCGGAAATCTTGGAAAGGATGGTTCTGGCATCTGGTTTTCCATCCACAGATTGGGAAGGCTCGGATCAAGAACAAGTGCACGGGCGAGGCCCACGATATCAACCACACCGCTCATCACTGCGTCTTCTGCCTGCGCGCGTGTTTTGAAACCGCCGGTTAGCATTAGAGGCTTGGAGGTTTTGGTTCTTGCACGTTTGGCAAACTCGATAAAATACGGCCCGTGTCCCGCACCATCTGAGGCAGCTTTCGCGCCGGGAAAATAGGTCCCACCGCTAATGTCGATAAGGTCCACGGAGGAGGCGTCCAGAGCCGCGACAACCTCAAGAGCATCATCTTCATCAAGTCCGCCGACCAATTGATCCGAGGAGTTGAGTTTTACCGCAATAGGAAAGTTGTGACCGACTGCCTCACGCACTGCTTCAATGGATTGGAGCAACAGTTTCATACGGTTTGCGATTGTCCCACCATATCCATCCCTGCGTTTGTTGAATAACGGCGACAGGAATTGACTGAGGAGAAAACCATGCGCCGCATGGATTTGCACGCCACCAAACCCTGCTTGTTGCGCCAACTTTGCTGTCTTGGCGAAGTCCAAAGGAATTTGTTGAATTTCATCCAGCGACATCCCTTCACATTGCAGGTCGGGCAAGTCGAGTGCGCTTGGCCCTTTCGGATTGCTGATTGGGCGATACGCGAGCGCACCAGCATGTCCAAGTTGCAGCCATAATAGCGCGCCGTTTCCGCTGCCGTGTTCCGCAAGAGCCTCGAATTTTGATATGTCAGAGTTCACGTCCAACACAAGATTTCCGGGCTTTTCGGCAAAGTTGGGAGAGGGTTGCACCTCCCCGATAATCGACACGGCCAGACCACCATCGGCCCATCGTTGGTAGAGTCGATTTTGTTCAGCGGTGGGGATGCCTGTGCCGTCGCCCAATGAGTCAGACATTGCAGATTTGGCAATCCGGTTTTTCAGGATCACACCGCAAGGCAGTTCCAACGAATTAAACAGAACATCATGTTGTTGCATTAGAACGGCCCCTTCAAATTTTAGCTACTGACGACACTTTCATGAAAAAGCATGGCGGGGCAACCTTGTGTAGGTTTAGGCTCACAGCCGACCTTCGCCGCACCTGCAGATAAAAGATAAGGCGTTAAAGGTATTTTAGATTCGTTGTGCGGACGAAGCTGACATTCGCTTTGTCACGAATTAGCGTATAATAGTGGCTATCGCGCCAAAGTAGGCTTCAATACGGCCATTTGGCGTTTTTCCACTGTATGTTCCAACTACAGTGCAAGCCTAATGCAGGCAGGCGAAATTTATCTCGCCTGCCTGCCCGCACACTTTGAAAAGAGCTCGTTCAGTTGTGTGTTCGTGCTGGAACGCCTGTCCGCCAGTTGTCCCAATCCGCCACAATCGCATCCACCACCGGCGCACCTACAAGAGTGATGTTGGTAACGGTTTCAGCGAAACCACCCGCCGTTTCCCCCGGGGCGGGATCAAGATGCTGCTGCGTGGTTTCGTTCGGGTGGCCCTGGTCGAAGTTCACTGCGCCGCGAAGGCTGAGAATCCGCTCCGTACCGTGAGTGCGGTTAATGACCAAAGCCAAGGCCGCCGCTTCCATTTCCGTGATCAGATAATCATCCGCCCCATAAAGGTTCGCGATATACTGAGCTTCGTTCGACAGGCCTGGTCCATGGAAGAAGGTATCGCCGGTCATGTGGGTTCCAGTCTTCACCGAGGGCGCAGCCTGCGCCGCAGCATCGGGATACCGCATCCGGTAAGCCTGCGCCGACTCCGAGTCCTGAAGCTCAACGTCGTTGGAAAGGTCAACGGCCGCAGATACCAAAGCGGGGTTCATTTCGAACAAGCGATAGGCTTCATATCCCTTGCGGGGAATGAAAACCGGCGCGTCGGCAATACCTTCCTCGGGTGCCCAGCGATGGCCGAGGTCATAGTCGACCAGCCAGGTTGCCCAGCTTACGTCCGCGATTGTGCCGCGCGATGGAGGCGTCCCAGCAACACCTGAAAGCACGTAATAGGCTTCTGAGAAATCGAAGTGTGGGTTCAGCAGGATGGCCTGCATCGAAGCGGAAGAGTTAACTTTGCCCATCCCAAGAACCGAACCGCATACGCTATCATCGTTGCAATGGACGCCCCGCAGTGCACCCGGGACTGCAATGAGTTGGGCACCTTGCCAGTATTTCTCGAACCAGTGCTGATACTCGCCCGCCCGATCGCCTGTGTTTTCACCAATCTCGAACATGGTCCCGATGAAAACCTTCACCTTCACCGGTTCGGCAGCGGACACGGCTTGGGGCGCGACGGCGCCAAGAGCCAAAATGAATGCGTATCGTGCGAAGTTCAGCATGGTCACCTCTTTCCTTTTGTTTCAATTTTTTCTTGGCATACTCGCACAAAACACTTCAAGGCAACAATCAACTCGCAGCGCTTGTCTGTTCTATGACGTGCTATGTGATTACGAAAGCGAGCGGCTGGGATTGTAGCACCTGCACCCCACCAATCGATCTCTAACGTCTGCATTGGCTCTTGGGATCAAGATGGGCGAGTCGGTGTTTGATATCCGTGACCTGCTTAGGCGGCATAGGGTCAAGGCGCTGTCATCCAGCTACACGCTTACGGCGACCTCAGCCGACGCGTCGTCAAGATCCTGCACATAGACCAGATTTGTGCAGGCGACTACCAGCTCAACGGTAAGGTATTCCGCGGTGCTCCCACTCAAGAGCGCTCAATAAACCCGTTTTTCTGGAACGGCTTGAGAAGGGTCGTTTTTAGGCTGCCAAAAACCCCATTAAAAACTCAAGCAGTTGTTGAAGGTTTTTGGCTCTCTCGTGTCAGTAGAAATTAGCTGCATTGCAGAATGTCAATAAACAGGGCTCGAAGCGGACCTCTGCCACGCCACCAGATTTACGATGCGCGGACAATCTCCGCGGGTCGAAGCCCCGCCAGTCGCACCTCGTGCCACCGGATGTAGCCGTTCAGGTTCTTGCTGGCCGGCCCACAAAACGGCAAGATGAACCTCATGTGTTGGCTGTCACCTAAAATTGACCCGATTATTGCTACAGAGATTTAATCCGCTCAGTCGTTATGCTTTGTTGGTCATGATATGGTCAAAGCTGGTGTGTCCTTTCGTTTCTGTTTCGCGGTTTCGCAACTGGCTTTGAAACGGTAGCTGCCGTTTCCAGTCTCGAGGATGCGGCCGCGATAGGTAAGTCGGTCAAGCAAGGCAGTGGTCATTTTGGTGCCACCGAAGGCTGGAGCTCCTTCGCTGAAGCTATGGTTGGTGGTGATAATAGCGCTGGTTCGCTCGTAAAGCTTGCTGAGAAGGTGGAACAACAAAGCACCGCCTGAGGTACTGAAAGGCAGATCGCCCAGCTCGTCTATCACCCGGCAGGCGATTGCGTAGCAATCCGCCGGGAGGGCCAGATCACCAAATCCGCCTTGATCAGTGCCTCAACGATCTTCCCGGCTTTGCCCTGAACCTTTTCCTGCTCCAGCGTATTGACCAGTTCGACCGTCGAGAAGAAGCGCACGCGCTTGCGGTGATGTTCTATGGCCTGAACGCCAAGGCTCACGCCGAAGGCGTGCGGATCGCACGACCGCGACGTGCGATTTGCCCGTGCTAGGACCGCCCCCTCTCGGGCATGCTGCGCATACCCTGCCGAGCAGTGGATCAAGACGACATTCTCAGCCGCGTCCGTGAACTCGCAACGATGCAGTTGGCGCACGAGGGCCTCGTTGATCTCACTGGCCGCGAAGGTAAAGCCAGAGCGATCCTTGTAGGCTGGGAAGCGGGCGGCCTTCATATGATAAGCGATCGAGCGCACTTCGCGCTCAGCCATCTCACCTTTGAGGCGTTGCGAGAGTATCGGGACCGCTGCATCAAACGCAGATGCCCCTTGTTCAAGCAGATCCCCAACAGAGGTGGTACGCCCTTTTACGAAACCCGCCATTAGCAGGTCGGCAAATGCTCCTTTACCACCTTTGCCAGAGGGCAATTTTAGAGTGCTTGGCCGGAGACGCCTGACAGGTGGGAACGTACGGAAATCATATCAATCTTTCAAAGTTCTTGAACACCTTTCCAAAGGACCAACGTGATTGGAGGAAAAATAAATCTTATGGAGCTCCACGGAAGATTGAGATTGACTGGGGCGGACCGCAACCGATCCTGATCGATATTGATGGATCCAAAGCCATCTTCCGAGGACGCGGGTGGGTACGGCGCTTCTTTGAAGCGTCGAAAGCAAAAGAAGGTGATTATGTGCTGATTACGGAGACTGCCACCTACAAGGTTTCGGTGCGCTTGGAGCGCGGAGAGTGATCAGTGCAATAGGAAAACCGTACGGAGCCAGCCGGTTTTTGAACAGCCGTATAGAACCGTGGGTCCACCCATACACCAATTGGGCAGAATGACTTCCTCCAACGGCTTGATGAAAAAACTTCTTGGGTACTGGCATAAATCAGTAAATCGATTGTGGCACACAGTGGATCCGATCAGGACTCACGCCGAGAATATCATTTAATTTCAGTTCGTTAGGATTGAATCTATGAGCCCTGCCGTCGGAACCGTAGAAAGCCCTCAAGTCTTAAACTTGAGGGCTTTTTTGATAGTTGAAGTGGTTTTCCCCAATTTGTTTCTTGGCCCTAGGTTCTGCACTCCTGTCGCGAACTGAGTGCTGCCCAAAGCGTCCCCGTTCAGGGCCAGATTTTACGCAGTTTGATCATACAGTCCGGCTGGATATCCCTTGAAGCAGCATCGGTGCTGCGGGGAGCTTGCCACCATTGCGCTGCGCAGCCTTTACCCGTTGCCGTCTCTAATATGGCCCGGCGGCCGCTGCGTGACCCTATCCAACAGCGTCCGTTTCCGAACTGGCCCTAAAGCTTTCGTTCGAGCACATCCCGAAGCGTTTCTTTATCGAGTACCAAAACCGCGGCGATTTTCTGCGTCTGGTATTTTCATCGTCCAGCTCAGACCACCGTTTCATGCCCATCGGCGGCATCGCTCAGCATTTCCCCTTCCGCTTAAATTTAAACGCATACAGTTTCGGGGATCACATCGGCCTTGAGAGCCCATTAGAGAGAAAATGAGCACGATTCACGCTTGAGCCACCCCAGCCCCGCGGCGCTGACCGTTTGCTTTCCTTTGAGCAGAAGACGTTACACGGTCGGCGTTGGGGAATATGCAAATCTAGCATAAAAATAGCTGTCGAGACACGTAACATAAGCAAGATCTTCGGCCTTGGAAACGCTCACCTTTTTCGATGACGATGGCGACGTCCCCAAGCGCGGTAATGGCATTTATTTCAACGCCGAAGATGTCGCTACGCGTCTTAAAACCCGCCAGCAGGTTTACCATGTTGATGCCAACCGCCTCGATCGTATAACCACCTTCCATGCACATCACGGCGGGAAGCTTCATACGCCCGATCCGCCGACCGGCATCGGTGAAATCGTCACTTTCCAGTTTGAAAAAGCTGATAGACCGTCCTGCACCAGCGCCTCGGTGCCCCAAGCGGTAATCTTGGCAATCGCGTCATCCAATGCATTAGACCAGACGTCGCATCCATTGCCGTCATGAAAATCGATATCAAGGATCGCAACCCGCTGCGTACCCGATGTACAAAACATTTATGCCGCAACAGCCGCGTTATTGATCAAGCAGTCGCCGCCGTACTGATCTGCCGTGGCATGGTGGCCTGGCGGGCGACATAGGGCGAAAGCGCAGCCCGTTCCTGCCGCGACATGACGCTGCGCGGCTTACGCGCAAGCGACTGAGCCAAGCGCAGCAGCCCATGTGCCCTGCGTCATCGCGGTCTCAGATGCATGACAGTAGTAGCCGACCTTGCCATCAATATCTGTGCGGGTTTTGCCCATGTGCATGCCGCGCACGGGTACATTAGCGGCAATGATTTCCCCAACCGACAATTCGGCCTGCGGAAAATGTAGCCTATGATCTTCATTGTGATAAATAGGCATTTCTTATTACGCCTTTGCGAGCTGCCGGGGTCTCGGGCTTCGAACACGAAGTACAGACAAGAAGCAGTTGGCTAGACGCAGTGCAGAATTCATTTCCCACGGGCGCGGTCCCACCTGCTGAGTAGTTCTGGCACATATTTTTGCATCAAAGGTCAGCCCCGAGCCCAGACTGACCGACGCTGCCGCACGTACATTTTAGTATAACCTCGAATATGACACGGACTGTCTGGTGAAATGTGCGTCTACCCCGTACGAATAATCGATTTCATTTTTTAAAAGGGTTTTCCCGCAATGAAGATAAGAACACGCGAGATTCGCGCTGCGTGGCGCAGGTTGATCGGTCGCGGAAAAGTAAGGATTGGAGCAGATCCGAGAATTGCACGGGGTGTGCGTTTCAATTTCAAACTTGGCGGCACTATAACGCTCGGGGCACGATGCACATTGCAAGCTGGAACGATACTCGCTCCGACGGGCGGTTCTATCGAATTGGGCGACGACTGTAGCCTGAACCCCTATTCTATCCTCTATGGCCAAGGTGGACTGAAAATCGGCAACGGGGTCCGGATCGCTGCTCATACCGTTATAGTCCCCTCCAACCACGGCTTTGACGATCTGACCCAACCGATTTTCAAACAGAAATCTACCGGCCAAGGTGTCGTGATTGAGGATGATGTCTGGATCGGTGCCAACTGCACGATACTTGATGGTGTACGTATCGCTAAAGGATGCGTCATTGGCGCGGGCTCCGTCGTTAGCAAGTCGACCGAACCGTTCGGGATCTATGCGGGAGTACCCGCGCGCTTTATCAAAAAGCGCGGAACGACAGCTTAGTCTGCAAAGCGGACTTGGCTCTCGGCTGTAATGTCGATCCTGATTGCAGGCACGCCGTGCAGGACGGGTAGATTGCTTATTCAGCCACCACGGCTGTGACGTTCCGGTGACTGATATTCTGACCGGTGTTCGCGTCGACCAATACCGGGGCGATGGGGTCGCCTGTCTCGCGTGACAACAGCTTGACCGAGGGCTCGCCCTCGGGCGGGACATGCGCGTTTGCCCATTCGATCAAAGTCACAAGCATTGGATAAAGCGCTTTGCCCCGCTCTGTCAGTCGATATTCATATCGCTGCGGACGCTGTTGATAGAGCTCCCGGCGCAGCACGCCAGCCGCCTCGAGTTTGCGCAAGCGGTCGCTGAGAACATGGCGGGTGATGCCAAGCCTCTCTTGCATCTGCTCAAACCTGCGGACGCCCAGGAAGCAGTCGCGCAGCACCAGCATGGTCCAACGGTCGCCGACGACAGACAGACCGCGGGCGACGGGGCAGGCTTCTTTGTGAAGATCGTTCCATTTCATCTCTATACCATAGCAGGGATTGACAGGTTCCGAAAGAGAACTTACCCATAGTTAGTTCCATTAAAGAACTCAGTTCGTGGCCGTGTGATAAGGCACCTGAGTGGTCAATAAGGGTGGCCTTGACCGTAAAGAGCCCTGGGACCATTTCGAATTTCAATGGTGCTCCGGATGTGCCAGAAAGACAGAAGACTATGATCCCCCGCGCTACACCTACTGCGGCCTCAGCACTCGCGGATGCAGGGGCTGCTGCACGTGCCTCGCGCACGCGCCTCATGCTCGAAGCACCGATTGCACCCACTTTGGGAAGACTTGCGGCACCCAACGTGCTCGCAATGTTCGTGCAGGCCGCGCAGAGCATCGCTGAGGCTTATTTCGCCAGCCTCCTTGGCGTCACTGCGTTGGCAGGGCTGGCATTGGTGTTCCCGCTGGTGATGCTCACACAGATGCTTTCGGCCGGGGCGATTGGCGGGGCCATATCCGCTGCCACCGCGCGCGCCCTCGGAGCGTCGGACGTGGACCGGGCCGCAACGCTGACCCTCGCCGCCTGGATCATCGCCATAAGTTTCGCTGCCCTCATGGCGGTGCTGGTCGCATTATTTGGCACACGATTTTTCATGATGCTGGGCGGTGGAGATGACACAGTCGCCGCAGCGACGACCTATGCGCTGGTCTTTTTCCCCGGCTGCGCGGCGATATGGCTTTGCAATGCTTCGCTCAGCGTGATCCGCGGCACCGGCAACATGCAAATGCCTGCGCTGCTGTTGCTGATGGTATCGGTCATCTCCATCCCCCTTTCGGGCGGCTTTGCCCTTGGATGGGGGCCGTTGCCTGCCCTTGGCATGGCCGGACTGCCGCTTGGCGTGATAGTGGCGTTCTCGGCAGGCGCGTTTGTTTCCATCGGCTATATTGTCTTGGGTCGGACGGGTCTGTCCTTTCGCGGCGCAGTAAAACGGCTCAATCTCGGCATCTTCAGCGACATACTAAGTGTCGGTGCGCTGGCGGCGATTAATACGGTGCTGACAACCGTTACCATCATCATGATGACGGGGCTGGTCGGCCGCTATGGCGAGGGTGCGCTGGCAGGTTACGGCCTTGGCGCGCGACTTGAGTTCCTGATGATCCCCGTAATTTTCGGAATTGGTGCCGCCATGACCGCCATGGTCGGAGCCAACATCGGGGCCGGCCGCACCGACCGCGCCCTACGCGTGGCCTGGACCGGCTCTCTGGCCGCGGCGGGTATTGTGGGCAGTATCGGCCTGCTGCTGGCGGTCTTTCCGGACCTCTGGCTGGGGATGTTCCTTGACCCCTCTAATACCGTGGCACTTGAAGCCGGGCGCAGCTACTTCCGCCTCGTCGCACCGTTCTATGCGTTCTTCGGGTTGGGTCTGGCGCTGTATTTTGCGTCGCAGGGGGCGGGCCGCATGGTGTGGCCGGTAATCAGCAGCTTGAGCCGCATGGCCATTGCTCTGGTCGGGGCCCTGATACTCACGAAATACGCAGGCATGGGAGTTGAAGGGATATTCGTTGCCATAGGCTGCGCCATGCTGGCCTACGGGCTGATCATCGCGCTAGCCATACGGCACAATGGCTGGCGAAGGGGGAAGCCCTGACAGCGACTGTAACGGGACGATACACCAAGGGCCGGAAAGGCTGCGCGCGGTGCTGGACCCATCGGTCAGCGACGTCTGCCTGGTGCCTTTATAATCTTGTTCCCACGAGGACCCGACGGGGTGACGGTATTGGTCAGGTTTTCCTCCGTCAGCTTACGCCATCGGTCAAGGCGTGCTGGGTCGATTGTCCCGCTGGCGACCGCACTTTGAACCGCGCAACCGGGTTCATGAGCGTGGGTGCAATCGCGGAAACGACACTGGGTCGCGAGCTCGACAATCTCTGCGAACAGCGTATTTAGCCCGTCCGCGACATCGTTGACATGCAGCGTTCGCATCCCGGGCGTATCGATCACCCAGCCGCCACCCGCAATCGCATGGAGAGAGCGCGATGTGGTTGTGTGACGCCCCTTAGCGTCGTCCGCGCGAATATCGCCTGTTGGCTGGGCGTCCTCGGAAGACTTATTCGACAGCGTATTCAGCAAGGTCGACTTTCCAACCCCCGACGATCCGACAAGGGCGACGGTCTGACCCGGGCCGCACCAACGTGCCAAAATCAATGCCGCATCCGGTGTTTTCGCATTCAGCATGACGACATTCAACCCGACTTGAAGCGCTTGCGCCTGCTGAACGTAGGGTGCGGGATCAGACGTCTGGTCAATCTTGGTTAGGACGATCACCGGAACCGCCCCCGCCTCGTTGGCCAGCGCCAGATACCGCTCCAGTCGTGCCGGATTAAAGTCGTCATTGCAGGAAGTGACGATCAAAAGCGTGTCAACGTTTGCAGCAATAAGTTGCGCTTGCCGGCGGCCTTCGGCTTGGCGCTGTAACTGCATCCGTCTCTCCAGCCGCCGGACCAGCAAGCGGTCTTCGCGGGCCACAAGAACCCAGTCCCCCACGGCGAAGTCCGTCGTGTTCGTCCGCGCGGAAAGTTTCAGCCTCACAGGGCCAAGTTCGGACATCGCAGTGACCCGGTCGCGGTGTACGGTCGCGATGCGCATGGGGGCAAGCTCGGCTTCATCGGGCTCCAACTGCGCGTCGTAAAACGCCGACCAGCCAAGAACGTCCAATGAAACTGCGCCCTGATCTGATGCCTGATCTGATGCCTGATCTGATGAATGTGTCATGGCGATCTGAATGGCGGTGAAATCACCTTGTTGCAAGCTTTCCTTAAGGCCAGCGCAACCCCGATGACGCGGCAGATCCGGTCGAGAGCTCACGTCACCCGACGCACACAACCGATCGGATGGTTGCGCTGAACGCGTCGATGCACGAGATTGCGGGATCGAAAGCAAAGGAGACTACAAGATGATGATCTACGGCTTACAGACCTGCGCTACCTGCCAAAAAGCCCGCAAAGCATTGGAGGCCAATGGAATTACTGTCGCTTTCCGTGATGTTCGGGCAGATCCGCTGAGCGAGGCAGAATTGTCGGAGCTGATCGCAGAGTTCGGAGATCGGCTGGTGGACCGCAAATCGAACGACTACCGCGCGCTCAATAACTGGCTGAAGAATTCCGAAGCAGAGGCACAGATCGCGGCACAGCCCAAGGTCATGGCGCGTCCGGTCATTCGTGACGGGGACACATTCTTTCTAGGCTGGGACGATGCTGTTCAGGAAGCTTTGCTTGGGGACTGACGCACCCAATTGGAACGAACAATAGCCCAATCCAGTTGATCTGCTGAAGGCTGCACGAACGGGCCCAATTTGAGACGGCATCATGGCGGTCTGATGGGCTAAAGTCGGATCGGCCCCTTCCTGCGGATTGCCCTATTCACAATCACGAAGTCACACGGCCGCCAACGCGAACGACAGCCTTAGACAAGCAGCGGTCGAAACAACGAAGGAGCCGACAATGAGCAACGAGGGTGTCCCCCCTGCCCACCAGGACCAACCGCAGTTGATGATCCTTTTAGGCTGGTTCGTAATCTTCGGTTGCGCGGCGCTTGCGCTATCAATCCTAATCGCGGATTTCGTTGTGCCTGATCACGATTGGATCGCCGACACGATCAGCGATTTGGGTGCCGGACGCTTTGAATTCATCGTCGACATCGGGCTGTATACCTATTCGGCGGCGGTGCTGTCAGCCGCCTTACTTGCGGCACATGTGCATATGGGCGACCGCGGGTGGAGCATCGGTATCCTTGCGTTGCTCGTCTTTGGCTTAACCGTTTTTCTGATTGGTGCGCGCAACGAATACGGTGATGCCGACAGTGACGGCTGGGTTATTCACAAATATCTCGTCTATGCCCTTGGCGCGGCGGTCGCGACCGTTGCTTTTGCGATGGCCAAAGGCCTGAAACGCGCGGACGCGCGGTATTCTTATGCGTTGCAGGGGTTTGGCGCACTTTGGGTCGTCGGCGCGCCGGTGTTCTTCTTTCTACCAAACGATATCGATGGTCTTTATGAAAGAGGTCTGGGGGTCCTTGCGAGCGGGATCCTGATCACCTTGGCGATCTTTTTCATTCGCCGCGGGCACGCATTGGGCCGCTAGATCAGATCGCTTTGCGGTCCGACGCCGAAGCAAGTGCAAACGGGCGGGCGCAAGATTGCGCCCGCCCGTCTTATTTTAGGCCTTCTTTGCTGCAAGCACAGCATCGCCGGTGATCGGCAGGTGACGTACACGTGCGCCGGTCGCGTTAAAGATCGCGTTGGCAATCGCCGGTGCAATCACGGTCGTACCAGGCTCGCCCAGACCAACCGGTACTTCGGTGCTTTCGACAAAGGCGATCTCGAGCTCGGGCACATCGGCCAGACGCAGCGGCGTATAGGCCCCGAGGTTCAGGTCAATAACGTTGCCGTTCTCGATCCGTGTACCTTCGTGAAGCGCCAAGGACAGTCCCCAAAGGGCCGCACCTTCGCATTGTGCGCGCGCCCCGTCGGGGTCCACAACAGTGCCGCAGTCGAACGCCAGCCACATCTTCTGGACATCCACCTCGCCCGTTTCAGCATCCACCGCCAGCTTGACCGCCGCCGCTGTCCAGGTCGGCATGCTGCGCGACTGGCCAAAGGTGGTGGCAATACCGATTGCGGTGCCCTCGGGCAGATCTGCGTTACCATAGCCCGACATCTCGGCCACGCGCTGTAAAACAGCAGCCTGACGCGATGCACCACCAACCGCATTGGGCGCAGAGCCCGCGTTGATGCCTTCGGCCTTCAGGTGATCCAAACGGAACTGCAACGGATCGGCACCGACTTTATGCGCGGCTTCATCCATAAAGCTTTCGACCGCAAAGTTCGTCCAGCCCGGTCCAACCGACCGCAGCCAACCGGGACGGAAGGTCGCGTTCGCCAGATCGTTCGAGATCGCCCGCACCTGATGCGCGCCCACCGTGTACCAGTGATCGGCACCATCGATGGCAAAGGGATCATACGGTTCTTCGTTGACGCCTTTGGGCATAAAGCCCGGTGCCATCACCTGCGTCGGCCAACCGGCTGCGGCGTGGTGCTCCATCCCTATGACCGATTTGGCATCGTCAAACGCCATGCGTAGTTTCTGCACGGACGGCGAACGGATGCTGTCGAACTGGGCATCTTCCTCGCGCGAGAATACCAGCTTCACCGGCTTGCCAACAGCTTTGGACGCCAGCGCTGCAGGTACGATATAGTCGCCATTCAGACGACGGCCAAAGCCCCCACCCAACATATAGCTGCGCATCACGATCTTGTCGGCAGGCACCTCCAAGGCAGCGGCCAACGTCGGCAAGATCAGCGATTGCCACTGGTTCCCCGCGTGTGTTTCCCAAACGCCATCAGCGTTCTGGAAGACAGTGGCGTTCACCGGTTCCATCTGGAAGTGCAACACGGATTGCGTGGTGTATTCCGCCTCAAGCGTGTCCGCCGCCCCATCAAAGGCTGCCGTGGTGTAGGGCTGCTCTGTGTGCAGGATCGACCCTTCTTCGCCTTGGATCAGCTCGCGTGAACGCGCCTGAATGTCTTCCTCCGACACATTTGCCGTCTCGCCCGAGGTCCAGTCGACGCTGATCTCATAGGTCGCCTTGCGCGCTGCGTGCAGCGTTTTGCCCAGAACGACAACCCAACCCGGCACTGTGCCCGACGGATCTTCGAGCACCACAGTTTCAAGGTAGCCCTTGATGTCTTTGGCGGCGGTATCGTCCACGGAATTCACCTTGGAGCCATAGCGCGTCGGCGGCAGCATCGGCACGCCGTAAACCATTCCGTCGACCTTGGCATCCAGACCATAGATCGCCTGACCCGTGGTTTTTGTATCCAAATCAAGCGGGTGCACGTCCTGACCAACAAGGCGCAGATCGGCGTGTGGCTTGAGCGGCAGAGCTGCCAGCTCTTCGTCGGTGAAGCTCCGGTCGAGCCCTTCGGCCACCAGATCACCATAGCTGATGGTTTGGGTGCCGTCGGTCACAGCACCGTCACGCGCCGTCAGGCCGGAAGCGTCTACGCCCCATTTGGCTGCCGCAGCTTCGATCAATGCGGTACGGCCAGCGGCACCTGCTTGGCGGTAGACGGGCCAGCTTTGCCAGATCGACCAGCTGCCGCCTGTGACCATCAAGCCCCATTTCTCGTCTGTATCAACGTGGGTGATGTGTACATTTTCCCATGCGACTTCCAGCTCGTCCGCCAGAATACGCGCGATGGCAGTGCCGACGTGTTGGCCCATCTCGGCGCGGATAATATTGACGTTGACCTGACCGTCAGCATCGATCCAGTACCACATTGACGGCTCGAACGTGTCGCCATTGGGGGTGACCGGCGTGCCGTCTGGCACTGCAGGGTTCATCGCGGCGTTCGACGCCTGCGGGAAGCCAAAGGCAACACCAACGGCAGTCATGGACACAAGGAACCCACGGCGGGACATCTGTGGTTGCGTGTCTGCGCCTGTGAGGCGGGAAATCAAATTAGCCATTGTCGGAGCCTCCCATAGCGGTGGCGGCATCGCGCACGGCTTGACGGATACGGGTATAGGTCATGCAGCGGCACAGATTGCCGGTCATCACCGCGTCGATGTCGTCATCGCTGGGGTTGGGCGTGTCTTGCAACAAAGACGCCGCCTGCATGATCTGGCCGGACTGGCAGTAACCACACTGGGGCACCCGCAGGTTGCGCCATGCTTCTTGCACAGGGTGGCTGCCGTTTTCGTCCAACCCTTCGATTGTCGTGACTTTCAGTCCTTCGACGTCGGAAAGATAGGTGATGCAGGACCGAACGGCAGCGCCGTCGATGTGTACGGTACATGCGCCACACGCGCCGATGCCGCAGCCAAACTTGGTCCCTGTCAGGCCGATCTCGTCACGGATCGCCCACAACAGGGGCGTATCCGGCTCTGCGTCGACAGAAACCTGCCGTCCGTTTAATTCGAATTCAATCATTAAGTCGTTGTCCCTTGGGTAAATTATGCCTAGGCGGAGCGCGCGTATAGCAGCGTTGACTGGACGGTCAATATAAGTTTCATGCCACCATTTTACAGGTGCCGCCCCAGCTGATCACGAAATTGTCAGACGTCAATGCGCCACACGCGTTTGCCGATCTTACACGGAACACGCGTTTCGCGAAAGATAATTTCGCCCCACCTTCATGCTAGCACGATCTCTGACAGTCCGATCAGCGCTTGTTAGTCCGCGGGCCGGCAGGTACTGCCCCCCTAATCACCGGAGCGTATCATGCACTGCGGTCACCAAGGGTTCGGGAACGTCATGGCGCAAAATTCACTGATCTACAAAGTCGAGCTGTCGGTCTCGGATATGGATCGCCATTATTACGAGACGCACAAGCTTACCGTGGCCAAACACCCCTCTGAAACCGACGAACGTTTGATGGTGCGATTGTTGGCCTATGCGTTGAATGCCCACGAGCATCTGGAGATGACCAAAGGCCTGTCGACCGACAGCGAACCTGATATCTGGCAAAAAAGCCTCAGCGACGAGATCGACGTTTGGGTCGCTCTTGGTTTGCCCAGCGAAAAGATCATCCGCCAGTCCTGTAACAAGGCCGAGCGGGTGGTCCTATACCCTTATGGCGGCAAAACCGCAGAGGTCTGGTGGGACAAAACCCGCAACGGCACTGCGCGGTTTGACAATCTTGTGGTGGTCAACCTGGCAGAGGGCGACACTGCCGCGCTCGCTAAACTTGCCAGCCGCGCGATGAAGCTGCAGGTCCATATTCAAGATGGTGATGTCATGGTCAGCGTGGATGATAGTGTTGTCTACCTTACGCCGACGCTCTGGAAAGACGCCGCCTGACGCGCCACTGCCGCACCTGTCACCCCGCCTCATCGCCTCGTCTCGGTACTCAAGTTTAAACAAAGCCCACCCCCCTATGGGGTGCTTTCGTATGCGCCACAGCTTTGCACATAAAAACACTTGGCATCCCCGGTTTGACCGCTACCTTGATCCTCAACTTCCGCACGATCATCGAAAGCCACATCAAGGAGCCTGCATCCCATGACGAATTTCCTCCGCGTATCCGTATCCGCCGCGACCCTCACCGCCGCGCTTGCCACCTCGGCAGCTGCTGACATCACCGTATCTTCCAAGATCGACACCGAAGGCGGGTTGTTGGGCAATGTCATTGCGCTTGCGCTTGAAGACGCGGGCCTGCCAGTCGAGCGTCGTTTGCAGTTGGGCGGCACGCAAGTTGTCCGCGAGGCGCTGCTGTCCGGTCAGATCGACATTTACCCTGAATACACTGGCAACGCGGCGTTCTTTTTCAATGAGGCCGAAAGCGACGTTTGGAAAGACGCCAAAGCCGGCCATGCCCGCGCCGCTGAACTGGACGCCGACCAAAACGACGTGACATGGCTGACCTCTGCCCCTGCAAATAACACATGGGCGATTGCCGTTACCGGTCCCGTGGCCGAAGAAAATGCCCTGAAAACCATGTCCGATTTTGGCGCGTGGGTGGCGCAGGGCGGCACGGTCAAACTGGCCGCCTCGACCGAATTTGTGTCGTCCCCCGCGGTGCTGCCGGCCATGCAAGACACCTATGGGTTCGAGCTGAATTCTGATCAGACGGTTATCCTGTCCGGCGGGGATACGGCTGCGACCATCCAAGCCGCAGCGCGCGGTACGTCGGGTGTGAATGCGGCGATGGTCTATGGCACCGATGGTGGCGTCGGCGCAACGGGCCTTGTGGTGATGGAAGACGATAAAGGCGTGCAACCCGTCTATGAACCCGCCCCGATCATCCGCGCCGAGGTGCTGGCGGAATACCCGTCCATCCCCGAGGTGCTGAACCCGATCTTTGAAGGGCTGGACATGGCGACGCTGCAAAAGCTGAACGGTCGTATCCAAGTCGGTGGCGAACCGGCAGAGGCCGTGGCGCGTGATTACCTCACCCAAGCCGGGGTGCTGGACTGATCCGCGGCACAGTAACCTTGCAGGCCCCTCGGGCGCGATTTTCTGCGCCGGGGGTTCTGTTTGCTATCCTGGGGGGCGCAGCACTGCTGGCCCCCTTTATGACATTGGCCGCGAACCGCATTGTCGCGGGCGACGCGGTTCCGATCTGGTCGGTGGTGTCGCCGGGACAGACAGCGCTTGGTCTGGGGGCAGTCTTGCTTGGGCTTGCACTTGGTGTGAATGCGGGGCGTGCTGGCCTTCGGATGGTGGGGCCTCTGATCGGGTTGGCCGGTCTGTTGTGGCTTGTCATTCAAGGCGCACCTGTGCTGCTGGATGGCGCTGGCGATTATGCTCGCGTCTCTCCGGCGGCGGGGTTCTGGTGTCTGCTGGTAATCTTTGCCCTGCTCATGGCCGATGCGATCACAGCGCTGAAACCGGGGCCCTACCAGCGCGCACTATTGTTGGCCGCCGTATTGGCAGCCTTGGCAGCGGTGCTGGGATCAGGTGTGTTGTCGCCGCTGTCCGTCATGCAGGAATTCTCTGCCCGCCGCGACGCTTTCGCCAGCGAGGCAACCCGTCACCTTTGGCTGGCCTTCGGCTCGCTTGGGATGGCTGGCATTATCGGCTTTCCCCTCGGCGTGCTGGGTCACCGCAAGCCCGCCCTACGCGGCGCAATACTGCCGGTGCTCAGTTTTCTTCAAACCATCCCCTCGCTCGCCATGTTCGGGCTGATGATACCGCTGCTCGGTTGGGTCGGTGCCACGGTGCCCGGTGCACGTAGCATTGGGATTGCAGGCATCGGATTTGCCCCTGCTTTCGTGGCGCTGGTCCTTTATTCGCTGCTGCCTGTGGTCGGCAACACCGTGGCCGGTCTGGCCGCAACGCCCGCACAGGCGCTGGACGCCGCACGCGGGATAGGGATGACGGCGGGGCAGCGGTTGTGGCGCGTTGAACTGCCCATCGGCCTGCCCGTGATCCTGACTGGTCTGCGCATCGTGCTGGTGCAAAACATCGGGCTAGCGGTGATTGCGGGGCTGATCGGCGGCGGCGGCTTTGGGACTTTCGTGTTCCAGGGGCTGAACCAGACCGCCACTGACCTGATCCTGCTCGGCGCGCTGCCCACAGTCGCGCTGGCCCTGACGGCGGCCATTGTAATGGATATTCTGGTCGACCTGACCCGACGCCTCCCCAAGGAGACCCCATGATAGAGATCGACAATATCACCAAAATCTACGACAGCGCCCGCGCCGTCGATGGCGTGTCGATGACGATTGATACCGGCACGATCACGGTCATCGTCGGCACCTCTGGCTCGGGCAAAACGACGCTGCTGCGGCTGATCAACCGGCTGGAAGAACCCACCTCGGGCGAGGTGCGGATCAACGGGCAATCAACGCTGGACGTCAAACCGCATATCCTGCGGCGGCGCATCGGCTATGCCATTCAAGGGCACGGGCTGTTCCCGCATCACACGGTCGCGCGCAACATCGGCGCAGTGCCGCAACTGCTAGGCTGGACCCGCGACAAGATCGACGCCCGCGTGGATGAACTGCTTGATCTCTTTTCCATGGCCCCACAGGATTTCCGCAACCGGTATCCATCAGAGCTGTCTGGCGGGCAGCAGCAACGCGTTGGCGTCGCACGCGCGCTGGCCTCGCGGCCCGACCTGATCCTGATGGACGAACCTTTCGGCGCGCTTGACCCGATCATCCGCACCCGTGCGCAAGAGGACCTGCGCCGCATCCAGCAAGCGCTCGGGTCGACGATCATCCTCGTGACCCATGATATGGAGGAAGCCATTCGCCTGGGCGACCGCGTGGCCGTGATGGATGGCGGCAAGCTGGTGCAATACGCAACCCCTGCGGATATTATCACCCATCCTGCGACCGATTTCGTCGCCGATATGGTCGGTGATGTGGAACGCCCCCTGCGGCTGCTTTCCCTCACCCCTCTGGCGGATGTGATAGAGGACGGCCCCGCCAGCGGCACGCCCCTGCCCCCCGATGCCAATCTGCGCGACGCACTGTCGGCCTGTCTGTGGACCGGACGCAGCGCGGTGCCGATCAGCGACAATGGCAAGGTGATCGGCCGCGTGACGCTGGACGCCATCCGCGCGCGGGCCGAGGTACACGCATGACAGCGGGCAATCTGCTGCGTCTTGGGTTGCTGGGTCTGCTGCTCGCACTGGTCCTGCGTCCCGACTGGTTCGCGCCGCTCTTTGCGCCGCTGGCCCCTGCGGGCGGCCCGGTGATCTATGCGCGCAGCTCTCTGCTGTCACTATCTCTCAGCCATTTGGGGCTGGTGGCCCTTGCTTCCGTCGCGGCGACGCTGGTGGCGGTGACGTTGGCGATCTTTGTCACTCGTCCCGTCGGCGCGTCTTTCCTGCCGCTGTCGCGCACGATCACCAACATCGGGCAGACCTTCCCCCCCGTCGCCGTACTGGCGCTGGCCGTGCCTGCCTTGGGCTTCGGGGCGGGGCCGACACTGGTGGCGCTATTTTTGTACGGGCTGCTGCCGATCTTTGAAAACGCGATCACCGCCCTATCAACCCTGCCCCCCGCCACGATGGAGGCCGCACGCGGCATGGGTCTGAACCGCTGGCAACGCCTGTGGCGCGTGGAGCTTCCGCTCGCCCTGCCCGTGATCCTGACCGGCATCCGACTGTCTGTCGTTATCGCCCTTGGCACAGCGACGATCGGGTCAACCGTTGCCGCACGCACGTTGGGCGAGGTGATCATCGCTGGCCTGCTGACCAATAACACCGCATACGTGCTGCAAGGCGGGCTGATCGTGGGGCTCTTTGCGGTGCTGATCTATGACGCGATGGCGCAGCTTGAACGCTATCTTACCGCTCGCATGGGGGGCTGATCTGCGCCGCGAACCCACCCGAGTGGAAGCTTGCCGATACCACCCCCGCGCAATTGCGCCCCCTGCTCAAGACTTGTATCAATCGCCTATGATCCGACAGCTTGCACCCTTTCTCCTCATCCTGTGGGCCGCGCCCCTTACGGCGCACCCTCATGTCTTTATTGACACGCAGCTTGCCCTTGTCGCCGATGACCAAGGACAGCTGACCCATGTGCGCGTGACATGGCAATATGACGCGCTTTATTCCCTGTTGGTAACCGAGGATATGGGCCTTGATGCTGACGGTGACGGCGTCCTGACCAAGGCGGAACTTGCCGCGCTGAACGGCTTTGACATGCAGTGGGTTGACGGGTTCAACGGCGATCTGGTGGTCAGCACCGAGGCGGTAAACATTCCGCTTTCCGGTCCAACCGAGATTGCGACGCAATTCGACGCCGGACAGATCACCACCTCGCATCTGCGTGCGCTTGAGACGCCTGTTTCAGCCGGCACAGCGATCACGATCAAACCCTATGATGCGACCTACTACACCGCCTACGACATCACGACTAAAATAGACATCGCGCAGGCCCCGAGCTGCCGCGCCCGTGTCGAAATGCCGAACGTCAGCGCCACAATGGAGGCGCTTCAACAGCAGCTTGCCCAGCTTGACGCCCAAAGCGATCCGGCGGACGCAGGCCTACCGGATATTGGCGCGCAGATGGCCCCCACGGTGAACGTCTCATGCGCCGCGCCCTGACGGTTATCGCGTCCGCCGTGGTGATCGGCCTCGCCGCGCTGTGGTGGACTGGCGGGTTCGACCAGCTGGCGCAGTGGGCCGCGACCCATCAACGGGAGTTTCAAAACAGCATCGCGCTATCGCTGCGGGCCGTGCGCGCAGGCCAGCCAGAGGCAGTGACCGCGCTGCTATCGGCTTGTTTTGCCTATGGCGTCGTGCATGCAGCTGGCCCTGGTCACGGCAAAGTCCTCATCGGCGGTTATGGCGCGGCCAAAGCCGTCCCGATGCGCCGCCTGTCGGTGATTACGCTGCTGTCGTCGCTGGGTCAGGCCGTTACGGCGGTGGCGCTGGTCTATACCGGCGTCAGCCTGCTGCAATTAGGGCGCGAACGTATGATTTCGGTGACAGAGGCGATTATGGCGCCCGTCAGCTATGGCGCGATTGCCTGTGTTGGGCTGTGGCTGTTCTGGCGTGGGCTGCGCCATTTCCGCGCGACAATGCTCGCGTCGCAGGGTGACCATGACCACTCTCATGATCAAGATGGCATCTGCGCCACCTGCGGCCACGCGCATGGGCCCACGGCAGAACAGGTGCAAAATGCGACCACGCTGCGCGAAACGCTTGTGCTGATCGCCTCTATCGCGATCCGCCCCTGCACCGGCGCGTTGTTTGTGCTGATTATCACGCTTCAGATGGGGATTGCAGGTGTCGGCATCGCGGGCGCATTCGCGATGGCATTCGGCACAGCGACCATCACCATCGCCGTGGGCCTAGGGGCCGGCGCACTGCGCGGTGGCGTGTTGGCAGGGTGGGCAAGCACCCCGCGGGCGGCCCAGATTGCGGCTGTGATTGAACTTGCAGCGGGGCTGTGCGTGGCGTTGCTGGCGGGCGGGCTACTGCTTCGGGCAATCTGATTTTAACTGCTCGACAAGCAGGGCGGTCAAAACTATCTATAATTTATGAACCAGCCCAAACCAGAAACACACTCCGCCCGGATCGCACGTATTCTGGCGGACCGTATCGTCTCGGGTCAGCTGCCCCCAGGAGCGCGGCTGCGCCAAGACCACATCGCGCAGGAGTTCGGCGCAAGCCACGTTCCCGTACGTGAAGCCTTTCGTCTGCTAGAGACCCAAACACTTGCAGAAAGCCTTCCAAGACGCGGATTTCGCGTCACTTTTTTCGATATGGCAGAACTGCGCGAGGTCGCCGAGATGCGCGCCAGCCTCGAAGCGCTTGCGCTGCGGCACGCCGCCCCCAATCTGACGCCAGATATCTTCGCGAAGGCCCACAAGGCCAACTTACAGGGCGACACAGCCCAGGATGTACATGAATGGGAGGCGGCAAATCGCTGTTTTCACAGAACAATTCTTGAACCTTGTCAAATGCCGCGCCTGATGCGGTCGATCGACGATCTGCAAGCAGCAAGCGCACGGTTCATCTTACGTGCATGGCGCACAAACTGGGAAGCCCGCACCGATCACGACCACCGAAAAATTCTAGAAGCCCTGCGCAAAGGTCAGGTCGATCTGGCCTGCTCTACGCTTTCTCGGCACGTCGGTTGGATCGGCAAGCGTTCCCGCACTCTAAAAAATCAAGCTGGAACAGACAGTTCTGAATTTTTTAGATAATTATCTATAATCTGAATTGCCTCGCGACGCTGCATTCTTCCTACTGGGATTGAAATGTAAAAAGCTATCGTCGGAGGAAACCAGATGGCACTTGCGATCACATCCCTACCCCGTAACCCGTCCCGCGCGCAGGGGCTTGGCCTTGCACTTGCAGGGGCTGCGCTCATCACGTTGGGGGCCAAGGTTCAGATCCCGTTCTGGCCTGTACCCATGACGTTGCACACCCTGTCCGTATTCCTTGTCGCCCTCACCCTGGGCCCACGTCTGGGGCTGGCTGCTATGGCGGCCTACCTCGGGGCTGGCGCGGCGGGGCTGCCCGTATTTTCCGGCACCCCCGAACGGGGCATCGGCCTAAGCTATATGGTCGGGCCGACGGGCGGGTACCTGCTGGGCTATCTCGTGGCGGCAGGCCTAACCGGCTGGATGGCGATGGGGCGCGGCTGGATCGGGCGCGTGCTGGCGATGCTGGCGGGTCTTGCAGTTGTCTATGCGGGTGGTCTGGCGTGGCTGTCGCTGTTCGTGCCTGCCCCCAAGCTGCTGACCGCAGGTCTAACACCCTTTTTGTTGGGTGACCTGATCAAGGTCCTGCTGGCAGCGACACTGATGTCGGGACTGTCCCGTCTGAAAGGGCGCGATCAATGATCCGCACAGACTGGACCGTGACCGAAGCGGCATCGATCCACGCGCTGCCCTTCCCCGAGCTCATGCACCGTGCGCAAACCTTGCACCGTGCACATTTTGACCCCACCGCGATCGAAACCGCCAGCCTGCTCAGCATCAAGACCGGCGGCTGCCCCGAGGATTGCGGCTATTGCTCGCAGTCGGCGCAGTATGACACCGGCGTCAAAGCGACAAAGTTGATGGGCGCACAGGAGGTCATCGCAGCCGCCAAACGCGCAAAAGACGCTGGCGCACAGCGGTTCTGCATGGGGGCTGCATGGCGCAGCCCCAAGGACCGCGACATGGACAAGCTGACCGATATGGTGCGCGGCGTGGCTGATCTGGGGCTGGAGACCTGCATGACGTTGGGGATGCTGTCCCCCGATCAGGTGATCAAGCTCAAGGATGCGGGGCTGGATTTCTACAACCACAACATCGACACCTCGCCCGAGTACTACGCCGAGATCGCCTCGACTCGCACGATGGAAGACCGGCTTGAAACCGTCGAACATGTGCGCAAAGGCGGGATCAAGGTCTGCTGTGGTGGTATTCTTGGCATGGGCGAGGCAGAGGCGGACCGGATCAGCATGCTCGTCACCCTCGCGACACTGCCCAGCCACCCAGACAGTGTGCCGGTAAACCTGTGGAACGCGGTCAAAGGCGTGCCGGTGCAGGATAAATCCGAAAAGGTCGATCCCTTTGCGCTGGTCCGGCTGGTGGCTTTGGCGCGCATTCTTATGCCTGCATCTGTGGTGCGTCTGTCCGCCGGCCGCACCGGGATGAGCGACGAGCTGCAATCGCTGTGCTTTCTGGCGGGGGCGAATTCGATTTTTGTCGGCAACCAGCTGCTGACAACTGAAAATCCGGCCACGTGGAAGGATAACGATCTGCTTCGGCGCCTCGGCATGCATGTGGCCGCTGCGAAACCCGCATTCAGATCGGTGGAAGTGGCTGCACAATAAATCCGAGCCCTACGATAAAAAAGCCCGGCCTGATATTCAGGTCGGGCTTTGTCATGTCGCGCCTCGGCTCGCGCTTAGGCGAAGATAATCACCGACTGCATGCCATCCGCGACCATATCGCCATCCGTATTCCAGACGCGCATCACCTGAGAGCTGTAACCGCCGTTGCCCGCCGTCAATTGCGTCTCCATCATGTACCAGCCGTCGCGCGTGTTGGCGTGATCGGACAACAGATTGATGATCCAGTTCATCGACGAATTCGGCCCCGGCCGTGTCATCATCGGGAAGGCAGCGGGCGGCAGCACGTCGCCGATGGCGATCAGCCCCTCGAGCGTGCCCCACATCGCCGGATCGCGGTGCCGTGCCCAGATCCGGACATAACCGCGATCGGACCCTGAAAACGGCAGGCTGCCCTCGATCAGTTTAACCTCGAAATTGACAAAGAACCGCACCGGCGGGCGCTTTAGCGCAGGCGGGAAATAGGATGGTGTGTCGTCTGGCCCTTGGGGGGCTGCGGGGGCGGTATGGCCCACGTTCAACTGGCTTTCCTGCGCATGCCCGAAAGAAAACGTGCCCGTCGCGGCGACCTTGCCGTCGATCTCGGCGCGGGTGGCGATGGTGGTGATGTTACGCCCTTCGCGCAGCACCTCTGAGTGGATCGTGGGGGCCTGTGACACGGGCGCGGTAAAGTTGATCAGGGCAGACCGCAGCGCGGGCAATTCAGGACGGTCCCGACGGGCAGCATTGGCCAGCAACGCACCGGTAAACCCGCCAAAGGCTGTGCGCCCTTGGGCCCAGTTCTCTGGCACCTGATAGCGCGGTGCGGCGCCGTCTTGCTCTGCTGTGGCGAGTATCTCGGCCAGGGTCACATCTGTCATGTCGGGTCCTTTATCAGTCTGTCGCAACGCGTCGGCGCGCCGCTTGCCAAGCGATGACCGCAATATACCAGCCGCGCAAGACACCCCGCCCCACAAACGCCACGTCACCTCGGACAAAGCCGCACGGCGAGAATCTGATGTTGGACAGCAAACAGGTATTGACGGATGCTTTGTATTTTACATATTCATGAATTATGGAATCATTACTGACAGATCGACTCGCTACCCTGAGCCATCCGCAGCGTTTGGCTGTATTCCGCCTTCTGATGCGGCGCTATCCCGATGCCTTGCCTGCGGGCGAGATCGGGCAAGTACTCACGCTCAAACCCAGCACCGCGTCGGTGTATCTGTCGGCGCTGACGCAGGTCGGTCTGATCACGCAGCGGCGCGACGGGACGCGGCTTTTGTATACCATCAACCTTGATGCCGCGGGCGAGGTCGTCTCGGGTCTGTTCGTGGATTGCTGTCGGGGGCGCGCCGATCTGTGCCCGCCCCCGTTCTCTGACCTCATCAACAAGGCGCAGAGGATGACCCAGCCAAAATTCAACGTGCTTTTCGTATGTACCGGCAATTCCGCCCGCTCCATCTTTGCCGAAACGATCCTGCGCGACATGGCGGGCGACCGGTTCACCGCCTATTCTGCCGGCACCCTGCCCCGGTCCGAACTGAACCCCCTTGCGTTTGATATGCTGAAAACCAAGGGGCATGACGTCGACACGCTGCGGTCAAAACATATCTCCGAGTTCCAAACGGCGGACGCGCCGCAGATGGATTTTGTCTTTACCGTCTGTGACCACGCCGCGAACGAGGAATGCCCCACATGGCCCGGCCAGCCTGTGTCAGGCCATTGGGGTTTGCCCGATCCGGTCAAAGCCGAAGGGACAGAGGCCGAACGACGACTGGCTTTTCAACAGACATATGGCGCGCTGCACAACCGGCTTTCGGCCTTTACCGCGCTGCCTTTCGATGCGCTGGACCGCGCTGCCTTGCAAAAACGGGTTGATGCCATCGGGGCGACCCAAGCGACCACAGGATAAAATCACCATGACCACCTATGCTTTGAACGGCCTTGGCCGCATCGGAAAACTGGCGCTGCGGCCCTTGCTGGAACAGGGCGTCAAGATCGCCTTTATCAACGACACCGTCGGCGATCCGGAAATGCACGCGCATCTGCTGGAGTTCGATTCCGTCCACGGCCGCTGGCCTGCGGCATTCAGCGCGGACGACAGCGCGATCACCATCGATGGTACGCGTATTCCTGTGACCAGCACCAAGTCGATCAAGGACCTGCCGCTGGACGGCGTGGACGTGGTGATCGATTGCACCGGCGCGTTCAAGACCGAGGCCAAGCTCGCCCCCTATTTCGAGGCGGGTGTGAAAAAGGTCGTCGTCTCAGCGCCGGTTAAAGACGGCCCAACGGCGAATATCGTCTATGGCGTGAACGACGATACCTATGACCCCGCAGCCCACACGATCGTCACCGCCGCCAGCTGCACGACCAACTGCCTTGCGCCCGTGGTCAAAGTGCTGCTGGAAGGCATCGGGATCAAGCATGGGTCAATCACCACGATCCATGATGTGACCAACACACAAACCATCGTGGACCGCCCCGCCAAGGACATGCGCCGGGCGCGATCAGCGCTGACCAACCTGATCCCCACCACCACGGGATCAGCCACGGCGATCACGCTGATCTACCCTGAATTGACCGGCAAGCTGAACGGTCACGCCGTGCGGGTGCCGCTGCTGAATGCGTCGATCACCGACTGCGTGTTCGAGCTGGAGCGTGAGACCACCGTGGAAGAGGTCAACGCCCTGTTCAAAACCGCCGCCGAAGGGCCGCTAAAGGGCATTCTGGGCTATGAGGAACGCCCGCTCGTGTCGTCGGATTACACCAATGACACCCGCAGCGGGATTATTGATGCGCCGTCTACGATGGTGGTGAATGGCACGCAGGTCAAAGTCTATGCGTGGTATGACAACGAAATGGGCTATGCGCACCGTCTGGTGGATGTGGCGCTGATGGTGGGCGGCAAGCTGTGACACGCCCTGCCGGATTTACCGCTTATATTGCCGTCACAGCCGCCTATTGGGCGTTCATGCTGACCGACGGGGCGCTGCGGATGCTGGTGCTGCTGCATTTTCACACGCTGGGGTTCTCTCCGGTGCAGCTGGCCTATCTGTTCGTGTTGTACGAGATCGCAGGTGTCGTGACCAACCTGTCGGCGGGCTGGATCGCGGCGCGCTTTGGACTGACCTCGACACTTTATGCGGGGCTGTCGTTGCAGGTTATCGCCCTGCTGGCGCTGACGCAGCTTGATCCGGCATGGAGCGTGACTGCCTCCGTCGTGTTTGTGATGCTGGTGCAGGGGCTGTCTGGCGTGGCCAAGGATCTGGCCAAGATGAGCTCTAAATCCGCGGTCAAGCTGTTGGCCCCTACAACGGGGGGCGGGTTGTTTCGCTGGGTCGCCCTGCTGACCGGATCGAAGAACGCGGTCAAGGGCGCGGGCTTCCTGCTGGGTGCGGGGATGCTGGCCTTGCTCGGGTTTGTCCCGTCGGCGTTGTTGATGGCCGCGATCCTGTTCGTGATCCTGATCGGCGTGATCATCGGTATGCCCGCGGGCCTGCCCGTGGGGCGCAAGGACGCCAAGTTCACCGAAGTGCTGTCGAAGAACCGCAATATCAACTGGCTCAGCGCCGCGCGGCTGTTTCTGTTCGGGGCGCGCGACGTGTGGTTTGTCGTGGGCATCCCGATCTATTTCTACGCGGTGCTGTCTGACGGCAGCGTCGAAAGCAAGCGCGACGCCTTCTTTATGATCGGCAGCTTTATGGCGGTGTGGACGATCTTATATGGTGCCGTGCAAGGCTGGGCCCCGCGTATCTTGAGAGCCGACCGCCGGACCGAGCTTGAGACACTAACCCAAGCCCGTCACTGGAACCTCGCGCTTGTGGTCGTGCCGGCCTTGTTGGCAGCGCTGGTCTGGATCACGCCTGCACCCTCCGCCGCGCTGACGCTGACGATTGTTGGCGGCTTGCTGGTGTTCGGGGCGATCTTTGCGGTGAATTCAGCCCTGCACTCCTATCTGATCCTCAGCTTCACAGAGGCCAAGCGGGTCACGATGGATGTGGGGTTCTACTATATGGCCAATGCGGCCGGACGTTTGGCGGGCACGCTGCTATCGGGGTTCACCTACCAGATTGGCGGGCTGGCGCTTTGTCTGGCAACAGCGGCTGTTATGTTGGCGCTTAGCGCCTTTGGGACGGCACAGCTGCGCCCGACCCAAACCTCATAAGGGACGGCGCGCGAGGTCACCCCCCGCGCGCCCTGTTTCAAGGCACTGCAACCACGCCGTTGCGGTTTTCACGCCAGATCACCGCGACGATCAGGGCCGACGCGACGCCGCCAATCAGCGTCGTCAACAGGCCGGGAAAGCTGAACGCAAACCCCGCGATCCCCAGCGGCAGGCGCAGCCAAGGCCGCACCATGCCGACGCCCAGCAGATAGCCTTCTAGCCCGCCGGACAGCAGCGTGATGCCAATGATGATCGACGGCAGCACATAGATCAGCGGCGTCAGGTCCCCCTGCAACACCAGCGCAGGCTGGAACAGGAAGAACAGCGGGACAAAGTAGATCACCACCCCAAGCCGCATCGCGGTAAAGGACGTCAGCATCGGCTTGGCCCCCGCAATGGTCGCCGCAAGAAACGCCGCAGCGCCAACGGGAGGCGTGATCACCGACAGCATCGCGTAGTAGACGATAAAGAAGTGCACCGCGACGGTGTTCAGCCCGCCGATTTCGATGATCGCAGGCGCAAGCGTGACCGCAAGGAAGATGTAGGCCACAATCGCCAGCCCCGCCATCCCCATGATAAAGCAGGCCAAAACCCCAAGCGCGATCACAAGATAGACGTTATCCCCGCCTAAGGCGACCAGACCCGATGTCATCGACCCCGTGACGCCCGTGATCGTCAACGCGCTGACAACAAAGGCAATCGGCAGAATGATCGCCGCCGTTTGCGTGACCAGCGTGCCGACTTGGCGCAGGGTTTCAAAAATACGCGCCGGTGTCATCATGGTTTCACGCTGCAGGAAGCTTAGCGCGATCATTAGGGCACTGGCGTACCACGGGGCATAGTATTCCCACCGCATATACAGCAGACCCCAGACCAGAAAGATCATGACCAGCAGGAACGGCCAGCCACGCTTCATCACCTCGCGGGCAGAAGGCAGGTGTTCGGGTTTCATCCCCACCAGCCCTTTGCGCGCGGCATAGGCGTCAACCTGCAGGATCAGACCGAAATAGAACAGCGCCGACGGCAGGATCGCAGCAATCATCACGGTCGCGTAATCCACCCCGATGGTGATCGCCATGACAAAGGCAATCGCCCCCATCACCGGCGGCATCACCACACCGCCAGTCGAGGCGCAGGCCTCGATCGCGCCGGCGTAGTGGGCCGGGTAGCCGACCTTTTTCATGGTTGGAATAGTGATCGACCCGGTGCCCGCGATGTTGGAAAAAATCGACCCCGACAGCGACCCGAAAAAGGCGCTGGCCACGATAGACACTTTCGCAGGACCACCGCGGTATTTGCCAAAGCCCGCATTGGCGAGATCAATAAAGAACTGCCCCGCTCCCGTGGCAATCAACACGCCCGCAAAGACCAGAAAGCCCAGCACGATCTCGGCCACGATCTTGGTCGTGATGCCCATCAGGCCTTCGGTGCGAAAGACATGCGCTTCGATCATGCGTTCGAACGTATAGGGGATGCCCATAAGGAGCCCCGGGAAATAATCAGCGACCAATGGGTAAAGCCCAAGGATAAGGACCACCAACAAGAACGGCACGCCTCCCGACCGCCGCGCGATCTCGAGCATCAGCAGCCACAACACCACACCGGCGTAAAAGTTTGTCCAGCCCGCCTGAACGATCTCCCATGCGTACATGGAGAACCACATGCAGATGCCAAAGCCCACGGCGGCCGCCACGATGTCATAGATCGGCACGCTTGTGTGCGATTGCTTTGCCGGCAGCGCAATATAGGCCGCGGCAAGGAAAGTGCCGATAAAGACCCAGTAATACTGCCCCTCGATCAGGCGCCGCCCGCCAATGGGCACGCCAAACACATAGGCCAGCCCCAACCCGAGGCCAAAGGTACACAGCACCACAAAAGCAATGCTGGTGAATGAAAACAATCCCCCTAGGCGCGTCGTCTCTGACGCGGGATCGACAGCCGCTTCAGCCGCTGGTTGTTGATGAGTCGCTGACATGGAAAATCCTGCAATTAAAGCCGCTTATGCGATATCTTTAAGAGGACGGAGCAGCGGTACCACTCCGTCCTTTTGTCGGTCCGGTGGCGTTACAGACGCGAGCGGAAAGGCTCGAGGCCGTCGGTGTGCTTGGCCAGAATGTCGAGGTATTCCTGGTTCTCAAAATTCATCTCGACGCCCTGTTCCATCGCTTCTTTCATGCCGGCGTTACGCGCGGCGATCCAGGCGTCCATCTTTTCGATGGCGGCGGTGTTCCAGGTATCGTCTTCTTCGGTCCACTGGCCGATTTCGCGCAGGTATTTCACCGTGCCCTCATGCACCGGGATCGGGTTGGCATCCAGGAAGTTGCGGAAATGCTCGATCGACATACGGGTCGCCAACGCATGCGATCCTTTGTAGTTGTCGTGGGATTCATCGATCCATTTCGCCATGTTGTAAACGAAGTCCTCGTCTGCCGTGACCGGCACGGCGTAGACAAAGTTCGATGTCATGGAATCAACGCCTTTGGCGGTGCTTACGCCCATGGATATCTTCGACGGGATGGTCATGGGGCGGTGGCTCAGATAGCCGTCCCAGCCCTCTTTGTTGGCAGGATCCATCGGCAGCCAGCGAATGCTGCCCGGCGCGCCTTCCATCTCGGACAGGACCGAGGAGATCGGCGAACAATAGGCAACGTCAGATTTACCTTCGACGACCGAGCGGCAGTTTTCACTGTAGCTTGAGGCAGGAACGAACTCGATCTTTTCTTGCGCCTCTTCTGGCGTCATGCCGATAAACGCGGGCAAAGCTTTGGTGATCGCGGCCACAATCGCGGGCGAGAACACGCCGGATGTGACGCGCACGCCGCCTTTGCCAATGTCTTCAAGGGTTTGCAGATCGGAATCCCCGGCCACAACAAAGCCCCAAGGCGTATCGTTATGGTGCCACATGATGCGTTGCGGCATTGGTTTGGCCGAGGCATAGCCGCCGACCCCTTCCGCCTGCAACGCCATTTCCGACGCCGAGACAGAGGCAATTGCGACATCCTCGCGGTCGGTCAGACGCTTGTAGCGCATGGGTTCGCTGTCTTCGGGTACAATCCTAACGGTCGTTCCGGTTTCTTTTTGCAGCGTGGGCCCCCAGCCGTTGGTCGAGGCAAAGCTGCCCGTCGACGTGCCCGGTGTGGCGATCACCAGCAGGCGCGGCCATTCATAGTCTTGCGCCATAGCAGCACCGGAAAGCGCCATGGATACGGCGATAGACCCGACGGCGGCCTTGGCAAAACGTGTCATATTTTTCATGTGGTTTCTCTCCCTGTTTTTCATCTTTGGATTGTTCGGGATTGCCGCATCACGGCTGCCGCAGAATATGCAGATGTCACTCGGCACCTCCCAATGCTCAACGAAACGCGTTCGGTATGACCCGCTGAACGGGCAAAGAACGCGTCCTCCCGAGTGCCGAACTCCCTCCTCCCGAGGTTGTCCGACTCAATCTATTTAACAGCCTAGGGGTTAGATATTTCGATGCCAATACCGCAGAACAGAACTTGATACCGCAGCGAGGCATGGGTTTTTGGCAAACCGCCTTAGCTTGCTGATGCCAAAGGGTTAACGGCGTCGAATATGGGCTTCGTTACGTTACGTTGCTTTGGGTTACGAGGTGTTATTTCGACTGACAAGCGTCAGGAGAGCTGTCGAAACAGGCCGGATTTTGCCCAAATAAACGCCACTATCGGTCGAATATTTTGCAGCTTGCACCGATCGGTGAACTTGGCTACGCCTAAGGCAACGACGCTGTTCGCCCCTCATTTGGGCAGCAGCATTAACATCTATCCGTCGGGGTGCCCTTTGGGGCTGAGAGGTGCAAGCACCGACCCGTCGAACCTGATCCGGGCAATACCGGCGTAGGGAACGGGTATCTTTGTGCAGCGGCCTGGTGTCGATATCGCAAAGCTCATTCTTGCGTCCGTTTGTCCGCCACTGAGAGGCGAAGACGTGACCAAGAAGACCCCCATTTCCCTAACCATCGCCGGTTCGGACAGCGGCGGCGGCGCCGGCATTCAGGCGGATATCAAGGCGATGTCGGCCAATGGTGTTTATGCCGCCAGCGTGATCACCGCCGTCACCGCGCAAAACACCCGTACCGTCAGCGCCGTTCATGAAATCCCCGCCCAGATTGTGTCGGCCCAGATCGACGCCGTGCTGTCGGATCTGGATGTGCAGTCGATCAAACTGGGGATGCTTTTTTCGCCCCAGATCATTCAGGCGGTGGCACAGGCGCTAGTCGGTTTCAAAGGGGCCGTCGTGGTTGATCCGGTGATGATCGCCAAATCCGGTGATGCGCTGTTGCAGGACCAAGCCGTCGCAGCGCTGATTACTGATATCCTGCCAGGTGCCGATCTGCTGACCCCCAACCTGCCCGAAGCCGCCCGCCTGCTGGACCAGTCCGAAGCCACCACCGCCGACCAGATGGTAGCGCAGGCCCGATGTCTGCTTGATATGGGGCCTAAAGCAGTACTGATGAAAGGCGGACATGGCGCGGGCGACATCTGTAGCGACGCGCTTGTCACCGCGCAAGGTGTTGCATGGCTGTCTGCACCGCGCATCGACACGCGCAACACCCATGGGACGGGTTGCAGCTACGCCGCTGCCATCGCCGCACAGCTCGCGCATGGCGCCCCCTTGGCCATCGCGGTACAGGCGGCCCATAGCTATCTCCACGAGGCTATCCGCGCCGCCGACCGTCTTTCTATCGGTACCGGCCACGGCCCCGTGCACCATTTTCACGCGATCTGGCCATGACCCGCATCACCGTCATCGGCGCAGGCGTGGCAGGGTTGTGCATCGCGCGCGTCTTGCTGGATCGCGGGGCCCGCGTGCATCTGATCGACCGTGCCAGCCAGCCCGGCCCGCAGGGGTGTTCGTGGTGGGCGGGTGGGATGCTCGCCCCCTATTGCGAAGGTGAAAGCGCCGAAGAACCCGTGGTGCGGCTCGGTCAACAAGCGGCGGACTGGTGGGCGCAGCATACGACGTCCCTCCAGCGCTGCGGCTCGCTTGTCGTCTCTCCAGCGCGGGACACAAGTGATCTGACGCGCTTTGCGCGACGCACGGATAGCCATAAAACTTTGACCGCCACAGAGATCGAAGCGCTTGAGCCCGATCTGGGCGATCGCTTTGCCAAGGGCCTGTTTTTCGAGGACGAAGCCCATCTGTCCCCCCGCACTGCGCTGGCAGAGCTGTGGCGCGGACTGGTCGCCGACGGGGCCACCTTCGAACAATGCGAAGCCGACCCGGATGCGCGCGCGAAAGACGGGTTGGTGATCGACTGCCGAGGCTACCATGCACGCGCCGATATGCCCGCGTTGCGTGGGGTGAAGGGTGAGATGGCGCTGCTGTCCTGCCCCGACGTCTCCATCAACCGCCCTATTCGCGTGCTGCACCCGCGTGTGCCAATTTACCTCGTGCCGCGGGGAGACGGTGTTTACATGCTGGGGGCCACGATGGTCGAAGGCCGCGCAGGCTGTCACGCCAGCGTCCGGTCTGTGCTGGAACTACTGAGCGCGGCCTACGCGCTGTCGCCCGCTTTTGGCGAGGCCGAGATCCTCGAGATCGGCGTCGACAGCCGCCCCGCCTTTCCCGACAACCTGCCGCGCATCGAACGGCAGGGCAATCTGATCCGCGCCAATGGCCTTTATCGCCACGGTTTTCTGCTGGCCCCCGCGCTGGCAACGACGGTGGCCGACCTGATCCTTGACGCCAAAACACCGGAGATGTTCCATGAAACTACAGCTTAACGGTGCCCCGCTCGACAGTGACGCGACCACTCTTGCCGCCTTGCTTGAGGCCGAAGGATTTGGCGGGGCCAAGGTCGCCACAGCCGTGAACGGCAGCTTTGTCCCAGCCACGCTGCGCACGACGCATCCCCTTAATTCAGGCGACAGCATCGAAGTGCTCGCCCCCATGCAGGGAGGTTGAGATGCGCAGTTTCTACGGCGAAACGCTTGCCAATGGTCTGATGCTGGGCACCGCGCAATACCCGTCGCCCAAAGTGCTGTCCGACGCCTTTGCTCGCAGCGGTGCAGCGGTGGCAACGGTATCCCTGCGCCGCGAAAGCGGGCGGGATCGCGCCGGTCAGGATTTCTGGGAGCTGATCCGCGCGCTTGATGTGCATGTGCTGCCCAACACCGCCGGCTGCCACAGCGTCAAGGAAGCCGTCACCACCGCCCATATGGCACGCGAGGTCTTTGATACCCGATGGATCAAGCTTGAAGTCATCGGCGAAGAAGACACGTTGCAACCGGATGTTTTTGGTTTGGTCGAGGCCGCGCGCATTCTGACCGAGGACGGGTTTCAGGTCTTTCCCTACACCACCGAAGACCTTGTGGTCGCGGACAAACTTTTGCGGGCGGGTTGCGAAGTGTTGATGCCCTGGGGCTCGCCCATCGGGTCGGGCATGGGGCTGAACAACGTCTTTGGGCTGCGTGCCATGCGCGCGCATTTCCCCGACGTGCCGCTGGTGATCGACGCGGGCATCGGCCTGCCTTCGCACGCGGCACAGGCGATGGAACTGGGGTTTGATGCGGTGCTGCTGAACACCGCTGTCGCCAAGGCAGGTGATCCCGCCGCCATGGCCGAAGCTTTTGCCACTGCGATCCGCGCCGGACAGCTTGCCGCCGACGCCGACCCGATGCCGCCCCGCGATATGGCCGCGCCCTCGACTCCGTTGATCGGAAAGGCGTTTCTGGAATGAGCCTCGACCGTTTCTATCCAATTTTCGACAGTGCGGCATGGCTGGACCGACTGGTGCCGCTGGGGATCAAGCTGGTGCAGCTTCGGATAAAGGACACACCCGCCCCCATGCTACGCCGTGAAATCCGGCAGGCCAAAGCGATCTGCGCGGCACATGACTGCACCTTGGTCATCAACGATCACTGGCAGATCGCGTTAGAGGAAGGCTGCGATTTTATCCATCTGGGTCAGGAGGATCTGGATACCGCAGACCTGTCTGCCATCCGCGACGCTGGTGCGCGTCTTGGGGTCAGTACCCACGACAAAGTAGAGCTGGCCCGTGCCCTCGACCTGCGCCCCGAATATATCGCTCTTGGTCCCATCTATCCGACGATCCTGAAAAAAATGAAGTGGCACGAACAGGGGCTGGACCGTCTGCGTGACTGGCGCGATCTGGTAGAGCAGACCCCGCTGGTGGCAATCGGCGGCATGTCCGTCGCCCGCGCAGCCGGAGCCTTTGACGCCGGTGCCGATAGCGTCGCGGCGGTGACTGACATCACCCTGCACGCCAACCCCGAAGGTCGCATCGCCGATTGGCTGAGGGCCACACGATGACCCGTTACGACCGGCAGACGATCCTGCCAGAGGTGGGCACGACAGGCCAGCAGGCGCTGGCGGCTGCGCGTGTGGTCGTGGTTGGCGCAGGTGGGCTGGCCGCGCCGGTGCTGCCGCTGCTTGCGGGTGCCGGTGTGGGGCATATTACCTTGATCGATGGCGATCATGTGACGCTGTCAAACCTGCACCGACAGACACTGTTCACCGAGGCCGATATCGGCACCGCCAAAGTCATCGTCGTCGCCCGCGCCATGACCGCGCGCAACAGCAGCTGTACGGTTGTGTGCCATGCTGTTCCCCTTGCGCCGGACAATGTCGCGACGCTCACCCAAGATGCCACGTTGGTGTTGGATTGCGCCGACAGTTTTGCGACCAGTTATGTGCTCTCAGATCACTGCCTTCAGGCGGGTCTGCCCCTGATCAGCGCCTCGGCGTTGGGGTTCGGGGGCTATGTCGGCGGGTTCTGTGGCGGTGCGCCGTCGCTGCGGGCGGTGTTTCCCGACCTACCCGACCGCGCTGCCAGCTGCGACACGGCAGGGGTCATGGGGCCGGTCGTTGCCATGGTCGGCGCGGCGCAGGCGCAGATGGCCCAAGCGTGTATTCTGGGATTGTCGCCGTCGCCGTTGGGACAATTGGTCAGCTTTGACCTCGCGTCCTACCGCTTTGGCGGCTTTCGCTTCGACACCGCGCCAGAACCCGATCACGGCTTTAGCTTTATCGCGCCGTCCCAAATCCGCACGAGCGATTGGGTCGTGGACCTGCGCGGCCAAGGCGAAGCCCCAACAGCCGCAACCCCGACTGCGCTGCGCATCACCCTGCCCGATTTTACCCGAGATACCCCCCGCCCCTCGCACCAGACCCGCGCGGTGATCGCTTGCCGGTCTGGTTTGCGCGCGTGGCAGGCTGCGACCCATCTGGCCACCTACTGGAACGGCCCCGTTTCCCTGCTCGCCATGGGCGACCCATCCCCTTTGAAAGGACAAACCAATGAAAATATGTAATATTCTGGCCGCACTCGCACTGACCACTGGACCTGCTCTGGCCCAAGACGAGATGACGCTTCTGCTGGACTGGTTCGTGAACCCGGACCACGGGCCGATTATCGTCGCGCAGGAAAAAGGGTATTTCGCCGAACAAGACCTGAAGGTCGACGTCATCGCCCCCGCAGACCCATCCGACCCGCCCAAGATGGTCGCTGCGGGCAAGGCGGACCTCGCGATTTCTTACCAGCCGCAGCTGCATCTACAGATCCACGAAGGCTTACCGCTACAACGGGTCGGCACGCTGGTCGCCACACCGCTGAACTGCCTGCTGGCGTTGACGGACGGACCCATTTCGTCTCCGGCCGATTTGGCGGGTAAAAAGGTCGGGTTCTCTGTTGGCGGTGTTGAAGAAGCGGTGCTCGGCGCGATCCTGACCCATCACGGGCTGTCGCTGGAAGATGTGGAGCTGGTCAACGTGAACTGGTCACTGTCGCCGTCTCTGATGTCCGGTCAGGTCGACGCCGTCATCGGTGCGTTCCGCAATTTCGAGCTGAACCAGATGGATATCGAAGGCGTCGATGGCACCTGTTTCTACGTCGAGGAAGAAGGGCTGCCCTCTTACGACGAGCTGATCTACGTCGCCAACCGCGACACGATGGACAAAGACATGATCGCACGGTTTCTGGCAGCCACAGAGAAAGCGACGCAGTATATCGTGAACCACCCCGACGAAAGCTGGGAGATCTTCGCCGCCACCTCGGCCGACTTGCAGGACGAGCTGAACGCCCGCGCATGGAAAGATACGCTGCCGCGCTTTGCGCTGCGTCCCACCGCGATGGATGTCGGACGCTACGCCACATTCGAGACGTTCTTGCACGACGCGGGACTGATCCCCGAGGTATTGCCTGTGTCGACCATCGCCATTGATGTGACCGCCCCATGACCGCGCCGGACTATGGCCGCAGCTTCGCGCATTGGCGCGGAGCGGCAGCAGAGGACTGGCAGGGCTACACGCATCATCCTTTCGTTGAAGGGTTGCGCGACGGCAGTCTGCCGCGCCGGTGCTTCGTGAACTACTTGATCCAAGACTATGTTTTCCTTGTGCATTTCGCCCGCGCCTGGTCGATGGCCGTGGTCAAGTCCGAGACGCTGGAAGAGATGAAGACCTGCGCCACCACGGTCGATGCGCTGGTCAATCATGAGATGGCACTGCACATTCGCACCTGTGCCGCGGCGGGCATTAACGAAGCCGCGCTGTTCAACGCAATCGAAGCCCCCGCGAACGTCGCCTATACCCGCTATGTATTAGATGCGGGGATGCAGGGCGATTTCCTTGACCTCATGGCAGCACTGCTGCCCTGCGTTATGGGCTATGCCGAGATCGGGCAGCGGTTGGCACAGACGCGCAGCGCCGACACCCCCTATGCCGAGTGGATCGATACCTATGCCGACCCCGAGTATCAGGGAATGTGCCAGACAGTCGGCGCGATGGTCGATCAAGCGGTTGCGCGGCGGATCGGCGATCTTGAACAGGCACCCCGTCGCGATACGCTGCAAAAACGCTTTGCGACCGCCACGCGGCTAGAGATCGGGTTCTGGCAGATGGGGCTGGACCTGCCATGACCCCGCCGCCCGCATTGCGCCTTGTCGGGCAGCACCAGATCGACAGCCGCCCGTTGTTCGAGGCCGACATTACTTTGCCCGCAGGCACATGGACCTGTTTGTTGGGGCCGTCGGGCGTGGGCAAATCCACTGTGCTACGGCTCATGCTCGGGCTGGAAACCGGCGGGGTATTTGCGGGCACGATCACCCCCTCGGACGGGCAGCCGCTGGACGGGCGGATCAGCTATATGGCGCAGTCCGATCTGCTGTTGCCGTGGCTGAGCGTGATCGACAACATCATGATCGGCGACCGGTTGCGCGGCGCCCCCCCCGACAGGGACCGCGCAACTGACATGCTTGCGCGCGTCGGGCTGGCGGACCATGCACAAAAGAAGCCGTTGGCGCTGTCGGGCGGCATGCGACAACGCGCAGCACTTGCGCGGACCTTACTTGAAGACCGCCCCGTCGTCTTTCTGGACGAACCCTTTTCGGCGCTGGACGCCGGCACCCGCGCCGCTATGCAAGAGCTCGCTGCGGAATTGTTGAGCGGGCGCACAGTGTTGTTGGTGACCCATGATCCGGCAGAGTCCGCGCGGCTGGCCGATCACATCCTGATCCTGTCCGCCGAGGGCGCACAAAGCTGGCCAGTGCCCGCGCCCCCCACACCACGCGCCATCACCGCCCCCGAGACCTGGGCCTGCCAGAGCGCGCTGTTATCCCATCTACGCGGTGTTCCCGCATGAGGCGCAGTGACATACCGCTTGCGATCCTGCTGGGATTGGCGCTGTGGCAAGGCATCGTGCTGCTGACCGATGCACCGCATTACATTTTGCCCTCGCCATGGCGCGTGGCGCAAGCGGCGTATCATGCCCGCGTGAGCCTTTTGGAAAATGCCTGGGTGACCACGGTCGAGGTGCTGCTGGGTCTGCTCATCGGTACGGGCCTGGGGGCAGCGACCGCGATCCAGCTGTCGCTGTCCAAAACCTCCGAGCGTCTTTTGCTGCCGCTGTTGGTCTTTACCCAAGCCGTGCCTGTCTTTGCGCTCGCGCCGCTGCTGACGCTGTGGTTTGGTTACGGGATGGGGTCAAAGATCGTGATGGCGGTGCTGATCATCTATTTTCCGGTAACTTCGGCCTTTCACGACGGGCTGACCCGCGTGCCCACCGGCTACCGTGATCTGGCCCAATCGATGGGGGCACGCCGCTTGCGTTTTATGCGCCATGTGCAAATCCCGCAGGCGCTGCCGAGCCTTGCAACAGGGCTGCGGCTGGCAGCCGTCTATGCGCCCATCGGGGCCGTGATTGGCGAATGGGTCGGTGCGTCAAAGGGCCTTGGCTATCTGATGCTGCTCGCCAATGGCCGCGCCAAGATCGACCTGATGTTTGCCGCACTGATCGTGCTGGCGTGCCTGACCGTCCTGCTGCATCTGGCCGTCGGGCAGCTGGCCCTGCGCCTGACACGTTATGCCGAAGGGCGCATGTAAATAGGTCTGGCTCACGCCCGCCGACGAGGCGTGAGCCAAGGAGCTCGTTACCCGGCGTTGGGGCGGACCCGCGCGCCACTTTTATCGGCAAAGGCCGCAAGTCGGGCACGGGCGTCAGGCTGGGTATTGACCAAACCGGCGACCACGGCCTCGGCATAGGCGGCATCCATCGCGGACATGTTTTGCATGTGGCTCACCGCGCTACAAATCGCAAAGTTAGACAGCGGCAGGTTCTGGGCGGCCTGGCGGGCAAGCTCCATCGCCTTGTCCATGCTGGAGCCTTCGACGATATACTGCGCCAACCCTAAATCGACCGCCTCTTGCCCCTGATAGACGCGGCCCGTCAGCATCATGTCAATCATCCGCGCCTTACCCACCAGATCGGTGACACGGATCGTAGCACCACCGCCCGTGAACAGACCACGCTGGCCTTCGGGAAGCGCAAAATACGCGCTTTGATCCATCACTCGCACATGGGCAGAGCTGGCAAGTTCAAGCCCCCCACCGACGACAGCCCCCTGCAACGCGGCGATCACCGGCACGCCGCCATATTCCATCTTGTTGAATGCTTCGTGCCAACGCAGACAGACGTGCATGAAATCGGCCGGGCTGCGGTCTGCGTCATGGTGTTCAATCAGGTCCAGCCCGGCGCAAAAGTGATCCCCCGCGCCTGCGAGAACCACGGCACGGACACCGGCACGGGGTGCCGTGGAAAAGAAGGTCACCAGCTCTTCGATCGTGTCGATATCCAGCGCGTTCCGCTTGGTGGGCCGGTTCAGGGTCACCACCCAGACGCCATCGTCATGCGCCTTGATATCCAGGTTGCGGTAGCTGGTCGGATCAATCTGAACGGCCATGTGAAGTCCTCCTCTTTTGGGGCCAGTTTTTTGGTCGGCCCCGATGCCTCGCTGCTGCAAGGTCTTGCTGAATATAAGCAAAAGGCACTCCCACCTTTTGCGTGAATGCCCATTGAGTAACCTGCCCATGACACCCCGTCTATCGGTGTTCCGATAATTTCAGCACGTCGGGTTCCCCAAGGGCAAAGCCCCCGCTAAGATTCGCGTTACGGCGATCACCTTGAGGCGGCAAAACCGTTTAAAAACGCACTGTTACCGTGTGTGTTCACCGCAATCCGGCACTGCGAAAGAAAAAAATCAAAAATAATCGTCGGGGCGTTAAAAATGGGGTTGAACCCCGCCCGATCCTTAGGGTAGTGAAGCGTTACCGGGTCGTTAGCTCAGTTGGTAGAGCGCTTCGTTTACACCGAAGATGTCGGGAGTTCGAGCCTCTCACGACCCACCATTTCACCACATACACAGTTCTACCAACGCAAACTGCGCCAACGGCGACAGGGTTTTCTGCGTTTGTTTGCAGAGGCTTATTAGCCTGCCCCCGCTTGGATCGATAGCCCGCGCCCTACAAACGGCAAAGCCCCCCACCAAGGTGAAGGGCTATTGTCGCTATCGTATCGCTAAAAATAATCTGCGCCGGAAAAGCGGCAGACCAAGGGATCACACGTCGGTCAAATCGACATCTGCGTCTTGCGCTGAAGCGTCGCCCTGCCCCGGTGTAACCTGACGCACTTTCACGCGGATCATCTTGCCGTTTTTCAACTCTTTTTCATTGATCACCTTCAGCTTGCCAAACGGCAGAAGGTTCAGCTCGCGACTGTCTGACAAGGCTTCCCCGAGAACAGAAAGCATCGCTTCGACGACGGGTTTCGCATCGCGTTTCTTCACGCCAGAACGCTCGACCACTGTATCGATTAGCTCTTTCTTGCGCATCACCGGCCCCATGATCACCGGATGTGGGGCATCAACAACGGCGGGTGTTGCGGTATCGTCTGCGATGTCGGCATTGGGCGTATTGGTTTTATTAAGAGTAGTCATAAAGCTGCTCGTCCTTTCAGCAGGTTAGCAAAACCCTAGCGAGGCGGCGGCAGGTCATCCAGAAAGGCCTGGAGCCAAACCCGTATCGGGCGAAAATTCATATGGCTTATGTTAGAAAGCCCGCCCCGAGGGGCGGACTTATAGTCATTGGCGTTCCAGCTTAGTGCGCTGTGGCACTGTCGCCTGCGGCGTTCCGGCGAGCCAAAGCAGCGGCGGCGGCGGCGTCTTCGGCATCTTGATCCCATTCGATCGCTTGCGGTTCGCGGACCAGCGCGTGTTTCAACACCTCGGAGACGTGTTTGACGGGAATAATTGTCAACCCTTCTTTCACGTTATCCGGGATATCCGGCAGGTCTTTTTCGTTCTCCTCGGGGATCAGAACGGTGGTGATACCGCCGCGCAGCGCCGCCAACAGCTTTTCTTTCAGGCCGCCGATTGGCATCGCATTCCCGCGCAAAGACACCTCGCCCGTCATCGCGATATCGCGGCGCACGGGGATTTGCGTCAGTACCGACACAATCGAAGTGACCATCGCCAAACCGGCAGACGGACCATCTTTGGACGTCGCACCATCCGGCACGTGGACGTGGATATCCAGCGTATCGAACTTGGGCGGCTTTACCCCGATCTTGGGGCTGATCGACCGCACATAGCTGCTCGCCGCGTCGATGGATTCCTTCATCACATCGCCCAACTTGCCTGTGGTCTTCATCCTGCCCTTGCCCGGCAGGCGCAACGCTTCGATCTGCAGCAGTTCGCCGCCGACCGACGTGTAGGCCAGCCCGGTCACAACACCGACCTGATCTTCAAGCTCGGCCAACCCGTAGCGGTACTTTTTCACGCCGAGGAAATCCTCGATATTGTCGCCCGTCACGGTAATCGCGTCGGCCTCTTTTTTGACGATCCTGGTCAGCGATTTCCGTGCAACCTTGGCGATCTCACGCTCAAGGTTCCGCACGCCGGCTTCTCGGGTGTAATAACGGATCATGCTGGTCAAGGCACTGTCTTCGATGGCAAATTCCTTTGCCTTCAGACCGTGGTTCTTGATCTGCTTGGCCACAAGGTGCTGCTTCGCGATCTCGCGTTTTTCATCCTCGGTATAGCCCGACAGGGGGATTACCTCCATCCGGTCAAGCAACGGTCCGGGCATGTTGTAGCTGTTCGATGTGGTCAGGAACATGACATTCGACAGATCGTATTCCACCTCAAGGTAGTGGTCGACGAATGTGCCGTTTTGTTCCGGATCAAGCACTTCGAGCATGGCCGATGCAGGGTCACCACGGAAATCCTGACCCATCTTGTCGATCTCGTCGAGCAGGATAAGCGGGTTCGTGGTTTTCGCCTTTTTCAGCGCCTGAATGATTTTGCCGGGCATGGAGCCGATGTAGGTCCGACGGTGGCCGCGAATCTCGGATTCGTCACGCACACCACCCAGTGAGATGCGAATAAATTCACGCCCCGTGGCCTTGGCAACGGATTTACCCAGCGATGTTTTACCCACACCAGGAGGGCCAACAAGGCACATGATCGGGCCTTTCAGCTTGCTCGATCGTTGCTGGACGGCAAGGTATTCGACGATGCGTTCTTTAACCTTTTCAAGGCCGTAGTGGTCATCATCCAGCACTTTTTGTGCTTTCCCAAGGTCCTTCTTGGTGCGCGACTTCACGCCCCACGGGATCGACAGGATCCAGTCAAGATAGTTGCGCACAACCGTGGCTTCAGCCGACATGGGAGACATATTCTTGAGCTTCTTCAGCTCGGCGTCGACCTTTTCCTTGGCCTCTTTGCTCAGCTTGGTGTCCGCAATGCGGGCTTCAAGCTCGGCCACTTCGTTCTTGCCGTCTTCGCCATCACCGAGCTCGTTCTGAATGGCTTTCATCTGCTCGTTCAGATAATACTCGCGCTGCGTCTTCTCCATCTGGGATTTGACGCGGGTCTTGATCTTTTTCTCGACCTGCAAGACGGACATTTCGCCCTGCATCAGACCATAGACTTTCTCAAGCCGCTCGGACACCGACAGGGTCTCAAGCAGGTCTTGTTTCTGCTCGACCTCGATCCCGAGATGCCCGGCGACCAGATCGGCCAGACGCGCAGGCTCGGACGCTTCGGTCACTGCAGACAGCGCTTCTTCGGGGACGTTTTTCTTGACCTTGGAATACCGCTCGAACTCTTCGGCGACGGTTTTCAGCAACGCCTGAGTTGTGGTTTCATCACCGGGCTCTTCCGTCAGATATTCGGCTGTCGCTTCAAAGAAGCTATCGTTCTCAAGATATTCGGTGATGCGCACCCGCGCCTGTCCTTCGACCAGCACTTTAACAGTGCCGTCGGGCAGTTTCAGCAGTTGCAACACATTCGCCAACACGCCGGTGTTAAAAATGCCGTCGGAATCGGGGTCATCCACACCGGGGTCGATCTGGCTGGACAACAGGATCTGCTTGTCATCGGCCATGACTTCTTCGAGGGCGCGCACGGATTTATCACGGCCAACAAAGAGCGGTACGATCATGTGGGGGAACACCACAATATCGCGCAGGGGCAACACCGGGTAGGATGCGTTCAGAGGCTCTAACATGCTCTTTTCCTTATACTGCAAGATGACACTGGCCCCTATCTTAGGCGACCGTTCGTTCATCTCCTGTTCTGAGTAGGATATTTGGGGACCCTACTCGCCTGTTTCAATCCCCATTATGCTGTGATCCGTTCGAACGCGGGCCATCTGGCGTGAGGTCCGCCCCAGAATGAACCGCCACCGGCGGACAGACAAGCGCGGATCGCATGATTAGCGGCGAAAAGCGGCAATAACCATGGTTAACCGGCCCGAATGACAAAAAACGGGCCGGAAATCTTCTTTTTCGCGCTTAGCGAGCTTATTCCGCAGCGACCTGTTCGAGGAAGGGATAATCGGTATAGCCCTCTTCCCCACCAGCATAAAAGGTGCTTGTGTCACCGTCGTTCAGCGGTGCGTTGAGCTCGAGCCGTTTGGCCAGATCGGGGTTCGCGATATAAGGGCGACCAAAGGCCACCAGATCAGCCTTGCCGTTGGCAACTGCGTCAATCGCCATGTCGCGGTCATACAGGTTGTTCGCCATATAGACGCCGTTGAACAGCGACCGCAGCTTGCCGAGGTCTTCGTTGCTGTCCAGATCGCGCGACTGGCCGGTCGACCCTTCAACCATGTGAAGATACGCCAGATTGTATTTATTCAGCGCGTCGACAACGTAATCAAAGGTTTCTTGCGGATTATCGTCGGCGATCGCGTTCGCAGGGGAAAACGGCGACAAGCGCAGACCGACGTGATCGCTGTCCCACGCATGAACGACACCGTCCAGCACTTCGAACAGCAGGCGCGCGCGGTTTTCGACCGATCCGCCATAGGCGTCATCACGTTTGTTGCTGGAGGTTTTCAGGAATTGATCCAGCAGATAGCCGTTGGCCCCGTGGACCTCGACGCCGTCAAAACCGGCCTTACGCGCCATTTTGGTCGCATGGACATAATCGGCGACGATGCGTGGCATCTCGTCGAGTTCCAGCGCACGGGGTTCGGATGTGGGGGACATCCCGTTCTTGGTAAAGGTTTTAACATCCGCCGCGATGGCCGACGGGGCGACGGGTTTCTGACCATCCGGCTGGATATCAACATGGCTGATCCGGCCCACATGCCACAGCTGGATCACGATCTTGCCGCCTTTGGCGTGCACCGCATCGGTTACCTTTTTCCATGCGGCAACCTGCCCTTCGGTGTAGATGCCCGGCGTTTTGATGTACCCTTTGCCTTCGGCGCTGATCTGGGACGCTTCGGTAATGATGATCCCGGCCCCGGCGCGCTGTGCGTAGTATTCGACGTGCATATCGCCGACTTCGCCGGTGTCGTCATTGGCGCGGCTGCGGGTCAGCGGGGCCATGACAATGCGGTTCGCGGCCTCGATTGCGCCGGTTTTCAACGGGGTGAATAATGCCTCAGTCATGGAAAGCTCCTATGGGGTGTTGTCTCTTGACTACAGCACCTAAACCTCCGCCCCGTCATCACAAGGACCGGGGCGCAGGTTTATTCCAATCGATGGAAGGTTTTCCTAAAGCGGGTCGATGTCGCCCTGTGCCCGCTGGCTATGAAAATCAGCCTGCCACGCGTCAAATGTGCCCGCCGCAATGGCACCACGCATACCTGCCATGATCTCTTGGAAATAGTGCAGGTTATGCCATGTCAGCAGCATTCCCGAGATCATTTCCTGACTGCGGAATACATGATGCAGATAGGCGCGGCTGTAGTTGGCACAGGCCGGGCACGTGCAGGCTTCGTCCAACGGGCGCGGGTCGTCAGCGTGGCGTGCATTCTTGATATTCACAACACCGTGACGGGTGAAAACCTGCCCCGTACGCCCGGACCGCGACGGTAAAACGCAATCCATCATATCGATGCCACGCGCAACGGCACCCACAATATCGTCGGGTTTGCCCACCCCCATCAAATAGCGCGGCCGGTCCACAGGCAGCATATCTGTAGCGAAATCCAGACAGCCGAACATCGCCTCCTGCCCCTCGCCCACGGCAAGACCGCCGACAGCATAGCCGTCAAAGCCCACATCAATCAGCGCTTTGGCGCTTTCCTCGCGGAAATCTTGTTCAAGTCCACCTTGCTGGATACCGAACAGTGCATAGCCCGGACGGTCGCCAAATGCGTCGCGGCTGCGTTTGGCCCACCGCATCGACAGGCGCATCGATTCAGCAATACGCGCCCGATCTGCCGGCAAGGCAGGGCATTCGTCGAAACACATCACAATGTCCGAGCCGAGCAACTTTTGGATTTCCATCGAGCGTTCAGGCGTAAGCTCGTGCTTTGATCCGTCGATGTGGCTTTTAAAGGTCACGCCCTTTTCGGTCAGCTTGCGCAGTTCCGATAGGCTCATGACCTGAAACCCGCCGGAATCCGTGAGGATGGGTTTATCCCAGTTCATAAATTTATGCAGACCGCCCAAACGGTCGATCCGTTCAGCAGTGGGACGCAACATCAGATGGTAGGTGTTGCCCAGCAGGATATCAGCCCCCGTGGCCGCGACGCTTTCGGGCATCATTGCCTTGACCGTGGCCGCGGTGCCCACGGGCATAAAGGCAGGTGTGCGAATATCGCCCCGTGGGGTAGAAATGACACCGGTACGCGCCGCGCCATCGCGGGCCTGAAGATCAAACGAGAATTTTTTCATGACTGCGGCTATAAGATGTCACCAAGACAGGCGCAATCATGCAGTTCATCTGCCCGATCACGGCGGCTGTCATGGAAGGTCCGCAAAACCGCGCTATATCCAGCGCGAACCGCCGGGGCGCTGCCCCGGACCCCGGGATTTATGCCATTTGGAAGCCGGTGTCGTGGCTTGAGTAGACGCGGGCGACCTGCTAGGCGGCGGGATCATTTAGCTGTGCCGGAGTGTGTGACATGCAAGAATTGACGTTTGGCTGGGAAGAATGGATTGCCCTTCCTGATCTGGGCCTGCCTGCGATCAAGGCAAAGATCGACACCGGCGCGCGCACCTCGGCGCTGCATGCCCATGACATCGAAGTCTTTGGACCCGCGTCCAAGCCAAAAGTGCGTTTCACCGTGCACCCCGTAGCAGGCAACGACGACATCACCATCACCTGCTCTGCCCCGATCATCGACCGGCGCGAAGTCACCTCGTCGAATGGCGAGGCCGAACTGCGCTATGTCATTTCGACCAAGATGGATGTTGCGGGTCAAAGCTGGCCTATCGACGTGACCCTCACCAACCGTGCCGGCATGACCAGCCGTATGTTGTTGGGGCGTCAGGCGCTGACCGATCACATCACCATCTCGCCCACCGAAAAACGGCTACAGCCAGACCTGAGCTATGACGTCTACCACACCGCTGCCGTACGTCACAAAGCGCCGCAGCGGGCCTTGCGCGTCGCCGTGCTAAGCCGTGAAGCCAGCAACTATTCCACATCGCGTCTGGTCGAAGTCGGCGAAGCTCGCGGCCACACAGTCGAAGTGATCGACACCACCCGCTGCTATATGGCGATCAACGCCATGGCGCCCGAAGTGCATTACGACGGCAAACGTCTGCCGCGCTATGACGCTGTGATCCCGCGGATCGGGGCGTCGGTCACACCCTATGGCTGCGCCGTCATTCGCCAGTTCGAAACCATCGGCACCTATTGTGTCAACGGTTCTGCCGGCATTCTGTCCAGCCGCGACAAGCTGCACGCGCATCAGGTTCTGGCTTCGAAAAAAATCGGTATGCCCACGACCGCTTTTGCCGCCTCGCCCAAGGACACGTCGAACCTGATGGCGCTGGTGGGCACCGCGCCCCTGATCGTCAAGTTGCTGGAATCGACCCAAGGCAAGGGCGTCGTGCTGGCTGAAACCAAAAAGGCCGCTGAATCCGTGATCGATGCGTTCCGCGGGCTCAAGGCGAACTTTCTGGTGCAGGATTTCGTCAAGGAGGCGGCGGGCGAGGATCTGCGCTGCCTTGTGGTCGACGGCAAAGTCGTTGCCGCAATGAAGCGCACCGGCGCGGATGGCGACTTCCGGTCCAACCTGCACCGCGGCGGGACGGCGCAGGTTGTGCGCATCACCAAGCTTGAACGCGAGACCGCCCTGCGCGCGGCGCGGGCCTTTGGTCTGGGCAAAGCGGGTGTGGATTTGCTACGCTCTGACAGCGGGCCCAAAGTCCTTGAGGTCAACAGCTCGCCCGGATTCGAAGGAATCGAGAAAGCCACTGGCAAGGATATCGTCGGCATGATCTATGACATGATCGAAGCGCGGGTAAAGCCGCAGCCTGTGCGCAAGCGCAAAGGATAGATCAAACCATAGATCATGGGGCTGTCCTCTGGACGGTGCTGGATGCAATCCCTATATAAACGATAAGATAACGCAGCGAGGCCCTGATGACTGACAGCACCCAATCTCTTGAAGGCACCCCTTTGATCGCGCCCTCGTCAACGGATCATCCGCTGTACGAGCAGATCACAGAGGCTTGCCGCACGGTATATGACCCTGAGATTCCAGTGAATATCTATGAGCTGGGGTTGATCTACACGATCGATATCAACGCGGAAAACGAGGTCAACATCAAGATGTCCCTGACCGCGCCCGGCTGCCCTGTCGCGGGTGAGATGCCCGGCTGGGTTGCCGATGCGGTTGAACCTCTGCCCGGCGTCAAGACCGTCGACGTTGAATTGGTTTGGGAACCACCATGGGGCATGGACATGATGTCTGACGAAGCCCGTCTTGAACTGGGATTCATGTAAGCCCATGGGCAAACATCGGGGCGTGACTCACGTCCCGGTTGATTTTACATCACTTTCACGCAATGGTCGCATCATTGTAACATCCGGTAGCCACACCGCAGCCAGATGATTTATATTGGAGCGATCATGCGATTAACAACTGCCCTTACAGCTTTGGCCTTGGCCCCGACCGCGCTGCTGGCCGATGCCCATAGCACCCCCACGCCCGTCGAATACGGCCCCCGTCCCGCCTATCTGGTAGACAAGCTCCCCGATGGCGATCTTAAGGACAAGCTGGCTTCCTGCATGGGCCAGACGCCGTCGAAAACCGATTTCTCGATCGGACACCGCGGCGCGCCGCTGATGTTCCCCGAACATACCGTGCAATCCAACGTTGCTGCGGTACGCATGGGGGCCGGCATTCTGGAATGTGACGTGACCTTTACAGCAGATCACGAGCTGGTCTGCCGCCACGCCCAGAACGATCTGCACACCACCACCAACATCCTGTTGACCGATCTTGCTGATAAATGCACCGCGGGCTTTACCGCTGCTGCGGGCGAGAATGGTGCCAGCGCCGAATGCCGCACCTCTGACATCACCTTAGCCGAGTTCGAAACGCTGACCCCCAAGATGGACAGCGCCGATGCGACAGCCACGACTGCCGAAGAGTATCAGGGCGGCGTCGCCAGCTTCCGCACGCAGCTTTATAGCGACGGTGCCGATCTGATGACCCACGCGGAATCGATCGAGCTGTTCAAATCCCTTGGTGCAAAGTTCACCCCCGAACTAAAGTCCGCCTCGGTCGAGATGCCGCATGACGGCTTCAGCCAGGAAGACTACGCGCAAAAAATGATTGACGAATACAAATCCGCAGGCATCCCTGCCTCGGACGTGTGGGCGCAGTCGTTTAACCTGGATGATGTACTTTACTGGATCAAGGCCGAGCCAGAGTTCGGGAAGCAAGCCGTTTATCTGGTGGAATGGAGCGAAGGTTTCGACGAGCAGGACCCCAGCACCTGGACGCAGGATTTCGCCCAGTTGAAAGAGCAAGGCGTGCAGTATCTGGCCCCCTCGCTGAACATGCTGCTGACCAACAAGGACGGCACACTGGCCGCCTCTGACTATGCGATGAAAGCAAGCGAAGCCGGTCTGAACCTGATTGCCTGGACGCTGGAACGCTCTGGTCCGCTGTCCACAGGCGGTGGATGGTACTTCCAGTCGGTCGGCGACATCATCACCGACGACAGCGACTATCTGGTTGCGCTTGATGTTCTGGCGCAAGAAGCGGGCGTAAAGGGTGTCTTCTCTGACTGGCCCGCAACCGTAACCTATTACGCAAACTGCATGGGGCTGTGAACAACAGCATATGACCTTGCGCAGCAGCGTTTGACGACAGGGCCGTCCCTTCGGGGGCGGCCTTTTGCTATTGTGCAGACCCCCGCTTGAGAAACCGCGCCAAAGGCCTTATCTTATCAGTAACAGGAGTATTCAGCATGTTCGCGATCCCAGGCAAGCAAGCCGTCACCATCACCCCCAAAGCCGCCAATCAGATCACCAAGCTGATGACGTCCGCAGGCCATGCCGGTCTGCGCATCGGCATCAAAAAAGGGGGCTGCGCCGGCATGGAATATACCATGGAGTATGTGAACGAGGCCGACACCAACGACGAAGTTGTCGAACAGGACGGCGCGCGGGTGATGATCGCGCCGATGGCACAGATGTTTCTTTTCGGCACCGAAATCGACTATGAAACCTCGCTGCTGGAATCCGGCTTCAAGTTCCGCAATCCCAATGTGACCGAAGCCTGCGGGTGTGGCGAATCCATTAAATTCGGCTAACGGCAGCCGGCCGCTCGCGCTGCGTGTGACGTGAGCTTGACGTTGCCCTGTCGGGGTGGCGCTGGTATCCCTTTGTAAAACCACATGAAGGATATGCACATGCGCCGCAAGCTTGCCGCTGGAAACTGGAAGATGAACGGCTCGCTGGCCGGTCTGGACATGCTGGCCGATGTTGCCGCTGCGATGGACAGCGACAGTGCAGAGGCCGTGATCTGCCCGCCTTCCGCCTATCTGATGCCGGCTGTCACTGCTGCGCAAGGTACCTCCGTCGGCATCGGCGCGCAGGATTGCCACACAGAACCGAAAGGCGCGTTCACCGGCGATATCTCTGCCCCGATGATCAAGGACATCGGCGCGACTTACGTGGTCGTCGGGCATTCAGAACGCCGCGAGGCTCATGCCGAAAGCGACGCTGACGTCGCCCGCAAAGCGCAAGCCGCTTGGGCCGCAGAGCTGACCGCCATCATTTGCATCGGCGAAAGCGAAGCACACCGCAGCGCAGGTACAACATTGGATATCATCGCCAAGCAGCTCGCGGGCTCCCTGCCTGATGGCTGCACGGGCGATAATACCGTCGTCGCTTACGAACCCATCTGGGCGATTGGCACTGGCAAAATCCCGACGCTTGATCAGATCATCGAAGTGCATGATTTCATCCGCGCCCAACTTGCCAAACGCTTTGGCTCCGATGTCAGCGGCGCGCTGCGGCTGCTGTATGGCGGCTCGGTAAAGCCGGACAACGCGGCGGATATCTTCAAGGTCGAAAACGTGGACGGTGCCCTGATCGGAGGCGCGAGCCTTAAGGCCGCTGATTTCGTCCCCATCCTCAAAGCGCTCTCTGCCGCCTGACCTTCATTTTGCCAAATAAACTCACTGCAGGACATAAACAAAAGGCGGCGCATCCACTGGGATACGCCGCCTTTTCTACTTCTATGTGTTGGGCCTCATCCCCCTAGCGGGTGATAATTTCGGGCCCCATCATCAATGTCGGCAGCCAAGTCGAAATGACCGGAATATAGGTCACCATCAGCAGGAAGACGAACAGAACTGCGGTGAATGGCAGTGCGGCTTTGACCACATTCATCATCGGCATATTCGCCACGCCTGAGGTCACAAAGAGGTTTAGACCAACCGGCGGAGTAATCATCCCGATTTCCATGTTGACCACCATGATGATCCCCAGATGGATCGGGTCGATGCCCAGTTCAATCGCAATCGGGAAGACCAGCGGCGCGACGATGATCAACAGGCCCGACGGCTCCATAAACTGGCCACCGATTAGCAGGATCACGTTGACGATCACAAGGAACATAATCGGGCCAAAGCCGGCATTCAGCATCGCAGCAGAGATTTGCTGCGGGATCTGTTCATCGGTCAACACGTGCTTGAGGATCAGTGCATTGGCGATGATGAACATCAGCGTCACGGTCAGCTTACCGGCGTCGAACAAGGTGTCGCGGGTGTCGCGGTGGAAAAACACGGTGACCAGCGCCATCGGCTTGCGCATCAGCGACAGGTTGCGCCCCTCACCTTCGACGTGCAGTGGCCCCATGTCCCGATAGACGAAGGTCGCGATCAAGAAGGCGTAGACGGCGGCCACCGCAGCGGCTTCAGTGGGGGTAAAGATACCGCCATAGATACCGCCAAGGATGATGACGATCAGCATCAGACCCCAGCCTGCTTCACGCCCCGAGGCAAAGACCTCGCCCCAGCCGCGCCATTCGCCTTGGGGCAGCTTTTTAACCCGCGCCATGACGTAGATGGTCAGCATCAGCATGGTGCCCGCCATGAGACCCGGAATAACGCCTGCAAGGAACATACGCCCGACAGAGACATCCGTGGCAGAGGCATAGACAACCATCACGATGGACGGCGGGATCAGGATGCCCAAGGTGCCCGCGTTGGCGATGACACCTGCGGCGAATTCCTTGGTATAGCCAGTTTCACGCATCCCCGCGATCACGATGGAGCCGATGGCAACGACTGTTGCAGGCGAAGACCCGGACAGGGCCGCAAAAAGCATACAGGCAAAGACACCCGCAATCGCCAGACCACCGGGAAAATGCCCGACCAGCGCGATAGAGAAACGGATGATCCGCTTGGCCACGCCGCCGGTCGACATGAAGGAAGACGCCAGAACAAAGAACGGGATCGCCAGCAGCGTATAATGCCCCGCCATTGCCTGAAAGAACGTCTGCGCGATAGACGCAAGAGAGCTGTCGGACAGCACCAGCAGAAAGACGATCGACGAGAAGCCGAGGCTGACGGCAATCGGAACGCCCAGCAACATCAGCCCGACGATCATGGTAAAGAGGATAAGGACTTCCATGCGCTTAGGACTCCGCGTTCATGTGTTTGACGGCTTCGATATCATCTTCGGCCTCGTGACTAACGATCAGCGCTGTGGCCTGCCCGTTAAGGACACGCAAACCGGCCTGAACGAAACGGAACAGCAACAGCGCCATGCCGAAGGGCAGCATGAAATAGGGGATGAACCGTGGCAGTTTGCCGTAGGTTTCGCCCTCGTTCATGATCGGCTCGATAAAGCGCAGCCAGTCCGGCATTGGGATATCGACGGTTTCATACCACGCCTGATCGCGGCTATCGGCAAAACCTGTGGGGAACCAGCGGCCGGTGGTGGCATCCAGCCCCGCGAACGGCGCCCAGTAATCCCACGCGCCCTTCATCAGCAACGCGGCATAGACCACACAGATCACCGCTACGACCAGCGCCAGAATCCGACGTTTGGGCAGCGAAAACAGGTTTACGACCGCGTCGACCCCCAGATGCGCCGTGACCTTGACCGCATAGCTCATGCCGAACAGGACCAGCCAGGCGAACAGAAACGTCACTGCCTCCAATCCCCAGATGATGCCGGTGTTAAAACCATAGCGCAGGACGACGTTGATAAAGGTGATGAGGGTCATCAGGCCAAGGATGAGGGCAATCGCCGTTTCCTCAAGCTCGTTGACGATGCGCCCGAGCGCAGAATGAGATTGAACACCATGTGACATGGAAATGCTCCGCTGTGAGAGGAGAGTGGATCAGGCCCGCACGCCGCGGGGCATGTCGGGGCCTGACGCAAGTGATATGCCCCGCCTGCAGTCAGACGGGGCAGAACAGGTCTTAGTGCTTGGCGTTGATCGCTTGGGCTTCGTCGATGTTTTCCTGACCGACGTCCGCTGTGAACTCTTCCCAAACGGGCTTCATAGCAGAGACCCACTCTTCGCGCTGCGCTGCGTCCAGTTCACGCACAACACCACCGGCGTCGATGATCGCCTGCTTGGCTTCGGCGTTCACTTTGGACGATTCCGCGTTGCGGGTCTCGGTCACTTCTTGAACGATTGTCGCCAGCTGGTCGCGCACATCGGCGTCCAGGCTGTCCCACCAGTCGGTGGACGTCACGAGCATATAGTCCAGAACACCGTGGTTGGTTTCAGTTGTCCCGTCCTGCACCTCAAAGAACTTCTGGCCATAGATGTTGGACCAGGTGTTTTCCTGACCGTCAACAACGCCGGTTTGCAGCGCGCCATAGACTTCGGAGAAGGCCATCGGCTGCGGTGACGCACCCATTGCTGCCATCTGTGCTTTCAACACGTCAGAGTTTTGAACGCGGAATTTCAGCCCGTTTGCATCCGACGGCACGTTCAGTGCTTTGTTTGCCGACATCTGCTTCATGCCATTGTGCCAGAATGCCAGACCCCGCAGGCCACGGCGCGTCATCGATTCTTTCATCGCCACACCGGTGTCGGAGTTCTGGAACTCGTCTACAGCGTTGATGTCTTTGAACATGAAGGGCAGATCGAAAATGCGGAACTGTTTGGTGAACTGTTCGAATTTCGACAGCGATGGTGCCGCCATCTGAACGTCGCCTTGCAGCAGCGCTTCTAGAACCTGATCATCGTTGTACAGCGTGGAGTTCGGGAAAACTTCCATGCAGGCCTTGCCGTTCATCTCGTCATTGACGCGCTGTTCCAGCAGGGATGCGGCGATACCTTTTGGGTGGCGGTCGCTGTTGGTCACGTGGCTCAGCTTGATGACGACTTCGCCATCATCACAGGCCGCAGCAACAGCACCAGCGCTTACGGACAGCGTCATTGCCACCAGAGTGGTTGTCAGGAATTTCATGTGATGTCTCCTCCCAGAGAACTGTTTTTCAAGTCTCGGCATCTGGTCGTTCCAAATGCGGTGGCGATACTAGAGCGTTATTTTGCCGACCTCACAAGACAGAGGCCTTGAAAGATGAAGGAGACGTTAAATATATTTAATATCAGAAGCTTAAATTCCGTCATTAAGGTATAAAGAGACCGCACCCACCCGACCTGTGCGGATAACCGCACACCGAGCACGGCCCTTGTGCGAAAAACCGCACATCCTAGCCGCGAAAGTCCTCTGGCCGAATCCCGTAGCGGGCCAGCTTGTCATAGAAAGTCTTGCGCGGCAGCTTGAGCGCCGCTGCCGCCGAACTCGCCTGCCCCTGCGCGCGGCGCAACGCAGCGCGTAGCAGCGATTGTTCGACTTGTGCCATTTGATCCGACAGGCCAAGGGTCGCATCCGGCGTGACCTCGTCCGACACGCCCATGACAAAGCGCATCGCCTCTGACATCAGTGCACGCGCATTGCCCGGCCAGTCCCGCGCCATCAGACCCGCGATCATCTGCGGTGTCACCTCGGGTGGCTGGACGCCGGATTGCTCGGCCGCCTGATCGACATAGCGGCGAAACATCGTGGCAATATCCTCGGGCCGCTCTGACAAAGACGGGATGCGCACGGTCATCACTTCAAGCCGGTAATAGAGGTCAGCGTGGAACTGCCCCTCGGTCACCAAGGCTTGCAACTCGCGCGCACTGCCTGCGATCAGGCGCACATCGTGGACCTGATCCAGCGCTTCGATCAGGCTCAGCTGGGTCTGCGCGGGCAGTTGCGCTACCTCATCCAGAAACAGACTGCCCCCTGACGCCGCATGCAGCGCATCGCTCACGTCATCCGGGCTCAGCCCCGCGGCGGCGCGTTTCACGAAAGGACCCTTTGATCGCTGCGAGGACAGGTGGATCACTTCGGCCACCTTTGAAATACCAGACCCCGACGGACCGGTGACCAGCACTTCGGCATTCGCCTGCGCCACGCGGCGCACCTTATCGCGCAGCCGTTCCGACAGATCGGAAGACCCAAAGATCATCCGTGCGGCCGGGTCACCAGTTTCCACGATATGCAGCAAGCGGCGATTTTCCAGCACCAGTGCCCGCGTCTTCAGCGCGCGTTCAATCACCGTCAAAAGCGCGGCAGGCGCACAGGGCTTTTCCAGAAAATCAAAGGCCCCCGCCTCCATCGCGCGTACAGCCATAGGGATATCGCCCTCGCCCGTCAGCAAGATCACCGGCAGATCGGGGTCCTGTTCATGGGCGTAGGACAGCAGGTGAAACCCGTCGCGCCCGGGCATGCGCATATCTGACAGGATGATCCCGTCAAACCGTTCTGTGATACGATCCTTGGCGGCGACGAATGACCCTGCTGCGACCACTTCGATATCCGCAAGCTCAAGCGTCTGCGCCAGCGCCTCGCGGACAGAGGCATCGTCATCGATCAAAAGAACGGTTCTGCTCATGCCTGCCCCTCCTCACCCGTATCTGCGCTTTCCAACGTCACAGAAAACATCGCACCGCCCGCGTCAAGATTTGAGCCGCGAATGTCCCCGCCAAAGCTTTGCACGATGCCATAGCTGATCGACAACCCCAGTCCCATGCCGCTCATGGTGCCTTCGGTATCGTTGCCCACCGACTTGGTCGTATAGAACGGGTCGAACACCTTGTCCGGCATTTCGATTCCCGGACCGGTGTCGCAAAACGTCACGTGCACGGGATCCGAGGGATCGACGGTGATGGTCAGCCGTTTGCACTCGCTGCCGCCCATTGCGTCGACGGCATTGGTGATGAGGTTCACAAACACCTGCCCCAGCCGCACCTCGCCGCCACGCACCCAAACAGGCGCATTGGCGGGCCCGTATTCAAGCGTGACCCCCGCATCGCGTACATAGGTTTGGGTCAGCTCGAGTGCGCTCGCCACCACGCGGGTCACATCCACACGGGTCTGCGGCACACTCTCCTGCCGTGCAAAGGCCCGCAGGTTCTGAATGATCCGCGCCATACGGTCGGCCATCTGCGAGATACGGGTCAGGTTTTCAGTCGTCCGGTCCGGGCGGTCACGCTCAAGGAACTGCACCGCGTTTTCCGCAAAAGACCGGATCGCCATCAGCGGCTGGTTCAGTTCGTGACTGATGCCCGCCGACATCTGCCCAAGCGCAGACAGCTTGCCCGCCTGCACCAGATCCGCCTGCGCACGGCGCAGCGCGGCTTGTGCCTCTTCGCGCTCGGTGGCCTCGCGGCGCAATTCGGTGTTGCTGGCGTTTAGTGCGGCGGTCCGTTTGGCAACCTGACGTTCAAGGGCCGCATTTGCATCCGACAGTGCGCGGCGCCTTTCGGTGGCCAGAAACAGCAGCGCGCCAAAGGCAAGGCAGAGCGCTGCCACCGCTGCCGCCTGTGACAGGGCCAGCCGCTGCGCGCCCTCGATGTCCAGTAAGACTTCGCCCGTCATGCCCACCACGGGCAATGCACGCGTCAGGTGCAGCGCGGCATCGGGCAAATATGGCCCCCAGCCCATGCGCCAGATTTCATGGGTGCGGACCTCTGACACGGCGAACTCTAGTTGCGCACCATCAGGCGGTACCAGCCTTTGTGCGCCCTTGGGCCGCGCCCAAAATAGCAGCTCTGATCGGTTGGCAATTTGGACAACGCCATTGGTATCGGTAAAAAACGCCGCCGGATTGCTGCCGCGCCAGTCATAATCGATGCCGTTCAGATCGGTCGACACCACCACCGCGCCGCGCACCTGACCGTCCGGTGCAAAAACGGGGGCCGCGTGGAAATAGGCCCGGTCGGTCAACGGCGCTGCGGGGCCGTGCCCCCAGCCAAGCGCGCCACGCAATGCGCGCTGGACAAAGCCCTGATCCGCCCGCGGCACCTGCGCCCCGTCTGGCCCAAGCGCGGATACAATCACATCGCCTGACCGGTCCAACACCTGCACATCCAGCGCCGTGGTCTTGTCAGCAACCTCTTGCAGGAACGCTTGGGCCTCGACCACGGGCCGACGGTCCAACACTTGCGCCACCTGCGGGTGATCCGCCAGAAACACCGCCAAATCACGATAGCGTTGCAGCTGCCCGACCAGCCGGTCACTGACCAGCGACAAATCGGCCTGCCCGCGTGCATGCAGCTGGTCCAGCCCTTGCAAATAGGCATAGCGCCAGACCCCGCCGGACAGCGCCAGCACGGTGATCAGAAACAGCACAAAGGTGGCGACGCGGCGGCGCATTCCGGGGGTCATAGCGTTATTTGGCACAGACCCGCTTGCAAAGACCAGAGCCGCAGCTATTGCTAGGCCCCATGAAAACGCTGAACCTTTCCCCGCTTGATCCCGAATTCGTCCAAAACCCCTATGCCGCCTATGCGCAGGCCCGTGCGGATGGCCCTGTGCTGTTCTGGCAGGACTATGGCATGTTGGCTGCCTTTGACGCAGCCACGGTGCAGGCGCTGCTGCGCGACCGACGTTTGGGCCGCGAGGTCCCCGCCGACCAGCGCCAGCCGACACCTGACCACATGCGCGACTTTTACGCGGTAGAAAACCAGTCGATGCTCGAGCTGGAGCCGCCGACCCACACCCGTCTGCGCGGCCTGGTGCTGCGCGCCTTTACCTCGCGCCGGATCGCCGGCCTCGCCCCCGAGATCGAAGAGATCGCGCAAGGCTTACTGGACGATCTGCCCAAGGGCGAACCGTTTGATCTGATCCCCGCATTCTGCACCCAGCTTCCTGTGCGCATTATCGCGCGGCTGCTTGGCGTGCCCGAAGAGATGTGGCCCGACCTCCTGCGCTGGTCCAACGATATGGTTGCGGTCTATCAGATTGGCCGCACCCGGGCGACCGAAGAGGCTGCCAATACCGCCGCCGCCGATTTCACCGCCTTTCTGCGGCGCTATGTCGACGAGCGTCGCCAAGACCCGCGTGACGACCTGATCACCCAGTTGATCGCCGCTGAAGAGGATGGCGAAAAGCTGAGCACCGATGCGCTGATCGGCACCTGCATTCTGCTGCTGAATGCGGGCCACGAGGCGACGGTGCATGCGCTTGGCAATGGGATCGCCTGTCTATTGGCACACAACACCCCTGTCAGCGCGCTTGCACCCGATACGATCAATGCCACGGTCGAAGAGATCCTGCGCTACGACCCGCCGCTGCATGTGTTCGAACGTTTCGCCTACGAGGATATCGAACTGGGCGAAGTCACGCTTGAAAAAGGCAAGAAAATCGCACTGGTGCTGGGGGCCGCGGGCCGCGATCCCGCGCTATACGACCAGCCCGATGTGTTCGACCCCGCCCGTCCGGCCAAGGCACATGCGGCCTTTGGCGGCGGCTTGCATTTCTGCGTCGGCGCGCCGCTGGCACGGCTGGAAATGCAGATCGCGCTGCGTGCGCTTTTTGACCATGCGCCGAACCTGCAACTGGCCGAAGCACCGCGCTTTGCCAACACCTACCACTTTCACAAGCTCGAACGGATGATGGTGACGGTCTAGCCGCGCCGCCCCGCACCACGGCGTTACAGCGGCAGCATGGTGGTAGATTTGATCTCTTCCATCGACAGCAGCGCTGTGACGTTGTGCACGCGCACCTCTGAAATCAGCGCCTGATAAAACGCATCATAGGCGCGCGCGTTCTTGACGCGGACCTTGAGAATATAGTCGATGTCCCCCGCCAACCGGTGCGCCTCTTGCACTTCGGGGCGGTTTTTCAACGCCTTGAGGAACGCGGCCTGCCAATCGGCCTCGTGGGACGACGTGCGGATCAACACAAAGAAACACGCCTCGAAGCCAAGCGCCTCTGCATCCAGCACAACCGTATGCTGCCCGATCACCCCTGCCTCGCGCAGTTTGCGAATCCGGTTCCACACAGGGGTCTTGGAACTGCCTACCTCGCGGGCAATATCGTCCAGGGACTGGCTCGCATCACGCTGTAACTGCGCTAGAATTTTCCGGTCTACGTCGTCGATCCGAACATCCATTCTATTTTCCCTTCAGTCTGTGGTCTGCTGTTCTGTCTGCTGCGCAGAATAGAACGCACGTCCTTATATCCGCAAGCACCTAGCGCCATATCGGAATTATTTCCTATATAGAGGTCAAGCTAAGCGCAAGGACCGAACCTTATGGATCACTTCCCAATCTTTCTCTCCACCAAGGGCCAGCGCATCGTTCTTTCGGGCGGTGGCGAAGCGGCACTGGCCAAACTGCGCCTGCTGCTCAAGACCCAAGCCAAGATCAGCGTCTTCGCCCCGACCCCCGCGCCCGAGATCACCGCCTGGGCCGATGCAGACCGTCTGACGCTGCACACCCGTGCCCTGCGCCATGGCGATGTGCTGTGCGCGAAATTGTTCTATGCCGCCGATGAGGACGACGCCGAAGACGCCCGCACCGCCGCCATTGCGCGCGCCGAGGGTGCTTTGGTCAATATCGTCGACAATCTTCACGATAGCGCCTTTATCACGCCTGCGATCGTGGACCGTGACCCCGTGACCATCGCCATCGGCACCGAAGGCGCGGCCCCGGTGCTCGCCCGCGCGATCAAGGCTGATCTGGAAGAACGCCTGCCCGCGACCCTTGGCACGCTGGCACGCATTGGCAAAGGTTTCCGCAAGATGGCCGATGCCCTGCCCTTTGGCCGTCCGCGCCGCGACTTCTGGCGGGACTATTACTTTGCTGCAGGCCCCCGCGCCGTGGCGGATGGCAAGACGGCGGTTGAAAACGCGCTGAGCACGCTGCTCGCCGACCACCAGTCCCGCGCCGCACGCGCCGGTCACATTGCCTTTGTGGGCGGTGGCCCGGGTGACCCCGAATTGCTGACCCTCAAGGCCCGCCGCGCGTTGGATGAGGCCGATGTGGTGATCTATGACCGGTTGATTTCCCCCGAAATCCTTGAACTGGCCCGCCGCGAGGCGCTGATGATCGACGTGGGCAAGGAAGGCTTCGGCCCCTCCACCGCGCAGGAAACCATCAATGACCTGTTGGTTAAACATGGCCAATCCGGCGCGCAGGTTGTGCGCCTGAAGTCAGGCGATGCGACGGTCTTTGGCCGTCTGGACGAAGAGATCGACGCTGTGGACGCCCATGGCATCGGCTGGCACATCGTGCCGGGGATCACCTCTGCTTCTGCCGCCGTGGCCACCATCGGGCAAAGCTTGACGAAACGCGGGCGCAACGCTTCGGTCCGGTTCCTGACGGGTCACGATATGAAGGGGTTTGCTGACCATGACTGGGCCGCGCTAGCGCGCCCGGGCGAAGTCGCCGCGATCTATATGGGCAAGAAATCCGCGCGCTTCATCCAAGGCCGCCTGCTGATGCATGGGGCGGACCGCACCACGCCTGTCACCTTGGTTGAAAACGCCTCCCGCGCCAACCAGCGTATCGTCGAAACCACGCTGGACCGCTTGCCCACTGACCTTGCCGCGGCTGACCTCGCTGGCCCCGCCCTTACCTTTTACGGCCTTGCCCCGCGTGCTGCAGCCCGTGCCACAACCGAATTTTTCCAAGAGGAGATGGCATAATGGCCAAGCCCTTTACCCCCAAAGTCGTCACAGCCAATGCCTTGCTTGAAGGCGACGTGATCTACCAGACCGCGACCGGCTGGACCCGCAAGCTTGAAGAAGCCGAAGTGCTGACCGACGAGGCCGATGCGGACCTGCGCCTGATCGATGCGATCCAGCAGGCCGACCTGACTGTCGGGGCCTATCTGGCCGATGTCGACACCAGCTCTGCCGCACCCAAACCAACGCATTTCCGCGAAGCATTCCGCGCCAAGGGCCCAAGCAACTATACCCATGGCAAGCAGGAGGAGGTTCAATAATGTACAGCTACACCGAATTCGATGACGCCTTTATCGCCGAACGCAACGCGCAATTCCGCGGGCAGGTTGAACGCCGCATTGACGGCTCCCTCACAGAGGACGAGTTCAAGCCGCTGCGACTGATGAACGGGCTCTACCTGCAACTGCACGCCTATATGCTGCGGGTGGCCATTCCCTATGGCACGCTCAGCAGCCGCCAGATGCACAAGCTAGCGGAGATCGCCGCTAAATGGGACAAGGGCTACGGCCATTTTACCACGCGCCAGAACATCCAGTACAACTGGCCCCAGCTGCGTGATGTCCCCGATATGCTGGACGCGCTGGCCGATGTGAACATGCACGCCATCCAGACCAGCGGCAACACCATCCGAAACGTGACCGCCGACCATTTTGCCGGTGCCGCAGCGGATGAAATCGCTGATCCGCGCCCGGTGGCCGAACTGATCCGCCAATGGTCCACTGATCATCCGGAATTCCAGTTCCTGCCGCGCAAGTTCAAGGTCGCCGTCTCTGGTGCGGCGCACGACCGTGCGGTCATCAAAGCCCATGATATCGGGCTACAAATCGTCGAGAAAGATGGCGAAGTCGGCTATCAGGTCATCGTCGGTGGCGGCCTTGGCCGGACCCCGATGATCGGCAAGGTGCTGTATGATTTCGTCAGCTCCGAAGACCTGCTGCCTACACTAGAGGCGATCGTCTCGGTCTACAACCTGTTGGGCCGGCGCGATAATAAGTACAAGGCGCGGATCAAGATCACCGTGCATGAGAACGGCATCGACGACATCCGCGCACGGGTGGACGCCCGTTATGCGCTGATCCGTCCGCAGTTCACGGGCGTCGACCAGCAGATGCTGTCGCGCATCGAGGCGGATTTCGCCAGCCCGACGTTTAAAACGGCCCCCATCGACACGTTTACCGCCGCCTATAACAGCGATCCGGTGTTCAAAAGCTGGGCCGACACCAACCTGACCGATCACCGCGAAGACGGCTATGCCATCGTGTCGATCAGCCTCAAGGCGCATGGCGAAACACCGGGCGACGCCACCGCCGAACAGATGCACCGCATGGCGGAACTGGCCGCTGAATTCGGCCACGACGAACTGCGCATCAGCCACGAGCAGAACGTGATCCTGCCCCATGTGCACCGCAGCGATCTGCCTGCTCTGCACGCGTCGCTCAAGCAAGTCGGCCTTGCCACGGCCAATATCGGCCTGATCAGCGACATCATCGCCTGCCCCGGTATGGATTACTGCGCGTTGGCCACAGCGCGGTCGATCCCGATCGCACAAGAAATCGCGACCCGCTTTGACGAGCTCAAGCTGGAACACGATGTTGGCCCGCTCAAGATCAAGATCTCGGGCTGCATCAATGCTTGTGGTCACCACCATGTGGGCCACATCGGGATCCTCGGTCTCGACCGTGCGGGTGTGGAAAACTATCAGGTTACCTTGGGCGGTGACGGCACTGAAAACGCTGCCATCGGCGAACGGGCTGGCCCGGGCTTTTCCGCCGACGAGATCATCCCGGCGATTGAGCGGCTGGTAATAGGCTACCTTGATCTGCGCACCGACGCGACCGAAACCTTCTTGCAAGCCTACCGCCGCCTTGGTCTTGCCCCGTTCAAGGCCGCCCTCTACCCGGAAGCACAAGCCAATGCCGCGTGATCAACTGACACTTCCAAATGGGGAACAAATCCTCCCCGAAGGGCCGGACCGCGTCGCGGCGCTGACCCGTCAGATGGAGGCGCTGAACGACGGCCTGCGCCATCACAGCGCCACTGACGTGCTGCGTGCTGCAATCGACAATGTGCCCAATCTGGCGCTTGTTTCCAGCTTCGGGGCGGAATCCGTCGCCCTGTTGCACCTTGCGTCTATGGTTAAACGCGATTTGCCGGTGTTGTTCATCGACACGGAAATGCTTTTCGCCGAGACGCTGGTTTACCAGCAAGAGCTGAGCGAGCGGTTGGGCCTGCGCAATGTCCACACGATCCGTGCGCAAGACGTGGCAGAGAAAGACCCCGACGGGACGTTGCACCTGCGCGACCCCGACGCCTGCTGCGCCTTCCGCAAGACCGTGCCGCTGCAACATGCGTTGCAAGGGTTTGACGGCTGGATTACGGGGCGCAAACGCTTTCAGTCGGGCACGCGCGCCAGTCTGCCGTTCTTTGAGGTCGAAGCCCCAGCTGATGCGCCCGCACGGATCAAGGTAAACCCGCTGGCCCATTGGCAGGCCTCTGATGTATCTGACTACATCGACGAGAACCGCCTGCCCCGGCACCCGCTGGTCTCCCAAGGCTATCCCAGCATCGGCTGCGCGCCCTGCACCTCCAAGGTGAAACCGGGCGAAGACCCCCGCGCCGGACGCTGGAGAAACATTGAAAAAGAAGAATGCGGTATTCATTTTGTCGATGGCAAGATGGTCCGTGTAGGAGCAAAGACATGACACAGTTGATCAACGATCAAGGGTTTGTCGCGGATGATTTTACCGCGACCTATGCCCCCTTCGATGCCACAGGCGGCGCGGATGCGGATGCGACAGCGCTTGATGTGCCCTCTGACGCGCAGCCTGAAGCGATCCCGGTTGACGGGTCGGTGTCGATGATCCGCGTGGCATTTCCCAGTTCGGCTGACGGGCGCGGTTTCACCATTGCACGCCAGCTGCGTCTGCGCGGCTATACCGGGCGGCTGCGGGCCCATGGCCATGTGATTGCGGACCAATACGCTATGGCCCGCCGGTCCGGCTTTGACGAGGTAGAGATCCCCAATGATCTGGCCGCCCGTCAACCGCAGGACCAATGGCTGGCCCGCGCAAACTGGCAGGAGCATAATTATCAGGCGCGACTGCGCGGCTGATCGGGCTTTCTGGCCTTCGATGCTTTCCCTGTCCTCTTCCTTCCCCTAGAGAAAGGCTGCGCACCGCGACCTGCGCGCAGATGAAATTATGACCGAGCAAAAAGTAGTGACCCAAACCGACGCCAAACCCGTGCCGACCCTACCTGACGCGCAGACCGTGACCTCCGTTAAACACTGGACGGACCGGCTATTTTCATTCCGCGTGACCCGTCCGGCGTCCTTGCGCTTTCGGTCAGGCGAATTCGTGATGATTGGCCTGATGGGCGACCCGCACCCCGAGACAGGCAAGCAAAAGCCCCTACTGCGGGCTTATTCCATCGCCTCGCCGTCGTGGGACGAAGAGCTGGAGTTCTATTCGATCAAAGTGCAGGACGGTCCGCTGACCTCGAAACTGCAGCACATCCAGCCCGGCGACGAAATCATCCTGCGCCCCAAGCCCGTGGGCACGCTGGTCCATGATGCACTGCTGCCCGGCAAACGGCTGTGGCTTTTTGCGACCGGCACAGGTTTCGCGCCTTTCGCATCCCTGCTGCGCGAACCCGAAACCTACGAGAAATTCGATCAGATCATTATGACCCACACCACCCGCGATGTGGCCGAGCTTGAGTATGGGCGCACGCTGGTTGAAGGTCTTGCCGACGATCCGCTGATTGGCGAGATGATCGGCGACAAACTGGTGTACTACCCCACAACCACCCGCGAGCAGAGCCCCAAGATGGGCCGCATCACCAACCTGCTGCAAGATGGCACTGTGTTTAAAGACCTTGGCATTGACGGCATCACCGCCGATACTGATCGCGGTATGGTCTGCGGCAGCCTGGAATTCAACAAGGATATCAAGGAAGTGCTGGAAGGGTTCGGGCTTGAGGAAGGTGCGAATTCCGACCCCAAACACTATGTCGTTGAAAAGGCTTTTGTCGGCTGATCCGATGTAGCGGTGCCCCCCGTGGGCTCTCTATCAGAAATGAAAAAGCCGTGCCCTTGTCAGGGGCGCGGCTTTTTCTTGGCTTGTCGTCAGGCACTGGTAGCGGCCTGTGCTTATAGCGCCAGCGCCTCGCGGATTTGCGCAAGGATCACACGCAACGTGTCCGGGTTTTCAGCCGCAGTCGCCAGACCGTTTTTCAACAGCGTTTTCTGCGTTGCCGGCAGGTCAGACGTGTCGATCAGGGTCTGCACCTTCTCCAGATCGAACCCGTCAACGGTGGTCAGCTGCTCTGGCGTGTCGGCGTCGGCGGTGACATCGGCCTGAACATCTGCGGTTGCTTCTGGTTGCGTATCAGCGCTGGCCCCTTCGGATGCGGTGTCGGACCGGGTGGTGCTGGCAGCGTCGTTGTCGCCCTCGTCGCTGGTTGCCATTGCATCGGCCTCGGCGCGACTGTCCGCTTCAACGCTAGCATCAGCAGTCTCATTGGCAGCCTGCGTTGCATCATCGGCGAGCTTCTTGGTCGCATCTACGGCGCTTTCACCTGCCGCGGCAGCAGCATCCGCCACGTCTTCGGCAGCTTCGGCCAGCGCATCGGCTGCAGTGTTTGCAGCTTGCGTTGTCGCCTCGACCGCGTCGGTCACGGCACCCTCTGTTGCCTCGACAGCGTCGCCCACTGCTGCGGTAGCGCTTTCCAACGCTTCGGGCGCATTGACCGCATCAGACGCATCGGTCGCGATCTCTTGGACGGACCGGCCCGAATACAACATGTACGCGCCAAGCGCGATCACCCCTGCGATGACAATCCAGATGAGGTTTTTCATGATGCTGTTGTTCCTTTGAACTTTGTTAATCCCCTGCAGCACATACTATATGCCCATGCACAGCGTCAAATGCGCGATACGCCGCTTCACCTTGGGGAAATCACCAGCAAAACAGCTATTTTACCCTGTATATGCGCCATTTTGCGGCTTGAAGAAGACCATGAGCAGGTTTACCTTCCGTTCTCGACATCACTATAACAATCAAAGGACGATCATCATCGCTCGCAGACCGCATAACGCGCCGCCGCAAAGAGATACCGGCCCGCGCATCAACGAAAATATCCGCTCCAACGAAATCCGGCTGATCGGCGCGGATGGCGAAAACGTTGGCGTCGTGACACCGGATCGCGCCATGGAAATGGCTGTTGATGCCGGACTTGATTTGGTCGAGATTTCGCCCAATGCCAACCCGCCCGTGTGCAAGATCATGGACTTTGGCAAATTCAAGTATGAGACGCAAAAGCGTGAAGCCGAAGCGCGTAAGAAGCAAAAGATCATTGAGATCAAAGAGGTCAAGTTCCGGCCCAACACTGATACCAATGATTATGACGTCAAAATGCGTAACGTGTTCAAGTTCCTCGAGAACGGCGACAAGGTGAAGGTCACACTGCGTTTCCGTGGTCGTGAGATGGCGCACCAGAATCTCGGCCGCGAGCTGCTGGAACGTGTCGCCGAAGACACCAAAGAGATGGGCCGCGTCGAAAACTTTCCGAAAATGGAAGGCCGTCAGATGGTTATGCTGATCGGACCGCTGCCTAAATAAATCCAGACAATCAACAGTCTGAGACGTAAAAAGCCCCCGCAGTTTCCTGCGGGGGCTTTTCTTTGTTTATACCGATGGCGTTACTGGCGCAGCAAACCGGTGATGTTACGCACAACCGCACGGCGGTTGGCCGGCTCGGCTGTCGGCGTCGACACCTTCAGCGCGCTTTCGCCATACCCCTGCGTAATTAGGTTGGCTGGTGGTACGTCAAAGTATTCCGTCAAGGCCAAGGCCACAGTCTCGGCACGGCGGTCGGACAGGGCAAGGTTGTAGCCCGCATCGCCAACAGCATCCGTATGCCCTTCGATCAAGATTACAGTACGTGGATCTTCTTTGATCGCATTACTGATGACAGTCCCGATTTTGGACAGCGCGCGCGCTTGCTCAGGCTGGATCGCAGCAGAGCCTGTCGCAAAGCGCACGGCATCCAGCTCGATTTCAGGTGCCAAGGCACGGACCTGACGCACGTCACGGACCTGACGCAGCGAATACCGCTGGGCCTGCTCGCCACGAAGCTGGGTTTGCAGGGCGGCACGCAACGCCTCTTCGTCTTGCTGGCTGGCAAAGGTGTTGGTCTGTGTCTCAATCTGCGGCAGCTCGTTTACGACGATGCGTTCTTCTGCACGTGTATCGTCGAACAGCACATATTCATTGCCTTGTGGGTCGACATTGATCCGACGCAGAACAGTACCGTCACGGCCCAGAATGGTCACGATCTGGCTGCCGTTCGGCTTGATCACTGTGGTACGCGAAGACCCATCGTTAAAGGTCTCGCGGCGCACTTCATCGCCGGCCTGACGCACCAGTGCGTCGTCATCTTTCAGCACGCGCAGATCACCGTTCGTGTCTTGGACAACCAGACGGTCACCAGAGTTGCTGACCACTTTGGAGCCGTTTTTCAAGATGGCCCCGACTGCAACAGCACCGATGCCGACCAGCAGCGCTTTTTCAAACTTGCTCAGGCCGTCATCATCTTTTTTAGCTTCGGTATTCGCTTGCGCAGCAGTATCGCCGGACACGTTGGTCGAGAACTCTTCGTTCGACGCGCGTGTGTCTTCTTCGGTGATTTCTTCTACGACAACCTCAGCTTCCGTCTCGCCGGAATCTGCTGCAGCTGCGGATTCGGCAGCGGCGGCTGCATCGGCAGCGCGCTGTTCTTCGCGTGCGTCTTCGGCGGCTTGCTCAGCTGCCAGATCAGCGGCGATCTGTTCTTCCGTCCGCTGTTCAGTCTCGGCGTCGGCTTGTGTCGCGGTTGCCGAAGATGTGCCGGCTGGAACCTCAGTTTCAGCTTGGGCTTCTACGCCTGCATCGCTTTGCTGGGCGGTGTCCGCATTAGAGGTCGATGTGGGCTCGACTGCGTCAGCAGCGGCTTGCTCGGCCTCCGCTTCGGCAGCAGCATTTGCCTCGGCATCAGCCGCAATTTGTGCGGCTACCGCGTCTTCACGTTCGGCCTCAGCTTGGGCTTCGGCTGCGGCGGCTTCTTCTGCTTGCGCAGCTTGGGCGTCAGCAGCAGCCTGAGCTTCTGCGGCCTCTCGTTCAGCGGCTTGTGCAACAGCTGCGGCTTCGGCGTCAGCAGCGGCCTGAGCTTCAGCGGCTTCTGCTTCGGCTTGCGCGTCAGCGGCCTCTGCGTCAGCGGCGGCTTGCTCTTCAGCAGCCTGTTGAGCTTCTGCGGTCGCGTCGGCTTCGGCTTCGGCTGCGGCGGCAGCTTGCTCTTCTGCGGCGTCTACAGATTCAGCAGCGGCTTCTGCATTGGGCTGGGCCTCAGCCTCAGACTGGGCTTCTGCTTCCAGACCGAGCGCCTCGGCCAGACCACCGTCGGCGCGCAAAGTCATCATCTGATCTTGATCAGCCACGACGCTGCCGTCAGGCAAGACGCATGGAAAAACAGTCTGTTCCCCCTCGCTCACGCAGCTTTCAGTTGTTTGGGCAAAACCACCTGCGGGCAAAGCAAGCGCCAGACACATGGTCAGTGATGTCGTGGATTTCAAAAGTTTGTACATTCTATTCCTCACGGTATTATGGACGCCGTTCGGGCAGCGTTACGACACAACGCCGATGCTGCGAATTCGTTCCGCTCTAGGCGCAAGCAACAATCATATAGTTGGCAAAAAACCGCCCCGAGGTTTCCCAAGGGACGGTTCCACCGCGATGTCTACTATGGTTAGACCAATGCGCCGACAGCGCGCTTGGTCATGACTGCAACCAGATGCGCGCGGTAATCGCCGCTGCCGTGTAGGTCGCTGATCATGCCATCGCCAGACACGCTCAACCCCGACAACGCCTCGGCGGTGAAATTGCCGCTTAGCGCGGTTTCTGCCTCTGACCAACGGAACACCCCCTCTTCCGAGGCACCGGTCACGGCGACACGCACCCCGTCCGCAAACTTGGCCACGAAAACGGCGACCAACGGGAAGCGCGAAGCAGGCTGGATGAACTTTTCGTAATGCGCCTTTTCAGGGATTGGAAAGCGCACTTCTGTAACAATCTCGCCCTCGTCCAGCGCCGTGGCGAACATACCCTCAAAGAAATCGTCGGCCGCAATCTCGCGCGCGTTAGTAACCACAGCCGCGCCGCTCCCTAGAACGGCTGCCGGATAACAGGCTGAGGGGTCATTGTTGGCAACGGACCCGCCGATCGTGCCGCGATTACGCACCGCCGGATCACCGATCCGAGCGGCAAGACCAGCCAGCCCAGGGTAATGCGCCTGTGCTTCCTTGGCGACAACCGCGTGCACAGTCCCGCCACCAATGCACAATTGGCCATCGTCGCCCATACGCACACCGCGCATCTCTTCGATCCCGCTCAACGACACCAGAACCGACGGCATCGCCAACCGTGCCTTAAGCGTGGGGATCAAGGTTTGCCCGCCGCTCAGTGGTTGTGCTTCATCCTGCCCCAGTGCCGTGATCGCCTCGGCGACCGTCGCGGGCTTCACTACGTCGAAATCATACATCTTGCGTCCTTCCAATCACAGAGCGGGCCTTGGCCTTTACGCCGCTCTTCATTTTGCCAATAAACTCCGGGGGCGCGGGGGCTGGCCCCCGCTTTCCCTTACTTTCTGCGCCAGGGGCACAGTGGGGGCTGGCCCCCGCTTTCCCTTACTTTCAGCGCTAGGGGCGCAGAGGGGGCTGGCCCCGCTCCTGCCCTATTCCTTTATCCGTTCATCGCCGCCCAAACCCGCGCCGGTGTGACGGGCATGTCGATATGCCCGACATCCTTACCGCCCGAACGCATGGCGTCCAAGACCGCATTCACCACAGCCGGAGGAGACCCGATGGCCCCCGCCTCGCCGCAGCCTTTCACGCCCAAGGGGTTATGTGTGCAGGGCGTCTGGCACGAATGGTCCACCGTATAGAACGGCAGATCACTGGCCCGTGGCATCGCGTAATCCATGTAGGATGCGCTCAGCAGCTGGCCGTCGCTGTCGTAGGCGCAGTTCTCCATCAATGCTTGTCCGATGCCCTGCGCGATCCCGCCATGGACCTGACCGCTGACGATCATCGGGTTCACGATGTTGCCAAAGTCATCCGCCGCCGCGAAACGGTCGATCGTGACGTGACCGGTTTCGGGGTCCAGTTCGACCTCGCAGGCATAGGCCCCCGAGGGATAGGTAAAGTTCGACGGATCATAGAACGCGGTTTCTTCCAGACCGGGTTCGATATCCTCCAACGGGTAGTTATGCGGTACATAGGCCGCCAAAGTCACATCACCCCAAGCGACAGATTTATCGGTACCAGCCACACTGAACGCCCCATCCTTCAGCTCGATATCCCCTTCCGAGGCTTCCAGCAGATGCGAGGCGATCTTTTTGGCCTTGGCGATAATTTTTTCCGTGGCGCGCACCATCGCCGAGCCGCCAACCGCAAGGGACCGAGACCCGTAAGTCCCCATACCCATTGGCGTATTCGCGGTATCACCGTGCACGATCTCGATCATATCCTCGGGAATACCGATCATTTCGGCGATCACCTGAGGGAACGATGTCTCGTGGCCTTGGCCGTGGCTGTGGCTGCCCGTCATCACCACTAGACCGCCGGTCGCATTGACCCGCACGGTGGCGGATTCATACAGACCCGCCCGCGCGCCAAGCTGGCCTACGAGGTTCGACGGCGCGATGCCGCATGCCTCGATGTAACAGTTCACCCCAAAGCCGCGCAGCTTGCCCTTGGCCTCTGACGCTTTGCGGCGGGCATCAAAACCGGCGAAATCGGCGATCTCTTCCAGCTTGTCCATCGTCGCCACATAGTCGCCCGTGTCGTATTCAACCGCGACAGGCGTGGCATAGGGGAATTCGGTGATAAAGTTCTGCCGCCGCAGGGCAATTGGATCGACCCCCAGTTCGTGGGCGCATTTATCAACCAGCCGTTCCAGCTGGTACGTGGCCTCTGGCCGGCCCGCGCCACGGTATGCATCGACGGGCACGGTATTGGTAAACACGGCCTTTACGTTCACATATATGAGCGGCGTCTTATAGTTGCCCGCCATCAAGGTGCCGTGCAGCCATGTGGGGACCGACGGCGCAAATGTGGACAAATACGCGCCCATGTTGGCGTAGGTATCAGTGCGCAGCGCGGTAAAGTTATTGTCTGCATCCAGCGCCATCTGGATCTTGGTCACATGGTCGCGCCCGTGCGCGTCGGACATGAAGGCCTCTGACCGGCTGGAGGTCCACTTCACCGGACGGTTACAGGCCTTGGCGGCAAAGGTGCAAAATGCCTCTTCCTGATAGTGAAAAATCTTGGTGCCAAAGCCGCCGCCCACATCGGGGGCCACAACCCGCAGCTTGTGTTCAGGGATGCCCAGAACAAAGGCCCCCATCAACAGACGGATGACGTGAGGATTCTGCGACGTCGTATAAAGTGTATGATCGCCTGTACCGCGGGCGTAATCGCCGACAGCCACACGCGGTTCCATCGGGTTGGCGACCAGGCGGTTGTTAATGAGTTCAAGCGTGGTGACATGTGCGGCGTCTTCAAACGCTTTATCCACGGCACCTTTATTTTCCTCAACGAAACCCCAGTCGTAACACAAGTTAGAGGTCAGATCGTCATGCACCTTGGGGGCGCCGTCCTGTACCGCTTGCTTCATGTCCACCACGGCAGGCAGATCGGTGATATCAACGACAATCGCTTCTGCCGCATCGCGGGCTTGGGACAAGGTTTCGGCAACGACGGCGGCGATGGGTTCGCCCACATGTCGCACCTTGCCCTCCGCCAGCACGGGGTGGCGCGGTTCCTGCATCGGTTGCCCGTGTTTGTCGGTGATCTGCCAGCCACAGGGGATAGAGCCTACTTCGGTGAAATCGGCACCGGTAAAGATTTTTACGACCCCCGGCATCCCCTCGGCTGCCGATGTATCGACCGAATTCAGCACCCCATGGGCGATATCCGAGCGCAGAAAGAACACATATGCCTGTCCGCGTAGATTGATATCGTCGGTATAATTCCCCTCACCGGTCAAAAACCGGATATCCTCGCGCCGCTTGCTGCTGGCACCAATTCCGCCGTCCTTTGGCATGGTAAATTCCTCCCTATGGGGTACGGATCAGGTCCGCACCATCGTATGTGGCTTTTGCGATTAGCTGTATTCTTATGTCTTCAATCTTTAGGTGATGCGGGTCCCCCGTCCACGTGGGGAAGCGCGGTTTTCGAAAGGGGTGCGCCGTGTCCTCCCGACCCTGCGCAAACAGGGCCACACGGCACACCGGCGTTTATTCGGCGGCCAGCGCGCTGACGTCTTGACCAGATGCGGCCATGATCGCTTTGACGATGTTGTGATAGCCGGTGCAGCGGCAGATATTGCCGTCAAGATAGTGGCGAACCTCGGCCTCGGTCGGCTTGGGGTTGTCTTTCAGAAGCGACGACGCAGACATGATCATGCCCGGCGTGCAAAAGCCGCATTGCAGCCCGTGGTGATCCTGAAACGCCTGCTGGATCACGGTCAGCGACCCGTCGGGATTTGCCACGGATTCGATGGTCTTGACGTCTGCGCCTTCGGCCTCGACCGCGAGCATGGTGCAGGCCTTGACCGCTTCGCCGTTCACATGGACCACGCAGGCCCCGCACTGGCTGGTATCGCAGCCGATGTGCGTGCCAGTGAGGCTCAGGTTGTCGCGCAGGAATGACGCCAGCAACGTGCGCCCTTCGACGGCACCAGATGCAGGTTTGCCGTTCACGGTCATTTTGACCTCGGTCATGATGTTCCTCCCGTTTTATGTCATGTGTTAGGCAGAGTTAAGCACGCCAAAGAGGCGTTGAGAACAGAAATTTTCGGCGCGGTTGAACTTCGCCGGTATATCGCGCCGCTCATCAACCGTGCATAGGGGGTCAACCGCGTCTTGGCTGCGGGCGGGTTGCGATCTCTTTCAGCAGACCGCCGACGCCCATGCCCGCGATGTCGCGGGGGGTCACATCGACACCGCAGATCACGCGCGACAGCACCCAATCCGCACCATTCAACGCAGGGGACCGCGCACAGCCCGGCAGCCCGATCACAGGGGTATCGCCCCTGTGCCCGAGAAACAGCAGATTGCCCGGATCAACCGGCATACCAAAGCGTGAAACCTCGCCGCCCGCGGCGCGTAAGGCTTGTGGGGCCACGTCATCAATGTCGGAGGTAGCAGAGCCGGTCAGGACCAACGTCAGCGCCGTATCCGCCTTTGCGATCGCATCCCGCAACGCGGAAATTTCATGCGGCACAATCACGATGTCTTTCAGGGTGACATCCAATGCTGAAAGCCGATCCGCTATCGCCTTTTTGCCCTTGTCCCCCGCGCCGCCGTCGATTTCGGTGATGATCAACGTGGCGTCCTTGATCTGTGGCGGCAGCATCCGGATCGCGCCGCGACCTGCCTCGCAAGCGGCGTCCAAGTCATGGTCTGCCACAGCGTAGGAGATAATCTTGATCGTGGCGACCATCCCCCCCGCTGCCATCTGTTGAAACGGCGGCACCGTGGCCAGCGTGATCATCGGATGCACCGCATTCAGCGCCTCAAGCGCGGCCACATCCAGATGCACGATGCCCGGCCCATCGGCCAGCAGGTTCACGCGGCCGGTAAAGGCTTTGGTCATTGTCAGATGCGGATGATCTGCAAGCACGGCCCGCGCGACCTGTGCCGCGGCGGTATTTTCATCCACATCGCCTGCCGAAAGCTGCGCAACGATGATCTGCTCGATCCCCTCTGCCTGAAGCTCGGCCAGATGCGAGGGCTCCAGCCGCAAGCCTTTGCGCAACCGGCCAGACGGCAGCGCGATAGAGTGGGCCAGCACTGCGCCCCCGGCCTGCGCGGTCTCGACGGGTCCGAACCTCACGGTTTTCTCAAGGTTTGGATCATCTGCGACAGGATCGACACCGCGATCTCGGGCGGACCGGCGGCGCCGATATCCAGCCCGATGGGCCCGTTGATCCGCGCGATCTCGGCGGCGGTAAAGCCTGCTTCTTCCAGACGCGACACGCGGGCGGCGTGGGTCCGCTTTGACCCGAGCGCCCCGATATAGAACGCGTCCGAGCGCAAGGCGATGTGCAGCGCGGGGTCGTCCAGTTTGGGGTCATGGGTCAACAGCACGACGGCGCTGCGGGTATCGACGCCGACGGTATTCATCGCCGCGTCGGGCCAGTCATTCACCACTTGTGCATCGGGGAAACGCGCTTGCGACCCAAACGCCTCGCGCGGGTCAATCACCACGGCGTCGAACCCCGCGACCTGCGCCATGGGCACCAGCGCTTGGGCGATATGCACCGCCCCGACGATGACCAGCCGCAGCGGCGGATTATGGATCGCCACAAATGTATCGCCGTCTTCCTCTACACCGGACCGGTCCATCCGGAAGCGATCCGCATAGCCGTCGTCTACCAGCCGGCCGGCCCCGCCAGACAGCGGCACCTGATAGGCAACGGGCTGACGTGCGGCGCGGGCGCGCACCAGATCAGACAAGACGTCAAACGGCATAGCGCCTGCGCCAATCGGTTCGACCAACACGCGGATGCGCCCGCCACAGGCCAACCCTACTGCAAAGGCATCACCATCACTGACGCCATATTCCAACAACCGCGGGCTGCCGTCCTCGATCGCCTCAAGCGCTTCGACGACCACGGCCCCCTCGACGCAACCGCCCGAGACAGATCCCTGCATCTCGCCATCAGTCGCGATAGCAAGCTGTGCCCCGACGCGCCGCGGGGCTGAGCCCCATGTCTCTACGACCGTCGCCAGCGCAGCCCCACGGCCCGCTTGCGCCCATGCATAGGCGCGTTCGGGCGCGTTCTCGAAAATTTCCATGGCGGCTGGCCTCCTTAACCTTGTCGCGGCGGCGACTGTTCTTATGTAGGGCCTCCCAGCCCCCCGCTCAATCAGATAACGGGGAGATAACTTGCACGCCGCCGTTCACACTACTACATCTTGGCCAATGACATGCCAGACGGAGCACCCCACACATGCCCATGCAAGCCCGCGAAATCGAAGACCTGCTGCGTGAAACCTTTCCCAACGCCAAGATCACCGTCGAAGGAAATGACGGCGTTCACATGGCCGCGATGATCATCGACGAAAGTTTTCGCGGCCAGAACCGCGTGCAACAACAACGTGCCGTCTATGCCGCGCTCAAGGGCCGGATGGACGGGTCGAATGGTGAACTGCACGCACTGGCACTGACCACCAAAGCGCCGGACTGATCCGGTGGACCCGATCCTGATTGTGATCCTCAGCGTTCTGGTGTTGATCGTGGCCGTTTTGCGCGGCCTTCAGTCGCTGAAACACACACGCGACACTGAACGCGGATCAAAGCCGGGCAAGGGTTATCACGAAATCGACGCGACCTATCATTCGGGCGGCGGCGGCGGCGGGCACCAGACCAACTACCGCATCCCCCGCGACCCCCAAGAATACGCGAAACGCTTTATACCAAAGGACAAATCGAAATGACCGATGCAAAGACGCAAATTCAGGAAACCATCACAGCCCATACCGTTGTGCTGTTCATGAAGGGCAACAAGACGATGCCGCAATGCGGGTTCTCTTCCCGTGTGGCAGGGGTTCTGAACTATATGAACGTCGATTATACCGACGTGAACGTGCTGGCAGACGAAGGCCTGCGCCAAGGGATCAAGGAATTCTCTGACTGGCCCACCATTCCGCAGCTCTATGTCAAAGGCGAATTCGTTGGCGGCTGTGACATCATTACCGAAATGATGTTGTCGGGCGAGCTGGACACACTGCTGGAAGAAAATGGCGTTGGGTTTGACAAGGATGCTGCCGACAAGATCCGCGAAGCCAACGGCTAAGCAATCGGGCCAGATCACCGGCCCAACGAAAAACGGGTGCGCCTTGTAGCAAGGTGCACCCGATATACGCTTTGAACGGGATACCCTATCGTCGGGCGCTCGCGTTATTGCGTGCGACACTCCGCATAGATTGTCGTGTCGTTGTCCGCCACCGCGTCATGCCAGACGAGCGTTGCAGCGTTCCCCTTGTTCCACCAGATATAACCAGAACCGTCCGAGGGCCATTCATACCGCGCGCCTGAAGCTGCGCGCGATTGTACCAGCGTGATCATGCGATTTTCGACATAAAGCACCGCAGTCGAATTGGCCTGGTCCGGGCTTGAATATGACACCGGAACCTCGACGCCCCGCTCGCAGATATAGGTCGCCGAAAAGGGCAGTTCTTGCGCGACGGCTTGGCTCCCTGACGTGCAAATCACGGCAGCCATCGCGAGTGCCGCGCGCGGCATCATCTGGCCTTGTCTTCGATTTCGTCTGCCAAGGCTTCCGCGCGGGCAGCCATTTCGGCAAGACTATCGGTCACGCCTTGGGGAATAACGGCGACTTCGATCCGCTCTGGCTCGACCACAACGTTGCGCAGACTGGCAAGTTCGGCGTCCCGCTCTGCCAATTGGGCGCGGGCTTCCTTTATCTTGTCCTCGACGGAGGCGGTCTTATCGGCAAGCAACAGACCCGCCATCAACAGCATCCGCGCTTCGGGCATCCGACCGACCTGATCTGACAGCACCTGTGCCTCGTCATCCAGCATCTTGGCGGCAGAGTGCAGGTAATCCTCCTCGCCCTCTTGGCAGGATACTTCGAACTGGCGACCGCCGATAGAAATGGAAACTTCGGGCATCAGGCAGACTCCTCGGCAGTGGGGACAAGCGGCGTTAGAACAGACAGGATCGCGTCAGCCTCTGCCACATCAGCGCGGCGGGCGGCGTGCACGGCATCAAGCTCGGCTTGCAAAGCGGCATTGATAAGACCGGCGTCACCGACCCCTTCGGCATTGGCCTCGCGCAGCGCGGCGCAAGCATCGGCCAGTTGCGCATTGGCGCGGCGCACCCGTTGCAACTCCATATCAAGCTTTTCGGTCTGGGTCCGTGCTGCGTCAGCGCTGCTGTTTTGCGCCTGCGCTGTCGCCAGTTCCGCACGCAGATGAGACGTTTCATCCGCAAGGCGCTTTTTCAGAGCGTCGACCTGTTCCGCCAGCTCGACGTTGACAGCGCGCTCTTGCGCCAGATCTTGAGATAGATCGGGGATCTCGTCTTTGGCGACCGCCAGTTTGTCCGCTCCGCGCGACGCCCTTTCAAGCGCCGCCAGAATACGGCCTTGCAAGTGTTCTATGTCGCTCATCGCAGGGTTCCTCGTAAAACGTCGTATGTCAGTCGTATATCACAGTTTGCCAACCATCGAATCGCTGGTCAATGTGGTTTCAGCCAATCCTACCCAAACCAAAGGCGGAATACTGCCCCTTTAAGAACAATGCCTTGGCAGGGCGGAAAAGCGATACCACTGGCGGAGTCCTGTGGCCCTTGATCTTTGTGGGGTGGCTGGTATTGATCCGCGCAAACCCTTTCCCCCTTTATAAGGAAGCTTGCACCGTGGATCTGAACGCCCTCGCCAAAGCCCATCCCGCCCATTGGTCCAAAGCGACCGCCATTCGCGCCCTGACACTGGACGCCGTCGCCGCCGCCAATTCCGGCCACTCGGGCATGCCGATGGGCATGGCGGACGTCGCCACCGTGTTGTTCGAAAAGCACCTAAAGTTCGATGCCGCCAACCCACTGTGGCCTGACCGCGACCGGTTCATTCTGTCCGCGGGCCACGGGTCCATGCTGATCTATTCGCTGCTGCACCTCACCGGTTACGAGCAATTCCCGCTCGAAGAGATCAAGAACTTCCGCCAGATGGGCGCTCGCACGGCGGGCCACCCTGAAAACTTCCTTGCCGATGCGATTGAGACCACCACCGGCCCGCTGGGTCAGGGGATCGCAAATTCCGTCGGCTTTGCCATGGCCGAAGAAATCCAGCGCGCGCAATACGGCAAGAAGATCGTGGACCACTTTACCTACGTGATCGCGGGTGACGGCTGCCTGATGGAAGGCATCAGCCACGAGGCGATCGCCCTTGCAGGCCGTCACAAGCTAAGCAAGCTGATCGTAATGTGGGACAACAACGACATCACTATCGACGGGCCGGTATCGCTGTCCGACAAGGTCGATCAGGTTGCGCGTTTCAAAGCCGCAGACTGGCACGTGATCGAGATCGACGGCCACAATCCTGATGAAATCGACGCCGCCCTGACGGAAGCGCGCAAATCCGATCTGCCCACGATGATCGCCTGCAAAACGCATATCGCCCTAGGTCACGCCGCACAGGACACGTCCAAAGGCCACGGCGCGCTGACCGACGCCGACCAAATGGCCGCCGCCAAAGCCGCCTATGGCTGGACAACCGGCCCGTTCGAAGTCCCCGCCGATGTGAAATCCGCATGGGAAGAGATTGGCAAACGCGGTGCAGACGACCGCCGTGCCTGGGAAGAGCGTTTCGATGCCATGTCGCGCAGCAAACGCGAAGAGTTCAACCGCGCATTGGCCGGTGACGCTCCTAAGAAACTGAGCGCGACAATCAAGGCGTTCAAAAAGCAAACCTCTGAAAACGCGCCGAAACTGGCCACCCGCGCCAGCAGCGAAAAAACGCTTGAGGTGTTGAACCCGCTGTACACGGAAACCGTTGGTGGCTCTGCTGATTTGACCGGCTCGAACAACACCAAGACCGCTGATCTGGGCGTGTTCGATGTAGACAACCGTGGCGGGCGCTATGTCTATTGGGGCATCCGCGAACACGGTATGGCCGCTGCGATGAACGGCATGGCGCTGCACGGCGGCGTCCGCCCCTACGGCGGTACGTTCATGTGCTTTACCGACTACGCCCGCCCTGCGATGCGCCTTGCAGCGTTGATGCAGGTACCGACCGTATTCGTTATGACACACGACAGCATCGGCTTGGGCGAAGACGGCCCGACGCACCAACCGGTCGAACACTTGGCAATCAGCCGCGCGACACCCAACACCTATGTGTTCCGCCCCGCCGATACGGTCGAAACAGCCGAGGCGTGGGAAATCGCGTTGAGCAGCAAGAAAACACCGTCCGTGCTGTCTCTGACCCGTCAGGGCCTGCCCACTGTCCGGCTTGAGCACAAGAACAAAAACCTGACCGAACAGGGGGCCTATGTTCTGGCCGACGCCGAAGGCAAACGTCAGGTCATCCTGATCGCCACCGGTTCCGAGGTCGAGATCGCGCTGAAAGCCCGTGACCTGCTGCAGGCCGAAGGCATCGGCACACGCGTTGTTTCCATGCCCTGCATGGAGCTCTTTGCCGAGCAAGACGAAGCCTACCGTCGCCGTGTCCTCCCCGCTGGCCCCGTGCGTGTCGGCGTGGAAGCCGCTGTGAGCCAAGGCTGGGATCGCTGGCTCACCGGCGAGCGTGGTAAGTGGAACAAAGCCGATTTCGTTGGCATGGACCGCTTCGGTGCCTCCGCCCCTGCCGAAGAGCTGTTCGAAAAGTTCGGTATTACGCCCCAAAATGTCGCCGATAAAGCCAAAGCGCTGCTTTGATCTGAACGGACACGATCAACACGAAAAAGGGGGAGCATTTTGCTCCCCCTTTTTATTTTTATTATTCGGTATTGCTGGCCGTCTGAAGCTGGCAGAAGCTTCGAGAGGCGTGGTACACGCAACCTTTCTAGATTCAGCGCGGCCTTAAAAAATGGCGCGTGCGATCCGGATGAGCTGTAGTGTCTCGAATGCGCTGTCCTGCAACGTCACCAGCTCACCATTCACAACAGCATAGTTATTGCCCGTCTCTAGCTGTGGCAGCTTGTAGGTCTGGCGCAATTCGTTCTGCGTCAACGCTGCTGTGGGTGCAATGCGCACGCCCTCTGGCAGGTTTTCTACCCGTGCCAGTTCATTGATCCGCAGCAGCGATGTGTAATCTTCGTGGGTGAGCAACACAGGCTGGCCATCGATCAACGCATAGCGCTTGTCTGCCGGTGCGGGACGAAGATCGTAAAGCGATGCAATCTGGTCCGAGCTCAGCAACAGGGTATCGTCGTCAAGGAAGACGTCCCGATCTAGATTTTCGTCACGGACGATGTCCCGATCCATATCTTTTCCGCCATCGACAACAATGTCCCGATCCAGAAAATACTCACGCTGATCAAGATAGATGTCGTCAAGCTGCTTATCGTCGTATGCCACCCATTCCTCATAGGTCACGCCCTTTTTGGCAAGACCAGGGGGTACGCAAGGTGGGTCCATTTTTGCCAGGCCCGGTGGGCAGTTGCGATAGGTCAGCAGTTTTTCTTCGGGGACGTCAGCAAAGGCGATCTGAGAGCCCAAAAGCGCCAGTGGCACGGCACCAAGTAGCACGCTCATGTCACGACCTTCAGGTGCGCGCACTTCCAGAATCTCGCTTGAAATGCGTGAACGGTCCTCTTTCGACCGTTTGATTTTCACTTTTACCTTATCGTGCTTTTCAAACTTCTTCTCTAACTTCTTGGCCTGCTTCTCGTGTTTTTTCTCTTTGTTCGCGTGTTTTTCCTTCTTATGTTTTTCCTTTTTAGGCTTTTCTTTTTTAGCCTTTTTAGGGCCCTTTTCCTTGTCGTTCTTGATCTTCACGATCTGGGAATCCTGCGCCATTGGCACGGTCAGGGAAGAAATTGTCGCACTGGGCAACGCGACACCTGCGTTAAGAACGGGTGCTACGGCGCAAGCCAGTATGGTTGCACAAGCGAGGGGGGTGAATTTCATAAAAAGACCTCCATATCAAAGTGGCGGATCAAGCATCCTGCACTGAATTTCAAAAAATGACATGTCGGGGTGAACGTTATGGCGTCCCATGCCTTACCGCTTAACCGACGAGGCGTGACAAAGGTTCCAATGCACCGTGGGCTCCAGGTTTTTTCCACCCGCAGCTCCTATCGGAACCAAGGATATATCTTAACGTTCGCTGATAGGTCTTGCTGTAAGGTCGCCGCAGCGTTCCCCCACATACTGAAGCGACGCTTATAGAGGGCACGCAGCAGCCCCCCAACGTCCGACCTCATCCAGCCATTAAAAAAGGGGACGCAACCTGCGCCCCCTTTCCCTTCTTCTCACCTACGCCAATCAAGCGTGAGCGTCAGCATCCTTGCGGTTGAAGATAGCGCGCCACAGCGGGGTAATGATCTTTTCACCCACCGGGATCAGCACCAGCCCAAGGGCCAGACCGAACACACCGTCCATTGCAGCCTTGGCGATCCATTCAGCGGCCCCAACATAAGCAGCGGGGACCAGATGGCCAAAGGCGACAGCGTAGTCGTGGATCAGATGGCCGAGGCCAGCAAAGCCGAGCTCTTCCATACCGTGTACAATGATCGATCCGCCGACCCAAAGCATGGCGGCTGTGCCGATAATGGTCAGCGCCTTTAGGAACCACGGCATACCGCGCACGATCCCACGCCCGAGACCCCGGGTCAGACCCAGATTGCCGTTCTTCGCCATATAGAGGCCAACGTCGTCCATTTTAACGATCAGCGCGACCGAGCCATAGACGGCGACCGTGATAATCACAGCCGCGGCGGCTAGGGCACCGGCCTCCATCCAGAAGTTCGACACCTCTAGGTTGGACAGAACGATTGTCATGATTTCGGCGGACAGGATAAAGTCGGTCTTGATCGCGCCTTTTGCCTTTTGCTCTTCGAGCTTGGCGGGGTCTTTGATCACATTTTCATCGGCACCGGGGGGGTGCTCTTCGTGGCCCTTGCCCCCCACCCCAAGCGCATGGGCGATCTTTTCAGCCCCCTCAAAACACAGGTAAGCCCCGCCCAACATCAACAAAGGCGCAATGAGCCACGGGGCGAAATTCGACAGCAGCAAACCTGCGGGCAACAAGAACACCAGCTTGTTTTTCAGCGACCCTTTGGTGATGCGCCAGATGATAGGCAACTCGCGGTCGGCCTCGAAACCGCTCACGTATTTGGGGGTCACGGCAGCATCGTCGATCACGGCACCCGCAGCCTTGGCACTGGCCTTGGCCGCCTGCCCGAACACATCATCCACACTGGCCGCGGCCACCTTTGCAATCGCTGCAACATCATCCAACAGGGCTAATAGGCCGCTCATTTAATCTCTCCATCTTTGTTGCGCTAAGGGTAGCGCAGCGCAGGCGGAAGGCAAAGCCAATCAAAGGGTTATCGCTAACACTAACATTTATCGCTAACATACGGAAATTAGAGGGTTTTGGCCCTTCCCACCCTTCACGGCCACCAGATATAGAACCGGAAAGTTCCAGATCTTTGCCAAAGGACGTCCCCATGACCATCAAAGTCGGTATCAACGGATTTGGCCGCATCGGCCGCTGCACCCTGTCTCATATTGCGGCATCGGGCCGGGATGATATCGAGGTGGTCCGGATCAACGCGACCGGTCCTCTGGAGACTGCGGCCCATCTGATCAAATACGATTCAGTGCATGGGCGCTTTCCCAACGAGGTTAAGGTCGGCAACGGCACGCTTGATCTGGGCCGCGGCGAGATGGAGGTCATGTCGACCTATCAGATGAACGACCTGAACTGGGAAGGCTGCGACGTCGTGCTGGAATGTACTGGCAAGTTCAACGACGGCCTGCTGGCCAAGGTGCATCTGGATCAGGGGGCCAAGCGCGTGCTGTTGTCTGCACCGGGCAAAAACGTGGATCGCACAGTCGTTTACGGTGTGAATGACCACGAGATGCAAGCCTCTGATACGATGATTTCCAACGGGTCCTGCACGACCAACTGTCTCGCCCCGCTGGCCAAGGCACTGCATGACGCATTCGGCATCGAAAGCGGCATCATGACCACAGTGCACAGCTATACCGGTGACCAGCCCACGCTCGACCGCCGTCATGACGATCTGTACCGCGCCCGCGCGGCTGCTATGGCGATCATCCCGACCTCTACCGGCGCGGCCAAGGCGTTGGGTGAAGTACTGCCTGCGCTGAAGGGCAAACTTGACGGGACTGCGATGCGCGTCCCGACCCCCAACGTCAGCGCCGTCGATCTGACCTTTACCGCGGGTCGCGATGTAACGGTCGAAGAGGTCAATGACGCGATGCGCGTCGCGGCGAACGGCCCAATGTCGGGTGTCTTGGCCTATGACGCCGAACAAAAGGTATCGGTTGATTTCAACCATACCGAACATTCATCGATCTTCGCCCCGGACCAAACCAAGGTTGTCGGCAAGCGTCTGGTGCGCGTTCTGGCGTGGTACGATAATGAATGGGCCTTCTCTGTCCGTATGGCCGATGTGGCCGTCGCCATGGGCAAACTTGGCTAAGACTTGCGACGCGCGGGTTGCCCTGTCATATCTGGGCCACCCGCAGGCAAGGACCACCGCCCCATGGACACCCCCATCGCCATCTCCCTCGCTGTTGTACTGCTAACCGCACTGGGAATTGATGCGCTGGTCTATGGCAGCGAGCACCTGATTTTTCTGACTAAAAAATTCGTCGACCTGATTGATTGGCTGGCATTCTGGCGCTGATCCGTGCGCTTACCCTGCCCTTCTTAACTTACCCCTGACGCAATATTACCCCGCACAGCTTGACACTTTGTCATAAATGCCGATGTTAGCGCTATCACATTCAGGAGGACGCCCCATGGCAACCAAATTGGCAATCAACGGCTTTGGCCGCATCGGTCGTAACGTCTTGCGCGCATTGATTGAGCGTGGCGACAATGATTTGCAGGTGGTGGCAATCAACGATCTTGCCCCGCTGGAAACCAATGCGCATCTGTTCGAATTCGACTCTGTGCACGGTCGCTTTGGCCGCCCCGTAACCTTGGGTGAAAACACAATGGATGTGGGCCAAGGCCCGATCCGCGTGACCGCCGAACGCGACCCTGCAGCGCTGCCTTGGGGCGACGTGGACATCGTGTTGGAATGTACTGGCATCTTCACCACCCGCGACGCCGCCGCCAAGCATCTGGCGAACGGGTCAAAGCGGGTTGTGATCTCTGCACCGGGTAAAGACGCGATGAAAACAATCGTCTACGGTGTAAACCACGATCTCATCACCGCCGAGGACACCGTGCTAAGCAACGCGTCCTGCACCACCAACTGCATGGCCCCACTGGCCAAAACCCTGCATGACGCGTTTGGCATCAAGCACGGGCATATGACCACAATTCACAGTTACACGGGCGACCAACCGGTGCACGACACGGCCCACAGCGACCTGTACCGCGCCCGCGCCGCAGCCCTGTCGATGATCCCCACCACCACCGGTGCGGCGAAAACGCTGGGCAAGGTATTGCCAGCGCTGGACGGGCTGATCGGCGGTACCGCTATCCGTGTGCCCACGCCCAACGTGTCCTGCGTCGATCTGGTGGTCGAGCTGTCCAAAGAGGTCACTGTGGATCAGGTCAACGACACCCTGCGCTCCGCCGCTCAAGAAGGCCCACTGAAGGGAATTCTGGGTCTGGTAGAGCGTCCGCTGGTGTCGATCGACCTGAACCACGATACACATTCGTGTGTTGTGGCCCTTGATCAGACGTCGGTCCAAAGCGGGACGCAACTGCGGGTTCTGGCTTGGTATGACAACGAATGGGGGTTCTCGAACCGTATGCTCGACACCTCGCGCGAGGTTGCGAAAACCCTCTGAACGTTATTGATTAAACCGCTTTAACAGCTCGGCATTGACGGCGGGCGTCACAAATTTACTGACGTCCCCGCCAAGCCGGGCAATTTCCTTGACCAAGCGGCTGGCAATCGCCTGATGTTCGGCCTCGGCCATGAGGAATACCGTCTCGACGCTATCATCGAGCTTCCGGTTCATTCCGACCATTTGGTATTCATATTCAAAATCAGCCACAGCGCGCAGCCCGCGAATAATCATTTGGGCACCCACATCATGGGCGCAATTGATCAGCAGGTTTTCAAACGGGTGGACAACGATCTCTGTACCCGTTTCCGCATTCAGCTTGCGGCATTCCTCTTCGATCTGGGCGACGCGTTCTTCCAGCTCGAACAAGGGTCCCTTGTCACGGTTGATCGCGACCCCAATCACCAGTTTGTCAACAAGCGTCGCCGCCCGCCGGATGATGTCGATATGGCCCAAAGTAATCGGGTCAAAGGTGCCGGGGTAAAGGCCAACGCGCATGGGAGAGTCCAGTCATTTCAAGTCGTTATTCTAAGTGTAAGCAAGCATTTACACCACAAAGATGCAACGCCAAATTCGCCGGGGCTAGTGCCCCCGGATCATTCCTTCCAGCGCGTCTTTCTCCATCGAAAGCTCCATCAGGCGCGCCTTGACGACATCGCCGAGCGATATCAGCCCGATCAGTTCGCCGTCTTTCACCACAGGCATGTGGCGGAACCGGCCTTGGGTCATCTTGGCAAGGATATCATCAGCGGTTTCATTCATGGCACAGGTCACCAGATCGCGCGTCATCAGCGCCTCTACGGTGTCGTCCAGACAGCCGCTGCCTTCGCGGCCAAGGGTGCGTACGATGTCACGCTCTGACAAGATACCGTCAGGGGTTTTGCCATCCGCCGACACGACCAGGGTCCCGATCCGCTTTTCCGACAACATGGCCGCTGCTTGGGCGATGCGTGTCCCCGGTTTGACCGTCGTGACACTATCGTCTGCCTTGGTTTTGAGAATTTGGGAAACTAGCATGATCGGCCCCTTCGCAAGAATATTACCTTTAAGTCAGGTTCCCTTTAATACTGTTGCGTGTCAAGTAATTGCCTCCAGTTTTGCGACTTCGGCACGGACACCTTGCGCCAATGCTTCTGCAAAACGGCTCAGACGCAGATTGCGGCGGTCGTCCTCGTGGCGAATTAAATAAAACGCGCGGCTTAGGCTGACATCCTTCGTCAAAATGCGCGTCACCCCCGGCGTCGCCGCAAGCGAAAAATCATGCACGATCCCTACCCCGCCACCCTGACGGATCATATTGACCTGCACTGACACCGAATTTGAGGCCAAGGGCACCCGGGTCATGCCAAGCGCTGCCAGATAATCAAGCTCGCGGTCAAAAATCATATCAGGGATATAGCCCACCAAGCGGTGCCCCTGCAGATCGGCCACCGTTTGTATCGCGGGACGCTCCGCAAGATAGCTATCGGCAGCGGCAAGATGCAGTTGATAGTCGGCAATTTTCTGCACGACCAGCCTGCCCGCCGTCGGCGCGCTGACCCCGATCGCCATATCTGCCTCGCGCCGCGACAGGTTGAACACGCGCGGCAAGGCGACGATCTGGATATCAAGCCCCGGATTTTCGGCCACCAGACGGGCGCAGACCTGCGGCAACAGATAGTTGGCACACCCGTCCGGGGCCCCGATCCTGATCTGCCCTGCCAACTGATCTGACGGCACGGCAACATCCGCCGTGGCCTGTCGCATCGCCTGCTCTGCGGCCTCGGCCCGGGCCAGTAACTGCGTGCCCGCCTCGGTCAAGGCATACCCCGACGGAGATTTCACAAATAGCACCGCTTGCATGGTCTTTTCCAACCGCGCCATACGCCGCCCCAGGGTCGCCGGATCAAGCCGCAGCAGTTTACCCGCCCCTGACAGGCTCTGTTCGCGGGCGACTGCCAGAAACAATCGCAGATCGTCCCAGTTTCCCATCATTTGCCACGCTCCCTCACGCTCTTCATTTTGCCCTTAAACTCCGGGGACGTCCAAAGGACGGGGGCAGCGCCCCGCCTCCACTCTTTCAGCCACAACAGGGCTTTGCAATAATGCAAAACGATTTTGACCCGATGCCCCTTTTCCTTTGTTTTTTGCAAGGCTAACCTGCCGCCAAACGCAGTAAAGGAGCATTCAATGCAAGAATTGACCCACTACATGAACGGCGCCCACGTCAAAGGCACCTCAGGCCGCTTCGCAGACGTGTACAACCCCGCCACGGGTGAAGTGCAGGCCCAATGCCCGCTGGCCAACGAATCCGAAATGGATCAGGCCGTACAATACGCTATGGCAGCACAGCCTGCTTGGGCCGCGGTGAACCCCCAGCGTCGCGCGCGGGTCATGATGAAATTCGTGGACCTTCTGAACCGCGATATGGATAAGCTGGCCGAAGCACTGAGCCGCGAACACGGCAAAACCCTGCCCGACGCTGCCGGTGACGTTCAGCGCGGCCTTGAAGTCGTGGAATACTGCATCGGCGCGCCAGAGCTGCTGAAGGGCGACTATACCGACAGCGCCGGCCCTGGCATCGACATGTACTCCATGCGCCAGCCTTTGGGCGTGTCGGCGGGCATCACCCCGTTCAACTTCCCGGCCATGATCCCGATGTGGATGTTTGCCCCCGCCATCGTCTGCGGCAACGCATTCATCCTCAAACCGTCCGAGCGTGATCCATCCGTGCCGTTGATGCTGGCAGAACTGCTCGAAGAAGCAGGCCTGCCCAAGGGCATCATTCAGGTCGTCAACGGCGACAAAGAAGCGGTTGACGCGATCCTGCATCATCCAGTCATTCAGTCCGTCGGCTTTGTCGGCTCCACCCCGATCGCCGAATACATCTATGGCACGGGCTGTGCGAATGGTAAGCGGGTTCAGTGCTTTGGCGGTGCCAAGAACCACATGATCATCATGCCAGACGCCGATCTGGACCAAGCCGCCGATGCGCTGATCGGCGCGGGCTATGGTGCTGCGGGCGAACGCTGCATGGCGATCTCGGTCGCCGTGCCTGTGGGCGACGAAACCGCCGACCGTCTGATTGAAAAGCTGGTGCCACGCATCGAAAAGCTGAAAGTCGGGCCCTATACTTCGGGCAAGGACGTCGATTACGGCCCCGTGGTCACCGCGGCTGCCAAGGCAAACATCGAACGGCTGGTGCAAACTGGTGTTGATCAGGGTGCCACGCTGGTCGTAGACGGCCGCGACTTCAAACTGCAAGGGTATGAAGACGGCTTCTTTGTTGGCCCGCACCTCTTTGACAATGTCACCCCCGACATGGACATCTACAAGCACGAGATTTTCGGGCCAGTTCTGTCCACCGTACGTGCAAAGACCTACGAAGAGGCGCTTGGCCTCGCGATGGATCACGAGATGGGCAACGGCACCGCGATCTTTACCCGCGACGGCGATGCGGCCCGTGATTTTGCCGCCCGCGTGAACGTCGGCATGATCGGCATCAACGTGCCAATCCCCGTGCCGCTGGCCTACCACACCTTTGGCGGCTGGAAAAAATCGGTCTTTGGCGATCTTAACCAGCACGGTCCGGACGCGTTCAAATTCTACACACGCACTAAAACCGTGACCTCGCGCTGGCCCTCGGGCATCAAAGAAGGTGGCGAGTTCAACTTCAAACCGATGGAATAAGACCTACCCCTACCCTTCGGCGGTTTCCCCGCCGGAGGGTGCTTGCGTGATCGCCATGGTCGTGCTTACAATTTAACATACGTTCAATTCGACCGGTCTTGGGAGGGACACCGTTTATGGATTTCGCACTTTCAGAAGAGCAAACCGCGATTTTCGATATGGCTTATGGCTTTGGCCAGGACCATATCGCCCCTTTCGCCCGGAAGTGGGAGAAAGACGAAACGATTCCCAAAGACCTTTGGCCCAAAATTGCAGAGCTTGGCTTTGGCGGGCTTTACGTGTCCGAGGACGCGGGCGGCTCCGGATTGACGCGGCTGGACGCGACGCTGGTGTTCGAGGCGCTCAGCATGGCCTGCCCGTCGGTCGCGGCGTTCCTATCGATCCACAACATGTGCGCCAAAATGCTGGACAGCTTTGCCAGTGATGAGCTCAAGGCGCGGATCATGCCTGACATCCTGAGTATGAACACGGTGCTAAGCTACTGCCTGACAGAGCCCGGATCCGGCTCTGATGCGGCGGCGCTCAAGACGAAATGCGAACGCACGAACGACGGCTACAGGCTGAACGGGACCAAAGCGTTCATCTCGGGCGGCGGGTATTCCGACGCTTATGTCGCGATGGTACGCACGTCGGATGACGGTGCGGCGGGTGTGTCCACTGTCTATGTCGAAGAGGGAACCGAAGGGCTGTCATTTGGCGGGCTAGAGGATAAAATGGGCTGGCGCAGCCAGCCGACGTCGCAGGTCCAGTTTGACAATTGCAACATTCCTGCCGGAAATCTGGTGGGTGAAGAAGGCAAAGGTTTCAAATATGCGATGATGGGGCTGGATGGGGGCCGTTTGAACATCGCCGCCTGTTCCTTGGGGGCTGCGCAGACCGCGCTGACCGCAACACTGAACTATATGGGCGACCGCAAGGCCTTTGGCAAACCTATCGACCAGTTCCAAGGGCTACAGTTTCGCCTTGCCGAGATGGAGATCGAACTTCAGGCCGCCCGCGTGTTCTTGCGGCAGGCCGCGTGGAAGCTGGACACTGGCGCACCCGATGCAACGAAGTTCTGCGCCATGGCCAAGAAGTTCGTGACCGAAGCCGGTAGCAAAGTCGTGGATCAATGCCTGCAACTGCATGGCGGCTATGGCTATCTGGCAGATTACGGCATCGAAAAGCTGGTGCGCGATCTACGGGTGCACCAGATCCTTGAGGGCACCAACGAAATCATGCGGGTCATAGTCGCGCGCGACATGTTGAAAAACCGATGACCGATATTTCCATCCGTATCTCAGGCCGCGCGGGTCGGATCACCCTGACCCGCCCTCAGGCGCTGAACGCCATGACCTACGACATGTGTCTCGCCATCGAAGACGCTTTCGACGCATGGCAACATGACCCGAATGTTGATCTGATTATCCTAGATGCCGAAGGGGATCGTGCCTTTTGCTCGGGCGGCGATATTGCCGAACTCTATGCCACAGGCACCAAGGGCGACTATGCCTACGGGCGCACGTTCTGGGCCGATGAATATCGTCTGAACGCCAAAATTTTCGCCTACCCTAAGCCGGTTGTGTCCTTTCTGCAGGGGTTCACGATGGGCGGCGGTGTCGGTATCGGATGCCATGGGTCGCACCGGATCGTGGGGGAAAGCAGCCAGATCGCGATGCCGGAATGCGGCATTGGTCTGGTGCCCGATGTAGGCGGCAGCCTGATGCTGGCGCTGGCCCCCGGACGGGTGGGTGAATATCTGGGCACGACGGCGTCACGAATGAAGGGTGAAGACGCGATTTATGCAGGCTTTGCCGATACTTACATTGCAGAGCTAAACTGGCCTGATGTGATCGCCGCACTAGAGAACTCTGGCGATGTCGCTATTCTGGCAACCGCGAGCACGACGCCCCCCGCCTCCGCTCTGGCGGCGCAGGCCGAAGAGATTGACAGCTTCTTCGCGGGCGAGACATTGGCCGATATCCTTAATGCCCTGCGCGCATCAGACAGCGCCTTTGCCACTGACACGCTCAAGAAAATGCAACGCAGCAGCCCCCTCGCAATGGCCTGCACAATAGAGATCATTCACCGTCTGCGCGGTCCGTCGCTAAGCATAGAAAAGGCGCTGGATATGGAATACCGCTTTACCTTCCGCGCAATGGAGCATGGCGATTTTCTGGAAGGCATCCGCGCCGCGATCATCGACAAGGACCGTAACCCAAGCTGGCAATTCGCCGATATGAACGTCCCGCTTGCCGCGACAGCCAAGATGCTGCGCCCGCTGGCCGAAGACGCCCTGACACTGGAGAAAACGACATGAGCATGAAGATCGGATTTATCGGACTGGGCAATATGGGCGCACCGATGGCGACCAACCTCGCCAAAGCAGGGCATGATGTAGCTGGATTTGATGTCGCGGGCACCACTGCGGAAGGTGTGCGCGTTGCAGACAGCCTTGAAGCCGCTGTCGCTGGCATGGCCGCGGTCATCACCATGCTTCCCAACGGGTCGATCTTGCGGCAGGTGGCAGCACAGGCGATCCCGCATATGGCGCAAGGTACCCTGTTTATCGACTGTTCCACCGTGGATGTAGAAAGCGCGAAGAACACCGCGCAAGCAACTGAAGACAAAGGTATTATGGCCGTTGACGCACCTGTCTCCGGTGGTATTGGCGGGGCCTCTGGCGGCACGTTGACCTTCATGGCTGGCGGATCCGAAGAGGCGTTCGCCAACGCTAAGCCCCTGTTCGACATCATGGGACAAAAGGCCGTGCATTGCGGCGATGCCGGTGCAGGTCAGGCCGCGAAAATCTGCAACAACATGATCCTTGGTGTTACAATGATCGCCACCTGCGAGGCCTTTGCGCTGGCCGACAAACTGGGGCTGGACCGTCAAAAAATGTTTGACGTCGTCAGCACGTCGTCGGGGTATAGCTGGTCAATGAACGCCTATTGCCCTGCGCCCGGTGTTGGCCCCACCTCGCCTGCCGATAACGGCTATACGCCCGGATTTGCTGCCGAACTGATGCTCAAAGACCTTGGTCTGTCCCAGCAGGCCGCAGAGATGGCAAACGCGGATACCCCAATGGGGGAGCTGGCCCGTGCGCTTTACGCTCAGTTTGTCGAGAACGAAGACGGCAACGGCAAGGATTTCTCGGCCATGCTGCCGCGCTTTGAAACACGCGGCCGCAACGGCTGACCACGCGCCATGACAAACGGGTTTCTGCTGCAAGAATAAGCGACGGAAACCCGATGCCCGTTCGTTCGTTACTGTATCGACACAGTGAACGGAGAACGAGTATGAAAACCCTTACCCTAGCTGCAAGCGCCTTTGCCGTGATGGCATTCAGCCCTGCTGTACAGGCTGGCGCTGCCACCTATGGCTCGCAGGGGCATTTTATCGGTGCTGCCCCACAGGCGACGCTGATCAGTCATGACAAGCACGACAAGCAGCATAAGAAGGCTGTCAAAGAATATAAGAAAGCCGTCAAAAAGCACGAAAAGAGCTACAGCGACAACGGGCGCCATCTGGCGAAAGGCCATAGCAAGCACAAGCACGCCAAAGGCGACAGGCTGACCCACTATGTTGTGGTTGAACGCCCCCACACCCACGGCCTCACGCGGTATGATCGCTATGTCCAGGACAACGGTTATATCTACGCTGTCGACCCCCGGACCAACGACGTTCTCGCGCTGATCGGCCTTGCCTCTCGGCTTTTGAACTGAGCCTAAGATCATAAATAACCCATAAAAATGCCCCGCCTGTGAAGGACGGGGCATTTTTTCTCGTACCTATGATGGGCGCGACAAGCCGACTATTCAGCCGCAACCTTGCGTTGGGCCAGCATCTGCTTGAGGTAATACCCAGTATAGCTTCCCTCTACCTCTGCCACCTGCTCTGGCGTACCAGTGGCGACCACCTGACCGCCACCGTCCCCACCTTCGGGCCCAATGTCGATGATGTAATCGGCGGTCTTGATCACATCGAGGTTGTGTTCAATGACGACCACCGAATTCCCCTGATCCACCAGCTCATGCAGCACCTCAAGCAGCTTACGTACGTCCTCGAAGTGCAGACCTGTGGTGGGTTCATCCAGAATATACAGCGTCCGGCCCGTAGAGCGTTTGCTGAGCTCTTTTGACAGTTTGACGCGCTGCGCTTCGCCGCCTGACAGCGTGGTCGCCTGCTGGCCCACCTTGATGTACCCAAGGCCCACGCGCATCAGGGCATCCATCTTCTCGCGGATGCTTGGCACCGCCTGAAAGAAACCCTGCGCATCTTCGACGGTCATATCCAGCACGTCGGCAATGGATTTGCCCTTGAACTTCACCTCAAGCGTTTCGCGGTTATAACGCTGCCCCTTACAGGTTTCACATTCGACATAGACGTCCGGCAAAAAGTGCATCTCGATCTTGATAACACCGTCGCCCTGACAAGCCTCGCAGCGCCCGCCCTTGACATTAAAGCTGAAACGACCCGGCTTGTACCCGCGCGCCTTGGATTCGGGCAGACCGGCGAACCAATCGCGGATCGGGGTGAAGGCACCGGTATAGGTCGCAGGGTTCGACCGCGGCGTACGGCCAATCGCACGCTGGTCGATGTCGATCACCTTATCCAGATGCTCTAGGCCTTTGATGGTTTCGCAGGGCGCGGGCGTCTGGCGGGCACCGTTCAGGTTCATTGACGCGGTCTTGAACAGCGTCTCGATGGTCAGCGTCGATTTACCGCCGCCCGACACGCCCGTCACACAGACGAACTTGCCCAACGGATAGTCCACCGTCACGTTCTGAAGGTTATTCCCCGTGGCCTTGACCACGCGGATTTTCTTTTTGTTCCCTTTACGCCGTTTGGCAGGCACCGCAATTTGCCGCTTGCCGGTAAGATACTGACCCGTAAGTGAATTCGGGTCATTCGCCACCTCTTCGGCTGTCCCATGGCTAACGACCCGCCCGCCATGCACCCCGGCACCCGGACCGATATCAAAGACATAATCCGCCTCGCGGATCGCTTCTTCGTCATGTTCGACAACAATCACTGTGTTGCCTTGATCGCGCAAGTTTTTCAGCGTTTGCAACAGACGATCGTTGTCGCGCTGATGCAGGCCGATGGACGGTTCGTCGAGCACATAAAGCACCCCTGTGAGCCCCGACCCGATCTGCGAGGCAAGACGTATACGTTGGCTTTCCCCGCCGCTCAGTGTCCCGCTTGACCGCGCAAGGGTCAGATATTCCAGCCCTACGTTGTTCAAAAATCCTAGCCGCTCGCGGATTTCCTTGAGGATCGCACGCGCAATTTCGTTCTTTTGCACGGTCAAATAATCGGGCACGTTGGTGCACCAATCGAAAGCCTCGCGGATCGACATTTGCACGACCTGGCCCGCATGGAGCAGCGTCTCGGGCTTTCCCTCGGACGGTCCTATCTTGACCGCCAGCGCTTCGGGTCGCAAACGGTATCCACTGCAGGTGCCACAGGGACGGTTGTTCTGGTAGCGTTCAAACTCTTCGCGGATCCAGTTGCTGTCGGTCTCGCGGTAGCGGCGCTCCATGTTGGGGATCACCCCTTCAAACACACGGCTCACCTCGTAAACGCGGCCGCCTTCGTCATAGCGGAACTTGATCTCTTCCTTGCCGGAACCGCGCAGGAAAACCTGCTGGACGTTTTCAGGCAGGTCTTTCCACCGCGTATTTTCACTAAATTTATAGTGTCTCGCGATAGCTTCGATAGTTTGCAGGAAATACGGGGACTTACCCTTGCGCCACGGGGCCAGCGCGCCGTCATACACCTTGAGGTTTTGATCTGGAACGACAAGGCGTTCATCAAAAAACAACTCTTTGCCCAGACCATCACAAGACGGACAGGCACCAAAGGGGGCGTTGAATGAAAACAATCGCGGCTCGATCTCGGGGATCGTAAAGCCGCTGACGGGACAGGCGAATTTTTCGCTAAATGTATGGCGCTCGAGCTCGCCCTCGGCTGGGGCGGTTTCCAGCACAGCAATGCCATCCGCCAGATCAAGCGCGGTACGCAGGGAGTCTGCCAACCGTGTCTCTAGCCCCTCGCGCACGACAATACGGTCGACAACAACGTCGATGTCATGACGGAATTTCTTATCCAGCGTGGGCGGTTCGTCCAACTCGTAAAATTCACCGTTCACCTTAACGCGCTGGAAACCCTGTTTGCGCAGATCAAGGAACTCCTTGCGGTACTCGCCTTTACGGTCACGAATAATCGGGGCCAGCAGGAAGGCCCGCGTACCCTCTGGCATGGTCATGATCCGGTCGACCATATCCTGCACCTGCTGCGCCTCGATCGGCTTGCCGGTCGCGGGGGAATAAGGCGTGCCAACGCGCGCAAAAAGCAAACGCATATAGTCATAGATTTCAGTCACCGTCCCCACGGTCGACCGCGGGTTCTTCGACGTTGTCTTTTGTTCGATCGAAATCGCGGGAGACAGGCCGCTGATATGATCCACATCAGGTTTCTGCATCATATCAAGGAACTGGCGGGCATAGGCGCTCAGCGACTCGACATAGCGCCGCTGGCCTTCCGCATAAATCGTATCGAAGGCCAAGCTCGATTTACCTGACCCTGAAAGGCCAGTGATCACGACCAATTTATCGCGCGGAATATCCACATCGATGTTTTTAAGATTGTGCTCGCGCGCGCCGCGCACTTCGATGTTCTTTAGCTCAGCCATATCGGACCCCCGTTAACGCTTAGTACATAGGTGCGTGATACGGATTCTCCAACGGAAAAATAGGAACACAAGAGGAACACCTGTATCCCAGTCCATTTTCATGCGTCCTATTAACGCCAAACGCCCGATAACATTGAAGATGTCACCGGGCGTTGCAAAAAGAGACTACCACATATGCGCTAGCGTCACCTACATATGAATAACGCGCCCATACGCGTCTAGCACGGATTCATGCATCATCTCTGAAAGGGTCGGATGAGGGAAGACCGTGTTCATCAAATCTTCTTCGGTGGTTTCCAACTGACGCCCCACAACATAGCCCTGGATCAGTTCGGTCACTTCCGCACCGACCATATGCGCCCCTAGCAACTCTCCGGTTTTGGCGTCAAAGACGGTTTTGATCATGCCTTCCGGTTCGCCTAGGGCAATCGCTTTGCCGTTGCCGATAAAAGGAAAACGTCCGACCTTAACATCAAAGCCAAGCTCCTTGGCTTTCGCTTCTGTATAGCCGACCGACGCAACTTGCGGATGACAATAGGTACATCCAGCGATGGATTCTGGCTTGACCGGATGCGGGTGCTGACCGGCGATGAGCTCTGCGACCATCACACCCTCGTGAGACGCCTTATGCGCCAGCCAAGGGGCGCCTGCGATATCGCCAATGGCGTACAGCCCGTCGACACCGGTGCGACAATATTCATCCGTCACAACATGTGTGCGGTCGATCTTTACACCCAGATCTTCGAGCCCCAAATCTTCAACGTTTCCAACGATACCTACAGCGGAAATCACTGTATCGAAATCGTGCTTGGTCACTTTGCCGCCCGTTTCAATATGCGCTGTCACCTTGTCGTCGGCACGGTCCAGCTTTTTGACAACAGATTTCTGCATGATTTTCATGCCCTGCTTTTCAAACTGCTTTTTCGCGAATTTGCTGATCTCTTCGTCCTCTACAGGCAGAATGCGGTCCATCACTTCGACCACGGTCGTGTCTGCGCCCAAAGTGTTGTAGAAACTCGCGAATTCGATGCCAATCGCGCCAGAGCCGATCACAAGCAGCTTTTTCGGCATGTGAGGCGGCTGGAGTGCGTCTTTATACATCCATACACGTTTACCGTCCGCCTCCAGTCCGGGGAGGTTCCGCGCCCGTGCCCCCGTCGCAAGAACGATATTCTTGGCGATCAGCGTCTCTTCGCCCTCCTTCGCCTTAACAGTGACTTTGCCTTTGCCAGCCAGACTCGCACTGCCCATGAACACCGCGACTTTGTTCTTTTTCATCAAATGGCCGATACCGCCCGACAGCTGCCCCGCGACCTTGCGCGACCGCTTGACCACCGCATCCAGATCATAGCCGATATTATCCGCCTTAAGCCCAAACTCGCTGGCACGCTGCATCAGATGGAACACCTCGGATGAACGCAAAAGCGCTTTGGTCGGGATACAGCCCCAATTAAGACAAATGCCGCCTAGATGCTCCCGCTCGACAATCGCGACGGAGAGCCCAAGCTGGGCACCACGGATGGCCGCAACATAGCCCCCAGGGCCCGCACCGATCACAATCAAATCAAAGGATTTAGCAGCCATTATGCAACCTCGCAGCACGTATTGAAATTTAGTTTAGTGGTAAACTATCTTGCGATTGGCGGCAACTCGCAGAATTGGTCAGCCTTTGTAAACGCAGCATTCACGCCATAGAGCGCAAAGTGTGCGCATACCCGCCTGCGTCCAGATAAGCGGACTCGGCCGGGGTCGATCGCCGCCCTAAGGCCTCATTGCGATAGGGAAACCTGCCGAATTTTCGGATCACCTGTCGATGGGCCTGTGCATGCAGCAATGTGTCGCCAGCATCCGGCATCCGCTCACAGATCAAGCGAACACAGTGATCTTGATCAGTCAAACTTTCCGAATGCATGAACGGAAGGTAGAAGAACTGCCGTGCTGGCGCGTCAATCAGTTGGTCCCATTCCTTACGAACAGCCGTTTGCGCTGCTCTTAGGGCACGCACATCAGTCGAAAACGCGCGTTCGCTCCCTCTAAACATATTGCGGGGAAACTGGTCCGCCAGAATGAGGTAGGCCAAGGTCCCTTCCGCACCGGTCAACCAGCTGTCCAATTGCCCTGTCCCGATGAGCCCCCATGTATCTAAGAACTGCGCGCGAATTGTGTCGTCCAATTCATCTCGGACGGCGTACCAGCCTTCCGGTCCGACCTGGTCAATCCAGAACTCTCGGACCTCTTTTGCCGTTTTCATACTTTAGCACCCTTTCATTTATTTCTGCGATGATCATTTCGGTCTGTTCTACGTACAAACTATAGCGACCTCGCAGAACGTCTAGGGCACCTCGGCGTCAGCAGCCTGTTCGCTCTCGATGGCATATTCTTGCGCAAGCTCCACCGCGACGGTCGTCGCAGCGGGATAAATGGGAATGTAGTTGCCCGTTTCATCTGTAGGAATCGCCGGTCGCACGGTCGCACGATAGGATGCATACACGGACAAGGCGAAAAACAAGACCGCCGTAAAGAGATAGAACCCCCCCGGTCCAAGCGCAGTACCCATCATCCAACCGGTAATCACAGGCCCCAAGATCGCCCCCAGCCCGTTAATAAAGATCATCCCGCCAGACGCCGCGGCCATATCCTCTGGTTCAAGAAAATCATTCGTATGCGCAATAAGAAGGGAATACAGTGGGTTAGACATGCCACCAACAACAAAGGCTGTCAGTAAAAGAATCGTAAAGTTATGCCCCAGCAGCATCCCGACGATGGATCCGATACCGCCGATCACCGATGTAATCACAATCAGGAGGCGACGATCCATGCGATCAGACATCCATCCGATTGGATATTGCAGAATGACCGACCCAACAAAAAACGTCGCTACAAAAATCGAAATCTGCGCGACCGTCAGCCCCGCCTCAGCGCCGTAAACAGATGCCATGCCGAACTGCGCCGAGAAGACCCCGCCCAATAGGAACATCCCAACGCAGCCAAGCGGCGAAAACCCGGCCAGTTCACGCAGGCTCATCGGTTTGGTCGTATCAAACGCAGGCGTGGGGCTGATCGACAGCAAAATCGGCGTAACAGCGACGCTTACCAGAACGGACGGAATCACAAAAAGCACAAAGCCCGACGGGTCCGCCGTGAGCAGCAATGCCTGGGCGATTACGATGCCAAACGTCTGCACGATCATATACAAAGACAACGCCTGACCGCGATTTTCGTTGGTCGCGGCGTTATTTAGCCAACTTTCCGCCGTGACGTAGACGGCAGAGAAACAAAATCCGATCAGTACGCGCCCGGCTGACCAGACCAAGACGTTCGGGAACGTCGGATATAGAATCATGACGGCAGAAATCATTGACGCGAGCGCGGCAAAAACGCGTACGTGACCAACCCGACGGATCATGCCCGGTGCCATACGCGAGCCCCCCAGAAAGCCCACGAAATAAGCCGACATTACGATCGACATTTCAAACGTCGAAAATGCTTCGATCCCGCCTCGAATACCCAAAAGCGTGCCCTGCATGCCGTTGCCCACCATCAGCAAACACATGCCCAACAAAAGCGCCCATGCGCTGGTCAGTACCTGAAGCATCTTACGAATCCTTTAACACCACGTGATCCCTCCCTGACGACGATCACGGTAGGTGTCACCCCCCTCAACGACGTTCAGGTGCTTATTTACGTCTTAGGGAACAGCAAGGACGCATCGCCATAGGAGAAAAACCGATAATTCGATTCAATCGCATGCTTGTAAATGTTTTGTACAGTTGTCTGCCCCATTAAGGCCGACACGAGCATCATAAGAGTTGATTTGGGAAGATGGAAATTTGTCATCAAAGCGTCAGCCACGTTAAATTCAAACCCCGGGGTGATGAAAATATCTGTATCACCTTCCCACGGTTGGATAATTCCCGATCGCGCCGCGGTCTCGACCAGCCGCAACGCGGTTGTGCCGACGGGTATGACCCGCCCACCAGCGGCTTTGGTCTCGACAATCTCGGCAGCCGCTTGCGCGCTCACCTGCCCCCATTCGCTATGCATCTTGTGGTCGGCAATATCGTCGACTTTAACCGGGAGAAAGGTACCCGCCCCCACGTGCAGCGTGACATGGCTGAAACTGACCCCCATGGCGGCCAGCTGATCAAGCAACGGTTGATCAAAGTGAAGCGAGGCCGTTGGTGCCGCGACGGCCCCGGCATTCTTGGCGAACACGGTTTGATAATCCGTCAAATCCTGAGCGTCGGCAGGTCTTTTGCCCGCGATATAAGGCGGCAATGGCATCGCGCCCGCGCTATTGAGCGCCGCATCGAAATCTGGGCCAGAACAGTTAAAACGCAACACGCCCTGTCCGTTCTCTATCCCCTCCAGTCGCGCAGAAAGATCGCTGCTAAAGACAACCGTTTCAGAAAGTTTCAGCTTTTTCAGAGGTTTGATCAATGCTGTCCAGTCGGAATCGCCACGCGGCTCCAACAAGGTCACTTCAATACGGGCCTGCACGCGCCCTTGGGCGCTGTCGCGGCTGCGATACCCGGTCAATCGCGCGGGAATCACACGGGTGTCGTTCAGCACAAGCCGATCGCCGGGGCGCAGCCAATCCGCGATCTGAAATACGGTGCTGTCTACAATGATATCGCCTTGCGCAACCAACATTTTGGCCGCAGTCCGTGGAACCGCGGGCCGCGTGGCGATCAGGCGTTCAGGCAGGTCGAAGTCAAAGTCACTGAGTTTCATCCTCGCCGGTTAGCGCCCCTCAAAGCGTTCAGCAACAGGTTTTTGCGCAGCGGGTGCGACAGGTGCAGCTTGCAGGCCCCCTGGCTGACTTGGCGTCGTCCTCGGCGCAGTCCGAAAAATATCGCGAAGCGCCCCCGGCAGGAAACCCGACAAGGGATTAACAGAGACAGACGGCGACTGTACCGTCCCCCCGATTGTATAGTTAAAGCCCAGCAGGCCCTCTCCCTTGCGGGTCAAAAAGCTCGCAATTCCATTCAGCAGATAGACCGGCGAGATCACCCCCTGCAATGCCATTTGCCCGGTATCAGTGGCAAAAATCCCGTCCATGGAAATGCCAAGCGACGCGCCCGTCGCGCTGGCTTGCGTCAAATTCACCCGATTGGAGGAGAGGCGGAAATCAGCCTCGACCGTATCAAAATAGATCCCATCGCCGTTCAATTCGTTGATCAATCCCACGACAGATACAGCGTTTACAAGGGCAGCAATGGTTGGTGCATCTTTAATCCGCACGTCTTTTATCTCTGCATGCCCATCAAAGGCACCATCCGAACCAACCGGCACCAGCGTCAGCGACAATGCGCCGCCATGTACCTGTTTCGCTATATTAGCGGAGCGCAAAACCCCGCCCGCATCGGTTGCGGTCAACTGAACTGCACTACGGCCATTCTTGGGCACAACGCGCCCCGAGACCGCAGTACCACCATTCAATGCTGCAATAAATTGCCCATCCAAGCCACGAGCGACGTCAAATTCACCCTTCATATCGGTAAGCGCGATCTTGTCCGTCACCTGCAGGCGGTCCAACGCCACCCGCATGGGGGGGCTGGCGACACCGCTGGGCTTGGTCTTGCCGAAGCTCGCCCTCCGCAGATCGAGGCTTCCGCCTTTCACCATGACCTGAACGGGTCGCCCGGCACCCTGCCCTATCAAATCGACGGGCACGTCCAACCAATTACCAACAGACAATCTGTGCAAGCGCAACCGATCCAGCCCACCACTTGGTTTGAGCGTCACATCACCATGCGCAGACAGACCCGGTGCGTTGATTTTCAACGTATCGATGTCGGGAATCGGCCCGAGCCGTCCCGATATTTCAAGCTTGCCAGTTTGCGATTGGGACTTGGTCCAGCCGATCTGCGGCACCGAAAGACGCAGGCCGCTCAGGTCGGAGGAGACAGAAAATTTGGGCGTCTTGCCTTTGACCAAGTCCATCGCGAACCAAGCCCGACCTTCGCCCCTCACGGTATCAGGGGGCAGTGCGATGTTGAAGCTTTCCAGCGTCTGTGCGTTCAGCGCGATATCCGCCCTTACAGTGCTGGCAGCCCCCGGTTTGCCAAAAGGTTGGGCCCATTCCCCGTCAAAGCGCACCCCGTCCAGCTGCCCTTGCCCCCTGATATCAAGGCCCCTGTTGGACACATTCAAGGTCAGCACGTCTGCACGCAGCGACCGACCTTTGACTAAGCGATCGCTTTTAAAGTCGGCCAGCGTCCCGCTAATGTCAAAGATCGTGAGCTTCGGGTCAGACCCTTTTTTCATCGGAAACGACAGGGTCCCGGACACGTCAGCCACGGCATGAACGATATCGACGGGCAGGTTCGCCTTGTCCATTGCGTGCAGCGGCGGCCGGTTCAGCAGCGACAGGATAGAGGTGATTTTAGCCTCCGCCTGAAGTCTGACAATGCCGGGGGGGCCATCCTTGACGGTGACATCGGGCATAATGAACGACGTTCCGTTAACCGATACTGGCGTCGCGTCAGGCGGCGTGATGGTGCCGTTGTCCACACTCACCACAAAGCGGTTTGCCGACAGGCTCGCATGACCGCTGCCCGACGTAACGTTTGGCATCGTACGCAAAAAGCGTACCTCTGCACCCTGAAAATCAAAGTCGAGATAGGTTTGGGGCGTCTCACCCGGCTTCAGGCGAAAGGCAAGATCGACGTCGCTTAGCGCGCCGGCATAGACGTTCTCGGCAACCCATTTGCGCGTCTTTGGCTTGACGTTCTCCGGCCAAAGCTCCAGCAGGCGATCGGGTTTCAACGCGTTCAATCCTGCATCCAACGCCACCTGCCACCCTTGCGTACCGGCGCGCAAATCTCCCGACAGGTTCAGGGTCGTATCCCCGTCGATGATATCCATGCGTCCGACAGACATGTGAAACGGATTGAAAGTTATTTTGGCATCGACGTCAGCACCCTCAATCGACACAGGGGTAACGTAGAGATCCGCAGGATCAGCGACCAGATCCCGCAAGCGGACTTGCGCCACCAACTGTCCCAGCTTCCCGCTTGCGTCGATGCCCAACGTTGCGTCACCTTCGATCCGTCCCGACACCCACTTACTTTCGACAGACAGTTCATCAAAACGCAGCAGGCGTTGGTCAGGATCGTAACTGAAATAGCTACGTGCACCGTCAAAGGGAATAGGCGTCGCGCTTTCGCTCGGCTGCACGACCCCCGCGCCAATTTGCAACGCGGCATTCAGCGGCTCGAAGGTTCCATCTTCATCAAGGCTGCTGCGCACCGCACCCGAGATGGGTGCGCGCAATATATTCAGCCAAGCGAAAGCGGGACTTTGGATCGCGATGTCGGCGGCGCTCACCCCGTCGAAATTCACACCAAACTGCGACGCGGTATCGCCAAGCTTGCTGGTGTAATTGGCCGAAAGCGTCGCCACATCGGCACCACCGCCCAAAACTGCAAGCTCCGCCGTGATGTCCAAACGCGTCCCGTCCCGATCCAGCAACATGCGCCCGCCATCCACGGTCCACATCCTTTCAGACTGCAGATCGGTGTAGCGCAGCGTCAGTGCGCGCAGCTCGATCGACCGCAGCCGGCGCATTGCCTTGGCCTCGAACACCGCATCCAGTTGGCCAATCAGCTGAGGCATGGTCGCCGCGCGCCGCTCGGCTGGCGCATCCCCCTTGCTCGCGCTCAACGCGACCCGGCCGTCAAGGTCACGCCGCAGGTTTGCGACCACACCGAACATTGAAATGTCCCGGGGCTGCAGCTCGCCGGCCAAAAGCCCCTGAACGGAAAAACTGGCCTGCACTTCACGAAACGCGGCAAAGCTGACGCCGTCCGGATTGGAGATATTTACATCCCTAAGCCTGATGCGCGGGCGCCAGCCTTTGTCGACGATCAGAACCATCTCGCCGAATCCGACCCGCGCCCGTGGCATATCTTGGGCAAAGCGCTCCTCGATACGGGTCTCCAGCCACTCTGGCACCACAATGGGGCTACGGATCAGATAGATAGCGGTGCCGGCGATGGCCGCGACGATCAGCGTAATAACAAGCAGCGACCATTTGGTCGCCTGCCAAAGTCGTCTCCGCTTGGGGTGGCGGGGGGCTGCGCTGGTGTTTGGCATGAGCGTCCGGATTTTGGGGCGTCTTGGGGTTTAAGTTTCGCCAAGCCCGACTAGTATGACAGCGCAGACAAAAGCTTCCAATACATAAGAAAGTAACCAATGCCAGAGATTTCCCAACCAGCACCAGACTTTAAGCTTCCTGTTACAGGCGGCGGCGAAATTTCGCTCTCCGATCTGCGGGGCAAGGCTGTGGTTTTGTATTTTTATCCGCGCGACGACACACCGGGCTGCACCAAGGAAGCGATCGGCTTTTCGGAATATCTGCAAGCGTTTGAGGATGCGGGTGCCGTTGTTTTGGGCGTTTCGCGCGATACGATGGCAAAGCACGTCCATTTTGCAGCCAAACACGGGCTGACCGTTCCGTTGCTGGCGGATATCGACGGTGCCGTGACCGAAGCCTATGGCGTCTGGGTCGAGAAAAACATGTATGGCAAAAAATCCATGGGGATCGAACGCGCGACCTATCTGATTGATGCAAATGGAAATATCGCTCGCATCTGGCGCAAGGTGAAAGTCGCCGGCCACGTAGAAGAGGTACTGGACGCGGTGCGCGCGCTATGATTGCGCTGGCCCAAATGGCAGAGAATGTGCTGCGTACCGCCGATGGCCGCGAGAAAACCGCGCTGTCGCATCAATATGCTGCCGAATGGCGTGCCGCGCGCGCTGCCGGAGAACCGCCGGAGATTGGCACATCAAACCCGCCTCTGCGTCCCGCCCGCCCCGAAAGGCCCGAGCTTTTATCGCCCCGCGATGTGCCCCATCGCAAGCCCGGCTCGCCCGAGGGCCGGATAGCTTTGCTTCATGCCGTGGCGCACATAGAGCTGAACGCGGTCGATCTGCATTGGGACATCATTGCGCGATTTACCGACATCAAAATGCCGATGGGATTCTATGATGACTGGGTCAGCGCCGCGGATGATGAATCCAAACATTTCAACCTGATGTGCGATTGTCTTGAAGCATTGGGCAGCCACTATGGAGCCCTGCCTGCCCATGCTGGAATGTGGCGCGCGGCCGAGGATACGATGGATGACTTCATGGGTCGCCTTGCCGTTGTGCCCATGGTCCTAGAGGCGCGCGGGCTGGATGTGACCCCCAATATGATCCAGGTGTTCAAAAGTGCGAAGGCCAAGAAGGCCGTTGAAGCGCTTGAGACGATCTATGCTGAAGAGGTTGCGCATGTGGCTTATGGATCAAAGTGGTTCCATTTCCTCTGCGGTCGCCATGAACTGGACCCAAAAGAAGCATTTCACGGCTTGGTTCGTAAATATTTTCATGGTGCGCTCAAGCCGCCCTTTAACGAAGAAAAGCGTGCCGAGGCGGGAATTCCGCCAGATTTCTATTGGCCCCTGACCGAGAATCTTTGATTGACGCCGTGCGCTAAACCTTTGTTTCGGCAATTTATCGCCAAATTTAACGTTAAAGTTTCATTAACCGCCGGTCAAAAAGCCTGAAGGGTTGCCCGAGGGGCACCCGATGGCTAAGCACTACCGGTGACTATCGGCGCGCGGCGGGGGCCCGGTGTGCTGTGACTGGGACGAAACAAGGATACCACGCGTGCGAACAAGGTTGGCAATCAAATTTAATGCGACGCTCGAAAGCTTCTTTCCGGAACGCCGCGTCTTTCTGAAATCCGACGCCGACACACGTTTTATCCGGTTGCGCCCCGTTACCCAGCTTTTCGTGTTTTCCGCAGCCTCACTCTTTGTGGCCTGGTCCATCGTGGCGACCGCGGTGATTTTGATGGACAGCATCGGGTCGGGCAACTTCCGCGAGCAAGCAAAGCGTGACCAGCGTACCTATCAGGCGCGGCTCAGCGATCTTTCGGCACAGCGTAACGGCCGCGCAGAGGAGGCCGTGGCGGCGCAGGAACGGTTCAATGCCGCGCTCAAACAGATTTCGGTCATGCAATCAGAACTGCTTCAATCCGAAACCCGCCGCCGCGAGCTGGAAACCGGCATCGAAGTGATTCAGAGCACCCTGCGTGACACTATGAAAGACCGCGAAGCCGCACGCAGTCAGGTGGCCGAACTGGAAGGGGCCGCTGCCGGCGAAGGTAAGACGACCACAAAGGCCAGTGTATCTTCAGCCCCAATTTCGCTGCTCGCAGAGGCACTTGAGCGCACGGCCGCGCAACGGGATCAGGTGGTCATCGACGCGCAGGACGCCTTGATTCAGGCCGACGAGCTGACCCAAAAACTGGCTTTGATGCGCGATCAGAACGACGCGATTTTCCGCCAACTCGAAGAAGCAATGACTGTCTCTGTTGCCCCACTCGACAAGATGTTCCGCAGCGCGGGCATGCCCACCGACCGGATGCTGGCGACGGTGCGACGCGGTTATTCCGGTCAAGGCGGCCCGTTGATGCCCCTCAGCTTCTCCACACGGGGGGAGGCTCCCTCTCCTGATACGCTGCGTGCCAACCGGCTGCTAAGCCAGATGGACAAGCTGAATATGTACCGCATTGCCGCGCAAAAGGCGCCTTTTGCGAGCCCGCTCAAGTCGTCGTTCCGGTTCAGCAGCCCCTATGGCTATCGCCGGGACCCAAAGACGGGCGGGCGCAGAATGCACAGCGGAACCGACTTTGCCGCGGGTATGGGCACGCCCATTTACGCAACAGCCGAGGGCGTCGTCACCCACGCCGGCTGGAGCTCGGGATATGGGCGGTTGGTTAAAATTCAACATGAATTCGGGGTCGAGACACGTTACGCGCACCAATCCAAATTGCGCGTAAAAGTCGGCCAAAGGGTATCGCGCGGACAGCGGATAGGTGATATGGGAACATCAGGACGGTCTACTGGCGTCCACCTGCATTACGAAGTCCGTGTCGGTGGCAATGCTGTAAATCCAATGATCTTTATCAAGGCTGCAAACGATGTTTTCTAAAAGCAAAATCAATGATCCCGCTCATAAGTCCGACGCAGACACGTCCAGCACTGCTGCACCGTCACACTCTGCACCGGCTGCCCCAAAGCAAAGCGAATTCAAGGCGAGCGCGCCCAAGGCAAAACCACCTGCCTCCGTGCTTTCCTCTGATCTGCACATCACCGGCAACCTAAAGACGACCGGCGACATCCAAGTCGAAGGCACCGTGGAAGGCGATATTCGCGCCCACCTGCTGACCATCGGCGAAACAGCGACCATCAAAGGCGAAGTGATTGCCGATGACGTTGTCATCAACGGCCGTATCGTGGGCCGCGTGCGTGGCCTGAAAGTGCGCCTGACATCGACCGCCCGCGTCGAAGGTGACATCATCCACAAAACAATCGCGATCGAATCTGGCGCCCATTTCGAAGGCTCGGTTCAGCGTCAGGACGACCCGCTAACCCCCGGCGCGAAATCCGCACCAGCTCAAAAGCCAAACCCCGCCTCCTGATCGGACAAAGGGTGATGAATTAAAAAGGGCGTCGCATTATTGCGACGCCCTTTTCGTTTTGAACTCAAAGCCTTTGACTGCCTCAGCACGAAGCGGTCAAAGCGGGGCAAAGGCGCAAACGCCCCTGCCCGACGCCATGATTATTCGGTGACTTTGACCTCGACCATACGGTCAGGTGTGCCGCTCACGGCTCCGTTGCCGCCGGTTCCGCGCTTGATCGCGTCCAGCACGTCCAGCCCTTCGGTCACTTTGCCCACAACGGTATATTGCCCGTTCAGGAAGTGCCCTTGGTCAAACATGATGAAAAATTGCGAGTTCGCAGAGTCAGGGCTTTGGCTGCGCGCCATGCCAACAACGCCACGGTCAAACGCGATGTCCGAGAATTCGGCAGGCAGGTCTGGCAGATCTGATCCGCCCATACCCGCACGGCCTGTGTCGCCGCCAGCCTTGCCGAATTCAACATCACCAGTCTGCGCCATGAACCCGTCGATCACGCGGTGGAACACCACGCCATCATAGGCACCCGATGTGGCCAGCTCTTTCAAGCGGGCCACATGCGCGGGGGCGACGTCTTCGGCCAGATCGATCTTGATCGTGCCTTGTGCCTCACCGTCGACGGTGATTGCCAGCCCATCGGCAAAGGCAGTCCCAGCCATCAAGGCCGAGGCGACGCCTGCTGCGACCAGATTACGCATCTGCAGCAACCTTGACGCTGATCATGCGGTCAGGGTTCGCGGCGGGTTCACCACGTGTGATCGCATCGACATGTTCCATCCCGGAAATGACCTGACCGTAAACGGTGTATTGACCGTTCAGGAAGTCGTTGTCCTTGAAGTTGATGAAAAACTGGCTGTTGGCGCTGTCCGGACTCGCGGACCGTGCGGCACCAATGCTGCCACGGGCGTGCGGCACTTTCGAGAACTCTGCCGGCAGGTTCGGCAAGTCGGACCCGCCCGTCCCTGCTGCGCGCAGGTTAAAATTCTCTTCCATGTTGCCGTTTGCCACGTCGCCGGTCTGCGCCATGAACCCTTCGATCACTCGGTGAAAGGCCACGTTGTCGTATTTACCAGCACGGGCCAGTTCTTTCATACGCTCGACATGCTTGGGGGCAATGTCGGGCAAAAGCTGAATGGTGACAGTCCCGCCCTTAAGCTCCATGAGGATCGTGTTTTCGGGGTCTTTGATCTCGGCCATGCCGGTCTCCTTTTAGAATTTCGTTGGCAATTACCTAGGGCGTGCAAGCGCAATTGCCAAGCGGGTCCATTGACCCTGACGGCAATAACGGCAAAACACGACGGGAATTGTGGATCTACACGAGGGACAAGATGGGCTGGAAAGCATTGGACGACATGGACCTGCGCGGCAAGCGGGTTCTGGTGCGCGTGGATATCAACGTGCCGGTTGAAAACGGCAAGGTCACTGACGACACCCGCATCCAGCGGATCGTGCCCACCCTGCGCGATATTCTGGCCCAAGGCGGCACGCCCGTTTTGCTCGCACATTTTGGCCGCCCCAAAGGCAAGCGCGTGCAAGATCTAAGCCTACGTGTCGTGCTCCCCGCGCTCGAGGCCGCGTTGGGGCGCAAGGTTGTGCTGGCCGAAACACTGGAAGCAGCCGAAACCGGCACCGAAGAAATCAACGCCGCCGATGTTTTGTTGCTCGAAAACATTCGCTTTTACCCTGGCGAGACAGAGAACGATCCTGAATTCGCCAAACGGCTCGCCGCTTTGGGTGACATCTATTGCAACGACGCGTTTTCCGCTGCGCACCGTGCCCATGCGTCCACCGAAGGCGTGGCAAGGCTGTTGCCATCCTGCGCAGGCCGCTTGATGCAGGCCGAGCTTTCCGCGCTCGAGGCCGCTTTGGCGACGCCCAAACGCCCCGTAGGCGCGGTGGTTGGCGGTGCGAAGGTATCAACCAAGATCGAGCTGCTGGAAAACCTCGTCAACCGGCTGGATCTTTTGGTGATCGGTGGCGGCATGGCCAATACGTTTTTGGGCGCGCAGGGGGCAGATTTGGGCAAGTCCCTGTCAGAGCCCGATTTTTACGACACTGCCAAGGACATCATGGCCCAAGCTGAAAAGGCCGGTTGCCGCGTGCTACTGCCCGTCGATGGTCTTGTCGCGCGTGAATTCGCCGCCGGTGCCGCGCATGATACGATTGCCCTTGGGGCGGAAACTGTACTGGAACCTGACCAGATGGTTCTGGATGCAGGCCCCAAGACGGTCGACCTGATCAAGGACGCCTTTAGCGGATTGAAGACGCTCATCTGGAATGGCCCCATGGGTGCATTCGAAATTGCCCCTTTTGACACCGCAACGGTCGCCGCCGCCAAAGCCGCAGCCGCGTTGACACAGGACGGGGCGTTGATCTCTGTCGCAGGGGGCGGCGATACTGTCGCGGCTTTGAACCAGGCGGGTGCTGCCGATAGCTTTACCTATATCTCTACCGCGGGCGGGGCCTTCCTTGAGTGGATGGAGGGCAAGACCCTACCCGGCGTCGCGGCATTGGACGCCTAATGTTCTTTCCCCGGCGGTGGCAGTGATACTGCCAGCTGCCGGGGGCTAGATATAACGCATAAGCCCCACCTAAAAAATTAAGCAGTTTTCTACCAATCAGAAGACAAGGGATTCCCTTTGCGAATCACCTGTGTCATACTGGGGAAACGTCCATTAAGAGACGATTAAAGGCAGAGACATGAACCGCAGCAGCAAGCCCGCATTCGGCACACTTTTGTTTTTCGCGATCGCCTTCGCGCTAAGCCTCTATTTCGCCTTCGCTGCGATTCAGGGCAACTTTGGCCTGTTCCGTCGTGCTGAGATCGTAGCCGAGACGCAGGACCTGCGCGTGCAGCTTGCTCAGGTCCAGATTGACGTAGCGCGGATGGAAAACCTGACCCATCGCTTGTCTGACGATTATCTTGATCTAGATTTGCTGGATGAACAAACCCGCAAGGTGCTGGGGATGATCCGCGCAGACGAGATTGTCATCCGTTAATAGCGGCGCGACCTTCAACGGCCCCCCTACGCGATACGTTAGATTTGCCCCCTTTTCGGCAGGGCTTTTCCATACGCGGCAAATGTCTCTCGCCAACAATCGTCGAATCCGATAAGAGATAGTTTAACACTAAACTACTTTGCGCGTGCGCGGGACAACTGTACGGAGGAATTGCCCCATGGCTGCCCAGAAACCGACCAAGAAGACAAACGCCAGCGCTGAAGAGCTCAAGGCCTATTACCGCGATATGCTGTTGATCCGGCGCTTCGAGGAAAAAGCCGGCCAGCTCTACGGCATGGGCCTGATCGGGGGCTTCTGTCACCTTTATATCGGGCAAGAAGCCGTGGTTGTCGGGCTTGAAGCCTCGGCCAAGGACGGCGACAGCCGCATCACCACCTACCGCGACCACGGGCACATGTTGGCTTGCGGGATGAACCCGGACGGCGTGATGGCCGAGCTGACGGGCCGCGAAGGTGGGTATTCCCGTGGCAAGGGCGGCTCCATGCACATGTTCTCGAAAGAGAAAAAATTCTACGGTGGCCACGGCATTGTGGGCGCGAACGTCCCCCTCGGGGCCGGCATCGCCTTTGCCGACAAATACAAGGGCAATGACAACGTTACCTTTACCTATTTCGGCGATGGTGCCGCGAACCAAGGTCAGGTCTACGAGACATTCAATATGGCGGCGCTTTGGAAACTTCCGGTGATCTTCATCATCGAAAACAACCAATACGCCATGGGCACCTCGCAGCAACGCTCCACCTCCAGCGCTGAAATCTGGGAACGTGGCAAGGCTTTCGGCATCCCCGGCGAAGCGGTGGACGGCATGGACGTGCTTGCAGTCAAGGAAGCAGGCGAACGCGCGGTGAAACACTGCCGTTCGGGCGACGGCCCCTATATTCTGGAAATCAAGACATATCGCTATCGCGGACACTCTATGTCGGACCCTGCGAAATACCGCACCCGCGAAGAAGTGCAGAAAATGCGCGACGAACGGGATCCCATCGAACAGGTCCGCAACATTCTGCTGGAACACAAACACGCCAGCGAGGATGACCTCAAGGCGATCGACAAAGAGATCAAGGAAATCGTTAACGCAAGCGCCGAGTTTGCCAAAGAAAGCCCCGAGCCGGCGGCCGAAGAGCTTTGGACAGACATCTACGCAACCGAAGTCCCACAGGAGGCTTGAACCATGGCAATCGAAATTCTCATGCCCGCACTGAGCCCCACAATGGAAGAAGGCACCCTTTCCAAATGGCTGGTCAAAGAGGGCGATACCGTGTCCTCCGGTGACATCATGGCCGAAATCGAAACAGACAAAGCGACGATGGAATTCGAAGCCGTTGACGAAGGCACTATCGGCAAGATCCTGATCGAAGCCGGCACTGAAGGCGTTAAGGTCAACACCGCCATCGCCGTACTGCTCGAAGAAGGTGAAGACGCTTCTGACATCGACAGTGCATCCAGCGCCGCCCCAGCCAAAGAAGCGACATCCGACGACAGCGACGATGGGAAATCCGACAAAGCCCCTGCGGCTGCCAAGCCCGACGTCGCTGCGCCCAAGGCCCCGGAAACGGACAGCACACCCGATTGGCCCGAAGGCACCAAGCTCAAGCAGCAGACCGTGCGCGAGGCCCTGCGCGACGCCATGGCCGAAGAGATGCGCCGCGACGAGGACGTGTTCCTCATGGGTGAAGAAGTCGCCGAATACCAAGGTGCCTATAAAATCTCGCAAGGGTTGCTGGACGAATTCGGTGCGAAACGCATCATCGACACGCCCATCACCGAACACGGGTTTGCCGGGATCGGTGTAGGTGCCGCCTTTGGCGGGCTGCGCCCCATCGTCGAATTCATGACCTGGAACTTTGCGATGCAGGCCATCGACCACATTCTGAACTCTGCCGCGAAAACACTGTACATGTCCGGCGGCCAGATGGGCGCCCCAATGGTTTTCCGCGGTCCAAACGGTGCCGCCGCCCGCGTCGGTGCGCAGCACAGCCAGGATTACGCTGCGTGGTATATGCAGATCCCCGGCCTCAAGGTGGTGATGCCCTATTCGGCCTCAGACGCCAAAGGGTTGATGAAAACGGCGATCCGCGACCCCAACCCCGTCGTCTTCCTTGAAAATGAAATCATGTACGGCAAATCCTTCGACGTGCCGGATGTCGAAGATTACACTGTACCCTTTGGCAAGGCCCGTATCTGGCGTGAAGGCAAAGATGTCACCATCGTTAGCTTCGGCATCGGCATGACCTATGCACTGGAAGCCGCTGAAAAGCTTGCCGAAGAAGGCATCGACGCCGAAGTCATCGACCTGCGCACCCTGCGCCCGATGGACACTGCCAGCATCATCAAATCGGTGATGAAGACCAACCGCTGTGTCACCGTCGAAGAAGGCTGGCCGCAAGGGTCGGTCGGCAACTACATCTCGAGCGTGATCATGCAAGAAGCCTTTGACTATCTGGACGCTCCGGTGATCAACTGCACGGGCAAAGACGTGCCCATGCCCTATGCTGCAAACCTCGAACGTCTGGCGCTGGTCACCACCGACGAGGTCATCGCGGCGGTCAAAAAAGTCACCTACAAGTAAGGAGCGGTCAACATGCCCATAGAAATCCTCATGCCCGCCCTCAGCCCCACAATGGAAGAAGGCACGCTCGCGAAGTGGCTCGTCTCCGAAGGCGATACCGTCTCCTCCGGCGATATCCTGTGCGAGATCGAAACCGACAAGGCGACGATGGAGTTCGAAGCCGTGGACGAAGGCACCATCGGCAAGATCCTGATCCAAGACGGCACTGAAGGGGTCAAGGTGAATGCCCCCATCGCCGTGCTGCTGGAAGAGGGCGAAAGCGCAGATGACATCGACGCCAGCGCCCCTGCCCCCAAGGCAAAGGACACCAGCGCCAAAGAAGACGCGCCAGATCAGGACTCCACGCCCGAAAAAGGGTATGGCCGCGGCGAAAGCGACGCCAATGACACTGGCAATGCGGCACCTGTTTCACCCAAAGACAGCGACGGGAAACGGCTCTTTGTGACCCCGCTGGCCCGCCGCATCGCGGCAGACAAAGGTGTGGATCTGACCGCCCTCTCCGGGTCCGGCCCGCACGGGCGCATTATCAAGGCAGACGTGGAAGCGGCCTCCGCCTCCGACAGCCCCAAGGCAAAATCAGCCGAAGCGGCAGAAACGTCTAGCGCTCCGGCCGCCAAGGCTGCCCTTGCGACTGGCCCCTCTGCCGATGCTGTCATGAAAATGTACGAAGGCCGGGAATTTGAAGAAATCTCTCTCAACGGGATGCGCAAAACCATCGCCGCGCGCCTGACCGAAGCCAAACAGTCTATCCCGCATTTCTACCTGCGCCGGGATATCGAACTCGACGCATTGTTGAAATTCCGGGGCGAGCTGAATAAACAACTCGAAGCCCGTGATGTGAAGCTTTCGGTTAACGATTTTATTATCAAGGCCTGTGCATTGGCGTTGCAAACAGTCTCTGACGCCAACGCGGTTTGGGCCGGCGACCGCATTCTCAAGCTAAAACCATCGGATGTCGCGGTTGCTGTGGCCATTGAAGGCGGCCTGTTTACCCCGGTATTGAAAGACGCCGAGATGAAATCGCTCTCCACCCTCTCGGCAGAGATGAAAGACCTCGCTGCCCGCGCCCGCGACCGCAAGCTCGCGCCGCATGAATATCAAGGGGGCAGCTTCGCTATCTCGAACCTCGGCATGTTCGGGATCGACAACTTCGACGCGGTCATCAACCCACCGCATGGTGCGATTTTGGCCGTCGGGGCTGGAAACAAGAAACCCGTCGTTGGCAAGGACGGCGAACTTGCCGTTGCCACAGTCATGTCGGTCACCCTGTCTGTCGATCACCGCGTCATCGACGGCGCTTTGGGCGCGCAACTGCTTAGCGCGATCAAGGACAACCTCGAAAACCCCATGATGATGCTGGCCTGACGCCACTTCCAAATGGGTATAAATCCTCGGGGGTCGGGGGGCAGACAGCCCCCCGCCTAACCACAAAAAAGGTCGGACCCGTTAAACGGTCCGACCTTTTTCACATCCGAAACTAAAGCGCGCGCGGCCCCAAGCCCTTAGAATTACATATTAATGTCGCCCTGCGGCCCAAGCATGTGGTCCATCAATACCGACGGTTGATCGCAGCCTGCCTCGCCCACCACACGTGCGGGGATGCCCGCCACGGTCTTGCACGGCGGCACGGATTCCAGCACGACAGACCCCGCCGCGATGCGCGAGCAATGCCCGATCGAGATATTGCCCAACACCTTTGCCCCCGCGCCGATCAACACACCATTGCCAATCTTAGGGTGCCGGTCCTGTTCTTCCTTGCCGGTCCCGCCCAGAGTGACCGAGTGCAGCATAGACACGTTGTCGCCCACCACCGCCGTTTCGCCGATCACGACGGAGTGCGCGTGGTCGATCATGATCCCCTTGCCGATGGTGGCGGCAGGGTGGATATCGACGCCGAAAATCTCGCTCACCCGCATCTGCACAAAATAGGCCAGATCCCGTTTGCCCTGCTTCCACAGGTAATGGCCCACACGGTACGCCTGCACGGCCTGATAGCCTTTGAAATAAAGGATCGGCTGCAACAGCCGGTGGCAAGCCGGGTCACGTTCATAGATCGCCACCAGATCAGCGCGCGCGGCCTTGATCAGGTCGGGATCGCTGGCAAAGGCTTGTTCGACCATTTCGTGCACCACCATCATCGACATCTCGTTCGACGCCAGCTTGGCCGCGATGCGGTACGACAGTGCTTTTTCAATGGATTTATGATGCAGGATCGTAGCGTGGACAAAGCCGCCGATCAGCGGCTCGTCGCGTACCGCGTTTTGGGCTTCTGTCTGGATTTGATCCCAAACCGGATCAACCGAGGCTATATTTGTGCGTGCATTTGCCATGAAACCATCCTTCTTTGACATCACGCTATAGCAGGTTCCACCCAAGTGCCAAACGCAAAGCCGCCCGTTATTACCGACAGGTTATCACAAATTGATCTCACCAAACAGTGCCGGACCGGCCCCATACAATGCGGATATCTGCGCGATACTGATCAAAGCTGGCCCGATCACCCCATCGCCTGACCGCATCGACGCGGTATAGCTCCATCGGGGGTTATCGACGATTTCCTCGCGCTTCACCGCGCCGTTTTGCATGATACGCACTTGATATTGTTCGCTTTCCTCCCCAATGGGCAGATCGAACGCCGACCACTGGTCGCCATTAAGACGCGTCCGTCGCACCCAGTTAAAGGTCATATCACCCGCATCGACCTCCACCCGCAAATGACAGGGGCGGTAGGGACGCAGCCCGTTGCCATTAAAGCTCTCGTTTTTTTGAACGTAGCTCGGATCATCCAGCGGGCGGGCTGCGGGGCCAATGCGATAGGTCTGGGCGATCCGCAGAAGGTTTGGGCCAAGCTCGATCTGACGCGGTACCGAGTTGAGCAGAACAAACTGCGAGCCCGTAGGCCACACCTCTGGCATTAGCCCATCCGATCCCGCCTGCCCCCGCAGCCGGTCGCGCAGCAGATATGTCTGCGGTGCGATCAACTCGGCAGTGGTGAACTGGAACACCTCCCACCGGTCGGCGGTACCGTCTCCGATCGCAGCCAGATTGCCCCCGCCCAGCAGATCGTCGGGCTCGATACTCTCTAGCCCGCCGCTCGACAGCGTTACCTGCAAAGCCGCCCCCCGATCCAGAACCCCGGGGCGCGCCCGCAGCAGATCATTATGCGTCACACCCATTGTCGCACGCAAAGGCACCACCTTGTTCAGCCTGAAATTAGATGCCCCACGAGACGCATAGACCGCGACATTACCCGGCCATTGCCGCGCTGTCGCGGCAACATAGGGCGCGTGTGGCACCTCGTCGCCGCGCAGCAGCGGCAGGTCAAGAAACACCGCATGCACCGGCACAGGCGCGACAAACGGCTTGAGCGCGACCAGATCATCATCGAACGGCGCGGGGGCGTACACCTCCGGCTCAATGCGTACAGCATCGATCAGGCTTAACTCTCCCATTTCGACCCGATCCACACGGTACAGCGCATCGCCTTCCCCCTCATCAGGCGGCACAGCGATCACATCCCCCGCACCGACATCCATCATAGACGGCGGCAGCGCCAAACGCACACCTTCCCGGGCAACACGCGCCTCTGTCAGCCAGCGTTCGGCTGTCTGATGCCCCTCCGCCCGGGTAAGCGCCATATTCAACTCCGACGTCGCCACCGCATGGGCCGCATTGTCAGGCAAGACCGCTTCTTCGGCGATCGCATCGTAATCTCCATCCGCCTGCACAAACCGTAAACGCATCCGGCCTGATAGTTCGGCCTCGGCCTCACGGGTTTGTTCCAACGATACCTCCAGATCGCCAGAGACAGCAAACATTTCACGGGCAAGCGGTACGGCATCCAATCCATCCCGCATGATGAAACGCAACACGCCGTCGCGTTCCACGGCATCAAAGCCAAAGCGCAGCATCAGCGGCTGCAATGCCGCACGCGCATCGGCGACTTCGTCCACCACATAGCCGCGCACATAGCCATATAGCCCAGAGGTATCAAAACCGTTAATGCCAGCACGACGACAGATCGAGGATACCAACACCGACAGCGGCAGCGCCGCGCTGCGTCCGTTCAACCAATGCCCGCGTGCATAATTTTGACCATCGTCCCACAAGGTCCGGTTATTAGGAAAAAACGGATAGGGCCGCGTGTCCCATGCCCAGACAAAGGCGCGGGTCATATCCACCATTGCGCCACCATATTCTGCCGACAGAGGGTTTTTTTCTGCATCCCCCCAATGACGGGCTATCGCCCGCAGATATTGCATCTGCATCAACTCATCCCGCGCGCCGGTCGAATACCGCGGCAGGCTGCTTTCCGAGCTTTTGAGGTCGAGAAACTTGTTGGGTTGGTTTGTCCCCTTGTCCACCGCAGCACAGCCGTATTCCGTGAACCAGATCGGCTTGGATCCGGGTTTCCAGCCAGTCGGTTCCGCCGCGCGTACGCCACCAATCCGGTCGTGATGCAGGTTTTCCCACCAGCCGCGCAGGTCCTTATACCGGTAGACCCAAGGTTCCCCATAGGCACCGTCGGTGATCGGCGTGCGGATCTGCGCCGCGCGCGCTTCGTCTGAATGGTAGAACCAGTCAAACCCCTCGCCGCCCGCCACATTGCCCGACAGATAGCTTAACGCGTAGATGCTATCGCTGTGCTGCGCGTCCAGATGATCCCTACCGTCGCGCCAATCGGACAACGGCATGTAGGTGTCGATACCGATGAAATCGATGTTGTCATCGGCCCACAATGGATCAAGGTGAAAGAACACATCGCCGCTGCCATCCTGCGGATGATAGCCAAAATATTCTGACCAATCAGCGGCATAGCTGATCTTAGTGTCCGACCCCAACAGGGTACGTGCCTCTGCGGCCAAAGCGCGAAACGCCTGCACCGCGACAAAGCTGTTACCTGCCCCCCTGATTTGCGTCAGCCCGCGCATCTCTGTGCCGATACAAAACGCGTCGACCCCACCGGCGGCTTTGCACAGCGCCGCGTAATGCAGAACGAACCGCGACATCGACCATTCCTGTGGGCCGGTATAGACCACGTCCCCACCCGAGACCGAGAAATCAGCCGCCGTGACAGTTCCGAAAAACTGCGCCACCTCGTTGTGCGCTGCCAGTGTCCCATCCGTGCTGCCCGCCCGCCCCGGAGCCCTGTCCAGCGTGATCCGCCCGCGCCACGGCAGTTTGGGCTGTGCGGCCGCGTCGCTATGGGGATCGGGCAGCGTATTACCGTCCAGCTGGTCCATCAGAATGAACGGGTAGAACATCACTGCCTTCCCCGCCACGTTCATCGCGTGGATCGCCTCGATCACAGAGGCATCCGTCGGCGTGCCACCATAGACGGGACGGTCGTCCTCGCGGGCGATCACATCGGCGTCGCCACGGGCGAGCCCCGCCACCTGCCATGGCATATTCTCGCCATCAATGACCGCGCTTTCCACCATTGGGCGCACACGGCATTCCCCGCAGCGCAGGTCATTGCCGAACCACGACACAACAAGCGACGCGGCCGCCAGCTGCGGTAGCTCCTGGGTCACGTCCTCCAGCGACGCGACGAAATCCGTGCGCCCGTCAGGGGTAGAGACATTGGCGCTCCACCGCCCGCCTTTACCGTCGCTGTAATGCACAGGCGTCGTGGCCAAGGCGTATTCACCCGTACCGGGGATCAGCGCGACCCCTTTGACGCTGTGTGTGACGCTTATCTCGGCGTCGGGCGCGCCGGGTTCTTCGGCGCGCAGCACCTCGAACGAGAACTGCGGCACACGGTTGCCGAACTGTCCAAGCGCGAGGTTCTCCATCACCACATAGGCCGTCCCGCGATAGGCCGGTACATCATCCGCGCCCTCGATTGCGGCAATCGTCGGATCGGGCAACTGGTCTTGCGTGCCAAGATAAACGGCCATGTTCAGCGCTTGGCCCGAGATTTCCTCCCCATCGGCCCAAATCCGGCCAACGCTGGTAATTTCACCCTCGCACAGCGCAATCGCAAGGCTGACGCTATAGCTGTATTCGGTCGTTTGGGGTGTCGAAGGGGCCCCCTTGCCGCCGCCGCCCGTTACCGTCGTCGTTTCGGAAAAGTCAGCGGCCCAGATCACCTGCCCCCCGACCCGCATCCGGCCAAAGACCTGCGGTACAGCCGCGCCCTCGCCCGCTTGCGTCAGCCGAAACCGGTCGACCTTGCCGGTCTCTACCGCCTGCGCCCCTTGTCCCAACAGCCGCTGGTCGATCACGCGCCCAAGGGTCGCACCCACCGCACGCCCCACCGCGACCGAGGAAAGCCCCGCGAGCGTCCCCCCGACCGATCCGCCAATCGCGGCACCTGCCGTTGAAAGAAGTATCGTCGCCATCAGATCGCCTCCGCCGGAAATTCAAAACGTGCTACAATGCGCCTGCGCCACGGCATGCTCAGGGGGCTTTCAGTAACCCCGTGACCGCTGTAGGCATGGATAAAGCGCGCCTGCGGGCCGACCTTTGTCGCCATGCCCAAATGTTTCGCCACCGCCCCGCTGCGCAGGCGAAACAGCAGCACGTCGCCGGGGGCTTCATCGGTCAGGGATTTCGCCGACAGGTGGCGCAATGCGGCCTGCCACAAGCGCTCCTCGCCCTGCGGCTCGGACCAATCCATCGAATAGGCAGGGATCGCCTCGGGCACCTGCCCGACGACCTCTAGCCAGACGCCGCGCAGCAGGCCCAGGCAGTCGCAGCCCGCCCCCTTGCGCGCCGCCTGATGCACATAGGGTGTACCGATCCAACCCCGCGCTGCTTCAACCACGGATGCCCCTCGCGCGATCATCGCAGTGATCCCCCGGTATTGCTGCCCGAGGATTTCGGCACCGCCATCATCCAATCCGCGCTCGGCAGATCGGGAAAGCCTTGAAAGTTCAGCAAGTTGTTGAATTTCAACCGGCAGGTCGCTTGGCGTTTGTCGCACCCAGCGATCAGTCGAAGCTGTTGCCCGGTGGCGACAATACCGCGTATCGGCTCCCACAGTTCGACCTCGCGCTGACCGTTTAACACGCGGTCGTGTTTGATGATCCCCCACAGCCCTGTCGCAGGGCCGTCTAGCACCTCAAGCCGCCCTCGCGCGAACCACCCATCCTCAAACCCGCCGATGCCATCCCAGCGAAACACCCGCCCGTCGTCGTGGTCCTCGGCGGCCAAGGTGACCGCATAGCCCGCAGTCGCTAGATCGAACCCGCAGGCCGCATCCCCCAGCACCGCCGTGCAGGGCTTCTGAAACACCCGCCCCATAGGCCGGTTCAGCGCCTCGGTCAGCCCGCGCAGCTCCGCCCGAAAGGCCCCACCGGCGCGCTGCATCTCACCGATACTGCCGCGAAAGATCACGCATCGCGCGGTCAAATCGGCCCAGTTCACCCGCCAGCACCGCACGTCCGCCCCATCAAAGCGCCCCTGCTCGATCTCGTTTTCGCGGATTGCGTCATCGCTCAGCGCGCCCAGCGCCTCTGTATTATCCACCGACAACCCCGTGCTCTGCGCCAAAGCCCGCGCGCTAAGCCCGCTGTCTGCCCGAAATTCCAGCCCGTCAAAGGCCAGCGGCCGGTCGTGATCGGTGAAAGCCAAAGTCACACCGTCCCGCCGCTGGATCGCCCAAGCATAGCACAGCGTCGTTAGACCCGTCCGCGCATGGGTCAACAACGCGCTCTTATCCGCGCCGCTCATACCCGCACCTCGATCACGGGCACATCAGGCACCTGCCCCGCTTGAAAGCTTGCGACACTGACCAGAATGCGGTCCGTGTCAAACCGCACGGGCACGTCGAATTCATAGCCGGCAGAGACCTGCATATCGATGTCCGGCGCATGGACAAATTGAATGACCCCGGTGCTTAGATCGACGTGATAATCGCTCCCCTCTTGTAGGGCATCCTGCTCTATCCCCACCCGCACCGTTCCGGCAACCGGCTTGGTGATTGGCCGCAGATAGCTGTGTCCACCAGAGGCATAGGTCTTCACCAACTGGTATTCCGTCTTCACACCATCCCCGTACCCGAGGTTCTGATCCTCGAACGCGACACCGACAGAGGAAGCACAGGATTTAAAGTCAGCCCAGTCCTTCCAGCGAAACCCGTACATCTGTCCCATACGCGCTTCAAAGAACCCCGTGAGCGCTTGGACATCATCGATAGACCGCATACCTAACCCCGCATCATAGACACGACGGGAATGGGCCCAGGGCGTGTTGCGTTCCTCGTACCCGTTGGCAAGGGTCACAACATCTGTACGTCGTTGTGGCCCCCCTAAAGATCCAAAGCTAAGGCCGGGCGGAAATCTGACATCGTGGAAATTCATAGGTTTGCTCCCTTAGCGGTTTCGATTGCCACTGCTTAATGCACGGCTCAGCTGAGCGGCGATCTGGCTTTGACTGCGCTGGAACCCCTGCACATCGGGGGTGGCGATATTCATGACCACGGTCGTCCCTCCGCCTCCGCCACCTTTGACACCCAGCTTACCGTCCGGCCCCCGTGCCAGTGGCATGATTGCTTCCGGCCCCGCTTCGCCCATCAGCCCCATCCCCCCGCGCATGCCAAAGCCCGTGGCGGTGCTGACAATTCCCCCTTGGGCAAAGGGCATCACCCGCCCCTGCGAGAACGGCGCTCCGTCCGCAAAGGGCAATATCCCCTGCATCAGCGATCCCACCCCCTGACTGATCAGCCCCCCCACATGATCTGTGACCGGTTTCATCGCCGCGCTATAGGTCGTGCTCACCATGGACCGTGCCACCGTCGACAAAGCGTCGGACAGCTTCATCCCGTCAAAGGCAACGCCGTCAAATGCCTTGCGCAAGCCGCGGCTCAGCCCTTTCTCCAGCGTGGCGACATCCTTGCCCGTCGCGGCCAAAGCACTCCGCATGCGCCGCAGCTCGGTATCGAAACCGGCAACCAGCGACTGAGTTAGGTCAAGCGTGCCGTTCAACCGTTCCGCTCCGTCCTCCAGTGCGTCGAATGTATCATCCTGTGCCATCAGTCTTCCTCTCTCTCCCTATCGGGATAAGCCGCCATCAAGGCCGCCAGCCCATCCCCCAGCAGCGGTGCCTGCGCCGTCTCACCCCCCAGCATCAGCTGAAGCTCTGCTGGGGTCAGCGCCCAAAAAGCATCGGGCGTGAGATGCAAGCCTCTCAGCCCCGCGCGCATCAAGGCGGGCCAGTCCATGCCCTGCGCTGTCTCTATTCCCGCATTCACAGCCCTACGCTCATACCGGCACCACAAACGCGCGCGCCAAAAGCTCTGCCGCCGCTTGTGCAGCGATCACCGGTCCGCCCTCGATCTCGGCCTGTGCCAGCGTCTCGGCGCTGACCTCGGTCCCCCCTGCACGCAGCCCTGCGGCAAGCAGCAACAGCACGTCCCGACTGCTGAACCCGTTCCCCTCGAAACGTTCGACCAAAGCCACCAGTGATGGCTCTTCCAGCGCATCCTCCAGCTCGGCCAATGCACCCAAGGTCAACCGCGCCACGCGCCGCTGCCCGTTCACCACCAGCACCACATCTCCTCGCCACCGGTTCACCATCCCCTAGTTCCCACCCTGCGGTGCATCATCAGTATCGGCGGTAAAGCTCAATTGCCCCGCCGATTGCAGGCTCAGCTCATAGGTCGCCTCCCCATTGAGCGACCCGCCGTATTCGATCGCGGCCACCTGAAACGGGCCCTCGATGATACCGAAACTTGGGATCACGATCTGAAAGTCCGGCGTCAGCCCGTCAAAGAACAGCTGCCGCGCCCGTTCGTCCGTACCGGCATCGCGAAACACGCCCGACCCGCTAATCGCCGCAGATCGCACACCGGCCCCCGCCAGCAGCTCTCGCCACCCCCCGTCACTATCAAGCGAGGTCACCTCCACTGGCTCCGCATTGAAACTCACCCGCGTCGCACGCAGGCCCGCGATCGTCTCGAACTGACCATCGCTTGTCATGTCCACCTTAACCAAAAGGTCTTTTCCCGCTTGAACAGCCATATCCACTCTCCTGATAATTTCCTGAAACTCCGGCTCAGCCGTCCTGAACCCGCGCCCTGAACCGCATCTCTATCTGGCGACGTGCATCCGCCCCGACCTGACGCGCCACCGCCCGCTCGAACCTCAGGCTGACCAAATGCCCCCGGCTCAGGGCAAACCGCCCGCCGACCAGCGCATCACTCACCGCGGTCGCGACCTGTTTCGCTGTGGCAAACCCCGCGTGATGCGTCACCACGACAACCGTGAACCGATGCTCGGCCCCGCCGCCTGTCCCGTCAGAGGCATCGCGCACCGCTTCTGCCCCTAACTGCACATAAAGCGCAGGCACCTCACCCGCCGGAGCCGCGTCAAAAACCGCATCCCCCACCAGCGCCGTCACCGCCTGATCCGTGCGCAGCACACCAAAGACGGCCTGCTGTAGTGCAAACCCCATGCCATAGCTCATACCGCGACCTCCTCATGGGTCAGGCAGGCCAGATACCGCCCCTGTGCGTCTTGTTCGGCCACAGACTGGATCTGATAGACCCGCGCGCCCTCACGAAACCGCTGCTGGGGCAAGGGGCGGGCCGGATCGCCCACGGGGGCACCGCGTACCGTCACCACATAAACCCCGCGACTGACCGCGATACCGCCCTTGCCCAATTGCCGCCCACGCCGTGCTGTGACATCCGCCCACAGATCACCCACCCGCACCCATGTCCGGCTCTCTCCGCCCGCCCCGTCCGGCTGGGGCACCTGCGCCTCCAGCACCAAGCGGCGGTTCAACGACAGCCGGCTCATGAGCGTGCTCCCAAGCCGATCCGCAGCGGGCGGTAGCGTTCAATCAGGCTGCTTACACCAAAGGGCATACAGCCGTCGCCCAACCGCGTTTCATGGCGATACTCATAGTAATGCGCCGCCAGCATCAGCACGGCCTGCTGCAAATCCGCAGGCACCGTGCCCCAGCTTTGCCCAAGCCCGGCCTCAAACACGATCTCGACCGATCCCTGTGGCGGAATGAAGGGCAGCATTGCCCCCGACGGTTTCAACAGCGGCACCTGCATGTCCCGCACCAACCAATACCGCTGCGGCTCGATCACCGTCGCCAGCGCATCCCGCGACACCACCGTAACGCTCACGATCCCCTGCACCGGTGCCACTGGCAAAGCCTGCGCCTGCGTGTCTTTCCACTCCTGCAAAGTCAGCGCGAACTGTCGCGTGATCAGAGCCTTGCCCGTGCGTGCCTCTATCGCTGCGATGGCTGCACGCAAAAATCCCGCCAGCACGGGCTCTTGTACCGTCTCAGTGCCAAAGCCGCTGCCCATCCGCAAATGCGCCTTGAACGGCTCTAGCGGCAGATCGGCCTCCGCCACCCCTGTCTCTTCGATCAACATCTCATCGCTCCAAATCTAGCCCGCCAAAGCCCCCCGGACGCGCACTCCGACTGCATCGCTCGGTCGGAGGCAGCAGCTAGGCAATGCACCCGGCGCATCATCGCGCGCCCGGGGGTGAGGGCCGGACATCACCGGCCCCCCCGTGTTCGACCCCGCGCCTTACGCGGTGCCGAATTTCAGCAACTTGATCGCGGCGAAATCGCTCACGTCGCCACCCACCCGTTTGGTTGCGTAGAACAACACATGCGGTTTGGCGCTAAAGGGATCGCGCAGAATACGCAGGTCTGGCCGCTCCGCCACGGTATAGCCGGCAGCAAAGTCCCCGAACGCGACCGAAAATGAATCCGCTGCCACATCGGGCATGTCCTCGGCCACCAGCACCGGATAGCCCATCAGCCGCGCGGGCTGGCCCTGCGTCATGCCGTCCGACCACAAGAACCGCCCGTCCAGATCCTTGAGCTTGCGCACGATACCGGCCGTCTTCGAGCTCATGACAAAGCTCGCCTGCGCGCGGTACTGCGCCCCAAGCGCATAGACCAGATCAACCACCGCATCCGCCGTGATTTCCCCCGCGACGCCGGTAGGCACATAGCCCAGGTTGCCCCATTCCCAGATCACATTGTCGACCGTGGCATGGGCGAGAAACCCCTTGGGCTTGTCGATCCCGTCGCCGTGGATAAAGGCCGCAGCCTCGGCCCGCGAGAATTTGTCGGCAATCCGTCCGGCCAGCCAGGCCTCGATGTCGAACGCACTGTCATCCAGCAACCGCTGCGACGCTTTGGGCAGCGCGCTTAACTCGTGCAACGGGATGGTGATCCGGTCGATCTGCGGCGTGTCGGTCTCTGACACGGCACCCGTCTCTGTCGCCCAACCGGCCCCCACGTCGGCATGGTCCACCAGCACATCGTAGGACGTCGCCTCCACCTGCACGACCGACGCGATAGCGCGGATCGACGCCGTGGCATTCAACACCGACTTCACCCGATCCGACGTCTGTGGATCCACCAGATAGCCGCCATCCGAATTCACCGCCGCCGACAGCGCCTTACTCTCCAGTTCAAGCCCCCGCAACCCGTCGTCGTCGCCATTGCGGATATAGGCCTGCAACGCTTTCTGATGCGGCGCGCCCGTCTCTACAGCCCCCGCCAAAGGGGTCCGCGCCGGCAAAGTCATCTTTCGATCCAACATAGTCATTCGCTCTTCTGTTTGTTGCAACTTGGTCGTCATCTCGTCTTGAAATCCTTTGAAATCATGCACAAAACCACTCACCGCGCGGCGCATCTGCTCCACTGCACCGTTTCGCTCAGCATCCGTGTCATCCACTGTCTGCTCCATCCGCTCACCCTCCGTTCCGGTGTAAATTCTGCCGTGCCTCGTCAAAGACACCTGCCATGCCGCGCAAGACCTCTCCGACGGCGATGAAATCCCCCTTCGCCGCGACCCGCGCGGTGGGGAGCATGGGAAACGTCACCAGCGACACCTCCCACAGATCAAGCGTCTGCAGCACACGTTGGCCCGCGTCATTCTTGGCCGCACGCAGGGTGCGATAGCCGATGCTCAGCCCGTCAATCGCCCCCGCCTCGATCAGAGCCGCCGCCTCGCGTCCCCGTGCCACACTGTCCAGCAGCCGCCCCTTGACCCAGAGGCCGCGCGCGTCCTCGCGCAGTTCGTCCCACACCCCAATGGGCTGGGCCGGATCATGCTGCCAAAGCATCTTGATCCGCCGACCCGCTTCCCCGGCAGCCGCCAGCGACGCGCCGTAAGCCCCCCGCGCCACCAGATCGCCGCCCTGATCGACGCGGCCGAAAAGGCTGGCATAGCCGCTGATCTCGAAGCCGCCCTCCACCACAAGCCCCTCGTCAAACCGCGCGAACTTATGCTCCAACCCGCCGCCCATGTGGGGCAAACCTCTCCCGTTCTCCGACCCGAGGCCGAAGCGCATGCCATCTTCCATGACACCCTCCCTTGCGTTCAAATTGCTACGGCGCGACCACCAGAAACGACTGCACCGCCTGCGCCAAAATCACCGCGACCACACCGTAGACGGTCAACCACAACCGCCGCTCCAGCCGCTCCATCATCTCTTCCAGCCGGTCCAACCGCTGCAAAAGGTTCTCGTGGTGGATCGCACTCACCCTCTCATGCGCCTGCAACCGCAAGCCCGGCGCACATTCAAACCGGTCAAAGCCCATTTCCTCACCCATCCGCCGCCACCGCTGGCAGCCCCAACAAAGACCGCTTTTCCGCCTGCGTCAGAAAATCGGCCCCCGCCACCCGCGCCCATTGGGCATCGCGTTCCTGCGCCAAGGCCGACACCTGATCCAGATCGGGCTTCAACGTCACCGCCTCATTCGTGAATCCCGCCAGCCAAGCCCCAAGTGCGGCCGCAACCCGCGTGGCCAATGGCAACACCGTCAACCGATAGAACGCCCGATGCGCCTCTTGGTAATTGGCATAGGTCGCATCTCCCGCGATCCCCAAAAGCATTGGCGGCACACCAAACGCCAACGCCAC